>JANQEU010000069.1 GCA_028278225.1 Cyclobacteriaceae bacterium
CAGGTTTTCTTTTTTTATTCCCTAATCAAACCTGCAACATCCGGTTGCAGGCCTGGGCGGCCCCGTTTGAAATCCTGCCGGGTTCACTAAACCTGGACATTTTTGTTCAGGTTTTCTTTTTTTATTCCCTAATCAAACCTGCAACATTCGGTTGCAGGGCTAGGCGCCCCCGTTTGAAATCCTGCCGGGTTCACTAAAACCTGGACATTTGTTCAGGTTTTTTTTGAATCCTTAATATTTATTAATGCACAGCCATTTTCATGGCTCTAGCTTTGTGTTATAATCAAAATTGAAAATGACATGAAAAAATTAATCTATTCTCCCATTTTGTTAGTCATAACCATATTGATTGTAGCTGGCTGCAATCAAAGAATGGTTGATTCTTCTACGAGATCATCAACTGGCACTGAAGCCACTTTGAACCTGGAAAATAATACCCTTCCAGGTGTAACTGTGCTGACCTTTGGGCCAGACAACGTATTATTCGTGGGGGACAGCAAATCGGGTGTTATTCATGCCATTCCCACAACAGCCATCCCATTAACCGACCCATTACCCTATAATAATAAGGGAGTAGACAGGAAGATTGCTGCCAAATTGGGCATCCAACCCACTGATCTGATCATTAGTGACATGAAAATACATCCGGTAAGTCAGGAGGCGTACATTGCTGTAAAAAGGGGATACGAACCTGAGGCCAAATCCTTGATTGCCATCGTCAATCCTGGTGATGAGAACGTGCGATTTTTAGAAATTACGAAAGACGATGTAACCCAGGTAAGCATTCAAAATCCGGTTACCGATTTTCCAAACTTTTGGAGAGATATTCCCGCCAACACTTTGACGATTACGGACATTGATTATCATGATGGTCATATTTATGTGGCGGGTTTAACGAATGGGGAGTTTGCCTCTACCTTAAGGAAAATTGCATACCCTTTTAATGGTTCTCAAACCCACATAGCGGGCATCGAAATGTACCATGCAGTCCATACGCAAAATGAAACCCGTGCACCTATCAGGACTATGACTTTTGAAGATTTAGATGGAGTATCCACTCTGATTGCGGCCTATACATGTACACCATTGGTGAGTATACCGACATCGGAAATTCATGAAGGCAATCATATCAAAGCAAAAACGATTGCCGAGTTGGGGTTCGGGAACGTTCCCATTGACATGCTGACTTTTATGGCCCAAGAGTATGATGGCTCGTTCGATAAAAAACTATTGATTACTAACAAGCAAAGAAGTGGTAGCCTGATCTCTTTAAAAGATTTTGCAAAAGCCAATAAGGGCGATGGACTTTCCGGATTTACACAAGGACCCGCCGGCGTGGAAATATTTCCTGTACCGCTTTCTGGTGTTATGCACATAGATGATCAAAACCAGATGATGTTAACATTACTTCGACGAAACATGGAGACCGGAGGTGTAGACATTTTATCAGAACTGAAGGGAGCTTATTTGAGATTGAGTGATTTCATTAACGAATATGATTTCAACAATTACCAATACAAAGAAGGCAGCGAAGTTGTCAAGGGTTTTCACGACATGATTAAGAATTTGGAAGGGTTTCCTGAGTTGACATCTTCAAAAATGAAAAGAGAGTGATTAGTCTACTTCAATTATTTGATAACTTATGAGTTTGCCAATCTTTTTACAGATAGCACTTTTTCTGATCGCATCATGCCCAAACGAAGTAGAATTACATATTCAAAAAAGCGTCGTAGTTATTAATCATTTAAGTGCTGATGATGTGGTTTTAAAAGATGAAGAAAGCATAAATCTTTATGTGTGGGATAAATTGGAAGAGCGAAAAATTGAGCCTCCAATTTCGGGTAAATTGGAAGAGCAGGTAGAAGGTAAAACAATAGCTTTCATCCCTGCTTTTCCTCTATTGGAGGGCACAAAATATGTATTAGAGATAAATACAATTAATGGATTAGTCAATAAGGTTTTTGAGTTACCTGATGAATTACGATCCCAACCCGTTGTAAGTGCAGTTTATCCAACTACTGATTCTTTATCCGAAAATTTGTTACGAATGTATATCCAATTTTCGCAACCGATGAAAACAGTGGGAAATTTGGAAAATATCAAGTTAATCAATAAGGAGGGTGAGAAAATAGCAGGTGCAATATTCAACAATGTGCATGAATTATGGGATAGCGAACAAAAACAATTGACCATCATCCTGGACCCTGCGCGAGTAAAGACAGACCTGAAAGTCAACAAAAGATTTGGGCGAGCATTAGAACCGGGTAAAAATTACCAACTGATAATAGAAAAAGCCGAAGATATCTATGGGCAAACACTAAAACAATCTTACACTAAGAATATTTATGTTTTAAAAGAAGACAAAGAAGCACCGGATCTCAATAATTGGTCAATTATCGTTCCCGCCTCCGGCAATACCACGGCATTGACTCTTCAATTTCCGCAAATCTTGGACCGTATGTCACTGTTTCATAGAATGAGAATACTGGGTCCTGATGGAAAACCAGTTAAGGGAAAAATAGAAATTGGGTTTAAGGAAACATCTTGGAGTTTTACCCCATTTAAAAAATGGGAAAACGGCAAATACATACTTCAAGTCAGTAGTCGCTTGGAGGATCCTGCGGGCAATAATCTAATTGGATTATTTGATCACAAGATCGGAGGCCTAAAAAGAGAGAGGGAAGGTGAAATTTTAGAAGTGGAAGTAGATGTAAGATGAAAGACCATCAAGTTCTCAATTCTCAAACCATTATGGTTTCTCTATGTTTCAACCCCCATTGATAAAGTGCTTTAATTAAAGGTGTACACTTTTTTCCATATTCTGTGATTGAGTATGAGATGTTAACCGGACGAGTATCAGCCACTTTTCTGACTATCAAGAGATTTGTTTCCAGATCTTTTAACTCCTTTGATAACATTTTAGGAGTAATCCCTTTAACAGATTCCTTCAATAGCTTGAAACTACACTGCTCATAATATATTAATACACTGATGATTTGAATCTTCCACTTGCCTTGAAATACGTTTAGTGCATCCCTTACAGGCAGGAGTTTTTCAAGGCATTCTTTAGGTGTTTTACTTCTTCCTCCCATTCATAAATTGATTAGTTAGTATACTCAAGTATACTAGTATATTTTATATATTTAGTTGCAAGTATATACTATGGGATCTACTTTAGCAAAATAATTGAGGTTAATCAAAACCTAAACATGGAAAACGAAAACAGTTGTACTCTGCATTAATAAATGAAATTTCAAAAAATAAGTTATATGTACATCTAAATCAGTTAAAAATGAATTCAACAAAATTTTCTCTATTCAGTACCCTTTCGATACTCCTTTTAACGACCATTTTATCCTGCACACCAAGTTCTGAACCAACGAACTCCGTAACTGCTACTAATCCATTGGTTAAGCAACTTGTCGGTAATTGGTTTATCGAAGTATCGGGTGTAGTTCCTAATGGTGACAAGTATCAAAATATTATGAGTGTAGATGAAGGCGGAACTGTTGACATTGTAGGAGGTTGGATGTTCGGTGCGGGCGGTGTCAAGTTTACCGACAGTCCGGCAAGTGTTGTGAGTATTGATGGAAACGACTTCGTGATTAATATGTTTGCTTTTATAGCAGATTCAAATACAGGTGCCCCTACATCACTTAATGTTACTGTATATCGTGGAACCATGGATGAGAACGGGAAAAAATTTACGGCCAAAGCAGATTTATACTATTTGCCGTGTACCATGGCTGATTGCCCTCCACCTAATCCGGAAGACTTTGGCACTCCTGTGACCGTAGCGGATGTTGTTGGTTTTAAGATTGCGACACCGAATTTGAATTAATATCAATCTATTGTGTATATACATAAACAAAATACTGTATGAGCAAAAGTATATCTGTCGAATTTCCTTTTGAGTCAAAATTTTTTGACTCAAAAGGAAGTAAACAAACTTTTGTCGATCCAAGAAGTAGCAGATTTTTCGGAGTGTCAGTGGTGACCATCCACCACTGGAAGAGGAAACGAACTCTTGTGGGTTTTAAAAAAATTGGAAAGCGAGTTTATCTTCTAGAACGAGATTGTTTGAAATGTATGGAAGATATTGAAAGGAATTAATCCCTAATATGTACAATTGGCATAGACCAATTAAACCGAATAAAGCCCAATTAAGTTCGGGACCTTCTATCACCTACCTACCAGTTTCATTTCTACCTGATTACTCACACTATTGTTCCGTCAACTTCCATAATTTTTCTTTGTGAGATGGTGGACGATCCGTACTTATTCCATGAGTTCCTGCCGGGTTCACTAAAACCTGACATTTGTTCAGGTTTTTTCATTTATACCCTAATCAAACCTGCAACATCCGGTTGCAGGCCTGGGCGGCCCCGTTTGAATCCTGTCGTGATTAAGGGGAGCTTTCATTTTGCGCGCCGAATCAATTCATTCGTGAAAATTAAAATGTAAAAAATCAAATCGCAGGTTCATCATCTCTAATTCAGTTTATCTATTGAATTTTGGATGTCCAAAAAATCATTTTAAACTTTAATAAATATGAATAGTCGCCGGAAATTCATTCACCATATATCAAAGGGAATAGCATTTATAACCTTAGCGAATTACGGATTATCATGTAAAACCAAAACGGAACGGGCTTTTATTGATCAATTGCTCCCTGCTCCAATTGGAGGTGGTTTTGAGATGGAAGATTATTGGGTATGGGGATCTTCGGTAATTAAAGGAGAGGATGGCAAGTATCATATGTTTGTATCCCGGTGGGCAAAAGACATTGGTTTTGGTAAATGGGTTACCAATTCTGAAATTGTAAGAGCAGTTTCCGATACTCCGGTCGGGCCCTATGAATTTCAGGAAGTTGTTTTACCTGTAAGGGGGAAAGGGTACTTTGATGGTCTGGTAACACATAATCCCCGAATAATAAAGTATCAGGGGTATTATCTTCTCTATTATATGGGCTCGACCTATGATTTCAAAATACCTGAAACCAACGAAAATATCTGGGCAGATAACCGGGCGCAGAAAGCATGGATGAATAAGAGAATAGGGATGGCTTATGCTGAATCCGTGGAAGGTCCATGGAAAAGAATGGATAAACCTATACTGGAACCACGCCCCGGGAAATGGGACGCTACCATAACATCAAATCCATCACCTGTGGTAAATGAAAAAACCGGAGAAATTCTCCTGATATATAAATCATCAACCAGCGGACTTACACCTCCCCTGTTACTTGGAGCCTGCAAGGCGGCTGAAATGGATGGCCCATATTCAAGAATCCATGATGATCCCATTTTCAATTTTGATACCAGTGAATCCAACGAAAATGATGTTGAAGACCCATATGTATGGTGGATGGATGATCACTATGAATTAATAATGAAAGATCGTTTTGGCCATATTTGCGGAGAAAGAGGGGGAGGGATACATGCGTTATCAAATGACGGTGTCAATTGGGAACTGGCATCCAAACCACTTGCTTACAGCAAAAATATTTTATGGGACAATGGGAAAAAGACCTATCAAAATCATTTTGAAAGGCCATCACTGTTGATAGAAGATGGAAAACCAACACATCTTTTTGCAGCAACCGGTATTGGTCCTGAAGAGTGGGTGTTTGAAAAAACCTGGAATATGGTGATCCCCTTAAAATCATAATACTTAAAAGAGAGAGGACTTAGTGATCTCTACTGAAAGCCAAAATGGAAAAAATTAAATCGGAGATCCATATGTCTTCCATTCGGAATTTGGAAGACAAGGATCACCATCAGGTAATCCTGCCGGGTTTACCAAGAAAGCAGAGCTCCTCATGTTGACGATTTTTTTGCCAAGTGAACAAAGAAGATCAAAATGTTCTGTTTTCAGGCCGTCGATTCAATCTGAGTTTTAACTATCTGAAATCAAACTACTTCCCTGATTTTACCAAAATCACCACTTCAAACCATGGCAGAATTGTGCATAAAAATGTCGGAAACTGGTGCATAATTCACGCACGTTGTACAACAAAAAATGACGAAATTCAGTTAACAGTTCTCAAAATGTGGTAAAATGATTTCCAAAAACAACTATTCCGATCATCTGCGAACCGCCATCCGCATTTACAAGCAGGAGAAGTCCTTTCCGGCAGTCTACAGGCGTCTGATCAAGTCCATTGATCCCGACACTGCCATAAGCATTATTGCAGAGATGAAGAAAAACGGGATAAAAGGCGGGTATTATAAATCTTATTCGTGAATACCTTGTTCAGATTTGTAAGGTGGGAATTACCTCCGGTCATGATCATTCCTTCGCAACCCCCCCTTCACCCCCTCTCAGAGGGGGAAAGGTTAGTTGCGCTTTATCGTAGTGACTGAAAATCCGGATTCGCCATAGTAGAAACCTTCATCCGGGGCTTTTACTTTTTGAAATCCGCGGGTATCACCCAGGACGTCTGAGACGCTGGTAGTGATGTAATCAAATCCATCGATCTCCGTTACTTCAAGTTTTTCGAAAGGTTCGCTTTGTGCAATAAGCTTGATGTATTCGGTACCGCAGGGACAGGCTGTTTCAAACTCGAACGGCATAGGAACCTGTTGATTCAACCTGCTCTCATCGATATAATAGTTGTCAAGCAAGGAAAGCTGAGTACCATCACTCCAGACGTTCAGCAGCCGCAGGTATGCCGGCCTGGATATATTCACGTATAATTTCAGGATCTCCCCTTCCCTAAATATCAATGATTCGCTTCCCTTTTGAGTAGTAACCATGGCCGTCATCCCTCCATTTACGGTGGAAGAATTCAATATTTCATGATGCTTTTTGAAATCAATCCCTTCATCGCTGATCTCATAAATAAGACCCAGTTTTTTAACTTCCGATTCATCAATTGCAAAAGACCCCCCATACAGTAGTACCATTGGCTCATTGTTGTCGTACTCATAGAGATTCAGGGTAATTTGAACTTCATCCCCGGACGGCCAGTAGCTGCCCGTCAGCTTAAACCTGGCGTCTGATGATTCCAGCACTTTAAACCGAGTAGAAGAACTCCGTCCTAATATCTGATGAAAATAATCGGAAAACTCCGTCGGGATCCCGGAATTCTTGTAGGAAATCGGACGGATGGAAAAGCTGGCAGAAGTATTCCCCAGCTCGTGTGTCATGTCATCGAGCAGGAAATTCACCAACTGGCTCAGAGACTGGTTCTCATCTGACCGTATCTTCTCAAATTCCTCTTTCACTATATACCGGTAATTCTTCCAGTCCCCACTCATCAAAACAGCATCGTTGGTCACTCCAAGGAAGATCAACATGTCCTGCATTCCCGTAACTTCATGAAGATCCTGCAAAATTCCTGTCAGCTCTTTGTAGCGGATCTCAGTATTTTCTATCTCCAACGACTTCTCCAAAGTAGACTTTATGTCTTTCATTATGGCAGATAATCGTTTGTAATAACCTGCAGCCAGGCTCTTCTTTCTGACGTATGAAAATCCGTAAGCTATCTTTTGCCCTTTATCCAGGTGGGTCTCGGTTTTCAGACCCACTGCCTCAAGGGAGCTCTTTGTTACAGAGGATTTTTCGAATGAAGTGGAGGTCATACCATCGGTTGTATTGATCCCAAGTGTAGATTGACCGGTGAGAGACACGAAAATGGATTCCGACAGATCCGTACGGGCCAGGTTTTTCACTTCATCCGATACTTTGTTAAGGTCTTCGCCCTCTTCGAAATACCTGGATGAGAATCCGATGAAATGGGAATACTCAGGATAGTTGCTTTGCCGGTACTCGTATTCGATCCACCTGGGTTGGGCTTGACCGGCAAAGCAGAAAATGATCAAAATAATGCCTGCAGATTTCATGATATTAAAAAGTTAATCAGGCGAGAGTTTGGTTGCAATATGCAGTCTGTTCCCATTTATGAATCCTATTCTCTTGCTGTTATAAATTTTGGCAGGTCATTTCTCCCTGACGGTCGAAATGACCTCAAAAACACATCAAGGTCTTCTATTCCCTCCTGATGAAAATAAACTCACCGCCCTCGTCTCCTACTTTCTGGATCGTACCATACTGGGGGATAACATCACTGTTATTGATCACTGTCTCCCGGATGGTGCCGAACAAGCTGGCGGCACTGAGATATTTTTCGCTATTGCTCTTTAATCTCTTTGTCAGGTATTCCAAAAATGCGCTTCGATCCGGCACTTCTGTCAAAGTACCACTGGTCATGGCTTTCCGACTGGGCAATTCGTATAATTTATTCACGGCAGCATTAGCATCGTAAAATGCCCGGCGGCTTTTGAATATCGCACCGGAAAAACAGGCATCCGCAATCAATAAGGTGTGTTTCGACTTGATCGCATTGATCTGATCCGTAAGGGTACTATTCCTGAAATAATCCACCGTATTGGCTTTGGCACCATCAGAAGGTATCCAGTACCCGATCTCACTGGATTCGTCCCACAGGCCATGACCGGCATAAAAAAGAAGCAGGTTGTCCTCCGGGGTCACTTTTTTCTTTAAGTCATCAAGCGCTGTAATGATATCGCCGCGAGTGGCATTCTCGAGGACATTCACATTTTCTTCATCGAAAGTGTAATAGGTCTTCAAAACGTTTGCCAGGTTTTCGGCATCTTTGACGGGTTTATCCAGGTCCAGGATCTCAGGATCTTCATATTCATTTACCGCGATCAGCAACGCGTAATATTTACTGCCGCCACCCGCAATCCCGGCTGTAGCGCGATCCTCACCTCCAATAAATGTATAGTTTTTGGTGAATTCATTCCCTTTCTTATCAAACACAAGGAAACCGAGTGTATTTTCCCCTGCTTTCACGTTCAGCTCCGTTTTGAATGAGCCGTCTGCGGCTAATTGTATGGGAAAATTGTTTACAAGGACGGTTTCTATCCCATCCTGATCCGCTACTTTCCCCTCGATTTGCAATTTTTCCGTTTTGATCCGGGCAAATCCCCTGGTCGCATTATCCTCTATCACTGAAGGACTTGTAATGACAATATAGGTAGGCTTGTCCTTCCCAAATTCGGCATAAACCGGATTCGATGTAAATGACGCTTTCTGTCCAAATAGACAGTTAATCACTAAAAAAATCGAAAATAGTAATGCGAGGTTTTTCATCATCTTAACTTTATAATCCGCTGTAATTCGCTGTGTTTTTGATCAATGCTCACCCGGTACAGGTAAATGCCTGATGGCATCTGCGTTTCACGCCATTGACAAGTTGCCCAATGACCGGATGGGAACGTCTGTTTAATGGTATTGACCTGGGAACCTTCGACGGAGAATGTCTCGATGGTGACTTCTTTATTTTCACCGTCCCCGAATACATAAAATCTAAATGTAATCTCATCATTCATTGGATTGGGATACGCCTGTGCCTGTATGCCCAATTTCTCCAGGGGTGCATCATCGCCATAAAAGATCTTCATCTGCCGGTCCTGTGATGGAAGTGCTGAAACCGAACTTCTGTCTTTCATGTCAAACGCAACATCCCTTCCTGGGAAATAAATAAGCAGATCACCACTCACCTGTTTTGAAATCTCCCGGTCCCAGGTCATGTTGACTCTTTCATTGGAGACATTGATGTCATAGATCCATTCAAAAGATGGTGAAGGTGAAACAATGTTCTTGGTCAATCCGGAATAATACTCCAGCAACTCAAATTTTAATTCATCACTGATTTTAGGAGGCAGGGAGACATCTCTCAAGTCAAACCCTTCATCGCTTTCGGGATGCATGCCAATACCTGCCAGATTGGACTTTTGTTTTCCGGATTCGATATTTATCAGTATTTGCCAATCATCAACGGAGTTCACGTAGGTATCATGCACCGGTTGATTGGAAACCAGGGCCATCCTGCCCCATACCGTTGGTGATGGAATGTAAACCGTCACGGCAGCAGACGTTTCCACCCATCCTCCTTCAAACTCGTCAAAAGTAGCTACTAAACTATAGCCACCGTTTGCATATTGATGGACCCCACTTGTGGTAATAATATCACCGGTGTTTATATAGTTTTGGTTCTCATTGTACGTAACAATTCCCGGCCAGTTCAGGGCGGCCAGGAACGGATTTCCTACCAGGTTCCACCCCTGGTCGAGGGAAAGTTCGAATTCCATCCGGTCATTTAAAGGAGCAGGAGATCCTGACGGAATTGTAATGGTTAAAGGCTCTTTGGCGATGAACCAGTAGCCTTCTCCCGCTCGTAATGATGTACCCGACGTCAATCCCCGTGCCGGTCCGGGGTGCGTATATCCCAGCAGCCAGAAATCTCCGGCCTCACCAAAAACCGCATTCCCAAAGATCTCACTGATACCAACCTGACTAAAAGGGAAAGATAATATCCGGTAATTTTCAATACCTATTCCATAGGATATGTCCGTCGGCAACACCGTCGCTTCCACTACTTCTATTCCGAAAGATTCTTCAATTGCGGATTGATTTCTATCTGCAGATGCTATGCGGATAAAATAAGTATCAGCAGTTAAATTCCCGGCAGTTTTCAATTGGTTGCCGCTAATGGTAAATGATCCATTATCCTCATCACCATCACCAGTCACGAAAGAATAGGTATGGGATTCACCGGCATCCGGATCTTCAGTATTCAAAATACCAACCACTGTAGTCCCGCTATTAGCAGATATGGTGTTGTTGGAAAGGGTGATATCCGTGGGACTTTCATTTACATCTATCACGGTTATGGTGAATTCCTTTGCGAAAACCCCTCCATTTCCATCATCCGTCTGAATTCTAATACTGTAGCTGGATTTGGTTTCAAAATCAAAACCTTCATCGGACAGGAGCTGATCATTATTGATGCTGAAACTTGAATTATCAGCATCACCCGTTCCGGCCGCGAAGCTATAGGTATGCATATCACCTGCATCCGCATCGACCGTACTCAGGTTCCCTACAAATGTGGTTCCCACGGGATTTTCACTGACATTTTGATTTGAAAGCTGAATATCTGTAGGTGCATTATTTCCGGTCTCATTAATATCGATTACGGTGATGGTAAACGTTTTCTCAAAAGTTCCGCCATTTCCATCGTCAGTTTGAATACGAATATCATATGAGGACCTGGTCTCGAAATCGAAGACTTCAGCCGTTAACAGCCGGTCACCTGATATACTAAAGCTTCCGTTATCCGCACTTCCGGTGCCAGCCACAAGGCTGTAGGTATGGGTATCACCTGCATCAATATCGGTGGTGCCCAATGTACCGACTTCCGTTCCCACTAACTGTTCCTCAAATACGGACGCACTGGATAAGGTGATATCGGTTGGGGAGTTATTCGCTCCTTCATTAATGTCCGTTACTGTTATTGTGAATACTTTTTCGTAAATGCCACCATTGCCGTCATCTGTCCGGATCCGGATGGAATAGCTGGATTTGGTTTCGAAATCAAATACTTCAGCGGACAACAATTGATCATTTGTGATGCTAAAACTGCTATTGTCCGTATCGCCAGTCCCCGTTACCAGGCTGTAAGTGTGGCTATCACCCGTATCACTATCGGTAGTACTCAGGCTACCGATGAGGGTACCTATGACCTGGTTTTCGGCAATGGTTTGACTGGAAAGTATGAGATCAGTCGGAGCATTGTTTCCCTGTACCGGCCAGCCTCCCTCCCCATACAGATCGGAAACTTCCGGGGCTGTTATTGCCCGGTCATAAATGCGGATGTCGTCTATTGAGCCTTCAAAATAGGTGGGTTGCGCACCATCTCTGCGCCCAATTTTCAGACTTAGGCTGGTGCTGACATCATAAGATGCCACTCCGCTTACAGCATCTGCCAGCTCACCATCAACATAAAGCCGCAGGTCATTTCCTTCCCTTACACCAACGATGTGGTGCCAGGCATCGTCATTGACCGGATCTCCCGAGTCATTTCCGGGACCAATGTCAAGTAAATAGAAAACTGCACTGTTTGTAATACCCAGCTGATAACCATTGTCCTGATCGTGGTCCGATTTGGCAACAATTCGCATGGCATTGGAAGAGCCGGTTCGGGCCCACACCGATATGGAGAAATCTCCGGTCCCAAAATTCAATGAGGGATCGTCGGCAACATCTATATAATCATCTACGCCATCAAAACTATATGCACTGGTTGCACCTCCGAAGCGGTCTGTGCTGAGTGTTGCTCCATTTACAGTTCCATCCAGACCATTTCCGGATTCGTCCACGGCATCACCGTTAAACAGATAGTACGCTACTATTCCAAGAGCATCGACACCGAGCTGTGCATTTTTGGTGCCACCGTAGGCTCCCATGTTGATGCGGCCACCATTGGGGTCCGGTTCATCCCCAACCGGATCTGTGGGATCACCTGCGTCTATGGCCGGTGAGGAAGACAATAACCGGTAATCATCGGTAGAAGTATCCACAAACCGGGGGTTCAGGCTGATGTCACCGATTCCGGGGGAGTCATAAAATCCAGTATAATTATATGTATTAAATGCAACGCAATTGTACTTTGGGGCGCCTTCGGCGGAGATATTACTTATCCCGAATGCATTGTTGTAGATGATGTTATTTTTAACGGTAGGAGATGTGGCATAAATTCTTATTCCGGTTTCTCCATCCGTATTGATGACGTTATTGATGACGTCGCCTTCACCATTCAACTCAATTCCCACTCCTGCAAAGCCAATATCCAAAACGATGTTATGGGATACGCTGGAGGCGGCATTGATATCCAGACCTATTTCCGCAGTATTATTCCCGTCAAATACGAATCCATCAATGGTACAAGCATGGTCATCCGTTAGCAGGACGGCACTCAATGCTCTGATCACTGTTTTATTGCTGAAGATATCACGTTCCGCTTCCAAAAAGTTTTCCGAATACCCGCCAAGTAATGTCACCTGCGATTGTGTGATCAATCCTTCGTCGTAGGCTCCTGCCGCCACTTTGATGACATATCCCTGACCCGCCTGGGTCAGAGCCGTTTGAATATTTCTAAACGGTGATGTAATACTGCCATCATTACTATCGTCACCGGCAGTGGAAACATGATAGGTACTCTCAAGACCCCAGCCTCCCTCCGTGTACAGATCCATAATCTCGGCATCGCTCAGCAAACGATTAAATACCTTGATATCATCGATAGATCCATTGAAGAATTCAGCAGCCGGATTGCTCCACTGGGCGGCCGCCCCCAAAATAAACTTATCAAATGATGCCGGAACTGCGGTGCCGGAAATGGTAGAAGTTCCGGATGTATCAAACTGTCCATCCATGTAAATCCTCACCTCCTTAGTGGACCCATTGTACGTATATCCGATAAAATTCCATGAGTCCAGTGATAATTGAGTGTTGCCGACCATATCCCAGCCAGCGTTGCCGGCATTATCGATGTTAGCGTGGGCAACTCCATCAAAAACGGACATCCTCCATTGGAATTCACCATTACTTGCCGGATCTGCGGAGATTACCCAGGTTCGACCTGTAACCGATGATGGTTTTACCCATGCAAGCACACTGAAGTCGTAAGTGTCACTCCACGCAATGCTGGAAGTAGCGGATATTTCGATCAGGTCGTCAACTCCATCAAAGCTATATGCACTATTTTCATTTCCGAAGCGGTCAACGGTAAGGATAGCGCCGGTCACGGTTCCGTTGTTACCATGGCCCGATCCGTCTGCAGCATTTCCATCAAACGGATAATAGGCCACCAGGTCAGTATTCTCCATCAACGTAATATTATTTCTGGTAAGTGTGAGACCCTGCACACTTGAGTTAGTCATTACGCATGTATAAATTCCTTCATCAGAAGGTGAAAATCCTATAATCGTATATGAATTAGCGGTTGCACCGTCAATATCCACACCGTCTTTCTGCCATTGGAAGGAAGTATTCGGGGCAGTTTCCGACACAGTCATTGTGTAGTTATTGCCTGCAACAACGTATGATGTTGTTTCGCTATCAGTAGGGTTTTGAGGAGAATAGTTAAAGTTGTTTATTCCTATGTTGGGAATAATGTCATCAAACCCAAGCACATTATTTTGAACACTAAACCTGATGATCGTCCCGGTCCAGGCCGCTGATGAAAAATCAGGGAGCGTTTGAAAGGAATTATTTTGTATTTCAAAGTATTCAAGGTTCGGCGGATTCCCCAGCTCCTCCGGTACCGTTCCGGACAACTTGTTATCATTTAAAATTAATTCTTCCAGGCTGGTAAGATCCCCAAGCCCGGGAGGGATGCCTCCTGACAAATTATTTTCCTTAAGGTTCAATACAGAGAGGGAAGACAGATTTCCAAGTTCGGTTGGAATGCTTCCTGACAACTGATTAGTATACAGATATAAGATTTCAAGGTTGGATAGATTTCCCAATTCCGTTGGGATTTCGCCAGTGAGCTGATTGCCCCCCAGATTCAGATAGCCGAGGTTACTTAAATTACCGAGCACTACGGGTATTGTTCCGGTCAGATTGTTTCCTGATAATATTAGTGTATGCAGGTTTGTGAAATCCGCCACCCATGTCGGGATACTCCCGGACAACTCATTGCTGCCAAGATTAAGAGAATTCAAATTTGTCAGATTACTTAGCTCGGATGGAATTTCCCCGGTCAGTGAGTTACTCTCCAGATCCAGGCTTGCCAGATTTGGCATGGATCCTAGCTCCACCGGTATGCCGCCACTCAAATTATTGCTATAGAGCAACAAACTTTGGAGATTCGAAATATTGGCTAGTTCTGTTGGGATACTACCCGAGAGAGCGTTAATGCTTAGATTCAGGCTAGTCAGATTGTTCAGATTGCCCAGCTCGGACGGAACGCTTCCCGTCAGTCCGTTTTGGTCCAGTGTCAGGTTCGACATATTCGACAGGTAACCGATCTCAGATGGGATAGTCCCGATCAAATTGTTATCCCTCAGGATCAGGCTTGAGACGTTGCCATTCATATCAACCGTCACCCCATACCATGTGGATAGATCAAAACCAGCACCCCAGTTTGTATTATTCGTCCAATTTGCTCCATCCGTGCTGTTATACAGTGCCATAAGTGCCTCGCGGTCAGCCCAACCGTTTTCATTATAGAGATCCGCAATCTCGGTGGCCGGAACCGCCCTGTTAAAGATCCGGAGATCGTCAATTATTCCATTGAATAATTGCCCTCCCTGAATATCCTTACCAATGTAAATGCCGGAGTTGATGGTAAAATTATCTGTCCATATTTGCGTATCATCCAGTTCACCATTGATATAGATTTTCTGTTCTGAACCATCATAAGTACCGACAACAAAGTACCAGGTGTTAAGCTCCAACGACCGGCTTGTCGCCAGATGCTCCCCATTGCTGTCATCGGTAATCCCGAATCGCATCGTACCAGGCATACTTGCTTCGAAGTAAACTTCATTATTTGTTCCGGAAGTTGCGGTTGTGGCCTCGAAAACATTCTGGGAAGTAGTTCCATCTCCTGCCACACTATAAATCCAGCCTGCAAATGTGAACTGATTCGTTGAAGTGTTTAAAATCTGTGGTGATGTCGGAACCTGAATAAAATCATCCACACCATCAAAGTTGTAAGCGCTGCCGGTATTCCCAAACCGATCTGCCGCAAGTGTGGCCCCGCTTACGGTTCCATCAAGTCCATGACCGCTTTCGTCCGTAGCATTGCCGGTGAAAGGATAGTAGGCGATCAGATCGTCATTGAAATCAATGCCCAAATTGGAACTTGCACCGGTCGCACTGTTCACAATTGAAGCATCTCCACCGGCAAACGCTGCATCTGTAAACGTGAATTGCAGATCAGTTATATCATCAACATCGTCATGGTTTTCAGTATTCCCCGTAAGTGTCAATGTTGCTGTAAGTCCATCTGCTGCTACAGCCATCGATGGCACGAGACCGGACGGGAGATTGTCAATAGTAAAATGAGTGGGTGAAGTCAAGGATCCGCCTGCATTGATGAATGTGTCATTACTGATACTTACAATAAGTGATCCCTCAACTATTCCGTCATTGGTCGCAGCTTCATTAAAAGCATTGCTACTTAGATCATAAACATTCACGTCATCTCCCACACCTCCTGTGACATACATTTTCGTTCCACTGTTGTTGAATGCCAATCCATGAACTTCCGTCTCCTGGTCCGCCACAGAATAATTGGTGACAAATGTGGCAGTACTAATATTAAATCCTTCACTAAGTGCGTACTCATTCACATCCAGCCCATCGCCACCCAGTACATACATCCTGGTGCCATCCTTGCTGAAGCTTAGATCCCTTGAAGAAGCTTCCTCAGAGGAAACCGAAAAGTTTATAGAAAAGCCGGCACTGCTAACATCGAATGCGTTACTCAGTGTGTATTCATATACATTATCCACACCCCAACCAATAACAAACATTTTTGTCCCGCTGTTATTGAAAGAAACGCCTGCCGGACCGCCATCTTCCGAGGCAACAGAAAAACTGGTGACATAGCTTGCCGTACTTACATCAAACGCCGTACCAAGTGCGTATTCATACACTGAAGTTCCCAGAAATCCCACGATATACATTTTTGTGCCATCGTCATTAAATACAATGTCCTCGGGGCTATTGTCCTGTGACCCAACGGAAAAACCGGTGTTAAAGCTGGCTGTGCTTACATCATAAGCCGAACCCAGTATGTATTCATTCACATCAGCCTGATCGATGCCAACTACATACATTTTTGTACCATCATTGTTGAAAGCCAGGCCTCTTGGGGAAGTTTCTTCAGGCGCGATGTTGTAGGTAACTCCTGAGAAAACGGCTGTCGAAACATCCGGAGAGACGGAGTAGGTCAGTGATGGAGAAACAATCAGGGCATTCCTGAATATAGATAAGGTATTGCCCCCTAAATTGGCTGTGACTACATCAGCCTTTCCATCATTATCCAAGTCTCCGATTGAAACTGATCGGGGAGCTGAGCCGGTAGCAAAATCGACTTTGTCGGCAAAGCTGATGGTACCCGGAGCTGTACTTGTATTTTCAAATACCGATGCAGTACTGCTACTGGAATTCGATACTGCTAAATCAGCCATTCCATCACCATTCAGATCTCCAATGGAAACTGAAAACGGACTTGCCCCAGTGGCATAATCTACTTTGGAATCAAAACTGATAGTGCTTGCACCAGGACTGGTGTTTCTTAGTATTGACACCGACCCACTACCGGAATTTGCCACCGCCAGATCGGCCCTCCCGTCACCATCCATATCGCTGATAGAAACTGACCGGGAAGTTGATCCTGCCGCAAAGTCTACCTTGGCTGCGTAACTAATTGTACCCGCACCTGTACTCGTATTTCTGAGTACCGATACCGTCGCATCAGTACTGTTAGCCACAGCCAGTTCAGCCTTGCCGTCGCCATCCAGATCTCCAATTGAAACTGACTTGGGATTTGCGCCGGTCGAATAGTCAACTTTAGTATCATAAGAGATTGTACCCGCACCCGGACTGATATTTCTAAATATTGAAACGGTGTGGTTATCACTGTTCGCAACAGCAAGATCAGCCCTGCCATCACCATCCAGATCACCGATAGAAACTGATTGCGGATATGACGCCGATCCTGTTGAATAGTCTACCCTGGTATCATAACTGATACTTCCAACTGTGCTTGTATTTCTAAAAACAGATACTGTATGGCTTCGATAATTAGTTAAGGCCAAATCGCTTTTTCCGTCACCATCCAAATCTCCAATGGAAACTGAGATGGGTTCTGTACCGGTCGCGTAGTCCAACCGGGTGTCATAATCAATGCTGCCTGGACCTGAACTGATATTCCTGAAAACAGATACAGTGTAGCTGTCATAATTTACCGCAGCCAGATCTGCCAGGCCATCTCCGTCTATGTCACTGATTGCAACTGAATTTGGGGTCGTACCCGTCGCAAAGTCCACTTTTGCTTCAAAAGAGCCGGCATCAATGTCTCTATCACTGTCAAAGGTCACCACAAAGGGTGTCGCTGAGTAAGCAATTAATTCGTTGGTAAGAACGGTTATGTGCTGGTATGTGGCTCCGGCCGGTACAGTCACTGTCAGTTCAGTCCCACTGGCCGCTGTAACTGTAGTTTTGGTGGCCCCAAAAAACACTGTATTGTTCGCGGGTGTGGTATCAAAGTTTGTACCGCTGATAGTCACTTCAGTACCTACCGGCCCACTGGAAGGTGAGAATGATGTGATCGCAGGAGGCGAAAGGATGTCATTCCTCAATACAGAGACTGTGTTATCATTATTATTTGCAACAGCCAAATCCGGCTTACCATCGTTGTCTGCATCTCCCATGAATAAAGCAACAGGAATGGCCCCGGTAGAAAAATCAACTTTATCGGAAAAGCTGACGGTACCGCTACCCGGACTGGTATTCTTCAATACAGAAACTGAATTGCCTACGCTGTTCGCTGATGCCAGATCGATCCTGCCATCGCCATCCAGATCGCCGATTGATACTGCTTTTGGCCCCGTGTCCGTTGTATAATCCACTTTTGTGGCATAACTAACGGAGCCCGCCCCGGTACTGGTATTCCTCAGAACCGATATGGTGCCGCTACTATAATTTACCACTGCTAAATCCATTTTACCATCTTCATCAAAATCTCCCACTGAAACTGAGTTAGGTTCTGTCCCGGTGGCAAAATCCACTTTTGTGGCATAATTGATATTTCCGGCACCCGTGCTGGTGTTCCTTAACAATGACACTGTGTTACTACTACTATTTGCTACCGCTAAATCAAGTTTCCCGTCTGTATCAAAATCACCCACTGAGACTGATATTGGATCCGTACCGGTTGTAAAGTCTGACTTGGCAGCAAAACTTATGGATCCGGCGCCTGTGCTTGTATTCCTATATACAGACACTGAGCCGTTACTTGTATTCGCTGCCGCTAAATCAGCCTTACCATCATTGTCAAAATCACCTATCGAGATCGAATAGGAGCTGGATTCTATGGTATAATCAATTTTTGTGGCAAAGCTGATATCCCCACTACCCGTACTTGTATTTCTTAAGACCGACACGGAACTATTCGCAACCGCTAAATCTGCCTTGCCGTCATTATCCAGATCACCAATTGAAACTGAATAGGGGCCCGCTCCGGTGGCAAAGTCTTCCTTGGCAGCATAACTAATTGAGCCCAACCCGGTACTTGTATTCCTGAACACCGAAACAGTGTTGCCATTGGAATTCACTACTGCCAAATCTGCATGGCCGTCTCCATCCAGATCACCCATCGCAACTGACCAGGGATTTGTCCCTGTTGCAAAATCAACTTTAGATGCAAATGAACTTACATCAATTCCGGTTCCATCACTGGAAAAAGTCACCACAAATGGAGAACCTGAATAGGCCTGCAGGCCATTTGCCAGTACGGTTACAGGTTGATAGGTGGACCCTGCGGAAACCGTTACCGTAAGTTCGGTAGTAGTGGCTGCAGATACCTGGGCTTGTGTAGCTCCAAAAAATACAATGTTGTTTGATGGTGTGGTATCAAAATTAGTACCGGTGATCGTAACTGAAGTCCCGATGGGTCCGCTGACAGGAGTGAACGAAGTGATGGTCGGCTGGCCATTCAGCATCAGACAATAGCAAATTAAAATTATGCCTGAAACACATCTGCTCTGTCTGCCGGCAAATTGAAATGGCCGGGTTGTTCTATTGCATAGGGAAGAAACACAAGCTTTGTTCAATCTGATCATGATGCAGTTCATTCATTAGCCTGTGGGCTGGTTGTTGGCTTCTTACTGAACTTTATCATTTGGCCATTAGCTATTGGCGGTGAGCTTCCGGCTACTGGCTCTTTTAAATATCAATGGTCATCATACCTAATTTTCACCTGGCGGTCCTGGTGGAGCATCAAATATCTCATCACCAGGTTTCGTAGAACTCCCTCCCAGAATGTAAACAGGAACGGCTATTCCCAGTGCTGCCAGCGGTGCTATTTTGACTGCTAATCCAACCCCAGATTTGATCTGTACCGGAATGAGTTCTGATGAAATATCCGTATTGGTGGTTGGTCTTACTAATATCCAGTAATCATTTCCCTTGTCCAACTGCTTCGGCAGTATCCCATTGAAAGATTGCCCTGTATGATCTTCCGCCAACGTCTGCACCATATTTCCCCGGCGATAGAGCTCTATATCATAGCTGTTGACATTATGATAGTCCTGCCATGAGAAATTCATCTTTTTCCCCAGTTTGAATACCTGGTTTTCCGGGACATTCACCTTGACAGGAAAAGTAGAGGCCATCACATCAAATTTGAATAACACATCCCCCTTGTATTGGCCAAACTGTTCATTCCCATCAAAACTGATTTCATATGTTTGACCCGGAACCATGTCCTTATATGTGAAATCAATAGGCTGACTGAAGGCGTCGATGGACGAATAAATCAGCATGTTGTACCGTTCACGATTGCTGTGACTGGCATTGATCAATGCCGAGAAAGTAACAATTCCCTCCTCATCTACCGTCAGGTTGTTGATCTCCAGGGACTGGGGCACACCTGTGACCCACATTAGTCCAAAAATGACGATCAGGACTGATTTCATGGCCGGGATCCCTGACTGATATGTAAGTCCTGAAGGTAGTCAATGGCCGGTAATTGATCAATGACTTACATCAGGGTGGTTAAAATATGTAAGAACACACCCCCGGATAGATCTCACCCGAGGTTAGCCTTTTTTGGTGTTCCTTCCTTTGGCAGGGGAGGAATTGTCAGGGTCCTGAAATCTACTCCGGGAATTGGGTGGCATCTATCCCCGGGATGATCCTGATAGCGTTTTTGTAGTAAAGCTTTTTGAGTATCTCATCAGAAAGTCCCAAACCATAAAGGCTCCAAAAAGCATGGTACTTGTAATAGGGGAAGTACTCGTCTTCCGTTTCCAGCACCCTGAAGTAGGTGTAAAACTCTTCCTGGTTGTAAGCGTCTTTTCCAAACAGGATCCGGTCCTGGTATTTCTCAAAGAACTTTTG
Source organism: Cyclobacteriaceae bacterium (assembly GCA_028278225.1). Classification (GTDB taxonomy): domain Bacteria; phylum Bacteroidota; class Bacteroidia; order Cytophagales; family Cyclobacteriaceae; genus JANQEU01. The sequence goes on from JANQEU010000069.1 coordinate 20,953, forward strand.
TGCCATCCTGGGTTGTCTGCCCAGTTCAGCAATTACAGCACTGATCTCGGGATAAACATTGGGATTTTCATCCAGCAACTTTCCCAATCTGCCCAGGTCATTGGCCAGCCAACCCATATGAGCATTGATGAAGGTTGTATTCGGATGTTTCTTAAATATGTTGTGTTGTTCAGCAATGATCTGTTCCCAGGGAGCTGGCCGGTTGGCATCCCTTTTTCTTCCGGGCCGTAGTTTGAGTTCTAACCAACGCTCGTTTGTAGAATCATGCTTGTGCCAGAAAGGCGCAGGGTCTGCCGCATGTATCAGGACCGGTATTCCCAACTCTCCACATTTCGCCCAGATCGGATCCAGTCTCGGGTCATCGATTGCCAGCCTGTTTCCGTCGGTATCGCTATACGATAAGCCCAGACTTTTGTAGATCTTCAGCCCCCGGGCTCCTGCAGCTACATCTTCTTCCAGTTGCCGGCAGGCTTCCGCCGCCCACCCATCTTCTCCGACATTCCTGAATGACACGTTGGTGAAAATGATAAACCTGCCGGGCGCCAGCAGTGTGGTGCTATCGATCATATTTTTAAGGTATTCCTGGGTTCCGATATCCCGGGTTTCCCTATTGAAGCCGCGACCACTCAGATTGACCATGGCTCCCATGTTCAGAGAGTCCATCTCCTCGATCAGCCTCCTGATCTTCTTCTCTCCCAGACCCCATTGATGACTATGCACATCAATGAAAGGAAATTTTGCACTCATTACAGATGTTTCCGGCACCACAAGTGTCGAGATAGGTTTATAGTTCTCAAACTCCATGGTAGGAGCTTCATCGTCATTCTGAGCGACAAGGGTTAACCCGGGTGACAGGAAAGCCAATATGATCAGGATTCGTAGTTTCATCGTCAGTTGTACTTCTTCAATTCCAATTGGGTTGCAAAGTAGTCGCAATGCCTGTGGATTTGCAAATAAAAGATGGTGAGAGGTCCCTGGCATAAGACCTGGACGGGTCTGACAACCTGTGTCAGGAATTGATCTATGGGGATTTGGTAATTCTTATGACAAAAGCAATGATGGCCAGCATTAGCCAAACCCACGGAAAACCATGCAGAATGGTGTCAAACCAATCTATTGGTTTCATTCCGGCTGCTCCACCCGCGATCCAGCGGATCTTTCCCAGAATGTGGGGCTCTGGTTTGAAGGGTGCCAATCCAAGCGTCAATGAAAGTATCAGGGGAATAATCAGTTTTCTCATTTCGATAGTATCTGAGGGCAAAATAGCAGTAGTTTTTTGAATCCCGGGCATTCACTGAAGGAAAGAGGAAAAAGTCATGACCATCTGTTTGAAAGGGGGATAGCGTTCGGAAGAATTCAAAATTGTGTACGATTTCGGCCAAGTTCACCGTATTGAAATTCCTGTTCAGCAACAAAAACACTGGTTTATACATTTTGGCACGACTCTTGCGGCAAGGGGAATTATATGTCAACGAAGAGGACATCTTTAAGTGCCAATGTGACCAGAACCCTGTTAATAATTCTCGGAGTTATTATAGCTGCCCTGTTGACTTTGAATTCATCGATATTCTTCAGTGACGCATCTTCGGCATTCTCCAATAAATTTCTTGCCCAGCAGGAAGAAGATAAGAAGATCAAGGCTGAGACCATCTCAAAATCTACACTGGAAGGACTCGTTAAGGTTTCAAAATTTATTTACCGAAATCTTCCTACTTTCGAGAAGTAAATTCGTCTAAATAAGTATGAGTGGAAAATTGACAAGATCGGATGATCGTATACTTGGTGGTGTGTGTGCAGGACTGGCAGAATACTTTTCGCTGGATCCCACCGTAGTGAGAATAGCTTATGTAGTTCTATCTATACTCAGTGTTGGCTTTCCCGGCACATTGGTGTATATCATACTGTGGATAGTTATTCCGCCCAAGTTTTAATAAGAAGCCCATACTCTTTCCGGAAGCGAATGGGTTGTCTCGAAAGGCATCAAATTATGAGAATGAGGTTTTGAAGCTTGCCGAGGTGTATTTCCATTTTTAATAATGATCAGGTTTCGACAGGCTCAACCTGACATTAAACTTCTTTCTGAGACAGTTTCAATTGCGTGGTCCCCTTACAGAATGGAAAATCAGTTGATTTTATTGATGGCGTTGATCCAGCGTTCAGGGACTTCACCCTCGCTGGCTTGTTTGTAATCGGTATAACTGCAGGGGATCATTTTATTTCTTAAAAAAATGGAATCGGAATCTCCGTCAGGGATTTCCATCCACCATTTTTCAGACAATTTACTTTTGTAAAATCTTATGCTATCCGGGTTTCCACCCAGGGCTACCTCATAAACCAGATAGTCATTGGACATGAAATTCTTATCTCCTTTTCTGTGATAAAAGCCATCGATAAAGTACCAGATCATCGTAGCAATCACAGCGGCCGTTCGATTGTCTTCCCTGTCTTTTGAAGGGTCAAACTCATAGAATCCGATTGAACTCAATTTGTCATTTAGACCCGCATACCAACATATCTGACATGCCTCCTCCCCGGTTAGCCCAAATACACCCGGATGTGTTACGCCCGGGCAGTACTCCGACTTAATTGCGGACACATCAAATGAAACCATATCCGCATCACGAATAGTGGGCTCAAGCTCCTCTATGCTGTCATGAATTTCCCCCAGTCTTAATGTTTCAAAATACAATTTTTCCATCACTGCCAGTTGGGCTTCTTCCACAAAATAGGTCTGATATCCCAAATGGATGTAGTTGAAAAGGAAATTGGGATCATGTTTCAGAATCGCGCCAATATGACTGGTATTATCAGGTCCTTTTTCGTCGAGATCAAATCTGGGATCGACATTGAGGCAAGTGATCAGTTTTTCAAGAGGTTGATATCCTCTGAACTGGGCAAGGTCCATATCATGTGACCCCCCTAATACGATGGGCACAATGCCTCTTTGAAGCAGGAATGCCAGCACTTCCTCCAATCTTTGTCTGGAATCTGCCGCTGTTGGTCCATTTCTTAAATTCCCCAAATCCAGGATCCTGCCTTTTCCTGAAGTTTTAGAGAGATCGTACAGTTTGCTCCTGACCTTATCGGGCCCCTTTTCAAAACCATCACCCTTCCCGTATCCCCCCCGGAACTCCGTCACACCGATGATCGCCAGATCAATTCCATCAATATCATGCATAATCTCATTGTTGACGAAAATGGATTTTTGGAAGGAAGCGGAAGAGCGGCTTTCGTCGAGGATTTCAGTACTGACCGGATCAAGGAAGAGTTTGAGGTCCATTTATTTACTTGAATGGGTAAAGTAAATAAAATGCCAATTATTAATAAATACTCACCGGAAAAAACCCGAAATGAATCAGGGGAAACCGCAACCCCAGCCCATAGTTATGAGAAGACCCACTTGCCCCGGTACCTGATTTTAAATCGAGGTGATGCTTTGAGGGCGCCTCATTTTTGGATAAATGTCAGGAATGTCAATGCTCGGTCTATCCCCCGAAATCATCGAACCGGATGTTTTCCTCCGGAACACCAAGATCATCGAGCATTTTCAGGACGGCGGCATTCATCAGCGGAGGACCACACAGATAATATTCCACCTCCTCGGGTTCTTCGTGATTTTTCAGATAGTTGTCATACAGACATTGGTGGATAAAGCCCAGGTACCCATCGCCTTCTTTATCATCAAGGGATTTCTTCACTGTCCAGTTATCTTCCTCCATAGGCTCTGACAGCCCGATATAGAAGTTGAAATTTGGAAAGTCCTTTTCAATCTTATTGAAATGATCCAGATAAAATAATTCCCTCTTTGATCTTCCGCCATACCAGTAGGATACTTTCCTCTTTGTCTTTTGTGTATGGAAAAGGTGGAAGATATGCGATCGCAATGGTGCCATTCCCGCTCCCCCGCCGATATAGATCATCTCCCTTTCGGTTGGGTTAATAAAGAACTCCCCATATGGTCCGCTGATGGTTACCTTGTCTCCTGGCTTTCTTGAAAAGACGTACGATGAGCAAATACCCGGATTGACATCCATCCATTTGTTTTTGGACCTGTCCCATGGGGGGGTTGCTACACGTATATTCAACATGACGATATTTCCCTCTGCCGGATGATTTGCCATCGAATAAGCGCGAAAGACCTCTTCATCATTTTTCATCTTCAGACCCCACAGACCAAATTTGTCCCAATCCGGTTTGTACACGTCATTCGGATGGCCCAACTCAGGATGAGGGGTGATGTCCATGTCCTTAAAATCAACTTCCACTTTGGGAACATCTATCTGTATATAACCCCCGGATTGGAAATCAAGGGTTTCGCCTTCCGGTAATCTGACCTTAAACTCTTTGATGAATGTGGAAACATTGTAATTCGAAACAACCTCACAATCCCATTTCTTGATACCGAAGATCTCCTCCGGTATCTCAATCCTCATATCATTCTTGACTTTGACCTGACATGACAAACGTACGTGCTCCTGTTTTTCCGATCTGCTCAGATGTCCTTCTTCAGTAGGTAAGACGTCCCCGCCCCCGTCATGGATCTTGCATTTGCACATGGCACACGTTCCACCGCCACCGCAAGCTGATGGCAAAAAGATCTTTTCACCGCTCAGTGTGGAAAGAAGGGTAGATCCGGCCGTGGTGACCAGTGGGTTTTCCTCGTCACCATTAATGATGATTTTGACCGGCCCGGACTGGACCAGTTTTGACTGTGCAAAAAGTAATACCAGTACCAGAAAAAGTATGACTACTGTGAAGGCTATTATTGATGTTAAAACTATCGACGACATAGGTATCCAACCTTAAAATTTAATTGAGCACAAATATAGCGGATCGACCCAAATGGGTCTTTCCAAATTACAGCAATTGGTTTGATGTTAATGATAGAAGCAGTACCCGGACCTCTCACTTTGTCAACAGCTTCAAAAGAGTTGTGATCTTGCTTTTTAGTTGCCTTCTGTCGACAATAAAATCAAGAAACCCATGATCTCTTACAAACTCAGCACTTTGAAATCCCTTGGGGAGGTCTTTCCCGATAGTTTCCCTGATCACCCTGGGTCCCGCAAAGCCGATCAAGGCTCCGGGTTCCGCGATATTAAAGTCACCGAGCATCGCAAAAGATGCGGTAACTCCCCCGGTAGTAGGGTCTGTCAGTAAGGAGATATATGGGATATTTTTCTTGTCCAGCAAATTCAGTTTTCCTGAAATCTTGGCCAGCTGCATCAAAGAAATGCCGGCCTCCATCATCCTAGCACCTCCGGATTTTGAGATCATCAGAAAAGGTCTCTCCACCTCTATGGCATAGTCAATCGCTCTTGCTATTTTTTCTCCGACTACCGATCCCATCGAACCTCCGATGAAACTAAAGTCCATACACCCGATCACAATTTCAGAACCGTTCAATTTTCCAGTCGCAACTCTCACTGCATCTTTCAATCCCGTTTTTTTCTGGGATGCGGCTATTCGCTCCGGATATTTTTTGGTATCCACAAACTTCAATGGATCCGCGGATTCCATACCTTCCTCCAGTTCGGTGTACTCTTTCTTGTCAAATAGTATTTCGAAATATTCGGTCGATCCGATTCGTACATGGTAATCATCATCGGGACACACATAGCAATTGTTTTTTAACTCCCGCATGTGGATGATATTGCCACTCGGTGTTTTATACCAGAGACCGTCCGGCGATTCTTTTTTTTCAGCAGTGGGAGTTTGTATCCCTTTGTCTTTTCGATTAAACCAGGCCATAATTCAAAAGGAGTACAAAGCTAACTGATAAAAGGTAATTTCAGACCTCCTCATAATCAACATATTCTCCTCCCTTGTATCCCTTCTCTTTTTTCTGACTACCGGATTTCGGAGTATAATCTATGTTAAGGTTGCTGTTAGGAGCTTTTCTTCTTCCTTCAGTCGCGTGCCGCTGTGCCTCGGAAGCGCCTATAAAGAACATTCTGAAAAGGTAGCCACCCACTTTTACGAAGATGTAGACTGTCAGAATTAATATCAGTAAGAACTTGAGCATATTACCAATTTAACTTACTTGCTAAGGTAGAAGTTTCGTTCGGAATAAATTTTGAGGAAATAATCATCCATCAAATCATCAATAAAATAAATGGACTCACCGGTTGATTTCATTTCGGGGCCCAACTCCTTATTTACTTTCGGGAATTTGTGAAATGAGAAAACCGGTTCTTTGATCGCATATCCGTGTTTTACAGGCTTAAAGCTGAAATCACTAAGCTTGGCTTCCCCCAGCATGATTTTCGTTGCATAGTTCACGTATGGCTCCTGGTAAGCTTTACAAATAAACGGTACGGTGCGGGAAGCCCGCGGGTTGGCTTCAATGATGTATACTTTGTCGTCCTTAATGGCAAACTGTATGTTGATCAGTCCTACTGTCTCCAGGGCCAGGGCTATTTTATTGGTGTAATCTTCGATCTGGCGGATCACAAAATCACCCAGGTTGTAAGGAGGGAGAACCGCGTAAGAATCACCGGAATGAATACCTGCAGGCTCGATATGCTGCATGATACCAATGATGTAAACGTCTTTTCCGTCACTGATCGCATCTGCCTCCGCCTCAATCGCCCCTTCCAGGAAATGGTCAAGGAGTATCCTGCCATCGGGTTTGTCTTTCAAAAGATCCACCACATGATGCTCCAGTTCTTCTTCATTGATGACGATCTTCATACTCTGACCACCGAGCACATAGGAAGGCCTTACCAGAAGCGGGAATCCAATTTCCTTGGAAAGTTCAACAGCTGAACCTGCATCCTCAATCGTGCCATATTGTGGATAGGGGATCTTATTTTCCTTCAGAAGGTCGGAAAATCTGCCCCTGTCTTCCGCCAGATCAAGGGCATTGAAACTTGTGCCCAGGATACTGATCCCATATCGATTAAGTTTTTCCGATAGTTTCAGAGCGGTTTGTCCGCCAAGCTGAACTATTACGCCTTCAGGTTTTTCCAGTTGAATAATGTCGTAAATATGCTCCCAAAATACCGGCTCAAAATACAGCTTGTCCGCGATATCAAAATCCGTTGAAACCGTTTCAGGATTGCAATTGATCATGATCGTTTCATAGCCGCACTCTTTAGCTGCCAAAACGCCATGCACACAGGAATAATCGAATTCTATTCCCTGACCGATCCGGTTAGGTCCTGATCCCAGGACGAGGATCTTCTTCCTGTCCGAAACAATGGATTCATTTTCCTTCTCGAACGTTGAGTAGTAATAAGGTGTTTGCGCCTCAAATTCGGCTGCACACGTGTCTACAAGCTTATATACTCTTTTGATACCAAGTTCATTTCTTTTTTTGTAAACCTCGCTCTCCAGACACCGGACCAGGTGTGCGATCTGACGATCAGCATAACCTTTCTCTTTTGCCACTCTCAGTAGTGATGCAGGGATTTCATCAATACTGTACTTCTCAATTTCCTTTTCCAATTGGATGAGCTCTTCGATCTGATTTAAAAACCAGGGATCTATCTTTGTGAGCTTTTGAATAGTGTTAAAGGGTATTCCCAGTTTAAAAGCATCATAGACATGGAATAAACGATTCCAACCGGGATTTTCGAGGCTATCCAGAATCCGGGTTTGGTCGGTCAGTTCCCGGCCGTCCGCCCCGAGGCCATTTCTCTTTATTTCCAGTGATTGACAGGCTTTTTGCAGGGCTTCCTGGAAATTTCTGCCTATGCCCATAGCCTCTCCAACTGATTTCATCTGAAGGCCGAGGTGCCGGTCGGAGCCTTCAAACTTATCGAAGTTCCAGCGTGGCACTTTCACAATTACGTAATCCAGGGCAGGCTCGAAAAATGCCGATGTTGTCTTGGTTATCTGGTTTTTAAGCTCATCGAGATTATAGCCAATGGCAAGTTTTGCAGCGATCTTGGCAATTGGATAACCGGTTGCCTTGGACGCCAGGGCTGAGGATCTTGAAACCCTGGGATTGATTTCAATACCTATGATCTGATCCGTATCCGGATTCACCGCAAACTGGACATTACATCCTCCCGCAAACTGGCCTATCCCATTCATCATTCTTTTTGCCAGATCTCTCATCTCCTGATAAATCGTATCGGGAAGGGTCATGGCCGGAGCCACGGTGATGGAATCCCCGGTGTGCACACCCATCGGATCAAAGTTCTCAATGGAGCAGATAATAATGATATTGCCAATATTGTCTCTCAACAATTCGAGCTCGTATTCTTTCCAACCCACTATACTTTGCTCAACCAGCACCTCGTGTATGGGTGAGGCCTGTAGTCCTGCATTTAATGCGTTGTCGAACTGCTCCGGAGAATTCACAAATCCTCCGCCGTAACCTCCCAGGGTGTAAGAGGGGCGAATTACCAACGGAAATCCGATCTCCTGGGCTATTGCCTTCCCCTTTAGGAATGAAGTTGCAGTTTCTCCCCTGCACACCTGAACATTGAGTTCTTGCATTCTGAGCCTGAATTGCTCCCTGTCTTCCGTGGTCTTGATCGCATCAATGTCAACCCCAATCAATCTAACATTGTACTTGTCCCAAATACCTGCCTGATCGCACTCAATGGCAAGGTTGAGGGCGGTCTGTCCTCCCATCGTCGGGAGCACAGCGTCAATGTCATGTTTCTCTAATATTTCCCTTATTGACTGTTTATTTAGTGGTTTGAGGTAGATATGATCCGCAGTTACGGGATCAGTCATTATGGTGGCAGGGTTGGAATTGATGAGGATAACTTCAATCCCCTCTTCCTTCAGGGACCGGGAAGCCTGCGATCCTGAATAATCAAACTCACATGCCTGCCCAATAATAATAGGTCCGCTTCCGATAATCAGAACGGATTTGATGCTAGTATCTTTTGGCATTAATTAAAGGTGGTTATAGGGAAGTATAAATTGGCGCAAATTTAATATGGAAGAATGAATATATAATTTAGGCTCAATTTAATTTCAAATGAATGCCGGGCCAGAGGAAATTTCGTGCAGAAAAAAGTATTAAAAACAAAAAAAGCTGTCCGTCAATTGCCGAACAGCTCTTATTGGAAATTCGTTTCCCTGGTATATTTTATCAATACAATTTGTACTCTTCCTGGTAGGCCAGATCTCCATTCTGAACGATCTTTAATTTGATCTCGTAGGCATCGTAACGACTCAAATCAATTTTCTTGGTTCTGTTGGCAAGCGTAGGTTCCCAAAAGACATAGTCAATCTGATCTCCAAAAGCATTGAACAAGAAAATGTTCATGGGTTTGTCGTTGACATCCTCCACGTTGATATCAAGTTTAAAATCCTCACGGTTGACCGAGATACTTTCCTTCATCAATTTTTTCAGTGACTTGATCTCAAAATCTTCGTAATGCACTTTGTCGTCATATTTGACCCTCCAGCGAAACCGACCCAGGCCTACTTTGTCAAGACTGTATGCTTTTAAGAAAGCTTTCCCCCTGACCGTCTCTTCCATTAAGACGTCATTGGTGGTGGAAAGTAAAGCTATTTCGACCTCATAGGTGACAGGGGCGCTGAATAAGATGTTGTAATCTCTTTTAATAGCATCGGCAGTTACCCTGACAACGGCGTCTTGCGCTGACAATAAAAGCGAGCAGGTGACCAGAACAATCGTTAGAAATGATTTCATAGCGGTTCAGCAGATGGTTCTTATTCAAATATATCCGGTGAATTCTATCATGCTAAACAAACAGAAACCAGTACGGCAAATTCTGAGACGAACCGGAATTATTTGTGTTAAATGGGGTTGCGGGTTGCGGGTTGCCTGTTGCGGGTTGCGGGTTTGCCAGTTGCGAGTTGCGGGTTGCGGGTTGTGGGTTTCACTCTTTCAACATTCGGTCAAAGAAATCAGCCGTTGCCTCATAGGCCTTTACCCAATTACTATGAAGCAAAAACCCATGAACTTCGTCCGGGAATACGAGGTGCTCATAGTAAACGCCATTCTTCCGCAATAACTCAATTTTATCCACAGTTTCGCTAAATGGAACGTTACGATCATCATCACCATGGATCAGCAGCACCGGCGACTTCCACGTCTTCATGTGAGCTATGGGTGAGGATTCATAAGCTAATTTGGAGAATTCGGGATCCTCAAGTGCATTGTAGCCAGGGATAAAATTCTTGATGACAACATTCCAATCGGTTACACCATGAATGTCCACCCCGGCTTTGAACAGGTGAGATGCTTTTGCCAACCCCAGGGCCGTGAGATATCCGCCATACGAACCTCCCCACAATCCAATCCTTTCAGTGTCCACATTGGGATGATTTTGCAGGTAAAGCCCGGCTCCAAGGACGTCATTAAATTCACTGGCACCTGCGGCACCATAGTTCAAAGCCTCCCTGAATTCCATGCCATAGCCTATGCCGCTTCTGTAATTTACGGAAAGGACGACATACCCTTTACCGGCCAAATACTGATTCATGGCGTAAGCATTATGGTAATAACCCCTGTGATGAAACCCCAGCAGCATTTGGCGTCTTGACCCGCCATGAAAAAACAGGACGGCAGGCCTTTTATCTCCCTTTTTCAAATCTTTTGGAACAAACAATTGTCCGTTTATTTTCATGCCATCCGCAGCGGAAAATGTGATCTGTTGAGGCGTGACCAGTTTATCGGAGGGATAATCTTCAGTCCCCTGGATCACTACAGCATTTTTTCCTTTCAGCATTTTTACTGATGCCGGCGTGAATCCATCCGATCCCAGAAAAAATAAATTACCATCTGCATCCGTCCGTGGGCTCCATTCTATCCCAGCGCCCGAAGTATGCTGAACGGGCTTTGATCCGGGGGAGACGCTCCAAATATGCTGCCGGTCGACATCGTTTTGATTACCGGAATAATAAATTCGACTCCTGTCCCGAGCCATGGATACAAATTGAATTTCGAACTCGCCAGGAGTTAAGATGGTGGCATTTCCTCCTGATACCGGAACACTATATAACAATGTCCATCCGTTTTTCTCCCAGGGAAAAACGATCTGATCATCCTTTGTCCAAAAGATCTGATCCCTGGCCGAAATACCCCGGAATGCACTCCCTTTGCCTTCATCCGCCTGCCAAACACGCTTGCTCCCGGATTGTTGTAAATCTGCAACCCTGATCTCAAAAGGCAGTGCGGATCTTTGGGGGGTGAATATTTGGAAATCCTGATGCGGAAATCTCAGGAATGCAATCCTGCTACCATCCGGTGACCAGACTGGATCACTATCGAGATCCACGGTAGGATCCAGGAAAATAAGGGAATTGTCAATGAAATTGTAAACTCCTATGAATGCGTGATCTCCACGGCTATTGACGAAAGCGAGCTTTTGTTTGTCAGGTGACAGGCGCAATGAGCCTACGCCGCCCCTGATCCGGAACAGCTGAGCATCATTCTCGCCAAACAAATTCATAGTCCATACTGAACCATTTCTTAAAAAAATAACGGTCGTATCCTGTAATACCGGAGAACTACCTTCACCCAGAAGTCTGGGAAATCCGGTTTCGATGGATACAAAATGTATTTCACGCTTGTAACCGTCAACATTTGAGGTAGGATTTGGGTACTCGCCACTCCGGTTCGGAGCGCCACCTCTTACATACAAAATGGATTCATGATCATCGGTAAAGATCAAATTTCCTATGGCCTGCCCATCATCTTCTACGTATTGGGTTACCTGCTGCGAACGATAATCCCCACCTGCGGCTATGTAAATATTTCTAACACCTTCCCTGTTTTCCACCCAGGCGATCATTCCTTCCGTTCCGGATCCGGTCATGGAAGCAGGGAACCTGTAGTTCATCAGATCCCTTAGGGCAAGGTCCTGGGCGGTGAGACTGAAAACGAGGAGAGAAAAAGGAATAACAAGTCTTTTCATGATTGTGGTGATTTGAAGAATGAAATTTACCTCATAATTCATTAACCTGACCTAAGGCATCGTGCTGATCTAATCGAGAAGTTTTTCAGGATTGGTGTGCAAAATCAGCGACCTTGCAAGGATATAAGTAGGGTCGATGGTGACCATTTCTTCGATGCTGTCCTCCGTGATGACCAGAGGTATTTCAGTACATCCGAGTATGACAGCCTCTGCTCCTTGTTCTTTTAAATATTTTACTCCGGTCATCAGATTTTGCCGTGCCTGCGGGTGAATAGGTTCGGATACGGTTTTGACGCCATATGTGCGATGATAGATGGCAGGGTGGATGAGTTCTTCCTGCATATCGGTTGTGGGCACAACAGGTTCAATACCCTGAGATTCCAACGCATCAGCATAAATGCGACTTTTGTATGTGCCGGTAGTTGACAGCACACCCACCTTGCTGATATCGGGGTGGGCAGATCTTATATATTGCGCGGTCTCTTCAATCATGCTCAGGACTTTGACCCCGCTGCCTTTTTCTTTCAGTTTTTCGAGTATCACGGAAAAAATCTCATCGGCGTGTGCCGTATTGCAGGGGATTCCCACAACAGTCGCTCCAACGGTCTCCAACATCAGGATCACTTCCGAAATGGCATAAGCGGGATTAGTGCTGACTTTGCCTACCAGGTACTCAGTACGATCTTCCACCCGTGAGGAAAGAGATAATAATGCGACATCCCCGTATTCCTGATCGCTTCTTGCCGCAGTATTGTCAAATACTTTTTTCAATAAATTCAGCCCCGCATAAGGGCCCAGGCCACCTACAATTCCTATCATAATTAAGCAATCCTTGTAACTCCTAATCCGGGACAACCCGTGACGCTCATTTGACCTTTGTCCAGCTTAAATCCACCCTCCACCACATCGTGCAATACATCGAGACTTCCATCCAGATCAATGTACCTGGTATGTTTGCAGGAGAGCGCAAGGTGGAGCGCTGCCGAGATGCTCACAACACTTTCGTCGTTGCAACCCCACATCAGATCCACTCCCGCATATTGCGCGATCTGTGCTATTTCCTGAGCGGAACGGAGACCACCGGTTTTCATCAGTTTGATGTTGAAGATCTTCAATCCGGGACAGTTCCTGATCAGATCGACAGCATCCTGAGGGTTTTTCAGGGACTCGTCGGCGACCACCAGATCCAGTACGCTCCTGTCAAGTTGATTGGTGCGTTCCACGAAAGACTCCACGCTAAATGGTTGCTCGATCAATTCGAGCGAAACAGGATCCGAAAGGGCGACAAAGGTATTAAGGTCATCTACTGAATAACCCTGGTTGGCATCTACGCGGATCGTAAGATCCGTATGTTTCTCATTCATCCTGATCACCCGTTCAGCATCTTCTTCGGGATTGAGACCGGTCTTGACTTTGATCACCCGGAAACCCATCCCATAATATTCTTCAGTTTCCTCGATCGTTTCAGCTACATTCTTGATCCCGATGGTAACCGATGTGGGCAATGACTTGTGTTTCTGCCCGAAAAACGCACCCAGGGATACGCCAAGATGTTGGGTAAAGGCGTCATAGAGCGCAATATCTATTGCCACACTTGTACCGGGTTTATCCTGAAACCTGTCCTGAACATCCCTCACGCAGGCGTCAAACTCCTCAATGGTTTTCCCTTTCAGAAACTCAAAATCAAGCTCATCCAGTGTTCGTATTGTATCGTCCACCGACTCTCCTACGACCATTGAACTAGGGTTAGCCGCTCCTATCCCTGTAATCCCATTCTCCAGTTCGATCTCCACAAAGGCATTGATCACCTCAGTGACTGTCTTATAGGCAATAGTATAAGGTCTGCTGGTGCCCAGATCGTGGCTGAAAGATCGTACTTCTTTGATTTTCATTTTTTCAGGTTGATGATGGCAGACACTATGGGACCCATGTTCTCATTGAGTGGTAATACTGCCGGAATATCCGTTCGTTCTGTCAATTCTCTCCGGTATGCAGTGACCTCCTCACCCGTCATGTCACTTACATTTAGGGTGATCCCGATCACCGTGGACCCAAGCTTTTTTATCAGATCGGCCTCATCCAGGATATCCGGGATATCCGCAGGATAGTCTTCAAGCCCTGTAAACTTTTTCCGTCCCGGAGCGTGCTGCAGGATCACGCCATCGGCTTTACCGGAAAGAATAAACTCAGAACCACAGGGACCGCTTGGGTTGCGCAAGCCGGATTGGCCTTCCATGATCAGCACATCGGGATGCTGTTCTTTCCAGCAAGAATAAAGCGCATGCTCTATTTCGCCGGAAATGAAATCATTTGGAGTTGCGTCAAACAATAACCCATATCCCGCACCCTGCATCCAGCCCGTCTGACCGGTATAAATCATGTGAGCACTAAGCCCCTGTTCTGTCAGTTCTTTTTCTAGCAACTTGGCAGTGGTCCTTTTGCCCAGGGCACAGTCCGTGCCAAGAACTGCAATTTTCAGCGAGGTAATCTCTTTTACTTTTCCTTCCCAAAAATGAAGCTCACTGAAGGGCTTTGATTTTCGTATATCGTAAATGATGTCGCCATGCTCGTAGGCCACCTCCCGGAAGTCATTGATTTCACTGAGAGGCTCATGCAATCCATTCACAACGTGAATGCCATGCTTTAAAATTGCCCTGATGGAAGGATATAGCTCCCTGGGCAGGATACCTCCTTTGGTTGCCATCCCAATTATAGCATATTCGGGCTTTTCATATTTATTGATAAAATCATCAATGTCTGCGACAACTGGAATATTAAGCTTTTCGCCATCAACTACTTCACCGGCATCCTGTCCGACGAATTTTTCATCTATTACACCTACGATCTCAAACCGATTTGAAGTTCTTATTAACCCGTGAGCGGTCTTTGCATGAATGTCGTCCAAAAGTCCACCGGTAATAATAACTGCTTTTCCTGAAATGTGTGGCTGATCCATTATTCGTAGAGTGATTGAAAGTATGAAAAATCCGGTCTGACAGGACGATCCCTGTCCAGTTCATAGTTATAAATTTTTCGTCCCAATTGTTTCATGAACGGAAATCCGACCTCATCATATTCATAATTCCCATCATTATAGATCTGGTTCGAATTGACGTGTATGACTGCACTTAAAAAGAACTCTATTCCGTTTTCCATGTCAATGATATAGGCATTGTCAATAAGATAGCCATAGGCATCTCCAACTTTGTTGAAAATCCTGATATGTCTCGGCATTTCTCCCTCTTCAGCTCCAAACAGCAGAAATTTCACCCAGGCATCCGGGTACTTCGATCCATCCTGATAGGTGGCGAGGTCGGATTCTCCAGGAAAGATTGACATATACTTATAAATGAAATCATAATCCGATCTGGTCAGATCAAATGATCCATCCTCAAACTGCTCCGGGAAGAAAAGGGCCAGAAGCAGATTATGCTGGTCGATAAGGTGAAAATAATTTTTATAGGCAAAGTCGAATGGTTCATTGATTAATGAATCATTCCTGATAAAACCTTTCCCCCTGAGTATAGGGCTTTCCGGGTTTTCAATACCTTTTGAAACAATCAGCGGCTGGCTATAAATCAATGAATCCCCGATCAGGAATCTAACAGGATTTGTTGTCAGGTTTTCTTCTCTTGTTCTGGGCCTGGGCACGTACTCGCTAAGCCGGTGGTTTATCCTTGTATTTGTATATCCTTTGGATATCATTGCCTTGTTGAAGTAGTCCTGCCCGAGGAATTCGTACAATCTGTTGTAAGCCTCGTTGTCAGAAACAAGAAGGATCTTTTTGATGTAATGACCCACTGACGGCTTCCAATTTTCTGATGTGCTATCCGTATGGAACGACCGTTGATTTGACGCTGCACTGTCTGTGAGCATTGTCGCATTTTTATCCAGTCCCTCGATCCCAAGATCCTTTAGTTTCTCAAGTGATAACAACGCGGCCGGAAGTTTCACTGTGGAAGCCGGATAAAAATATCTGAAAGTGTCCGGTTGATAGGAAAATGTTTTGAATGCAGGCTCCTGCCGGGAATCTCTGTCAACCTGCGTATAAATGATCCGGACCTCGTGAGCCGGGTTATTTGTGATAGATGACAGGTACGGATCATTTGCAATTAGTTGCGAAAGAACGTCCTCTTCTTTCTTACATGCCAGAAGGGATAATCCAGCCAGGCACAACAGACTTAGATAATTTATTTTCAACGGGTCCTGAATTTGAAAAAGTGAAGATATTCATGATCTTTTGTATTGCAAAGAACAAATTATGAATCGCATTGATCGCTTAAATGCAGTTATGATCCATCTACAGAGCAAGCCACGTGTGACGCTCAATGAGCTGGAGGAAAGATTTTCACTGACACGGAGGACATTGTTCAGGGATATCAGGGCACTGATGGATGCCGGTATTCCCATAGGCGGTGACGCGGGTCAGGGATATTTTATTGTTGAGGGTTATCACCTTCCGCCTGTGGTTTTCAACAAGGAAGAAGCTTCGGCAATTTTGCTGGGTGCCAAGCTAATCGAGCATAATGCCGATGCCAATACTTCTTTAAGTTTCCAAAATGCGCTTACGAAAGTAAAAGCAGTTTTGCGCTATGCAGATAAGGAGTTTCTTGACGACCTTGAGAAAAGGATAACAATTATACCATCTCCAAGTATTTCAAACCAGGGGTTTCCTGACTCGCACATGTCGGAAATCCAATACGCCATCGCATCGAAAAGAACGATTCGAATGTCTTATTACTCTAATTACAACGACACCATCACTGATCGCGAAATCGAGCCTCTAGGTATGGTTTATTACACCAATCGCTGGCACCTGATCGGTTTCTGCCGGCTGAGACAAGGCCTGAGAGACTTCAGGACGGACAGAATTCAAAAGCTGCATTTGACAGCGAATACATTCGACCCTTCAAAAAATCCCAATTACCTGGATTTCCTGATGGATATGATAACGGGAACAGATGCAAAGGAAGTTACCGTTGAATTCACCAAAGAGGTATCAAGATTTATCAGTGACCAGCGTTACAACTATGGATTTGTAGAGGAAAAAGTCCATGACAAAACCATCGAAATGCGGTTCCTTACGCCTTCCTACCGCTGGATAGCCCGGTGGTTACTGACCATTGGAAAACATGCGAAGATCATTGCTCCTGCCGAATTGAAGGAAACATGTGCTGATCTATCACGTGAATCTTATGAGCATTTTCAATTGAAATCGTGATTATCAGGAATTCCAGGGGTGCTTTGGGATATAAGGTTTTCGAAGCGTGCCGAGGAAGTTTCCGGTCATTTGCCCCCCTGCATTACTTAGGATCAAATCTTCAAAGAATTTTTTAACATTCCCCAAACACAGTGACATAGGGCTGTCACTCTCCCCGGTTCCTTTGTAAATGAAACTTAAAATTTATTTACAAATGGAAAACTCTAAAATCACAGAAGTAGTTGTGTATACCTTAAAATCCAGCTCTGAGCACGAAGTCGATTACGTTCAGAAAATCGTGAAAGACTGCCTTGAGACCTGCGATGGCTTTGTCGGGGTACGCTCCCTTCAGGGCGCAAAGAATCCGCTTGAACTGGTGGATCTTGTTTCCTGGGATTCGGTAGAAAACGCCAGCGCCGCCCAGGCCAAGTTTGAAAGGCATCCTGCATACCCCGATCTGATGAAGCATCTGGCTGAAATGAAGTATTCAGGTCATTTCATTAATAATTAATTGAAGGTCCGAACTAAAAGCCAAAACGCATGGAACAAAAAGCCGGAACCATAGAAGTCGTCATTTATGAGACTAAAGACGAATTTTCGCAAGAGGAAACCCAAAAAGCATTGTTGTCTTTGAATGATTGCATTCAGCATTACCCGGGATTCCTGGGTAGAAAACTTTGCCGGGACGCCCATGGCAAATGGATGGACCTGGTTTACTGGACGAACCAGGATGCTGCCTTAAAGGCTGCAGAGGATGTCATGAAAAATCCTGCTGCTCTTAAGGTTTTTAACCGGATCAATGAGGAAACCATGCAGATGTTTCACTTCAACGTAATAGAAGATTTTGTTAACAAACCCCTAAACCAAGTATTATGATTGCCATTGAAAAATTAGATTTAGCCAAGTCCGACCCTAATTACTACAAAGCCGGTAAAGATCCGGAAATCAGGGATCTGGATGCTTATTATTATTTATCAATCGAAGGACAATCGAGTCCTGAAGATCCCAAATTCCACACTGCCATGGAAAAATTGTATTCGGTGGCGTATGGGATAAAGTTCCTTCTTAAGGCCGAGGACTGTGATTTTACGGTTCCAAAAATGGAAGGATTCTGGTTTGTGAAGGGAGGAGTGGAAAATCAGGCGGAATTCGAGAACACACCGCGGGATGAATGGTGCTGGAAAATTATCATCAGGATGCCGGATTTCGTGGAAGAGACACATTATTTCAGAGCTGTAGAAACAGCCAGGGTGAAAAAAGGAATGGAAGGAATTGATGAAGTGAAATTTGAACTGATCAATGAAGGGCGCGTAGTTCAATTACTTCATATCGGTTCCTATAAAAATGAAGGTGAAAATATCAAAAAGTTGCACCGGTTCATAGCAGATGAAGGTCTGCAAATCGCAGGTTATCATCATGAAATTTATCTATCCGATGCGAGACGGACCCCGGAGGATAAACTAAAAACAATAATCAGATACGCCGTGAAGTAGGTTTGTGATAATAATAACTTGAAAGTATCCGGATCAGGATGGCCTTAAAAAAGACTTGCCGGAATGTTGTTTCGGCTGAGAGCATCAGGTTTAGACGGAAGACACCTATTTACCTGATAATACAGAAGTGTTTTAAGGCCATCCTATTTATGTAGGTACCTCGGAGGTTTGTGCCTCGATGCTTGCCGGTAAATAAATCACAAAAGCAGTACCCTGGTCAGTAGAAGATTCAATTACCAGTTCGCCAGAGTGTTTCTTGATAATACTCTGTGAGATGTATAAGCCCAATCCGGTTCCTTTTCCGGGTTCTTTGGTTGTAAAAAAAGGCTCAAATATCTGTGCGAAATTTTTGGCCTCAATACCAGATCCATTATCTATGATGGAAATTACAATTTGCTTGTTGACAAGCTCCCCCGCTATTCTGACGACTCCTTTCCGATTGGGCGGAATGGCGTCAACAGCGTTGCCCAGCAGATTGATAACCACCTGATTTAATTCTGCGGGATTTCCTTTTACAATCAGTCCGTGACTAAGCTTTTCATGGAATTCAATTTTGGGATTGACCTTCTGCAGCAGGTTTATGGTTGATCCTATTATTTCTTTGAAATCAAAAATCTCGATAGCCTCTATATCGCCTTTTGGCGTGATATCCATCAGGTTTCTGATTATTGAAGTTGCTTTTTTTGCCCCTTGTCCAACATCATCGAGCAGAGATTCTATCTCATCCAGGATTGGTTCTATTTCTCCGGATCTGTCCCCCCGCGCGTGGTGTTTTATGTCTTTCAGGTCCTGCTTGATTGGATCGATGATACCTCCAATGATATTCAACGGATTATTTAGTTCATGGGCCAGGCCGGCTGTCAAGATCCCAATACTGGCCATCTTTTCGGATTCTATCAACTGGGATTGTGTGTTTCTCAACCGTTGCAATGTTTCACTCAATTCACGATTGCGTTTCCGTGCTTCCCTGTTTGCGGTTTTCACCTCATCAGACTGCATGCGAATCTCTTCTTTCTGCTCCAGGATTTCCGAATTGAGAGATTTCAGCTGCTTGTTTGTACGGTTCTTGCTTATCAGAATGTAAATCAGAAAGACAATAACGATCAATGAAAACATCAGGACGGCAAAAACGAAACGTGCATTAAGTTCCTGCCTTTTCAATTCCTCCTCCTGCAATGCCCTGTCTCTCCTCAGACTTTCCGTCTCGAACTTCAAAATAATCTGCGAAATCTCATGTGATTTAAAAGATTCGTTCAGGCTATCCGTAAGATCATTGTACTTCTTATAGTTCCTCAGGGCGGAAGTGTAATCGCCATTTAAGCTGTCCAGTCTCACCCTGTGATAATAGTTATCTGTAATTTCAAAAAGGAGATTGTTCTCTAAGGCAATATCCCTTGCTGCATTCAAATGTATTTCCGCAGCTTTCAATTCGTTGTAATCAAGATTAACCACAACCATCGAATTGAGGGTTGCGGCCTGACCTTTTTTGTCTCCGGTTTCATCCTGCATGTTAAATGCACTCCGGTAATTTGAAATGGCCGAGTCACGTTCTCCTGTTTTGGCGTAGAAGTTTCCCAAGTAGTAGTGAGCTTTGCTCAGAAAAACATTGTTCTCAATTGATTTGCAATAAGATATCGCATTTTGGAGGTTTTCCATGCTTTCATCGAGCCTGTCCTGGTTCAGGTAAACATCACCCAATTCAGCGTAATTGGCGCAGATAACCAGATCATTTTGAATTCGCCTGCCGATCTCCATTGCTTCTTCCAGGTACATAAGTGCTTCCTGATAATTTCTCATGCGCTTGTAGATGACCCCGACGTTCGTGGAGATAATTGCTACATTAGTCAGGTCACCCAATTCGGCGAAAGTCCTGTACGCTTCAAAGGACTTTTCCAGGCTGTATGCATATTGATACCTGTCCGCATAGACCACCGCAGTATTACTGATGATCTTGGCGCTCAGCGAGTCGTCACCAATGCGGTCCGATATCCTCTTTGCCAGATCCTGATAAAGTAAACTGGAATCGTACCTGGACATCTTCCAATATGCAAGTCCAATATTTTTAAATGCTATTGCTCTCTCACGTTCAATACTCTCAGGTAAGCTGTCTATTACTCTCAGGGCCTCCCATGACCGTTCAACCGTCTGAATAGGATAGGAATTATGGAGTTCATAAGCAATTTGATTGATCAATGACACCCTGGTGGAGTCGTCCGTCGCCGCCGAAAGATATTTTTCCAATTCCCCGACCTTCTGATTTTGAGCATAAATCAGACTTCCGGCGGTCCAGAGGATAATTGCTAAGACCTTCCTAATCATCGGGCTGAGTTGATTGAAAATATCACTTTAAATATAATGGGTATAACTATCCAATATACAATCAAAGATAGTGAAGGGAGGATTTTCTCTTAATAACCTGGAAATGGCTAATCCCACTCCCGTAAAAACAGATTTGCAATTACCGGACTGCGCCTGCTTTTTCAAAAGTCAACTACTCAGAAAAAGATCGGGATTATTTGAATTTCATCATTTGCGAAATTGGCTTTCCTGCTTTTTGCAGATCGTAATTGACATTCAGGAATGACGCAACCGTGGCAGCAACCTGATCCTGGTAGAATTGTCCTTCAGTTCTGATTTCACCTGTAGGAGGGGTATCCGGTCCGATCACGGCAATCCATATCTGACCCGCATCCGGAATCTCTGTGCCGTGATCTTTCCATGTCTCTTTTGGGTTGGTCCCCCGCCCATGGTCCGTTGTAATGATCATGGTCGTCTTATCCCTGTACTGATTGTCCGATTGAGCAAATTCCCACAGTTCCCTGATATAGGCGTCTGTCTGAACGGCGGATTTCAGGTATTGGTCATATTCCCCATCATGTGCAAAGTCATCTGTTTCACCATAGGCGATATAAAGAACCTTTGGTTGATTCTTTTTCAGTTCTTCCATGGCATAGTGATGTGTAAAAACATCAAGACGCACCGATCCCCAGGGCCCTCTTATTTCATCCTGGATCTTGTTCAGAAATCTTTCAATTTCCGATGGATCATCCAGACTCTTTTCGAATCCGGCATTTACGGGTATTCCGCTTCGAGCTTCATTAACAATATATGGGAATACATCCCAGGACCCGAAAGCACTAACCCTGCCTTCATATGACTCCAGATTACTGAGATATTCCAGCACCGTCACATTGGGATTCGGGATCTTGTCATTGCTTGTTATCCTCTCATCATCTGCAAAACCACATAGTATTTCACTGTATCCGGGATAGGAAAACCACATTTGATTGGAACAATCCACCTTATTTCCATAAGCTCTGTTGCCATAGATCTGCCCTTCACTTGCGATGGTCTTCCAAAAGAAAGGCATTAGTAATTCCCTTCTTTTTAGCAGATCAGCATGCCAAAATTGATCTGTTAAAGTCTCCGGTTCCTCCACATATTCAGGGTCATCCACCAGCAAAGAATCCGCCCCGGTGAACAGCTCCTGCCACCTTAGGCCGTCTAATGTGATGAGGAAGATGTTTTCAGTCTGTTGAGCGCTGACAGTCAGACCAAATAATATGGTGAGGATGATTAGAATTGCCTTTTTCATAATTCAGCGTTTTTTCAATAGCTATGATCACGAAGTATATACTCAGCCACTTCCTCTGTAAATGTAAATGAGAACCACAAAAGACCCATAGCCAATCACCTTCCTTCCAGTTCCTGTCACGGCATTGCAAACTCCTTTTTAACCTCTTTTGAAGAAATAGTTAGCTTCTTAGATATCTTTCCTCCTGCTGCATAGGAGATACAAAATCACATATGAATCGGCCTGTTCTCCGTAGCAGCGAGACAAGCTTCTTTCACTGCTTCCATATATGTCGGATGAGCATGGGACATCCTGGCGACATCTTCAGCTGATGCTCTGAACTCCATCGCTGTGACACCTGCCGCGATCATGTCCGCTGCACGGGCTCCTATAATATGCATACCTAAAATTTCATCTGTTTCTTTATCTGCCAAAACCTTCACTAATCCGTCTACATCCATCGATGCCCTGGCCCTGCCTAACGCCTTATAAGGAAACTGACCTTTTTTGTAGGCTCGTCCCTGTTCCTTAAGTTGTTCTTCGGTATAACCTACACTGGCAACTTCCGGCCAGGTATACACCACGCCCGGGATCAGGTTGTAATTGATATGCGGTTTTTGCCCTGCAATTTGCTCCGCCACGAAAACTCCCTCCTCTTCAGCCTTATGTGCCAGCATTGCACCTTTCACCACATCCCCAATGGCCCAGATGTTATCCGCACTGGTTTTCAAATGTTCATCCGTCTCAATCATACCTCGTTCGTCGGCCTTCACACCGGCATTCTCCAGTCCCAGACCATCAGCATAAGGCCGCCTGCCTATTGAAACAAGGCAGTAGTCACCTTTAAGTTCTAATTGCTCCCCTTTTGGTGTGTCGGCTTTGATGATAACTTCTTTTCCCCTGGCAGTAACTTCCGTCACTTTATGCTTCACGTAAACACCAAACCCCAGTTTCTTAAGCGACTTTTCAATTTCTTTTCCCATAGTGCTGTCCATTGTAGGAATAAGCCGATCAAGAAATTCCACAACTGTGATCTTAGCACCTAGCCTGGCATAAACAGATCCTAACTCCAACCCAATAACTCCTCCGCCTATGATGATCATGTGCTTTGGGACTTCTTTCAAATTCAGTGCTTCCGTACTGGTGATCACACGCTTCTTATCAAGCTTAATAAATGGCAACGAGGCCGGTTTTGATCCGGTTGCTACTATGACTTTTTCCGTAGAGATCGTTTTGGTTTCCTGCCCCACGATTTTAATAGTGTTTTTATCCACAAATGATCCAAACCCATGATGAACATCGATCTTATTCTTTTTCATCAAATAATCAATGCCATCCACATTCTGTTTCACCACATCATTCTTCCGGGAGATCATTTGCTTGATGTTCACTTTAGGTTTTGTAATGTCGATGCCATGTTCCTTAAAGGTGCTTTCCGCATTGTGAAAATGCTCCGATGAATCCAGCAGAGCCTTGGAAGGAATGCAGCCTACATTCAAACACGTACCGCCAAGGGTATCATACTTTTCGATAATTGCTGTTTTCAGACCTAGCTGGGCGCATCTGATGGCAGTTACATATCCTCCGGGGCCGGAACCTATTACCGTTACTTGATATTGCATGGTATTTTAAAATTCTTTGAATATAGTCAGATCTGTCAAACTCCCAACAGCAACCTGTTGGGATCTTCCAATAACTGCTTAACACGTACCAGGAAGCTTACAGACTCCCTCCCGTCAATTATTCGATGATCATACGACAGGGCAACAAACATCACTGGCCGGACTACTACCTCACCATTTTCGGCAACAGGCCTCTGAACAATGTTGTGCATTCCCAAAATTGCAGACTGCGGAGCATTAATAATTGGAGTAGACATCATGGAACCAAAGACTCCCCCGTTTGTGATCGTGAAAGTGCCCCCGGTCATTTCATCTATGCTTAACTTATTATCACGGGCTTTAGTCGCCAGGCGAAGTACTTCTTTCTCGATTTGGTCAAAACTCATTGATTCGGCATTTCGGATGACCGGAACTACAAGGCCCTTGGGTGCGGAAACAGCAATTGAAATATCACAGAAATCATTGTACACAATTTCATCACCATCGATCATAGCATTAACGGCCGGCCATTCCTGAAGCGCCATGCAGCATGCTTTGGTGAAGAATGACATGAATCCCAGTCCAACTTCGTATTTCTCCTTAAATGATTCCTTGTATTTAGACCTCAGATCCATAATCGGCTTCATGTTTACCTCATTGAATGTGGTCAACATTGCGGTTTCGTTTTTCACCGAAACCAGTCGCCTGGAAACAGTTTTCCGGAGCGGCGTCATTTTCTGCCTTCGCTGTTCCCTGCTTACACCTGTTGATAAGACAGGTGGTTCAACGGCAGGTGGAGAATCCTTTGGTTTCTCAGGGGCACCAAGCTTATCGGATTTTTGAGCTTTCAGCGCATCTTCCTTGGTAATCCGGCTGTCTTTGCCGGTCCCCTGGACATCTGAAGCCGGGATGCCTTTCTCATCAAGGATCTTTGCGGCCGCCGGGGAGGGATGTCCTGCAGCATATGATCCCTGACCCGAGGTTGTTGCAGCAGGTGCAGATTCAGTTCTTGGTTCCTCAGCAGTAGCTAATGATTCCGTACTTCCTTCCGCAACCTCAATTCGGCATATCAACGCCCCAATTTCGAGTGTATCCCCCTCTTTTGCTACTATCTCCAGGATGCCTGATGCCTCAGCCGTCAACTCAAAGGTGGCCTTGTCCGATTCAATTTCCGCAATCACTTCATCCAGTTGCACCGAATCCCCGCTGGCCTTCGTCCAGGATGAAATGGTTACTTCATTGATAGACTCCCCAACGGTGGGAACATGCATCTCTTTTATTTCACCGGTCCTTTTACTAACCTTCGGAGATTCCTCGACAGCAGCTTTTTTCGGTTGTCCATTCCCTTTGGCGGCTGATTCATCTATCACGCAGAGTACGCCCCCTATTTCCAGGGTCTCACCTTCTTTAGCTTTTATGTGCAGTACCCCTGCGGCTTCCGCCGTAACTTCAAACGTCGCTTTATCAGATTCAAGCTCGCATATCACTTCATCCATTTCCACCTGATCGCCGTCATTCTTTGTCCACTGTGAAATGGTTACCTCAGTGATCGACTCCCCCACAGCGGGAACTTTTATTTCAAGGCTCATATTTTCTTAAATTTTAAATGCTCTGTTAACAATGTCCGTTTGCTCCTGCTTATGGACTTTTGCAAATCCGGTTGCCGGTGAGGCCGCCGATTTTCTGGATACAAAATCAAACTCCAATCCTGAAACCTGATGGAAATATGTCAAAGCGCCCATATTAGTGGGTTCCTCCTGTACCCAAACCAGTTTTGGGTTAGAATACTTTTTCAAAACGGCCGCCAGCTGTTTTTTGGGGAACGGGTGCAGTTGTTCCAGTCTTATGATTGCAACATCCTTTGCTTTACGCTTCTGCTGCTCCTCATAAAGATCGAAATAAACCTTTCCTGTACAGATCAGGACTTTTTTCACATTTTTCTTTGTGACATAGTGATCATCAATTACCTCATTGAACCTTCCCTTTGTGAAATCCTCCATGGGACTCCCTACACCCTGATGACGCAATAGTGATTTTGGAGAAAATACCACACATGGTTTTCGGAACTCCCATGTAACCTGTCGCCTCATCAGGTGAAAGAGGTTGGAAGATTTGGTGAGATTCGCCACCACCATATTGCCCTGAGCGCACAAATTCAGGAATCGTTCCATCCTGGCGCTCGAATGTTCGGGCCCCTGCCCTTCGTACCCGTGAGGCAGAAGCATTACCAGTCCGTTCATCCTTTGCCATTTGCTTTCGGCACTGGATATGAACTGATCTATCATCACCTGGGCACCATTGACAAAATCTCCGAACTGTGCTTCCCAGACCACCAGGGCATTAGGAGTAGCCATGGCATAACCATATTCAAACCCAAGCACACCAAACTCCGATAACAACGAATTGAAAATCCTGAAAGGTTGCTGATCCCCGTTTATCTGGTTCAGGTTGCAGTATGGCTCATTTGTGTTGGAATCGAAAATATAGGAATGGCGGTGGGAAAAAGTACCCCTCCTCACATCCTGACCTGACATTCGAACAATCTTCCCTTCTGCCAGGAGGGAACCATAAGCCAGCAATTCACCGTCTCCCCATCCGAGTTCTTTCTTCTCGAAAAAGGCGGTTTTTCGCTCTTTGATCAGTTTCTCAATCTGACGTAAAGGTTTGAATCCATCAGGTATAGATGTCAACGCCTTTCCAACCTGATCTACCAGATCCTGTGAAATCCCAGTGTCCGGCGACTTTTCAAAATCCTTTGCTTCGGACCTTCTCAAGTGATGCCATTCTTCTTCTATTTTCTGAGGTTTGTATGGTAAAGGATGCTGTTTGACTTCGTCCAATCTATCCTGGAGTAATTTCTTAAATTCATTATTAAGTATTTCTGCCCTGTTTTCATCAATATCGCCCCGCTCCGCCAACTTCTTTACATAAATCTCCCGGGGGTTTGGATGTTTTGCAATGATGTTATAAAGCTTTGGCTGTGTAAATTTCGGTTCATCGCTCTCATTATGACCATGCCGGCGATAACATAGAAGGTCAATGAAGAAGTCTTTGTTGAAAGTTTGCCGATACTCAACAGCTAGCCGTGCGGCAAACGCAACCGCTTCGGCATCATCACCATTGATATGCAAAACAGGCGCATCCACAATTTTTGCGAGATCAGTACAGTAAATACTCGATCTGGCATCATCATAATCCGTGGTAAACCCAACCTGGTTGTTGATGACAAAGTGAATCGTTCCACCTGTACTATATCCGTCAAGCAATGACATCTGGATACACTCATACAGTATCCCCTGGCCTGCGATAGCGGCATCACCATGAATCAACACAGGGATTGCCTTCTTGAAATCACCCTGATATTCATCGTCGATTTGCGCCCGGGTATAGCCCAGAACCACGGGATCAACTGCCTCAAGATGCGAAGGATTCGGGGCCAGCTTAACATAGATCTTTTTCCCGGATTGCGAGGTTATATAACTGGAGTATCCCAGATGGTATTTGACATCACCGTCTCCCATGGTCAGGTCCACCTCAGCATTACCCTCGAATTCAGAAAAGATCTCATCATATGTCTTGCCCATGATATTCGCCAGTACATTGAGTCTTCCTCTGTGTGCCATTCCGATAACAACTTCCTCAACACCATGATCCGCGGCTTTGTTGATAATGGTGTCCAGCGCAGGGATAGTATTTTCGCCACCTTCCAGGGAGAATCTTTTTTGGCCCAGAAATTTTGTGTGAAGGAAATTTTCAAATACTACGGCCTCGTTGAGTTTTTGCAATATGCGACTTTTATCTTCCCGACCCGGCTGAATATCCACTCCTTCGGTTTCAACTTTGGATTTGAACCATTCGAAAATATCAGAGTTTCGAATATGGTTATATTCATAGCCGATGTGTTTCAGGTAAATGTTCTCCAGCCTTTCCTTTATGGCTCTGAACGTGGCTTTCCCCATACCAATTTCCGAACCAACTTCAAACTCCCTGTCCAGGTCTTCTTCCGTGATTCCGAAATTCTCCAACTCCAACCGGACTACATGTTTCCTTCTTGGCCTTACAGGATTGGTATCACTTTTCAGGTGGGCGCGGGATCTGTGCGCATAGATATAGTTCCTTACTCTTATCTCATGAGAGGATATCACATCAGGCCCTGAGCCATTTTCACCGTATCTTTCCCGGGAAAATTCAAATCCCTCAAAGAATTTTTTCCACGATTCGTCAACACTGTCCGGATCCTCTTTGTAGCTATTGTACAGGTCGTCGATATACCCTACATCAGCATTGGATAAATAGGAATAGTTGTCCATATTCAAAGCTTCATGAATTAAAAAAAATCAAAGGTATAAATACTATCCGGGCTTTGAAAACCGCCTATACGGTTATCAGATTTTAAACAATTATACTCAAATAACACGGTGATTTACTTTTTGTTAGCGTAGAAATGATATCTTTGCGCTCTTATTTTCAAAAATTTGAATGGACGAGTTCCATAAACAAAAAAGAAATGGCAGTAAAAATCAGATTAGCGCGTCGAGGACGCAAGAAATTAGCACTTTATGATGTCGTAGTAGCAGACAGCAAGTCACCGCGAGATGGTCGATTTATTGAAAAGCTGGGAACATACAATCCAAATACGGATCCCGCAACGATAAATATCAATGAGGACAAAGCGCTGGATTGGGTAATGAAAGGCGCCCAACCGACAGAAACTGTGCGGGCCATGTTATCCTACAGGGGAATAATGTTGAGAAAACATTTGCAGATCGGGGTTAATAAAGGAGCTATTACCCAGGAAGAAGCCGACAAAAGATTTGAGACGTGGATTGCCGATAAAGAATCTAAAGTTCAGGGTAAAATAGATCGACTTGCCAAGGAAAAAGCTGCAAAAGACAAGGCAAGACTGGAAGCTGAATCCAAAGTAAATAAAGCCCGGCAGGAAGCTATCCTTAGCAAAAGAAAGGTGGAGGAAGAAGCTCTTGCAGCTGAAGTAGCGGAGGCAAGTGCAGATGAAGGTGAAAAAGCGCTGGAGGAAGAGGGACAGGAAGCAGTAGCTCAAATGGAAGCTGCTGCTGAAGAAAGCCAGACAGAAGAAGTCAAATCCGATGCCGGAGCTGATGAAAAAGTAGAGACTCCTGCTCCTGAGGCTGAAGAGGAGGCATCTGAAGAAAAAACCAAAGCAAAAGCACCTGCAGCGGAGGAGGAAACAAAAGGTAAAGCCGAATCAGCGCCGGAGGAGGCGAAGGAAGACAAACCTGCAGATGAAGCCAAGAAGCCCAAAGATGCTAAGGCGGAGGAAATTCCGGCAGAAGACGCTCCTTCCGAAGAGGTAAAGGAGGAGAAGACACAAGCGGAAGAGAAAAAGAAAGAAGCGCCCAAGGCGGAAACCGAAAACGCTGACAAAGCTGAGGCGGAAGGTAAAACGGAGGCTAAAGCGGATAACAAAGAGGAATCCAAAGAAGGCTAATTAAAAGATCATGCGGGTTGATGAATGTTACCAACTCGGGTACATTGTCAAGACCCATGGTCTGAAAGGTGAAGTCATCATCCTCCTGGATGTCGACAACCCCTTGGAATACATGGAAATGGAATCAGTTTTTCTATTGCAGAATAAGGACCTGATTCCATTTTTTATTGCCCGCTTTTCTCTTCAGGGTAACAAGGCCATTGCAAAGTTCGAAGATATTGATACCCTGGACTCAGCTAAAAAACTGATGGGATGCAAACTCTACCTTCCTCTTGAAGACCTTCCCGATTTGCCTCGGGGAGGGTATTATTACCATGATCTTATTGGTTTTGATGTCCTGGAAAAAGGCGAAAAGCTAGGTAGTATAAAATCGATATATCAGCCCTCCTCACAATACCTGGCCGCATTAGAAGTAAAAGGCAAAGAGGTTTTAATTCCTATTGATGATAACATCATTCGAAAGGTGAACAAAGATCAAAAGGAAATTGAGGTGGATTTACCGGAAGGACTTCTCGATATTTACCTGGAAGATTCGTGATATGCGCATTGATATCATTACCTGCCTCCCTGAATTATTTGACGGACCTTTAAATCAAAGTATCGTCAAAAGGTCTCAGCAAAAGGGATTCGTTGAATTATACGTTCACGACCTGAGAGACTACAGCACGGGCAAGCATAAAACGGTTGATGACTACGCTTACGGAGGTGGAGCGGGGATGGTGCTTATGATCGAACCCATTGATCGCTGCATCTCACAGCTGAAATCCAAAATCACCTATGACGATGTGATTTTCCTCTCCCCGGATGGAGTTGTATTGAATCAGGGCTTATGCAATGAGTTGTCTTTAGAGCAAAATATAATTTTGCTGTGTGGTCATTATAAGGGAGTAGATGAACGGGTAAGAGAACATTTGATTACGCGTGAAATCAGCATTGGGAGCTATGTCCTGTCCGGAGGTGAGTTGGCGGCCATGGTTTTAGCTGACGCCATAATCCGGCTGATCCCCGGCGTGCTGAATGATGAAACTTCAGCACTTACCGATTCATTCCAGGACGGCTTACTTGCACCGCCTGTTTATACCAGGCCGTCAGAATATAAAGGTTGGAAAGTCCCGGAAATATTACAATCTGGCCATGAACAAAAAATAGAGGAGTGGCGTCATGAGCAATCAGTGAAACGGACAAAGGAGAGAAGATCCGATCTCTTGAAATAATTTTGCTGCCCGAAGCAGTGTCAACACTTTTTACCATTAAACCGTAGTTTGCGGCCGGTTTCAAAACAATAAATCCCGACAACATGAATAGTTCAATTCAAACAATCCCCTTCATTAATCTGGCTCTGGCTTTTATACCCGTGTTTGCGGTCCTGATGATCTTGTGGAAGTGGAAACTCAACTTCAAAAGCTCCATATATGCTGTTTTCAGAATGCTGATCCAACTCCTGTTGATCGGGTATGTTCTCACTTTTATTTTCGAAACAGACCATTCCCTGATCGTGGTAGCTGTCCTTGCGGTGATGCTTTTCTCCTCCAGCCTGATCGCTTTGAGGACATTGAAAACAGCAAAAAGAACGCTATATCTCAAATCATTCTATTCGATAGCGATTGGCGGTGGAATTGTATTGCTCCTAATAACGCAAGGAGTTTTAAGTTTAAGCCCGTGGTATCTGCCCAGTTATATGATCCCTCTGGCAGGTATGATCTTTGCAAACGCTATGAATAGTGTGAGCCTCGCAGGCGAAAGATTAGAAGCGGAAATGAACCGGGACATTCCCTATCCGGAGGCCAGAAACACCGCCTTGCACGCATCCCTGATTCCTATTACAAATGCGTTGTTCGCTGTGGGGCTTGTTTCTTTGCCCGGGATGATGACAGGACAAATTTTATCCGGCGTGGCGCCTCTCATTGCTGTCAGGTATCAGATAATGGTTATGGCAATGATTTACGGATCAGCCGGAATTTCATCCGCCATATTCCTCATCTTCGTCAAATCACATTTTACTTCAAGAATGTCAGAATCAAAATTTCCTGTCCATATGTAAGTTTATGTGGGATTCACCTATATTTGCACTCCTTTTTGGATTACCAGGCGATATTAAGCATAAAAGAAGATGAGCGAATTACTAAAAGTGGTTGAGGAAGAAAGCAAGGAGATCAGGGACAAAGTTCCTTCGTTTGCCCCCGGGGATACTATCAACGTTCACTATAAGATCAAGGAGGGAAACAAAGAACGTATCCAGCAGTTTCAGGGAACTGTCCTTCAGATAAAGAATAAGAACTCAAACGGTGAGACCTTTACCATCAGGAAATTATCAAGTGGCGTCTCCGTAGAAAGGATATTCCCCGTATTGAGCCCTAATATTGAAAAGATAGAGATTGTAAGAAAAGGAAAAGTTCGCAGAGCCAGGCTGTTTTACCTTAGGGAAAGAAAAGGTAAGATGGCAAGGATCAAAGAAAAGCGATAAAAAGCCTAACAAATTTTTAAATAAGCCGTTCGCTCCGGTAGTCATCGGGATGAGTGGCTTTTTTGTTTATTAAGGAATGCTCTTAAAGTTCACCAAGTATCAAGGGACAGGTAACGACTTTATCCTTATCGATAACAGGCAAAAGGTATTTCCCAAAGACACTTCTCTCATCAAAAAACTTACGGACCGGAAATTTGGTATTGGAGCTGATGGATTGATGTTGATCGAGGACGACCCGCAAGCAGACTTCAAAATGATCTACTACAATTCCGATGGCAGCCAAAGCCTTTGCGGTAACGGTAGTCGTTGCGCTGTGGATTTCGCCAGATCTCTTGGAATAATAAGGGACAAAACGCAGTTCACTACAACTGATGGAGTGCACGAGGCCTCCATACACGGCTGGGTTCATTTCCAATTGCACCCGGTGGATGATGTCATTCAGGCTAAAGACCATTTTTTCATCCATAATGGTTCTCCGCATCACATGATCTTCTGTGAAAATGTGGAAGCGATAGATGTTGTGAAGCTGGGATCGGAGATCAGGTATAGTGAGGAGTATCATCCTGACGGAACAAATGTAAACTTTGTTGAAATCTTAGATGATAAAATAAAAGTACGGACATATGAGCGGGGCGTTGAAGATGAAACCCTATCCTGCGGAACCGGAGTTGTGGCCTCTGCCCTTGCCGCTAGCTTCAAGGGTCTGAGTTCTCCCGTTGATGTTGAAACACAAGGCGGAAATTTATCAGTCAGTTTTGAGAAAGATCCTGACAATTGTTTCAAAAATATTTATCTGGCAGGACCCGTCGAACGCGTATTTGAAGGTGAAATCGAAATTGGATCAAGGGTTTGAAAGGCGGCTTTTTGCTATTGGAAAACCAATTAACTTTAACGGAATTTTAAAACAACATAAAAGGCATGCTTGAGGCAATAACCAAAGGAGTCGCAAGGATTTTCGGAACAAAATCCGAGAGGGATATTAAGCTGTTAACCCCCTATGTTGGACTGATCAACGCTGAATTTGAAAAACTCAATTCGATCACGGATGAGGAACTAAGAAATGAAACACAGGAATTAAAGGATTTCATTGACAGCAAGCTCAAACATATTGATGATGAACTGGATGAATTGCATCAGAAAATAAATGACAACCCTGATCTGGACATCAATGAAAAAGATGAAATCTTCAAACATATTGATAAACTGGAAGCGGACAGGGACGAGGAGCTTGAAGAAGTATTGATAGAACTACTTCCCAAAGGATTTGCCATCGTCAAGGAAACAGCGCGAAGATTTGCAGAGAACGAGACACTCAAAGTAAAGGCCACACTCTATGACAAGCAGCTGGCCGCTACAAGACCCCATATCGAAATAGATGGGGAGACTGCGATCTGGCATAACAAATGGACGGCTGCGGGTACGGAAGTAGAGTGGAAAATGATCCATTATGACGTTCAACTGGTTGGTGGAGTTGTACTCCATCAGGGTAAGATCTCCGAGATGGCAACAGGGGAGGGTAAAACACTTGTTGCAACGCTGCCTGCTTATCTCAATGCCCTGGCTGGCCGTGGCGTACACATCGTTACGGTGAACGATTACCTGGCAAAAAGAGATTCCGAATGGAATGCGCCTTTGTTCCAGTTTCATGGATTAAAAGTCGACTGCATCGACAACCATCAACCCAACTCGAAGGAACGGAAAGAGGCGTATGAATCGGACATCATCTACGGAACAAATAACGAATTTGGTTTCGACTATTTGAGGGATAATATGGCGCGGTCCCCTGAAGAACTGGTGCAGGGCAAACATCATTATGCAATGGTCGATGAAGTGGACTCCGTCTTGGTCGATGATGCACGAACTCCACTCATTATTTCCGGCCCTATACCCAAAGGAGACGAGCATGAGTTTTATGAACTGAAACCAAGGATACAACGACTGGTAGACGCTCAGCGCAAACTTACCGGTGATTACCTGAATCAGGCTAAAAAGCTCATCAAAGAAGGTAATGAAAAGGACGGCGGATTGCCATTATTCAGGGTTTATCGCGGGTTGCCGAAATATAAGCCGCTAATCAAATACTTAAGTGAAACAGGAATTCGTCAGGTCCTCCTGAAAACTGAAAATTTCTACTTGCAGGACAATCAGAAAATGATGCCTGAAGCAGATGAGCCACTATATTTCACCATCGATGAAAAACACAATTCCATCGACCTGACTGAAAAGGGAATCGACCTGATTACCGGTGAAGGGGAAGATCCGAAGTTTTTTATACTTCCGGATATTGCAGAAGAAATAAACAGACTGGAAGCAGATACATCCCTTTCCGAAGGTGATAGGCTGCAGGCTAAGGAAGAGCTGATCAAAGATTATAATACAAAGTCACAACGAATTCACTCCGTTAATCAGTTGCTGAGGGCATACTGCCTGTATGATCGGGATACCGAGTACATCGTCGTCGAGGATAAGGTCAAGATTGTGGATGAGCAAACCGGCAGGGTCATGGAAGGAAGAAGGTACTCCGACGGACTCCACCAGGCGATAGAAGCGAAGGAGAATGTTAAGGTAGAGGACGCCACCCAGACATATGCCACCATAACCCTCCAGAATTACTTTAGAATGTATCACAAACTGGCTGGGATGACCGGGACGGCCGAAACGGAGGCAGGTGAATTCTGGGATATTTACAAACTTGATGTGGTTGTTTGCCCTACGAACAAGCCTATCGTCAGAAAAGATATGGAGGACAAGGTCTACAAGACGATGCGGGAAAAATTTAATGCTGTCGTAGAAGAAATTGTCGAGCTAACCGAAAATAATCGCCCGGTTCTGGTAGGTACAACCTCGGTGGAAATTTCAGAGGTCCTGAGCAGGATGCTGAAACTAAAGAATATCGATCACCAGGTCCTGAACGCCAAGCAACATGCAAAGGAGGCAGATGTGGTTGCAGAGGCCGGCAAATCGAAAACTGTTACTATTGCTACCAACATGGCCGGACGGGGAACAGACATAAAGCTGACCCCGCAAGCCAAGGAGGCCGGAGGTCTCGCAATTGTGGGTACGGAGCGGCATGAATCACGTCGTGTGGACAGACAGCTCAGGGGGAGATCAGGCAGACAGGGTGATGTAGGCTCTTCGCAGTTCTTTGTATCTCTTGAGGACAATCTCATGCGATTGTTCGGATCGGACCGGATGGCCAAGATCATGGATAGGTTGGGACTGAAGGAAGGGGAAGTCATCCAGCATAGCATGATCACCAAGTCTATTGAAAGAGCGCAAAAAAAGGTTGAAGAAAACAACTTTGCCATACGAAAAAGACTTCTTGAGTACGATGATGTTATGAATTCACAGCGAGAGGTCATCTACAAGCGCCGCAGGAATGCCCTGTTTGGAGAAAGACTCCAGCTGGACATCATGAATATGCTCTATGACACATGTGAGGACATTGCCTTAAACTCCAAATTCGATAATAATCTGGACGGTTTGAAGTTGAATGTGATCAGCGTGCTTGGTCTGGATTTTCAAATCAACAAGGAGGAGCTGGAAAAAATTACAGAAGCTGAGCTGACCGAAAAGCTTTATGACGAAGCATATGCTGCTTACCAAAATAAAAATAAAGCAACATCTGATAAGGCCATGCCCATTCTCAAACAGCTTCACAAGAACAGGGGAGCTACTGTTGAAAATGTATTGGTGCCCTTCACAGATGGTAAGAAGCAGATAGGCGTTTCCGTCCATTTGGAATCAGCCGTCGAATCTGACGGAAGAACAATGGTGGAATCGATGGAAAAAATGATCACCCTTGCCATCATTGACCAGGCGTGGAAGGAACATCTCCGGGAAATGGATGACCTGAAGCAGTCTGTTCAGAATGCGGTCTATGAGCAAAAGGATCCATTATTGATTTACAAGTTCGAGGGATTCGAAATGTTTAAAAGATTTATCGGCAAAGTCAATGAGGATACTATTTCATTCCTGATGAAAGCCGCTATCCCAGTTCAGGAACCCGATGAAGTTCAGGAGGCAAGAGCACAAAGAGCAAAACAAAACTATCGCGAATCCAAAGAAGAAAGCAAATCGGCACTTGCCTATGCTGATGGCAGGGGAGGACGACCCCCGGTACAAAAACCCGCTCCTGCGAAATCTCAGAAGATCGCCAGCAGGAACCAAAGGGTTACGGTCCAATACACAGACGGATCGGTCAAAAAAGATATAAAGTACAAAATGATCGAGGACGATCTGAAAAATAACAAATGTGTTATTATAGATTCCTGATATTGATAATTGCCCTGGCCGGATGCAAGGGGACTGCTATTGTCCAGAATACCAGCCCGTATTCGGAAAACCTCTCCGTACATCGCCTGGATTTGTCAGTACCCATTGAGGAGGACACAATGACAACCATGGAAGTTCTGGACCCTGTGGAGCTAACCGGCCACATCAAAACCGAACTCGATAGTATCAACAGGATTATTATCGAAAACAATAAAAACAAGAAATATTGGGATGGATACGTGATCCAGGTTTATAATGGAAACAGCCGTCAGGCGGCACAAAATGCGTTGGAATTCCTGGAGGAAAAATATCCGGAAATGAACCCGAATATGTCTTACTACCAGCCCAATTACAGGGTAAAAGTCGGAAAATTCTTTGACCGGCTGGAAGCTACCAAATCATTTCGGGAAATGAGGCTACACTTCCCCAGGGCGCTCCTCCTGCCAGATAAATTGTCTCTCGGAGATGAGTGAACTGATTTCGGAAATAAAAAGGTTAGCCGAACAGAATTTTAAAGAAGTCCGGTCAATACGACATCATCTTCACGCAAATCCAGAATTGTCGTTTGAGGAGCATGAAACTGCGGAGTTCATTGAATCCAAGCTTAAGGAATGGGGAATCTCCGGGTTTGAAAGAATAGGTAATACAGGGATCACCTTCCTTCTTGAGGGCAGGCAAAACGGAAAAACCGTTGCTTTGCGCGCGGATATGGATGCGCTCCCGATACAGGAGGCCAACGATGTTCCTTACAAATCAAAAAACAGTGGGGTAATGCATGCCTGCGGACATGACGTGCATACCTCCTCTTTGCTTGGGGCGGTCAAGATCCTCAATGACATCCGGGACCGGTTTAGTGGAACGGTTAAGGTAATCTTCCAACCGGGAGAAGAGCGGGTGCCGGGTGGGGCTTCCATTTTGATCAAGGAAGGTATTTTGGAAAATCCGAAGCCTGATAAAATTCTGGGCCAGCATGTGATGCCCTTGATCCCTGCCGGAAAGGTAGGCTTCAGACCGGGAAAGTATATGGCAAGTGCTGACGAGATCCACCTGACTATCAAAGGTAAGGGCGGACATGCCGCAGCTCCGGAATCATTAATTGATCCAGTTACCGTTACATCCCAGATCATTGTGGCATTACAACAAATAGTGAGCAGAAACGCTAATCCGAAAATTCCCTCGGTTCTTTCGTTTGGCAAAGTTGTCGCCGATGGTGCTACTAATGTCATCCCCGATGAGGTGAAGGTCGAGGGAACGTTCAGAACTCTGGATGAAAAATGGCGGATGGAAGCTCATCAAAAAATAGCCAACCTGTCGGAGGGTATTGCGAGATCCATGGGCGCTCAATGTGATGTAGACATTAAAAAAGGTTACCCCTACCTGGTGAATGATCCGAATTACACAATCTCAAACATTAAAGCCGCAAAAGAATACCTGGGAGAAGAAAATGTTTTGGACCTTGATCTGTGGATGGCCGGTGAGGATTTCGCTTTTTATTCTCACCATGTGGATGCCTGTTTCTACAGATTGGGCACGAGAAATGAGAAAAAAGGAATTGTTTCAGGTGTGCATACACCTACGTTTGATGTGGATGAGGAGGCACTCAAGATTGGGATGGGTTTGATGTCCTGGCTGGCAGTAAATGAGTTAAATACAACCTAAGCATCCAATTTTTCAATTCACATATCAGAAAGCCACTTCCACCTGGAACCTGTAGATCATTTCATCGTCCTCATTCGTATAGTCTGCATATGAAATATCGCCCTGGATTTTGAGGCTATGATCTACGACATACCTGGAAATTCCCACGGTATATTCCGAAACTGCGCTCAGACTGGAATTGCCGGCTGGATCAATCACGGTGTACCTTCCCGCAAGTTCCCATTTTGACTCAAAGAGATACCCGGACTGAATGACGAATCCCTGACCGGCCCCGAAGTTTGAGCCTGCATTATTGGAGGTTGTCCGGTAAGCATACTCTGACATAACCGAAAAGCCTCTGTGTTTGTACATCATATCCGCCAGGAAGGTGGCTATGTCACTTTCAATATAATTACCCAGGGAATCCGTATTAAAACTTCCCAGGTTCCCACGTTGTCGTACGGCACTATAGTTCATATCGCCGGTAATTCCGATGGAGATCCTGGGTTCCGGTTCCCGTTTCAGATCTGACCCGAAATAATCTCCCTTACCGGTAAATTCTCCCAAAGGCAACAGTTCAATTCTGCCTGTTAGCTGGTGTCCACCCCCTGGATTGGCAGATATTATATTTCTGCCTTCTCCCATGGACAAGGCAATTGCCTGTTTCGAAACTCCATTCCCAAATTTGCCCTTATGATGTAACTGAATGCCAAGGTCCCTGTCTAAATTAAATCCTGAATTCACCAAACTTCTGTCAACAAATTGCAGCTTTTGCGATGAAATGACCCTTTCCCTGTTACCGGGTAATTTAGTTTGCCCAAACCATACGGTCCAGCCCCTGGCAAATTGCCATTTTGCAACTGCATCCAGGATAATGTTCGCCGTATTTCCCGATTCATCAATATGTCCGCTACTAAGGTCCCGGTTAGACAGGCCGAGCTCAACTTTGTACTCGATATCGGGATTGTGAGCAAATCCTTCAAACTTGAGCCTGGACCGCCGGGTCAGAAAACGATCCTCATAAGTTTTGGACTCAAGGTTTTGCTCACCTATGTACAGCGTTTGAAATCTGAAGCCAAACTTGAGGCAGAATGAGGAATCCCTGGCCGTGACGGTCAAACCTTTTCCAAACGAATCGTTTGAAAGATTTTGAGCCTCACTGATGATGGAACAGATGCACAGAAAAAACACAATGTGAAAATGAGCATGCGTTTTCATCAAATAAGGAGGGGTAAGAATTTCAAAAAATTGGCTGTTGATCACCTGCTTCCAATGTTAACAAATTCTTAACAAATTGTTAAGAATTTGTTTCGGGAAGATCTCTGATCGAAGCAGAATCCGTCCCATTTACATTCCATTGTTTTGCAGGTCAGGGATCTGGAATTTGCGAAATATTTGATTCATACCATTACTTAGTGAATGCAATATTTTTGCGGGGCAAAATACCCCAATAGTACCTAACCACCAATTGAATGAAATTCGGATTTATTGAAATTCTCAACCTCCTCGGTGCACTCGGCTTTTTTATTTATGGAATGAAGGTAATGAGTGAAGGCATTCAGAAAGTTGCCGGCTCCAAAATGAGGGCAATTCTTAGTTCGATGACATCAAACCGGGTAAAAGGCGTGTTCACGGGGTTTACCATTACAAGCCTTGTCCAGTCCTCATCGGCCACAACAGTTCTGGTTGTGAGTTTCGTAAATGCCGGACTCCTTTCACTGATAGAATCCGTCGGGGTGATCATGGGGGCAAATATTGGCACTACCATTACGGCCTGGTTGATCTCCATTGTCGGGTTCAAAGTGAAAATTTCCAATTACGCACTACCCATTATTGCAATTGGTTTCCCGCTGATGTTTTTTAACCGTGAAAAGCTGAGATCATGGGGTGAGGTCCTTGTGGGATTTGCCCTGCTTTTCATGGGATTGGCATATTTAAAGAGCTCTGTCCCTGATATTAAATCGAACCTCGAAATCCTTGAGTTCCTTTCCCAGTATACTGACTTAGGATTTTTATCAACCCTTATATTCGTTGGAATTGGAACGCTCTTAACAGTGATTGTTCAATCTTCAAGTGCGGCGATGGCGCTCACACTGGTCATGGCTAATAATGGCTGGATACCCTTCGAACTGGCTGCAGCCATGGTTTTAGGAGAAAATATCGGAACCACGATTACGGCAAACCTGGCTGCAATTGTTGCAAATGTCCATGCTAAAAGGGCAGCACTGGCACATTTAATTTTCAATGTTTTTGGAGTCATCTGGATAGTAATTCTATTAAACCCGGCACTCCGGGTCATTGACAATTATATTGTAGATTCGGGAGGAGCATCTCCTTTCGCAACAGCTACCGGTATCCCGGTCGCCCTCT
Organism: Cyclobacteriaceae bacterium; assembly: GCA_028278225.1. Classification (GTDB taxonomy): domain Bacteria; phylum Bacteroidota; class Bacteroidia; order Cytophagales; family Cyclobacteriaceae; genus JANQEU01. The sequence continues at coordinate 60,884 of JANQEU010000069.1, forward strand.
CCATATTTCACTCCTCATTTAATATTATCAACACCTTCCTCCTTGTGTGGTTTGTCAAGTTCATAGCAAACACGGTTACCAAAGCAATTAAGAGCAAGGGCGGAGAGGAGTTGAGACTGGAGTACATCAGCACCGGTATGATGAATACAGCGGAGTTGTCACTGGAGGAGGCCAAAAAAGAAACCGTCAGGTTCGGCGAGATGGTTACTTCCATGTCCGAAATGTTCAGGACCCTCTTGGCATCTGAAAAGCCGAAAAAACAGCAAAAGCTTTTGAAGAAAATCCGGCGTTATGAGGAAATGACAGATCGAATGGAAGAGGAAATCCTGAAATACCTGATCAAAGTAAGTAGCGACGGTACACTTAGTTCGGCAGGTACAAGGAAGGTCACAGCTTTGTTTAGCATAATAAATGAACTGGAGAGAATTGGAGATATTTTCTTCCAAATGTCAAAGGACATTGATCGCCGTATAGAAGACGATCTGACTTTCCGGAGTAGCCAGGTCACAAATCTGAATAACATGATGGATCTGATCGATCAGGCACTTGGGATCATGGTAGATAATCTGAAATCACCGGCGGACAGTGTAAGTATGGAACCGGCGATGAGTATGGAAAAGGAAATCGATCAAATGAGAAACAATCTCCGTAAAAAGCAGAACATTGACATTGATAAAGATCGATTCAATCCCCGGGCTGACGGACTGTACAAAGACATCTATCATCTGTGTGAAAAACTTGGGGATCACATCATCAATGTCACGGAAGCCATCACCGGCGAAAAAGAGCGTGAACTGAAAATGGAATCGGAAGTTTTAAGTATATAGAATTTATCCAGTACTTTAAAGTGTGGTTCAATTATAAAAAAGTTGACTTGAGGTGGTGAGGCGAATATTTGACATTATTATATCGCTATTCTTCTTTTTCCTGGCTATTAAGCTGATTGTTGTTTCTTTTGCTCATTTCGGTCAGGAATCTGCAGTGACTATTTTCAATGTCACCGCCAACCCATTCGTTGGATTGTTTATCGGATTGCTTACTACAGCAATTCTACAAAGTAGTTCCACAACCACGTCTATGGCCGTGGCATTTGTAGCTGTAGACTCTCTTGCTCTTTCTCAGGCCATACCAATTATAATCGGGGCAAATATCGGGACGACCCTGACATCCACGATCGTATCGATCAGTTATATTACAAAGGCCAAAGAGTTCAGAAAAGCTATAACTGCCGGCACTGTCCATGATATCTATAACATTTTAATTGCAATTCTGATATTCCCACTGGAGCTGAAGTACAAAGTACTTACAAATCTTAGTACAAGTATTTCCGAGGCCATGCCAATTTTGTCAGGTCCCGTACGCTTTTCAGGGATATCGGGTATTTACGGTGGCTTAGAAACATTATTTATCAATAAGGTAGGTCCACTGATCACTTTGATTTTCGCTATCGTCCTTCTCCTGGCTACAGTGAAATACATATCAAGGCAACTCTACAATCGGTGGACTACAAGACGAAAAATCGAAAATGCCTTTTTCAAAAGGACGTACAGGTCTTTCGGCTGGGGATTGATATTTACATCCGTCGTGCAATCAAGTTCTCTAACCACATCTTTGATGGTCCCCCTGGTGGCAACAGGCAAACTGAAAATAAAACGAGCTTTTGAGTTCATTTTGGGCGCAAACCTAGGAACAACCATTACAGCCCTGTTGGCAGCACTCTTCCAGTCAGAGGCTGCCGTGAGTCTTGCAATTGCCCACTTTCTTTTTAACCTTTTTGGAGTGACCTTATTCCTGATCCCATTTTTTTCCGGGATCCCCACCTACATGGCCAAACAGCTTGGGTTACTGACCTTGAGATCAAGAATTACAGGTTTCGCCTACATTCTGTTCACATTTTTCATACTGCCATTTACCCTGATCTATTTTAGCAACAAAAGGGATAAGCCAACAGAATCATACCTGCAAAAGGAAGCTATTGTAGAAAAGCCGGAAGCCCGCTTGGAGGATTGACCAAATTACGCTTAATTAGGCGTTGATTAAGCACAAAAAATTGCCCCCGTTTTTCTCCATACCAAAACTTCTGGACAAGCTTCAGGAATACCTGAAAATCAAAGGCGACCAAATAAAGCTGGAGGTAATGGGACATACAGCCAGGATCATGGCTTTGGTTATCACTTTCCTGATTATTGGTATGATCGCATTGTTCCTGGGCTTCTTCATTGGACTGACACTTGCCGTCTTTCTAAATGATATCCTTGATAGTCAATACATGGGATACCTTATTGTAAGTGGATTTACACTGCTTATGCTGATTATTTTGATCATTCTTTTGAAAACCGGAAGTATCCGAAAGTGGCTGGAAACTTTGATCCTGAAAATTGGTGACGATGGGTAGACACGCTAAAGTTTTTGCAGAGAAGCAGAAGAAACTTCAGGAAAAAGAATCACAGTTGAGAGCCGACCTGGATAACGAATCGGAAAAGGCTGAAAAAAAACTGATAAAAGTATTGAAATCCGTCGGCTACATCGGAGCCGGCCTGGTAGCCGGTTATCTCATTTACAGGTTTTTCTTCCGCTCAAAAAAAATTGAAAAACCAAAGAAGAAAAAGTCAAAACCGGCTAAAAAAAGAAAAAAGAAAGATTCAATGAGTCCGGTCGTCTCAAAGTTCTATGACAAGCTCCTGGAGAGTATTTTGAAAATGGCTTTAGAGCGTCTGAAGTCCTTGCTAAGAAAGCCTAAAGGTTCATAAGAGATTCTCTACGTCTCATTTTACCCGCCGGTATCCCAAACATCATCTTAAACCTCCTGCAGAAGTAAGCTGTATCTTTGTAGCCTACCTCCTTACCTATTTCTCTGATGCTCTTTTTAGAAGTCCTCAATAGATTGACCGCAACTTCCATCCTTTGATATTCGATATAATCCTGGGGGTTTATTCCCGTCAGCATCTTAAAGTACTGACCTACATAGTCCTCCGAAACATTTGCCACATTCGCCAGTACTTTGTTTGAAAGATCGTTTTGAAGGTTTTCTTTGATATAGGCAAAAATGTCAATTAATCGTGGGTCCTTGAAGTATGTGGAGTTGGTTGCAAACTCCTCCACAAACAACCGGTTCTGGATCACGTGCCTGATCAATTCCACGACCAACTGTTCCGTAAGTACCTTAATAATTCTTCCTTTTCCAGGAGCATTTTGGTTACACTCCCGGTTGATATTCAGGATCAGCGACGAAAGTTGCGGGTTTCCCCTCACCACAAATGATGGAATGTCCAGCGATGCGAAAAAATTCACTGAATCAAATACTTTCGAATCAAAGGAAACATAGCTATATGCGGAGTTCCCGAAAGATTCATCGGAGATCGATTTGAAATATTTGTCCTTGTTATTCAGAAAGTGATCCTTGGACAAAACAACGGCATCCCCTGAACCATAGGTAATCGTCACCTGCTTTCCACCCGGGACAAATAGTATTTCACCCTCCTGGACCTTCTCACTATCCTTACCAAAACTGAGTGACCCGGAGTTCACATATAAAAGTGAATTTTCCACATCATAGTTATTCTCAATGGTTACCGGCTGTAAAATATTAATATTCCTAGCTTTGATAAAGCTGACCGAGAGAGATTCGATTATTCTATTATAATCCTCCATTGGAATTAAATATAACCTTTATAAGATTTTAGAGGGTAGAGAAATAAAATAATTGTACGAATCTAATATTTTATTTCAAAATTCCAAAGCCGATCCGGATTTTTCCGATGAAGTGATTATTAGATTATTTCAATAATTTTCTGGCAATCACAATTTTTTGGATTTCTGAGGTGCCTTCGTATATCTGTGTGATTTTTGCATCTCTCATAAGTCGCTCGACATGAAACTCCTTCACAAAGCCATACCCGCCATGTATTTGGACTGCGTCCACGGTGGTTTCCATTGCAATTTCTGAGGCGTAGAGCTTGGCCATAGCAGATGCATGAGCAAAATCCTTACCGGCATCTTTCAGTTGCGCCGCCCTTAAAACCATTAGCCTTGCCGCATCCACCTTGGTAGCCATTTCTGCCAGTTTGAATTGAATGCCCTGATGATTTGCGATTTCGGTTCCGAAGGCCTTGCGTTCTTTGGCATACTTCAGGGACAATTCCAATGCCCCGGAAGCTATGCCCAGAGCCTGGGCCGCAATTCCTATCCGGCCGCCATTGAGTGTATTCATGGCAAAATTAAAACCGAACCCATCCTCACCGATCCTGTTTTTTTTAGGAACAATCACATCAGTGAGCATAATTGAATGAGTGTCCGAACCCCTGATACCCAGTTTGTCCTCCTTTTTACCGACCACCAATCCTGTGGAATCCCTGTCCACGATCAATGCGTTGATACCCTTATGTCTTCTAGTCCGGTCCGTTTGCGCAATTACCAGGTAAATTCCTGCTGAATTTCCATTCGTGATCCAGTTTTTGGTTCCATTTACCAGGTAATAGTCTCCTTTATCCTCAGCAGTTGTTCGCTGTGAGGTGGCATCCGAACCGGCTTCAGGTTCCGACAAACAAAAAGCTCCGATTTTCTGACCTGAAGCCAGCTGGGTCAGGTACTCCTCCTTTTGTTCTTCGGTCCCATACTTCTCCACACCCCAGCAAACAAGTGAATTATTGACTGACATACATACCGATGCAGAGGCATCAACCTTGGAGATCTCTTCCATTGCCAGCACATAGGAAACCGTGTCCATCCCCCCTCCCCCATACTTGGGATCCACCATCATTCCCATAAACCCAAGATCACTCATCATCTTGATCTGTTCGGCCGGAAACCGCTGTTCATTATCTCTTTCGATAACTCCAGGCAATAATTCTCTTTGGGCAAAATCCCGTGCAGCTTCTCTTACTGCCTCTTGTTCCTCTGTCAGGTTAAATGTCATTACTGAAGGTCGTTTGTTATGGGGAATTCAGGCCGCAAATATAGCCAGAATAATAGTATGCATGCATACTAAATAAGGACAAAAAAGCCTCACTCACGGAAGTCATGACTGAGGCTTCCAAACAATAAGAATTAAATATTATTACTCGTCACCCATTCCCAAATACACAAGGACGTAATACAGCAAAGTGGCCAGTGATCCGAGCGCTACTACTACGTAAGAAAGCGCCGCTGTATTAAGTGCGTCTTTTGCCATATCATATTCCTCTGCGTTCACCACGTTTCTCTGGTCGATCCACGCCAGTGCCCGTTTACTTGCGTCATACTCCACGGGCAAGGTAACAAATGCGAATACTGTAAAAACCGTATAACATGCAATGATGATCAAAATGGCAGTCTGGAAAGGAATTATTGAAGGAAGTATAAAACCACCCAAAATCATTGTCCAAAAAACAATGTTTATGATTCGCGCACTAACATTCTGAACCGGTACCATCGCCGATCTGAATTCGAGAAAACTGTAAGCGGTCGCGTGCTGGACCGCATGACCACACTCATGAGCTGCTATGGCTGCTGCCGCCGCCGATCTGCCGTTGTAGACATCCGGACTTAAATTCACCGTCTTATTTGCGGGATTATAATGGTCCGTCAGCTGGCCCTGAACAGAAGTCACCGCCACGTCGTGAATCCCATTATCTCTTAACATTAATTCTGCAGTTTCCCTGCCTGTCAAACCGGTCGACAAGGGAATTTGGCTATACTTTCGAAATTTACCTTTCAACCTGGAACTAACCGCCCAACTCAAAATCATAAATACAATAATGATTACAAATAATTCCATTTTTAAACTGTTAGATTTTTCAACTTATTAATAATACCGGAGGTGGAGTATCCTTCTACCAAATCAATTGTTTCCAACTGACCTCCGTTTTGGAGTACGGCATCTGCTCCAACGATGTTACTTTTTTTGTAGTCTTTACCTTTCACTAAAATATCCGGTAATAAGAATTCAATCAAATTCTGAGGCGTTTCTTCTTCAAATTTTATCACAGCATCGACAAATCCCAGTGCTGCAACAGTCCGCAATCTCGCATTTTCATCGTTTATGGGTCTACCGGATCCTTTGATTTTCCGGACGGACTTATCGCTGTTCACTCCAACAATCAGTTTGTCTCCAAGGTTCCGCGATTTTTCCAGGTAGTCTATATGACCCAGGTGCAAAATATCAAAGCAGCCGTTGGTAAATACAACTTTATAGTTCCCTGACTTCCACTTCCTTACTAAAATTCCGGCTTCTTCGTCCTTGACTATTTTTAGCTTGCTTGGATTCATTTGTTTTTGAATTTGTAACAAATAACAATAATACGGCAGCGCCTCCGAAAACTGCAATTGCAACGATCTGTGATGTGTGAAGCAGGGTAGCTAAAAAGAGACCGGTGGTTTTATTGATCCCATATAGCATGAGCAAAGCTGTCACCATTGCGTGATAGGTGCCGATCCCTCCCTGAACCGGTAATGCCAGTGCAATCCCGCCAGTTACCAGTAGCATCAAACCCGCTGAAATTGAAAGAAATGAAGTTTCATCGAGGCTAAATACAATGATATAGGCCATTAAATAATAAACCAGCCACAATGTAACCGTTGAAACGAGAAATGCAGTAATGTTCTCAACCTTCCCTATTGAACTTATCCCAAGATACAGTTGTCGCAATATGGCCCTGATCCTTAGGGTCCTTCTGTCCCCCTTTCTTAAGAAAATGACAAAAATACCAACCATGGCAACAATTAAGGCAACAATGATGATAATGACCTTGGTCATATCGACATTGTAGGTTGACAATGTATCTGACAGGAATGTGGTGATCAGATCAAACTCCACGATGAATGAAACCGCAATGAGGGACAGCAGTGTCAGCGAATCTATCAGTCGCTCCGTTATAACAGAGCCCAGTGACACGGGTAATGGCACATTATCAGTTCTCCTTAGGATTGCACATCTGGTCACTTCGCCAAGTCTTGGGAATGCAAGATTTGCCAGGTAACCTATCAATACTGCCAGTGTAGTGTTGAAAGTACTTAATCTGTGACCAAGAGGCTTTAGAAGCAAATTCCACCTGAAGGCCCTCAGAATGTAGCTGAAAATTGACAGAACTATGGAGGCCAGAACCCAGATGTAGTTGGTTTCTTTTGATTTTGACAGGAAGTCCGCGAATTCGACATTGCGAAAAGCAAAATACAAAAGGAGGATCGCCAATAACAACGGGATTGTTATCCGCAATGTTGAAGCCAGTTTCTTCGGCATACCTAAATCACTTTGTTATCATCATCCGGAAATACTATTTTCGGCTCGTGCGAAATTGCTGCTTCTTTTTCAATTGAACAATACGAAATGATGATGATGATGTCACCTACCTGGGCTTTTCTTGCCGCCGGACCATTAAGGCATATTTCGCCGGAATTTCGTTTCCCTTTTATTACATAGGTTTCCAACCTTTCCCCATTGTTGATATTTACAATTTGAACCTTCTCATTCTCCACAATATCAGCCGCATCCATGAGCGCCTCGTCAATGGTAATAGAACCAACATAATGAAGTTCGCTTTGGGTGATCTTCACCCTGTGAATTTTTGACTTGAGTACCTCTATTAACATATTTCAACCTTGAAGGCGCAAATATAGATTATCAATTAATCTAATACCCTCCACATATGCCGCTACGCAAACAGCAACACTTTCAAGGCCGTCAAAAGTTTCAATTGCAGACAGGCCCTGATCTTCAACTATCTCGAAATATTCAATTTCCAATCCTGAAATTGTTTTATAAAACTCAATACTTGATTCTTTTATTTCCGGGGGGGTAACTCCTTTTTTGATCAATCCCTCAGCATGTTTCAAGCCCTTGTATATACCAGAAGCTATGTGCTGACCATGATCACTAAGCCGGCTGTTTCTGGACGATAGCGCTAATCCGCTTTTCTCGCGGGCAGTAGGGACCCCGACAATTTCAATGTCATACGAAAGATCCCGGGTAAGCTGTTTTATGATCAGGTACTGCTGAAGATCCTTCAGGCCAAAAAATGCTTTATCCGGTTTCACGAGGTTGAAAAGTTTTGAAACCACGATGCCAACCCCTTTAAAATGACCTGGCCGGTACTCACCTTCAAGAACTTTGTCAAGTTCTCCAAAGTCAAACGACACTTTAGGTCTTGATTTGTACAGGGTACTTTCCGGTGGATTGAATACTGCATCCACTCCCTGGGCTTCCAGTAATTTCAGGTCTTCTTCAAGATTTCTGGGATAGGCATCCAGGTCTTCCTTTTTGTTGAACTGCAGCGGATTGACAAAAATCGACACCACCGTAAAATGACTCTGCTCTAGTGACGCCTTTATCAGTCCTAGATGGCCCTCGTGTAGTGATCCCATTGTAGGTACCAGTCCTATTATTTCGTCATTCTTAGAGTGTTTTTCAACTTCTCTACTTAGTGCGTACGGATCCTGTACAACAAGCATCTCATTTTCAGGTAAATAATGGATGGAGTTTTACTAATTAATTGAAAATGAAGCAAAATTATGGTAATTTTGGGCTCATTTTTAAAAACCCTCACAAATTAAGAGATATTATGTCAAACGTTAGAATCCTTTATGTGGCAAGTGAAATTAATCCTTTTTTGAAGACATCGGAAGTGGCGGATTTCGTAAGGAGATTGCCACAGGTTATGCAGGAAAAGGGAATGGAGATTAGGATTTTAGTACCGAGATTTGGTCTCATCAATGAAAGGAAAAACAGGCTTCATGAAGTAGTACGCCTGTCAGGCATAAACATTTCGGTAGGAGACGAAGAAAAACCGTTGATCATCAAGGTTGCGTCAATACCAAACGCTAAGCTTCAGGTTTACTTCATTGACAATGAAGATTATTTTCATCGAAAATCAGTGTTTTTCGATAAGGAGGACAATTTTTATGAAGACAACGATGAAAGAGCAATATTTTTCTGTAAAGGCGTTTTAGAAACAGTGAAAAAATTAGGGTGGGCACCGGACATTATCCATTGCAACGACTGGATGACCAGTTTGATCCCACTTTATGTAAGCACAACGTATAAAAACGATCCAATTTTCAAAAATGCCAAAACAGTATTTACTATTCACAATAACAAATTCAGCCATAAGTTTGGGCAGGACCTGTTGGATAAGGTGAAGATGATAGACATTGATGACAATATGCTTCACCCTTTGAAGACGGCCGACTATGAGGGATTTATTAAACTCGGAATGAGATTTTCGGATGCTGTCAACTATGCCAAAGAAGAATCTACGGACAGCTTCAAAAAACTCATAGACGAACTGTCCAACGACAAACGTATCGACCCCATAGAAAAAGAAAATTTCGAAGAATCGTACTACAACCTCTATAATGAACTTATTGGATAGAATTAAGTTGGGACCATGGCTTTTGGTCCTGATTTTTTTCAGTTGTGAGACAAACGATGAGGGGTTGGAGATTAAGATTCACAGCAACACCCGTGTTGATTATCTGGAATTGAATCTTAAAACGACCAGTCTCATTATTGACAGCCTGAGAACTGACGAAAATGAATCCCCTTTCTATGAACCGCGGGTTGTGGTCGGGAACTATGAAGACGACCTCCTGGGCAATTTGTCTGCTACGGCATATGTGGAATTTGCCTATGTAGGAGGATCACAAGTCTGGAGCTCGTTAAATTTTGATTCTCTCATCTTTAAATTGAAGCGGGATCAAACGCTTAGCAATGACAGTCAACCGGGGGAAAAGCTCCTCCTCTTTCCTATCAAAGGAGAAATCTACTCTGAGGTAGTCTATTTATCATCTTTCAATATAGAGAGAGACTCACTCCCAGTAGATACGCTCATTGTAAATAAACAGGAGAATCAAAATCTTAGCCGGCAACCCGGTCTGGCAGATTATATCTTTAGCGTCCTCGGAGAGGACACACTGCGCCTGGGGTTTGTTTCGCAGCTTGCCATTACCTCAATGGCCGAAACCAAATCCCTGCTGACATTTGATATGTTATCCGACAGTACTGAATTTTCCCTGTATATGAGTGATGACAGTCTGAATGCTTTTCGGGCGGACTTCAGGTTTACCGGAACTCATTTCAGTGAAGTAAACCGGGACAGATCAACAGCAGTCTTCGGCCAGCCGGATGATCTTGATACGGTAAGTGTTTCGGATGAATTTACCATTATCAACCCGTTACACGGTGTGACCACGTTGGTAGATATGGAACCATTTGTCGATTTCATACAAAACAACCAAAACATTGTGATCAACAAAGCGGAAATGGAAATAGATATCGACACTTCCGCTGGCAATCCGCTCGAGCAGATCCGATACTACTACTTCAGAGAAAATTCAGGTATCAGGGGCGAGGGTGTGCTGGACGACCCGCTTAATACACTAATGCTAACGAATGATGGATATTTGACGGGTCAGAGACGCATTTTGGTTGGCGCAGCAGACAGTATAAATTACATGAACGATATCACGATCTTCACGCAGATCTTTATATCCAAATATGAGGAAGAAGCTGAATTTTTGACGGAAAAGCTCGTTTTAACCAGTGACCGGTTTATCGACCTCTATGAGACAAGGGTCAATAGTGTCAAATTTAAAATCTATTACACTTCACTAAACTAACGTTCAAAACCATGTGTGGTATAGTGGCTTATATCGGGGAAAAGGATGCTTATCCAATCCTCATCAATGGACTGAAACGACTGGAATATCGCGGGTATGATAGCGCTGGTATTGCAGTATGCAACGGAGAGGGACTGACAGTCAAAAAAAAGGCTGGCAAAGTAAACGACCTGGAATCGCATGTCGGCAATGACGGTTTTCCCGGCAACATAGGTATTGGGCATACAAGATGGGCTACCCATGGAGAGCCAAATGATGTCAACGCTCATCCCCATCAATCCGCAAGTGGCAAGTTGTCAATAATCCACAATGGCATTATCGAAAACTATGCAACAATCAAGGAAGATCTTATGCAACATGGTTACACCTTTAAGAGTGAAACAGACACTGAAGTCATAATAACCTTTATTGAGGATATCCAAAAAAACAATGATGTTTCCCTTGAGGATGCCGTTAGAATTGCATTGACGAAGATTATTGGCGCTTACGCTATTGTTATCCTCTCCCGGGAGGATGACAACAAATTAATAGCAGCCCGAAAGGGAAGTCCGCTGGTTATAGGATTGGCACATAAGGAGTATTTCATCGCTTCCGATGCAACCCCCATTATTGAGTACACTAATGAAGTTGTTTATCTGAACGACGAGGAAATTGCTGTTATCACACGAGAGGGTTTCTCCATCAAAAATACCCAGGACGTAATCCAAACTCCCTACATTCAAACGCTTGAAATGGAATTGGATGCAATAGAAAAAAGCGGGTATGATCATTTCATGTTAAAAGAGATATTCGAGCAACCTGTGTCAATCGCAAATTGCATGAGAGGCCGGTTGAATGCGCGGAAAGGAACGCTTGTGCTTGGTGGCATAAGGAATTATGCCAACTCCCTGGTAAATGCAGACAAGATAATCATTGTGGCTTGCGGCACATCATGGCATGCAGGGCTGGTGGCTGAATATATATTTGAGGAGTTTTGCAGAATCCCTGTTGAAGTAGAATATGCCTCTGAATTCAGATACCGCAATCCGATAATTAAGGAAGGTGATATTGTAATAGCCATTTCACAATCCGGTGAAACCGCCGACACACTGGCAGCCCTCGAACTGGCCAAGTCACGTGGTGCGTTAATACTGGGTGTTGTGAATGCGGTGGGATCCTCTATATCAAGAATAACAGATGAAGGAGCGTACCTTCATGCCGGCCCGGAGATCGGAGTCGCCTCCACCAAGGCATTTACAGGTCAGCTTTCAGTGCTTACCATGATTGCATTGAGAATAGCCTACAGCAAGGGAACCATCTCCGACAGGAAGTTCCACGAATTGCTGATCGAACTGGAACAAATACCGGAAAAGGTAAAAAGTGCATTGGAACACAACGCCAAAATCGAATACATATCCGGTCTCTTCAAAGATGCTTCCAACTTTCTCTTTCTGGGTCGTGGGTATAACTTTCCTGTGGCGCTGGAGGGAGCATTGAAACTAAAGGAGATTTCATATATACATGCAGAAGGTTATCCTGCCGCTGAAATGAAACACGGCCCCATTGCCCTGATTGATGAGAACATGCCTGCCGTATTCATTGCTACAAAGGATAGTTCCTATGAAAAGATCATTTCCAACATTCAGGAGGTAAAGGCAAGAAAGGGAAAGGTAATAGCGATCGTAACCGAAGGTGACGATCACATCGGAAAGATTGCCGACTTCACCATAGAAGTTCCTGATACCAATGAAGTATTTATGCCATTGGTCTCTGTCATACCATTACAATTGCTTTCTTACCATATTGCAGTGATGAGAGGTTGTAATGTGGATCAGCCCCGTAACCTTGCAAAATCTGTTACCGTCGAATAAATAACCATGAAAAGAATAATCAACTCATCCCAGGCTCCTGCTCCGATAGGTCCTTATAGTCAGGCCATTGCCATAAATAACATGCTTTTCATTTCGGGCCAAATTGCCATCGACCAATCCAACGGGACAATAATCAGTGATTCAATTGAAGCCGAAACCGAACAGGTGATGGAAAATCTTGGAAAGATTCTGAAAGAGGCGGGATTAGGTTTTAGCGATGTCGTCAAAAGCAGCATTTTTATAAGAAATATGGGAGAATTCGCCAAAATCAATGATGTGTATGGCAAATACTTTACCGGGGAGCCACCGGCCAGGGAAACAGTGGAAGTCAGCGGCTTACCGAAAAATGTGAATGTTGAAATCTCCTGCATTGCCGTTTTCCCGACTTAAAATGATCTTTGAAGCCACCAGCCCTGCCGATAGCTATGAAAAGGGAAGTTAGAGTAAGATTTGCGCCAAGCCCTACGGGAGGTCTGCACATTGGCGGCCTGCGGACTGCACTATTCAATTATCTTTTTGCAAAACATCATAATGGGAAATTTATTCTTCGGATTGAAGATACAGATCAATCGCGATTCGTTCCCGGAGCCGAAGAGTACGTTCAAAGATCGCTGGAGTGGGCAGGGATCATCCCTGACGAAAGCCCGATACATGGCGGTCAGTACGTGCCCTACAGACAGTCTGAAAGAGAAGATAAATACTTGAAGTACGCGCAGGAATTACTGGATAAGGGACTGGCTTATTTTGCATTTGACACTCCCGCGGAGCTTGAAGAAATGCGCAGCAAACTTAAGGATGCCGGACTGGTTAACCTTAATTACAACTCCGCCTCGAGGATGACCATGAAGAATTCACTTACGCTCTCTGAAGATGAAGTGAATGCAAGAATCGAAGCCGGGGATCCGTATGTGGTCAGAATAAAAGTCCCGGCTCAGGATGAAATCAGGCTCAAGGACAATATCCGTGGCTGGGTACATGTCCATTCATCTGCTCTGGATGACAAGGTAATTCTCAAATCAGATGGACTACCCACATATCACCTTGCCAACGTCGTGGATGATTATCTGATGGAAATCACACATGTGATCCGCGGTGAGGAATGGTTACCATCGGCACCGCTACATGTACTACTCTACAGGTACCTGGGATGGGAAAATGAAATGCCGGAATTTGCGCACCTGCCATTGATCCTCAAGCCGGATGGAAATGGCAAGCTCAGTAAGCGGGTAGCTGACAAAGCCGGATTTCCAATTTTTCCACTTACATGGATTGATCCGGTTACTGATCAAACCAGTATCGGGTTTAGAGAGTCAGGATATCTGCCTGATGCCCTGGTTAATTTTCTTTCACTCCTCGGCTGGAACCCGGGTACCGATCGGGAAATCTTCTCCATGGAAGATCTTATCGGGTCATTTACCCTGGATCGAATTGGCAAAGCGGGAACGAAATTTGATATCGAAAAGGCTAAATGGTTCAATCAGCAATATCTCAATTCGAAATCCAATCAGGAATTGGGAGAATATCTTAAGAATGAATTGAATACCAAATACGATATTGAATGTGAATTGGCAACTGCAGAATCAATTTCGGCGCAGTTGAAGACCAGAGTCACATTCCTGCATGAATTAGTGGACAGCAGTCTGATCTTTTTCGAAAAACCCGGGGAGTATGATCAGAAAATCATAAGAAAAAGATGGAATGCTGAATCTGAAACAGCATTAAAGACATTTGCTCAAAATTTATCGGGGAAGGAATTCTCCACAAGTGAGGAAATTAAAGATGATTTCCAAAATACGATGAATGCGCTGGGTATTAATCCGGGGAAAGTAATGCAGATCCTTAGGTTAGCTCTTACCGGTGAGGGATCCGGACCTGACTTAATGGAGATCATCCGCATACTTGGGAGTGAGGAATCAAACAATCGAATCATAAACGCTACAAAAGCGTTTAACCAAATAAAAAGAGCTGATCAGGATGAAGAAAAAAAAGAAGATCAATAAACCGAAGGTGCACGAGGATCTGGAAGGATTTGAATTGAAGGTTGATGCTTTTGGAGAGATAAAGTCTAACGTCAGCATTGATGATATCAACCTCTTCCTGAATAAAAACGTGGAAGACAAAAAGCTAAAAGACAGGGAAGATATTGAGGAACTGAAGAAAGGAACAGATCAGGAAGAAGAAGATAATTAAGCTGATTTTGTAATAGCCTAAATATATTATCTGGTTAATTTAGACCATGACGAAAATCGGCTTAATAAAGGAAGGCAAGATTCCCATTGATCACAGGGTCCCGGTGACGCCATTCCAGGCTAAAACCATCCAATCAAATTTCCCAAATGTGAAAGTGGTGGCTCAATCCAGCGATATCCGATGTTTTACCGATGACGATTATCGCAGGGAGGGCATCGAAATTGTTGATTCCCTGGAAGATTGCGATATCATTTTCGGAGTGAAAGAAGTCCCGATAGATGCACTAATACCAGCAAAAACATATTTCTTTTTTTCACATACCATCAAGAAACAGGAGTATAACCGGGACCTGCTGAGAAACGTCCTCGAAAAGAAAATCCGCCTGATCGATTATGAAACGCTTACCGATTCAAATGGAAACAGGATCATTGCATTTGGAAGATGGGCTGGAATTGTGGGAGCATACAATGGTATATGGGCATTTGGGAAAAGGTATCACTTATTTGACATAAGGAGAGCGTATGAATGTTTCGATCTCCTGGATCTTAAAAACGAGTTTGGCAAAATCGTACTCCCCCCCATCCGCATTGCTGTTACCGGAGGTGGAAGGGTTGCCAAAGGTGCAATGGAGGTATTGCACCGGCTGAACATCAAAAAAGTAACTCCCCACAATTTTTTGACCGGGGATTTCGACGGGCCTGTTTTTACTCAACTAAACTCAAGGGATTATTATAAAAAAAAGAATGGTGGGGAGTTCAACAGACAGGAGTTTCACAAATCACCTGAGTTATACGAAGGAGACTTCTTGAAATACACCAAGATCACCGATCTGCTTGTAGCCTGCGCGTATTGGGACCCCCGTGCACCAGTGCTGTTTCACCGTGAAGAAATATTGAATGGTGACTTTAAGACCAATATAATTGCAGATATAACCTGTGACATTGACGGTTCAATTCCGTCCACCAAAAAGTCCTGTACTATCGAAGATCCGATTTACGACTACAATCCGGGGGAGGATACTGTTGAACCGCCCCTGACAAATGAAGCGAATATCACAGTCATGGCAATTGACAATTTGCCGTGTGAATTACCCCGGGACGCATCGGAGAGTTTTGGGGAAGAACTTATAAACAACGTTTTGCCTCATCTTCTGAATGAAGATGAGGAGCAGATCATTCATCGTGCGACCATTACCGATGATGGCGGTTTAACTCAGGATTACGCCTACTTACAGGGTTTTGCAGACGGTAAGTAGACCGGCTTAACTTCTCCTTTTGACTGACCCCGCACCTGAAGAATTTGAATCCACATATTCCGGATCGCCGTAATAGTAAACCGAACTTGCCCCATTCGCCCGGGCCTTCAATCTTTCCCTGACATAAATTGTTCCGTTTGACGCTCCGCTCGCTTCTATGTAGCACTCCCTGGTCACGAAATCTCTTGCTTTGTAACTGGATGCCCCGGAAAGGTCTACATCCTGCTCTGTCACCTCTCCCGAAAGCTCAAGTGAAGAGGCACCAGACACATCCACCCTTAGATCGCGAGCCTCAAGTTCCAGTTCAACATCAGAGGCACCACTAATATCCATGTCGAAAGAACCGGCTTCAATTGCATCTTCTGTCCGCAAATTGCAGGCTCCCCCTACATCGAGACTTTCCAACTCCTCGAAAGTAATGGTGACATCCACCCTCTCGGAATTTCCCCATCTCCAATTGCGATTTTCAAACTTGACGATCAGCTCCCTTCCCTCAATTTTTACTGTGGTGTAGTCTATTATTCTACTGTCCCCGCTTAGTTCTACCTGTGGGTTAGATCCTCTTTTGAGTGTTACGTAGTATGGGCCGCCAATGTCCAGTCTTGTGAAATCCTCAACATCATAGGAGCGCCTGGATTGTCCGTAGATACTGACGGTCAACAGGCAAAAGGTGATTAAAAAAAAAGCTCTCATACCCAAAGATACGAGAGCTTTATAAACTTAGTTACTTTTTGCTATCCGTTCATTGAAACGAGGAATTCATCATTATTTCTGGTCCCTTTCATTTTGTCCAGCAGGAACGTCATCGCCTCGGAACTGTTCATATCGGACAGGTACTTTCTCAATATCCATACCCGGCTTAATTCCTCTTTGTCCATAATGAGATCTTCTCTTCTCGTTCCGGAAGCCGGTACGTCAATAGCAGGATATACTCTCTTGTTGGAAAGTTTTCTATCCAGTTGGAGCTCCAGATTTCCAGTCCCCTTAAATTCCTCAAAGATCACTTCATCCATTTTCGACCCTGTTTCAATCAGTGCTGTGGCTATGATGGTCAGAGATCCGCCATTCTCAACATTCCTGGCGGCGCCAAAGAATCTTTTCGGCTTGTGAAGTGCGTTTGCATCCACACCACCGGAAAGGATTTTTCCTGAAGAAGGAACCACCGTATTGTGTGCTCTTGCAAGCCTTGTTATGGAATCCAGCAGGATCACAACGTCATGACCGCACTCAACCATCCTCTTGGCTTTTTCGAGGACAATTGATGCCACCTTCACATGTTTTTCCGCTTGCTCGTCAAATGTGGAAGCGATCACTTCCGCTTTCACCGACCTGGCCATATCAGTCACTTCCTCGGGACGTTCATCGATCAGTAAAATCATCAGGTAGCATTCCGGGTGATTTTCAGCAATTGCATTAGCCACATTCTTCAGGAGAACTGTTTTCCCGGTTTTGGGTTGCGCAACGATCATTCCACGCTGACCTTTCCCGATGGGCGAAAACATATCCAATATCCTGGTCGAATAATTGTCAGGCTTTGTCGAAAGGGTAATTCGCTGATCCGGAAACAGGGGAGTTAAATACTCAAAAGCAACCCTGTCCCTGATCTCCTCGGTAGTTTTCCCATTGACCGACTCTACCCGCAACAGGGCAAAATATTTTTCACCATCTTTCGGGGGCCGGATCAGACCATTAACCGTATCACCGGTTTTTAAGCCAAATAATTTGATCTGTGATGGTGAAACGTATATATCATCAGGCGAAGCCAGGTAGTGATAATCACTGGACCTCAAGAATCCGTACCCGTCCTGCATGATTTCCAATACGCCTTCGTTTTCAACAATACCCTCGAATTCTTTCAAATTCTGAAGGTATTCAGCCTTTTTCTTTTTACCCTCCTCCCGCTGGGCTTGTTCTTTGCTTTGTTTGGACCGATCTTCAGCCTGCTTTGACTGGTCTCCTCCACGCTTGGGTTTTTCAACTGTTTGAGGGGATTCGGTTTCCTTTTTCGAATCATTCTGATCAAATGAGGTGATGGAAGTATCAATCTCAAGGTTGAGTGTTTCCAGAAGCTCGTCGGCGCTTTTCTCGCTATCCGGTTTATTATCTTTCGCCCGTTGAGAGCTATCGTTTGATTTCGTTCCTTTACCGCGTTTTTCAATTGCTGGTTCCTGGGCTGAAGATTTTATTTTTTTGATCTCACTCTCGGGCAATGTCGCCTGGTGATCAAGGATCATATATATTAAATCTTTCTTTGGAGCTTTTTTCGCATTTTTTACATTTAGCTCCTCTGCGATCTCCCTAAGCTCTGACAATAACCTAATGCTTAGATCATCTAAAGTGTACATATTAAATAATTAACTAGTAGTGTGGGTAAGTATAAATTTCTAGTACGTGTGATTGATTAAAACTGGGAATAGGATTGACTACTGCTTTTCCTTGCCCCATGTACGAAATGGACGTACAATTATAGGTAGTCGCATAGTATTTCGCAAGCTATTACATTATTTTATTAGCGTATGCGTGCAATACACCAACGGAAATTGAATTTCTAGCCTTTAATTTGCACAAGTTTAAATAATGCAAAGCTGATGTTACTTGTTTCTGCCATTAGAGATAACCTTGACGCCTATTCCGGATCTCTGGAAAAAAGGGGTATTGACAATCCAAAAATTCAACTGGAGGCCATAATAGAAAAAGATGATCTAAGAAAGACAACCCAACAGGAACTGGATTCAATCCTGTCCAGGTCAAATCAGCTCGCAAAAGAGATAGGCGGATTGATGAAGAAGGGAGAAAAGGATGAAGCCGAGAAAGTAAAACAGGAAACAGCATCATTAAAAACAAAAAGTAAAAAGCTGGGTGAATCCCTTCAGGCCATCGAATCCGAACTAAGGGAAATGCTTTATAATATTCCTAATATCCCCAATGAAAAAGTGGTGCCCGGTCAAACTGAGGAGGATAATGAAATAATCAAAAAGGTGGATAGACTTCCGGAATTGGGCCCTGATGCCAAACCTCACTGGGATCTGATCGATGAATTTGGTATCATAGATTTTGGTCTGGGCAACAAAGTCACAGGGGCCGGATTCCCTTTTTACAACAAGCAAGGTGCCCGTCTCGTACGTGCCATGGTAAATTACTTCCTGGATGAAGCAAATAAAGCAGGATACCAGGAAATACAGCCTCCGGTATTGATAAATGAAGATTCCGGATATGCCACAGGTCAACTTCCGGATAAGGAAGGGCAAATGTACCATATCACGGATACCAATCTGTACCTGATCCCAACAGCTGAAGTCCCGATTACAAATGTCTTCAGGGATGTGATCCTGGATGAATCTCAATTACCTAAAAAGATTGTAGGTTATACCCCATGTTTCCGTCGTGAAGCGGGCTCCTGGGGAGCCCACGTGAGAGGATTGAATAGATTGCACCAGTTTGATAAAGTTGAAATTGTACAAATTTCTCATCCCGATAAGAGTTATGAAATACTGGACGAAATGATCCGTCATGTGGAAGAGCTCATCAAAAGCCTGGATCTTCCATTCAGGATTGTAAGGCTTTGTGGTGGAGATCTTGGATTTACAGCAGCGATCACTTACGACTTTGAGGTTTACTCCGCTGCTCAGAAGAAGTGGCTGGAAGTGAGTTCTGTCTCAAACTTCGAAACATATCAGTCCAATCGGCTGAAGCTCCGCTACAAGGACGAAAACGGTAAGAAAAGCCTGGCCCATACACTCAACGGAAGTGCACTGGCAGTGCCAAGGATACTTGCTGCTTTGTTGGAAAACAACCAGGATCAAAACCGGATAGCCGTGCCCGGGGTCCTTCGGGACTACACAGGATTTGAGGCTATAGAAAAAGTCTGACTACAACAAATCAAAATCTACTGAAATGGTGATCGTACGAAAAGGTAAAAAGGAGGATCTGTCGGCTGCTTTTGAGCTGATCAAGGAACTCGCGATATACGAAAATGGTTTGGACGAGGTTGTGACCACCGTAGCGCAGATGGAAGTGGATGGTTTCGGCAAACATCCCGTTTTTGAGTTCCTGGTGGCGGAGGATGATCAGAAAATCCAGGGATTGTCGGTGTATTACTACAGGTACTCCACCTGGAAAGGTAAAAGGCTTTGGCTGGAAGATATTGTAGTCACAGAGGATCAGCGGGGAAATGGTATCGGCAAATTATTATTTGAGAAAACCCTGCAAATTGCCCGTGAAACCAATTGCACAGGTGTGATGTGGCAGGTGCTTGACTGGAATGAACCGGCCATTAACTTCTATAAAAAATATAATACCCAGTTCGACGCTGAATGGCTGAACTGCCACCTGGATTTCTAAACCTCTTCCAGTACCGTCCGAAAAGCCACGAATTTATCCATGAATTTGTCAGAATGAGCCTTCTGCAACGGTGATGCATCCTTTTCAAGATATTCCTCGATGTCTGCCAGGGTCTTTGCATGGTACTGGATAGCGTAGGTTGTTCCCTCCGCATCGGGTTGTTCGGTAATCAGCTTCAGGAACTTCGAATCATAAAACTTTCCCGTTGCCATCACGTCTTTGATATGGTGATTGCCCATCCATAATTTCCATTCATCCTCAACATCCCGGTCGATATTGATCGTTACATTGTATATGAACATATCCTTTTCAGTGTTAATCCCAAATTTAGCGGTGAAGACCTGAAGTCATTTCCTTTTTCCCGACATTTGGGCCTGAGACCATAACTTTATTAAAACAATTAACCTGGTTTGAAGTTACATGTCCGACGAAGGGACTAAAAGAAGAATGAGCGTTTTTTCCATAAAGGATCTGGAACACCTGACAGGTGTGAAAGCCCATACGATCAGAATATGGGAACAGCGATATGACATATTGACGCCAAAGCGCACAAAAACCAATATCCGGTTTTACGATGATCAGGATCTGAAGCTCCTTCTTAATGTGGCTTTGCTCAATAAAAACGGAATAAAGATCAGCAGGATCTCAAATATGTCATCCGGAGAAATGCAACGGGAAGTTATCAAATTGACCGAAACCAACTTTGAATATCCGGAGCAAATTCATGCATTAACCATCAGTATGGTTGACCTTGATGAGGATCGTTTTGAAAAGATCATGTCAGGCAGTATCCTGAAACTGGGGTTCGAGAAGACAATGCTTAACATTATTTTCCCTTTCCTGACGAAAATCGGAATATTATGGCAAACGGGGGCAATCAATCCGGCCCAGGAACACTTTATCTCCAATTTGGTCCGCCAGAAACTCATCATTGCTGTGGACAATCAATTTGTACCCCAAAATCCAAATGCCAAAAAGTTCCTGCTTTATTTACCGGCAGGTGAGTTACATGAATTGTCACTCCTCTTCACCGATTACCTTGTAAAATCGAAAGAAAATAAGTCGATCTACCTTGGCCAATCAGTACCGCATAGCGACCTAAAGGAAGTTTATGAAATATACAGCCCCGATTTTGTGGTTACCGTGATCACATCTGCGCCTGCACAACCGGAAGTTCAGTCTTACATCAATAGAATCTCATCCGACTTTGGAAAAAGTCAAATCCTTGTTTCCGGATACCAGGTCGTAGGACAAGATCTTAACTTACCGGAAAATGTCACAATACTGGAAAATATTGAGCGTATAATTCAGTATGCCGGTCCGAAAATTGACATTACCTCATAGACAGTTTGTTTAAAATATAGAATTTTTATCTAAACATTTTGCCTTTTTTGATTTAGCTTCAAACAGGCCTGAAAATCATAAAATTTAATTAATTAAGAGCTTTTAGTCAAACTTAATGATTATACTGTTTAATTTTTTTCAGTAAATTTTAAACAAATCTTTTCTTTTTTGTTTAATATTTACAGATATTTGTTAAACAAAATGATTGAAGATGGCAACACATGAATTCAATTACAAACTCGACGTGCTGGAAGGAGCCTTAAGACCTTACGCTTTGAAACTCACAAGAAACCTGGAGGATGCGAATGACCTCTTACAGGAGACATATCTAAAGGCTTATTCCAATAAGGACAAATTTTCGGAGGGTACCAACCTTAAGGCCTGGATGTATACCATAATGAAAAATACTTTTTTTACAAATTATCAGAGAATGCTACGAAGGAACACCTTCATCGATACCACTGATAACCTGCATTATATCAACTCCGTTGAAAGTATTTCGCAAAACGAGGCCGAGGACAATTTCAAAATGGGAGATGTGGAAGCAGCTATAGATAAGCTGGATGACACATATAAGGTCCCCTTTTCGATGTATTTTCAAGGATATAAATATCACGAGATCGCCGACCAATTGCAAATACCCCTCGGAACGGTGAAAAACAGGATACATATTGCCAGAAAAGAATTGAAAGATGTCCTGAGCATCTACGCTTTCAACTAATCTTCAGATACCGGCGATAATGAAGCATATAGGTCTGATTGGTAGCGGATTTGCCAGTTTATCCGCTGCATGTTTTTTAGCAAAGGCTGGCTTTAACGTCACAGTGTTCGAAAAAAATGCCAGTCCCGGAGGTAGGGCACAAAAACTTGAGATCAATGAGTTTACATTCGATATGGGACCCTCATGGTACTGGATGCCGGATGTTTTCGAACGATTTTTTGCAAGTTTCGAAAAATCCGTTTCAGACTATTACACGCTGACGCGGCTGGATCCTTCATATGGCGTAAAATTCCGGGAGTCCTTTCATGACATTCCGGCTTCCCTGGCGCATCTTGAAGAAGAATTCGAATCCATTGAAGCTGGAAGCGCCAAAAAGCTGAGACAATTTCTCAGACAGGCGGAATTCAAATACAAAGTAGGGATCCGCGATCTCGCCCACAAACCGGGGAAATCACTTCACGAATTCCTGGATTTCAGGTTGCTCACCGGAATATTAAAGATGGATGTCTTTACATCTATGAGGAAGCATGTAAACAAGTATTTTAAAGACCCCAGACTCCGACAACTTGTGAAATTCCCAATTCTGTTTCTGGGTGGAACACCCAATAATACTCCCGCATTGTACAGCCTCATGAATTATGCCGATATGAGCCTGGGAACATGGTATCCACAGGGCGGCATGTATCGTGTAGTAGAAGCTATGGTCAGGCTTGCGCGGGAACTGGGAGTGAAGATCCGGTTAAACGAAGAGGTAACCGGATTCGAATACAGGCATGGAAAAATCACACATATCAATACCTCCGGCGGTCAATTCGAAATTGATGTATTGGTGGCCGGCGCCGATTATCATTTTGTAGATCAGGTTTTGCTCGATGAGGAGTACCGGCATTACACACCACGCTATTGGAAGAAACAAACCATGGCTCCTTCCTCTCTCCTGTTTTATATAGGTACCAAAACCAGGGTCCCAAAACTTAACCATCATACGCTATTCTTTGACCGGGATTTTGATCAACATGCCAGCGAAATATATGAAACACCTCAATGGCCGTCAGCCCCCCTCCTTTATGTATCGGCTACATCCAAAACGGATCCTTCGATCGCTCCGGAAGGAAAGGAAAACCTGGTAATATTGATGCCTGTCGCACCGGATCTGCCGGATCCCGAGGAAACAAGAATGATCTATTTCAACTCCATAATGGACAGGCTGGAGAAATTTACAGGAACCGATATCAGGAATAACATTGAGGTCATGCGATCATATGCCCACAGCAATTTCAAATCGGATTATCACTCATACCGTGGCAATGCATATGGCCTGGCAAATACACTCAGACAAACTGCGATTCTCAAACCTTCTATAAAGAATAAGAAACTAAAAAACCTTTATTACACCGGTCAGTTAACTGTTCCGGGTCCCGGTGTGCCCCCTTCACTGATTTCAGGTGAAGTTGTGGCCCGGGAAGTGTCGGGAGATTATGCTTAATATGAAATAGCCATGGATCTGTATACATCTACCACCCTGAAATGCAGTCGACTTGTAACACAGCATTATTCCACATCTTTCACATTGGGAATTAAGACGCTCAATCGTAAATATCATTTTCCGATCTACGCGATTTACGGTTTTGTAAGATTTGCAGATGAGATCGTTGACACTTTTCACGAACATGACAAGGCTGAGCTGCTGGAAAAATTTGAAAAAGACACTTTCGCCGCCATAGATCAGAGAATAAGCCTTAATCCAGTGTTGCATTCGTTTCAAATGATCGTCAACAAATACAAAATCGATCGGGATCTTATCGAATCTTTTTTGGAGAGCATGGAGATGGATCTCTCCGAATCCAGTCATACCAAAGGGAGCTACAGAAAATATATTTATGGATCAGCGGAAGTTGTTGGCCTGATGTGCCTTAAAGTCTTTTGCGATGGCGACCATAAGCGATTTGAGGAGCTCAAGCCGGCGGCTTGCAGATTGGGCGCGGCATTCCAAAAAGTAAACTTTCTCAGGGATATGCAGAGTGACTTCACTGAAAGGGGGCGTGTTTACTTTCCGGATGTCAGCCCTGAATCTTTCGAATGGAAAGATAAAAAACTAATCGAATCCGATATCCTCGATGACTTTAAGGCGGCACTTCAGGGCATCAGGAATCTTCCGGAAGGAGCCAGATGGGGAGTTTACCTGGCATATGTTTATTACAAACAGCTATTCAGAAAGATCCGGAGGTTACCTCCCGGCAAAGTGCTTTCAAAACGTGTAAGAGTACAGGATTTCAAAAAAGTAATGTTGCTTTTCGCTACGTACTTTGGATACAGATTAAGAGTGATCTGATGAAATCCCTCTACCTGGTTCTCCTTCTTCTGATCATATCTTTCCCACTGGGCGCTTCATTCGATAAGCGCTTCAAATATGCCAGTAACTGGAATTCACTCTTCCCGGCAATCATTCTCACCGGCTCATTTTTTGTCGTATGGGATGTGATTTTTACTAAAAACGGTATATGGGGGTTTAATGAAAACTACATCCTTGGGTATATGATAGCCGGACTCCCTTTGGAGGAATGGCTGTTTTTCATTTCCGTACCCTTTGCATGTGTCTTTATTTACGAAAGTGTTTCTTATTTTTTCCCGGTAGTTACAACCTCCCGGAAATTTCAATTGTTCGTTGCCATGCTGGGCATATTCCTCATCGGATTGGCAATTGGGAACTTCCATCGCTCCTATACCTTTTACTGCTTCATGTTCACAGGATGCTTTGTCCTTTTTGTAGCTTACAAAAATCCAGCGTGGTTAGGACTTTTTTTCATTGCCTATTTATTTCAACTTATTCCATTCTTCATTTTTAACGGAATACTGACAGGGTCTTTTCTCGAAGAACCCGTTGTCTGGTACAACAATCTGGAAAACCTGGATATCAGGATGCTGACAATTCCAGTGGAAGATTCCATCTATTCCTTATTCCTGCTTCTGGTGAATGTTACCTTATTCGAATTTTTCCGGAAGAGGAATTTGTCTAAACAATTGTCATAATCTATGGTTTATATCTTGTGCTTAATCTAAAAGTAGATATTGATCGCAATTCAGGTTTCTGTTTTGGAGTTGTTTACGCCATAGAAATGGCGGAAGAGATCCTGGATGAAACCGGTCATTTATTTTGCCTGGGAGACATTGTGCATAATGATGAAGAAGTGAAGCGACTTCAGGGGAAGGGTCTCAAAATCATCTCTCAGACAGAGCTCAGGGATATTGAAAATGAAAAAGTATTGATCAGGGCTCATGGTGAACCACCTTCCACGTATGAGATCGCCATACAAAACAATCTGGAGCTGATAGACGCCTCCTGCCCGGTAGTACTGAAACTGCAAAGCAGGATTAAGAATTCATACGATAAAAGTGAAAATATATTTATTTATGGCAAACACGGACATGCGGAAGTTGAAGGATTATTAGGTCAAACCAACAATTCCGCCGTGGTATTTCAAAGCTTCGATGAACTGGACCCGGAAACTTTGCCGAAGGAGCTGACGCTATATAGTCAAACAACCAAAAGCACCACCAGCTACTACGATATCAGGGATCGTTTAGCAGATCATGATATCGACATAAACTTCCGTGATACGATCTGCCGGCAAGTTTCGAACAGGGACAGGGAGCTTCGGGATTTTTCAAAGCAATTTGACGCCATCGTATTTGTGTCGGGCACCAAGTCTTCCAACGGAAAAGTCCTTTACCGAATATGCAAACAAAATAATCCGAATACATATTTTGTTTCAAATAAGGATGAACTTAAAAAGGAGTGGTTTCAGGGGCATAAGTCCGTAGGAGTCTGCGGCGCAACCAGCACGCCAATGTGGCTCATGGAAGAAGTGAAAGCGTGCTTACTCAAATTTTAGAATGCAAACGGTATTCTCCACCATACTGATCATAGGTACATTCCTGATAATGGAAGGTGTGGCATGGGCTACTCATAAATACGTGATGCATGGATTCCTGTGGAGATGGCACAAATCGCATCATAAAATTCATCGTCACACCCTTGAAATGAATGACCTTTTTGCGGTCGTATTTAGTCTGTTGTCCATATCATTAATCTTTTCGGGAACATTTTTCAGCGAATTAAAATGGCTGATGTCCATAGGTATAGGCGTTATGGCATACGGCATATTTTATTTTATCTTCCATGATGTGATCGTCCACAGGAGAATAAAAATCCGGTTTAAGGCAAGGCACCCTTACCTCAAAAGGATTATCAATGCCCATTATTTACATCATGAAACGCATACGAAAGAAAACGGAAAAGCTTTTGGTTTTCTTTATGCGCCTAAGAAATATGGTGCAAAAAAATCCTGAATTAATTGTGAAGTATTAGTGCGGACCTGGTCTTTAGGGTGGTTGATCCCTCCTTATATTTATTAATGCCCGCCTGGGAAATTTCGCCTCCGTCTATTACCGAAATCCAGTTTCCTGCCGGAATGCTGATCACCTTATCTTCCGGACTCCCGTTGAAGTAGACCAAAATTTCCTCCCAGGGATCACTATTGGCATTTTGACTGAGCCGGTATCCTATTACGAGGGGATCTTCAATATCTAAAAACTCCAAATGCTTCTTTACATCATTTGTTGTGGTCATTCGGAATGCAGGGTGGTCTTTCCGGAGCTGAATCAGCTTCTGATAATAGCTGAACACATCATAGTACTTTTCCTTGTTATCCCACCTGATACGGTTTACGGAATCCGGGCTCTCAAAGGAATTGTGATTGCCACCTTTGGACCGGAGAAAATCAACCCCTCCGTGAAGGAACGGTGCTCCCTGGGATGTAAGCACAATAGTATTGGCCAGCTTATGTATCTCGATCCTTTCGGCATCAGTGGCCTCCGGAATCGACCAGTTCAGTTTATCCCAGAGGGTAAGATCATCATGACAGGAAACATAGTTCATGGTCTGCCAGGGTTCTCTCGCCCACGGATGATCCGAGTAATTGATATTATCATAATTAACCTGCGGATGATCCGTAGATCCAACGATCCCAAACTTTATGGTCTCTTTGATTCCGACTTTTCCGGTGACAAATCCCCTGTCTTCTTTAGTTGCCCAATGTCCTTTAATTCCATCCCTCAGATCATCACTAAAAGCAGATACCCTGTCCAGCATATAGGTGTTACCCTTCAGAGCCCTTAAAGAATCGGGCAGAGGACTGGCAGAAGCTGTCCAGCCTTCTCCATATACGAATACTGATGGGTTGATCTTTTCCAGTTCCCCCGTAATGAGGTTCATGGTTTCAATATCATGAATCCCCATTAAGTCCACACGGAAACCATCGATATGATATTCTTCAACCCAGTATCTCATCGATTCGATCATGAATTTCCTGAACATCGGCCGTTCCGAAGCAGTTTCATTATTGCAGGCAGCCGCATCAGAAAACGACCCGTCCTCCCATAGCCTGTAATAGTACTTCGGCACAAGCTGATTAAACAAAGATCCTTCAGTGGGCCCTGTGTGATTGTACACCACATCCAGGATCACACCGATACCATTTTCATGTAACGCTTTCACCAGCATTTTAAACTCCCTCACTCTGGCCATCGGATCAAATGGGTCAGTTGCATAGGATCCTTCAGGGACATTGTAGTTTTGGGGATCATAGCCCCAATTGAAGATATTCTTCTCCAGCGATGATTCATCGATCGATCTGTAGTCAAATGAGGGTAATAAATGAATATGAGTGACCCCAAGTTCCTTCAGGTGAGCAAGACCTGTTTTGATACCATTTTTCGTTGTGGTCCCCGCTTCAGTAAATCCCAGGAACTTCCCCTTGTTTGAAATACCGGACGACTCATCCATGGAGAGGTCTCTTACATGAAGCTCATAGATTGTGACATCAACGATGTTCCTGGTAACCGGACCGGCATCCTGATCCCATCCCGGCGGATCAACATCCGAAGGGAGGCCAAAGTAACCGCGCTTGCCGTTTACACCAACCAATTTGACATAAGGATCCACAACCTCGGCCTTCCATTCATTTTCTATACGTGCCTGAAAAGTATAAAAAGGTCCCGCAGGCTCTTCAATTTCGATACTCCAAATGCCATTTTCCCCCTTTTGCAGGTTATCTGAATCCACCCGGTTATCTCCGTCACCTTCGGTGTAGAAGTGGATTTTCATCTCACTGGCAACCGGAGACCATACTTTAAGACTCCAGCCATCGGATTGTTTGGTGAGGCCGAGATCTTTACCCTTGTAAACAGGGTAGTCATCAAAAGATTTTGGTAAGGATTCCAAATTACCTGAACACTGTACGAAACTACCAATCAGCGCAGCCAAAAAAGCACATTTCAAAGTTTTTTTTATCATTTTGGACAGAAGATAAATTAAATAATTTGAGTTCGGTACACCGTTATTACCATTAAAAATAGTACTTTTATATTCTCATTCAAGGAGTCGGCTGGGAATAGAAAGTTTATTAAACCTAAAGAGCAACTTTTATGGCGAAAGCAAAACCAGACGAGAAATGGGAATCAATCCCAGGATTTAAGAATTATCAAATATCGAATCGGGGAAAAATCAGAAGTGTCACACGAAAAGTATGGCACAAAGGAAGCAAAACTAACATGACCCTTAGAGGGAAAATGATGAGGCAAAGGTGGAACAAAACCTGCAAATGCTATTTTCTGGATCTGATAGATGATGATGGAAAACGACGTACTGTCTACCCCCACAAGGAGGTGGCAAAAGCTTTTGTATCAAACCCTGATCCTAAAGAGTTGACGATGATTATTCACAAGGACAACAATCCTCGGAATAACTACGCGGACAACTTAAAATGGATGACTGCATCCCAACACATGAAGTGGCAGTTTGAGGTGGGTAACAAAAACAACTTCAAAGTGTGGAAAACTCGGAAGAAACTTTACAAAAACGGTTTTAAGGACACCACAGTGCTTCCGGGCAGACCAAGGAAAAAACCTGTAAGTACTTAAAAAGCAAAAGGGGCTGATACAAATTCAACCCCTTTTTTTATTAAGTCTAATTCAATTTCCTCTGTAAAAAAAGAGGGGACAGTGGAACCCCTCAACAACTTATTTGAGTTTTTGACTTGCTATGTGCACTGCACATTGAATGCCAAAAATATTAATTCACTGATAATCAATCATTTATCGGATAACGGAATTGCATACTGTAAGCCCTTTTGTATAATTCCGTACAGTTTACTGACTATTTATGAACAAAAAAACCCTGACCTCGGAAGATCAGGGGCTTGATAAGGTTCCTCCTCCTCAATATTTTTATTCCGTCACAGGATCTACATGGACGAAAGACCGGTTTTGTCTCCCTTTTTGAAATCTCACAACACCATTGGAAAGTGCAAATAATGTATGGTCTTTGCCCATACCAACATTGTTGCCCGCATGGTGTTTTGTTCCCCGCTGTCTCACAATGATATTACCGGCTATGGCTGCCTGACCGCCGAAAATTTTGACTCCCAGCCTTTTACTTTCCGACTCCCGGCCGTTCTTGGAACTACCTACCCCTTTTTTATGTGCCATGAGTTAAATTACTTAATGTCCTCAATTAGTACTTTTGTAAATTGCTGCCGGTGACCGTTTTTTACACGGTATCCCTTTCGCCTCTTTTTCTTAAAGACTATCACTTTATCTCCTTTTACATGTTCCAGGACCTTACCGGAAACTTTTGACCCCTTGATAGTGGGGGTACCAACCTTCACCTTCCCCTTGTTATCTACCAATAGTACTTTGTTGAAATCAACGGCACTACCTTCTTCCGCTTCCATTTTGGGAGCATAGATAAATTTGTCTTTCTCTACCTTAAATTGCTTTCCTGCAATATCAACAATTGCGTACATGATAAAAATCTGTTCTCTTTTGAAAAAGGACTGCAAAGATATACGTTTAGGTTAAATATTCAAATCATTCGATTAAGTAACACCCAGATAGAATGTGGATAATTTTTTTTGCTATTTTTTTTCAAATTTTTATGCCCTTTTTTGATCAAATTTGAATGAAGTTTTATTTTCTTATCAACATCTATCTATCTGTTTTTCAGTCATTTATTTAGTTATCCACATGCTGTTGATAACTCACTTTTAACGTGGATCAGAGGCTTGACTTTTAAGGTCATATTCTACACATTTGTATACGCGGCTCGGAAAATTTAAACCACTTTCTTTGAAGCTGTATCCCTTCAAGACCGATTAAAAACACTCATATTAAGGTGTGTGAAAATGGTCCTATTTTGATATGGTTCTTTTGGTTTTCAAAAGAAAATAAAAGTAGGAAACGGGGATGTATTTTGTATTAATAAAGAGATCATAAGTGATACGATGACCCAGACTGACGAACCTATCCTGAAAGAAAACAAAGACCGATTTGTTCTATTCCCAATTACACACAATGACATCTGGCAGTTTTACAAAAAAGCCGAGGCAAGTTTTTGGACCGCCGAAGAAA
Organism: Cyclobacteriaceae bacterium; assembly: GCA_028278225.1. Classification (GTDB taxonomy): domain Bacteria; phylum Bacteroidota; class Bacteroidia; order Cytophagales; family Cyclobacteriaceae; genus JANQEU01. Next base: position 91,644 of record JANQEU010000069.1, read on the forward strand.
TAGACCTTAGCCAGGATCTGAAGGACTGGTCTAATCTGACCAAGGATGAAAAACACTTTATTAAACATGTCCTTGCCTTTTTTGCAGCCAGCGATGGCATTGTCAACGAGAATCTTGCTGAAAATTTTGTAAGTGAGGTCCAATATACGGAGGCCAAGTTTTTTTATGGTTTTCAGATTGCTATTGAAAATATCCATTCGGAAACCTATTCCCTCTTAATAGATACATATGTCAAAGATCCTGTTGAAAAGGACGGGCTTTTCCATGCCATTGAAACATTGGATTGCGTCAAGAAGAAAGCCGACTGGGCCCTGAGATGGATCGACGAAGGCAGCTTCCAGGAGAGATTGATCGCCTTTGCCGCAGTAGAAGGCATATTCTTTTCAGGAAGTTTCTGCTCAATCTTCTGGCTGAAAAAGCGGGGACTAATGCCGGGACTGAGCTTTTCGAATGAATTGATCTCCCGGGATGAGGGACTGCATTGTGATTTTGCATGCCTTCTCTACAATGACCATGTGGTACAAAAACTTCCTGTTGAAACTATCCAGGAGATCATTCATGATGCGGTACAGATCGAAAAGGAATTTGTCACGGACGCCATTCCAGTGAAACTGATCGGTATGAACGCTGAGCTGATGTGTCAATATATTGAATTTGTAGCCGACCGGCTACTGGTAGAATTGAAATGCCCGAAGATCTATAATTCCACGAATCCTTTTGATTTCATGGAAATGATATCCCTCCAGGGAAAAACCAATTTTTTCGAAAAAAGAGTTGGGGAATACCAGAAGGCCGGTGTAATGAACAAGGAAAAAGAAAAACCAAAATTCAGCCTGGACGAAGAATTTTAACTTAAAACAACTATTCACCACATATGTTAGTAATAAAACGCGACGGAAGACGAGAATCCGTAAAGTTTGACAAGATCACAGCCCGCATCGAGAAGTTGTGCCTGGGACTCAATGAAGATTTCGTCAAGCCTGTGGAAATTGCCAAAAAAGTTATCGATGGTTTATACGACGGTGTAACGACCGTAGAACTCGATAACCTTGCGGCAGAGATTGCCGCAACGATGACAACCCGTCATCCGGATTTTGCAAAACTCGCCGCTCGCATCGCAATTTCTAATCTTCACAAAACGACATCCGAGTCCTTTTCCAACACCATGAAAAGACTCTACACCTATGTGAATCCCAAGACGGGGGAAAACGCGGCCCTGATCTCACCGGAAACTTACGGTATCATTAAAAACAACGCTAAAATATTAGATGACGCGATTGATTACGGCAGGGACTACAATTATGACTTTTTTGGATACAAAACACTTGAAAGATCATATTTAATAAACCTGGGTGGAAAAATAGTCGAACGTCCGCAGCATATGTTGATGCGCGTATCGGTGGGTATTCATGGAGAGGATATCGATGCGGCGATCGAAACATATAATTTGATGTCGGAGAAATGGTTTACCCATGCCACTCCCACCCTGTTTAATGCCGGCACGCCCAAACCACAACTATCGTCCTGTTTCCTTTTAACCATGCAGGATGACAGCATAGATGGAATTTATGATACGCTGAAGCAGTGTGCAAAAATCTCTCAATCTGCAGGAGGTATCGGATTAAGCATTCATAACATCCGGGCAACGGGAGCATATATCAAAGGTACGAACGGTACAAGTAACGGTATCATCCCAATGTTAAGAAATTTCGATATGACCGCTCGCTATGTGGATCAGGGTGGCGGAAAGCGCAAGGGAAGTTTTGCTATTTACCTGGAACCCTGGCATGCCGACATATTCGAGTTTCTGCAATTGAAAAAGAATCATGGTAAAGAGGAGTTAAGAGCCCGGGATCTGTTCTACGCATTGTGGATCCCTGATCTTTTCATGAAGCGTGTTGAAGAAAATGGTGATTGGTCTTTGTTCAGCCCTGATGAAGCACCGGAACTTCATAACTCATATGGGGAGGAGTTCGAGAGACTTTATGTGAAGTACGAAACCGAAGGGAGAGCACGAAAAACCGTGAAGGCCCAGGATCTGTGGTTTGAAGTGCTGGAATCCCAGATCGAAACCGGAACGCCATACATCCTGTATAAGGATCATGCTAATAAAAAGTCCAATCAAAAAAATCTGGGTACCATTCGTAGTAGCAACCTGTGTACGGAAATTATAGAATACACTTCAAAGGACGAGGTAGCGGTTTGTAATCTGGCATCTATTGCGCTATCCAAGTTTGTAACCGGGGACCGGGAGTTTGATTTCCAAAAGCTATATAAGATCACAAAGGTTGTTACCCGAAATCTCAATAGAGTAATTGACATCAATTACTATCCTATCAAGGAGGCAAGAAATTCCAATATGCGCCACCGGCCGATCGGAATTGGCGTACAGGGATTAGCGGATACGTTTGCTTTGATGCGAATGCCCTTTGATTCGGATGAAGCCCAAAAGTTAAACAGGGATATTTTCGAAGCGATCTATTTCGCAGCTATGGAAACATCCATGGAACTGGCCCGGGAAGAAGGTCCGTATGAAACATTTAAAGGATCTCCCGTCTCCAAAGGGATCTTCCAGTTTGACATGTGGGGAGTAGAGCCCGGGAATGATCGATGGGACTGGTACAAACTGAAGCAGAAGGTCAGAAAACATGGCGTACGTAATTCACTGTTGCTGGCGCCCATGCCGACAGCCTCCACCTCACAAATACTTGGAAACAATGAGTGCTTCGAGCCATTCACCTCCAATCTTTATGTTCGGCGGGTCCTTTCCGGAGAATTCATCGTGGCGAATAAGTACATGATGGAGGACCTGATCAGGCTTGGGTTATGGGACGACAGGATGATGAACAGGATCAAAGCCGAAAACGGCTCGATCCAGAATATTCCTGAAATCCCACAGGATGTTAAAGATCTGTATAAAACCGTCTGGGAGATCTCTCAGAAAAAGATCATTGATATGTCCGCTGACCGGGGGGCATTCATTTGCCAGAGTCAAAGCCTGAACATTCATCTGACAGATGCCAACTTTGGTAAAATGACGTCCATGCATTTTTACGCCTGGAAAAAAGGACTCAAAACCGGAATGTATTACCTGCGTACCAAGGCAGCTACTGACGCTATCAAGTTTACTGTATCGAAGGAGGAGCAGAAGGAGCCAAAAAAGCAGATAGAGACCACCACGATAGGAGCGGCAGGTAGTTCAGACCAGGTGAATCCTTCCGTTGTCGAAGAGCCAAATGATGACATAAAATCTTACAACCAGCAAGCCATGGAGTGTTCGCTGGATGATCCGGAAGGATGCGAAATGTGCGGGAGTTGAGAAGTTAAATTTTGTTTGATAGTCTACCCTGACACGTGTAAATCGGGTCAGGGTTTTTTATTTCATGACGACATAGCATAGCATTAATTCATTGGCACAAAGAAATTATCCGAAGACCTGCATAGATTTATTAGCGGAAATGCACGGTAACGATGCAAATGACAAGGTCTTTATCGGATTTGATGAGAGTGACGCTAAGATACGTGGGGAGCGTATTGATTATCCCGGCTGTGCTGTGGATATCTTCCTGCACCGACCCTCAGCTCGAACCTGACCCGGTGGCAGTGCCCCCTCAAACAATCGGATGGTCTCATGATACATTCTCCTGCCTGGAAAGCGTTCCTTATCAATTTCTGATCATCAACAAGACTGATACCTACAAGACTATCGAGTTTCAGACGAAAAAATACACGGGTGATTATAGGTCAGGTTGCACTCAGTTCAAGGCAGAATATTCCTATACCCTTAGGAAATCGGATTTTGCGTACATTGATGACTTTGTTTACTTCCGCCCCCATGACTCAAGGTCATCAACACCGGTTACAATTATTGACTCCCTGGGCAACCGGCTGTCTGCCACTCAAAATGGCAATGGTACTTATGAAATAACAAACATTGACGGGAAGCCGGATCTTGTTAAGGTTTCTGATGATTTTGGCGAATTTAGCTGCGCACAGAGCAGCTGCACAAAATATGTCCGCCCCTTTGATGTCACAGTTACCAATAGCCGAAAGGATGAGCTGTCCGTCATTGCCGATGTGTTTTTCTATAGGTGTCATACAACTGAGGATAACGCAGCGGGAGCATGTTTTCCCCATCCACTGGCCGATCGAAATGCCGAAGTTTTCATACTGGAGACAGGTGAGTTCAGAAATTTTCGTCACATGGCAGACAGGATTATTATCTCCTTCGAAGATGAAGTCATCGATCTTGACCCCAGAAAGAATCCGGAGATAAATGGTATGGTTCAGGTTGAGATCTTTAGAAATGAGGTCGACATTGAACTGGGGCAGTGATTAGAAAGTGTCAGGCTTCAAAATAGCCTGAGTTTCTATATTAGTGTCAGTTCGATATGACAATTCCAATGGAATTTCTTAAAAACAGCATAAACCCTATTTCAGAGGCTTCCAGGGGTAGGAATGGGCGGAAGAAAGCCGTGGAATCTTTTCAATGGGGGACTCTACGGGCCATTCACCTCCCACAAATCACTACGAATGACCCTCTGAGAAAGGATGAGGCGGGTTTTTGCTATTTTTTATGTCGAACTGACGATATCTTAAAATACCATTGTGAAAACCGTTCGCCCAGGTTGGGATTTCACACTGAGTTTACCCTTGTGGAGTCGCATGATCTGTTTTGACAAGTTCAGGCCAATTCCGGATCCATCTTCACGAGTGGTAAAGAAAGGCAGGAAAATGTTATTTAAATCCTCTTTCAGGATTCCGGGGCCATTGTCCGTTATTGTTATCCTGATATTTGCCTCTACCCGATAAGCCTCAACTGTAATTGAACGTTCCTCCTCTTCTTTAAATGCCTGAATAGCATTTTTGATCAGATTTATCAGCACTTGTTCGATCAGTTTTTCATCAGCGGTCAACTCCAGATCCTTTGGTGTGATGTCGAAAGAAAAATCGATTCCTCCTTCTTCAAGTTCCTTTCGCATAAGCAAGCCAACCTGCTGAACCAATTCCCGGATATTTACGGAAACAAAATTAGGTTCGGGGATCTTCGTGATACTCTTGTAGCTTTCAACAAATCGCTTTAAACCATTACTTCTTTTCTGAATGGCTTTCAGACCCTCCAGTGAGCTGGATATCAAATTACGGTTTACGTCCTTCGGATCGAGCTGTTTACCGTCCTTTTCCATCAACTGGATCAGGGAGTAAGATAGAAGACTAATCGGACTTACGGAATTTACGATCTCATGGCTCAGTACCCTGATCAATTTTTGCCAGGCTTCAATCTCACCCTCTTCCAGTTCCGAAGTGATATTCTGAAGTGAGTAAAGCTTTATACTCTCATCTTTAATCCTGAATTCCACGACTTTAACTAATAATGCCAGCAGTTCGTTTCGCACTTTGATCCTGAATACCCGGTTGTCTCCGGACTCCAGCTTCATCATGGTATGCCCGAGACCTTCAGATACATTATTGAGATCCCGAAGGTTTTTCAAATCCCGAACATCCAAAAGGTTCGCGGCTGCTTCGTTGAATGTCTGGACCTTTCCCTTGTGATCGATCGAAATCATCCCGGCAGGAACATTTTTGATTACATTGATGAAATGATGATGTTCGGCGTCTTTTTCAGTTTTAGCTTTTCTTAATTCATCCAGAATCCTGTTGAATTGAGTGTATAAAGGTTTGAAAGCAGTGCTGTTGTCGACTTTGAAGTTCAGTGAATCATCTCCATATCTGATAGATTCCATAAAGAACGCCAAATCACGATTTGTTCGCTTCACAAAATGGAGCAGGAGAATGATTTCAAGGACCCACAGAATCCCGAGTGATATTTTTGTGATCAGCATGTATTGCTTATCAATCATCCAGATGAACAGGACCAGGGTCACGGCCATGAGGATGACGTAAAGCGTCACTTTCACATTGAAATTCCTATAGCCCATATTTCTTTATTTTGTCATAAAGCGTTGACCGGTTTATCCCAAGGACCTTGGCAGTCCGGCTCAGATTCCAATCAAATTTGTTTAATGCTTCCCTGATCAGCTTTTTTTCATTGTCAGCAATACTATAGGTATCAAAATTTTCCCTGGATGAGGCCGTCTTTTTATTAAGATCAAAATCCGCCGACTTTAAGATATTGTCATTGGCCATGATCACGGCTTTCTCAATGCTATGTTCAAGTTCGCGGACGTTGCCGTACCATGTGTATTTCTGGATTTTCTCCAATAGTAATTTGCTGAAGGTTAAATCCGGTTTCCCGTACTTCTGTCCGTAACGCCTCAGAAAATGTTCTGCCAGTACTGGAATATCCTCCGCTCGATCTCTTAGGGGAGGAACATCGATCTGAATGGTATTGATCCTGTATAAGAGGTCTTCCCGGAATGTTTCCATTTCCACCATTTCATACAATGGTTTATTAGTGGCGCATATGAATCTGATATCCACCGGTATTGCTTTCGTGCCTCCTACTGGCGTGATCAACCTGTTTTGAATGGCTGACAGGAGTTTCCCCTGCAAGGGCATGGTTAAGTTGCCAATCTCATCAAGGAACAATGTCCCGCCGGATGCTATTTCAAACCTGCCGGTCTTTCCACTCTTGGCATCAGTGAAAGCACCTTTTTCATGACCGAAAAGCTCGCTCTCGAATAAATTCTCATGGAGTGCTCCCAGATCAACTTTAACAAAAATCTCATCAGCACGGCCTGAATGTTTATGGATATCCCTGGCAATTAATTCCTTACCGGTTCCATTTTCTCCCAGTAGGAGAATGTTTGCTTCGGTTGGTGCCGTCTTTCTGATGGTTTCATCCACCTTTCTCATCACTTCGGAATCACCCTTATAAAATGTGAATCCAGACTCCACCACTGAAGAAAGATGCTTCTGCCTTCTCTTCAGTTTGCTTATTTCTCTTTTGGATTGATGCAGTTTGTAAGTCGCAAGTACGGTAGACAGGATCTTGCGCTCATCCCAGGACTTTTGAATGAAGTCCGAAGCACCCTTTTTCATGGATTTTACAGCCAGCTCCAGATCACCATATGCCGTTATGAATATTACGGAAATATTGGAATTGATCTTCTTAATTTGTTGTAACCAGTACAGGCCCTCATTACCTGAGCTGACCTTTGCTTTGAAATTCATGTCCAACAGGACAATATCGTACTCATCCTTTAATAAACGGGGTATCAGCTCCGGGTTGTTTTCAGTATCTACTTTTTCGAAATGAGGAACCAATAAAAGCCTCAAAGCCAGCAGCAATTCTTCATTGTCATCTACAATGAGAATTTTACCACTTTGTTTTGCCATTTCATGATTTTTATTGAAAAATTACCGGATTGTGTATGATTATTCCACATAGGTGTCGGATAATCCAACAGTTATTTTCTGTAATTTCGATTACCTCGCTGATTATCAGATGATTACAATTATGGCATCTATCTTGGAAGATTAGCAAATAAACATTCAGACAATGCTGAGTCACTACCTGAAGACCATAATCCGAAATGCTGCCAGGAGCAAATGGTTCACACTGATAATCGTGTCCGCATTATCCCTGGGATTGGCGTGCGCCTTAACCATCCTCCTTGCCGTTCGATACGAATTATCTTTTGACAAATTCCACATCCACAAAGAAAGGATATACCAGGTCCAGCAGGTGGTTTCACTCGAGAGCGGTGATTATAAAAGTGATCGAACCGGCGGAGCTTATGCGCAGGCGCTCATTGACCGGTTTCCGGAAATTGAAAAGGTTACAAGGTTAGGTCCTGTTCACGAAGTAGTTGTAAGCCTTACTGCCGGATCAAAACAGGATAAGATTACATCATTTATTGAAGATAAGATCTGGGCGGCCGACTCAACCTTCCTGCGAATATTTACATTTCCACCTCTCCTGGGAAACACACATACTGCCCTCACAAATAAATATGCACTTGTCCTGACGGAATCTGCGGCTGAAAAGTATTTCGGTGAGACATGGCAAACCAATAATTCGGTGATTGGAACAACCCTTCGTCTCGATGACCGAATAAATCTCTCTGTTGCCGCCGTCATAAATGACCCGCCCTTCAACTCTAATATTCAATTTGATATGCTTGTATCATTTGAAATCCTGGATGAACTTGGATACTATACCGAAGGTTTTGGCGGGACTACGTATCACACCTTCCTGTTGCTCAAGCCAAATACTAACCCTGATAACATTAACAATGAAATAACACCTTACATCAGAAGCTTGCATGAACCTGAGATAGCGTCTCGTCAATTTCTGATACCATTGGAGCGTGTTCATCTGTACGATGAACAGCTCAACTACATCTTCATTTACCTTTTTGGAGCCATTGCATTCTTCATTTTGATCATCGCCTGCATCAATTTCATCAACCTATCCACAGCACGCTCAATTAACAGGGCCAAGGAAGTTGCAATACGAAAAATTGAGGGTGCCTCCAGACTCCAACTGCTGATCCAGTTTCTCGGGGAGGCCTTCGTACTAACTCTGATCTCTACTCAGCTGGCTATTATCCTGGTCGAACTTTTTTTCCTCCCGGAATTCAACCGACTCGGACAATCTCAAATTAATATTACCTATTCCGATCCGCAATTCATTCTAAGCGTGGCAGGGTTAATTGTGTTTACAACCATTGCCGCCGGAACATACCCTGCATTTGTTCTTTCCGCCATGATTCCCTCCAAGATCCTTCGTAGTAACAGGGAGCCGGGCAAACGAGGATCATTATTGAGAAAGTTACTTGTAGTTACCCAATTTACCATAACACTCTTTTTCATCATTTGCACTGTCGTTATTATCCGGCAATTCAATTTCCTGGATAATGCGGACCTCGGTTTTGACAAGGACAATATTATTTTCATGCCGCTCAGAGGGAACCAGATGGAGAATTACGCTTCTATCAAAACGGAGCTTTTAAGGTCTCCGGACATCCAGTCTGTAACGACAGGCTCTTCCGCACCCAACTACGTCGAGCACGGTGAGATCAACTGGGGTCGGCTTGACGAAGATAACAATGCCATAGCCCGTATCCTTTTTGTAGGATATGATTTCATCGAAGCCTTCGGAATTGAGATCCTCGAAGGACGTGCATATGCCAGGGAGATTCCATCGGATACCAGTCATGGCATTGTAGTCAACAGGGCAGTTGTGGAAATGCTTGGCATGGAATCTCCGGTAGGTGAAAAATTCTACTTCTGGGATGATCCCTATACCATCATCGGTGTCGTGGATTATTTCAATTTCTTTCCTTTTGACATTGGTGGCAGAGCCCTGATCATGCCTTTCGGTCCTGTCCAGGACTACATGTTCATCAAGATGAATCCCGGTTCTGAAGCTTCCGTGACGCCATATGCCCAACAGGTGATGGCAAGCTTTAACCCCGTGTTCCCTTTTGAATATTACCACCTCGATGATGCCCGGCCACCATTTATGGACAACAGGGATAACCTGAATCTCCTGATGGTATATTTCAGTATTTTCGGAATTTTCATATCCTGCCTGGGTCTATACGGCCTGACCATCCACACCACCGAACAGAAGACCAAGGAAATTGGCATCAGAAAGGTATTTGGAGCCTCAGTCACTCGGATTGCCATGCTTCTTTCAGGCAATTTTCTGAAACTTATCCTTCTGGCCAACCTCGTAGCAATACCCCTGGCTTACCTGGCGATGAACATGTTTATTAAATTCTTCACCAGCCGGATCGATCTCAACCTCTGGATATTTGCAATACCGGCAATAGCCACTCTCCTGCTCGCATTGTTTACAGTGAGCGGCAAGGCCGTGCAAGCTGCCAACAAAAATCCGACTGATAGCCTGCGATATGAATAACCCCAACATTTAAAATCACCTGAAATGTTAAGATCAAATCTAAAATTTGCCTTCCGGTTCCTTAAAAGAGATCCTTTCCACTCATCACTGAGTATTCTTGGATTCACAATTGGGCTGGCATGCGCAATCCTCATACTCCTGTATCTTCAAAACGAACTTACCTACGACCAACATAATCTTAAATCCGAACAAATCTACAGGCTGGGAACTAACGTGATCACCTCCGGCAACCCTATCAAATTCACTTATTCTTCCCCTTCCCTGGGGCCTAAACTTGCCTCGGAATATCCTGAGATCGAGGAGTTCGTAAGGATCAAAGACCTGCCTGAAATACTTTTCGAATATGAAGACAAATTGTTCTATGAAGAGGACATTGTCTTTGCAGATTCGAATGTCTTCCGGATGTTCACTTTCGACTTTATACACGGAGAAGAAGAAACCAGCCTGCATGGACCACAGTCAATGGTTATTTCCAGATCCCTAAGCAAGAAATATTTCGGTGATGAGAATCCAATTGGGAAATCGATCTTTCTGGAAAATATGCTCCCGGTCACCATTACGGGAGTGGTGGAAGATCTGCCGGGTAACACCCATATACCGATTTCCGGATTGATAAATTACAGGGTCTATGATCAGCGTGCTCGCAGCATGGAATGGCCGCTCTTTGAAATTGATGTCTACACTTACGTTGTTTTCCAAAATGGTTATGACCTGGATCAATTCTGGGAAAAATACCCCTCCTTTTACGAAAAATATGCAGCATCAGACGCCAAGACCTACAACCAGGTCTATGAACCGATCTTTCACAAGCTGTCCGAGATCCACTACAATTCAGACAGTTTGAGATTTGAGTATCCAACAGGAAACAAGCTCAATCTCTACATTTTCGGTGCAATCGGAGGCTTCATTCTGATACTTTCAATTATAAACTACATCAATATGGCAATGGCCAGGGCCGCCTCCAGGTTGAAAGAGATCAAGATCAAAAAAGTTTGTGGCTCATCGGCCGGACAACTGATGATCCAATTCATGACAGAATCATTTTTACTGGTTTTGACGTCCCTATGCCTAAGCATAATTACTGTGGAACTGATACTGAGGTTCACCGAGTTCAACTCCATTCTTAAAGTGGAACTTGTCGTGGACCTGGTCCATAACGGGCTCCTCCAGTTTGGCCTGATTGGGTTTCTTCTGCTGGTAAGCCTGATTTCAGGAGTATTCCCCGCCTTGTATCTTGCCAGATCCAAGACACTCAGCCCTGAAGTGAAAAAAGGTTGGACCGCTACGTATACACGGAATTTTCTGGTCGTATTTCAGTTTTCAGTTTCAATTGTTGTCATTAACCTGATGCTAATGATGGGTAGACAGCTGCATTTCATCAGCCAGATCGACTTAGGTTTTGACAAGGGAAATGTGATGACGATTGAAGTCAGGGATACCACGGTGGTAAACAAGTATCCCGTTTTAAAAAAACAGCTGCTCGAAAACCCCGACATTAATTTTGTTTCAACGGCTTTCAATACACCGGGAAGCATTGGGACAGGATTGTACAATTTGGAATCCGAAGGTGAATTAGTTGAGCACAACTTCCACGTATTTTTCGTGAATTACGGATATCTTGAAACCCTGGGTCTGGAAATAGTCTCCGGGAGGGATTTTGATGAAAACCGGGAAGCAGATAAGACATCAGGTGTAATAATTAATGAAGCCCTCGCTCAAAAAATGAACTGGGATCAACCTCTGGGGAAAGGAATAGAACAATTCACTTATTTTAAAGGCCGGGTAATTGGTGTAGTGAAAGACTTCCACTTTGAATCACTCCACCAGGAAATAAAGCCATTGATCATCAGGATGCAAAGAGGTAATAGCGGTAACATTATCCTTGGTTTGAACAAAGGGAGTAATACAGCCAAAGTCATTAGTTATCTGAATGAACTATGGTCAACTGTCAATCCCGCCAGACCATTTATTTATCACCTGCTCAATGATGATCTGAATGAATTGTATGGCGATGATCAGGCGCAAATGAAATTGGTCAGGGGATTTTCGATATTGAGCATTTTTATTTCATGCATCGGACTTCTGGGTCTGACTTCTTACACCGTTGTTACACGAACCAAAGAAGTAGGCATAAGAAAGGCATTGGGTGCTACCGTGGCGCAAATACTTTTGATGATGTTTAAATCAATCGCGGCTCTAGTAGCCATCGCATTTGTAATAGCTACAACGGCCTCCTTTTGGCTGATGAAGGTTTGGTTAGACAATTTCGCCTACCATACGGATATTGGTTACCTGATATTTATTTATACCGGGTTTGTAGTATTGGGCTTGGCCTGGTTAACGGTCATTTACCACTTTCAGAATGTGGCAAAACGCAATCCTGTTGAAGCTCTAAGGTATGAGTGACGGCGTTAGATACTAAATCGCAGGATTATCAAAATGGTCCCGGCTAGATTTTGGTTAATACAAAGCTCCAGTATTCAAAATTGCCATTATTAAAAGATTCAAAACGTTTTGAGCCCTGTACTCCGGCAAAAGTTTCAAAGGCTTTTTTCAATACTCCCGGGATCTTTTTCTGAATAAGCATTTCCCTTCGTTTCGTGTCCATTTCGAGTCCCTTGACGACATTTCTCGTTATTTCAGTCATTCTGCTAATGCCAAAGCCACAGCTGCAAAGTTTTTTATAAACATCTTTTACCTTATTTTTTTCGATCATATCGGCAAACAAAAAATGGCCTTCCGGACGTAAAATCCGGTGTACTTCATTGAAGAAAGTTTTTAAGCTGCTGTAACACCGGGCGGACTCAATATTAATTACGGCATCATATGTTTGTTCATCGAAAGGTATTTTCTCGGCCTTACCTTTGACAAAGGATAAGCCGGAAACATTATAAAACTGATTACACCATTCGATAGTACTGCGAGAAATATCAACACCCGTATATTGCTTGGGTTTATAATAACGAGCAATAAAATATGCCCCTCCTCCTCTACCTGAACCAATTTCCAACACTTTCTTGTTTTGAAGCTTTACAGTGTTTACCACATGATCATATAATTGAATGCAAAATCGGTCTTTCTCATCTTCTTTTTCCAGGTGAATCGGAATATCATCATGTAGCCCTTCATATCCGTAATTCAAGAAGTTAACCGTATTATCTCTGTCGAAACGGATTAGTAGTTCATGCCATAACCGCCACATTGGCCTACGTAATATTGCGGGAAATTCGCAATAGTTATCAACGAAATTTGTCATTTCATAAAAGTCGTGGATCCATTATAAATAGAATAAAAACTTGTCCTGAAAAATATGATTTAAATCACCCCAAACCATGTTACGCACATTCTGATACCATCCCTTATTCTCCGGAGAGATCAATCCCCAAATTAATACTTCCTCAAAAAATTCCAATATCCGTAACGTTATTTCTGTCTGTTAATTCATAAATTCTGACAGGCAATTCCCATCAACAATTTGATCTGATTTCAAAATGGAGCATTCACTTAAAATCCTTATTTCGTCGGTAATAATAACTTTTTTAGTCATTGGCGGCAAGTGTCATGCACAGGACGGACATTACTGGACCCAGCAGTACGGGACAAAATCCATGTTGTTGAGCGGTTCGGTTATCGGTGGTGTAGACGATATTGGAGCGGTATTTTACAATCCCGGCAGATTAGGACATTTGGAAAATCCTTCTTTCCTGTTAAGCGCAGATGTATTCGAATTTAGTACCATACGCATCGACAATCCATTGGGAAGCGATCAAAATTTTGAGCAGTCGGAGTTCGTTGGCATTCCCAGCATGGCTGCCGGAACTTTCAAAATTAAGTTTTTAGAGAACCACCGGTTTGCGTATTTCACCCTGGTCAGGCAAAGGCTGGATTTCAACGCCAGTTTCGGAAATGAAGTGTTCGCGGATATTGTGAATGACCTTCAGGGTGAGGAATATTTCAAAGGTGAAGTGTCTTTCCATCATAAAGCAAGGGAGGAGTGGACAGGTCTGACCTGGTCCTATCCTTTGAGTGGGAAAATTAGCTTTGGAATCACAAGTAGCCTCATTTACCTGGATCAATCCAAAGGTACGGCTATCGAGTTGAATGCGCTTTCATCGGCAAATGAAGTAGTACAATTCCGGTTTCACCGGGATTTCAGTCTGAAAAAAGCCGGTGTGAACTGGAAAGCCGGTTTATCGTTCTATTCCGAAAAATTCCTGGCAGGTATGACAGTTACAACTCCTTCCTTGAACTTTGCGGGAAAAGGGAGATATGCTTATGAACAGTTTTTTTCCGGCATTGATGGTGTCACACCATTGGCGGAAACATTTGCTACAAGCAATCAAAAAGGCCTCCACACTACCTTCCGGTCTCCCTGGTCTTTAGGATTGGGAGCAACTTTCGTGACCGAAAAAGTAAAAATTCATATGAGCGGCGAGTGGTTCGAACGCATTCCGGAATATACCATGATGAAAGCCAAAGATCACGTTAGCCAAAGTGCAGGGGATACGATACAGTTTATGTTGGTGGATAAATTGAACAGTGTTATTAACGTGGGTGTTGGTTTGGAGATGGTCCTTGGTGAGAAACTTTCAGCTTTCGGAAGCTTCAGCACCGACCGGTCAGCTGTGACGTCTGATCTTACGCAATTTTCTGAAAGCAATCCTAAAACAGTCAATAGTGCCTTTGGATCAGACCTTCTTCATTTTGGCAGTGGCTTTCATTTGAATTTTGAGGGGGTTGATGTTACACTAGGTAGTACGTTTACGGGGGGCCGGCAAAATTTTCCACGAACCGTGAGCATTCCTGAAAATGAAGATGTTCTCCAGGATAATGAGTATTCAAAACTGGATTGGGAAAGGTGGAGGTTTGTATTCAGTATGTCAATTCCCGTTGTAAAAGACTATTTCAAGCAATTGAAAGGCGGTGATGGGCAAAACCCATAATTGATCCCAAACTTCAACATATTGTTGCCATTTTGACGATGAAGCTTGTACTGTACTCCGGATTCAAAACTGCCGGTTTCCCAATTCGCCGGACAAAAAATTGTTTCCCAACATTTAGTAAAATAATGCTATTTTTATAACGGTTATTGTAAACCTCCGGCCTTTCCACTTTTTTGTCAAGCTGACTTAAAGGTACAGCGCAGAATAGTGGGTCAGAAGAATTAAGACGAGCATTCCTGCAATTTGTATGAGATTCTCAGTCCTGATGCTACGTATCAAACTGAGGGCCTCGGAAAATGGGGTTTTTGTTTGATCTTATCATTAAACTGACACTAAATTGATAAACGCAATCTGATCCGACTATATATGCTTAGAAGAAATTGCTTTTTCCTGATCCTTTCTGTCTGCTGTTATCAAATATTTTCTCAGGACATTCAGTTGGGAATTGTTACTGATTTTGAAAAAACGCCGCTTATTGATTCCGTTCTTCAATTGATGGTTTTGGAAATCGACAAAACAACAGGTTCGGGAAAAAAGGTCACACTTGCCCCGGAGCACATTGTATTTGGCATTGGGAGTCTTCAGGATGCCAAGGCCGGTTACAACAGTCTGAGTGAGCAAACGGACCTTATTATTCCGATCGGTAGTGTCAGCGTCAAAGGAGTTCTGCAGAACGGGTCATTCCCGGTAGCTACGATTGGAATCGGAATAATCGATCCCTACATACAGGATATTCCAATCATCCGGGGCAAATCAGGTGTCAGAAATTTTAGTTATATCTGGACTACGCGTGATTTCAACCGGGAGCTGGCACAGTTCTATGAGCTTTATCCGTTTGAAAATCTTGCAATATTGATAGATGCTTCCTCCGCCATCACATTCAATGAACAAAAAGCAAGAGGGATTTTGGATTCCATGAGCGTAGCACTTTCAACGGCTTTCCACATAGTCCCGGTTTCCGGAAATATTACCCAATCGCTGTCTGCAATTCCCGAAGTTGTTGATGCCGTTTACATCACACATTTATTCGGAAGGGCCGAAGAAGATATCAGCCAAATTTCCAGGGAGTTAAAGGCCAGGAAATTACCTTCGTTCTCCGGTAGCAAGAGACATGTTGATCTCGGAATATTAGGTTGCATCTCCGACGACAACGGACGTGATCAAATCGTTAGAAAGATCGGCATTATGATTGACGAAGCATTTCGGGGGGCTTTGCTTTCGGAAATGCCTGTAGCGATCAACCAGGGAGAGGAGTTTTATTTGAATATTCGTACTGCAAGAGAAATTGGTCTGTCCCCGCCTTTCAAAATACTATTTACCGCAAACATTGTTGAAGATGAGATCGAGGATCTTCCGACCTACTCGCTGGAAGAGATCGTGCAACGTGCTTTGGAAGCCAACCTGGATATAAAAATGAGTTTTCAGGATATCACACTATCCGAGCAGGATATTCTCTCAGCACGGACTTCCATGCTCCCCGCACTGGATCTGTCAGTCACGGGTACGCAAATAAATCCTGACCGGGCAAACGCCGCATTGAACTCGCCGGAACGATCTTTATCAGGGCAACTCAACTTCACACAGCTACTGTACTCCGAAGAGGCGATAGCAGGTATCAAGATCACGAGATATCTCAAAAACGCCCAGGAACATGATACGGAAGCTAACGTACTCGATATTTTGCTCGATACTTACAGTGCTTATTTCAGCATCTTATCTGCTAAAACCAATCTGCTAATTCAGCGTGAGAACTTCAATAATTCGAAAACAAATCTGGAGCTTGCGAAAATCCGGGTAAACCTGGGATCGGCAAGCAATGCCGACCTATACAGGTGGGAAAGTGAGGTGGCCATTGCCAAACAGGCTATGATCGAAGCACGGACTGCTCTAATGACCACAAAAATCCAGTTAAACACGCTGTTGGCCAATTCGCTGGAGCCTGAATTCAACATTGAGGACGCGACATTGGATGATGAGCTATTCCAGCAATTCAGGCAAAGTCCGTTCGCCAGCTTTACGGAAAACCCGAGGGACTTTCAAGTTGCCATGGAATTTATGGTCATGGAAACACGGAATAATAATCCTAACAAAAGGTACCTGCTGGAGAACATAAATATCCTGGAACGTGAAAAATTAAGAAACCAGAGATTATTCTATGTTCCTACACTTGCGGTCCAGGCCCAAACCAGCCAGGTACTTGATCGGGGAGGAAAAGGCTCAACAGAAACACCGGGTGTTGAGTTTATAGATAATACATGGCAACTGGGCCTTTCACTCAGCTACCCTCTTTTCAAAGGTGCCGGAAGAAGAATTGACCTTCAGAAATCAACCATACAGCTGGAACAGCTGGCCAATGCCAGGCAAAGCCTTGATCAAAATCTGGAGCTTGCTGTTCGGGCCAATACACTGCAATTGTTGAATTCCATTACGAACATAGTATTCAGCAGAATCTCCTCCGAAAACTCTCATAAGAACTTCGAACTCATCCAGGAAAATTACAGACAGGGAACCGTGACCATAACACAACTCATAGACGCCCAACAAGCAGCTCTGCAAGCCAAAATAGGATATGCGCTTTCAGTCTATGAATACCTGCAGGCACATCTTCAGCTTGAATATTCCATGGGATTTTTCTCAATGTTTTTAAGTCCTGACGAATTGAATGATTTCACAGACAGATACATACAGTTTAGAGCCGAAAATCAAGTTACAAATGAATAAAATACACGCATCTCTAATTGTTCTCTTTACCATTTTGACTATAACCTGTGGCGGGAAGAAAGAAGGCGAAGTGGAAGAGACGCTAAAACCTGTAAAGTACGGAGTAGTCGAATTATCGGGGGGAATCGAAGAACGGACCTTTAACGGCCTTACACAATCCGGTACCGAAACCAATTTGAGTTTTAGGGCAAATGGATTGATCACTAAACTAAATGCCAGGGTAGGACAGCGTGTTCAAAGAGGCCAGATTCTGGCACAATTGGATCAAAAAGATGTGCTGCTCGCCCTGGATCAGGCAAAGGTAGATGCCCAGAATGCTAAGGTCCAGTTGGAAACATCTGTCTCCAATCTTGAGCGGGTCAAGCAGCTTTATCAAACCAACAATACCTCACTTAGCGATTATGAGCAGGCCAAGAGTGCCTATTCGAATGCCCAGTCGGGATTTGAAATCGCCCAAAAGTCACTTGATCTCCAAAACTCGCAGATCGCCTATACCAGGATTGAAGCGCCTATGAGTGGTGTGATTTCGGCTGTAAATGTAGAAATCAACGAATTCGCACAGGCCGGATCTCCCATTATCACCATGAGCCAGGAAAAGACCGGTGATATCGAAGCTGAAGTAGGTATCCCTGAAAAATATATAAGCAAGATCCGTCAGGGAGATGAGGTATCCGTGGCGATCAGTTCAATTTCAGAAGGATTTGAAGGCATTATTACGGAAGTAGGCTATTCGCCGGCAGGTGGTACTTACCCCGTGACGGTTAGACTTCAGGGTCCGTCAGCGGATATACGCCCCGGTATGCCGGCGGAAGTCAGATTCACCTTTGGGGATGCAAATGAAAGTTCACAATTGATAGTCCCCATCAAGGCGGTGGGTGAAGACCAGGACGGGAATTTCGTTTATCTGCTGATGCCGGAACAGGATGGTGTTTTTGGTGTAAAAAAGACTTTGGTAGAGATTGGTGCTTTCCTGCCGGGAGGATTCATTGTAAGATCCGGATTGAATGAAGGTGATAAAGTAGCCGTAGCCGGCCTAAGATCTCTTTACGGCGGAAGAAAAGTCACACTACTGGAAGACTGATATATGAACCTGACTGCCATTGCCATTAAAAATAACCGGGTAACTTACCTGGTACTGCTGATCGTAATAATCCTGGGTATGCTGGGATACAGGCAACTCCCCAGGGACAGCATGCCGCCGTTCACCATTCGGGTGGCTAGTATCGTCACATCCTTCCCCGGTGCCAGCCCGGAGCGGGTTGAACTTCTCATAACTGATCCTATTGAAAAGGTGGCACAGGAAATTCCGGAGGTGGATTACATTTCGAGTGAATCCAGAACAGGCCTTTCGGTAGTGAACGTATCACTTAAGGAGAGTGTGCCAGCCGGAAAACTTCAGCCTATCTGGGACAGGTTGAGGAGGAAAATTGAAGCACTGGAACCTTCATTACCATCCGGCATATCGTCCGGACCCGATCTGAAAGATGAAGATGTAGGGGTGACATATGGCATCAGTGTAGGCCTGAAAAATGACGGATATGAGTACAAGGAACTGGAAGAATATGCCAAAGACCTGAGAAATAAGCTGATCAAACTACCAGATGCTGCAAAGGTGGAATTAGGTGGGGTCCTGGATCAACGGATCTATATTGAGTTTAATGACGCCGAACTGGCCGACGTCGGCATATCTTCCAACCAGCTTAAAAGCATAATTTCTTCGACGAACATTATTATCCCGGCCGGTGAGATCAACCTGGGGTCGGAAAGGATCATTTTAGAACCGTCAGGAAATTTCGAAAGTGTAGAGGATATCAGGAATATCCTGATACCGGTCGGTAACGGCAGCAAGACTATTTTCCTGGGGGACATTACAAATGTGTTCAGCGGATATGTTTCTCCGCCCAAGGCCATCGTAAAAATGGATGGTGAGCCCTCGGTGAGCCTTTATATTTCGTTGAAAGAGAATGCAAATATTATCCAGCTAGGCCAGGATGTAGATGCATTGCTGGCAAGTTACAACAGGACCTTACCTGTAGGCATTTCAGCATCGAGAATTGTCTCACAAGACACTGATGTAAATAAAACCGTCAATAACTTCATAGAAAACCTCCTCCAAAGTGTGGTAATTGTATTATTTGTAATGTTCCTTTTTCTTGGCCTGAGGGCAGGTGTGGTGGTCGCCAGTTTAATTCCAACGGCGATCATTCTTTCATTACTTCTTATGAACTACTTCACTATCGGACTGAATCAGGTTTCACTGGCAGCGCTGATCATGGCACTTGGGATGTTGGTAGACAATGCTATTGTAATGGCCGAATCCATGATGGTGAAAATGGAAAATGGAATGAAATCCGTGGACGCAGCCATCAGCTCAAGCAAGGAGCTAATGGTCCCTCTGCTCACATCATCCCTTACTACCTCAGCTGCATTTCTCTCTTTCTTTTTGGCAGATTCGGTTATGGGCGAAATGATGGGACAATTATTCTCAGTGATTACGCTGACCTTGCTCTCCTCATGGCTTATATCATTGACCATTGTACCGATGCTCGCCATTGTTTTCATAAAGACGAGAAATAAAAAGCCTGAAAATACAAAAACCTCATTCTTTGACAGATTGACCGTGTATTACGACCGGATAATTAAATGGTCACTGTCTCATTCCAATATTATTGTTGGAAGTATCATTGCATTATTGGCTCTTTCCCTATTCGGTTTCACCAGGCTGCCTTTCGTATTTATGCCTGACAGCGAGCGGAACCTTGTGACCCTTGATCTGAATCTCCCACTAGGTACAAACATTGCCACAACTGAACTGGAAGTGACCAAAATGGAGCGATTCATCGGAGACAGCCTGCTTGTAAATGAAGGTCGCAAAAGAGGCATAACCGACTGGTCCTCTTTCATAGGTGAAGGCCCCAAATCTTACGACCTTGGTTATCAGCCGGGAGAGGCTAATTCCGGGTATGCCCACATGCTGATCAACACCACCTCGGGTGCAGATAACCAATACATTATTGATCAGTTGGACGCTTTTGCTTTTTCCAATATTCCCGATGCTAAAGTGGTCGTCAAGCAGTTGGGAACCGGGGGTGGCGCTTCGGTCCCGGTACAACTAAGGATCTCAGGAGATGATCCCGACGAGTTACTAAAAATTGCCTCCGAAGTTAAAGGGAAATTACTTGCAATTCCGGGCACAAAAAATGTGGATAATAACTGGGGTCCAAAAATTAAAAAGGTATTTGTAGATATTGATGAAGCAAAAGTCAATCTCGCAGGCCTGACCAACCAGGATATTGCGGTTTCTTCGAATACAACACTTTCAGGCTTCACAGTGGGTGAGTACAGGGAAGGCGATAATGTGATCCCCATTTCCATGAGGACCATTGGCAGCCAGGAAATATCTTATGACCGCCTGGAAGGACTTAGTATTTATGCCCAGAATTCCGGTAAAAATGTGCCACTCGCCCAGGTGGCAGACATCCGAATTGAATGGCAGCTTCCCAAGATCCTTCGACGTGACCTGGACCGGACCATAACTGTTGAATCCCAGCTACAGGGTGGGGTTACAGCTTCGGACATAACCACTCCACTGGAAAATTGGCTGGAAGATGTGAGCAGGAACTGGAAGGTTGGCTATACCTACGAATTGGGAGGTGAATCAGAAAGCAGTAGCCGCGCCATGCAAGCAGTGATGGACAAATTGCCTTTGTCATTTTTTATTATCATCTTATTGCTGGTCATGCAGTTTAACTCCATCAGGAAGAGTACAATTATCCTGATGGCTGTTCCGTTTGGATTGATTGGTGTGGTTGGAGGATTGTTGATTACCGGTACTAACTTCAGCTTTACAGGTTTTCTCGGGCTGATCTCCTTATCCGGCATTGTTATCAACAATGCCATCGTGCTGATCGATCGTATACAAATAGAGCAGGATGAATTCGGGCGAAAACCTTATGACGCAATACTGTCAGCATCAAAGGAAAGGTTCAGACCTATTTTGCTGACCACATTCACCACTTCGCTAGGTTTGATCCCTTTGTGGCTTGGTGGTGGCTTAATGTGGGAACCACTTGCCATCGGGATTATTTTCGGACTCCTTTTTGCTACTTTGATCACCCTGGTGTTTGTACCAATTATGTACAAAATATTATTTAAAGTGAAAATTATGTGAATTGAACCCACTTTAAGAAGATGGGAATACGGAATTATCCTCCAAATCGCAGACCTGCTCCTAATGCCTGTGTTTAGAAAATAAGACCCGTAATTTCAGTTCCGTTTTCCATCCGGAAGATCGGGCCCTCCACCGTATCCGGTACCACTAAAATCGTAACCGGGGGTGAAGAAATCGTCTCTTCCCGAAATAGAGGTTACCTGAGTTTTTTCCATCCACAACCGGAAGGAGAAGGTCACTTTTTGATGCAATTTTAGATCGGCTGAAACCTGCCCGAATCTAAAGTGTGAATTATGTTGATCACCGAATCTTTCTCCATCATCCTGCCGGCCAGTTCACTCTCACCATTGTTGACAGTGAGGTCCTGTCTCGTTTGGGATTGACCTCCCGATCGGGACAAGGCTATAACTGCGATACTCATAATGGCAATCGAATACTTCAGAAATAAAACTATTGTTTTCATAGGTGTTTACATTTGTTTTCACCTCAAAATTCAATAATGTCAGCCCCCTCTGTTAGAGAGATTTACCTGAATTAAAAATCAGGTGATTCACGTAGTGTCGGATTGCTCAGGTCTGAAATGTCGATCTCCGAACAAAGTCAATATCCGAAAGAACGCAGACCCGTCTGAGTTGATTTCATTGCTTATGTATCAAAGATTCATCACCTTGATACTCGCCATTCACTCTTGCATCAGGAGTTCTATTTCATCCATTATTGCCTGTTGGTGTTTAATGCGGTGGTCAATTTTCGGCTCAACAATCCTTTCTTTGCAATCTGAAATCGGGCACCTTTCACAGGTCATATTAACCTCCAGTTTCGGGATTTTGGGATCATTGACAAAATTGATCTTGCGTTCGAGATCCTTGTCCTTTAAAAACCCGATGGTCACACTGATCGACTCTTCCGGATTTGAAATGTTGGGGAAAGCTATGGACAATCCAAAATACTCGCTGTCTGTACCGTGAAATGATGAAATTTGAGCGTTTGCGATGAGATTTGTAGCTCCATTGGACCCCCTTCTCCTTTCCAGGTCGTCGATAGCCCTGATGGCTAGCCACCTTCTGCAGTAATGTTCACTTAACTCATTGGCATGCGTGGTATACCCACTGGCAAGGTGTAATTCTTTAGTCAGATTGTATTTGTTGCCCGATTTTACAAAACGAAGAAAAAACAAATTTTGAATGCCAAGATATGTCGGCAAAATACTGGTAAATCGCTGAATGATCATTTCCGGAGTTGCGTCGTACTTGTCAACGAAACTCAGAAGGCTTTTTTCATTCCACTTTTTATTTGAAACAAATCCCCTGATATCCTGGATGATATTATGTTTCGGCATAATAAGCGCCACCGAAAAATAGGATGCTAAAAAGTTATTCAGGATCTCCCCAAAATCCGGACTACCGACCCATGGAGTGGCAAAAGGTCTCTTCTTGAATTTCAGCCACTGAAACGCAATTTCTCTTCCCAGCAAAAAGTTTTTTTGACCTTTCGTCAGTCCCTTATTGATATAAAGCAGGCGTTGTTTCGGATGATAAAGTGATCGAAGGTTTTTCAGGGTTTTGAAAGTTGACAGTTTCTCAAAATCTGTTCTGACGCCAATTTTCAATAAAATATCCTCAACGATATCCGGATGAAAAGGTATTTCCTGAAGTTCGGTAAATTCAAGATGCAGGTTTTCCACCGTATCTTCCAGTTCATCAAAATAATTGTTATGCAACTCCCTGTATGATCTCAATGCGGCAACATAGAACTGCTCTTGTTTCAGTTCATAGTTTCGGGAGATCCGCATGATCGTACTAATGAAGGCATTGGTTTTCGCGGGATCCTGAGCTACGACGTCGATTAGTTTCTGGGGGCTCACCCCAAATTTCTCCAGGGGGAATTCCTTCATGAAATCCGTTTCGATCAGGTCAATTACCGGCTGAAGTTTTTTGGGAACCTTGAGTGAGACCAGGTCGTCATACGGTACATCCAGTGCCTCCGCCAACTGAACGATCTTATCCCCTTTCGGATATTTTTTTCCTGACTCTATCTCACTCAGGTAGGAAACTGAAAGACCCGATTCATTACTGAGCTGCTGATAAGTGATCCCCTTTTGCAGACGGATCTCCCGGAGTTTGAGTGCAAATATGTGTTTGAGTTCGAATATCTTGGACATAAGCAAAAGTAAGCCATTCCCCAGAATAGCGAACTTTCGCTTACCATGAAATTTTACCTATACTTTCGCTCCGTGACTGATCTCGTCGACCACTTCCGGATTGAGAAGCGTTGAAGTATCTCCCAAATTGGAGCTGTCACCGCTTGCAATCTTTCTCAGGATCCTTCTCATGATCTTTCCGGATCTTGTTTTAGGCAATCCCGAAACGATCTGAACCTGGTCCGGCTTGGCAATGGGACCAATGATCCTGCTGACTGTCTGCCTGATCTCATTTACCAGAACTTCCTCAGATTTCCCGTTACCGGATTCGCAGATGGCGTATGCATAGATACCTTGCCCTTTGACCTCATGCGGGAATCCCACGACAGCCGATTCAACCACATTCGGGTGCTCGTTTATGGCATTCTCCACTTCCGCTGTTCCCATTCTGTGTCCTGACACGTTGATGACATCATCCACCCTGCCCATAATGCGGAGATATCCGTCATGATCGCGTTTTGCACCGTCACCGGTAAAATACATGCCGGGCTGCGTGCTGAAATAGGTCTGCTTGCACCGTGCATGATCTCCGTACGTGGTGCGCAATATGCCTGGCCATGGGAATTTGATACAAAGGTTACCTTCAACATTATTACCGGTAAGCTCATTGCCTGATGAGTCCATGATCACAGGCTGAATTCCCGGGAATGGCAGTGACGCATGTGCCGGCTTGTTAGGTGTAATGCCGGAAAGAGGCGTGATCATAATGCCCCCTGTCTCGGTTTGCCACCAGGTATCAACCAATGGACATCTTCCCTTACCGATGTTGTCATGATACCAGTGCCATGCTTCCTCATTTATCGGTTCTCCAACCGAACCGATAGTTTTCAATGAATCCAATTTGAATGGTTCAACCGGTTCCTCACCATGAGCCTGCAAAGCCCTGATAGCTGTGGGAGCAGTATAGAACTGGTTGACCTTGTACTTATCGCATATCTCCCAGAATCTACCAGGATGAGGGTAAGTAGGTACGCCTTCAAACATCAAAGTAGTTGCCCCCGTAAGGAGTGGTCCGTAAACAATATAAGTATGTCCGGTGATCCAACCCACATCTGCCGTACACCAGTAAACATCTCCGGGATCATATTGAAATACATTTTCGAAAGAATAAGAAGCATAAACCATATATCCGCCGCAGGTGTGCACTACTCCTTTGGGCTTACCGGTAGAGCCGGATGTGTAAAGAATAAACAGCATATCTTCGGCATCCATTACTTCAGCGGTATTTTCAGTGGACTGACTATCCACCACATCGTGCCACCATACATCTCGTCCATCGACCATAGTCACATCCTGACCGGTTCTTTTCAATACAAATACTTTTTCCACCGAGTCACAGTTTTCCAGCGCTTCATCCACAACCGACTTCACGCCAATTTGCTTGGCTCCACGGAAGTTGCCATCGGAGGTCAAAACCATTTTTGCCTGGCAGTCATTGATCCTGTCCGAGAGGGATGTGGATGAAAATCCGGCAAAAACAACGGAGTGAACAGCACCGATCCGCGCACATGCCAACATGGCCACCGCTGCCTCAGGTACCATCGGCATGTAAATGATGACCCTGTCTCCTTTATTTATGCCATTGGCTTTCATTGCATTGGCTGCCTGACATGTTTTTTCAAACAGTTCCCGGAAAGTCAGGGTTACGTTTTGCTCATTCGGATCATTAGGTTCCCAAATGATAGCCGGTTTGTCACCCATTTCATTCATCTGGCGCTCAAAAATATTTTCAGTAATGTTGAGCTTGCCATTCTGGAACCATTTGATATTTGGTCCGTCAAAGTCCCATTCCAGGACTTTATCCCATGGCTGTTGCCACTGAAATGATTTGGCTATTTCTCCCCAAAATTCTTCAGGTTGATTCACACTTTTTTCGTATGCCTGATAGTACTCGTGTAGTGTTTTGATCCTGTGACTCATTGTTTTATTTTTTAGAACCTTTTTTATTTCATTTTAATCGGATGCGAAGTTCTTATTAATTGAGAAGTGCATCAATGACTTTTGTCGATAAACCGCACTGACTTTTATTATAATTTTTTGAAATTAATCTCTCCAGGCAAAATTTCGGTTAGGTCTGCAATCATAGTAAAATGTTCCGGTAAGCAAGTTCCTAAATAATGTGAAAATCCCAATTACGCAGGTTACAAAACCTCATTTTGTTATATTAATTATTAGATAATGAATATATTCTGTTAAATTGCGAGCAACTTAGTTGGATATTTCTGACAAGGTTCACCACCTAATAGCTATAGATAAGAGAGTATAATAACTAGTCACCGTACTGCTATGCGTTTAAAAGCTTATTGGGTATTATTTTTCATTCCTTTGTTGGTGTTTGCTGCGGCCACTACTTTAACAAGCAGTGGCGACTGGGATGACTCCGGAAATTGGGATTCAGGAAACATCGCTGACAATGTTTCGGAAGATGTCGACTTTAATAGTAACATTGGTACAGTTACAATCAGAAGTGGATTTAATTACACAACATCCAACATAGCCATGAACAATGGCAACACCTTGACAATTAATGGAACTTTAAACGTAGGTAACACTGGAACGGGATTTACCCTTGCAACCGGAAATAACACAACGATTAATGTTTCTACGGGTGCAAGTTTGACTATTTATGGTGATTTGGATGTCGGTAATTCACTCACACTCAATGTGGATGGCACCTTAATAATCAAGGGAGATTTGTCCATGGGAAATGACGCTGGTCTTGACATACAGGGAAATGTAGACATAGATGGAAATTTTGATGCCGGAAATAATGCCAGCGTAAACATAGACGGAGATTTGACAGTTGACGGAGATTTCACAGCGGGTAATGGCTCAAATATGACGGGCTCCGGTACTGCCAGCACCGGAGGATCTTGTACAGGTCCGGCTGAATTTTGTGAAAACTCCCCACTACCGGTTAAGCTGGTGAGCTTTACAGGCACTGTAATCGAAAACCAGGTTATCGTGCTCTGGACAACTGCAACCGAAATAAACAATAATTTTTTCCAACTTGAAAGATCCCCGGATGGGAAAAATTTTGAGGTGATCGGTATCGTTGATGGGAATGGTACAACCAACGAACAAGTCGACTATGAATTTAAAGATGCTGATCCATATTTTGGATTGGCATATTACCGATTGAAACAGGTTGACTATGATGGACAGTTTGAATATTTTGATTATATACTAATCAATAATGAAAGTTTACGTAAAGGTATATCTGCAACTGTCTGTCCCAACCCGACAACACCGGATAATCTAAATTTCCATTTTGAAACCGGCGATCAAAATTCAAAGATCAGTACGACCCTTTACGATCTGTCAGGAAAAATCTTCTATCAAAAACAATTCAACTTCCAGAGTTATGAGGAAAGAATTAAGATAGAGCCTGGTCGGATTCCTGCCGGTTTTTATCTTCTCGAAGTCAAACAGGGATTTAATAAAAAGACAATAAGGGTCAAAATTAACTGAACTTAAATCAGGTAGGTGCTGAATATCGCCAGTGCCGCGCCCAACAGCCCCACCAGGAATTTGTTCCACCCAAAATGGTGTTCCGGACTTGACTCAACAAAAATCGTGGTAGATATGTGCAGGAAACTCCCGCCAACCAGTGCAAACAAGATCTCTAAATGCGCTTCAGAAATCGAGAGGATATACTCACTAGCTATCAATCCTAATGGAGAAGCCAAACTGAAAATTAGAAGAATGAGTACCTGGAAACCAGATATTTTTTGTGTTGATTTAAATACGGCCATCAAAGCAAAGGCCGCCGGAGCCTTGTGGAGGATTATTCCAAGTAGAAGCGAGTGAACTTCATTTGCCTGATGGAATGTTGAATTGGGAGTCAAAATCGCCCCCTCCAGGACGGAATGTATGATCAACGCAACAAGTACACTATATTTTCCGGGTCCATGATCTTTTAAATGAAAATGACCGTGCTCAACGCCGGATGTAAAGTGTTCCAGTAACTGCTGGAAGAAAAATCCGGCAAGAATGAAGATCCCCGTCTTAAAGGAACTATCGCTGGCGCTGAAGACATCGGGCAAAATATGAATGATGGTGATTGTGAATAAAAAAGATCCACCGAGAATCCTGGGCAAATGGATGGATCGTTCCCTGTACCCAAAATACATAACCGCAAGGCCTCCAAACAGTGTACTTATAATGAGTAATGAAATGATCCAGATCATTGCATCATCACGGATTTGGCAATGCCATCGGTCATAATATTTTCAATTTTTCCTTCCTCATTGCGAAATATCAGCAAAGCGTCCAGTGTCGGATCCTGTTGGCAGATCTCCAATGATCCTTCCACACCTAATACCATGAACGCGGTTGCATAAGCGTCGGCTGTCATGCAGTCAGGTGCAAAAACCGATGCACTCAGGATATTCCGGTTGGTGGTGAATCCGGTACGGGGATCAATTATGTGCGCAAAAAGCTGACCGTCAACTTCATAATAATTCCGGTAATTGCCAGACGTTGCTACGGACCGGGAGTCCAGTTGCACTATAGCCATCAGCTTCTGTTCATTCATTTCAACCAGCGGATCTTCTATCCCGATGGACCAGATCCTGTCCTTGTCATTTGTGCCTTTTGTTCTTACTTCTCCTCCAATTTCGATCATATAGTGTCCAACATCTTTGCTTTCCAGAAATTTCGCAATGCAGTCAATGGCGTATCCCTTGGCAATTGCGCTGAAGTCCAGATACATTCCCGAAGATTTGACTGCATATTCCGAATTGAATACAACCTTATCGAAACCTACAAAGTTCAGTAATTGACTAACATCCGATGTGTCCAGGTCCTCCTTTCTTCCCATGGGCCCAAATCCCCATGCATTGACCAACGGGCCAATCGTCGGATCAAACGAACCGGAAGTCTTTGTGAAGACCTCCCGTGATTTATTAAGTACAGGATAAAACAACTCACTAACGTAGACAAGGGTATCGTTACTGTTAAACCTGGAGATCTCTGAATCCGGAATATAGGTTGACAATGATTGGTTGAAAGCTACCAGTGTTGAATCAATTTGATCCTTGTAGTCAATCTCTCCCCGCGTCCTGTACTTGATCACATATGGAATAGAGCCCATGGTCTGACCGGTCACCTGATTAAGCACCACAGCTTCATTATTGTCCCTGACCACTTTCACAAGGAGGATTATCGCCGCGAGAAAAAAGAAAATTCTGGGTAGTTTTTTTCTGGTTTCCGGATCCACTTTTCCGAGTTTTTGCAATATTACTGTAAGAAGGTAGAATGTTCATTGGACTATATTTGTTTTTCACTTGATCTGAAATGAGAGAGGACTATCTAAGAGGAGATGACGACGGGCTGACCGCCGCGGAAAAGGAGTTTGAAAGAGCATTGCGCCCTTTAAACTTTCATGATTTTGCAG
Source organism: Cyclobacteriaceae bacterium (assembly GCA_028278225.1). GTDB lineage: Bacteria > Bacteroidota > Bacteroidia > Cytophagales > Cyclobacteriaceae > JANQEU01. Next base: position 120,909 of record JANQEU010000069.1, read on the forward strand.
GCCAGCCAAAGGTAGTAGAGAACCTGAAGATCTTTGTGGAAGCGGCAAAACAAAGAACAGAACCCCTCGATCACGTGCTGTTGCATGGGCCTCCGGGCCTGGGAAAGACAACACTTTCCCACATCATTGCAAATGAACTTGGATCCAACATCAAAGTAAGCTCCGGTCCGGTACTCGATAAACCGGGGGAGTTGGCTGGCCTTCTTACAAACCTTGAAGATCATGACGTCCTGTTCATAGATGAGATCCACCGTCTGAATCCTGTAGTGGAAGAATATTTGTATTCCGCCATGGAAGATTATAAAATTGACATCATGCTGGATTCCGGTCCGAATGCCAGGACAGTTCAGATATCATTGAATCCATTTACATTGATCGGTGCAACCACACGTTCCGGACTTTTGACAGCCCCGCTTCGTGCACGTTTTGGCATAACATCCAGACTGGAATACTATGGAACGGAAGTACTCACCGGAATTGTAGGAAGGTCCGCAGATATCTTAAAAAGCATTATTGACGAAGAGGCTGCATTTGAGATCGCCAGGAGAAGCCGGGGAACACCAAGAATAGCCAATAATCTCTTGCGCCGGACTCGTGATTTTGCGCAGATCAAAGGAGATGGGGCTATCACGATGGACATTGCTAAATTGGCCCTGAAGGCACTGGATGTTGACGATCACGGACTGGACGAAATGGACAATCGCATCCTTTCTACCATTATCGATAAGTTCAAAGGAGGCCCCGTAGGCTTAACGACGATTGCAACAGCTTGTGGTGAGGAAGCTGAAACTATTGAAGAGGTTTATGAACCTTTTCTGATCATGGAGGGCTTTATCAAGCGCACCACCAGGGGGCGAATGGCGACAGAACTGGCTTACAAACACCTGGACAAGGTCCCGCCTCAACAGATGGGGACATTGTTTGATTAAAATACAATGCGTGAGGTCCCACGTAGTTTCCCGTTTGTTTACAAAATGATTATCCTGACATCAGGGTTATATTTCGTCGTAGGGGCAACTTTTTTCGTCTCGGCACTCACAGTTCTGCTCATCACAGGTCTCGATTACCAAAACTGGAAAGTCTCCATCTGGGTGGTCATTTTCCTCATCTGGGGCTTTGCCCTGATGCAATATACGATAGCCAGCAACTACAGGAAACTTCGATTGCTGATATGGGGTAAGATCTGGTTTGGAAAAATGACACATCGTGTAAAATCATATAGTGATTTTACCGGAAATGTTATGTTTCAATGCGATTTTTTCTATACTTATCAAAACAATGACTACCGCGGAAAGATCCTGATCCCGGAAGCCTACGAACTGGAAGAAGGAAACCATTACATGCTTTTGATCAATGAAAACCATCCCGAAAAAGTCGTCTGTATTCATCAATTTCCCAGAAAGTTCAAAACCTATTTTTTGAACCAGTTCAAGTCGAGTATTTCTCTGGCTCAAAGAAATCAAAATCTTGACACCATTTGATTTCCCGGTGCGTTTTTTTCACGCCGGGACGCAAGTTGCAAAGGAATCTCTCGGCAATCCTGGCGACCTGCGAACTTAGGGGACTTTTGCATGGGACCAATTAATGGTCATTCCGGAAACTTCCCGATCCGTGAGAAAGTCAACTCCACGAATTCTGAATTATTCCAGATCATTTTTCCATCCTCGTAAGAAACATTCCAATATTCCCTGTCTCTGGCTGAATCATGGTATATTAAGGTCACCTGTGGTCTGTGGCCGTCAAAATGCCAATAACCCGTTAACCTTCCATCGGGGGTATTTCCGAAAACAAATATTCTATCCCATCTGATGAACAAATACCTGTTCAATCCAGGATCCATTTCATCGAGGATGTTCCTTCCATTGGACTGGGCGTCATCCAAATCCCATAGCCCCACTATTTCATCCATCGGCCCTTTAGGTATTTCATTAATACGTCTTAAGGATACAACAACCTCCATACCTTCCTCTTTGCGTTTCCAGGTCAAACCATCTCCCGTGAAGGACACCTCAAAAGGTCCGAATTCATCGGTGATGCCGTTTTTGGTAACAGGCAAAAAGGACTTTGATTCCTTATCATAATTCCAGGTGCCTTCGGCATTTTGGACCCATCCATTGCCAGACTGAAAGGTCCCGTCTTCATTTAACCTTGTCCACTTGGCCACCGGCGTCACTTCCTCATCTCCAAGTGTCACCTTTGTAAACTCCCACATTCCCGAAACCTGAGCGTGCATGGTTCCCAGAGTAAACGTACATAGCAGAGACAAAATGGATCGTTTCATAAGCTCATTTTAGTTCGTGTTCGGAGCAACCCTTAATTTTCAGTTTCAATCATTTCAAACTCCCTCCGATCAATAAACCTATCGACATTCAAATGCTTTTCCAAATGCCATATTTCTATCTTTGACCAATGTCCGATCCAAAGGCACACGCGCAGAAAATCAGATCCATCTCCACATCCTTGGGCTTTAACTACTGCGGTATTTCCAAAGCTGAATTTCTGGAGGAAGAAGCCCCAAGGCTTGAGGAATGGTTGAAAAGGGGGTACCAGGGAAAGATGGGGTACCTTGAAAGGAACTTTGATAAACGACTGGATCCGACAAAACTGGTCCCGGGGGCGAAATCCGTTATTTCTCTGATTTATAATTATTATCCGGAAAAGGACCATGGTACTGCCGGGAGTTTCAAAATCGCAAAATATGCATATGGCAAAGACTACCACTTTGTCATAAAGGACAAGTTAAAAGCATTCTACTCACTGATAAAAGAAAAAATCGGTCAGACGGATGGTCGAATATTTGTTGACTCCGCTCCGGTACACGAAAGAGCGTGGGCGGCAAAGAGCGGACTTGGATGGATCGGGAAAAACTCCCTGCTGCTTAACCGCCAAATGGGAAGTTTCTTTTTCCTTGCCGAACTAATAGTTGATCTGGATCTGGAACCTGATGGTCCTATTGGGGATTATTGCGGCACATGTACAGCTTGTATGGAGGCCTGCCCCACTGACGCTATGCCCGAACCATATGTCGTTGACGGAAGCAGGTGTATTTCCTACCTCACTATTGAATTGAAGGATAACATCCCAGGAGATTTTAAGGGACGCATGGATGATTGGATCTTCGGATGTGATATCTGCCAGGATGTCTGTCCATGGAACAGTCGTTTGAAGCCACACAGCGAAAGATTATTTCAGCCGCAAGGTTGGGAAAGTTTCAGGAAACAGGATTGGATTGAGATAACGGAAGAAGTATTTCAAAAAGTATTTAAGAAATCGGCAGTCAAAAGGACAAAGTTCGGAGGATTGAAAAGAAACATAAGACACATATCGGATTCTGAAGTGTAAGGTTTAATCTATTTTCGCGGCAAAGTAAAACGTCAGCGTATGAGCAACCACTCAAATCAGGCCATACTTCTGGTTCATTGCCTTGACAAAAAAGGATTGATCCAGGTAATCACAAAGTTTCTGTCGGATCATAATGGCAATATTGTAGATCTTGATGAGCATGTAGAAAAATCAGCTGAAGTTTTCTTCTTTAGGGTCCAATGGGAAATGGAAGGATTTGATTTGGATAGAAATGAAATTCACTCGGCATTTGAAAAGGAAGTTGCGTCGAAACATGATATGACGTGGCAAATTCACTTTGCAGATCAAAAACTCAGGATGGCAATTTTTGTATCTAAAAGCTCGCATTGTCTTTATGATATTCTTTCCAGGTACTATTCAGGTGAATGGAATATTGAAATACCACTAATTGTTTCAAACCATCAGCTTCATAAACAGATCGGAGATCGTTATAACATTCCTTTTCATTATTTTGAGGTTAATGGAATGAATAAATCGGAAGTGGAATTGAACCAGTTGAAATTGCTGAAGGAGCACAAGGTTGATTTTATCATTCTCGCAAGATATATGCAGATCCTGAGTAGTGATTTCATTGCTGAGTTTAGGAATCGAATAATTAATATACATCATTCCTTTCTGCCTGCTTTCGCCGGTGCCAAACCTTACCACCGGGCGTATGAAAGAGGCGTGAAAGTGATAGGAGCCACCAGTCATTACGTAACCGAAGATCTGGATGACGGTCCGATCATAGAACAGGATGTGGTGAAAATCTCACACAAAGACTCGGTGGATACGCTGATCAGAAAAGGTAAGGATCTGGAAAAAATTGTACTTTCCCGTGCGATTTGGGCACATATCCAGAGAAAAACCCTTGTTTACCGGAATAAGACAATAGTATTTGACTAAGACTTGCAATATTCCATTATTCCCTCGCGAATACGCAGCAATGTCTCTTTTTGTATGTCCATATTTTCTTCAAGCAATGTAATCCGGAACCCGTACAGGTCTGATGCAAATGAAGAGATGGGCACCACGCAAACATGTTTTGCCGCCAGCAAATAGTAAACAAATCTTTGATCAAGCGCCATATCGGGTTTTAACCAACCCTCCAGGAGGCTTTGAACTTTTGGATCCGAAATCTGCATTTGCTGTTCCCGGTGTAGTGCATCTTTCCTGAAGATCACAGTGTTGTAAAAGGCTCCGTTGGTCTGATTGAATTTGACGTATGGAATGTCATGAAAAACATCTATCATATTGGCGCTTCTCTCACCAATTTTCTTGTTGTTATCGTTGATAAATTCCATATACCGCGGATCGCTCATGATTTTTGGAATAGCTCGCTGAGGTAGTTTCGTTGAGCTGACCTCTATCATCTTTGAGTTATCAATCGTTTCACAAAGTTTGTTAAAATCATGATCTGATTGTCGATTGTAATATTCCGTCCAGCCGCATCTTGCTCCAGGCCAGGGAAATTCCTTGCTGATCCCCTTGAGGGAAATGCCCGGCACCTCTCCTATGACCTCTGAGAGGGTACATGTCACTGCGCCATTGTAGACGATGTTCATGTAGATTTCATCAAATATCAGAAAGAGATTAAATTCCCTCGCTATCTCCACAATTCGCTCCAAAATGTATTTCGGATAAACCATCCCGGTTGGATTATCAGGATTTATCACCATAATTCCCACAATATTCTCGTTGTACTTCACCTTCATGTACATGTCATCAATATCGGGGTACCATTGATTTTCGGGGTCCAATTTGTAGGTTATCGGATGATTATTGGCATGAGCAGCCTCCGCTGAGCTATGCGTCGAATAAGCCGGAGAAGGTCCGATAATCCGGGATGTGGGCAAGAGGTACTGATATATTTTTTGTATGGCATCCCCCAGTCCGTTAAAAAAAGTTATATCTACCGGATCTATCTGGACGCCGCCACGCTCATTGCATTTCTGTGCCAGAAATTCTCTTGTTCCCAAAAGCCCCTTTGAGTGACTGTATCCATAAGTTTCATCTTCCTTCAGGAGATCGGCGATAACTTCTTTCATCCAGGCCGGCAACTTTTTACGTTTTTGAATCGGATCACCGATATTTTCCCAAAAGATCCTGTATCCGAGATCAGTCAGTTGTTCTGCCTTCTTAACAATTCCTCTTATCTCATAGGAAAGTTCATCAGCACCCAGCCTTAACAAATTTTGTCTCATTCAATGAAATGACGGGAATGTTTGAAAATGCGAAGCTAACAAATGAATTTATTGCAAATATGGAAACTTGTGTTGAGTTAAGTGTACTGTGTCGGAAAAGCCGAAGTTATTTTTGTGCTGAGCAATGAAAAAAATTTGCGCATAGCAGCGTTCTGCAATGATTTTTTGAAGCAGTGCAGTGCAAAAAGAACCAGGCTTGGTTCGGCTAAAGTATACTTAACTTAACACTAATTCTTTTTACTCCCGTGATACATTTCATACTTACAAAATTCACAGCGTAGTGGTCCGTTAAACAGCTCGATTGATTCGGATGGTTTTAACCCCAGCTGTTTCAGAGCTCTTTTGTTCGAACTCAGTATCCATACATCATAACCTGAAAACTTATGTTTCAGAGTATCTCCAAGATCTTTGTACAGTTGTTCCACCCGGTTACCTATTCTTTCACCATATGGTGGATTTGTAACGATCATTCCATCTACTCCGCGTGAGCTTTGAACTGCAAAATTTTCCTGTCTTACAATCACCTCTCGCTTAAGTCGCAATGAACCCAGGGTAGTGTTTGCCATCTCCACCGCGTTTTTATCTATGTCGCCTCCCCTGATGGCAATTGTTGATTTCCTGATCTTTGCGTCGGCTTCCATTTTTACCCTGTTCCATATTCCCGGATGAAAATTATTCCATGTCTTGAATCCAAAATCCTGTCTCTTGTATTGGGGAGGAATATTTAAGGCCATCATTGCCGCTTCAATGAGGATTGTTCCGGTGCCGCACATCGGATCGAGTAGCGGAGTTTCCTTAGTCCAGTTTGCAAGCTTGAGCATACCGGCTGCCAAAACTTCATTCAAGGGTGCTTTATGGCCTTTTGGCCGATAGCCACGGCGGTTAAGGCTTTCCTCTGAACTGTCAAGAGAAATGGTAAATTCGTCCTTATACGCGTGAAGGTTGAATCTGATATCCGGGTTTTCCGTATCCACACGGGGCCTGGACCTTAGTTTTTCGCGCAGTTGATCAACAATAGCATCCTTCATTTTCAGGGATGCAAATTTTGAGTGCTTGAAATAATCTGAAAAAATCGTATGATCAATGGCAAATGTTCGATGGACATCCAGGTATTGGGACCAGTCAAATTTCTTAACACCATTATATAGCTCCTGCTCGTTCTTTGCCCGAAAGGTGTGAATCGGGACAAACACCTTGAGTGCTGTACGAAGTGAGTAATTAGCTGAGTACAGGAAGCTTAAATTACCCTCGCAGGAAACCGAACGATTACCTCTTTCAATGTTCTGACCACCCAACTGTTCGAGCTCTTTCTGCAATTCGCCCTCAAGGCCTTGAAGCGTTTTTATAAATATTTTCAAAATATGGAATTAGCGGGCAAAGCTAGACTGCAAACGGATGACTACAAAAATGATTCCTTCATCATATTCCGAAAGTCATCCCTTGTAATCTGTCAGGGACTCTCCGGGAGATCCCTCTTTACATCCGAAACAGACCAAAGTCGCACGGTTTGAAATCAACAAAACAGAATAAGGAATTACATAATTTTAGCTAAATTTGGCAAGTTAAATTGCTGTAATTAGCTAAATTTGACAAGTTAGGTTACTGTAATTAGCTAATTTTAGTAAAAATGTTGTAAAATCCGGAGCAAACAAGCCATTGAAATGAGGGCTAACAGCATGTGGATCAACAGAATCGCATATGACAATCTAAATGATAAACTGACCACAGGTAAGGTGGTCGTTCTGTATGGCCCCAGGCGAAGTGGAAAAACTACTCTGGTCCAGAAATTACTTTCTGCTCAAAAGGGAAAGGTGTATACCGGAACCGGGGACGATATACAACTCAGAGATATATTGTCCTCGGAAGATAAAAACCTTATTGTGAACGCCTTTTTCGGCTATGATCTGGTGTTTATTGATGAGGCCCAAAGGATTCCTGAAATCGGCTGGGGACTAAAGATATTAATTGACCACAACCCTGATTTAAAAGTTGTTGTTACCGGCTCTTCCTCCTTTCAACTTTCCAGCCAGGTAAGCGAACCTTTGACTGGTCGTATGTGGACGATCTTTTTATTCCCGGTTTCGGTAAAAGAGTTTTCATTGTGGCATGGTAACATGGAGTTACTACAAAAACTGGACGATTACCTGATTTATGGAACCTACCCTGAAGTCTTGACTGCACAAAATCACGCTTTGAAAAGGGAATATCTGCTTGAACTTCGAAATTCCTATTTATTTAAGGATATCCTGGAACTCGAAAATATCAGAAATGCTTCCAAGCTTAATAATCTTTTAAAGTTGCTCGCTTTTCAAATTGGTCATGAGGTCTCACTAAATGAACTTGCCAATTCACTGAACATTGCCAAACAAACTGTTGAGAGATACCTCGACCTGCTTGAAAAGACCTTTATAATCAAGAAGCTATCAGGCTTTTCCAGAAACCTGAGAAAAGAGGTCACCAAAACTTCCCGGTATTATTTCCTGGATAATGGGGTCCGGAATTCGATCATCAACAATTTCAATTTGCTGGATACAAGAAATGATCTGGGCCAGCTTTGGGAAAATTTTTGTTTTATAGAAAGAATCAAGAAACAGGAATACGATTCGACCCCTTCCAATAACTTCTTCTGGAGAACATATGATCAGCAGGAGATTGATCTTGTAGAGGAAAGGGATGGTAATTTGTTCGGGTATGAGTTTAAATGGAATCACCGGAAAAAAGTGAAAGTTCCGGTTGCCTGGGCTAATGCATATCCGGACGCAGGATTTAAATCTGTCAACCCAAGAAATTTCCTGGACTTTCTTTTATGATTGGTAACAAAAAACCCATCGCCTCCTACTGATACCGGGACGATGGGTTTAACATCTATGTTCAGGGAAGATGACTTATTTCTTGTCGTCTACTTCCTCGTATTCTACATCAGACACTTCTTCATCACCTCCTGCAGCACCGGCATCGTCACCGGCGGCTTGTGCGTCACCGGCAGCCGCACCTTCCGCTCCGGCTGCCTGCTGAGCCTGATAGATCTCTTGTGAAGCTGCCTGCCATGCAGTATTCAGTTCGTTCATTGCAGTGTCTATCGCTGCCAGGTCTTGCTTTCCATGCGCTTCCTTAAGCTTCGTCAAAGCGCCTTCAATTGCCGTCTTATTCCCTTCCGACAATTTATCGCCATAATCCTTCAATTGCTTCTCAGTCTGGAAGATCAGCGAATCTGCCTGATTGATCTTGTCAGCAGTTTCCTTGGCAGCCTTATCACTTTCCGCATTAGCCTGGGCCTCTTCCTTCATTTTGTTGATTTCGTCATCAGTGAGACCGGATGATGCTTCAATTCTGATCTTTTGTTCTTTCCCCGTACCCTTATCCTTGGCGGATACATGTAAAATCCCATTGGCATCAATATCAAACGTCACTTCGATTTGAGGGATGCCTCTCATTGCAGGAGGAATACCATCCAGGTGGAATCTCCCGATCGTTCTGTTGTCTCTCGACATGGGTCTTTCACCTTGCAACACATGGATCTCTACCGAAGGCTGATTATCAGCGGCTGTTGAAAATATTTCTGACTTCTTGGTAGGAATGGTTGTATTGGATTCAATCAATTTGGTAAACACACCACCCAATGTCTCAATACCCAGCGAAAGGGGTGTTACATCGAGAAGCAATACATCCTTAACTTCACCGGTCAATACACCTCCCTGAATGGCTGCTCCGATGGCAACGACCTCATCAGGGTTTACTCCTTTCGAAGGCTTCTTACCGAAAAAATTCTCGACCTGCCCCTGGATGATCGGGATTCGTGTAGAACCTCCGACAAGGATTACTTCGTCTATGTCATTTGTAGACATTCCTGCATCATCCAAAGCCTTTTTCACCGGTTCCATGGATCGTTTTACAAGGTCATCCGCCAATTGCTCAAACTTCGAACGACTCAAATTTCTGACCAGGTGCTTAGGCATACCGTCTACAGGCATGATGTAAGGCAGGTTAATTTCTGTACTGCTGGAGCTTGATAGCTCGATCTTGGCTTTTTCAGCAGCTTCTTTAAGTCGCTGCAATGCCATCGGATCTTTTCTCAGATCAATTCCCTCATCCTTCTGAAATTCTTCCGCCAGCCAATCTATGATCACCGCATCAAAGTCGTCACCTCCAAGGTGAACGTCTCCATTTGTCGATTTCACCTCAAATACGCCCTCACCCAGTTCCAGTATCGATATGTCAAAGGTTCCCCCGCCCAGGTCGTATACTGCAATTTTCATGTCCTTGTTTTTTTTGTCAAGGCCATACGCCAACGCAGCTGCCGTGGGCTCATTGATAATCCGTTTTACTTCCAGGCCGGCAATCTGTCCAGCCTCCTTGGTCGCCTGACGTTCGGAGTCATTGAAATAAGCCGGTACGGTAATCACAGCTTCTTTAACCTCCTGCCCAAGAAAATCTTCCGCAGTTGATTTCATCTTCTGAAGGACCATGGCTGAAATCTCCTGTGGCGTGTAGTTTCTATCCCCAATTTTTACCCGAACCACATCATTGTTACCAGACTCCAGTCCATATGAGACGGTTTTTATTTCATTAGGGACTTCCTTGTATTTTTTCCCCATAAATCTCTTGATAGAGCTAACGGTGTTTTGAGGATTGGTGATAGCTTGCCGCTTTGCCGGATCACCAACCTTTCGCTCTCCCTTACCCTTGTCCAAAAAAGCAACAATCGAGGGAGTAGTCCTTCTACCTTCACTATTTTGGATTACAACAGGTTCATTCCCCTCCATTACAGAAACACAGGAGTTGGTAGTACCTAAGTCAATTCCAATTATTTTACCCATTATTATTCTTTTAAGTGTCTGTACTAATTCTCATCCGAAATAGGATTATCAATGCTTGTGCCAAAGAAATGATCTCTGACATTATGTCAGCCGATTGATAAAGAATTATGGCGTCCGGTAGCATTATACAGTGAGATGTCATATGAAAAGCGCACCGGAGCGTACGGCTTTAATATTATCAGAATATTATCCCGACATGAATTTAATCAGTATCTTTACACCAAAACTTACTGATCTGATCAGGAAAGTTTTTTATGTTAAAGTTAGTATTTGGATAAGGTCGGCCAGTGGTCGGCCTTTTTTTGAAACTGACAGGATAAGTTTTGTTGACTTTCGGTTTTTCGATGCAGGTGAAATGATGTTATTTCCTGTTCCTGACAGACCAGTACCTTAATCCGAAAAACAGAATTACCATCACGATCAATAGGGGTACCAGCCAGTCAAAATCAGATTCGGAAATATAGCCTTCATTGTTATCGAGTATAAAGTAAACCAGGAAGCCAATGAAGAAATAGATAATAAATCGCCTGTTATTTCTCATAATGCTAACACCTCGACACTAGTTTTTCTTAGCGTAATAAATAACCAGTACTATGGTAACAAATAAAACAAGAAAAATAGCTGAAACGCTAAGAAATGGAGGCATTTCGGTCAGGAAGTCGTAAATCCTGTTCACATTGAACAACAGAATGATAATTATTATCCAGTACAATATTTTGATACGGGTTTTCAAATCTTGACAATCAGGAATTTCACTTGACAATTCTTAAAGTACGGAAGGGAACTCCCTATTCAATAAATTCATTATTCTAATGAAGCCGAATTTATTGCCGGGTCGGAGAAATTCCGCTATGTTATCCATAAAGATCAAAATATTTTTCTTCACCACGATCCTGGTCCTGGCCTGGAGTGACAGTATTGCCTGCGGAGTCTGCAGGTTTCATGATCTCGGACGTTTTCGAAACAAGTCTTACATAAGCATACTTCACCGTTTTGATGTTTATGAAAGTTATAGCATTACAAGCCCTGTTCAGCAAACCAGTTATTTTGTGCCGGGCAATGCCCGAATAGCACACGTTCCGGATCCAGGTTCAATCACGGATAAGATAGGTAAAGACCGGAAGACTTTCAAAACACTGGAGTTAAGAGGGAATCTGAATATTGCTGAAACCTTCAATTTGACATTTATTCTCCCATATGAAGTGAATAGTATTTACTATGCCCGAGTACTCAATCTTGCAGGTACTTCAGCCGTGACAGATAGCTTGTTGGAGTACACAGGCATCAGCAGTGCCATCGGCATAGTGGAATATTACTATGAGAAGGAACATAAAAGTCAAAAACACATTTTACGGCCCGCCTTTGGAATGAATTTTTCAAGAAGACCTGTAGTTGACCCATCGCAGGTATCTGCAGAAACAGATTTCACTATACAACCGGGAGCCGGAATCCCGGAGTTCTTTTTTCGATTTACATATCAGTATCTAAGCGGAAGTTCAGGAGGTAACTTTTCGATTATCAGGGGCTGGTCCAGGGAGAACGATCCTGGATACTGGTTTGGCAAGTCGATGAATGCAAGGGTCAGCTATAGCTACAAGTTCGGTAAAAACACATTCTCAATATATCCTGAAGCAGGTATGGGACTGGACCACACAAAACCGGATATAGAGTTCAGCCAAAATGCAGATAATACCGGCGGCACGATCATGCTGGCCCATCTGGGTCTTCATGTGAACTGGAAAAAAATGTCAATTGGCACTGGTTTTCAAAAACCTTTTTACCAGCGTTTGAGTGGCGATCAGATACAATTTAAGTCCCGCGTAATGACACAATTGTCACTGTACTTTTGATCTGTTCCTTCTCATGATAAAAATCAGTTCCTTTTAACAATAAAAGTGTCGTTTTTATGCACCAAGATCACCTGTTGATTGTTTTTCTAGCAATATGTTCTCTAATAAAAAAATACTAAGGTGATAACTTTTAAAAGGATACTTGCACTTGTCCTCGGTTTGGGCATTTTGGCATTAACATCATGTAAGGACGATGACACAAAAACCAGCGATGACCTGGTGATGCTGGATATTCACTTTCTCCATTACGGAGAGGGTCAGCCTCTTCTATTCGATAGCTTAATATATGTGAATGAAGCCGGCAACAAGTATGAAGTGACTGAAATCCAATGGTTTGTTTCGGATATCATATTAACCGGCCCGGATAAGACCACCTCAATAACCCAGAATGAGAATATTCACTACATAGATACCAATATCCCGGAAACTTCTACCTGGACAATAAGCGAGGGGGTACCGGTAGCGGATTATACCAGCCTCACATTGACTTTTGGCTTAAAGGATGAAAAGAACACAGTTGGAAAGTTTACTGATCCACCTGAAGCCAACATGATATGGCCATTTCACATAGGTGGGGATAATGGCGGCTATCATTATATGAAATTGAATGGCTTCTGGATCGATGTTGAAAATGAGCGTCAGCCCTTCAACTTTCATCTTGGTGTCGGCTCGGTTGAAGAAGGTGGTGAGACAACTTTTATTCAAAACTGGTTTGAGGTGACGCTTCCGCTGAGCATTGCGCAATTGTCAAAAAGGGATACCGTGGTATTACCTGTTGTGATGAACGTAGAAAATTGGTTTGGCAACCCAAATACCTGGGATCATGATGTAGTAGGACCTAAGATCATGAAAAATCAAACTGCCATGAGAATGGGCATAGAAAATGGCATGACGGACGGGTTCAGTATTGGAAATATTGAAATCATAAACCATGAAGAATGAAATTCTGTTGTCCGCTTTCTTAGGATTCCTGCTTCTTGCCGGTTGTGGGGATAGCGAAGTGCAAAAGGGGCCAACGCCATACGAATTCCCTGGCATATTCTATTTCCCAAAAGACCTGAATATACCTGAGGACAATCTCACTACTGAAGAAGGTGTCTTGCTTGGAAGGTACTTGTTTTACGATGGCAGGCTATCCGGAAGGACACATCAGGATTCTTTAATGTCTTGCAGTTCATGCCATCTGCAGCAGAATGGCTTTGACACCGGATTTGATCATCCGGAATTTACCTCGGGGAGACCCAGGGGGCTTGCCGGGACATTCACCCCTCATTATACACTGCCCCTTGTCAACCTGGTTTACAATACTAATGGCTATTTCTGGAATGGTTTTATTGAAGCATCCAACCCACAGTATGGTTCTGAAGCACATCACGTCCCAGCCGAACCTCATTTTCATATGAAAAATATCGAGTCAATAGTCTGGATGACTATTGTCGACCCGAATGAGATAAACGGCAGCATAGAACAAACAGTGCAGGTCATTTCCGAAATCCCTGTCTATCCTCCCATGTTTAAGGATGCTTTTGGGTCTGAAGAGGTGAATATTGAGCGAATTACCAAAGCAATAGCGCAATTTGTAAGAACAATAATCAGCAACAATTCCAAATATCATCAATACATAGAAGGAAAGACGGTGCTGACAGAAAGTGAATCCCGCGGAATGGAACTGTTCTTTTCAGAAGAAGCCGATTGTTTTCATTGTCATGGTGGATTTCTTATGTCCACCTATGAATTTTTCAACAATGCCAAGGATTCCGTTTTCACCGATCCCTTTGATCGCTTTGGAGTAACGGGCGATATCATGCATACCGGAGTTTACAGGGCCCCGTCTTTGATCAATGTTGAGCTGACAGGACCTTATATGCATGACGGACGATTCAAAACTTTGAGAGAGGTTGTTGATTTTTATTCCGACGGACTCGTCATCTCACCCTACACACACCCCCTGATGAAATATATCAGCACTAATGGGGTGCAAATGTCTGAGGAGCAAAAGGATGACCTCATTGCATTTCTAAAAACACTTACGGATCATCAACTATTGACCGATCCCCGGTATGCAAAACCTTCTGACCTGAATTAGTGTGTCATTATGAAAAACCAGATTGTTTCAGAATGAAACATTGATTTCATTCTTTTCTGAAAAAAAGGGGCTATTCTTTCAATAGGGCCCGTATTCTTCACTGGCATACCTTTTGAAATTGATTTGGTGAAGAACTTTAAGCCATGTTTCGAAACTATTTCATCATAATGATCAGGACAATCCTCAGAAAGAGGTTGTTTACATTTATCAATATTCTGGGGTTGACCGTTGGCATGATAAGCAGCTTACTGATCGCTCAATATGTCATTTTCGAGAGGAGCTATGACCAATTCCATTCCAATGCGGAAAATATCTTCAGATTAAGGGTACAGGGACAAAAATATAGTGGTGAATATCAGTTCAGGAGCGCTCGGAATTTTTCGGCTGCGGGTCCTGAGGTATATCATAATCTGCCCGAAGTGACCAATTATACCCGATTACGTGCTGATGACGGTCTGGTCAAATATGTAGATGTCAACACCAATCAGGTTAAGGCATTCATTGAGGAGAAAATATTCTACGCTGATACAGCATTTCTTGAAATTTTTGATTTCCCGCTCCTTTATGGCGATGCACAAACCGCTTTTGAAAAACCGCGATCCATCCTCATCTCCCGATCTATGGCAAAAAAATATTTTGGTGACCAGTGGGAGAGCAAAATCCAAATCGGAAAATCAACTCTGGAATTCAGCTACAGGTCATTCATACTCACCGGGGTTTTTGAGGATGTCCCGCTAAACTCACATTTGAAGTTTGATTTCTTAATTTCTTATCAGACCCTTTTAGAGGGTAATGATTACTATCATACGAACTGGGCTGAAAATTCCATATTCACATACATAACTCTGGCTCCGGGGACTGATATTGCGGCCCTGGAAGAGAAATTTCCCGAGCTTATCGATAGACATAAAGGCGAATATTTTGAGGCTGCTCAATATCGTGAAGATTTTGTACTCCAAAAGCTTACCGATGTTTACCTGCATTCGAATTTTCATGATGAAGCAGAGGTAAACGGCAATAATCAATCGGTCTTTTACCTTACTATCATAGCGGCCTTCATTTTGGTTCTTGCGTGGGTCAATTACATCAATCTTTCTACCTCCTGGGCGATAGAGAGGGCCAAGGAAGTTGGCGTTCGAAAAGTCAATGGAGCCGTCAAAGGTCAATTAATCATTCAGTTTCTTTTGGAATCTTCCTTTATTAATCTGATAAGCATCATATTATCCCTTACGCTGATGCAAGTTTTATTGCCCGGATTCAATCAATTGGTAGGTAAAGAAATGACATTCATCCTTTTTAGTCAGCCATCTATTATTCTGGGTGCAATCTTGATTTTTACGCTGGGGATACTGGCGGCGGGTATCTATCCCTCGATCGTACTTGCATCGTACCAGCCAATTGTTGTACTCAGAGGTAAGTTCAGCGGCTCAGGAAAGGGTGCAAGGTTGAGGAAGGCTCTGGTCATCTCTCAATTTGCCATATCAGTCGCATTGATCGCATCGACACTAACGATATACAAACAATTGAATTACATGCAACAGGAAGATTTGGGTGTGCAAATAGATCAAACTCTGGTGCTGGATGTAGAATATATGGCTAATGCCGATATAGATTTAAGTACCGTAAAAACATTGTTTCTCAGAATTTCACAGATCCCCGAGGTGACTAATATTTCTTCATCTCACTTTGTACCGGGCGATCAGGTGTGGGGTTGGGGTGGATATATCCGGCAGGCCAATACTCCGCGTGACCAGGCCGGATCTTATCATCGATACTATGTCGATCACAATTACTTTGAAAATTATGGCATCAAATTAAAAGCAGGGCGATTCTTCTCCAGGGAATTTGCTTCTGACTCCACAAAAGTCATCCTTACTGAAAATGCCAGGAAAAAACTGGGATTTGCCAGCGCCGAAAAAGCTGTTGGCAGCTCCATTTATTACCCGTTAAATGGACAGGAAAACCAGGAAACAGCTGAAATCATAGGCGTGACAGAGGACTTCCACCAAAAATCCCTTAAGAATGATTATCAACCGTTGATCTTTGAACTGTTAAGGATGCCGGGTCGATATGTTAGTATGAAAGTTTCATCCAATGACATGACGTCATCCGTTAGCAAGGTAGAATCTGCTTTTAATGACATTTTCCCGAACGAACCTTTCAACTATTTCTTTGCGGATGATTTTTACAATGAGGCATACAAGACAGACGTCCGGTTTGGATACATCTTTGGCTCATTCTCTGTATTGGCAATAATCATAGCCTGTCTGGGATTGTTCGGATTAACGTCTTATACAATTTTCAGACGATCCCCGGAAGTCGGAATTCGAAAAGCATTGGGCGCTTCTGTCTCCAGCATTCTTATTTTGTTATCCGTAGATTTTTTCAAGGCTGTATTGATCTCATGCCTGATCAGTTTACCAATTATTCATTTGGTTCTGGATAAATGGCTGGACAACTATCCATTTCAATTACAAATAGGCCTGTGGTTTTATGCCGCCCCCGTTGGTATCATTTTATTGATCACCTTCGTTACTGTTATATTTCAAACCTTGAACGCCGCATATATAAACCCGGCTGTTTCACTCAAAGATGAATAGACTGATTCCCGGGTAACAAAGAATACGTCCACTTAGCTGGTCCCTGCTTTCAATCCGAATAATTACTAGTTTTGCGCCCTGATTCTTTTTCAGGATGACTTTAGAGCAGGAAATACAGCGACGAAAAACTTTTGGGATCATCTCCCACCCCGATGCAGGCAAAACTACTTTGACGGAAAAGCTACTTCTGTTTGGAGGAGCCATCCAGACGGCAGGTGCGGTAAAATCCAATAAAATTGACATGCATGCCCGGTCAGATTGGATGGATATCGAAAAGCAAAGAGGCATCTCCGTGGCAACATCGGTCATGGGCTTTGAATACAAAGATCTCAAAATCAATATTCTGGATACCCCCGGGCACCAGGATTTTGCTGAAGACACATATCGCACATTGACAGCTGTGGACAGTGTGATCATGGTGATCGACTGTGTAAAAGGTGTGGAGGTTCAAACTGAAAAGTTGATGGAGGTTTGCAGGATGAGGAACACGCCAGTACTATGTTTTATTAATAAACTGGACCGGGAAGGACGTGATCCGTTCGAATTGCTGGACGAAATTGAGGACAAACTTGATATCAGGGTCCGCCCGCTAAGCTGGCCTGTCGGTATGGGAAAAGGATTCCGTGGCGTTTATAACCTTTACGAAAACAATCTGAACCTGTTTGAACCGGGTAAAACTAAGAAAACAGAGGATGTTATTGAGATAAAAGGAGTTGACGATCCATCCCTGGAGAAGTATCTTCCGGATTCAGCCATGGGTCAGCTTCGGGAGGACATCGAACTTGTAGAAGGTGTTTATGATCCATTTGAGGTTGAAACTTATCTAAACGGCACAACAGCGCCTGTTTTCTTCGGAAGTGCGGTAAATAATTTTGGTGTTCGGGAACTCCTGGATTGCTTCATTCAGATCGCTCCCAATCCCAAACCAAGAGAAACAGAAGAAAGAGAGATAAAGCCTCTTGAAGACAGGTTTTCGGGATTCATTTTCAAAATTCATGCTAACATGGATCCGAGACACCGCAACAGGATTGCATTTGTAAGGGTTTGCTCAGGAAAATTTCAACGGGGAAGTAATTACTACCATGTCCGTCAGGACAAAACTTTCCGGTTTTCAAATGCCACCGCCTTTATGGCGCAACAGAAAGAGACAATCGATCAGGCCTTCCCCGGAGATATTGTCGGACTTTATGATACCGGCAATCTGAAAATCGGTGATACATTGAGCGAAGGAGAAAAAGGGCTTTATAAAGGGATCCCCAGTTTTTCTCCGGAGTTATTCAAGGAAGTCATCAATCTGGATGCAATGAAAGCCAAGCAGCTTGAAAAGGGATTACTTCAATTGATGGACGAGGGTGTCGCTCAACTGTTTTCTTATGAAATGGGGGTTCGTAAGGTCGTTGGAACAGTAGGGGCGCTCCAATTCGAAGTTCTTCAACATCGCCTGCAACATGAATATGGTGCCAGGGTGAAATTCGATCCGGTCAATATTTACAAGGCCTGCTGGATCCATGCAAATGACGATGAGAAGCTGGATGCCTTTGTAAAAGACAAGTATCGACACATCGCAAGAGATAAAGAAGGAAAGCTGGTCTTTATGGCGGAATCAAAGGCCTGGCTTCAAATGGTCCAGGAGAATTTCCCGGAAATCGAGTTCCATTTTATAAGTGAATTCTAAGTCGAACTCTTTCTTCAGGAATAAGGATTCTCAATGGGTAAAAATATGATATGCAACAAACACTATTGAAGTAAGGGATGTTAACATTGCTGCTCCGGCAAGTAACCAACCTATCGTTGTTTGCCAGTGAAGCTCTCTTATGATCTTTTTATTGTCCTGGATACCCAGGTACATTATATTTAATACCTCTTCACCAGTGATTTTCCCCATATTACAAATTTGTTCAATCTTTCCACAAGATAGCTATCGTCCTTCCTAATATCAATAAAACGAAAATTACTGCGGATTAGATACTTGAAATTGCTGATTACTATTCACTAAAGGCGTTTGAGAATCCTCCGGAAATCGAGTTCCATTTTATCAGTGAATTCTAGGTCGAATCCGGCCTGTCGAGTCATCTTTTTTAACCGCAAAGTCGCTGAGTCGCCAAGTAGATAGCAAAAGAGTATAGCAAAAATTCAAAACCTACCACTGCCTCCTTTGCTCCCCTGCCGTGAGGCACAGTGCATCAGCGAATTCTGAAATTTGGTTCGACCGCAAGGACTACAATCAGGACATCCATAACTTCAATTGTTATCCTTACATATTTTAACCTATTATATACTGTAAGGATTTCCTAAATTTCGTCTTTTAAGAAAACCGTAATGAAATATTTAACAAAATTATTTGTACTCGCTTTGGCCATCCTGTTTACCGGGTGTGCCGATATGACAGGTGGTGAACAACCTTCATCATTTAAGGTACCAGTTGATTACTATAAACTGGATAATGGATTGAAAGTGATCTTATCTCCGGATAACACTTCGCCGACGGTTGTTGTGGCCGTTTATTATAACATTGGATTTCGGATCGAACCGCAGGACCGCACCGGGTTTGCTCATTTATTTGAGCACATGATGTTCCAGGGATCAAAAAATCTGGGCAAAATGGAATTCATTCAATTGGTGCAAAAGAACGGTGGAATATTAAATGGTTCCACGCGCTTTGACTTCACCAATTATTTTGAAGTGATGCCGGCGCATAAGCTGGAAACCGTTCTGTGGGCTGAAGCCGACAGGATGAAGGGCCTGGACATAACCCAGCTCAACCTTGAGAATCAGCAGGGTGTGGTAAAAAATGAAGTGAAAGTCAACGTACTCAACCAGCCATATGGCGGATTTCCCTGGCTGGATATGCCGCAGTATGCCAACGAAAACTGGTACAATGCCCATAATTTTTATGGAGACCTTGAAGACCTGGATGCCGCTACGCTGGAAGATGTTCAGAGCTTTTTTGATACTTACTATTCACCTAACAATGCCGCTTTGGCAGTTGTGGGAGATTTCAATCCGGATGAGGCCAAAGCATGGATCCAGCAATATTTTGGTGAGATACCTGCGGCAGAAATCCCTGAACTACCTGATATTTCCGAAAAAAGACAAGAGCAGGAAAAGCGTTTTGAAAAAGAAGATAAGCTGGCAAATAAGCCTGCAATCGCCATAGCCTATCAGATGCCGGAGCGAAATTCCACGGCCTACTATGCCATGGGACTTTTGGATCAGGTCCTGGTTCAGGGCGACAACAGCCTGCTTTACAAGAAACTTGTTAAGGATAATGGATTTTCTTCCGGTGTTAGCGGAGGTATCAACTACCTCGGCGATATGTTCAACTACAATGGTCCGATGCTATGGATGTTCAACCTCACTTATGACAATGATATAGCAGCTGATACCGTAATTAAAGAGGTAGATATTGTCATGCAGGACCTCATGGATAACGGGGTAACCCAGGAGATGCTGGATAATGCACTTATCAAGATCCGGTCTTCACTCTACGAAAACCTGGGCAATTTTTTTGGGCTGGGAAGAGCTGATCTGCTCTGCAGTTTTGCCCTTTTTGATGACAATCCTGCCCGTATTAATGAGCTGGAAGATGAATTTAAGAAGATTACTCCGGCGGATGTCGAAAGCACAATCGCCGAATACCTGCGAAAAACGAACAGAACCATCCTGACACTGAAACCACTTGCCGGTCAAAACTAAAATTTATGAAAATGAAAAAGATCTTATTATATACATTGGGAATCGCCCTGAGTTACGCTGTGGTCAAGGCTCAGGAGAAAGAACTGCCACCCGAAGGAGGTACTCCTAAAGGATTTACACTTCCTGAGAAAGAAGTAAAGACCTATGACAATGGACTGAGAAGTGTCCTCATACCATGGGGATCGATACCAAAAGCCAATATCCAGATCGTCGTAAAATCAGGGAATATTCACGAAAATGCGGATGAAGTATGGTTGGTGGACCTGCTTGGAGACCTGCTGAAGGAAGGGAGTACCAATCGTAGCAGCGAGCAGATTGCGGATGAAATTGCAGGTATGGGAGGAGACTTGTCCGTGGCCGTAAGCCCACATGCCACATATGTCAGTGCCTCGGTTTTATATGAATTTGTGCCCGACGCAATCGCCGTGATGGCAGATATTCTTGTCAATCCATTATTTCCTGAGAGCGAAATCGAAAGACTGGTGAATGATATGAAGCGTAACCTGAGTGTGGCCAAAACCAGGCCTCAGGCGCAGGCAAGTGAAAAGTTTTACGGAATGCTGTACCCGGATCACCCGTATGGTCGCGTCTACCCTACCGAAGAGATCCTTGAAAGTTTCACTATCGAAAAAGTGAAGGATTTTTACGATACAAATTTCGGCGCTAAACGAACCACCGTCTATGTAGCCGGTATGTATAATTCGTCGAAGGTTCAAACAGCTGTTGAAAGTGCGCTTGGCTCATGGAGAGAGGGGCCGGAACCTGATTACCCGGTAGCGGAAGCAATAACCGGGCAGGGTATTGAAATGATCGACCGTCCGGATGCGCCCCAATCCACCTTGATGATGGGGCTGCCTGTAGTCGATGCATCACATCCCGATTACATTGCATTAGACGTGACCAACTCTTTGCTCGGTGGATCGTTTGGATCAAGAATAACAAGCAATATCAGGGAAGATAAGGGATATACCTATTCACCTTTCAGTAACATTAATGCACGCTTCAGAACTGCCATTTGGTATGAGCAGGCTGATGTTACCACAGATTTTACAGGTCCGTCATTAAGAGAAATCACGAAAGAGATCTATCAGTTGCAAAATGAGCCGCCTCCAAAAGAGGAACTGGATGGTATCAAAAACTACGAAGCTGGTGTATATGTATTGCAAAACTCGACTCCGGGTGGTATTATCAGTCAGTTGAACTATCTGGAACTATATGACCTCCCTGAGACATATTTAACGGAAAGGGTTCAAAATATTTACGCGGTCACGCCGGAACAAGTATCCGAGATGGTAAAAAAATACATCCGTCCGGAAGATATGACGATTGTTCTTGTTGGTGATACGAAAAAGATTGATCAACAAATAAAGGATTACGAAAAGCGGTTGAAAGAAATGGAGAACTAGAAGAAGGGAGCCTTGGCTCCCTTTTTTATGATTGAACAGTATCATACGTATGTGATAATAATCATTAAGACCGATAAGAGAATCCATTATCTTCGAGAAACTTCTGCAATAATTTAGCGTCTTTCAATATGCAGATTTGGTACCATTTGCTCTTTTTTGAAAATGCGTTTAATTCTCACCCTTCTTCTTCTCAGTATGGCAATTTCGATAATTGCCCAGCCACAGGAACTCAAGTATCAAACGGTGAGAGGCCAAGTCACAGACGCGCAATCCCAATATCCTTTACTTGGCGTGACCGTTGTGGTTATGGACTCCGATCCACTTAATGGAAGTATTACTGATTTTGATGGTTATTTTAAAATAGACAATGTACCTGTGGGTGCTATTGATCTGAAGCTCTCATTCGTAGGATATGAAGACCTGATCCTCCCAAACATCCCGGTTTCCGTGGGTAAGCAGACTTCCTTAAAGGTGAGCATGGAGGAAAGTACTACCATGATGGAAGAAGTCGTGGTAGAAGGAACAAGCAGGACATATGAAGAACTTAATGGACTGGCAACTCTTAGTGTTATCGGATTCAATATCGCAGAAACAGAAAGATTTGCCGGATCATTAGGTGACCCGGGTCGGATGGCGGCAAATTTTGCAGGAGTTAGTGGAGTCAATGATGGCAGAAATGATATTATCATCAGGGGGAATTCTCCAACGGGACTCCTTTGGCGATTAGAAGGGGTTGACATTCCGAACCCAAATCATTATGCAGGTATGGGCACCACAGGTGGACCCGTCACTATCCTTAACAACAACCAGTTAAGCAATTCGGAATTCTATACCGGTGCATTCCCGGCAATGTTTGGAAATGCCAATTCAGGTGTTTTTGATCTTCGTCTTCGAAATGGAAATTTCGAAAAAAGAGAACATGTATTCCAGATTGGATTTAATGGCATCGAAGCAGGAGCTGAAGGTCCTTTCAAAAAAGGTGAACGAGCTTCATACACCGTTAATTACAGATATTCAGTTCCCGCAGTGATGCATAAGATTGGGTTTGGCACAGGTACCGGACAGGCAATCCCATATTATCAGGATCTTACTTTCAAAGTCAACATACCAAACAAGAAAGGGTCGTTTTCAATTTTTGGTATCGGGGGGCTAAGCGAAATTGATCTGTTAGGTAGTGAGATTGACTCGGACAAGGCAAATGACGACCTTTATGGTGGCATAGACATCGACATCTATAACACGTCAAATACCGGAGTAATCGGTGCATCATATTTCCATTTTTTTGATGAAAATACCTTCTTCCGAAACAACATTACTTTATCAGCCAATGAATTCATCGCAGATCTCGATACTATAACCAGGGACAATAACCTAACTGTGGTAGGTATTGATCCATATGTATACAATGACTATGCACAATGGACGCTGAACTATACGAATGAGTTCAACAAGAAGATCAATTCCAGGAATACGGTAAATATCGGGTCATCTATTAACAGGATCAACATGGATCTTACCCATGATGTCTACAGGCAATACGATGAACCGGGTACAATTCATGAGAATGGGTCAACCTGGCTTTATAAGGTGTATGCTGCCTGGAGTCTTAAACTACGAGAAGATC
Organism: Cyclobacteriaceae bacterium; assembly: GCA_028278225.1. Lineage (GTDB taxonomy): Bacteria > Bacteroidota > Bacteroidia > Cytophagales > Cyclobacteriaceae > JANQEU01. Next base: position 144,534 of record JANQEU010000069.1, read on the forward strand.
TAATAGTGAATAGTGGTATGCACTATCTGAATCTCACACAAAACAACAGGTCATGGTCCCTGGAGCCAAGACTGGGTATTAAGTATAAAATCAATCCTCAAAGCAGTTTTAATGTTGCATATGGCAGACATAGCCAAACACAGGGACTCACGGTTTATTTCAATGAGACTTATCTGTCAGATGGAACCATCAGGAGAACCAATACCGGTCTGGGTCTGACAAAAAGTGATCATTTCCTTGCCGGATATGAAAACAGTTTCCTTCAGGATTGGAGAATCAAAGTGGAGACATACTACCAAAGGTTGTTTGATGTGCCTGTTGAAATGGCTCCAAGCAGCTTTTCGATGCTGAACATGGGTGTAGATTTTGGGCTGCCAACTATTGATTCGCTAAAAAACAAAGGCTCGGGGAGAAACATTGGACTGGAGCTGACGATCGAAAAGTACCTCAACGATGGCTGGTATCTCATGTCCACTTCAACACTGTATGACTCGAAGTATAAAGGAAGCGACGGTGTGGAAAGAAATACCGCATTTAACGGCAATTTCGTTACGAATTTGCTGACCGGCAGAGAATTTTCGATAGGTGAATACAATCGCATGATCGTCGATCTGAGAGTTACCTACGCCGGCAACCGGAGATTTGTCCCTATTGATCCGGCTGCCTCCGAAGCTTCCGGGAGTGTAGAATACAACGAGGATGAAGCTTACAAAGACCGTTACCCTAACTATTTCCGTGCCGACATACGACTCGGTTATCGTATGCAAATGAAAAAGATTAGCCAGGAGTGGTTGTTAGATCTCCAGAATATCACCGATCAGAAGAATGTCCTTTACCGGAATTACAGCTTTCATACCCATGAGATCTATGATTCTTATCAGCTGGGTTTCTGGCCGATGTTTAAGTACAGGTTATTATTTTGAAAGCTACCCCGAAGTCACCGATGGTAGCTGGTGCCCACCCACCTTAGGCTTGCGAGAGCGCTAGATCCATTTCCAGGCGGGGATCAATGGTATTCCATCAATGTCATCTTCCTGATCGTATGTTATTATTATTCCTATTTGGGTACTTGTCTCTCTCATAGCAGCCTTTAATCCCTCTATTTCCCTCGACAAATTGTCATTGTTTACTTCCCAGCAGACCTGAACGGCCCGTGTGATCTGCTCATTTGTTTTGGTAAGAAAATCACATTCACGGTTTTTATTCCTGTAATAGAAGATGGATTCACCAAGATATCTGAGTTTATTGAAAACAATATTTTCTAATCTGCGGCCCAAATCTTTGCTGAAAGACATGCTGTTTGACTGGGCAAAAGCGGAATCGACAGCGTATACCTTTTTTGGATTGGCTATTTGTTTCTTTATAGATGTTGAATACATGGGTATGTATTCCAATAAATAACTTTCATTCAAATAGTCGCAGTAATCAATAACAGATCTGACCGACTTTATTTCCAGTATTTTTGATAAACTATTGTAACTGAAGTCTTTTCCGATATTGCTGAGTAGGTGTACAGCCAATCGTAAAAGTTGCTTTTCGTTTGTCAGGTGTCGCCTAAGTGCAATATCCCTTGTGACAATGTCTCTTAGAAGTAAGCGGTGGTAATCTGAATTTGGTTCTTCCAAAAACTCCGGAAAACCACCCAAGCTGAAGTACCGGTCAAAATCCTTTAGTGTTCTTTCTGATTTATGGAAAACCAGGAACTCATCGAAATTGAAAGGGAACAACTCTATCTGGTAATATCTTCCGGTTAGCTTGGTTCCCAATTCCCGGCTTAAGAGGCTTGCATTGGAACCGGTGATGACTAGTGAAATACCTTTATCATGGGCTGATCGTGCGAATATTTCCCATTGGTCTATTATTTGCACTTCATCCAGCAGGAGCCATTCCTTGCCCTGTTCCTGCATTATCGCTTCCAGTCTGGCAAAGTCGGATAGTTCGAAATTTATCAGACGCGGATCTTCAAAGTTGATGTAAATGGCATTGTCATTTTTAAGGAAATGATGACGCATTAATGTGCTCTTTCCACAGCGCCTTATTCCTGACAGTATCAATATCCTGTTTGTACTTTTCGGGATAGGCACACTTCTGGGAATAATCTTTTTCTCAAAAAGAGTACTATTCTGCTCATTTATTGCCTCACTTATTGCAGACTTGGTTAACATATTGTTATTTCCCTACTATACAAAGATAATATTTAGTATTTACAATACAAGATAATTAGTATTTATAATACAAACTATTGTGTATTTTGAATACATGATTTGAAAAATGCCTCTTTGGAATTTCAAATCTGAAAGAAACAAAGAAAGTATTTAACAGAAATTATCCATAAGATGTACGATTCGTATGAGCCGGGTTTTTGGTCGCTGCTTAAGTTCAGATTACTGTTCCATCCGGACCGTATATTCCACCGTTCTGAGTGATGAGCTCCCCCAATCACTCAATTCTTTCCACTTCCTTTTCCCGGTCTTCCTCGTTGACAGAAACTTCAATGTTTGTTTCTTCGGTCAGCATCACTTCCTCATGATAGACATTGTGCCATGCTATCATGAAACCGACAATGACAGCCCACAGGATCCTGCGGATTGTTTTGAAGAAAAATGTGATGAATATCCTCATGAGGAATATCATTATTTGACAGGGGCAGCTTAGCTCCTATTTGGCACCACTCCTGAACTTTATCACTCCACTTTCACTTCATCCAGGTTGATAAACTCTATTCTATCTTTGTCACTCAACGTGATACCAATTACCGAATCTTTCCGGATCTTTCCACCCAGTATTTCTTTAGATAATTCATTCAGTATTTCCCGCTGAAGTACTCGTTTCAATGGCCTGGCCCCAAATTGAGGATCAAAACCAATTTTACCCAGATGTTCCAGGACCTTCTTATCTGCTTCCACTTTAATGCCGTTTTCTTCCAGCCGGTCCCGGATCAGTTTAAACTGAATTGCCACGATCTTTTGAAGATCATCCACGCTGAGCGGTCTGAACATAATGGTCTCATCCACCCGATTTAAAAACTCGGGACGAACGGTTTTCTTCAGTAATTCAAAAACCTGGTGCTTACTTTCTTCAATGATCTCCTCAATATTAGTTTCATCCATCTTGTCAAAGCTTTCACGGATCAGATGCGAGCCGATGTTGGTCGTCATTATGATAATTGTATTCTTGAAATTGGCTATTCGGCCTTTGTTGTCAGTGAGCCTGCCGTCATCCAGGACCTGCAGCAAGATATTGAATACATCCGGATGAGCTTTTTCAATTTCATCCAGCAGGATCACGCTGTATGGCTTTCTTCTCACCGCTTCCGTCAATTGACCACCTTCATCATAACCGACATAGCCCGGAGGTGCTCCTATTAATCTGCTAACGGCATGACGCTCCTGGTACTCCGACATATCTATCCTTACCATGGCATTTTCATCGTTGAAAAGGTAATCGGCAAGTGTTTTGGCAAGTTCGGTCTTACCGACTCCCGTCATTCCCAGGAAGATAAAAGATCCGATCGGCCGCTTCGGATCATGCAGACCGGCCCTGCTTCTTCTCACCGCATCAGATACCGCGGCAATCGCCTCTGTTTGCCCGGCAACGCTTTTCCCTAGCTCCTCCTCCAGCTTAAGCAGCTTATCACGATCACTTTGCAGCATTTTCGATACGGGAATGCCCGTCCATTTCGCCACAACTTCTGCAATATCCTCACTGTCCACCTCTTCTTTCAGAAGTGAACTTTCTCCCTGCATTTCGATAAGTTGCTTTTTGAACTCTTCCAGCTTCTTTTCCGCCTCAACGATCTTACCATATCTTAACTCTGCGACCTTTCCCAATTCCCCGGCCCGTTCCAGTTGCTCAGCTTCCGTTCTATACCGTTCGATGTTCTCCTTTTCCTTCTGTATTCCCTGGATCACGTTCTTCTCATTTTGCCATTTCGCTTTCAGCTCATTGCGCTTGCCTTCCAGATCAGCAATTTCTTTGGAAAGCTCCGTTTCCTTGACCTTGTCTTTCTCCCTTCTAATGGCTTCCCTTTCGATTTCCAACTGCATGATCCTACGATTCAGCTCATCAAGCTCCTCGGGAAGTGAGTCTATCTCAATTCTTAATTTGGAAGCGGCCTCATCCATCAGGTCAATCGCCTTATCCGGCAGAAAACGATCCGATATATACCTGTTCGACAGCTCCACAGCTGATATGACCGCATCATCCTTTACCCTTACACCATGATGAACCTCGTATTTCTCCTTGATCCCGCGCAAGATGGATATGGTATCCTGGACCGATGGCTCGTCTACCGTGACCGTTTGAAATCTTCTCTCCAGGGCCTTGTTCTTCTCAATGTATTTCTGATATTCCTTCAAGGTTGTGGCGCCGATGGCGTGCAATTCACCGCGTGCCAGTGCAGGCTTCAGCAGGTTGGCAGCATCCATCGCCCCTTCTCCACCGCTTCCTGCACCGATCAACGTGTGAATTTCATCTATGAATAATATAATTTCTCCCTCGCTGTCCGTCACTTCTTTGATTACTGATTTCAACCTTTCTTCAAACTCTCCCTTATATTTAGCACCGGCAACCAGCAAACCCATGTCAAGAGAAATTATTGTCTTGGTCTTTAAGTTTTCAGGCACATCACCGTCCACGATCCTTTGAGCCATTCCCTCAACGATCGCCGTTTTACCCACACCGGGTTCACCAAGCAGCATTGGATTATTTTTGGTTCTTCTAGCCAGAATCTGAAGTAATCGCCTGATCTCGTCATCCCTCCCAATGACCGGATCTATTTTTCCATCCATAGCCAGGTCATTTAAGTTGCGAGAGTACCTCTCTAAAGATCGATATTTGGATTCGGCATTTTTATCGGTAACCTTATCTCCTCCTCTTAATTCTTTTATGGCCTTGATCAGTCCCTTTTCCTCAAATCCGGCATCCTTTAGGATTTGTGTGACCTTATCGCTACCGGATAATAATCCCAGGATAAGATGCTCTACCGCCACGAATTCATCCCCGAATTCCTTAAGGTGCTTCTCTGCTTTTTGAAGGACTTTGTGAGCTTCATTAGATAAATATGGCTGGCCTCCGGAAACTTTTGGATAACTATTTATTACCTCATCAAGTTTCGTTTCAATAGCTGGCCGGGAGGCTCCAATTTTCTTCAGTAAAAATGAGATCAGGTTTTCATCCGACTGAAGTATGGCCTTCAAAATGTGCCCGGTTTCAATTACCTGCTGGTCATTTCCCGAAGCAATTTCAGAGGCCTTTTGAAGAACCTCCTGTGATTTAATTGTATAGTTATTGAAATTCATTTGCTTTTGACCATTTTTATCATTCAATCAATTGATATCAAAAGCTATTCCACCTGGTAATTCAGGACTTTTGATGTCATTTTGGCATTGATATGACTGTTTTATGGATTAATTCTGACAAATGGTCATACACGAGCTTTAGAAACAGAACCAAGAAAAAATGAAGCAGAATCCCAGAAGAAAGTTCATCAGGAATGCGGTAACCGCCTCAGCAATTGGAGCAATCGGGTTATCAGCCTGCAGTGAAGCAAAAAAATCAGAGTCACAGGGACCCTATATCAATTTCAACAATACCTACAGGTGGAAAATGACCACAACCTGGCCCCCTAATTTCCCGATTGTTGGGGAGGGATGCAAAATGCTTGCCGATTGGATTAAAAAGATGTCCGGTGGCAGGATGGAAATTACGGTTTACGGTGGCGGTGAACTGATCCCGGCGCTGGAGGGATTCGATGCGGTGAGCAATGGCGCAATTGAAATGAATCACGGGGCCGCATATTACTGGGCCGGAAAAATTCCCGCAGGGCAGTTTCTGACGACTGTTCCTTTCGGAATGAACTCCCAGCAAATGGATGCCTGGATCCTTTCAGGAGGCGGTGACAAAGTGTGGGAAGATCTATATGCCCCGTATGATCTACTTCCAATAAGCTGCGGAAATACTGCTGTGCAAATGGGAGGATGGTTCAATAAGGAGATCAATTCAATTGATGATATCAAAGGGTTGAAAATGAGGATACCGGGGCTTGGTGGAAAAGTTTTTTCCAAAGCGGGTGGTACTCCGGTTCTCGTATCGGGTGGCGAAATCTATACTAACCTGGAAAGAGGAGTGATAGATGCCACAGAATGGATTGGCCCTTATCATGACTATCTGATGGGGTTTTATCAGGTTGCAAAACACTACTATTACCCAGGCTGGCACGAACCCGGAGCAGTTCTGGAGCTGATCATCAATAAGAGCAAATTCCAAACACTACCATCGGACATTCAGGAGATCATCCGGACCGGAGCACTGAGGCTTAATCGCTGGATGAACGTTCAGTTTGATGCAAAAAACGGGGAATACATACAGAAGATCAGGGAAGTTGAAGGACTGCAGATTCACCAATTCCCGGACAGCGTTCTGGAAATGCTGAAGCAATACACCACGGAAACAATAAGGGAACTTGTGGAAACAGATCCCAAAAGCAAAATCGTATTTGAAGCATACGACACTTTCAAAAAGCAAATCACACCGTGGGTAAATGTCAGTGATAAAGTCTATTATCAGACAATGTTATAGTGACGTCAAGGCGTTGACTGTTCACTAATTGTTCCCAGGGAAACAGATTCCCGGAATTTTATTCCCACTTGCCAATTTGATTGTATTTTTAGGCCTCAAAACTCAAAAATGACCATGAAAAAGTTATTCCTGATTAGTATCTCCCTACTATGTCTGAATGGTTTTGCCCAGGAGTTGATCCTGCAGCCTTCAATAAGCCCGGATGCGGATAAAATCGCATTCTCGTACCAAGGAGACATTTGGACTGTTTCCACTGACGGTGGCCGGGCCGATCGCCTGACGATCCATGAAGGATACGACGGCAAACCGCAATGGAGTCCTGATGGTAGCCAAATAGCGTTCCAAAGTGATCGGTATGGAAATAATGATATTTATGTGATCAACGCAACCGGAGGATCGCCAACCAGACTCAGTTTTCATTCGGCCAATGACCTGGTCTCGGACTTTACTCCTGCGGGTACGATCCTCTTTACAACGAGAAGGGTGTATGCCCAGGTCGAAAGGGAATGGGAAATATATGAGGCGAAAACAACCGGAGGTACTCCGGTCAGATATATGGATGCGTTGGGATATGATCCTGCTCTTTCCCCCGATGGGTCAAAAGTTGCATTCGTTCGCGGGACCTGCCGGACTTCCAGGGAAGATTACCGGGGGCCGGCAAATCGAAATATCTGGATATACGACCAAAATGCCAACACCTATGATCAGCTTACGGATTTTGATGGAAATGATTTCAGCCCGGTTTGGCTGGATGACTCGAATCTCCTGTACATTTCCGCGAAAAGCGGCAAATACAATGTTCACAAGATCTCTCTTGATGGGACCGATCAACAGATAACCAATGAGACCGTTTTTGGTGTCAACTCTTTCAGTGCGAGTAACAATACCATCGTTTATCAGTACGGTGATCAGATCTCATTATTTAATCTTACAAACAACGAAAAGTCCGATCTGGCAATTGATGTGGCAAGCGACTTTAGGTTCGATCCCGTTGAATCAAAAAAGGTTAGTAACAAGGTATCTCAATTTTCAGTATCGCCAAACGGTAAGCTCAGTGCTTATGTGCACCGGGGTGAGATTTTTGTCACCCGCAATGACAAGGAAGACAGCAGGAGTGTAAGGATCACTAATTCAACCTCAAGAGAAAGGGACGTAACATGGTTAAACGATGAAGTGGTTTTGTTCGTCTCCGATCAAAATGGTCAATATGATCTTAACATTGCACGTTCATCAGACTCTGATGAAAAAAATCTTTTTAAAACCTTAAAATACACCGTCACTTCCATCACCAATACGAATGAGGATGAATTCGGCCCGGTAGTTTCCCCGGACAGCAAAAAGATAGCTTTTCGCCGGGGAATAGGGCAGTTATTGACGGCGGATATCGATGATTCAGGCAATCTTTCAAATATCAAAATACTCAGGGATGGTTGGGACACACCCGGTAGTGTCGCATGGTCCCCCGATAGCAGGTGGTTGGCTTACTCATATTCTGATCTAAACTTCAATGAAGAAGTATACATTCACGCTGCGGACAATTCCATGGAGCCTGTCAATGTTTCCATGCATCCAAAATATGATGGCAATCCATTCTGGAGCGCCGATGGAACAAAGCTCGGATTCACATCGAACAGGAACAATGGTGATGGCGATGTATGGTTTGCATGGCTCAGGAACGAGGATTGGGAAAAGTCAAAGGAAGAATGGAAACGAGAGGAGAAGGATGATGACAACGGAAAGGATGACAAAGATGATGACGAGGAAGAAAAAGAAGTCACAGTCGAAATTGATTTTGAAGATATCTACCTAAGATTAAATCAGGTGACCGGATTCAGCGGTAATGAATCTGATTTTGTATTTGACAAGGATGGACAATTCATCTACTATGTTGTCGGATCCCCCGGGAGGTTTAACCACAAGGTCGAAAGAAACATGTATAAAATAAAATGGGATGGATCGGATAATAAAGAGGTTTTATCAGGTAATAAGCGGCCTTCGTCACTTCAGCTTAGTGCAAAAGGGGACTATGTTTATATGCTGACAGACGGAGGCAAGATCACACGCGTTAAAACAAAGGATGACAAGGACGAGACGCTTTCTGTTTCTTCCCAGTTAAATGTAAACTACAAGGACGAGAGGGCGCAGATCTTTGAAGAGGGCTGGCGGGCGCTGAATGCCGGTTTTTATGATCCTGGTTTCCACGGGTATGATTTTACAGCCCTGAAAAACCAATACAAGCCTATTGCATTGAAGGCTTCCACGAAAGAAGATTTTCAGTACGTATACAATTTGATGCTAGGCCAGTTGAATGCCAGTCATATGGGGCTGTACAGTGGTGAAAATCAAAAAGAGACACAGTCCCAAAAGACCGGATTTATCGGCATCGAGGGACAAAACGTCGAAAATGGATTTCAGGTAAACCGGATAGTTCCGAATAGCCCTGCTGATAAGGTCGAGAGTAAGATCAATGCCGAGGATGTGATCCTGTCTGTGAATCAGCAATCCGTATCACCGGGCACCAACTTCTTTTCGCTAATGACAGATCTGAGTGACAATCCTGTTTTACTCCGTGTTCAAAGAACAGGTGGTTCCACTGAGGAAGTTGTGATCTGGCCTAAAACATCTCTTAGCGGAGAGTTGTATGATGATTGGGTGGAAACCCGTAGAAGGTTGACCGACGACTATTCGGGAGGAAGATTGGGGTATCTCCACATCAGGGGGATGAACTGGACAAGCTTCGAACGTTTTGAAAGAGAGCTAATGGCTGCAGGTTATGGGAAGGACGGTATCGTTATCGATGTAAGGTTCAATGGAGGTGGCTGGACAACTGATTTCCTGATGACTGTACTGACGGTAAGACAGCATGCCTATACCATTCCTCGCGGCGCTGCAGACAATCTGGATGATCAGCACCTTGAATTCAAGGATACTTACCCTTTCGGTGAGCGGCTGCCTTATGCCTCATGGACAAAACCATCGATTGCGATTTGTAATGAAAACAGCTATTCCAATGCCGAAATCTTTTCACATGCCTATAAGACACTGGGACTGGGAACGCTTGTGGGGAAACCGACCTTTGGAGCGGTGATCTCAACAGGGGGCTGGGGACTGGTTGACGGATCCTTTGTGAGGATGCCCTTCAGAGCCTGGTATGTGAGGGCTACTGAAAAGAACATGGAGCATGGCCCGGCTGTTCCGGATATAATTGTTGATAATCCACCTGCCTACAAAGCGAATAATGTGGATCCTCAGCTACAACGTGCAGTGGAAGAATTACTCAGTCAGATGTAAAAAAAGCCCCACTTTCATTAGTGGGGCAGTAAAACTACCAAATTCAAACAACTGTTTTCACTGTGAAGTAATCGTCACTTTAATGGCTGTGGCATTTGCAGGGTAGGTGAAGCCATCATTTACCATCATAACATTCCCCGACTCTTCCGAACCGGTATCGGCGCCCGATTGTCTCAGGGGTTGATTAGGACCCGTTCCCGGAAATTCATTTACCTCAGTACCGGCGTCCCATAAGGTGACTTGACTGGTCATATCTCCTGAAATAGGATTCCCGCCCTGGAACAGCGCAATTCCGTTTTCACTGAAAGCATAGAACAGATCGTTGGACTGAACCAGCATTGTGGCAAAATTTAAGTAACTACCTTCTTCTGCATCAAAGGTGAATTCATAACTATTGCCGGGTAACAATGGCCCTGCACCAGATGCCCCGCTGGGCGTATTGAATGCGTCGCTGGACAATACACCCGTTTTGGAAGCCAAACTGCCAGCCAGACCGGAAGGGTCTCCATCCTCTGCTAAAGCCTCCAACCCTTCTCCCGGATCCGGGCTTCCGGCGTCGAAAAGTGCTGCAATCCCTTCATCATGAACTGCAAAAACTCCCGGGGCAAATGGAGAAGAAAAACCGGAATTCTCCGCCAGGTAGTCCCCAAGACCGGAGGCACCCCCATCTTCCGCCAGCGCTTCCAGTCCATTGCCCATGTTCGGCTGATCCTTGATGAACAGAGGAGAAGCATCCGCCGGGTGGATCACAAACACTCCCGGAGCAATTGGTGTTGCAAAATTACCGGATGAGATATTTTCAATGGTAACGGTAAACCTGCTGTCACCACCTGGCTGAATGGAAACTCTGACAATCTCTTCGTCACTCGGATAAGAGAATCCATCATTCACATCAGCTACAAGACTGACTGTGCCGTTCTCATCTCCTCCTGTGTTAGCACCCGATTGCCTTGGTGCCTGATTCTCACCTGAATAAGGCTCTTCATTGGTCTCCGTTCCTGCGTCCCATAAGTCAACCTGGGAGGTAATATCTCCCGAAACAGGATTTCCATTATCGTATAATGGAATTCCATTCTGGCCGGGTGCATAGAAGAGGTCATTGGATTGTACGAACATGGTGGCAAAAGACAAGTGGTCTCCGGCACCAGCGTAAAATGAAAAGGAGTATGAATCTCCCGGAACAGCGGGTCCGGCTTCTGAAGCTCCTGTAGGTGTATTGAAAACCCCGGAAGTAGAATAATCCTTTACTTCAAATACATTTTCAATGCTAACAGTAAAGGTGGCGGAGGGGACTGTTGCTCCCTCATCATCATCTCCACAGGCAAATGTGAAGATCAGTCCTAAAATTGGGATAACGAATTTAGATTTCATGTTCTTTTTTATGACAAAACTCCAGGACAGAGATCACAGAAAGTTCACAAGAAGCTCAAGGTTGTATTAGGAAATATCAATTTTCCATAGTGGATGGAAATTTGACCTTACCGGCACCGGCTTCTGCTTTTTTCAAGGCTCTGGCCTTCACAAGAAGTGAATGAATAATCTCTTTATTCAATTCCATATAGATCCTGAAACTTTCATTGGCCTGAAGTTTCTCGTCGATGAGGAGTTGAAACGCCCTGTCCTGCTCTCTATGGAGTTCCCGTATTTTCGACCGGATTCGCTCTGTTGTATTGAAGCTCCTGATTTCATTCTTAACACTTATCACTTTGGCATAAAAAATATCAATTCGATCTTTTTTGGCCTGCTTCCGCCACCTGGTCAATGAAAATAACCCCGAAACCAGCGCAATGACAATTGAAAACACCACGCCGATCATTTCGGCATACTTTTCAAAGAAGGTTGGTTCATCTTTTTCCAGGTACTGGCGTGAGCCTTCATGCAAAGGGAAATTCAGCAGATTGGGATCAAATCGTTCAGTTAGATCCAGGGCAATTAAAGGACTTATAGCATTGAATTCCTGGTGGTTTTGAAATAAGGTCTTTGTCAGCTGATAAACCGTTTCCTCGGGCAGATCTTCCCTGGAAACCAAAACAGCATCAACAGCGATCGTAAGGACCGGGTGAGGGGTGAGCTGTCGGTATATATTTTTCGGGATGACAAACGGTCTGAGCTGTGGATACTTGAGACTGATAGCCTCAGCTATGGAACCTTTACCGTAGCTATCCACATGATCAAAACTGTACAGCTTAAAATCCTCAAGCCCTGCTAAGTTTTCATCCTTTAGAATATCGCCAAATGAACAATAAACCTCCATATCAAATGGATTGTCAGTCAGCTGGATCATGGATTGATCGACCTCAAAGAACCTGAACAGATCCATCATAAAACGATACGTACCACTCCCTTCAACCCCAATAAAAACTTTTTTCCCCTCCATGATCTGCCGGAAATCACTTATCTCCTTTTCATCCCTGTACAGGATATGCAGGATCTGTGGATAGAGCGGCAGCACGGAAGTGATACCACCACCATTAATAGGTGTATGATTCTCGATTATGGCCAGATCAGCGCTGCCCCTCTGCAAAGAATCCACATTTGCGATAGAGCCCTGACTGATGATTAACTCTGCTTCAGCAGACCCTTTAAGGATCTCGTGCATCTTTTGTGCAATCTGGCCAATTGGCTCATCCGGGGAATAGATAATTCTGATTTTTGCAGTTTCATCCCTGCAGGATGAAAATAAAAGCAGGATAATTAACGGAATCAGGAACCTTGACCCGGGAAAAGCGGACAGCATGGTTTCAGAGGATTTAATCATTAGTTGTTTTCTGACTGATCAAATTCTTCCCTGTAATGCTTATCGGCCAGAATTTCATGTAGTTCCGGATCTTTTTCCCATTCCGTTCTCCCATTCCAAAATCCCCTCACCTCAAAGAATAAAAGCTTACCATCCTGAATACTATAGTTGGCAAAGTTTGGTGACACGTAATTGTCGTTGGAAACTGCAATGGCGCAGTATCCGCCGTAAGCAGGCAGGTAATCATCCGGCTTTTTTTTAAACTCAGCAAGGTTCTTGGCGCTGGCAAAATAAAGTGTAAGACCATCATACTCCATCTTATGTTGTTGTCTCCCCTTTAAAGGTTTAGGGTTCTTAAAGTAGCTTACCAGATCATATCCATCGAAAGCCACTCCACCGTCCGTTTCCACATATCTGTGCTGTGCTTTGGCACTGTTTACCAGAATTAGGATAACTACAACAGCCAGTAACATAAATTTTGTTTTCATAACTAATTGAATTTTTCGTTTGTTAGATATCTCCATTAACGAGATAACCGGTTGCCAAACAATCACACAATTATCAATTTTTTATCACGATGGTCTCCAGTCATTAACTACCTGAAAAACAAACCTTTACTGAATAGTTGCACTATGAAGTGTCGTAAGAAATGTCGTGATGGTGGGTTTTTCCCAAATTAATGTAGGCTCGATGTGATCAAATTGTGATAACTCATTTATTCATTTGCATAGGAAGCTGACAATTTAATGGTATAGCCCATGAACAAAGTATTGATCATAGAGGACGACAGGGAAATCGTCAACTTATTGGAAATACACCTGAAGGACCTTTCCATGAAAGTACTGAAAGCCTATGACGGTAAGGAAGGACTTCATATGGCGATGACAGAAGAGGTAGATCTTATCATCCTGGACATTATGTTGCCGGAAATGGATGGCATTGAGGTCTGTCAAAAAATCAGGGCGCAAAATAATACTTCCCCGATTTTGATGCTTACGGCGCGATCAGAGGAAATAGACAGGGTTTTGGGACTGGAGGTTGGGGCAGATGATTATCTGACAAAACCTTTTAGCGTAAGGGAGTTCATCGCCCGTGTAAAGGCCATCTTCAGAAGAACCAAAATGATCAAAGAGAGCCTTACTGAAGGTCAATCCAAAATCATTTCATTTGATGACCTTGTCATTGACGTTGATAAGAGGAAGGTCACAAGGGGAGGTGAAAAAATAGAGTTATCACCCAAGGAATTCGAACTTTTGGTAGTAATGGCATCAAATCCCGGCAAAAGCTACGACAGATCCAAACTTTTGAGCCTGGTCTGGGGCTACAATTTTGAGGGATATCAGCATACTGTCAACTCTCACATAAATCGACTCAGATCCAAGCTTGAACCCGATATGAGCAATCCGAAATACATCCTGACCACCTGGGGTGTCGGCTATAAATTCAATGAAGAGCTATGAAAAACAAAATGGTTTCGAACAGACTTGTCACAAAGCTGTCCATCACATTTCTTTTGATAATTGTTCTGGCCGGTGCCAGTTACATTGCCATCACCATTTTCATCTACAACAGATACTTCGAAGAGACCACACAAAAGCTGAATGCCGATGTGGCCCAGCATCTCATTGCTGAAAAATTTCAAAGAGAATCCCCATTTTTGGAAGACGGATCGGTCAATAAACCCCTTTTCGGCGATATCATGCACGACATGATGTCTGTTAACCAGGGTATTGAAGTGTATCTTTTGGACAAGACGGGCCTTGTACTATATTCGGTAGTACTTGATCACGATTCACCTGATGCCCGGGTTGCCAAGGTAGATATGGCTCCTATCCTTAAATTTTTGGCATCTGAGCGAACCGGTTACATTTTGGGTGACGATCCGCGAAATCCTGAAAAGAAGAAAATATTTTCTGCAGCTCCATTTGAGGTGAACGGCAGAGAGGGATATATCTACATCATATTGGCTGGTCAGGAATTTGAAAATACGATGGATTCACTCTGGTCGAGCTACTTTCTCCGGCTTGGAGTTGTGGCATCTCTTCTCACCATTGCCTTTGCATCAATTTTGGGAATATTCGCAGTCTGGTATATTACGAGAAACCTCCGTGAAATAATCTTTGTGTCCAACCGCTTCAAAGAAGGAGATCTTAAGGTGAGGATTCAGAATGCTGAAAAAACGGATTTGGCAATGGTATCGACCACATTCAATGAGATGGCGGACACCATTGTTGAAAACATTGAAAAACTGCAATCGGTGGAGACACTCCGACGGGAATTAATCGCAAATGTTTCACACGATCTACGGACGCCTTTATCCATACTGCAGGGTTATGTCGAAACCTTAAGAATGAAGACGGACTCTCTTGATGTTGCCGAGAGAGACAGATACCTTGAAATTGTTCAAAATAGTTCTACGAGGCTTTCGCAATTGATCTCCCAGCTATTTGAGTATTCCAAGCTGGAGGCCAACCAGGTGGAGCCCAAAAAAGAACCATTCCAGATTACAGAACTGGTTTCCGATATACACGCAAATTATCAGGTCATCGCCGAGCAAAAGAAAATCGATCTGAAGCTCGATATTCCGGGAGAAGTGCCGCTGGTATTTGCAGACATTGGTCTTGTTGAGCGCGCCATCCAAAACCTTCTGGATAATGCCATGAAGTTTACAGACAATGAGGGTAACGTCAACATTCAGGTGAGAACCCTGCAGGAAAAAGTGGAAATTTCCATAAAAGACTCGGGCCCGGGTATACCGCAGGAAGAGCAGTCAGTGATCTTTGAGCGCTACAAACAATCTACGGCAACAAAACAAAAATCCGGCTCAGGTCTGGGACTGGCAATAGTCAAAAAAATACTGGAGATTCACGATTCAACGATCAAAGTCATCAGCAGGCCTAATGAAGGTACGATATTCCGATTTTCTTTGCCAGCATTCAACGGATGAAACTGCTGAAGCTAGTATTTGGGAATTGATGGGTCAATCTCATCTGACCATGCGAGGATGCCACCCTTGAGATTATTGAGATTGGTAAATCCGTTGTTTTTTTCAAGGTACTGGATGACATCCGCACTCCTTTTGCCACTTCTGCAGTATACGATTACTTCTTTGTTGGTATTGATACGATCAATATGATCTCTGAAGGTGCTCATTGGAATTAAATCACCGCCGATATTTGCAAAATCATGCTCGTTCTGTTCCCTGACATCTATTAATTGAAAATCCTCACCCTTATCAATCTTTTCCTTTAATTCTGTTACCGTAACCTCTTTCACTTACAGACTTGTTTTAGTTTTGACGTTCTTTTTCACAATAATAAATATAAAGAATCATGAGCCAAAAATTTGAAACTGCTGCCATTCGCCATCAAGTGAAACGAAGTGGCCAAAAGGAACACTCAGTTCCGTTGTTTCTTACTTCCAGTTTCAAGTTTGACGATGCGGAAGATGCACGCGCACTCTTTGCGGACGAGAAACAAGGCAATATATATTCACGGTATAGCAACCCGAATAACGATGAGTTCATTGAAAAGCTTTGTCTTTTGGAAGGCACTGAAACAGGCATGGCTATGGCATCCGGTATGGCAGCGATGTTTACAAGTATGGCTGCCTTTTTATCCACCGGTGATCATGTAGTGGCTTCCCGTTCGGTTTTTGGCTCTACACATCAGATCTTCACCAGGATATTGCCGAGATGGGGAATCACACATACCTACGTGGATGCTTACGATCCGGAGGGCTGGGAAAAAGCGATCCGGCCGGGTACTAAAATGTTCTTCCTGGAAACACCCTCTAATCCGGCCCTGGATCTGATCGACCTGGAATATGTCTGCACTATAGCAAAAGCGAATAATATTATTGTTAACGTCGATAATTGTTTTGCCACACCCTACCTGCAGAATCCTGCCAGATGGGGGGTCGATATCGTGACGCACTCGGCCACCAAATTCATAGACGGGCAAGGCCGGGTGATCGGAGGAGCAATCCTCACCAGCGCAGAGCTGCTGAAAGACATCAAATTTATGGCACGACATACGGGTCCGGCTATGTCACCTTTTAATGGTTGGATACTGTCAAAAAGTCTTGAAACCCTTGCAGTACGAATGGAGAAGCACTGTGATAACGCCCTGGACCTGGCAAATTCACTGGAAGGTCACAGCGACATTACCATGGTAAAGTATCCGTTTTTGAAATCTTACGAGCAATATGATTTAGCTCAAAAGCAAATGAGAAGGGGAGGTGGAGTAGTAACTTTCGATCTTAAAGGCGGAATAGCTCAGGGCAGAAGTTTTATGGATGCCCTGAAAATGATATCCTTATCTGCAAACCTGGGGGACACCCGTTCAATAGCAACACATCCGGCTTCTACCACTCATAGCAAGTTGACCGAAGAGGAACGTTTGCAGGTAGGGATAACACCCGGCCTGGTAAGGATATCTGTTGGGCTGGAACATATTGATGACATCAAAGAAGACATTTTCCAGGCATTGAAAAAATCCGGATAATCAGATTTGGAACCAGCTTCAATGGATAACATGTTTTGAAGGAATCAGATAATCAGCTGAGGCAAAAGTATCAGGGCAACTAAAAACAACAACTGGATGATCACAAAAGGAATCACTCCTTTGTACAAATGTATGGTTTGCACCTCAGGAGGCGCTACACCTTTCAGATAGAACAATGCAAAACCAAATGGAGGTGTTAAAAAGGAGGTTTGAAGGTTGACTGCAAGCAAAATCCCAATCCAGATCAGATCGATCCCAAGACTTACAAAGATCGGGGCCACCACCGGAACAATTATGAAAATTATTTCGATGAAGTCTATAAAAAATCCGACTATGAATACCACAAGCATTACGATCAAAAGAAATCCGTAAGGTCCGAGATTTGCATTGGAAATTATTTCCAAAAGCAACTTATCACCCTCCAAGCCGCGGAAGACTAAAGAAAACGCAGTAGCGCCTACCAGGATCATAAATACCATAGAGGTCAGTAAAGTGGTTTCCCTGGCCACTTCAATCAACATTTTGTAGTTCAGTTTTTTCTGAAAAGCCGTCAACAATACCGCTCCGAAAGCACCCACGCCGGCGGCTTCCGTGGGAGAGGCAATGCCCGCAAAGATTGATCCCAGCACTGCTATTATTAGCAGGAATGGAAATATGAATGTCACAATCACTTCAGTATTCAACCCCTTTTCCCGGAATTCCCTTAATTCTTCGGCTGGCATTGTGGGGGCTTTTTCGGGATTTACACGAGCGTAAACAATCACATACAGGACATAGATTGTCACGAGGATCAATCCCGGCAAAACCGCCGCTAGGAAGAGATCGCCCACGGACACATTGAGCACACTTCCTAAAAGAACCAGAACCACCGATGGCGGGATGATCTGTCCCAAAGTTCCGGAAGAAGCAATCGTTCCACTGGCCAGGCTTACGGAATACCCTCTTTTGATCATTGTCGGCAGGCTGATCAGTCCCATTGTGACAACTGTGGCTCCTACAATCCCTGTTGAAGCTGCGAGTAATGCGCCTACGATTATAACCGACAGGGCAAGTCCCCCTTTGAATTTTCCGAAAAACATTGCCATTGTCTCCAGCAACCGTTCCGCTATTCCGGACTTCTCCAATGTGATACCCATGAAAATAAAGAGCGGCACTGCCAGCAGAACAAAATTCTGCATGGTGCCATAAACTCTTAATGACAACAGGTAGAAAAAGTCTACATCAAAGATCCAAATTCCAACCAAAACGGAAAGTCCTCCCAATGTGAATGCCACCGGGAATCCAAATAAGATCAGTACAAAGATCAGTGCAAACAGGAATAAGGGAAGATATTCGATCATAGCTTATTCCGGAATAGCGAAGAAATTATTGTTTAGCCCTACTTTGTCAAGTTTCAATTTTTCGAATAAGAGGGTCAGATTGAGTTTGTCGAAATCAATTACAAAAGCACATTTCAGGAACCTCAATGTGACAATCTTTTTCATTTGACAAAGCAGGATTAGCAAGATTTCTCTCCTCCCCGGTACAGCATCAGAATATTGGAAAAAAACACTGAGACCCCCTGCAGGCCTAACAGAAAAAACCCAACAGGGATTGCCGACTTTATAATAAATCTGGCAGGTAACCCACCAGGGTCCGGGCTTGTTTCCCTAACTGCGAAAGAAGCCTCCACAAATGAGATACTTTCGACAAATCCGACGTAACAAAACGGGATTAACAGTAGCGCTGACCCAACCGTATTCACTATTGCTTTCCCTTTAGGTGAAAACTTTTGATAGAACAGATCTACACGTACATGACGATCCTTTTGCAAGGTCCATCCGGCACTTAATAAAAAAATTGCGGCAAAAAGATGCCACTCCAGTTCAAATGACGCCGGAGAAGTGATACTGAAAAAATACCTCAGAAAAACATCTGCGATAATAATGACAACCAGCAATATCGTAAGAAGTGAAACGGTCTTTCCAACCTGATCATTAATTTGGTTGATGACTTTAACAAGGAGTTCCATAAGATTATTTGAAGCTCCCCCCTCCAATATTGAGTGTGAAGTAAAACATGGATAAAGTCGGATCAGACAAATCCTCCAGGTTAAATCCTTCGGATGTCTCCCACACTGTGCCAAACACCGATTGTCTGAACCCGGTGGACAAGCCAATTGCAAAATATCTGCCCCCTACAGGTGTCAGCGCGCGCCAAATGGTGCCGCCAATATCAAAGTAGAAGAGTTCAGCATTCAGTTCTTCCGATCCTCCCGGTGGGATATAAAGATCGCCCTGATTCACAAGAGATCCTGAATTATCTAAAGTTGAGATCTGCCGATATCCGCCGACACTCAAATGAGGATAGATAAACCACCTGCCATTGTCAATGAGGGTATAGCCACCAAGACCACCAACTCCAATCCCGGTAATACTTACTTCGGAACGAGTCCCTGTAGTTTTTGGGAAGAATAATCCACTACCACTAAGCCCGACTATCAGATTGTTTTTCATTTTAAAAATTGCTCCTGCACTAACCATTGTGCCAATTTGTGAATAGTTTTCACTTTCCCTCAACCGCGAATTCATCTCCGCGCCAAAATCATTTGGCAATCTGAAAAAGCTTCCGATCCGGGCATTACCCACTATACCGGAAGAGCCGGCCGATTCGGATTCGTCCTGACCGTAAACTGTGGTAAACAGGAGTACCAACAGTAGAATTAAATAATTTCTCATGGATCTTTATCTAATTGTCGCTTGCACATTCAACCGTATAAATCTATTGTATTTCCTGCAAATAACTCCTCTACATTTGTAGCATGAAGAGGGACATTAGAAATATTGACAAAAACGATCTTTCGAAATATTTCAATGAAATCGGTGAAAAGCCTTTTCGCGCGAAACAGGTATGGGAGTGGATATGGCAGAAATCCGCCAGGTCATTTGATGAAATGTCCAATCTTTCCAAAACACTCAGGGAACAGTTAGACGAGGATTTCGAAATTCGTGCCATTCAGCTGGACACTGTGCAACAGTCGACTGACGGCACCATCAAGTCAGCTTTCAGGCTCCATGACCACGCCTTAATTGAAAGCGTGCTGATACCTGCTGACGATCGAATGACAGCATGCGTTTCATCCCAGGTAGGTTGTTCTTTAAATTGTACGTTCTGTGCAACCGGCTACATGGAGCGCGTCCGAAATCTTGATCCCGGTGAAATATATGATCAGATCATTGAGATCAACAGGCAGACAAAAGAGAAATTCAACATACCCCTGAGTAATGTTGTTTTTATGGGGATGGGCGAACCCCTGCTTAATTACAAAAATGTTCTGAAGGGCATTGACAGGATCACCGGTAAAGATGGGCTCAATATGTCATCCCGCAGGATCACGCTTTCCACGGCAGGGATTGCCAAAATGATCAAAAAACTGGCTGATGACAAGGTGAAGTTCAATCTTGCGCTGTCACTGCATGCTGCCAATGATGAGAAGCGTAATAAGATCATGCCGATCAATGAGACGAATTCCCTTGCTGCGCTTCAGGATGCACTTCTATACTTCCATGCAGCTACAAAAAACAAGATCACTTTTGAATACATCGTTTTTGATAATTTCAATGACACCCTGCAGGATGCAAAGGAGCTATGGAATTTTGCCAACAGAATCCCGTCCAAGATCAACATCATTGAATACAACCCTATTTCTCAGGCGGACTTTAAGAATACCGGGATAGATAAGCTTGAACAATTTGCCGGCTATCTGAGAAAAAAAGGCCTGGTTGTAAATGTCAGAAAGAGCCGTGGTAAGGATATTGATGCGGCTTGCGGACAATTAGCAAATAAAACGGAAAGTATTCAATCCAAAGTAAAGTATGCTCCAAGCGAATAAAGCAACTGGACTGATGGCAAATTGAGATCGGCAACCTCCTCCCTGGCGCTCTCCCTGGTTTGGAAACCTAACCCGATCTGTGCAGTAAACCATTTTTTGCCCCGATACACGTAAGTCGGCCCAATCAAACTCTGAACATATGTTTCACGGAAGCCCTGGTTCCAGTAAGTCAGGGAAATGAATGAGGATTGATAGCCGTCATCCAAATGTAAATTCACTGCGGCGCCCAATCCCACCAGTCCACCCCCCAATTGCAGACCTAATCTGTCTCCGGCTAAAATCTCTAGGTCCGCACCGATCAGAGAGCCTCCTCCCTGCAAAACACCAACGGTCAACGCCGCAATCTTCTCACGACCATAGCTTTCCTGGCTGGTAACTATTTCATCAAACTGCGCGTGGGAGATCGAACAGTAGAAAATCAATGTTATGGGAAATAAATGCTTCATTGTTTCTAATACCAATCGACCTTACACGAAATAATAAAACAAAACTTTAATGGAACGCGTAACAAATCTTTTTCTTGTTTGCATTGAATTAGCTTTTGCTTTTCTTCCCTGGTCAGACACCCGGGACTACAATTTCCCATCGAAAACAGGAAGTCATACCTGACGTTTTAGAACATCTCCCGAGGATTCACTTTGAGAAATTCATCCCAGGGAATGCCTTCGTTTCCTACCAGTAATACTTTGTTCGGCTGAAAGGTCTTTTGAAAAACATCCATCCCTGCCAGGTTTTGTTTTCGCCCACTCTTCACTTCCAACCCCAAAACCATATCTCCCTTGGAAAGCACAAAATCGACTTCCTGGTTTCTTTCTCTCCAGTAATAAACCTTGTAATCACCTGCAAGGCTGTGTGCAAGCAAATGAGCGCCAATGGAAGATTCCACCACGCGACCCCATCTTTCGGGATTGGTTCTCATTTCATCCAATTGACTGCTACTCTGAGCGCTGATCAATGCTGTATTTTGCACCTGGAATTTTGGGCTGGATGCACGCTGTCTGATCTTCCGAATGCTGAACTTTTCGATTCCGGACAACAATCCGGCAGTATCTAATAACTGAAGATAATGGGATAAAGTGGTAGTATTCCCTGCATCAGCCAACTGCCCCATAACCTTTGTGAATGATAATATTTGGCCGGAGTACTCACATCCCAGCTCAAATAATCGCCTTAGCAACGCAGGTTTATCCACACGTGTAAGCATAAGAATATCTTTTGAGATGCTTGTCTCGATCAGTGATTCCCTGATGTAATTCTTCCACCTTGTTTCATCTCGCAAAAGTTCCGCCCCACCCGGATAACCGCCAAACCAGGCATACTCCTCTGAAGTGATCCCGAAACTCTCGTGCATTTCATTATAGCTCCAGTGTCCCATATAAGTCGCCTCAAACCGGCCTGCCAGGGATTCGGTCAATCCTTTTTGAAGCAATAATCGTGATGATCCCAGCAGGAGAACTTTTATATTAATTTTCTGCAGGGTATCTGCATCCCATTCTTTCTTTACCTGTTCACTCCAGTTATCTATTTTCTGTATCTCATCGATGACTAACAGTACTTCGCCGTTTTTACGGATCCTCAACCTGGCAATTTCCCATTGCTGAGAGATCCAGGTTTGATTACCTGCGGGTACCGCATCCGCGGAGGAGTAATGATATTCCATCTTTGTGTTTTCAAGAAATTGGCGCACCAATGTGGTCTTTCCCACTTGCCTGGGCCCATAGATCACCTGGATAAAGGCACGGTCACCATTTTCTAAACGCTCCCTGAGTATGCTAATGTGAGACCTGATGAACATTTTACTCAATATCTTGAGTAAATTTACTCAGAATATTGAGTAAAATGTAAAAATTAGTTTGAATGAATCCGCAGCAACCTGCCATACCAGCATTTACCCCTACTTTTTGCTGGCGTTAAACAGTTTCTGCTTTTCTTCCTTCGACAGACTCTCGTAACCGGATTGAGAGATTTTATCCAGAATAGCATCGATCTCGTCCTGATCTGCCACTGTCGCTTTGGGAGACGCTGAAGAACCGGCAGTGGAACGTGGTTTTTTTGAAGGCCTGCGGGCACCGCTTCGATGTGTGACTTTTATTTTAGGCTGCTTGACGAAAAAGCTTTTAAAAAAATTCATTGCATCAATGACCCAGGTCCCCAGATCATTGCCCTTTCGCAGTTGCACGATATACAGGTACCCCAGGCCGGCTCCTGCCAAATGTGCCAATTCACCTCCCGCATTAGAGCCGATGGTCTGAGAAAACGACAGGATCACATAAAACAGTGCAATATATTTTATTTTGACCGGCCCAATCAGCAAAAGGAAAAAAGTGTAATTGGGCATAAACGTGGCGGCTCCTACCACTATGGCATAAACACCCGCCGAAGCTCCCAGCATCAATGATCCGGAGATGCGGTCCTGATAAAAAGGGACCATGTTATACATCAGTATATAAAATAACCCTCCTAATATTCCTCCAAGGACATATAATGAAATGACCTTGTTACTGCCCAAAAACTCTGTAATAAGTTTACCAAACCAATACAGAAAAAGCATATTGAAAATAATATGCAAAAACCCCTCATGCGTGAAGAAATACGTTATGATGGTCCAGGGCTGGAAAATAAAAACACTCAAATCCGCCGGCAACATAAATTTGGAAAGGACCGCACGGTATAGCTCCTCACCTCCGCCTATCACAAGGAAAACGCGAAGAATCAAAAATGAAAGAAACACAACCAGATTTATGATAATTATCTGGACCAATGCATTATTCGGCTTATTCCACGCGTTTTTGAAATCGTCTAATATGCTATTCCCTGTCATCATCAATAAAACCTGTTTGGGTTGGTCCTCCAAAGTCTCAGCATCACGAATGCAATGAGCATCCCCCCCAGGTGCGCCAGATGTGCAACATTATCCCCCGGGGCCCGGCTAATTTCGGCATATATTTCATAAGCTCCATAGAAAAACACAAGGTATTTGGCCTTAATCGGGATCGGGGGAAACAGTAGGTAAAGCGTCATGTTGGGAAATAACATGCCAAATGCCATCAAAATTCCAAATACCGCTCCCGATGCTCCAACCATCGGAATATTAGTAATGTCATCGTAGATACTCTGCACCAAAGACCTCGTTTGGTTCTTGTAATAAGGATCATTCGGATTGTCATAGTACTCATCAGCAAAGTCCGCCAATCGTGGCAGGTTATATCTTGGAGACTTATGTTCCAGAATAAAAATGCTGAAGGCCTCCGGACCCGGGTTTGCGACGTAAGCATCGGTATCTCTCTTCA
This sequence comes from Cyclobacteriaceae bacterium, assembly GCA_028278225.1. Classification (GTDB taxonomy): domain Bacteria; phylum Bacteroidota; class Bacteroidia; order Cytophagales; family Cyclobacteriaceae; genus JANQEU01. The sequence continues at coordinate 168,807 of JANQEU010000069.1, forward strand.
GGGAGTACTTCTCAAAGAAATCTGCCGTACCGTACAATACACCTGCCCCTATGCCGCAGACAAGATAAAAGATAAGAAATCGCTTGGATCCCCAGAGTTGCTCCAATAGTGGTCCGAAAATGAATACCGCAAACATATTCCCCAGTATATGTCCAAATCCACCGTGGATCCACATGTATGTCAGGAATTGATAGGGTGCGAACTGGTCGGCAAATACAACTCGTAATCCGAATATGCTGGAAAAAGGAAGCTTTAACAGAGATTGAATCAGAAATATCCCCAGGTTTATCAGCAGGATATTCTTGACCATTGGAGTAAGTCTACCGAACATTTAAATCAATTAAATAATGATGCAATTTTATCAAGGCTTAAAACTACAAAAGTTGGATTACCGTCCGGGGTATAATTGGGTTGCTCACAAGCAAAAAGTTGATCAAACAGTTCATTTATCTCAGTTTCGACCAATTGGTGACCCATTTTAATTGAAGTTCTTTTCGCTAATGACCGCGCCAGGTTTTCCCTGATGCCGATATCCAGTTTTGCTTTATTGAACTTGAATTGTTCGACCAGCCCCTCAAAAATCTCCTTCTCCGACGAATTGATAATTTCCGGAGGAACGCCATTGATCACGACACAGCTTTTGCCAAACTCATCAAAGTCGAATCCGAGTTTTCTTATCTCAGATTTTATTTCCATAACGAGAGACATGTCGGAAGGGTTGAGCTCGATCTGCTGTGGAAATAATGAAGATTGTGAAACACCCTCCTGGTTTTTGGATCTGAGCAGATATCTTTCATACAATATACGCTCATGCGCTGCACACTGGTCGATCAAAACAATCCCTGATTTAATCTGTCTGGCTAAATATTTGCCATGAATTTGCAGTGTGGATTGGTCCGTAGGCACCTGGTCCGGTTTCGATTGATCACGTTCACTTGTAAAGATCAACGTCTCCGGCTTACCCTCTTTCCTGGCCTGCTCAATTGCTCTTCTTTCCTCTTCATCCGCCGATTGATACAGCATCTCCCAATTCTTGGCACTCGGCCGGTCCTTAAGTGTTTTGAACTCGGAATACCTCTTCTCTGAAATGTTGGTCCGATCTTCTTCCCGTTGAGGAATAAATTGCTCAAAGTTCACGTCAGTCTCAAAATCGAGCGAAGGTGTGACGTTAAACCTGGCGAGTGACTGCCGCGTGGCAGAGGCTATAACACTGTACAATAACCGGTCATCGTCAAACTTTACCTCCGTCTTGGTAGGATGCACATTGATATCCACGTGTTTTGGGTCCATTTCTATGAACAGCACATAAAACGGATAGACATCATCCTGGATCATACCTTCATAAGCCGTCACCACGGCATGATTGAGATATGGATTTTTTATAAACCGGTTATTTATGAAAAAATACTGCTCGCCCCTGGTTTTCTTTGCAAATTCAGGCTTTCCGATGTAACCCCAAATCTTAATTTCAGCGGTTTCCTCGCTGCATGAAATGAGTTGCCGCTGGTAGTTTTTTCCAAATAGCTGAACTATCCTTTTGCTAAGTTTGCTGCTGTCGAGCTGAAATATTTCCTGATCATTCTGCAAATATTTGAACACGACGTGAGGATTCGACAAGGCAATTCGAAAAAAATCGTCATTGATATGACGTAGTTCCACGGGATTTGATTTCAGAAAATTTCTGCGTGCCGGGATATTGTAAAATAGATTTTTAACACAAACTGACGTGCCTCGCTGCATGGAGACAGCTTCCTGAGATTTAAATTCCGATCCCTCAATCAGGATTGATGTCCCAAGCTCATCCTCTTCTCTTTTGGACTTCAGCTCCACCTGGGCAACTGCAGCTATCGAGGCCAAAGCCTCTCCGCGAAATCCCATTGACTTTATTTCGAACAGGTCCTGGGCGTCTTTGATCTTGGACGTGGCATGCCGCTCAAAACTCATTCGGGCATCCGTGACACTCATCCCGACTCCATCGTCAATTACCTGGATCATTGATTTGCCGGCTTCCCTGATTACAATGGTAATCGATGTGGATCCGGCGTCAATGCTGTTTTCAAGTAATTCCTTTACAACTGAAGCAGGTCTTTGAACAACTTCGCCTGCTGCAATCTGATTGGCAATACTGTCCGGTAGAAGGTGTATTATGTCTTTCACTAATTGCGCTTCGCCTTTGGCCTCCTTAGCCTGAAGTATAGATAAACCGGTACAATGAGCCAAAGTGCATAAAACACATCATTCCCATAATAAAGCCATCCGATAACACTCACACCCAGCACGGCTGCAATCAGCATTTGAAGAAATGAAGCATTCGGGATGGATTCGGTTTTTCTTTGAAATGTAATTTTCCCGGGAGTTTGACCGCCCTTTGATTTTCCTTCCAATTCCAATTTGATTCTTCTCGTTCTTTCTTTGATCTCTTCTTTCACCGGATCATAATACCTGGGTTCGATATTAAATCGTCGGTTCCTGGGAAGTCTTATCAATGACGGAAATCTCATAATGCCTTTAAAACTAAAATAAATGGGACAGGCCCCATCAATGACCATGCCCGTTAGCGAGCAACAATCGTGCTCGTTTTATCCGACTATTTTAACCAATTTAACGAGCCTTACCAACAAAAAATTCATATCAATTTAAAATTACCGATCGTTAGATGGGTTGCTGATTTCATTAAAAACGTTTAATATTCAGGCTGATACATTACTTTGCTCCGTGCAAAACCTGAACTCAGAACAAAATTAGTTCAAAAGAAAAGTAATGACCCGTATAACCAGTATATGGATTTTGTGCTTCACAATACTCCCCGGTATTGTCTTTTCAGGAAATTCTCTCGACGATAAGGTTGACAGTATCTACAATTCTTTGTCCGACAGTGAAAAAATTTCACAACTCCTTTGGCTTAAAACAGACAGTATCCAAAAGATCCTCCACAATGAAAACGTCGCATTTGGCGGTGTGTATCTAACAAACCCTGTTCCGCGCTCAGGTATCAAAACAATCCCCGTGGAGGTTGCTCTGGAGATAGGACTCAGCTTCCGGGAGTTGGGATTTGGTGAGGATCTGCCTGGAATTCAAAGCCTTAATGCGATTACGGACCTGAAGCTGGTGCATAATTATCTTGAGTACATTAAGAACGAATCCCTGAGCAATGGGTATGATCACCTGGTGTTACCGGAATTATCTGATTCTACAAAACACCTTGAAAGGATATTAAAGATCATAAATGAGTATGATCCGGATTTCTATCTGATCAAAGACCACCTCAGGTTCAACCCGCCGGAAAGAAAAAAAACATTTTACGAAAGCATAGTGGGCAAAAGGGCCGTAGTGGTTGATGAAACCCTGGTGGGCAGATATGAAAAAACACTGAGAAGAACACCAAAATCAATGACGGTCTTCGAAAGGAATATCATTAAACACATTAAGCTTCTCCATGAAAAACCTCCGCGCAAAAGCGTAAACCAGGGAAAGCTTGTTCATGATCTCTGGGCAAAATCCGTTATTCCTTTTCAGGGAGAACATAATATACTTCCGATCCGGAATGACACGATCGGGATTTGGGTTGAAAATGAATCAAGTCACCTCAAGAAAGAACTTGAGATATACTATGGTACTGTATTGAACCTGAAATATGATCATATCCCATTGGGTGTGCCCATCGTGGTAGACGCAAGGTCCAACACGTTTCTCGCAACTGAATATGCATACGCTTTTCAAGCCTATAACCCCATTATTTGGATCAGCAGTCCATCTCAATTGACGAATGTTAACGCTGCAGCCGTCCTGATGATTCCTGAACATAGTCCTCAACTGGACTTTATCCTCTCCGAGATGATATACGGATCTGAGGGAATTGAGGGACAAAGTAACCTGCCAATCCCCGAATTCCTGGCTTTATACAGAAATGAACCCGTAAACAGGCAACTTTTGCTTGGATACGCTCAGCCGGAATGGGCAGGTATGAATGAGGCAGTGCTGGACAGCATTGATCTTCTTGCTGAGGAGATGATCATCAATCATGCTTCCCCGGGCGCTCAGATCCTGGTGGCAAAAAATGGCAAAATAGTCCTGAATAAGGCTTATGGCTATTTGACCTACGATAGTCTGATAAAGGTCGAAAAAAAGACTTTATATGACCTGGCTTCATTGACGAAAGCCACATCAACTTTGATGGCCATAATGAGCCTGGTGGATAACAACATGATCCATTTGGACAGTACCATTTCACATTATTTGCCACACTATGCAGAAACAAATAAATCTGATATCAGGATAAGGAATATCCTCACTCACAATGCAGGACTGATGTCTTATATCCCATTTTGGAAACGCTCGATGAGGGGAGATTTTTTAGATGTCTTCTATTACAAGTCAAAATCAGCGGAAGACGAAGATTCCCGTAGCTATGGATATGAGCCTCATCCGGTAATGAGGGATTCTCTTGAGAGCTGGATCCGCTCTTCCAAAGTCATCAAAAGTGAAAAAGAAGAATACCTGTATAGTGATATTGGATTCATGATCCTGCACGAGATCATCGAGAAAGTAAGTGGCATAACCCTGGAAGAATACATCCGAAGGGAGTTTTTCGAACCACTCAGAATGTCCCACACACAGTTCAATCCATTGGCCAAAGGTTTTGAGATTTACCAGATAGCACCTACGGAATATGATTACTATTTCCGGGAAGAGCAGGTCTGGGGGAACGTCCATGATCGAAATGCCGCGATATTCGGCGGAGTGGCCGGGCATGCGGGATTATTCTCAAATGCCAGGGATCTTGCCAGTCTCCTTCAAATGATCCTCTTCCGGGGACAATATGGTGGATCTGCCTATCTGTCTTCCGGTGTGATCTCACAATTCAACCGCTCGCAATTCAAGGGGAACAGGAGAGGTCTGGGCTGGGATAAACCCGGAAGATATAATCCCAATATTTCGAAACTTGCCAGTAAAGAGAGTTTTGGCCATACGGGATTTACGGGAACGATGCTTTGGGCTGACCCCAAGCATGATCTGATCTTCATCTTTTTGTCCAACCGGATTTTCCCGGACTCAAATAATAAGAACCTGGTGGTTTTGGATACAAGGAGACGGATGCATGACATCATTTACAATTCCATATATACCAATTATTGAAATGTATGAACATTTCATTAATGTTGGGCGTTAACTATGGAGACCTGGTGCTTTTAAACCAGGGTATTAAATTCTCTAAACTTTAAATAGATGAAAGTAGGTATTGTTTGCTACCCCACATACGGGGGCAGTGGCGTGGTTGCTACCGAGCTTGGAAAGGCACTGGCAAAAGAAGGTCACGAAATACATTTCATCACTTATTCCCAGCCCACGAGACTGGACTTTTTCAGTGAGAACCTGTACTACCATGAGGTCGCAATAAAAGATTATCCGCTATTCGACTACCCGCCCTATGAGCTGGCGCTGGCCAGTAGGCTTGTGGATGTGGCTGAGCACGAGGGTCTGGATCTTTTACATGTGCATTATGCAATTCCCCATGCTTCGGCTGCGCATTTGGCCAAGCAAATTCTGGCAAAAAAAGGTATAACCATTCCATTCATAACGACACTGCACGGGACAGACATCACCCTGGTGGGAAAAGAATCAAGTTACGAGCCGGTAGTTACTTTCACCATCAACGAATCCGATGCGGTAACCTCCGTATCGGACGATCTGAAAAAAGAGACCTTGCAACATTTCAATATTTCCAGGGAGATTGAGGTAATTCCGAATTTCATTGATCTGAAAAGATTTAAAAAACAGAAAAAAGATCATTTCAAAAAAGCCATTTGCCCAAATGGTGAGAAGCTGTTGGTCCATACTTCAAACTTCAGAAGGGTAAAGAGAGTCCAGGATGTAATCGAGGTTTTCAACAAAGTACGACAGGTCGTTCCGGCTAAACTCCTGATGGTCGGGGATGGCCCGGAGCGTTCGAACGCCGAAGAATTTTGCAGGCGTACCTGTGGCATCGATGACGTCAGGTTTTTGGGTAAGCTCGAGGCCGTGGAGGAGGTGCTTTCAGTAAGCGATCTTTTCTATATGACCTCCGAAAAAGAAAGTTTTGGATTAGCCGCCCTGGAGGCAATGGCCTGCCAGGTACCCGTTATTTCTACTAACGCCGGTGGCCTTCCCGAACTAAACCAGGACGGTATTTCAGGATTCATTTGTGAAATTGGCGATCTGGATGATATGGCCAAAAAATCTATGCATATTTTGGACGATAATAATCTTCAAAAATTTAAGGAAGGCGCTTTAAACCGGGCCCGGGACTTTGACGTTAGCAAGATCATGCCTCTATATGAGGAACTTTATCACCGTGTGATTGAGAAATCCAAAACGTCCATTACCGCTTAGCAGGTCCTTGCCGGGTGAAATATTCACCTGGATGACAGTTGTTCAATTGATACTAGTGATAATATGATAGGTCACAGATTCACGGAATACATTCCTGAAAAAAATCCTGAGAAATCAGCATTTGAAAACCTGCTGAATATCTTTCTGCAATTGGTGGTGATCACATCAGGTGATGTGAATGAAGCATTAAGCTGGCTAACTAATCTTGACCGTCAATATAACATGACAAATGAATCATACGGTATCGGAGACTTTATTGCGGACCTGAAATCAAAAGGCTATATCACTGGTGAAAATGAAAAAGGAGAAATCCATCTGACCGCAAAATCTGAACAGGAAATCCGCAAAAGCGCACTGGAAGAAATATTCGGTAAACTCAGGAAATCAGGAAAAGGGGACCACCGATCACATCATTCCGGTCAGGGAGATGAGATCAGTACGGATTTCAGGGAATTCGAATTCGGTGATTCGCCCGAACAAATTGCATTGACCGAAAGTCTAAGGAATGCTCAGATCAATCACGGGATGGAAAACTTCATGTTAACGGAGAATGACCTTGAGATCCGCGATCGACATTTCAAAACCCAGACTTCTACGGTTTTGATGATTGATATCAGTCATTCCATGATCCTGTATGGGGAAGACCGGATCACACCTGCTAAAAAAGTGGCCATGGCGCTGGCGGAGCTTGTTATAAAAAAATACCCGAAGGACACGCTGGATGTCATCGTCTTTGGCAATGATGCATGGCAGATTGAGATCAAAGACCTGCCCTATCTGCAGGTTGGGCCTTACCATACAAACACGATCGCCGGCCTGGAATTGGCGATGGACATATTGAGAAGGCGTAAGAACAAAAACAAACAGATCTTTATGATCACGGACGGGAAACCCACCTGTATGAAAGTCGGGATCAGGTACTACAAAAACAGCTTTGGGCTGGATCCGAAGATCCTTAACAAAACGCTGAATCTGTCTGCACAGTGCAGAAGGCTGAATATCCCGATAACGACTTTTATGATCGCATCCGATCCCTACCTGAAAGAATTTGTCAGGGAATTTACCAAGGTCAACAGTGGGAATGCCTACTATAGCAGTCTGAAAGGATTAGGCGACCTGATATTTGAAGATTATCGAAGAAACAGAAGGAAAAACCTGTGAGAAGAAATGGATTACAATGAAATTCCGGCTGGCAAGCTGATGAACATAAAAACAATAGGGGAACTTAAATCTACCGGATATCAACCGCTTGGGATCAAAGATGAGCTAAGAAAAAACCTGGTATGCAAACTCCAAAAGAAAGAAAATGTGTTTGCAGGCATATGGGGGTATGAGGAGACTGTGATCCCGGATATTGAACGCGCTATACTGGCAAAGCATAACATCAATTTCCTTGGTCTCCGGGGACAGGCTAAAACAAAGATTGCCAGGATGATGACGCAACTACTGGATGAATACATCCCTATTGTAAAAGACTCTGTATTAAATGAAGATCCGCTGATCCCGATATCAAAATTTGCCAAGGACCAGATCCGCGAACATGGCGATGACACGCCTATCGATTGGATTCACAGGGATGAGAGGTACACAGAGAAACTCGCAACACCCGACGTGACAATTGCGGATCTGATAGGAGACGTGGACCCAATAAAGGCTGCAAGTCTGAAATTACCTTATTCCGATGAACGGGTAATTCACTATGGATTGATCCCTCGTTCACACAGGTCAATATTTGTCATAAATGAACTCCCGGACCTGCAGGCCAGGATCCAGGTAGCCCTTTTCAATATTCTTCAGGAGGGTGACATCCAGATCCGTGGCTTCAAACTAAGGTTGCCGCTGGATGTTCACTTCATTTTTACCGCAAATCCCGAGGATTATACCAACAGGGGCAGTATTGTGACGCCTCTCAAAGATCGCATCGATAGTCAGATCATCACACACTATCCAAAATCTATCGAAACGGGTAAGCAAATAACACACCAGGAGGCCCACATCGAAAAAGAACAGGGTGAAACAGTGAAAATATTTGAGCTTGCCAAAGACCTGATAGAACAAATTGCATTTGAAGCGCGGGAAAGTGAATACGTCGATTCGAAAAGTGGTGTTTCGGCCCGGTTGACAATATCGGCATATGAAAATCTTGTGAGCAGTGCGGAAAGAAGAAAACTAAAAAATGGTGAAGGTAATGTTACCGTCAGGATCTCGGATTTCAATGGTGTAATTCCTGCAATCACCGGCAAAGTAGAACTGGTCTATGAAGGAGAGCAGGAGGGTCCCGGTATCGTGGCCGGCAATTTAATCGGTAAAGCAATCAGAAAGCAGTTTGTCAATTATTTCCCTGATCCCGAAGAAATCAGAAAAAACAAAGAGGGTAAAAATCCTTACAAGGTCATAACAGACTGGTTCGGTGAAGGTAACATGGTCGATCTCCTGCATGACGCGTCCTACATAGCATACAAAAAAGTAATTCAATCCGTACCGGGCCTCAGGGAATTAATCAAATCGAAATACGGCAGGGAATCTGAAGAATATCAATTATTTTTAATGGAGCTGGCACTATACGGACTTGCTGAATATAGCATGCTGAGTAAGCATACCCTTGAAAGCGGAATGCAGTTTAAGGATCTTATCAGCAGTATGTTTACGATGCCCGAACCCGATGATGAGGACCTTGGATAAATTCAAATGGATGTCAGGGATATTAAGAAACTGGTTCTTCAGGGAGAAAATGGCACAATAGAATTTAAGCGGAAGGTAAGGCACCCTGAGAAAATCGTAAGAGAAATAGTTGCTTTTGCAAACTCCAGCGGGGGTAAGCTCCTGATTGGAGTGGATGACAATGGCACAATCCCCGGTATCAAATACTTTGAGGATGAGAATTTTATAATGCAAAATGCAATCAAAGAATTGTGCCGGCCCGGTGTTGATTATGAAACGCATATTGTGAAATTTTCAGAGGATAGTGCCGTCCTGCTTTATGATATAAAAGAAAGCAGGAACAAACCTCATTTTGCGCTTTTGGAAAGAAACCACCACTACGGTAAAGCATATATAAGAATTAACGACAGGACAGTGCAGGCCAGCAAGGAGTTACGGACCATTATGAAATATAGAAACCATCATTCAAGCCCGGGTTTCAGTTATGGTGACAATGAAAAACTCCTGCTGAGCTACCTGGGTAAGCATGAAGATATCACACTGAAAAAATATAGTGATATAAGTGCCCTCACGCAAAAAAGGGCCTCGGAGGTGCTGATAAACCTTGCATTAAATAACGTTATCGAGATCATTCCCGGGGAAGGTGAAGACCGGTACGTTTTTCCACATTAAATTTCGAAAGTTCCGCATGGATTTTAAATAATAAAATTCAATATTTACACAATCCTCAACACGGCCTGGTACTTACTGATTTTATGCCTCGCAAAACCAAAGAAAAAAAGATCTTCGTACTTGATACTTCAGTGATCTTATATTCTCACGATTCGATCCTGAATTTTGAAGAGCATGACATAGGAATTCCGATCACAGTCCTCGAAGAATTGGATACTTTCAAAAAGGGTAACGATAACAAAAACTTTGAGGCGAGGGAATTCACGCGCCTGCTGGATAAACTGGCAGAGGGTCATATGCTTCAGGACTGGATACCTCTAAATGGTAAAAATAAGGGCAAGTTCAAAGTACTGATGGATTTTGATACGGATCCTGACGCCAGGAAAATCTTTAATGATGCGAAAAACGATCACTGGATACTCAATGCGGCTCTGGCACTCAAGGCTAAGGTAAAAGACCGTAAAGTGACGCTGGTATCAAAGGATATCAACCTCAGGTTGAAGGCAAAATCACTGGATCTGAATGCTGAAGATTATGAAACAGGCAAGGTCAAAAATGTAAGTACACTCCATACCGGTAAAACGGAAATAGAAAATGTACTGTCAGATGACATCGATACGCTCTTCAAAGACGGAGAGATCAGCATCAAAACAGTGCTGGGCAGAAAAAAGGCAATTGCAAATGAGTATTACATACTCAAAAGTGAGAAGAACTCAGTGTTGGCGCGTTACCGCCCTCATGATCAGAAAATCGAAAAGGTGGATAAAACATCTGTTTATGGGATCAAGCCCAGGAATGCAGAACAGACTTTTGCCATTCAGGCTATGCTGGATCCTGAAATCAGGCTGGTGAGTGTGAACGGTGTTGCCGGCACAGGCAAGACTTTGCTGGCGCTGGCATCTGCACTGGAGCAGAAACGTAATTACAAACAGATCTACCTGGCACGACCTATAGTCCCACTGAGTAACAAGGATATTGGCTACCTGCCGGGAGACATCAAGTCAAAATTAAACCCTTATATGGAGCCCCTCTGGGATAACCTTAAGTTCATCCAAAATCAATATAAGGAAAGCGACAAGGAGCATAAAAGGATCACGGATATGGTGAATCAGGAAAAACTGATGATCACCCCATTGGCGTACATTCGCGGACGAAGCTTGTCCAACATATTCTTTATTGTAGATGAAGCCCAGAATCTGACACCGCATGAGGTGAAGACCGTCATCACCAGGGCGGGTGAGGGCACCAAGTTTGTCTTCACCGGGGATATTTATCAGATCGATACACCATATCTCGATAGTCAAAGTAATGGTCTTTCCTACCTGATAGACCGTCTCCAGGACAACAACCTTTACGCACACGTGACACTGGAAAAAGGCGAACGCTCAGAACTGGCAAATCTTGCCAATGAACTACTGTGAAAAGTAAACACACTTGTTGGCAGCCTCATCGACAACAAGTTTCGGGATATTCATAAAAACACTTTAAGGAGGTCCTGCTTAGTGCGATGCAAGGTCGTACGCGTATCTAGATTTCGTTTTTGAAAGCTTTCAAGATTTATCATATGATAAGAAATCAATGTTATTTCAGCGGATGACATATACTATATACTATCAAATGATAGCGTTGTGTAATATTTTTATAATAGAAGGTTGATTATAATAGTTTTCCTTATACTTTAGTCTTGAATTATTTAAATAAACATATAACTGAATTATATAGTAAAGAATCAATACTGAATTTATAAATCGCACTTTAATAGCGGGTGAGATAGAAACTCAAAAAATTTTCACAAAAACCTTTAAAAACAATTTTGTAATCATGAAGAACCATAAAACCATTATTCATCTTTTATTTTTCACATTGATTTTATTTGTACCTTTTTCCTGTACCGAGGAGCTTGAGGTTTCAAATCAGGAAGGTTTTTTAATAAATCCAGCTACAAAACAGGCTAAGAATTTTTATGAAGAATGGGCATTTTCTTCCGCAATAGATATTGAAAAATTTGATTCGGAAAACCTTTTCAGATTGGAAGATCTGGTCCGTGAATATGTGATTTATTCTGTTCATGCAAGGAATAATCCCAATGAAACGTTGAATTTTGGTATGCTAAAAGATGGGACGATAATCAATTCCTTTGTTAGTGTTGTGACCCAAATTGACGGAAAATTTCAAAGTGAAATTTCTTCATTAAACAACACTTTGATCTTTAAAATACTTGACCATAAGGATGGAATTGGCGAAATTGAATATACTTCCAATAACTCAAGAATCGAAGGTTGGGGAAGTGATTTTGAAGATTGTGTCGATGATATGGCCAATCCAACAAGTAGTCCAACTGGTAACTTAGTGTTTGGTGTTATCGCCAGTGCTGCAACTGTTGGGATGTGGCCGGCAGCTATTTTAGTGGTATGTGCTGGTGTTGCCTCCGGTAAGGCTTTAAAGGAAATAGAAGAGTAAGTAGCATGAGAAATTTGGCATTATACCATGCATTAACCCTGATCCCGCTCATCGTTATTTTCGGGGTTTATGTATATGGATATTCAGGTACTTTATTGTTTAGTTTTTTACTGCTGATCTATGCCTTCTTCTATAGACCGTACCTGGACATCCTGAGGCTAAAATCGTTGGGTCTTTACCGCCAACAGGGATTTTGGAAGATATTCTTTGTGGAACGATTTAAGTACTATTCAAGCCTCATGTTCAAAAAGTAAACAGTTTCACCCCTAGCCCTGAAGGGAGTCAGATTGATTGAAGCCTCCTTCCCTTTACTCCGGATCTTCTCACGATCTCAAGAGACTAATACTCTCAAGAGACTAATACTTTGTAAATTGGTCCATTCAAGTTATTGCAATGGCAAATATCGAAATCATTCAACCGGAAGATGCAACCGGGGAACTAAAGGAAATCTACGACGGCTTGCTCAGGTCGAGGGGAAAAATTGCAGAGGTCCACAAGATCCAGAGTCTGAATCCCAAATCCATTGTTAACCACATGGATCTCTATATGACTATAATGTTCGGCCAGTCCCCGCTTAAGAGAGTACATAGGGAAATGATGGCTGTAGTAGTCTCGAAAGCCAATGAATGCGAGTACTGCCAGGTTCACCACCTCGAAGCTGTCCGGAACTTCTGGAAGGATATCGAAAAAACATCCCGGCTTAAGTCGGATTACACAACCGCCGGACTTACTAAAGAGGAGTTGGCCCTGTGTGATTACGCATGGAATCTGACAAGAAATCCTGGTGAAAGTCTGGCGAAAGAATATTCAAATGATCTGAGAAAAGTGGGATTTACGGACAGGGCTATCCTGGACGCCACGTTGGTAGTCTCATACTTTAATTTTGTGAATCGAATTGTGCTTAGTCTGGGGGTGGAGTTGGAAAATGATCCCGGCGGATATAAATATGAATAAAAAAGCCCCGACGATTCTGCCGGGGCTCCTGTTTTATTAAGCAACTTGAAGAAAACAATAATTTAGAATTTGTTGGTGCGTATGACCAAATTGCTGATAGCACCATTCTTTCAACTTTAAAATCTCCTCGTGAACCAGGTTGTTAATCGCCTTCAATAATTCCTTTTTAAACAAATCAGGATCAAAACTAACCTTCGAGAGAATGGTCTTAAAGTATTCCAACATACTACGCTAATTTTTGTTAAGAACTAAACTGATACTATAAATTTGGCGTTTCAAACGTCAAAAGCATCGTTACGAAAAATTATATAATTCTTGAGTAACCTCCAAATATAATGAAGTCTTTGCAATCGTTTTCATAAAAACGCAACATGAGGGAAATATTAAAGGTAACATTGAGCGGTTTTGTGGTATTGGTTTTTATTCAATCAGTTGATGCTCAGGATGTTAAAATAGAACTGGGGCCAGACAAAATTGGATCAAACCAGCTTTGGACCATCACTCTGACCATTGAAAATGAGCGTTTAAAGAACTATAGCCCGTTTCCGGAAATTAATGGTTTGGTAAAGCGCGGGACATCCTCCTCAACTTCCACCAGTTTTGTGAACGGAAGAATGACTTCTTCACAAAGCATTACTCAGAATTACCAGGCAGGCAGAGAGGGAACCATCGTCATCCCGGACTTTTCGATGACGGTTAATGGTAATGATTACTCTGTAAAAGGAAAACAATTGACAATTGGTCCTCCCATACAACAACAAAGAAGGGCTCCTGATCCTTTTGATCCCTTCAGGGACATGTTTGGACGAGACACGGAGCCAACGGAATTTATCGACGTTGAGGCCGATGCTTTCCTGGCATTGACGACTGATAAAGATGATGTATACATCGGGGAAGGATTCACCACTACCCTGGCTTTCTATGTCTCCGAAACTAACCGGGCAGACATGAGATTTTATGATTTGGGCAACCAGATCACAGATATTGTAAAGCAAATAAAACCGGATAATTGCTGGGAAGAGAATTTCAATATCGATAACATCAACGGCCAGCCTGTGTCCATCAGGGACAGAGGCTATACACAGTATAAAATTTTTCAGGCCTCTTATTACCCGCTGAATGACCAGGAAATATTTTTTCCATCCGTTGGATTGAAACTGCTAAAATACAAACGCGCAAGAAATCCTTCTTTTTTCGGAAGGAACCGACAGGAAGATTTTGAAACTTTCTATTCAAAACCCAAAAGAATAAAGATCAAACAATTGCCTCCGCACCCGCTAAGAGAAAGGGTTGCTGTCGGCAACTACAGGCTGCAGGAAAAGCTGAGTAGCAAAAATCTCAATACAGGCCAGAGCTTCAATTATGCCTTTAATATCGCCGGTGAAGGAAATATTAGTGCTATTGAACCGCCCGTAATCCCTGAGAATGACAAATTTGATTTTTACGAACCCAACATCCGGCAAAATGTACGACGCGCTTCCAATTTGGTAAGAGGCACAAAAAACTTTGACTATTACGGGATCCCAAACGAACCGGGTACATTTAACCTGGGTGACTTCATGTATTGGATATTTTTCAATACGGCCAGGAATGACTATGATACCCTGAGATCTTCGGCTGTAGTCAACGTTTCCGGTGAAAGTCGCAAAAATGAATACATCTCTTCAACAGATCTGGGATCATTTTATGACAATATTCAATTTGAGAATAACGAATTAAAACCCATAAAAGAAAGTTCATTCCTCCTCATTTTTACGAACATCTTTATCTTCGCCATACTCGCGCTTTCAGCGGTTTTGGTATTCAAGAGATAAATGGGTAATCATTTCGGTAACATCTTCAGGATTTCGACCTTCGGCGAATCACACGGCCCCGCGATCGGTGTGATCCTTGACGGAGTCCCCTCCGGCATAGAAATAGACGAGGGTAAGATACAACTGGACCTTTCCCGAAGACGTCCCGGACAATCCGGAATCACAACGCAAAGAAAGGAAGAAGATACTGTGGAGATACTGTCTGGCATTTTTGAAGGAAAAAGTACCGGAACGCCCATATCCATGTTGATCCGAAATAAAGATCAAAAAAGCAAAGACTATTCGCATATATCGAATAAGTATCGGCCCTCCCATGCGGATTACACTTACCAGCATAAGTATGGCGTTCGGGATTATCGCGGAGGTGGCAGGTCATCCGCCAGGGAAACTGCCGCTCGTGTGGCGGCTGGTGCTATAGCCAAGATGTACCTGAATCAAACCGCAGGAGTTGAGTTCTTTGCATACGTTTCCCAGGTCGGAACACTGAAACTCCAAAAGTCCTACCTGGATCTGGATCTGTCAAAAAGCGAAGAAAACGATGTAAGGTGCCCGGACCCGGAGATGGCCCAGAAAATGTTCGAGTTAATCGACCAGACACGCAAAGACCGGGATACGATTGGGGGCGTAATTACAGGGGTGATCAAAAATGTCCCCGTCGGGCTGGGTGAACCCGTTTTTGATAAGCTACACGCCGAACTGGGTAAAGCAATGTTAAGTATTAATGCAGTTAAGGGCTTTGAGTTTGGTAGCGGTTTTGAAGGGGTGAAACTGAAAGGATCGGAACATAACGATGAGTTCTACGAGGAAGGAGGAAGGATCAGAACCAAAACAAATTATTCGGGAGGCATACAGGGTGGTATTTCCAATGGCGAGGATATTTATTTCAATGTTGCGTTCAAGCCTGTGGCCACGATAATGAAAGACCAGCTGACCGTGGATCATTCGGGAAAGGAAACAAGTGTTGAAGGCAGAGGCCGCCACGACCCTTGTGTTGTTCCGCGTGCCGTGCCAATAGTGGAAGCAATGGCGGCACTTGTCATAGCCGATTTCGATTTAATCAGGAGAACAAATAAATTACGCCACTGACATTTGACCCTCAATGATCATCAAACCTAAAACCACATGAAGAAACTGCCCCTGCACACGCAAATACTTATTGGTATGACATTGGGGTTGATATTTGGAATAATTTGTATCCAATCACCTGGTTTATCAAATTTTACCATTGACTTCATAAAACCCGTTGGTACTATCTTCATACGCGCCCTGAAGATGATTGCAGTTCCGCTGGTATTAGCGTCCCTGATCATTGGTGTCGCTAACATTGGTGATATCTCCAAGCTTTCCAGAATGGGAGGTAAAACCCTGGGCATCTTCATCGTGACCACTGTGATCTCAATCTCGATAGGTTTGAGTATGGTTGCCATTCTTAAACCGGGCTATAAGTTATCTGAGGATACACGAAACGGCCTGATGGCGGAATTTAACACGAACGCCGCAGGAAAAATTGACGTCGCGGAACAGATCCAGACCAGAGGTCCCCTGGAGCCTTTGGTCAACATGGTCCCTGATAATATTTTTCAGGCTACCACCAACAATAGCAGCATGCTGCAGGTAGTATTTTTTGCCATCCTGATAGGAATAGCATTACTCAAAGTTCCCAGGGAAAGCGGATCTACCGTTTTACATTTTTTCAATGGTATCAATGATGTCATTGTGAAGGTTGTTCACTTCATCATGCTGATAGCTCCATATGGAGTTTTTGCGCTCATCGCCTCGCTATTGATTGAAATAGCCGGTGACGAACCTAACAAAGTGTGGGAGTTACTAAATGCCTTGTTGTGGTATATCATCACAGTAGTTGTCGGATTTGCATGTATGATGGCGGTGATATATCCCCTGTTGATACATTTTTTTTCAAAGATTAAGTACTTCGACTTTTTTAAAGGAATTCGTCCGGCCATTCTACTTGGGTTTAGTACCAGTTCCAGTACAGCTACCCTACCGGTAACAATGGACAGGGTAGAAAAGCATTTAGGGGTTTCCAATGAAGTAAGCAGTTTCGTTTTGCCACTGGGTGCGACCATCAATATGAATGGAACCAGTTTGTACCAGGGTGTTTCTGCCGTTTTCATCGCACAGGCATTGGGACTGGGACTCCCGTTAAGTGCACAGATCATGATCGTACTTACTGCAACTCTGGCAGCTGTGGGAACAGCCGGAGTTCCTGGGGCAGGGTTGGTGATGCTGGTGGTAGTATTGGAAGCCGTTGGTATTCCGGCTGCAGGTATTGCGCTGATCATGGCGCCTGAACGGATCCTGGATATGTTGCGTACCATGGTAAACGTAACCGGAGATGCCTCTGTGTCAGTTGTAGTGGCATCCACTGAAAATGCACTGGATGAAGAATTTGCTAAGAAACATTCAAGCGACTAATAAGAAAGCATGAAAAAATTACCCTTACATATTAAGATCTTAATTGGATTGGTCCTGGGTGTGATCTGGGCGTTTATTTCCAGTGCCCTGGGGTGGAATCAGTTCACGATCAACTGGATTGATCCCTTTGGGACTATTTTTATCCGCCTGCTAAAATTCATAGCAGTTCCACTGGTCTTATTTTCCATTATCAACGGAGTTTCCGGGCTGAGCGATGTCACGAAATTAGGCCGGCTTGGAGGCAAAACCTTATTGGCCTATATAACCACTACTGTTTTAGCGGTAGCCGTTGGATTGATTTTGGTCAATACAATTGAACCAGGCACTCACCTGGAAGAAGAACAGCGGATCAAAAACCGGCTTACATACGAAATATGGCTTCAGGATAACAATATCGGCCTGCCAAAAGACGGGAAATCATATTTGTCCGATCCCCAATATGAAAAGTACCTGTCTGAAGCACAAAAAGGCAGGGAAATGAGTGAAGCGGAAAGGCAGGAGCTGGAAGAGAAAATGAAGACGGTGGAAGCTCAAAAAGAAGATTCACCCCTGCAATTTGTCGTGGATATGGTGCCCGAAAATATCATTTTCTCTATCTCCAACAATCAGTTGATGCTGCAGGTTATTTTCTTTGCCATTTTCTTCGGCATCACGATTGTTTTGATCCCGAAGGAAAAAGCGGAACCATTAGTTGGATTTATACGGGGATCGAATGCCATTTTCTTGAAGATGGTGGAACTGGTAATGAAAGCCGCCCCTTTCTTTGTGTTCTGTCTGTTAGCCGGAGTGGTAGCCAAAATGGCGGACTCACCCGGTGAGGTGTTTGAATTATTCCTGGGACTGGGTTCCTACGCCCTCACACTCTTAGGAGGACTGGCATTTGTCGTAGTGATCCTTTACCCGCTAATTCTGAAGGCTTTCGTACCAAAACTCACATACCGTGAACTGTTTCGAAACCTTAGTCCGGCACAATTCCTGGCATTCTCCACGAGTTCCAGTGCAGCGACACTCCCTGTCACAATGGAATGTGTGGAAGATAATATGGGCGTTTCCAGGACCATTTCAAGTTTTGTGCTACCCATTGGGGCCACGATCAACATGGATGGAACCAGCCTTCATCAGGCTGTAGCCGTCATTTTCATGGCTCAACTCCATATGGTGGATCTGACCGTCGGCCAACAGTTGATGATCGTATTCACGGCTTCCATGGCTTCCATAGGAGCAGCGGCAGTTCCGAGTGCGGGTCTTATTCTGATGCTTATGGTCCTGCAGTCAGTTGGATTAAATCCTGCCTGGGTTGCCCTTATTTTCCCGATTGACCGCCCACTGGATATGTGCAGGACGGTGGTGAATGTAACGGGAGATGCTACTGTGTCAACCCTGATTGCAAAATCTGAAGGTGAGTTGAACAAATACAATTAACAAATCGACGACTTTTGCTGCACCACGCACCCGTATTTTAAGATCCGGGCTTCCTGATCCCGAATTTGAACTGGATTGCAAAAAGTACTGAGATAATAAATACTGTTGTTTCAATTCCGAAGAATTTCATATTCCATAAATGAGTCACAGCCTTAACAAATTGATATAATATCGTCTAACTTTAATTGTGTTCAAGCAATTAACCAACTCAAAATAATAATCAGGATCATGAAATCTTTAATCTCCATTTTATCGGCCGTACTATTACTTACAATTAACGCTGAGGCCCAATTATCTCCAGCCGAGTACAGTACAATAGATAGCCTCTTCATCGATTGGAACCGGCCTAACCATCCGGGCGGATCCATTGGGGTCATGAAAGACGGGAAGGTTGTATTTTCAAAAGCTTATGGTCTTGCAAGTCTGGACTTCCTCGTTCCAAATTCAACTGAAACTATTTACAACACCGCCTCAGTTTCCAAGCAATTCACCGCAATGGGGATTGTCGTCCTGGACGTCCAGGGGGAACTATCCGTCGATGATGATATTAGAAAACATATCCCCGAATTACCGGAATTCGACTATCCCATAACCATTCGCCATATGCTTCATCACACGAGCGGATTAAGAAGTCTTCACGCATTACTGGAACTGGCCGGCTGGCGGGATGATGATGCCAGAACAAATGAGGATCTGTACAGATTTATGAAAAATCAACGCGATCTTAATTTCAGACCCGGAGAAGAGTATTTGTATTGTAATACAGGGTATATCCTGATGTCGAAGATCATTGAAAATGTTACGGACGAAAAATTTACAGATTGGATGAAGGCCAATGTATTCGAACCTCTGGGGATGATAAACACCTATGTCGAAGATCAGTATAACCGTGTGGTGCCTGGCAATGCAGCTTCCTACAATGGCTCCTATGACAGAGGTTTCAGCAGGGCAACGGAATACTGGGGGTATGTTGGTTCGGGAAATATGCATTCTACTACTAACGATCTGCTTAAATGGTTGGTCAATTTTTACGATCCGCAGTCGGGCTGGGAGGAACAATTTGAAATGCTGCAAACACTCGACAAATTCAACAATGGGGAAGAAAATACTTATGCATTTGGAGTTGGAATTAATAAAGTTTTCGGACAGAACAGGATTTCTCACGGCGGAGCAATCGGAGGATACAGGTCTTTCATTTGCACCTACCCCGATCAAAAATTGAATATTGCCATTCTGACAAACTTCTCATCGTCATCAGTCGGTCAAAAGGTAAACGAGATATCCAAAATGCTTTTGGGAATGGAAGACAGTGATGAAGCTGAGGGATTTGATGCCAGCTCCGCTAAGGTTGTCAAACTTTCAAAGAAGGAACTGCAAAAATACGAAGCTTCATATTGGAACGACGAAAGCACATACGCCAGAAAGATCTATCTCAAGGATGACACTTTGAGGTATTTCCGGTCGGAAAACAGTGAAAGCCCCCTGGTCCCAATCGGTAAGAATGAGTTTCAAATGTTGGGTGTTGACGTTGACCTGAAAGTCAGATTTCAAGTCGGGGAAGACGGTGATAAAACAATGATCGTTACCATTGACGGGGGAGAGCCGATCATTTCAAATGAATTTGAGATGCCGGAGGCATCTGCCGAATACCTGTCGAACTACACAGGAGAATTTTACAGTCCTGAGCTGGAAACATCTTACATCATTTCGATTCAGAAAGATAAACTTGTGGGACATCACTCACGACACGGGGATTTCGATATCAAAATGCTGAAAGAGGATATTCTGGAAGGTCAGTGGCCTTTTAATATTGCAAAGGTTAAAAGAGATGATGATGGAGCTGTTTCGGGTCTCCGGGTTTCAAATGGACGCGTACGTGACCTGTGGTTTGAAAAACGTTAGCCATCAAAAACCTGTCGGGATATTTGTTTAAGTAAATTCAAGATCCGGATAATCCTTCCAGTATTTTACCTTTTCCTCATATAATGCATCGAGGGCAATTTGCACGCATTTTGCAGTAGTCGCTCCTGTTTGCAGGTCTGATATAACCGGAGTATCATTTACAATGGATTGATAGAATTGCTTCAAAGCATCGATCGTAGGATCATTGCCCGGAGCTTTTATCGGAACACCTTCGCCGCGTTTCCAGGCTTCTTTTGTTGCGCTTGTTACGCCATCCACAATTCCCAGCTCCTTTGAACCCCTCTGCTCGGAATAGATTTTACCTGTGGTATAGTCGAGAATTATTGTACCCTTTTTGCCAAGTATTTTGATCTGGTAGTCTTCAAATCCATTGGTAGTTGTACATGTGAATGAGGCATCTGTTCCATCCGGATATTCAAACAGCAAGTGAACGTTGTCAAATGTTTCCCGGCCATCCTTCCAATGATCAATTCCTCCAAATCCGGTGATTTTTTCAGGTTGACTGGACTTCACCCAATTGATAAAATCAATCTGATGTGACACCAATTCAGCTACCAGTCCACCGGAATATTCCCGGTACATACGCCAGTTGATCATACGCTCCCATTTTGGATCAGGCACAGGCCTGCGCCAATCACCGTTCCGGTTCCACTGACACTCATAGGCTGTTACCTCCCCGATGTAACCGGAGTTAACGATTTCCCGAACCTTACTATACAATGGACTGCTGTGGTACTGGTGACCGGTCTGAAAGACAGGACCGTAACCATTTGCCTTTTTCACGACGGATTGAATTTCATCCATGCCCTTGATCAGCGTTTTCTCACAATAAATATGCTTGCCCGCATCCATCGCAGCAAGAGCAACTTCATCGTGCAGACCGAATGGTGTGGCGATGATTACAGCATCAATGTTATGGTCAGGTAACAGGTCTTCATAAGATTTATAGCCCTTTGAACCTTCGGCAACACTCAGCGCCTTCTCCAATCGAAATGGAATTACATCGCAGCACGCTGTTACACTTAATCCTTCGATATTATTCATCAGGTGCATCAGTCCCTGTCCCCGCGAGCCTGTGCCAATCACACCAACCCTGATAAGGTCATTGCCAAACTTAATTCCGGAAGCAGACAGATAATTTGACCCTAAAAACAGACCTCCTGCTGCCAGGGAGGAATTTCGAAGGAATTTCCTCCGCCCCTTCGTGATATGTGCGTTCATTGACTTCAAAATAAAGTTTTATAATCAGTGATGAGCCCGCTAATCGAACTTTTTATGGTATAAATATACGGATCATTCAGCTCGTGCAGAACATGAGTAATCCCGATTTTCATTCGACAGGGAGAGTTTGAAGGGATTAACCTCTGAAACAGAATGTGAAGAATATCTTTGAAACTGCAGATCAAAAAAGGGAAGAGTGCCTGACTGAAGAAATTAATAATAGGATTGAAGATCCATAAGCGTTGAATAAGTCATTGAACCGGGAGGTGCGTTGCATCACTATTCTGTTCTTCCGGTGGCTTTCCAATTCGTCCAAAGCCGGGAAGTTCAATGGCAAAGTCAAAAACATCTATTTCAGTGCTTAATCCGAGGACATTTATTTCCAGGCCCTCCTCGTACCCCAGACTTGCGCCTATCAAACCAAATAAGGACGCCTGAACACCTGTTCCACTGGCGGAGTATCCAATAGATTGATCAATCGGACGCCAGTCCTTTCCAATGGCAGTAGAGGGAAGATCCAGACCAAGTTCCGGCACTTTTAAACCTATCCAGGCCGTGAATGTATTGCTATTTGGACCTGGCCACACCGAATACTCCCCTGACCAGGGATAGCTGGCAGTTGCTGTTTCGATTTTATCGATCAGTGATTCAACTTCAGGACCTCTGAGATCCAGGAGTAAAGTCGGTTCATTCCCGTACCAACCTTTGTCCGGAATGCCATTTTCACTGAAAAGCGCTGTTCCTCTCCTGCTTAGGCGCCATCCTATAACCTGGGTCACCTGATATTGATCCGCACCACGACGTTTGGTAGCAATCCAGGTATGTACGGCCAGTATTTTCTTCAATCCACGCGTTCTTGCGGAATACACCTGGACAACCGGCCCCGGCCATTCCGTTGGAAGAGGAGCAAGTTTATATTTCTCTTTGGAATAGGGCTCCAGGTCATATGTACTGAATACTCCTGCAATGACTGAGCCCATGAAGAACAGGAACATAATAAAGATCAATCTTGAAAATGATCTCAGCTTCCTGCCTTTACCATATTGGGCTGATATTTTCTCTACGTCACTAAGTTTACGATCCATCTGCGGAGTAATTATTCTAAGTTTACGATGGATCAATCAAAATGTGTCAGACTTTCGCTATAAGACATCGGATCATTAATTTTTCCGATCATTTTCGAACTATTCATGCATTTTTGTATTTATATAGAATAATTCCAAACATTGAAGACCATGCCTACAGCAGAAGGAATGCGACCTGTCAGCATTTACACTGAATCCAATCCAAATCCTAATTCATTGAAGTTCGTCGCAAACTTCATGTTGATGCCGGAGGGAGTGAGCAGGGACTATCCGGACATTGAAAGTACTGCCGAGGCTCCCCTGGCCGCAGAACTGTTTGAATTATCGTATGTGAAAAGAGTTTTTTACATGAGCAATTTCATAACGGTGACGAAAGATGAAACATCAGACTGGATTGAGATCAAAGGAGAGATCCAACAGCTGATCAAATCTTTTCTGGAGGAAGGAAAGGAAATAATTACAGAGGCTGACGTAAAAGAAGATCATCAAATAGAAGATTCGGATACGGATATGGAGGCCCGGATAAAAGGGATACTTGACGAGTATATCAGGCCTGCTGTGGAAATGGACGGGGGTGCAATATCATTTGACTCCTACAATGACGGAAAAGTGAAGGTCCTGCTTCAGGGTGCATGTTCGGGTTGCCCCAGTTCTACACTGACGCTTAAAGCCGGAATAGAAAACCTGCTGAAGCGCATGATCCCTGAAGTGCAGGAAGTTGAGGCTGAAGGCGTTTAAACTAAAAATTCACTATGATTGCTGAAATAGGTACAATGCCTGATCAGGCCCGTCTTTGGGTTTACCAGGCAGATCGAAAACTAACCGGAGATGAAATAACCCGCGTAATCATTGCCACCGAGGCATTTTTAGAAAACTGGGCCGCACATGGCCA
Organism: Cyclobacteriaceae bacterium; assembly: GCA_028278225.1. Classification (GTDB taxonomy): domain Bacteria; phylum Bacteroidota; class Bacteroidia; order Cytophagales; family Cyclobacteriaceae; genus JANQEU01. Next base: position 192,716 of record JANQEU010000069.1, read on the forward strand.
TGCCCTGAAGGCAGCTTATTCGATTGAATTTGATCAATTTCTGATTGTCACCGTGGATGAATCTGTGAGTGCTGCGAGTGGTTGCAGTATTGACGCAAGTGTAGGGTTGATCCGGGGGTTGGAAATGGAATTGCAAATCTCTTTTCTGGACAGATCAAAAGTAGCATTGCTGGAGGATGGTCGTGTAAGTCTGCAACCCCTTAATGCCGTTAAATCCCTCATTTCTGAAGGAGTTATTTCGAAAGACACACAAGTTATCAATAATTCGGTGAGTACTTACGGGGACTGGAAACAGTCCTGGATCCAGTCTGCGGAAAATAGCTGGATGAACAGGTTTTTCAATTAGGTAACAGGAAAACCGGGCTGTTATAGGAAAAGGCACTGGCAGATAAAATCAAAAGTGTTTCTTTTTCGTTTTATTTGAGTAAGTACACAGGAGGTGAATATGAGAGATCTACTTAAGCTATTCCTTTTACTGTCAGTCATTCAGGCATGCACATCCGTGCAAAACGTTGTCGATAATGGTAATTATAATTTGATCATCGAGCGTTACGCCCATACGCTTGAGCGTAACGATCCCGAAACTAACTATCTGGTAGCGGAAGCTTATCGCAAATCAAATCGGAACCATGAGTCGGAACCTTTTTACAAAGCGGCAATTGAAAAAGGAGTGGTCGAACAGGATTCTTATTTACACTACGCCCAGGCCCTGAAAGCTGATCAACGCTATGAGCTAGCCAGGAAAGTTCTGGAAGGAAGCATTCCCAAAGTCAGAGATAACCAGATCAAATCCCTGATGGAAAAGGAGCTGGAAAATCTGAGCAGGGTCGATCATCTCAAAGACAAAGACACTTATTTCAGGGCTAAGAATCTTTCTGAGCTTAACACACCTAGTGCCGAATATTCTCCAGTATATATTAATGGTTTTCTGTACTTTGTCTCCAACCGGGAAGGCGGCAAGACGTACCATACAACAGGAACGCCTTTTACGGATATTTACAAGGTCCAGACAAAGGGGGCAAATGTGAATTTGAGAACACTTGAGGCCCTCCCCCCTATTATCAATCATTCCGATATTAATGAGGGAACGGCGACTTTTTCGGCAGATGGCAAGGTCATGATTTTTGCGAAAGCCAATGACGGAAAGGCAACCGGCACTTCTGAGGTCAACCTTTATTTTACCCGGTTCCGGAATGGAAAGTGGCTCGAACCACGTCCGATTTCCATTAACCAGCCAGAACACTGGGACAGCACACCTGCACTTAGCCCGGATGGACAAACATTATACTTTTCTTCAAGGAGACCCGGTGGATTCGGAAAATCCGATCTATACGTTGCCAAACTCAACAGGCGAGGCAGATGGGTTGATGTGAGAAATCTCGGCCCTGAAATTAATACACATGGCCATGAGCAGTTCCCGTTCATTTCGGAAGACGGAACACTGTATTTTGCCTCGGACGGTCATCCGGGACTTGGTAAACTTGACATTTTCAGAGCTACCAGGCAGGGAGGTAAATATGTGGTTGAAAACCTGGGAGAGCCTATGAACTCCCACTACGATGATTTTGCTTTCTTTGAGTACAATCTTACACGCGGATTCTTTACCTCCAATCGAAAGGGCGGGAAAGGTGATGATGACATTTACACTTTCGTAAATGATGATCCCGATCTGAAGGTTGTCAACTACTTCCTGACAGGGACTACCGTGACTGAGGATGATGGCGGTGAAAAGATCATTGTAGCAAATTCAAAAGTCGTTTTGGCCGGTGAGGACGAAACGATATTGGATGAATCGTTTACCAATGAGGACGGAAGGTTCAGATTTCGGGTTTATACGGAAGAAGAATACAATCTGATTGCAGAGAAAACCGAATACTTCACAACGAGAAAAGAATTTTCTACTATAGGGAAAAGTATCAGAAAAGACACGCTCACAGAATTTATTACGACTGTCGAATTTGAAACGGAAGTCCAACTGGACAGAATAGTCCTTGAAAAACCTATTGTTCTCAATAATATCTACTATGACCTTAACAAAGCAGAAATCAGACCTGATGCTGCACTGGTACTGGATAGTCTTGTGCTCATTATGAACGACAATCCGGACATTTACATTGAGTTGGGCTCGCACACTGACTCAAGAGCACCGGATGACTACAACATGGATCTGTCCTGGAGAAGGGCGCGATCGGCAGTACTTTATATTATTTCCAGAGGGATCGAAGAAGTAAGAATTACTGCCAAAGGATACGGTGAATCGGAATTGATCATCAAGGATGCTCAAAATGAGGAAGAACACCAGGTCAATCGAAGGACAGAATTCAAGGTCCTCCGGTACAATCCACGCGAGCGCACTGATGATCTGAGTCCGCTGGAAGAGCTCGACGAGTACGAGAGATTCTTTAAAAACTCCGGTCTGGACGACAACAAGAACTAGTCTTTTGATCGTTGTGAGGACACAAACGATAGCCAACAGGATATAAACGACCACCAACAGTTATTACTATGCCCCCGGCTGTGTCTCCACAGACGGAGAAATAGCTAGATTGCGAGCTGATCTTGTTAGTTTACACTCGTGACATTGAATGAGCTGTACTTTTATTCTGCTACTATTGTTGATTGGAGAAACTTGCTGATCAGCGATAGATTTAAAAAAATCATTACGGCTAGTCTAAAATACCTGGTGGATTGTAAGCTAATAAAAATATACGCCTTTGTTGTTATGCCAAATCATATCCATATTATCTGGGAGTTACTTTCAAAAAACGGTAAGGAATTTCCACACGCCAGCTTCATGAAGTATACAAGCCATAAATTTCTATCAGAGCTGAAAAAAACTAGCCCCCAATCTCTAAAAAAATATGAAGTTGAAAAAGCCTCAAGGAAACACCAATTCTGGCAAAGGGATCCTTTACCAATTCACATTTACTCGCCAAGAGTTATTTATCAAAAATTAGATTACATCCACAACAATCCGGTTCAGGGGAAATGGATGTTGGCCAAAGATCCAACTGGATATAAATATTCGTCCGCTAAATTCTATGAAACAGGACTTGATGATTTCAGGATGCTTACACATATCGGTGAACGCATATAATTCTTTTGATCGTTTGTGAAAACACAAACGATAGCCATTAGGACGTAAACAACGACCAACAGTTCCTACATATGCCCCCGTCTGTGTCTCCACAGACGGAGAAATAGCTAGATTGCGGGCTGATCTTCACAGGTGAAAGTATTAGTCCATCTTCGTTATTTTTTCTCAAAGAAAGAAACAGCTGTAGCCGGTCTTCTTTTTTCTTTCAATAGCTTTTTGTTCGGGAATTGGGTAACCAGAATCCCTGACGTCAAAGATAAGATTGGCCTGACAGACAGTGAGCTGGGTCTGGCGCTGCTTGGCGCTCCGATCGGTGCGATGATTGTCATGCCGATTTCAGGGTGGATCATCGCAAAATTCCAACTGGGCAGAGCCACATTGATCGGAACTATTTCTCACACGATTGCTCCGGTTTTCCTGGCCTATGCTCATTCATACTGGACGCTCTTACTTGGTATGGTGTATTTCGGTCTTACTACTTCTCTTATGGATATTTCCATAAATGCAGTAGCAGCGGCCACGGAAAAAAAACTGAGAAGACCCGTGATGTCCACCTGCCATGGGATGTGGAGCTTTGGCGCTATGGCAGGCTCAGCCTCAGGCAGTCTGGTTTTAGGTTTGAAATTACCCTTACAAATACATCTGGTAGCAGCAGTGATATTGGTATTGATTATCATCTTCCTTTTTTTCGAATTCATTGCAGGCTACAGGGAGCAAGGGGAATCGGGAGGCAAAATTCTCGCAATCCCCAATTTACCATTGCTGGGACTGGCCATCATGGGTTTTTGCATTCTATTAAGCGAAGGAGCCATTGCCGACTGGACTGCAATCTATATGAAAGAAACACTTTTGAGTAATCCGTTCCTGGTGGGTCTCGCCTATTCCAGTTATTCCTTCCTGATGGCGCTGGGCCGGTTTTCAGGAGATTTCATTATCCCGAGGATTGGGAAGAAACGTACCGTCATGTGGGGCGGACTTATCTCCGTATTTGGTTTAGGTGTTACACTTTTACTGGCAAATCAGTATTTCGCCATTATTGGATTCGGTCTGACCGGAATAGGGTATTCATGTATCATACCTGTGCTCTTCTCGTCAGCAGCCAATGAGCCCGGATTTACACCGGGAGCGGGCATAGCTTCAGTTGCTACTATCGGGTATGCCGGTTTTCTGTTCGGCCCTCCTGTCATCGGTCAATTATCAGATGCCTTCGGCATGCCAGTTGCTTTAAGCGTTGTGGTCGTCTTATCATTAATTGTTAGTGTAATGGCAACTTTTATTACGTTTAAGTAGACGATATTTGCAGATCCAACTCATATAAATAAATCTATGTCCGATCGTTACGATCTTCGAGGTGTCTCGGCCACCAAAGATGATGTACACAGTGCCATCGAAAACGTGGATAAAGGCATTTTCCCAAAGGCTTTTTGCAAGATTGTCCCGGATCTGCTGGCAGGTGACCCCGACTATTGCAGCGTAATGCATGCCGATGGTGCAGGCACCAAATCCTCCCTGGCATATGTCTACTGGAAAGAAACAGGAGACTTGTCCGTTTGGAGAGGCATTGCCCGGGATGCTGTTGTAATGAATACCGACGACCTCCTGTGTATTGGTTGTACTTCAAATATTTTACTTTCCAGCACCATAGGACGAAACAAAAACCTCATTCCAGGGGAAGTAATATCCGAAATCATTAATGGCACCGAAGAAATGTTGCAGTTAATGAGAGACATGGGCATAGATATTATTTCCGCAGGAGGCGAAACAGCCGATCTGGGTGATCTCGTGAGGACGGTTGTGGTTGACAGCACTGTAACAGCACGTATGCGCAGGTCGGAGGTCATAACCAATGACCGGATCGCACCGGGAGACATAATAGTTGGGTTAGCCTCCTACGGACAAGCTTCATACGAGCAGGAATATAACGGGGGCATGGGTAGCAACGGACTAACCTCTGCACGGCATGATGTTTTTTCCTCGGTTTACAGGGAAAAATATCCTGAATCATATAACAATGATCTCCCGGAAGACCTAACGTACTCCGGGGAAAAACTCCTGACTGACAATATTTCGGGCTGTGAACTTAATGCAGGCAAACTTGTATTGTCACCGACCAGAACCTATGCACCGATCGTAAAGCTCCTGCTGAAAGAACACTATGATCACATTCATGGCATGGTACATTGCAGCGGTGGTGCGCAGACTAAAATCCTGCATTTCACAGACCATCACAGGATCGTCAAGGACAATATGTTCGAAACCCCTCCACTATTTCAATTGATCCATGAACAAAGCAATACCCCATGGAAGGAAATGTACCAGGTATTTAATATGGGCCACAGGTTTGAATTTTATGTGCCTGAAGAAATAGTGGATGATATCATTGAGGTTTCCGAATCGTTCAATGTTCATGCTCAGGTTGTCGGCCATGTGGAGGAAGCCCGTCAAAAGGAGGTGGTCATCAGATCCAAATACGGGGAATTCATCTACAATTGATGACTTTTCTCCTTATCCTGATCTGTATTCTGTTAGTGGCTGCAGGTATAGTATTCTCTGTAATTCCACCCCTGCCGGGCCCGGTCCTTTCATACGGGGCGATCCTGATTTCACACTATTTCATTGATGAGGTCCAATTTGCCGGATGGGCGTTAATCGTTTGGGCTGTTCTGGTGACGATGGTTACTATCCTGGACTATGCCCTGCCCATCCTGGCAACTAAAAAATTCGGCGGAACAAAGTGGGGGATATGGGGTGGTATGATCGGATTGATCATTGGTTTTATTTTACCCATCCCCTTTGGAATTGTGATTGGCCCCCTACTCGGAGCGATCATAGGGGACCTTATCGGTGGTAATCACATTAAGGCTGCGGTGAGGTCCGGATTCGGATCTTTTATCGGATTTGTGACTGCAACTTCCATCAAGGTGCTGTTGACATTGATAATAGGTGTTATTCTAAGCTATAGAATCGGTTTGCTGGGGATTGATTTGATAAAAGAACACCTTTAGCAGGCCAGGTCAGCCAAAGGCATCCACGAAATGCTTTATGCTTTTATTTTTATCAATGGCTATAATATCAAAACGAACGTCACCCGTCCAGTTGATGGCGTGTATGTAGTCTTCAGCTGCATTCAGGATCAAATTCTGCTGAGTTTCCGAAACAAACTCCTCAGGGTGGCCAAAAACATTATTTCCTCTTAGTTTGACTTCCACAAAAATGAGCAGATCATTGTTCAGCAGCGCGATGATGTCCACCTCCGCCCTTTGGTATCGATAGTTCTGCTCTACAATTTCAAATCCGTTTTCCTCAAGGAACTTTATCGCTCTTTCTTCCCCTATTTTTCCTTTAGTTTTGCGATCCACAGTCAGGAAATTACAAATTTCAGGAGCCAAACACCAAAAAAATATAATACAGTGCTTTATCCATTAAAATTCAGGACCATTTACAAAGACAAACTCTGGGGAGGACAAAAGATCCGGGAATACCTTGGAAAAGATTTCGGAGACCTTCCGAATTGCGGTGAGACATGGGAGTTGTCAGGCGTTCAGGGAAACGTCTCAGTCGTTAAAAATGGTGCTCTGGAGGGCAAAGATCTTAAGACCATAATTGATGAATTCGGGGCTGAATTGATAGGCAAGAGCATCCACGAGAAATATGGCAGTGATTTTCCCTTGTTAATCAAATTTATTGATGCCAATGATGATCTGTCCATTCAGGTCCATCCTGATGATGAATTGGCACAAAAAAGACATGGCTCATTTGGAAAAACTGAAATGTGGTACGTAATACAGGCCGACGAAGGATCCAGCCTTATTTCAGGATTCAACCAGCAAACAGATCGCGAGAAATATCTGGAATATTTTAACTCCGGAAGGCTCACTGATATCCTGAACAGGGAAAAAGTTAAGTCAGACGATGTTTTTTTCCTCCCAGCCGGCCGCGTGCATACGATCGGTCGTGGGTTGCTGATCGCTGAAATTCAGCAGACTTCGGACATTACCTATCGCATATATGATTTTGACAGAGTTGACGAAAACGGAAACAAGCGGGATCTGCATGTAGAAGAGGCCTTGGATGCCATAGACTACAACTTTTATCCGGAATACAAGTCGGCCTATGAAGATGAAAAGAACAAAAGGGTCCGGCTGGTGAAATGCCCTTATTTTACTACGAACAAGTTGAGTCTCGACACCACTTTTTCGATTGATCTTTCAGGTCTGGATTCCTTCAAAATTTATGTTTGTATTGAAGGGAATGGAACGTTCAGGCACATGCATGACACAATCGACTTAAATCTTGGCGATGTGGTTTTATTGCCGGCTGGTCATCAAAAGTATGATATAGAAACTTCTTCAGGTATTACACTGTTAGAATCCTACATAGAGGGATGATCCAAAACAAGGAGACAAAATTCATACATCTGGGGTTGAAAGATTATAAGGAATCCTGGGACTACCAGGAGGAGCTTTTCAGAAATGTCGTGGATCTGAAAGTCAGCAACAGGAAGTTACCCGAAAGTCAACAATCATCCACTCCAAACTATTTGTTGTTTGTCTACCACCCCCATGTATATACCCTGGGAAAAAGCGGAGATTCCAGGCACCTGTTGCTTTCTGACGAAAATTTGAAGAAGAGAGGAGCTTCTTTTTATGAAATTAACCGTGGTGGTGACATTACCTATCACGGGCCGGGTCAAATCGTTGGTTACCCGATCCTTGATCTGGACAATTTCTTTACGGATATTCACAAATACTTGCGTTTTCTGGAAGAAGTCGTCATACGAACCCTGGCGGAATATGACATTGATGCCGGACGAATTGAAGGGCTCACCGGGGTTTGGATAGATTATGAAAACAGGACCATCGCCCGCAAGATCTGCGCATTTGGTGTGAAGTCCAGCCGATGGGTGACCATGCATGGTTTTGCGTTGAATGTAAATGTTGACCTGGGCTATTTTGAGTACATTGTTCCTTGCGGGATAAAGGATAAGGCAGTCACCTCTCTTGACAAAGAGCTAAACCGAAAGGTTGACGTGAAAGATGTGGAAGAAAAACTGAAATATCATTTCCAGGCGCTTTTTGATATGAAACTGACGGAATAACTAATTCGTATGAAAAAAGACATCAGGTTTTTACCTGTTAAAGATGTATATGTGGCGGTTGTGAAAGATGGAGAGCTGTGGAAGGTCTATCTCTTGAATCGTAATAGAAAGAAACTGACAAACATTATGGTCACTTCCAAAGGTTACGAAAAAGCAGATAAGGGAGATCAAAAAACAAGTACATTGAGACATGCCATCCCCGAGCTTGATCCCGGCGAGTACGCAATGATCGAACCGATCGACCCCCAGGTATTTCATCTGAATAACGAATTCTGGGTAAGTTATTTCATAGACAAACAGGTATACGACAAAAAATATATATTTGTCCCCGATGCCATCAGAGAGGAGAATCTAAGTTATATTCAGGAGTTGGATCTCAAAGGAGTACTACACCGATAATGCAAGCAGATTTAAAAGACATTTTGATTCTGGATATAGAAACCGTTTCAATTGAAAAAGACTGGAATTCGCTTTCTCCCGCAATGCAGGAACATTGGAACAGAAAGTCAAAATTCTTAAGAAATGAAGATGAGCTTGCCCCCGATGAGTTGTTTTTTGACCGCGGTGCGATATATGCGGAGTTTGGGAAAGTGATAGTGATCGCATTGGGTATTTTCCATGAAATCGGTGACGGAAATTATGGATTGAGAGTGACCTCCTTTCAGAATCACAATGAAAATGAGCTGCTGAACCAGTTCAAGGATTTCCTTGAATCGAAGTTCGACGCCAGGAAGCTGAGACTATGTGCGCATAACGGAAAGGAATTCGACTATCCATATTTATGCCGTCGGATGCTGGTCAATGGCATTTCTTTACCGGAAGCATTAGATGTGGCCGATAAAAAACCCTGGGAGATACTTCATCTCGATACCATGGACATGTGGAAATTTGGAGATCGCAAAAGCTTCACCTCTTTGGATCTTCTGACAACTATTTTCGGCATCTCATCCAGTAAATCGGAAATAGATGGCTCGCAGGTCAACAAAGTTTATTATGAAGAAGAAAGTGGTTTGGATCGAATTGCGAAATATTGCCGTGGAGATGTCATCGCAACATCTCAGCTTTATCTCAAACTCAATAACTTGCCACTTGTAGAGAACTCACGAATTACCGAGGTGAGTTAACCCGAAAAATGAGTAGAAAACGTAAGAGTAAAAAGGGACGTAAAAAATCATCGTCCCGTATCTCTAATATCAAGGAGCAATTAATAAGTATTTTCGAGTACAATCCGGATGAAGCATTCAGCTATCGACAGATCCTGAAAATACTCCGTATTCGAGATGCCAAATCAAAGGATGCCCTCAAGGATCTCCTGTTCAGTCTGGAGTCCAAAGAAGTAATACGAAGGAATCGCGACGGCAGATGGGCAAATGCAGTTGCACCAACTCAATACCAGGGAATAGTTGATCATGTAAACTCACGCTTTGCGTATGTTTCAGTAGAAGGATTGGAGGAAGACATCTGGGTAAAAACAGAAGACCTGAATTATGCTATCGATGGTGATCTTGTGAAAATTCAGATCACCCGGCCTGCATCAGATGATTTTCGTGCCGAAGGCAGGGTTGTGAGCCTGGTGAAGCGTAACAGGGATGAATTTGTAGGGAGGATCGAGATCTCGCCGAAATATTCATTTGTGGTTCCCGACAATCGAAATATTCATTTTGATGTTTTTGTCTACCCGGAAAAAACCAAAAAAGCCAATCACAATGACAAGGTCATTGTAAAGATCAGTAAATGGCATGACCCTCAAAATAAAAGCCCATTGGGGGAAGTCATTGAAGTCCTGGGGCCTGCCGGTGAAAACGAAGCCGAAATCCATTCGATCATGGCCGAATTCGGATTACCGTTCAAGTTTCCCCGTAAAGTAGAACAGGCGGCTGATAAAATTGATATCGAGATATCTTCTGATGAGATCCGGAAGCGAACAGACTTCCGGGAAACAACCACCTTTACCATTGACCCCCATGATGCCAAAGACTTTGACGATGCGCTTTCCATCAGGGAGTTGGAAAATGGCCGCTATGAGATAGGGATTCACATAGCGGACGTCTCTCATTATGTCACGCCCAATTCGATACTTGAAAAAGAAGCATTGGAGCGGGCAACGTCAGTTTACCTGGTAGACCGCACCATCCCCATGCTTCCTGAGAAACTATCCAACGGTGTCTGCTCGTTGCGGCCTGAGGAAGATAAGTTGACTTTTTCGGCAGTATTCGAAATGGATACAAAAGGTAAAACCCACAAGAAGTGGTTTGGCCGTACAATTATCCATTCCAACAGAAGATTTACATATGAAGAAGCCCAGGAAAGAATAGAAGGCAGTGAAGGAGATTATGCCGGTGAGTTGATTACGCTAAATGGCCTTGCCGGTCTTTTACGTAACAAACGATTCAAAGAGGGAGCCATAAATTTTGAAACAACGGAAGTGAAGTTTGAGCTCGACGAGGATGGTAAACCACTGGCAGTGATCCCAAAGGAGCGAAAAGACGCCCACAAAATGATTGAAGAATTCATGCTGTTGGCTAACCGGGAAGTAGCCGCTTACATATACAGCAGGAAGAATGGGAAACAGGGAGTTGGTTCGTCTACGTTCGTTTATCGAACACACGATGATCCGGATCCCGAGAAACTCCGGAATTTTTCGACATTCGCTTCCAGGTTTGGTCACAAGCTGGAACTGAACACTTCCATTTCCAAAACACTTAACAGGCTGATGGATGAGATAGAAGGTAAGCCTGAACAGAATATTCTTGAGTCTATTGCCATTCGTACCATGGCAAAAGCTCGTTATACCACTGCTCCAAAGGGACATTTTGGGTTGGCTTTTGATCATTATACCCATTTCACCTCCCCCATAAGAAGATATCCTGATGTTATGGTGCACCGGCTATTGTGGGATTATCTTGAAGGGAGCAGGTCTCCTGACCCCGAACCCTATGAAAAAAAATGCATTCATTCCTCGGAACAGGAAAAAAGAGCCGCGGATGCTGAGAGAGCCTCGATAAAATACAAACAGGTGGAATTTATGCAGGGCATGCTTGGAGAAGTTTTTGAAGGGCTGGTTTCAGGAGTTACGGAATGGGGAATATTCGTGGAAATAATCGAAACCAAATGCGAAGGAATGATAAGGATCAGTGATCTGGATGATGACTACTATGACTATGATGAGAAGAACTTCAGAATAGTAGGCAAACGAAACAAACGTATCATTTCTCTGGGCGACCGGTTGAATGTGCAGGTGGTAAAAACTGACATTGACCGTCGTACCATTGATCTCTTGCTGGTAGAGAATGATTCGTAGCAGGTCATTTACGTCATCCTTTCAGGACATCAAACCATTTATCATCGTGCTGGTTTACATTAAGATTGCACAGTCAACAACTTCAAATGAAAACCGTCAAAGAAATACATGCGCTAATCTCGTCAGGGATCGAAAATCTTAAACTGGATGATCATCCGGGCAACCTTTACGACCCGATCAGATACATTCTTTCATTGGGAGGAAAACGGATCCGGCCTATCCTGGTATTGCTGGCTTACCAGCTAAGAAAAGACGATGTTGACAAAGTCCTTCTGCCGGCATTGGCGGTTGAATTATTCCATAATTTCACCTTAATGCATGATGACATCATGGATGGAGCTCCTCTCCGGAGAGGCAAGCCGACCGTGCATGAAAAGTGGGATCAGACCGTTGCCATCTTAAGCGGGGATACCATGCTGGTGAAAGTGTATGATCTCCTTCTTAAAGTGGATCAGCAACTCCTTCCGGATGTTATCTCCAGGTTTAACAAAACAGCAACTGAAGTTTGTGAAGGACAGCAGATCGACATGGATTTCGAAACGCTATCTCGTGTGGATGAGTCAAAGTATATTGAAATGATCCGGCTGAAAACAGCTGTTCTTTTAGGATTCAGCTTGGAGATGGGTGGTATCATGGCTGGATTTGACGAAAACACTAACAGGTTACTCTTTGAAATGGGACAAAATATCGGCATTGGTTTCCAGTTAATGGATGATTACCTGGATGTCTACGGAAATCAGTCAAAATTTGGGAAACAGGTGGGCGGAGATATTATCGCCAACAAAAAAACATATTTACTGATAAATGCAATGGAATTAGCCCGGGAGGATCATCTGGAAATTTTGCATAAGTATCTTCAGATGAAGGAATTTGATCCGGATGAAAAGGTTGCTTCCATTAAAAAAATATATGATGAGCTGGGTATTGATAGTCTTACAAAAACTAAAATGAACCATTACTTCGACAGATCGTATGAAATTTTTGATAAAATAGAAAGCGAGGAATCAGCAAAACAGGTACTCAGAAGTTATATTGACCAGATAATCAGGAGAGAAAAGTAATATGGGTGGAATTTCACTGACCCTTTTATTGATCATCATTACTGTGATCGTCAGCCTTTATGCATGGAATAACGGAAATGTCTATTATGGTATGATGATGAACCCGTACCAGGTCTTCGGACGAAAACAATACTGGCGAATGATCTCCTCCGGGTTCATTCATTCCGGATACATACACCTGGGCTTCAATATGTTCACCTTTTATTTTTTCGGAGGGATTGTAGAGCAGTTATTTGGGTCGATCCTGGGAAGGGCTACCGGCAGTTTGGTCTTTATCCTTTTCTATTTATCCGCAATAATCTTATCCGACTTACCGGTAGCGTGGCGCAACAGGAATAATCCGGGTTATAACAGCCTTGGCGCTTCCGGTGCCGTTTCGGCCATTTTGTTCAGCAGTATCCTTTTCTATCCGTTAAACAGGCTTTGCCTTTTTGGATTACTCTGTCTTCCGGGATTTATACTGGGAGCTTTATATATTATTTATTCTTACACACAGGGAAAGAACCTGTCGGACAACATAAATCACGAAGCTCATCTTTACGGAGCTATATACGGAATCTTGTTCACACTGGTCATCTATCCGTCAGCCGGAAAAGAATTCTTTGAACAGATCCTTAGTTATCGTATCTTTTAACAATGGCAACTTCTTCATTTAATTATCACACAAAAAAAGTTGAAGAGTTATCCGCTCACGAAAAGGAACTTCTTGAAAAAGCCAAGGAAGCCTTGCAGTTTGCGCATGCGCCCTATTCCAATTTTAAAGTAGCATGTGCTGTCCGATTATCCAATGAGACTATAATAACCGGCACTAACCAGGAAAATGCAGCGTATCCGGCCGGGATGTGTGCCGAGCGCGTGGCGCTTTTTGCAGCACGGGGATCGGCTAATGCTGATATAACACAGATACTTGTTATTGCAAAGAATGGCAGGGATCAGTGGGCGGATGCATTTTCATGCGGCAATTGCCGTCAGGTAATGATGGAATATGCTAATCTGCAGAAAGAGTCAATTAGTATTCTTATGGGTACAAAAAACGAAGAATTGATCAAAGTGAGCGACGTAAGGGACCTGATGCCATTTCATTTCAACTCAGATAATCTGGGATAGCATTATTAAGCTATACTTAGTTATATTTGTACATAAATGTGTACACAATGGTGAGTGAGATCATAAACCTCCGGAATTTCAGATCAAGGATCAGTGACTACATTAATAAGGCCATGAGTGGCGAAAATGTAATTATAAAGTCTAAGGACAGGGAGGTAGTACTGATTAGCCTGAATGATTATCGTAAACTTACCGGAGATGAGACAGACTACCTTTTTTCAACCGATGCAAATAAGCGGCATTTGTTAGAGGGTATGGAAGAAATTGAAAAGGGTGAAACCGTAAAGGTGAAGATAGATGAGCTTTTCGATTGAATTATCGAAATCTGCTCTGAAGGATCTTGAATTCTGGAAAAAATCAAAAAACCAAAAAATTCTTAGCAGAATTAAAAAACTGCTCCAAAGCATTGAGCGGTCACCTTTCGAAGGAATTGGAAAGCCTGAACCACTGAAACATGAATTATCAGGCTTTTGGAGTAGAAGAATAACTAAGGAGCACAGGATGGTTTATAAAGTGGATGGAAACAGGATTTTCGTTATTGCGTTTCGATTTCATTACGATTAGCCAGTTACGCATCATATCAGAGTAAATTAAGCGTCCAACTCGTGCGCGTATTGTATTCTGTCTTACTTTTGCGCTTTCAATTTTCAAAAATGGAGGAGATAAAGCAAGAAGGCCGAAAAGAGTCATTGAATTTCATCGAACAAATGATTGAAAAAGACCTCGCAGAAGGTCGTTTTTCATCAATTGTAACACGGTTCCCTCCGGAGCCAAACGGATACCTCCATATCGGCCACGCCAAGTCCATCTGCCTGAACTTTGGGCTTGCCGAAAAGTACGGTGGTAAATGCAACCTCCGCTTTGACGATACGAATCCCGAAAAGGAAGAAACGGAATACGTGGAATCCATCAAGGAAGACATTAAGTGGCTGGGATACGACTGGGAAGACCGTGAATACTATGCCTCTGACTATTTCGAAGAACTCTATAAAATGGCAGAATTTCTCATTGAGAAGGGATCTGCTTACATTGATGACCTCTCCCAGGAAGAATTCAACAAACTGAAGGGGACGCCCACACAACCGGGAAAGCCCAGCCCATACAGGGACAGGTCACCGGGAGAGAACCTGCAACTCTTTCGGGAAATGAAAGACGGTATATACAAGGATGGTGAAAGGGTACTTCGCGCGAAGATTGACCTGAGTTCTCCAAATATGCATATGCGTGATCCGATCCTTTACAGGATCAAACATGTTCCGCATCACAGGACCGGAGATGAATGGTGCATCTACCCTACCTATGACTTTGCGCATGGACAGTCTGACAGCATCGAAAAAGTCACGCATTCATTGTGCACCCTTGAATTTGAAGTGCATCGACCGCTGTATGACTGGTTGATCAGGGAGCTGGAGATCTATCCTTCCGAACAGACTGAATTCGCCCGACTGAATTTGAATTACACGGTGGTTAGCAAAAGGAATCTCCGAACGTTGGTGGAAGAAGGTCGCGTGTCAGGTTGGGATGATCCGAGGATGCCTACCATTTCCGGCATCAGACGCCGTGGTTTCACACCTGCAGCTATTCGAAAGTTTGCCGATACAGTTGGTGTGGCAAGGAGGAATGGGGTAACGGATGTTGCCCTTCTTGAATATGCAGTACGAGAAGATTTGAACAAAGTGGCCTCCCGGGTGTTCGGCATCATGGACCCAGTCAAACTCATCATCACTAATTGGCCTGAGGACAAGACGGAAATGATGACGGGTAAAAACAACCCCGAAGATGAATCCGCCGGTACACGCGAGATGCCTTTTACCAAAGAACTGTACATTGACCGGGCCGATTTCAAGGAAGATCCACCCAGTCCCAGGAAATGGTACCGGCTAGGGCCCGATCGTGAGGTGCGTTTAAAGTTTGCCTATATCATCAAATGCACAGGATTTAAAAAAGGTGATGACGGTTCGATCGATGAGATCTATGCAGAATATGATCCGGAAACCCGCAGCGGACAGGACACTTCTGGTAAGAAAGTAAAAGGGACACTCAGTTGGGTATCGGCACCGAATGCGATGAATGCCGAGGTACGACTTTACGACAGATTATTCATTACGGAAAACATGACCGAAATCAAGGATGATATTCATAATCACCTGAATCCTCATTCCCTCGACATCAACACAAGCGTGGTCATAGAGCCGTCCGTAAGAGAGGCACAGGTTGGCGACATGTTCCAGTTTGAGCGCGTAGGATACTTCAGGGTAGATGAGGATTCAACGGCCGGCAAGCTGGTGTTTAACCGGACTGTTACGTTGAGAGACACCTGGGCCAGGGCAGAGAAAAAGTAGGGTAAACCTGGTATGTGAAATTCTAATTTCTCCAGGAAAATCCCTTGTTTTACCCCTCTCGCTAACCGGGAGTAAGTCAGGGGATTTCAGACTTTGCGCCCTTTAAGTACAATTTGATTTGAGCCGGGGAAATAAAGCCTGAAAACAGCATTCTTGTAGTTTCATCCAACCGGTTAGCATAAGATCAATCTAAATTTCACAAAATACTTAATTTCAAACCTTGTAAATTAGAAATCAATCTTCTAATTTACAAGGTTAAATTGATATTTTAACAAATTATGGTTGTAAATTAGAATATAAGTTTCTAGAATGAAAGCTTACTATCTGAATAGACACTTAGAGGAAAAAATTGCAGATTACAGCCGCATTTTCCCGGTAATCGCGCTGTTGGGTCCCAGGCAATGTGGAAAATCCACGCTCGCAAAAAAAATTATCAGCAGCCATGAGGACTTCATATACCTTGACCTTGAGAAGCCCTCTGATCTTCAAAAACTATCTGATCCGGAAGTTTTCTTCGGTGCCAATCGTAAAAAGAGAGTGTGCATAGACGAAATTCAACTGAGGCCGGACCTGTTCCCTGTTTTAAGAGGCATCATCGACGAGGACCGGGTCAATGGGCGTATAATTATCCTTGGGTCAGCCTCCCGCGACCTGATACGGCAAAGTACGGAAACCCTGGCAGGAAGGATCGGCTACCTGGAGCTTACTCCATTCCTGGAAGTCGAGCTGCGTAATACCACCGGTTATTCCATCAAAAGGCACTGGTTAAATGGAGGTTATCCTGATAGTTACCTGCAAGAAACAGAAGAGGATAGTGTTGTCTGGCGCGATAATTTTCTCAAAACTTTCGTTGAAAGGGATATTATCCAGTTAGGATATAACATCCCGGCAGCTACATCCTTTAGATTCCTGACAATGTGCGCCCATAACCAGGGACAACTTTTGAACAGTTCCAAACTTGGAGATTCCCTTGGAGTTTCCTATCACACCATCAGGAGTTACCTGGACTTTATGGAACAGGCATTTCTATTACGATCATTAGAACCATTTCAGGCCAATGTGAAGAAGAGACTGGTAAAATCACCAAAAGTATATGTTCGGGATTCCGGTTTGCTTCATCGCCTGCTGGGTATAGAAGATTATAATAATCTACTTGGACACCCGGTATTCGGCGCATCCTGGGAAGGCCATGCAATGGAAAATATACTGGCTGTACATACAGACTGGACACCCTTTTTCTACCGTACAGCCACAGGCAATGAGATCGATCTGATCTTGGAAAACGGAAATAGGAGGATTGCAGTAGAATTCAAGGCATCAGCCGCGCCTAAATTGGGCAAAGGATTTTACATTGCCCTGGAAGAACTCGAAATTGAAGAGGCTATGGTGGTGGCACTGGTCCGGGAAAGTTTTCCAATTAAAGACAATGTGACTGTTTTACCACTCCATGAGGCTATCGATCGTTTGTGAATCACAGATCGTTGCCCATGTGTCGGATTTAAATTTTCTTGATTTTTTCCTGTTTTTCATCAAAGGAAAAGCAGGGGCCTGCCCGGCCTGAGGGCAAAAAGTTTCTTAACCAAACTCAGCTCAATAGTCCGGATCTTTGACAATTGGATCAAAATGTCTCGGACAAAGAGCGTTAGATGACTGCTATATAAACTTCTCCCTGAACTGAAGGTTGAACATCCCATATAGCAGGCATAGCACAGTTCCCACGGTCAGGTATATCCTGTTTTTGAAGATGATGCTAAGCCAGATGAACTCGCTCATATTACGGGGTTCGCTGAAAGGATTCAGGAAAACGTTCCACTGCGAGTATTCCAGAGGCTCAATAAAGATCAGGAAGATCAGACCCACGACTACCATGGCAATGGCCGTTCCATTACCATTTTTGATCTTGGTAGAAACCATAAATGCTACCGATGCCAAAAAAGTAATCGGGAATAACACCTGCCCTAACATTGGGAATATTTCAAACCGGTACAACGCGAAATTGGCGATGTGGCAAAGAACATACAGGATCGCTGCGGCAACTCCAATGGCCAGGGTAAACCTTACCAGCCAAACCTTATAACGATAATTTGGAATGCCGAAAATGGTTTCCAACATCTTGGCGTCATCGTCATTCTGAAGGCCGTAGGCCATGGGATAAAAAATGAGGAGCAGGCCCGGGAAAACGAGAAATCCAAAGATCACTGCCTCTGAAAAATTCGGATCGTCAAAAATGGCGATGGTAATGATGAATGCGAAAAAGAGAAACGCTGCCAGTACGAAATAGATGAACTTGTTGGCAAAAATTACCTTGATGTTGTACGTGATCAGGCGGTATGTCAATAATAGGAAACTATGCATGATTCAGGTTGTTTTGACTCTTCATTAACCATAAATATGCATCTTCCAGATTCGCCCTCACTTTTTTCGCAGACTTATGTGGCTTATGGTCAGCAAGACATTTGATCCTGATTTGATCCTCCTCCTTCATGTGATGGACAATCAGATAATCTGATTTGATTTCATCGAAGGTTTCATGAGGTACTTTAAACTCCCACACTTTGTCTTTGGCCATCTCTGCCATGGAAGCTGGGCTGCCTTCATATTCAATATTGCCCTTTATGAGGACGGCCAGGTGATTACAGGAACTCGCAATGTCTTCGATAATGTGGGTAGAAAACACCACAATCCGTTCCCTGCTCAGTTCCACCAGCAGGTTTCTGAAACGAATACGTTCCAATGGGTCCAATCCGGCAGTAGGCTCATCCACCACCAGGATCTTTGGCAGGTGTAGCAGAATCTGCGCGATGCCAATCCGCTGTTTCATACCTCCTGAAAATGACCTGATTTTTTTGTGCATATGTTCGTCCATGTGAACAGCTTTGAGAACATGTTGAACCCGTTCCTCCCGACGTTTCCTGTTAGTGATCTTCCGCAATATTGCCTGGTAATCCAAAAACTGGTAGGGTGTCATGTTCTCATATGTACCAAATGCCTGGGGTAGATAACCGATCAAACCCTGCAGTTCCTCTCTCCTTTCCATAGTGTCAAATCCATTGATCCAGATCTTGCCGTAACTCTGGTCCATAATACCGCAAAGTATCCTCATTAATGTGGTCTTCCCCGCTCCGTTCGGACCGAGTAGCCCAAACATCCCCTGCTCTATCTTTAAACTGACACCGGACAACGCCCTGAATGGTTCTTTTTTCTTACCAACTACAGGTAAAGCCAGCAACATCCTGTAATAAAGCTTTCGGATCTTCCTGAATCTGCCTTTGAGTTCATCCGCGTTGACGGGTTTTCGCGACAGTCGCCGGGCTGCACTTACCAGGAACAACCCGATGAACCACAATGCAATGAGTATTCCTCCCCATACCTTGATATTTACATCCTGATACAGGTAGAATGAACTCACCAGCGGAAATCCCCAAAACAACAGGTTATACAAGATGTTGGAAAACCGGGCCCTTTTCTCACCTAAAAGAAAGAATATATCAGCTGCTACGGACAGTAACACGGCATGCAAGCCAATCATAAAAAACAGCTGCCAAAAGGCCTTATCCAGAAAGAAGTAAATGAAATAGACAAGAAAGCCGATCAACGCTACCTGCCAAACGAGGTTTTCAACCACAGATTTCAGGGAAATGACAAACTCTCCCCTTTCATTGAAAAGCTTCTTATTACCCTTCCATTCTCTTTTCCATCGCTGATCCCTGCCATACACTTTAGTAAGGTTCCGGATCTCAATATTCATCTTCTCATCCGGTGCCACCATCCTGGCGTTCGCCTGTCGCAGTGACGTCATCACGAAATAGGTGGTTGCCGGAACGAGCAATATGCCTGTGAGGAACCAGATCATCTGCCATAAAATGCCCTCAATCTCCAGATACACGACCGTCATAATCGCCGCCATGGCCAATATTTGTGCAATCTGAAGCAGTGGATGCAACTTTTTAAACCACATCAATACACTCTCCAACCCGGCACTCATGGTAGGTACGTAGATAAGTGTGAGTATCGTACTGAATGCCAAGCCACCCATTACAGTAATGGCAAACGGCTGGCCAATACTGGTTACATATTCCGCCTCACCAAGCGCAAGTGGTAACATGGCAACAATGGTAGTGATAGAGGTTATCAGAATAGGCCTTATCCTCGAAATGCCGGAAACGATCAGCGACCGGTACTTCGAAAATCCCCTTCTTCGTAAAATGCGGGAATAATCAATCAGGATGATCCCATTGTTCACCACAACGCCAAGTAATATGAGAAATCCAATGAGTGTATTGGCATTCAAAAGTGAATTACCGGAAAGCGTCAGCCCTATGAATGCACCAATTGCCGAGAGTGGTATGGAAAACATGATCACCACTGGCAGATAGGTGGACTCAAAGACGGCCGCCAGGATCATAAAAATGATGATGATCGCCGCAATGATCAGGAAGATAAATTCATCAAATAAAGCCTCCTCATGAACCACGTCTACAACGATACCTGATGGAAAATTGATGCCCGCCACAATTTGGTCGATCTCGACACGTGAAGCTTCCAGTAGCGATTCGCTGGCGATCACCTCGTCAATAAACCGATATGTAATTTCAATTTGTTTTTCCTGATTGAGCCGGCGTATACCGCTTTCACCGGATGAATAGATGACCTGGGCAAAATCTGCCAGCTCATGGGTAGCCCCCATGGTGTTCACCACCGGCATTACCCGAAGGTCTGCCATGTCCTTGGCACGTTGTTCAATCTGATTTTGTGTACGAATGGTTATTTCATATTTTTCCTCACCACTATGGAAAGTCGTACCTGAGTTGAAGGAGGGCTGAAAATCATTCAGACTTGCGATGACATTCTCCTGGGTGATCCCAAACTCGCTCATGGTGAGCTGATCAAATGAAATGTGTGCTTCCGGTCGCTCCGGGCTGACATTTACATAGCTTCGTTCTATTGACTGCAAACCCGAAATATATGTATTGATGTCGTTGGCTATTGCCTTCATCAGTTCAAAATCCTGACCCTTAATGATCACCTGTTCTTCCGGGGTACCTATTCCCAATAACTTCTCAAAATCATCGGCAGCTGAAGGTCCGCGTTCCTGTCCTCCCTGGCTTCCGGCCTGCTGCTGATCGAGGGTGATCTCCATTTCCTCATATTCCTCTGCGATGTTATTCAACATACCCCTCACATCCCCAACTGACAGCGAATCCTGTTTTTTAAAGTTTTCGACCAACTGAACAGTTAACACAGATTGATCCTCCGAGATCTGACTGAGTACCTTGTCCACCACCTCAATTTCCATCACCTTTTTTTCTATATCGCGTACTCTGACATCGGCAGTTGCCAGTGTTGACCCCTGGGGCATGTTCACAAACATGTTCATCTCCGTAGTCTCAACTTCATTCAGTGCGGCCACACTGATCAACAAACTCAAACCGATGGTAACAAAGAATAGCACCAATCCTCCAATGATCGTAGCAGCGGGTTTTCTTAAACAAGCTTTAAGGACCACCATGTACACCTGTACGATCCGCTGACGTATGGATGCATTCCTGATCAGGGGTGCTTCGCGTTCACTTTTCCTGCTGATGGTAGCATGTGCCAGCATAGGGATCAATACCAGCGCAACTACCAGTGAAACCAGTAGCGTAGAGATGATGGACACGCCGATATGGGTGCCGATCAAGGTGATCAGGAAGTTGGAGGAAAAGATAAATGGTAGAAATACGGTGACCGTCGTCAGTGTAGCGGCGATAACCGACCGCATCACTTCTTTTGTGCCCTGGACTACGGCCTCCTCCGGAGGTTTGCGGTTCACCACATGACGGTAAATATTTTCAATGACAACTACGCTGTTGTCCAGCAACATTCCGATCGCCAGTGCCATGCCAATGAGGGTAAGGCTATTTACCGAGATGTCAAATGCATAGAAAAAGTTGAATGCGGTAAACACTGATATCGGTATGGCCAAAGCAATGCTGATGATGAACTTCAATCGTCGAAGGAATACCCACAGCACAAAAATTGCCAGTAAGCCTCCAAAGATCGCCAGGTTCTTGATCTGGCTGACGTTGTCCGTCATCATCTGCGCCTGATTGCGCTGCACCACGATTTCAGCATCCATGAATGCCAGGTCCTTGTTGATTTCATCAACAGCTTTCAGGGTTGCTTCCGAAATGGCGATCAGGTTCGCCTGGGTATCCTTTGACACCCTCATTGATACAGCGTCTTTCCCATTGACGCGGCTCAGGGAAGTCTGTTCTTTTACACCAAAAAATACTTCGGCCACATCACCTAACAGCAGGGGCCCTCTTTCCGATACGACCAAACGCTGAATGTCTTTGATATTCTGAAGCTCTGCGGTTGCATTTACCAATATCTTCTGGCCATTATGGTGAACCATCCCCATATAGGCACTTTTATCAGAATTCTGGCGCAGCAGGTTGCGAATGGTGTTGGCTGTAATTCCGTTTGCCTCACAAATGGCGTCGTTCATGATGATCTCAACTGTTTTCTGACGACCACCAAAAACTTCGACACCTCCGATACCATCTATATCACTTAACCGATCAACAATGTACTGGTCGGTGATGTTTCGAACACGGTCCACACCACCTCCGCCCAGAACCTGCAACTCCATGAATGCATTGGTAAACTGCTCGGTATCGATCTTGATGATGGTGACCACAAACTCCGGTGGGATGTCAGGCCGAATAGCGCCTACTTTTTGCTCCAGCTTCAGATAGGCATATTTCAAGTTGGTGCCATGAACAAACGATATGAAGATGATCCCATCCCGGCTGTTGGCGTTTGCCGTGATCTCCTCTATGCCTTCCAATGTACCGATCACGCCCTCAAGCGGGAGGATGGCCTGGCTTTCCATGTATTTTGGATCCACATCCGTAGCTGCACTGATCTGTACAATCAGTACCGGCAGCTCCACATTTGGGAATAACTCCACCGGTAACCGCTTGTAGGAGATAAATCCCATCACCGAAAGCCCGATGAAGATCATGGAAACCAGGACTTTCCTGTGGATGATAATATTTAGGAGCCCTTTGTTATTCATCGGCTACGTCCCGATGTCGTTTAGATGAAATCCAAAGCCGGCCATGCTCTATAATTTCGTAGAAACAAGGAATGACAACCAACGTCAGCAGGGTGCTGGTGACCAAACCGCCGATAACCGCAATGGCCATGGGTGCCCGCAAGGACGCGCTCTCCCCAAAACCAAATGTCAGGGGCAACAATGCCAGGATTGTTGTCAAACTCGTCATGATGATGGGACGAAACCGTTTTTGTCCGGCATTTAAAATGGCTTCCCTGATGTTCATCCCCTGTCTTTTGTTGACATTGATAGTATCTACCAGTATGATGGAATCATTCACCGCAATTCCGGTCAGCATGATGATGCCAATGAAGGCCATCATATTCAATGGCATCCCCAGGATGAGAAATGCCAGCAATGCGCCCACTCCTGCCAGGGGAATGGTCAACAAAATCGTGAACGGATGAATAAGTGATTCAAACTGGGAAGCCAATACCATGTACACCAACAGGATTGAGAGCATCAATGCAAACGACAGGTTCTGCAGAGATTCCCTCCGTTTCAACTCCTGTCCCACGACATCGATGCGATATTGTGGCGGTAGTGTCAATGTACTGAAATCCTCTTCCAATGAAGACACAATACGGTCATACGGCAGATCTTCATTCACACGGGCACTCACTGATATTATTCGATTCTGATTTTTCCTGTAAATGGCATCAGATGCCAGGGTCGTTGATATTCTGGCAATTTCCCCAAGTCTCAGTTCCTGCTGGTTGCTCTTGATCTTCAGGTTTTCCAGATCAAACAGGGATATTTCCGGTATTTTGATCTCAATATCCTGCATTTCCCCACCCCGTTCAATTGTACCTGCACTTTTACCCTGCAGCTGATCTTTGACCTGGTTCAAGACCTCCTCAATTGACAGGTTGAAAAGACCCGCCCGAAACTTGTCAACACTTACCTCTATCTGGGGAATTCCTTCTTTCAGGTTGGAAACCGGTTCATACACCTGCTCATTTCGCGCGAGTGTTGCCACCACAGAATCTGAAATAGGCTTCAGCACGTCCACATCCGTTCCGGTGATGTCAATTACCAATGGCATCTCCTCATCTCCTATAATTGAATTCAATGCGCTTTCGTCATTGGAAAAAGTGGCTGTCAGACCCGGGATCCCTTCAAAGTAGGTTGACAAAGCCTGGGCGATTACAGTACTTTTCAGCCTTGATTCCGGATAAAATATCAGCTTGAGTGCGGCCTGGTTTTCTTCGTACAGGTTTTCATTTTCTACGCCGGACTGACTCTGCCGTGGACCTACATGACTATAGATCTTATCCAACTGTCCGCCAAACATCTCAAAAAGCTGTTTCTCTATTTGTGAGACGGTACCGGATGTCCGTGATAAGGGAGTGCCCTCGGCTATGGTAAGGTCCACCGAAATCGCACGTGTATCGGCCCTGGGCATATACTCACTCCCGATCACGCCAATCAACTGGTAGGCACCAACCATTAAAACAGTCGCCAAACCTATGACCACACCGCGATACCGCAGTATACGATCCAAAAAGTGACGGTACCCCTCAAACTTGAGCGATCGTGTTTCCTTTTTGGAGGATTTGAGTATTTTGGAGAATAAGGTCGGGATGACAAGAATGGCCACCACCAAAGAAGACAAGAGCGAAAACGCCACGGTCCAGGCCTGGTCCCGGAAAAGCTCTCCAGATGGTCCCTGCAAATAAACGATAGGCAGGAACACTACACAGGTCGTGATGGTCGATGCGGTAATTGCGCCGCTCACTTCAGCTGTCCCCTGTATGGCTGCATCAATCACACCCAGTCCTTCTTCCCGTTTTCGGAAAATACTTTCTACTACCACAATGGCATTGTCTACCAGCATTCCAGCTCCCAACGCCAGGCCACCCAACGTCATCACATTCAGTGTCAACCCATTAAAGTACATGAGGTTGAAAGTGGCAATGATCGAAATGGGGATGGCGACGCTGATGATCAACGTGGTACCAATACGCCTCAGGAAAACAAAAAGGACAACCATCGCAAAAAAGGCCCCCAGCAAGCCGGATTCCTGTACCTCGTCAATCGCCTGTTGGATGAAGCTCCCCTGGTTCTGGATCACCACAAACTGGTAACCGGGAAGGGATTTTTCCAGCTCGGTCAAAGAAGCGGTTAGTTCATTGACAGCATTTACAGTATTGTACTTTGTTTCTTTATAGATAGAGAGTCCGAGACTTCTTTTCTGATTGACACGAACGATCGTTTTCACTTCCTTGTCCCGCACCTGCACGGTAGCTACTTCTCGTAGTAAAACAGGGATTTGACCGGCAGTAGAAGGTGCATTGTTTGTGGCAGCGGGTGATGCAGGTGTTTCTGCAGGTACCTGGGATTGTTCGTCAGTGGTATACCCCACTACCAGTTCCTCGAGGTCCTCTACCTGGTCGATGATCCCCAGTCCTTTTATTACATATTTTCGCCCCAACTCCTCGATAAATCCGCCCGATACATTTCGATTGTAATTCTGGATCTTATTGACAAGATCATCCACCGAAAGTCCGAAGGACGAGAGCAGGAACGGATCCGTTTCGATCACTACTTCTTTCTCCTGCTCCCCGGCTAATCGTACCTCTGCTATTCCAGGCAGCCGGATAAGCTCACTCCTGATATTGTTCTCCGCTATTTTTCGAAGCGCATCAAAATCCGTAGATGTGGGATGATAGATCCCCAGGATCATGATGGGTGTGGCATTCGGATCAAACTGCGAAATGACAAACTCCTCAATGTTTTCATCATTGGAGAACCGGGACATAGCTTTCTGCAGATCGAGGAAGGCCTCATCCATGTCCTTTCCCCAATCATATTGCACGGTAATGCGTGCATATCCTGTCTGGCAAATGGAACTTACTTCAATAGCCCCGTTTTGCCGGATGGCGATCGACTCAATGTTTTCTACAAACTGCTTTTCAACCTCTGCCGGAGGGCGGATCCCCACCTTCATCTCGATGAAAAGTGTCGGGTTTTTGAGGTTCGGGAACAACTCTATACCCAATCGGTCGAATGAAATGGATCCCAACAGGATGATCGCCAACACCATCATGGCGATGGAAATGGGATATTTTACGGCCAGTGAAACAATTTTTCTCACTTCTTAAGGTTTGATTGTTTCTCAGCGAATGACGCTGACTTTTGATTTATCTCTCAGGGTTTCAAAACCGGCAATTACCAGTCTGTCGTTGATCTTCAGGCCGTCGATAACTTCAATAAGGCCCTGGTTTTCTATACCTGTTTGAATTGATTTTTGGATTGCTATGCCATTTTCAACAATAAACACCACCACCCCATCCTGGTTGGAAATGATGGTTTCCTTGGGAATAACGATGGTATTGTCTTTTTGCTCAGCAAGAATGGCTGCTTTTACAAACATCCCCGGTCTCAACAACAGATCAGGATTTTCGATCTCCAGTACATTCTGAAAAGTCCTGGTTTCCGGATCAATGACGGGAGAGATCTGGCTGATGCTACCGATGAGTGTATCTTCCGGTAAATTGTAATTGGTGATCTGTACCAGCTGGTCTTTCTTGACCTCCAGCAAATGCTTTTCTGGAAGCTTGATGTCCAGCAGCAATCGGTCGTATTTCATGACTTTGAAAAGATCTTTTCCCTGCTCGATCCTCACCCCCTCCGTGTAATAGGGCATTTCTACGATAATGCCATCAAAGGGCGCCCGGACCGACATCTTCTCCTCCTGTATCTGTGCGTTTTCGTAGGCGTACTTGGCATTGATATATTCAATAGAGGCATTGTTCAATTCAGTCAGGGTCACTCCCCCTTTGTCATACAGTGATTGCTGCTTTTCATGGTTCTTTTTGGTAACCTCGAGGTTCAGTTTTTTAGACTCGATCTGCAGGCCATTTCTAAACTCCCTGTCCTCCAATGTAATGACTATATCTCCTTCCTGTATGAAATCTCCCAAAGCAAATGACCTCCTGGTTCTTGGATTTTGTGCAATCCGGTAAACACCAGCCAATTCGGATTTAAGTACGCCCTCTTTGGAAGAATAAACAGTTCCCGTGGTCTCGATGAACCGCGAGATAGATTCTGCCTTGATGCTCTTTACGGAAACAGGGATTTTGACCTCGGTCGCGATGTTGGATTGCTCGTTGTCGCAGGAAACGAGGAACAAACCGAGTGTGGCTATAATCAATTGTGTGAAATTGAAAAAAATTCGATTTTTAGTCTCCATTACCCCAGCTCTAAAGGGTGTATTGACTAAAAATCCCTTGACTCCCTTCAGGGTGAGGGGTAAAACAAGGGATTTTGATATACAATAAGGAGTTTCACACAACAAGTTGGCAAGATGTAGTAAGTTTTTCATTTCGTTTTGCGAAAAAGGGTTTAGAAGGTCGTTTGAGGGATAACCGGTCTATGGTTCTCAAAGTCATATAAGCTCAATATTTTCAAATTCAGTAATTCCATTTTGTAATTGATCAGGGAGGTGGCCAGTTCACTTTTCTTTTCCGAAAGCTGGTTCTGGAAAAGGTTGAGGTCCATGCTCGTCAGATCCCCATTTTGATAACGCTCCAGGTTGATCTCGTATGTCAATTCTGCATTGCGAACATTTTGCTGGGCAATTTCAATCTGTGTTTCCAGGTTTTGCAGGTTTCGGTAAGTCTTTCGGATGTTGATGACGATGTCATTCCGTTGACTTTCCAGGTCGATCTCCGTCATCTGCAGGTTGGCCGTAGATGCCGCCATGCGTGCACGTTTCTCTCCCCAATCCCAAAGGGGAATGGTAAAGGACACTGCCACCCGGGGATTCCTCGTCGGCGACTCATAGACATTTGCCAACGCCGGGTCATCCCCAAATACACCCATGGACAACGAGACCGTGCCTTTAAATTCATTGAGTGCATTGGTGCGGATCAACTCAAACTCCGATCGCTCGATGTCGATGGCCCGTTGTCGCAGCTCCATGCGCTGATCCAGGCCATGCTGTATCGCCTTGTTGATGTCGATTTGCTGTGTGACAAATTCAACATCCACATCCACAGAAATCTCTTCCGTCAGATCTATTCCAAGGATCAGTTTGAAGTCATCTGCTGCATTGTCCAGTGTAACCTGCCCGTTTTGCAGGGTAGACCGTGAGGTAGCCAGGTTCAATTCTGCCTGGTAGAGTTCTTCCTCGGCCAGAAGGTCAGCCTCTACCTTATTCTTTGTAATGTCATAACTGACCTGCTGGTTTTCATATTCATCCTGCGAGATCTCCACTCCATTTTGACTCTGGTACAGGTTGTAGAAAGCCTGGGTAACATTTCGCTCCAGCGTAAGCAACTGCATGGCATGACTCAGCTGGGCATTCTCCAGGTTGAGCTGAAGCTCCTGAAGTTGCAACTTTGTCCGGTTGTAAGTGAAGATCGGTTGGTCGAATTGCAGGTAGAGGTTATTGTTGTAGGTCTTTGTCGTGACATCCTGAAACTCACTGAAGTTGTCACGGTATCCAAACCTGTTGAATAAGGATAGGGTGCCATCGGTTTGCTTGATGGGCTGGATCACGGAGAAGTTTGCAAAGGAATTGTAATCCTCTGTCGTGTTCCAGGTAGAGAAAAAGTCATTGAACACCCTGCTCCTGTTGAAGTCAAATGGTGTTACATCCAGGGAGAACCTCGACTTCAGACTGGCCCGCTGGGCATCCAGGCTTTTTTGATTGCTGAGCAGGTTCAGCCTGGACCTCCTGATATCCGGGCTGCTTTCCTGGGCAATTTCTATGGATTCTTTCAGTGTCAGGACACGTTGCCCCCTCACATCTGCTCCCGGCAGCACACAAATTCCCAGCACTATTGCGGTTACGATTGTCCTGGTATGTAATTCCTTCTTCAAGATTATAAGTTTTTTCATGGTCATTATTGCTTCACCCATTTCACGGCATCCGCATAAACTGTTCTAAGATCACACCGATCGGTTAGCACCACACTTTCATCACCTCCGGAGAAATAATAGGATCCAAGATAATTCCATCCATTCTCCGCATTGGAGAGATTGAAGGTAATATTGTCCTGGCCATCACCATGGTTGACGATGTATTGATATGTGTATTTTCCATCATTTCGTCTACCTTCGTTCTGGTTTTTTCCGACCATATATACATATATGTCATAAAATCCCGGTTCCTCCAAATTGGGTGTCCATGTTGTGGTTTTCTCACCATTGCCTGATCGCGTAAAATGTGCGGAACGAATGGAGTTACCATAAAAGTAGGAACCTGTTGTGGCAAGCCACTTGGATGATGACCTTCGCCAGCGTCCGTAAAACTTCTTTTCCTCTTCCTGCCGGCTGTCAAGATATGCTTTCAGATACGTGTCTTTGATGGGACTGAAAGTAGAAAATCCCGGATCTTCATTATCTACTATGACCTCATAAACATCCTCTTGCTTTTCAACCTCAATGACCCTTTCACCCTGGAAAGGTGTGACATTCTCCCTGAGGACAACTTTCCCCGGGGAATAATACACTACCGAAGGAATGTTACTGGAAACAAGGGTATTGATGAGAACATCTTCTGGTTTGCTATTCAGCACAAAACCATACCGCTTGCTTTGCCCGATGTCCAGCAGGGAGAGATAGGCATCATCTGTGGTTTCCACGTCTTCATTTCGTTTTCTGAAAAATCCCCAGCCTTCATACTCCCCTTCGGCATCGAAGCTGATCTTGATCACACCGGGACTGTCCCCTGCATTTTTTACATCAAATAGAACCTGGTATTGCTTGCGGTCGTTGTTGATAATCTCATACGTCTGATTGTTGGTGATGACATACGCCGGCTGACTGGTCTCGAAGTAAGTAGCGCGAATAATGGGATCAATGTCCACACTGAATTTTTCAAAAACGGCCCGTCTGAAATCACGGTAGGTGGTGAGTTCGTGCTGCCGACCATCAATCCAGTCGTATAGAAAAGTTTTGAAGGCCTGACCCCCAACCATCCGGTCAATGTAGGAAAAGAGGTATTCACTCTTCAGTTGCACCGACTTCTGAATGCGACGAAATTCCTCCTCCGTCGTCAGGATATCCATCAAATTGGACTTGCTCATCAACTCGTTGCACTGCTCTGTAAAGGATATTCCTTCAAGGTTCCTGGAGTAGTCATACCCCCCGTTGCCAGTCCGATTCAGATAATCGTGGATACCTTTGTTAAGTAACGGCCATTCCTCACTTACAATCCCGACATTGTAGGTATACAGGTTGGGGAAAAGTGAATAATTGGCTTCGTCGGTATTCCTGCCATCAAAAAACCACCGGTTGCTTTCCTGTTTGGTGAATACTTTTTTGACCATATCCGTGAAGACATTGGCCTGTTTCTCTTTGTCCCCCAGCACCTGGTTTTGTTCTTTGGCCTGTTCGTCCATCCTTTTGAACTGGCGCTTGAAGTCCATTTCACGAATGTCTCCACCTTTTTCCGGCCAGAAAACCATTTCCGGTTGTACGTAAGCCTGGTTCGTTTCGTAGATCCGGTTGTACGCGTAGAAATGTGTGGGTACTTCCACAAATTTCAAATGCCTGAAAGGGTACTTCAATTGTTGCTCATGTTCGTAGCCGTTTTTCAGATCCGTGATCAATAGCGGCAGTGTATCCGGCAGCAGTTCAAAATACTCCGAGAAATAGTCATTGTCCGGATGGTGGTGAATGGAAAAATCTATACCCTCAACAGTAATGGTTTTGGTGTCAAATTTTCCAATTGCCAATGATACTTGTGGCAACGCTACTTCATTCCTGAATTGATGGGTCAAACTGTCATCGGAAACCGAATAACTTCCCTGCGTAACCGGGGTGTAGCCATCAGCCACACGAATGTCCATCGAAAAGTCCACGAAAGAAGCAATGTTTGTAACGGAGGATGTGCGGCTATACCCGATGCGGGTGTCAGGATACCACATCAAATCTTTTGTCAACAATACGAATTCAGGTTGCAGGTAGGCGTAACGCTCCGCAACACTCCAGATGAAGCTGGGGTCATGCTCTTCAAACCTCTCCTGCCTGACATCCAGGAACGCAACGGCTTCATCAACGCTGCCATGATATTGTATTTCAAAGGTGAGTCCACCCTGAGGAAATCCACCAGGTCGAATGACGGAAACGAGGTGTTCTTCACGCTGGTGGTCAATAGCTATTCCATCAATTTCAATTCCATCTGCGATCAAGCCAGGGTTGAGAGTGAAGTAAATGGTATCGAGTGATGCTTCCTCGTCATTGAATACCTGAAGTGTGCTTTTGACTGAAATCTCATTTCCCATATGGGTTAGCTCCATGTGGTGTTTTTGGATGTCCACATTAGGCTTGCCCGACCACTCGCCATTGATGGCCATGAGTTTTTCGCGGTATTCATAGCGACCCAGGTGGTTGTCCCACAACTCGATCATGACAAATGTTGCAGCCACAAGCCCAAAGACACTAGCGACTCCCACGACATATTTCCCGATTCTTTTACTGGGCAACCGGTTACTGAAGTAAGCCGTTGCCAACAAAAAGGAAAGCCCCGCGATCACATAGAATGATCGTTGGAGGAGGATCTCGTCCAGTCCTGAAAAACCCGTGATATCGGAGGCATGCATTGGCAGCCTGAAATTCATGTAGTCAAAAATGTTGTTGTACTTTTCGAAGAAGTAAATCAATACCGTCCCCGAATACCCCAGCAACAGAATAATGCTAATGGGTTGATTTCGTAGTACGGTCACGAGCAAAAAAGACAGTCCCATGATAAAGAGAACACTGGGGACACTCATCAGGAGGGGATAATAGATATACCCTATCAAATTGAAAGGTGCGAGCGGGTTGGTCAGGTTGTAGATGATGCCAATGACCGCGACGGCCACATTCAGCCAGAAAAAAAGTTTGATCAAGGCCAGGGCTTTACCCATGACCAGGTCGAAGTTGGAGATAGGCCGTACATAGAACACTTCATTGGTATCCAGTTTCTTGTTTACCTTCATGAGGCCTGTTGCCAGGAAGATCACGGCAGCCGCCTGCCCAAGGTTGAGCATCATCATGTTGGCATAGGGAATACCCCAGCTGTTGGAATACAGGTACCATTCTGTTTCTCCTACAGGGGAAAATGCTACCAGGCTGAAAATGGAGATCATACCTAACTGCAGCAATGCATATATCCTGAAGAACCAGCTGCGCCAGATTACTTTTGACTCAAACTTCATGATGGCCCATATGTTCCGCAGGGATCTCATACGAGCGATATTCCGAGTTTATTTTCCATGAAAAAGACGTAAGCATGCTCCAGGTGGGGTGCAATGTTAATGGCGTCAGGATGTGGTTTTTCCATGGCGATCAACTGCGTCTCCCAGTGCCCTGCGATAGGGATAGTGGATACAACAGGGTAACGATTTTTGAGGGTGGTGAATTCATTGTCGTCGATGGTGACCTGCCAGACGTAGTCTTTTACTTCCGCGATCATACCTTCAGGGGCTCCATTGTAGGCTACTTCGCCCTGGTGCAGCATGGCCATGTGGTGACAGGTGCTGCTGATGTCCCCCACGATGTGTGTGGACAGGATGATGGTAATGTCCTGCTGACTCAGGTCCGAAAGGATATTTCGGAACCTGATCCTTTCTTCCGGATCCAGTCCGGTGGTTGGTTCATCAATGACAAGTAGTCTGGGATTGCCAATGAGTGCCTGGGCAATCCCGAGGCGTCGCTTCATACCACCCGATAGTTTATTAGCCAGACGCTCCCGAACATCCAGCAATCCCACCTGTTCCAGTAGCTGATCCACTTTCTTCAATCGGTCTTTCCTTTTGATATCCAGGGAAGAAAGTGTTGCGGAATAGTCGAGAAACTCCCATGTTTTCAGTTTATTGAAGAAGGTAAAATCCTGCGGGAGGTACCCGATCCAGGGTCGTATTTTGTCTCGATTAGCATTAATTTCTAACCCATCGATGTGGACGGAACCTTCGGTGGCCTTCTGTAAAGTCACCAAAATCCGCATGAGGCTCGATTTACCGGCACCATTGGGACCCAGAAGGCCGAACATGCCATTCCCGATTTCGAGGTTGATCCCCCGGATGGCCGCGAAGCCATTGGGATAGATCTTAGACAGGTTTTTGATCTCGATGTGCACGTGCTAGAGAATTGAAAGCCAGGCCTTCAATGCAATTTAGGTACTAGGTAATACATGGTATACGTCAATGCAAGGTAGAAGTTGTAAACTTACGTCGGTTCTTTCAACCACCTGATTTATTTAGTTAGATGCCTGAAGTGGAATTTTTGTTACAGAATGGGAGGAAAAAGTCGTGATCGGGTCCGGATCCGGAAAGAACCCTATGTAACCGGCTGGATTCATAAAAACACCTCGAAATCTAAATACGGACCTACTTAAAACAGTCTGATATTCCCTGTATGACATCCTTTATAGGTTCTGTCCGGCATGACATGCTTAATTTTATCAACAAATGAGAAACATCCACTACCCCTTCCTCCTCGACGGCGGCCTCTCCAATCAACTGGAGAGTCAGGGTTGTGATCTCAATCAACCGCTTTGGACAGCAGAAATGATCCGTTCAAATCCGGAGGCGATCATTAATGCACATTTGGCCTATTTAGAGGCTGGAGTACAGTGTATAATCACCTCCAGTTACCAGGCCTCCATTGATGGATTTATACGACTGGGCGCTACCCGGAGAGAAGCACAATCAATGATCCTGAAGTCAGTCCAACTGGCAGAAACAGCCATTCGCGAATACCTTGCAGGAAATCCATCTAAAAACCGGCCTCTGATCGCTGCCAGCGTTGGCCCGTATGGAGCTTACCTGGCAGACGGATCGGAATATACGGGAAACTATGACGTGACTGATGACCAATTGTATGAATTCCATATCAAACGGATACAAATTCTGGACGGATCCCCTGCCGATGTGCTGGCGTGTGAAACTATCCCAGACTACCGGGAAGCCTGGGTACTATCCGGTATTCTCCGGGATTGTGTGAAAGATGCCTGGATGACCTTTTCCTGCAGGGATGAGCACCACATTAGCGACGGTACTCCTATCACCGACTGTGTTCGTTTGCTGAATGACAATGCTTCGGTCTTTGCCGTCGGCATTAACTGTACTGATCCGCGATTCATCTCTCCCTTAATCAGGAAGATCAGGTCAACTGCCGCAAACAAGAAAATTGTGGTCTACCCTAATTCCGGGGAAATGTATCGATCGGATACCCGGTCCTGGTCAGGATCCGGTTCGCCGGGCTTTTCCATGACATTAGTGCAGGAGTGGATAGACCTAGGCGCTGACATCATCGGCGGCTGCTGCAGGGTTGGTCCGGAAGTCATCGGGAAGATGGCTAAAGTACTTAAGGATGTTTGATTTAGAGTCCGTTATCAGCAATATGAATCTCAAATAAGATAATAATTATGAAATGTATTCTTCAGGTTAGGTTAATATTGGTTTTGTCTGTACTGATTAACGGCGACCTTAAAGCCCAATCCCAAACAAACGAACGGGCGCAATGGTTTGTGGACGCCAGGTTCGGCATGTTCATCCACTGGGGGGTTTATAGCGGTGCAGAAGGCATCTGGAAAGGTGAAAAACTTCGAAACGATAACGATTACGCCGAATGGATCTACTACCGGAACAGGATTGACCGGGAGGAGTATCTGACCCTGCTTGACCGGTTTGACTGGGCTTCAATCGATCCGGAAGAATGGGTGCTACTGGCCAAAAGATCGGGAATGAAATATGTAACGCTCACTGCAAAACATCATGATGGATTTGGCCTCTGGGACAGCGAAGTCTCCGATTACGACGTAGCGGATCATACCAGCCCAAAAAGGGATATTGTGGAAGAACTGGCAGAGGCCTGCCGGAAACACGGGTTGAAATTGGGATTGTATTATTCCCATTGGGTAGACTGGGAACATGAGTTTGGGTGGGACCACACAAAAGAGATCTATAAGATCACACCTGAGCAGTACGATCAGTACTGGCAGGAAAAGGTGATGCCCCAGATGCGGGAGTTACTTACCAATTACGGTCCGATCGGGATGATGTGGTTTGACATGTGGATCCATCACTCCAATACCATTGTGACAAAAGACCAATTGATGCAATTGAAAAGCCTGATCAGGGAACTTCAACTGGATTGTCTGGTCAACTCCAGATTGGGTTTATCCATAGAAGAAGACAGCGATGTAGATTTCAGGACACTCGGGGATAATCAGCTTGGCACCGGAAAACTGGAGTACCCGTGGCAGTCACCTGCGACCGTAGCCCATTCATGGGGTTACCACACGCTGGATACGGAATGGAAGTCGACAACTACATTGCTCAAATCTCTGATCAACAATGTGAGTCTTAATGGTAATTTCATGCTGAATATCGGTCCGAAAAGCAATGGGGATGTTCCATACGAGATATCCCAGCGGATGCTGGAAATGGGAGACTGGCTAAAAGTTAACGGAGAATCCGTCTATGGCGCCGAAGCTTTTGACCTCAGAAGTGACCTGCATGACTGGGGAAAAATCACGTATGGAACAGAGGCTGACGGAAAACACAAAATATATCTTCATGTATTCAACTGGCCATACAATAACAGGCTGTCCGTGACGGGAATAGCCACGGCACCGAGGGGAGCCTATGTCCTCGGTGACAAGCTTCAATCACCACTCCGTTTCTGGCATAATGAGGTACTTACGGAAATTGACCTTTCATCCCTACAGCCCGATCCGTACATTTCCGTGATTGTTTTAGTGTTCGATCAAAAACCCGGAATAGTGGACGGATTGGTCGCCAGAACCAGGGATGGCGGATATTCATTAGTCCCCGGAAATACAATATCGGAAGAAGGGGAACGGACCTTAAGAAGCCAGGATAGGGGAGGAACAGTACCGGCCCATATCATGGTGAGAGGGAAATACCAGGCTAAATGGAAGATATTTGTTGACGAACCGGGGAACATGAAAGTCGATGCCTCCTACAGTTTTCAGGGTTTGAAAACCGCAGGAAACCTTTCCATCAAGGCAGCAAATTCAACACTCCGGCATGATATCTTACCCACCGGAAAAACCGTCGGTGAGCCAAATCAAAACTGGCAAATAGACAACTACAGGTCACATAGGATCGGGACAATAAATTTTCCGGAAAAGGGTATCTACGAAATCACACTGGAGGTAGAGGCCGAAATGGATAACCCGGTGAACTTTCAATGGTTGTGGTTGGAAGCGGAAGATTGAAGTCGCATATTGCCAACATATCTTATTCAATTATGAGTTTGAGGTGCTTATCAAGTCCAGCTTCCACAATTTTTCTAAATGTTGAAAGTTCAACATCAGTTCTGTTATTTTCCAATCTTGAAATGTAAAACCTGGAGGTTCCACTTCTTTGAGCAAGTTGTTCCTGAGTTAATCCAGCCTTTATTCTTGCTGCTCTGATTAAGTTGCCAAATTTCTCTGAATTGGAAGGCTTGGCAGGTTCGCTTAGTTTGTAAAGTTCGTCCGGGCTTAGTTCGTACGGATGGATCTTTTCGTTTCCCTCTTCAGAGACAAGGGAAACGGGAATATTACTCCAGGACAAAGTGAAGTTCCTTAGCTGCACCTTTTTAAATTCTTCAGGTTTCAGAAGGGGGTATTCAATATCCCCTTTGGTAATTTTCCATTGCATAAATATCTTTCCAAAGTCAAGGATTCTGCTTTCCCCGTTATTGAACATGCACTGGATTTTCAATCCATTGATTTTCTGGATTTTTATTATCCGTGGAATACTTAATTTCTTTCTCATAATCTTGGATTCAAACGGTGAAAATTCTGCATCAAATACTCTTGTTTCGTTTTTGCCCAACTTATAACCTTATTTCGCTGAACTTTAGGCAGGCTTCCGGCAGGTATCCAGTGTTTTAATCTCGATCAACTCCTCATATTCAGCATAAATAGCATGAAAATGTGGTGGCGGATGTTCGCGAGCGTAAACATCGATCTTAATCGAATCAATGATTTTCAATGTTGGCAAAAAATGTTATCTAGTAAGACAACAAAACTATCCATAATTAGGTTCGGAAACAAAACTGCCTTTTTAATGCCACTCCTTATTTACTTAATCGATAATACGGAAGCTTCAAGGTAGGTTCAAATCCCAGTTTCACGGCCAGTTTATAAGAGCCGACATTTTCAAGCCGGCAGGACCAAACCGGTTCATAATTATTTTCAAGACAGTAATCTATGAGGGCTGAAGAAGCAAGGCTGGCAAATCCTTTACCCCTGTATTCTTCGATGGTCTCCATCCCCAATTCCAGCTCATTGCCATGTATATATGATGAAAAAGCGGTTGTTGCCAACTTGTTTTCGTAAAATAAGCTAAAACCAACACCCATCCTGCAAAAATCATTTGCGGAATCCCAAAATTCGGAAGGGACAACACTACCATTCATGTCGTCAAAAATTTTTTTGTCCGTCCGAACAATCGACAAATTCTTGCTGGCAATATCTTGTTTGGATTCCAAATATTTATTCAAATTGAATTTGAAATTCACTCTCGTATTCAGCTCTACCACGTTTTTTTCGATACCTCCTGAATTATCCGAAGACTTTATCAGATGACCTTTGAACAAGTCGACAAGGACATTGTCCCAGTTATCAGGGAAGGCCTGCATCCATTCATGCTTATTGCGCGTTTGATGAATATTCAGTGCATAGTCCCGAAAATCGGCATTGAATTTCTCATTATCACAATTCCCAAATAGTAATGACATTCCATAAGGGTGGACTATATAAATGGTCCCGGGTCTGTTCCGGTCGTCCGCATATACTGAACCTGAAACATGTTTTTCGATCACCGAACGTGCAAATAATTTGTTAATCGTTACCCTTTCCAGCGGTTCAATTACTTCCCCGTATTGATTCCTTTTGAGAAGGATCATCCTTGTTTTTTCTTATTTCCCAGCTCTATCAGTTTTGCCTGCAGGACCTCAAGGTCCTGGTCGTCTATTCCTTTTGAAGTCTTTCTAATTACAGAAATGTAAATGTCAATTTCATTTTGTTTGAGTGGGTAACCCACAACGTTACCTTTTGTATTTCTACCATCAAATAACAACTCTTGACTAGGGTTGAATATCATCCAGGCGGGTGTGCCCAGCAGGTTGTAAAACTCAAATAACTTCCTGCCGGATCTTGATTTCATAACATCAATTTTGTGAATGACATACTCAGGTTCTAAGATCTCCTTTATTTCAGGAGAGTCATGATACATATCAAGCACCCTGCACCAACCACAGTGCTTGTGCCCAAAAACCAGGATAACATTCTTACCTTCATTGCCAGCTTCGGTGAATATCTGCTCATACTTTTTCAGAACGTGGTCCTGAGCAGACAATGTTAAGGTCATAATCAAAAATGAAATCAGAAATGAAGGTTTCATGATGGTGCAGGTTTGAATGGCTCATACAAATGTACTCCTAATAATGGCCTGGCATATAATACCTTCTTCACCTGCTGCTTAGTTTTAAAGCTTCAACCACTTCCATATCTACCCAATAAATGTCTCTGTTGCCTCTAATTGAACTGGTGTAAAAGAAATATTTACCATCAGGGCTAACATATGGTCTGTTCTCGGATTTTTCAGAGTTTATTTCATTTCCCATGTGAACCGGTTTGCTCCATGAACCATCATCATTCCTGAAGGTCACGTAAAGATCATCATCTCCCAAGCCGCCCGGCATCATTGAACAATAGATCATATAGCTTTCATCCGGAGCAATGTAAGTGTCCCACTCATGCGCCACTGTATTGAGATTCTTTCCAAGGTTAACCGGTGTTTGATATTTTCCATCGACAAATTCTGACATGTAAATATCGGATAGACCAAAACCTCCGGGTTTTCGGCTGAAAAAATAAAGATTACGGTTTGCTGCCATTGACGGGTAGCTGTCATGGTATTTGGTGTTGATTGGTGCACCAATGGGTTTGGGTTCAGTCCAGCCGGTCGCAGTTTTCTTTACCATCCAAATGTTGGCGCCCTCAGCTTCGGAACCAATTTCCTCTATTATTATTCCTGACGCGAAGACCATGGTCTTCCCATCCGGCGCTATGGTAAAATCCCCGGCCTGGTATTTATCCAGGGAGGTAAGGCGTTCAGGTTCACCCCACACACCATTGACCTGATCCATAACATAAAGCTCAGGCTTTCTATCGATCCATCTCTGGAAGATAAAATACTCCATATCATTGCCCCAGCCGGAACAGCCTTCACTTATATCGGTTGTAATGATCCCCGGTGCGAATAATTCCGGTTTCAAGCCCGGCGGAGTTTGGCCAAGATAAGGTCCGGCAAGTTTTGGAAACTCTTTTTGTTGTGAAAACGCAACAGATATCATTGAAAGATACAGGCACAAAACAATTGGTACTCTTTTCATCCTTTTACTTTTGAGATCAAGCTCAATTTAGCTATTTGCCATTCAGCTATCAAATGATTTCAAAGGTATTGATCATCTCTGGCCTTAGTTCTGCAATCAATCTGTTATGCATGTTTCGGGCTTATGCATTTCACTGTCCATTGCGTTCCGAAGGGCTCTACAGACATAATCAATATAACGGAGTCTCTGACTCCGAATCCCTCGTTCCAACATTCAGTCAACAAAAGTTTCTTTCAAGACAGACTTGCAGTTTTCAATTTCTTTTTTTGAGATCTCACCCAGAACTTTGATAATTCGGGACTTGTCAATAGTTCTTATTTGATCTACTACTGCCCATCCTGTTTTTTTATTGTGTGAAATTTTTATCCGGGTTGGATAAGGCCTACCGGTCGTAGTCATGGGTATTACAATTACCGTTCTAAGATTGTTGTTAATTTCATTGGGTGAAACAACCAGGCAGGGACGAGTCTTTCGAATCTCACTTTCCTTTGTTGTATCCGGATTTACTAATATTATGTCATATTGCTTTATGTCCATTCTTCGAAGTTTTCATCTTCAAAAATGTCATCAATCAATAATTGGTCATCACCATTATCGTGCATCTCCTTGAAGGCTTCATCCCAGCCTTTTCTTGGTGAGTCAATGGGTTTGATGACAATCTGTCCTTTTTGAAGAATCAACTCAACTTTGTCCTTGATGTTATAACGATCCAAAAGAGCCTTGGTCAGTCTCAAACCTTTAGAGTTCCCTATTTGAATAATTGATAATTCCACGTTAGACTATTGTAATTACAAAGTAATTACAAAGTAATTACAAAAAATCGAGTTTTGAAATTGAAAACAACATAAGTATAATGGAAGCTCTTGCCCCTGGAAGGGAGATGCGCCAGCTCTCATTTCACTGTCTGTAGAGTTCCGAAGGGCTCTACAAACATAATCAACATAACGGAGTCTCTGACTCCGAATCATTATGAGAGAGTCTTTGATACTGAAACATCAAGGACCTGGCTAATGATCAATTTCAAGATTGATCTTATCAAAGTCTGAGACTGATTCTTATCTTCTAAATCCCCCTTCCGAATGAATAATTTGTCCCGTTATCCATTCTGCTTCTTTACTAACTAAGAATCCAATCAAATTTGCCGCATCATGAGGTTGGCCGAGTCTTTTCATTGGAAACTTTTTGATCAAATCTTCTTTCAATTCTTCAGTGATCCATCCGGTATCATTGGGTCCGGGGTTGACGGCATTTATGGTAATACCTTTAGAAGCAATTTTACTTGACAAAGTATAAGTCAATGTTTCAATGGCCCCTTTCGTAACAGCATAGGCAATTTCGTTGTGCATTTGTCCAAGTGATTGCCCTGAAGTCAGATTAATTATTCTCCCACCTTCATTAAAACTAAACGCTTTAATAAATTCAATTGTCAGCAGTGTTACTGCCTTAAGGTTGATTTGATAGTGTTTATCAAGTTCTTCCGCTGTCAGGTTTTCAATATCCGTGTATGTACTATAAGCTGCATTGTTGATCAGTATATGAGGTTCCCCTAATCTTATTTTAATCTCTTTGAGCAAATACTGAATAGAACCTCTCGTTGATAGGTCTATTTCCAATTTCTCACAATCAACCCCCAATTCCCTTATTTCCTTTTGGATCAAATCAGGTTCGTTTTCGTTTATGCCCCAGGGTTTCTGCGTGTCATAATCGGACCAATAAGTAAAAAAAATATCTATGCCTTGTTTTGCCAATGCCAAACAAATCGCTCTTCCTATTCCTTTCAGTCTGCTAACCCCAGTCACAATCGCTTTTCTTCTATACATAGGCTAGTTTATTGTGGCTTCCAACAATTATGTGAAACATGTTCGTCCGAATGACCCCGTCCTCTGCCGGTACATAGCACTAAAGTTAACGACCCGGCGACTTAGCTCAAAAGATCTCTTACACGGCAGATATTACCCCTCCCCGTATTTCTCCCTGATCTCCTTTTGCC
This sequence comes from Cyclobacteriaceae bacterium, assembly GCA_028278225.1. Lineage (GTDB taxonomy): Bacteria > Bacteroidota > Bacteroidia > Cytophagales > Cyclobacteriaceae > JANQEU01. The sequence goes on from JANQEU010000069.1 coordinate 234,164, forward strand.
TTTTCAGGTACAATTTGTACTGATCACCGGTGAGCAGTACTTTCATCTCGGTGTTTTTGCGTTTATTCAGGGATTTCGTGCGCTTTCTTTTCGCTGGTGCATTCAGTGCACTCCACTCCACACTCAGGAGCTGCTTGTCGTACCTCCTTGTGATCTCTTCGTAACCGCGCTTCTGATGATCCGAAAGGTCCAGTTTCGCAAAATACGCCGTCTGGTCTTCTACAAACTTCTTGCGTATCTCAGGAGAGAGCTCCATCTGGGGCTGAGCAATTGCCCCACAGATACACAAAAGGTATATGCCTAAAAAGTGAATAAAAACGGAAATCCTCATCCTTTGTACTACAAATTTAATGTGTGTCAAAGAATGTAAATTCCCAGGTCAAAACCTCAAAAAAACAGTCTTTTCCAGGTTTCAAGCTCCATAAACTCAGGTTATTCTTCCACTCTGTCCCCATACTGTTCTTGCAGACCATCCAGCTGTTTTTTCAATCCCACGATCAGTTCGGGATCTGCATCGTCATAAATGTTGTACATCTCTTCCGGATCATTTTCCAGGTCATACAGCTCCCACTGGTCAATATCATTATAAAAATGGATCAGTTTGTACCTGTCCGTCCTTATCCCGTAGTGGCGTTTTACCTTGTGCCATCCATGAGGATATTCGTAGTAATGGTAGTAGATCCCCTTGCGCCAGTCATCCACTTCTTCCCCCTTCATAAACGGCAGGATCGATCTCCCCTGCCATGGCTCATTGGTCTCGATATTCAAAAACTCCATCACTGTGGGCGCAAAATCAAGATTCATGACCAACCTCTCACTGACAGTACCTGGCTTGATCGCCGGTGGATACCGCATCACCAGTGGCATCCCGAAGGACTCTTCATACATAAACCGCTTGTCGTACCATCCGTGCTCACCGAGATAAAATCCCTGGTCTGATGTGTAGACTACAAGTGTGTTGTCCAGCATTCCCTTTTCCTCAAGGTAATCCAATAACCGGCCTACATTCTCATCCACACTTACAATGCTTTTGAGGTAGTCATTCATGTACCGCTGGTACTTCCACTCCACCAGGGCCTTCCCTTCCGGGGGATCGGCAAAGAATTTGTCACTGATCGGCATGTAATATTCATCCCAGGCTTTTTTCTGGGCATCCGTAAGACGACCATAGGTATTCTCCCATGACCGGACTGCATTGAAACCCGGAGGGCCTCCGCCAGTGCCTGTTTCCACAACCCGGTCCGGATCCAGTTTCATGTCGAGAGACATGAACATGCGATCAATAGACTGATCCTGTTCCGCGGCTGCAATACGGTTCTCATAGCTGTCGAACAAATTGTCCGGCAAAGTATAGGTCTGTTCACCCAGTTTCAAATGTGTCGTATCCGGCATCCAGTTACGATGCGGCGCCTTATGATGGACCATCAGGCAAAAGGGCTGGCCCTGGGGGATGCGGTTTTCAAGGGCTTCAATAGCCAGATCAGTGGTAACATTTGTAGCGTACCCTTCAATTGTACTGGTATCTCCCATATTTACAAAAGTCGGGTTGTAGTAATGTCCCTGCCCTATGAGGACATTCCAGTAGTCAAACCCCGCCGGCACACTCTTCAGGTGCCACTTACCCACTACTGCGGTGTAGTAGCCGTTTTTCTGCAAAATTTTTGGATACGTCATCTGTGCGCTGTCGAAGGAACTCGAGTTATCCTTAAATCCATTGATATGACTGTATTTTCCTGTGAGGAAAACCGCCCTGCTCGGACCGCAAATTGAGTTTGTAACAAACGACCTGTTAAATACGATCCCCTCTTCCCCTATCCGGTCAAGGTTCGGGGTTCGGATCAGCCGGTCATTGTAAATGCTCATGGCATTTTTAGCATGATCATCTGTCATGATAAACAGGATATTCGGACGTGTCCCGGTCATATTCTCATCAGAAGCTGGTTTGGAACAGGAAAACAGCAGGATTGAAAGGGCAATGCCGCCTTTCAACATTTTTACGATACGCATCACAAGATCATTTTATTAGTTTCGAACGACTATTTCGAAATTTAAGAATTTAATGATAAAATAAATGACAAGACTACTATTATCCCTTGGCTGTCTGTTCATTTTCAGCCTGTATGCTCCCGGATTTTACACGGGTTACGGGGTCAAAACCCTGCCGGGGGTGAGAGAAGCAATTGAACAAGACGACTGGGGTGAAGCCCGGGAACAGATCCAAATCCAGGCTGGCACACTGAATGCATTTGGCGAACACCTGGATAAAATGATAGAAATCATTTCAAATTCAAATTAATCCGCTTAAAACCAATGAATTAAGCTGATAATTTTTTCTATTTGCATTAGAGTTTATTTTGGCATTTAGGAACGAGATCCGAAAGATTTTCACATAGGTCCAATCCGGCGACGGGTTACCTGAATTTGCTTTTGGATATAGACCTAAAAGAACCGCTACTAATATGATTATACTACTCAAAAAGAAGATCTTCTTTGCGTCACTAGTCTGTCTAACCTTTTTGATCAATGCCTATTCTCAGGATACATCGCTCGACAAGAAGTACAATGAGATGATGGAAAACAGTGAAACGTATGAGGTGTATAAGGTCATACGAGAAACCAGGCTGAACGCTTTCTGGAGTGAGGTAATGGATACACTCAACTACCAGCAATCCCTGATTTCGGAAGCTACGAATTCAATAGGTGAACTGGAGTCTGCCATTGAAAATCAACAAACAGAGATAGACCAGCTGAAATCTGACCTGGGGGCAAGCAATGCCATGAATGAGAGTATTTCTTTCTTTGGGATCACCTTCTCAAAAACGGTCTATCACATCATCGTCTGGGCGATCATCATTGGGCTGGCGATTATTACCGGAATTGTGTTCGGCATGTTCAAACGAAGCAACGTGGTCACCACCAGGACCATAAAAGACTATCGTGAACTGACTGCAGAGTACGACGCATTCAGGGACAAATCGAGGGAGAACTACGTCAAACTTAAAAGGGAACTTCAAACTGCCATCAACAAGCTGGAGGAACAAAAGAAAAACAGACGTTCCGGCGTTGGTGAGGTAAGCTGACAAAGTCAATTGGGATAAATGAACTACTGAACTATTTTGACCTGATCAGCGAGAAGATCAAGTCCTTTTTACCGCACGAGCAATCAAATTGACGCTGAAAAGAACAAATCCGGCAGATCTGAAAAATGGTGATGTGGGCATCGTCGGCATTCCTTTTGATGAAAACTCTTCTTTTCTGAAGGGGACCGCGAAAGCACCACTAAAAATCATCGAGGCGATCCAATCGGATTCTGCCAATTATTTTACCGAAAACCTTATTGATTTAAGCGATCATCCTAAAGTTAAATGGGTTGGGAACGTGTCATATTCGGACTACCTTGATATTTCTACTCCTGTAAGATCGATCCTGGAAAAAGGCGCCGTTCCATTTTCATTGGGCGGAGATCATTCCATTACTTTCCCCATCATTCAGGCATTCAGCCAAAAATTTGACACCCTGAATATCCTTCACTTCGACGCGCACGGAGACCTCTATGATGAACTTGATGGTAATCGGTATTCACATGCGTGTCCCTTCGCAAGGATAATGGAAGCGGGATTGGCAAGGAGGTTAGTTCAGGTTGGGATCCGGACCATGACCCGGCACCAGGCGGAGCAGGTAGATCGTTTCGGCGTAGAAGTCATCCAAATGAAGGACTGGTCTGAAGATATTCGATTCGGTTTTGATGGTCCGGTCTATATTTCATTCGACATGGACGTCCTTGATCCGGCCTTTGCCCCCGGGATCTCGCACCACGAGCCGGGAGGCTTTAGCACCCGCGAAATACTTTCAATAATTCAGCATCTGGATTTGAACATCGTTGGGGTGGACATTGTGGAATACAATCCTGAAAGAGACGTAAACGGAGTTACAGCCATGGTGGCGGCCAAGATCGCAAAAGAAATTTTAGCCCGGATTGTTGACGGCTGATGTTATATCCAGGATCAACATGGTAATTCGATCCCGATAGACTATAGAAGACCTTAAGTATCGCCTGAGATGATCTAATCTGAGGTTTCACCTCAAATCTAAAATAGGGCTGGTTAAAATGTTCGAGGCGGATGATTTCACATTCATCAAATGATATTAAAACTGCATGTAGTCATAATTTCATCAGACTGAATATTATCATTTGATACACAACTGTATATTTTTCCTGAAAGAAGTTGTAGGTTCTAGAATATAAAAATAGATTGCTCAATCAAATTATCCATTATATAAAACTGATTTACAAATGAAAAACATCTTAAGAATTCTATTTATTTCGATACTTATTATTGGATCCAACACCTCTTGTGACAAAGAAACTAATAACATTAACGCCGATCAAACCTACTTGCCCTCAATCATAAGAACCGAACCTGCAAACAATTTACAGCTTCAAGAGATATTTAAGTTCCGTAAAACTGATTATAAGCAAGTGGAGAATATCTTGGATTTTGAATCAGCTATCTCCACCGTTTATGAAGGTTATGAGGAAATGGAATTTGTTTACATTCCAAGTTTCTTAAATGATTTTACTTTTGAGGTATATTCTTTTAAAGAAGGGAAAATGCTGGATTATCATTTAACAATCGAAAATCATAAGAATGAAATGCAGGTTTTTACCAGAATTGGCTCTATAAATTTCGAGATTCAAAACAATTTAGTGGTGGGTGCTGAAGTAAAATATTACTCAAACCTTAATTCAAGAATTGAAGGTGACTGTAGCGTTGAGGGTGTTGCCGGTGGCTTCTTGGATTGTGCTGACGAGGTTGTTAATCAATCAAGATCAACTTTTGGAGATGTTGGAGGCTTATTGCTTGATGCGGCATGTAGTCTTTGGGTTGTGTGTCGAGGAGCAGTTCTGGTAGCCTGTTCAACAATGGCGGTAGCTAAGGAATGTATTGAGGAATGATGACACGAATCGCGTTCATTATCTTATTTATATTACTAATTGTTTTGGGACTCTTTCTTATTAAATATGAGGTTAGAGGGTATGCCTTAGTAATACTGATGCTTGGCTCAATATTAACATTTCTTCGCAGAAAAAATTTGGGGATGAAGCCATGGTGGGGAGGTAACTTAAGGGATATTCCGAAATATTTCCTGGAACCATAAAAAGCTCAACAACGACCAGGCCAAAAGACAAGTAACAGGGCGTTGCAAAAGCAATTTTCCGGGGTTTAATATTCCCGGTAGTAATAATACAGCTTGTCTACTACCTGCTGATACAATGGTTCGGCAAATTCCTCAAACATCCGCTGCGGACGGGGAATATCAAGCTCCACACTCTTCACCATGTCTTTCTGCTCCTGGGACAGCGCCCGCTCATCACCGGTGAATGTGGCCCAGCTTACCTTCCACTCATATTGACTTGGAAATTTCTCCTGCGTTACAATTCTGTTTCGTTCCAGGTCTTTTACCTGGAAATCCAGTAATCCGCTGCCGGTTATGGATTTCTCATTCACTTTTAGCTTTGCTTTTACAGTGCCATAAACTTTCTCACCATTTTGTGTACTCAGGACCACACTATCTCTTGATACGTCCTCCACATAAGTCCTCGAATTCAGGGCGCCCAGTGCAAAACGCTCAAATTCCATATTGATCACATGATCCACCCATTCCAGTTTCTGGGCTTTGGATTCTTCCGGGGTGTAGAATTGTACGTAAGTACTAATGCTTCCCCTGTGAAGATACTCCATCACTTTATTGTAAAAAAAGTCCTGGTTCAGCTTAAGTGCTTTGCTTGGGGATGGGATGGGCTCCACTACCACTCTTAATGTTGCATAGTATAATGCCTCCTCTTTGAGATACTCGGTGTCTTTGAACCTCGGTATGTAGTTACTGGCTGCAACAAAATGTTTATGAGCTTCAATGGCCTTATCCCGTCGCTCCTTATCCTGCATAGCTGCCATTCCCATATCGTACCTGACAAGAGCGGCATCTCCTTTTGCCTCCTGTAGTTCACGTTCTACGGAGGTAGCATTGGGGACATATTTCCTGCATCCCGGACACCTTTGGATCTGGTCGTACTGAGAATCAAGAATTTCGTACTCCCTCACGATCTTGTCCCATTTATAGGGGTCAACGGAATTTTCCAGCGCCGAGATATTGCTCTTATGTATCTCAAGGGAGTAAGCATAAGCCTTTTTCAGCGTCGCACTCGCTTTCTTTGAATCGTCATTGGACTTCAGACGATTGATCGCCTGGTTTACGGCAGTGTCATAATCTCCCTGTTTGAGCGCCTTCTTTCCCGTGGAACAACCGGCAATAACAAAGATCAACAGGACATAGCTCAGATACCTCATAACTCTGTTGGTTTAAAAACTAAAGTTAGTCAATGGTCCTCGATATGCGCCGAACCATCGGAAAGAAAAGCGATTTATCTTCAGATCACTTTTTAAAATCAATCCTGTGGAAGCCGCCCTGCACCAGGGCGAAATCATAGCGAAGCTGTACGAACTCCCCGGACTTTTTCATAAAACTGACAACATTCTTCCGGCTTTGAGATAGTTGATCTTTCCTGTCCTCCTTCAAGGTCTTCAGGTTTTCGGAACTGATCTCTTCATATTTCACGATAGAAAGATCACTGTCATTGCTGGAAGTTGCCGGACTGGTAAACTCCTTTGGCGACGCAACTGAGGTTGTTATCAACCCCAGGGTCATTACCGTGACCATCAGGGTTTTGAGAATAGATTTCATAACATAGCTGGTTAATACCCAACTAACATAGAGCCTGGTTCTTTGTTAAAAAAATGAATTCGCTGAACAAGGATTTAAAAGTCCTGAACAGGAATTTTAGACTTCATTTCTTAAGACCTCGAGCGGAGAACGGCGGACAATGTTCCTGCTGTTCAGCAGACCGATCGTGACGCTGGTAAATGAGATAGCCAGAAAGATCACCATCATATGAACGGAGCTGGGCACAAAAGTGAACTCGAAAACGAATCTTCCCAGCAAAATAGTGAAGACTATCGCCAATGCAAGCCCGGCTATTGCTCCCAATCCGCCCAGGAAGAAGTATTCAGCTGCAATGATCTTCCAAAGCTGCTGACGGGCCGCTCCCAACGTTCTTAAAAGCACATTTTCCTGCATTCGCTGAAACTTGCTCAGTATTATAGAACTGATCATCACCACCAAACCCGTGCCTATACTGAATAAAGCCATGAACTGAATAACAAATGCCACTTTGCCAAGTATATCTTCAAGTGTCTTCAGGATCAATTCAAGGTCGATTATGGATACGTTTGGGAATTGCCTGACCACTGCCTGCTGGTACCTGGCTGAGACATCATTGCGATTGATCCTGGTTATCAGGACATGAAATTGCGGAGCCTGCTCCAGGACACCCTCGGGAAAAACCACCAGGAAGTTGGTTTGTACCCTTCTCCAGTCAATGTCCCTGAAACTTCCTATATAGGTTTTGATCAATGCACCCTGGACGTTAAACAGCAGTTCATCCCCGATGCCCACATTGAGGTTTTCCGCATATCCCCGGGAAATTGAAATAAAAATGCTGTCATCAGGATTTAAAATCCTGCCCAGCCACTCTCCTTCAACGAGGGTCTCGGAATCTATCAGTGAATCCCGGTAGGTAACGCGATATTCTCTGTTGAAGGCCCAACCCGGTATTCTTGCCGTTGTGTCGTTCCAGGCTTCATCTTTGTTTTTCCCATTGACCTCAAGCAGCCGCATAGTAACAATAGGCACATCCTGCATCACCGGAAGATCATAGTCGACGGTCATCTGCCGGAGACTTTCTTTCTGGTTAGTTTGAATATCGAATAGTATCGTGTTTGGCCTCTCGTTTTCACCGGCGAGGGAGACACGCTGGACCAGCAGGTCCTGCATGAAATATAACATGGCAAGGAAGGCGGTACTCAATCCCAACGTCGTGACCAAGATCACTGTCTGATTGTTTGGGCGATACAAATTGGAAAGGCCCTGCCGCCAGACAAAAGGCATTGAATTCGGAATTATCTTTTTCATTGCCCAACTCAATCCCTTGCCCATACCATAGAGGATCACTATTGCGCCTGTCAGGATAGCCGTGTAGATCAATGCATAATAGGGATCCCCCAACTGCCACCATAGTGCTAGGTAAAGAAAAATGATGACAACGGCACCGATCAGCGTAACCAGCGGATCCACCCTCAATTTGACAGACTCGAACCCAAACCGTATCGCTGAAAGCGGAGATACCCGTCTCAGCCCAACTAACGAAAGGAGGCCGAACAAAACAGATATCACAATGCCGATCAGAACCCCAGCCAGGATTGCAGGCCAGTAGATTGTTGGTGTTAAGTCTATCGGGACAAATTCCCTGGTTACCTCCGGTAAGAAAAGATGAATGATCACGCCTATCGTACAGCCGATCAAAGATCCGATCAACCCGAAGGAGGCTACCTGGACCAGGTAAATGTTGATGGCTTGCGTCGCTTTCATTCCCAGACACCTTAACACGGCGACGGCCTGAACCTTACCCTTCACATAAACATAAATTGAGCTTGCTACTCCCAGGCAGCCAAGTAGCAGTGCAGTAAAAGCGATCAGTTCAAGGAATGACGACAGATCCCGGAATGACCGTCCGGTCTCTTCCTTACGGTCCTCAATGGTATCTACATCATAGCCGGAGCCCTCAGCCAGATCCCTCGCTTCAGCCCATACATTTGACGTATCAATATCCGGATGAAATTGATAGTAGGTAACATAATTGATCCTGCTACCCTTTTTTACAAGCCCTGTCTCAGGAACGTATTGCCTGGGAATGTAGACCACCGGTGCTACGGAAGACCCCACATTTGTTTGTCCGGGTATCCGCTTGATCCTCCCGATTATCTCGAATCCCAGGTTCCCCACCAGGACGGAATCCCCCATCTCCACATTATACTGAATGAGTAGTTTCTCATCCACTATCGCATACTGACCGGTTTTGAATCTTGTTGCCGCCGAGGGTGGGTCCGTCTCGATTTCCCCGTAGTAAGGATAGTCGCCCTCAAGGGCCCGGACCTGTGTCAACCTGGTACCGTCGGTTCTCGGGAACAAGACCATCGAAGAGAAAAACGTCTCTTTGGACTCCGAGGAACTCAGCCACTTGAACTTGTAAAATAAGCTATCCGGCAGATCCTTGTTTCCACTGACGGAAAAATCAGCACCTAGCAGGCTTTTGGCCTGCTGATCAATTTCGTCCAGCAGGTTTTCCCGAAAGGAAGTGATACCTACCAGCGCCGCAATGCCCAGTGAAATGGAAGCAATAAACAGCACAAGTTTGGCCCTGCTTTTCCTGCTATCCCGCCAGGCCATTTTCAGTGGCCATGATCTGCTATAGCGCTCCTTTGATATGGTAATTTTCTTATCCATGGTGTTCCCCTCTCACTAATCCACTATTCTTCCCCCTTTTAAACGGATGATCTGGTCTGTTTTCTTTGCCAGCTCCACATCATGGGTCACAATGATCAGCGTGGTCCCCTTTTCCCTGTTGATCTCAAACAAAAGATCCTCAACGGATTTTCCTGTTTCATCATCAAGGTTACCCGTAGGTTCATCGGCAAACAGTATTTTAGGATCGTTGGAAAAAGCCCTGGCTATGGCTACACGTTGTTGTTCACCACCCGAAAGCTGGGTGGGATAGTGATCCATTCTGTCTCCCAGACCTACTCTTTTGAGTAGTTCTTCTGATCTGAGCCGCGCTTTGCCGACGCCTCGCAGCTCCAGGGGTACCATGACATTCTCAAGTGCCGTTAGTGTAGGTATCAGCTGGAAATTTTGAAAAACAAACCCGACATATCTGTTTCGGACCTGGGCCAGCTCATCTTCACTCAGCCTGTTAAGCAATATCCGGTTTAATGTGATCTGACCCTGAGTGACGCTGTCCAGACCTGCGCATAATCCAAGAAGGGTAGTTTTCCCACTTCCGGAAGGTCCCACAATGGCCATCGTCTTTCCTTCATCCACCGAAAAATCAATCGCATCCAAAACCTGAACATTTTTACTTCCGCTCTGATAGATCTTTGTAATCCCTTCAACGGTTAAAATCGCAGACATTCAATTAGTGTATTTAAACTCCTAAAACGAATTGGCAAACTGCATGTTTACTATATTCGAATCTTCATGGCCGAAAATATCAAAAAAACACTTGTTTTCTTAATCACATGTACTTTGGTGATGGCCTGTTCCGGTCCAAAAGAGGAAAGATCACCTTCTGATGAACAAAAGGGGGAAACGGCAGAAGCTGCTGTGGCACAGGACCAAAGAAAAACCATCGTCTTTTTTGGAAACAGTATTACTGCCGGATACCAGTTGGACATGGACCAGGCATTTCCGGCGATCATCCAGCAGTGGCTGGACTCTCTGGGCTATAATTACAGGGTCGTAAATGCGGGATTGAGTGGGGAGACAACGGCAAGTGGCAGGAATCGAATTGAATGGGTGCTGCGTACCGTACCTGATATCTTCGTGCTGGAACTCGGCGCCAACGATGGCCTCAGGGGATTGCCTCTTGAGGAAACCCCGAAAAATCTACAGGCGATCGTTGATGCTGTGGTAAACAAAAATCCTGACGTAAAAATTATCATTACGGGCATGGAGGTCCCTCCGAATCTCGGCCAGGAATACACGAAGGATTTCAGAAATATCTTCCCGGCCATAGCCGAAAAAAATGATGCCATATTGATCCCATTTTTACTTGAGGGTGTTGCCGGGGACCCGGAGTTGAATCTGTCAGATGGCATCCATCCCAATCCTGAGGGGCATATTTTACTTGCACAGACCGTATGGAAATACCTGCTCCCATTACTGGAAAAACGTGAAGCATTATGAACAAATTTGAGCAATGGGTCGTCACCGGAGCAGATCTCGTATGGGGTATGCCACTACTGATCCTGTTGAGCGGGGGCGGACTGTTCTTTATGGTCTACTCCAAATTTTTGCCTTATCAATACTTTGGCCACGCGATATCCATCCTGAGAGGCAAATATGATGACCCCGATGATCCCGGGCAGATAAGTCACTTCCAGGCGTTGTCGGGAGCGCTTGCCGCCACCATCGGTATGGGAAATATCAGCGGGGTGGCTTTAGCTATTGTCGCCGGAGGACCGGGGGCGCTTTTCTGGATGTGGGTCAGCGCTTTTGTAGGTATAGCCACCAAGTTCTTCACCTGCTCCCTGGCTGTCCTGTATCGTGGCAAGGATTCCGCAGGTGAAATACAGGGCGGACCTATGTATGTGATCCGGGAGGGACTGGGTAAAAAGTGGATGCCGCTGGCGATATTCTTCTCCATTGCAGGATTTTTTGGTGCCACGCCTGTTTTCCAGGCCAATCAACTGGTCGCTTCAGTGAAGGACGTACTATTCACGGCAAATGGGATTGAAAGCAGCTTTGGTCTCGACTTTTCAATGGGTCTGGTGATTGCTTTCCTGGTTGCGCTCGTCATTCTCGGAGGTATTAAGAGAATCGGCGTAGTCGCTTCCAGGCTGGTACCAAGCATGGTAGTGCTGTATGTGGCAAGTGTTTTGATCATTCTGCTGATGAATGTGGGAGAGATCCTCCCCTCGCTTTCATTCGTGGTCCGGGATGCTTTTAGCGCAAACGCGGTGCTGGGCGGAGCAATTGGAGCAATAATAATTGAAGGTGGAAAAAGAGCGGCTTTTTCCAATGAAGCAGGGATCGGAATGGCCCCTATGATGCATGGCGCAGCAAAAACGAAAGAGCCGGTCAGGGAAGGCCTTGTGGCCATGATGGAGCCCTTTTTTGATACGCTGATTGTCTGTACCATGACCGGGTTGTGTATCATCATCACCGGTGTCTGGCGGACCGACGCAGCAAACGGTATTGAATTGACGGCTGTTGCATTCAATGATCAATTGCCCGGATTCGGTAAGTATATTCTAGTGACCTGTGTATCCATCTTCGCCATTACAACCATTTTCGGAATGTCCTATTACGGCAGGAAATGCCTTTCATTCCTGATTGGTGCTCAATATGGCAAGTACTTCAATTACTGGTATTTGTTCCTGGTTATTCTCGGATCCGTGGCCACTTTGGATATCGTGGTAAATCTGGTGTTTATCGCTTACGGCCTTATGGCAATACCCACTATGATCTCTGCAATGCTCCTGGCTCCAAAGGTAATCGAAGCTGCAAAGGATTATTTCATTAGGATGAATATTGGCGGACAGCATGGGAACTGACATTTCTCAGTCTGTCTCTTCCACCATGAAGAGGCTATTGCCCAACTTTCATCTATATTTGCCGCTCAGTTAGGAAATGAAGTAGGAATGAGAATCATCATTGCTGGAGCCGGAGAACTAGGACTCCACCTGGCTAAACTCTTAGCAATTGAAGAACAGGATATTGCTTTGATCGATCACGACGAGGGGGTGTTGGAATATGCGGCGAATCACCTGGATGTAAATATGATCAAGGGTACCTCCACTTCCATCAAAACCCTGGAGGAAGCGGATGTCGAAAAAGCTGACCTTCTGATAGCGGTAACGTCTATAGAGGAAACCAATTTCACCACGGCGATCCTCGGGAGGCGCCTGGGGGCAAAGCGGACAGTCGCCCGGATATCGAATATTGAGTACCTGAATCAACGAGAAAGGCTGAACCTGAAGGAGGTCGGGATTGACGAGATCATTTCACCTGAATCCCTGGCTGCCAGGGAAATAAAGCGACTTTTAAAGCAATCCGCACTTACCGATACCTTCGAATTTGAAAAAGGGATCTTATCATTGATAGGCATCACCATTGATGAAGGATCCAAGCTGCTTGGTAAGACTTTGATAAATTCCGCTTACTTAAATCCGGATCAAAACTTCACTACAGTTGCCATACTCCGTGAGAATGAAACGATCATTCCACACGGGGAAAATAAATTTAAACTGAATGATCATGCATATTTCATCGCGGAAAAGGATGGGATTGATCGTGTAATGGATTTGGCAGGTAAGGAAAGAATAACACTGAAAAACCTGATGATCCTTGGCGGAAGCAAAATCGGGATCAATACAACCAAGCAGCTCAGCAAAAAGTATAAGATCAAGCTGATCGAACGCAATAGGGAAAAGTGCTTTCAGCTTGCGGAGGAGCTGGGTGACGCCATGATCATCAACGGCGACGGCAGAGACCTGGATCTTCTGAAAGAGGAAGGTATTGACAGGATGGATGCCTTTATCGCGTTGACGGGGAATTCGGAAACGAACATCATCTCCGCCCTTGTGGCCAAAGACGCCGGCGTGAAAAAAACCATTGCCCTGGTGGAAAATATGGATTATATCCACCTGAGTCAGAGCATTGGTGTAGATACGCTGATCAACAAAAAACTTATTGCGGCAAATTTCATATTCAGGTACATCCGGAAGGGTGAAGTCATCAATATTACCAGTATTCATGGTGTGGATGCAGAAGTCCTCGAATTTGAGGTGAAAGAAAACTCCAGGATATTAAAGAATGAGCTTCGCAACCTGGACTTTCCTAAAACGGCTATCGTCGGTGGAGTAATAAGAAAAAGCTGCGGTTATACCGTTCGTGGTGATTTTACTTTTCAGCCCAAAGATCGCGTAGTTGTTTTGTCGAGACCGGACTGTGTGCATTCCGTAGAAAAATATTTCAAATAATTAAGAGAACTACTAATCCTTCGAATATCTGATCCATGCCTTTACTTAACTACATTATCTGGAGCGTTGATCCAACCATTTTCTATTTACCGCTTTCCTACATAGGGCTGGAAGATCGGCCGGTAGTATGGTATGGCCTTCTTTTTGCCCTGGGTTTCATTATCAGCCAGCAGGTGATGTACTATATCTACCGCAGGGAAGGCAAACCGGAAAAGGATGTTGACACCTTAACTACTTATCTCGTTTTGGCTGTCATCATAGGCGCCAGACTCGGGCATTGCATTTTTTACAATCCTGTGTACTATTTTTCCAATCCCATAGAAATCTTAAAAATATGGGAAGGAGGACTGGCCAGTCACGGAGGTGCCATCGGAATGATCCTGGCCTTGTGGCTTTACAGCAACTTTGAAATCAAAGTGAAGTGGCTTCTTTTCATACCTGTAAAATTCTCCGCAAAAAGAATGAAGCGCGAGGGGCAGAGTTTTCTGTGGGTACTGGACCGCATAGCTATAGTAACGGTCCTTACCGGCGCCCTGATCCGGACCGGTAATTTGATGAACTCTGAAATGGAGGGCCTGGAGACTAACTCAAACACAGGAATCGTATATGCCAGGGGCACCAAGGAAGCTCTCGATTACAGTGATAAGATCGAATCGGTAACTTTTAAGAAAGGCGGAGAAAAGACAAGTGACACTCCGGGATATGTACCCGTGACGGCCGTGATGAAATATAAAAGAGGGTCTGAGGTGGATGAAAATGAAAGAAGATATATCGAAGGGCGATTAAGATCATCATTATACAATTTCACCGAAGTGGTTGAACACATAGATTTCGGATCTGGCTATGAACCACTGCAATATTCTGTAAGCAAAAGTGGTGGTTTTACTTATGTCGAGATCTATGGTGTGGGTATTGTCCGTCATGCAGCGCAAATGTATGAAGCAGCCTATTGTATCATTATTATGATAATTTTGTTCTGGCTTTGGAAAAATAAACGGGAAAAACTGCCTGTTGGCTTTAGTTTTGGTCTATTTATGATGCTGCTGTGGTCATTAAGATTTGTTGATGAATTCTTTAAAATGAACCAGGAGGCATTTGAAGATAACATTCCCCTTAACATGGGACAGTGGTTAAGTATCCCTGGTTTTTTAGTGGGATTGGGTGTTTTAGTGTTTATATATAAGAAAAAAGGAGTAAAATGAATCGCATTTTAGCAGCTGCAGGAGTAATATGTGCAGGCCTTCTCACGGGTTGTTTAAACGACAATTCTGATTGCAATACAAGTCAGGGATTCAGTAATCAGGAATTCTACCTGATCGGGCTCGATGGTAAACACTACCTGTCAAGTACTGAGTTTGCACTTGAAGGACTTGAACTCTGCGATGACAACCTACCACCAGCCAACGTGGGATTTGACGGTATCTTCAATGTTTCAGGAGCGATCATCGGAAGCTGCGAGGGCAAAGGATGTATCAGGGTTACGGAATACAGCGATCCCTTTTGTGAACTGGAGTTTGAAAAAGTTGAGGGTGATTATACGTTATATGACAGCTGGTTCATCCAACACCTGGACCTGGATTCGGTCATTATGCCCCCCTCATGCCTGGCGCCGTCAATGTTAATGGTTTTTGTCAATCAGGGAGATTCGCTATATCAGGCTCAGGGATATTTTGGTCTCAACGGTTTGTTGGCGGATTTTAGGCCGATCAGTGACAACATAATCGGAATAACCGAAGTTGAGGGCACGGATGAAAGAGGACCGCCCTACCTGCACGCGTTTGAACAGACGGTAATTCAACTCTTTGAGGAAACCAGCAGGATCACCTACAGCGTTGATGGAAATACCATGACCTTGGAAATGAGCGGGAATAATGAAATTTCCCTGTTTATCCCGGTAGACTAGATTGGTTCTACTTTAACATTGGTATTGACTATGCGGGATAATTCCGTCAGGGAGTCCGACTCGAATAACCCAGGCAGGTTATCAAGCGGCTCAAATTTTTCATCGGGTTTGAAATTAATATAGTCCTGTACGATCAGACCACTGACCTCCCGGCGGTTGATAGCTTGCCGAAACCTGGTGCCCCCACCATCTGTGATGTAATTGTACGCCACATAGTCCATCATGTGGTTTTGCTTGTGGATCCAGTATCTGAACTCATCCTGAAAATCCTTGCCGCCATCTTCCTCTCGGAAAGTCACTTTAACACTATAATAGGGTTCACCCTTGATGATAACATCACCAATATATGACTTCCGAACGGCTGGATCATTTAAGCGCGTAGGCAGCTCGAAAAAATAAAGTACGGAATTAACCGAATTTCCATACCTTGTCTTCCACATATCGGACAGTACTACATCATAACCGTCGACCCTGCGGCTAAAGTCCAAACTGTTGATCAGCACGTCCTCCACAAATCCTGCCGAATCCTGAAAAGATCTTGTGTATACAAAGTAGTCCTCTGTTCTGCTCACCGAATATTCCCGGTCTCTAAACTCGAAAGAAACTTTACTATTCATAAATACTTCACCCCGGTGTGCCGCAATGGAAGCATCAACCATGTCCTGGGCATTGTCCAGATCGGAAGAACAAGCCATCAGGAACAGCAGCATGATTAGTATTTCAAACTGTCTCACTTTCATGTATTATAGAGGTCATAACGTGATCCATAAATTCCAGTTGTTGCGAAAATAATAAACTGTTTAGTTTAAGACATTTCGTACGATCATTCATTTATTATGTTCGCCTGCGTACGATCAAATCATTAAGAAAATATCATAACTCTCAGTTTTTCAAAAGGTTATGCAATTGGAATAATAATTGAAAGAGAAATGTCCAAACAGCCCACTGTCAGATGTTGCGCAATTACATAAAACTGGCATTCCGTAATATTCAAAACCACACATCCTATTCCTTTATTAATCTGTCAGGATTATCAATAGGACTAGCCGCCGCAATAGTAATCAGCCTTTATGCGATCGGGATTTTGACTTATGATAACTATCACAAAGAGAAGGATAGAATTTTCCTCGCATATAAGGAACGGATCACTCCCGATGGCATACAGGCGACCTATGACACATGGATCCCTTTAGCCCGCCGGCTGAAAACCGAATACGTCGGTGTAAGGGAATCCGCCATGCATTATACTGCAGACGGCATGGTCAAACAAAATGAGGATTACATCAATGAAACGATCACTTACTCCGAGGCTTCAATATTTGATATTTTTCATTTTGACTTCGGGCAGCAAAAGGGGCAATTTGACGGATTGTATTCGGTAATTATTTCAAGCTCCATTGCAGAAAAATATTTCAATGATCAGGATCCTACCGGCATGGAGATGGAGATCTTTCTAAGTGAGGAGGACACGATCATGAGGTATGTGGTTTCCTCGGTGTTCCGGGATCTCCCCGAAAACTCATCTGTACAGCCGTCAATCATTATCCCGTTCAGAAGTATTCCGGGATTCCGACGGTTCGAGACAAATTGGGGATCTTCCTTCATCAATACCTGGGTGTTACTGGATGAAAAGATAAGAAAAGATCAGTTGGAGGAAGATTTCCCCGATTTGATCAAAAACATATGGGATAAAGAAACTCAGGCCAGAACGAACTTTAAACTCCTGCCACTTGACGACTACTACGATACACTTGTGGGCGACGAACAGGATGCCTGGGTTATGTTGAGTATTGCCATCGGTATCCTGATCATTGCCAGTATAAATTTCATGAACCTGTCCACGGCCCGGTCTACTTACCGGTCCCGGGAGATAGGGCTGAGAAAAGTATTGGGCGCATTCATTGCCCAGATCCGGATCCAGTTCTTGATTGAAGCGGTGATCTACGCTTTTATCTCCCTCGGCATCGGATTGACGATAGTTTTTTTTACGCTGCCTTATTTAAACGATTTCTTCGATCTGCACCTTCATTTCAATACGCTTTTTACTTCCGAAGGTCTGCTCAGTTTAGTGGCCATTACCATTACAATCGGGTTGCTCAGCGGAAGCTATCCCGCTTTTTACCTGTCAACAGTAAGCATAATTCAGGTGCTCCGTAAGACAGGGCTGGCAGGAGGTGCAAGGTCTTTCAGAAATGCCCTTATCGTGGTTCAGTTTGGCCTTGCCGTTCTACTGATTTGCGGTTCTCTGCTGGTCCGCAATCAGCTCCGGTTTATGTATGGAAGCGACATGGGATTCAGTAGTGAACAACTATTGCTGGTCAATGCATCCCCCTCCGATTTTACCAACCGTGAACTGGGTGCAACGCGGATCAACTCCTTTAAAAAGAACATCTCAAATTATGCGTTCGTCGAAAAGATTTCAGCTTCGCGAAATGTACCAACAGACTGGAGCCGATCCTTTGTTTTCGTAAGACCAGCAGGGTGGACGGGGGATCCTCTGAGAATGAGATACACTTATATGGATGCCGGTTTCTTCCCCACCTATGAAATTGGTTTTACGAGCGGAAGAAATTTTCTGCCAGACAGAGAAGGTCATCAAAGATCATCGGTTATCATCAACGAGGCGGCGTACAATGCATTGAAC
This sequence comes from Cyclobacteriaceae bacterium, assembly GCA_028278225.1. Taxonomy (GTDB): domain Bacteria; phylum Bacteroidota; class Bacteroidia; order Cytophagales; family Cyclobacteriaceae; genus JANQEU01. Next base: position 252,369 of record JANQEU010000069.1, read on the forward strand.
CTCGATACGGTTCAATTCCCTGCAATCAGAATTGGTCAAAACGAAATTGAAGTGGTTGGAGTAGTGAATGATTTCAACTATGAGACACTGAGAAATGAGATTGCACCGACATTACACTTTCACAGAACAATAGATCATGCGGTTCACCAATATGTCACTGTGAAAATAAACAGCGCTGATCTTCCACATGTGATCAGGTCCCTGGAGGCCGAGTGGGAAAAACTTGGAGCGATAGAACCATTCCGGTATGCATTTGCCGATGAGTCCGTCGAAAGGATGTACGAAAGTGAGGTTCAGTTCCTGACATTAATATCCTTCTTCACCTTTATTTCAATTTTTATTGCCTGCCTGGGTCTTTACGGATTGACAGTTTTCGTCATAGAGAAAAAACGAAAAGAAATAAGCATTAGAAAGGTTGTGGGAGCCAATCTCAAAGATATTACTTCACTGGTAGTCAAAGAGTTTGCTCCCTGGGTAGTTCTGGCCCTGATCACCGGAGGTTTCATATCCACCGTATTTTTTAACGAATGGATCGAAAACTTCCATTACCAGGCGCCAATGAATTATCTGACATTTGTCACCACCGGAATAATTGTTTTAGTGCTTGTCACCGTGACCGTAGGTTTTCACACGGTTCAGGCTGCCGCCGCCAATCCGGTGAAATATCTCCGGGAGGATTAGCCAGCCTTGCCAAATAGTTTTTGCTCCTTGCGCTTGGCCAGTATCCCATAGACAATCATCACGGGGGGATATAGAAAGTAAAACATCCCCGCAAACCCGGGATTGCCAAAAGGATCCCAGATAGCTATAATGACAGTGATCAGCGGTACAGCTGCCAGTAAAAGGTTTGTAACTATGGTGAGCCGTGTACTGAACCTCTCATAGCGATCCAGGTCCAGTTCCTCTCTTCGTTTATATGCATACCAGTAAAGGATAGCGATCGTGAGAAAGATCAAAGTCGCCCCCAGCCCGTAAATAACCATCAAAAACTTCAAATCTCCTCTGTTAAAATCACCGAATGAAGCCAGGAAGGAGAAATCCCTGTAGATGACTGACAGGGTAAGTTCGAATAGTAGCCGGGAGAGAAACTTTAGCGGATAGACGTAAACCAGTATCAGGAATATGAGGATCGTATTTATTGAAACCGTTGTGGTATCCTGCAGTCCGTATTTTAGAAAAAATAAATAGTGTTGGTACCAAATGACGGTAAGTAGTACAACGCACATGCCAAATGGAGCTACAAATCGCATTGACATTTTCAATTCGAGGAAGGTGTTAGGTACCGTTGAAGAGAGTACCAGAAGGGTAATGGCCAGTGCGAAAGCTGCATCCGTAAACGTTTCCACACGCGTTTGGTTCTTTCCCCGATATCTGAAATTCGGGTCTAAACCAACATCCCGTTCTTTGAGAAACTGTCTCATGATCAAGCCTGTAAATTACAATTCGGGCGTAAAATATAATTTAATTATTGCCAATTATCACTGTTATACTCCCTTAAGAGAAAATGTGGGAGTCCTCGGATTAACAGGCGTTTTGTAAACAGTAACAAACCAATTCAATAATAGAAGACATAAATCCGGATACAGGCTGATTTCAGGTTTTGCATTAAGCCCTGACAGCTGCACCGAGGTTTGTGTTATCGTTGAAAAATAAACTTTAAAGCACATGAAAAGAAACCTACTACTAGCAGCAGCATTTGTAGCTGCAGGCTTAATCGGCGTGTCATCGTACGCCCAGGTCAGGAGTCTGCCCCCTGGAGGTGGAAACCAAAAAAGCGCAGTTGTTCAGTACATGGGAAATGTCTCATGGGTAAAAATTGTTTACAACAGCCCGGACGTTGATGGGAGAGAAGGTAAGATCTGGGGACAATTAGTACCTTATGGAAAGGCTAATCTCGGATTTGGAGCGAGTAGCGCAGACAATCCGTCACCATGGCGGGCAGGTGCCAATGAGAATACGACAATTGAATTCTCACATGATGTTGTCGTGCAGGGAAAAGAATTGAAAGCCGGTAAATACGGTCTGTTTGTAGAGCCACAGGAAAACGGCCCCTGGAGCATCATATTCAGCAATGAATCCAATGCCTGGGGAAGCTTTTTTTACGTTCCTGAAGATGAGGCGCTGGTTGTAGAAGCCGAAGCGGAAGACGGCGAATTCAGGGAAGATTTGACCTTTGAATTTGAAAGCCGGAAAGTAAATGAAACTACGGCGGTATTGCGGTGGGAAAATAAAAGACTGCCGTTTAAGATTGAAGTCAAAAATGCCAACGATGTAGTATTGGCAGCTGTTCAGAGTGAACTTAAAAACTCCGCGGGTTTTAATTCGAATTCCTGGTCGCAGGCTGCCAATTGGGCGTCCAATGCAGGTTATCATGACCTGGCGCTTACATGGGCTGAAAATGCGGTCAGCCTGCCATTCATCGGGCAGAAAAACTTTAATACTCTGTCCACCAAGGCAACAGTACTGAGAAACGCTGAGAAGACAGACGAGTCTATTGCGGTAATGGATGAAGCCATTGAATTGCCCGGGGTATCTCCTTTCCAGATCCATGGTTATGGCCGTCAGCTAATTGCAGCGGGCCAAAAGGAAAAAGCGCTTGAAATATTCAAGAAAAACCATAAGATGAATGATGGCGTCTGGCCGACAAATTATGGCCTGGCAAGAGGCTACTCGGCTATGGGAGATTTTAAAAACGCTCTCAAGTATCTGAAGATCGCCCAGACCAAGGTGCCTGAAAATGACACGGTCAACCCACCCATTATCGAGCAGAATATTGCAAAACTCGAGAAGGGAGAAGACATAAACTAAATCCGATACCACTCTTAAAAGAGGCTTTCTCAAAAGTATTTGATTTGTCAGGTTGACTAGGTGTCCCCGACTGGGCGCCCCCGACTAGGTGTCCCCGACTGGGTGTCCCCGACCGGGTGTCCTTAGCCTACCAAAACTGACAACTCATCTTGAAATGACACTTTTGAGAAAGCCTCTTTTTATTTTTATAAGATCAAAAAATAACTGCATTGATCCGTTTTCTTGCCATATCAATATTACTGATACCTCTAATGGTCTCCTCCCAGGATTTCCTGCAGTTAGCGTACCTTCAAAATAGTCTGGATTTTGACGGAATTGTAAATGAATCGGAATGGCAGCATGTGGAGGGACTTCCGCTGGTACAGCATCAACCTGTGTTTGGTAAGGAGCCCACTGAAGAAACGGATATTTTCGTTGGATATGATGACCAGTACCTATATCTGGCCGCCAGAATGTATTACAGGGACCCGGGAGATATGCAGAATACTACCAAAAAAAGAGATGCTATGGTAGGAAGTACGGAGTACCTCGGTCTGATCCTCGACACTTTTAACGACAATGAAAACGCCCTGGCGTTTTTCACTACTCCCGCCGGGTTGCGGTGGGATGGTACCGTATTTAATGATGCCGAAGGCGAGATGCCGATAAACCTGAGCTGGAACACATTCTGGGATGTTAAAGTTGACCACACTGATTATGGCTGGCAGGCTGAGATGAGAATACCATTCACCAGTTTGAGGTTTCAAAATATCGATCAAAACGTAACAATGGGAATGGCCGTTTGGCGATACATGCCCCACCTGAATGAAATGGTAATGTACCCCCCTATTTCCAATGACCTTGGCCCATGGGCGGCATGGAAGCCATCCCGCATGAAAAAGATACGCTTTGGTGATGTCAAACCGAAAAAACCTGTTTACGTGGCACCCTATATCCTTGGCGGGGTCCAGGAAGAAAACCTGCTGAACGAAGCTGAAACTGACTATGACCGGAAAAAGAATAATCAATTGAACGGAGGACTGGACCTGAAGCACAGCTTTTCCAGCAACCTCACGATGGATGTAACGGTCAACCCCGATTTCGCGCAGGTAGAGGTGGACGACCAGCAGGTCAACCTTACAAGGTTTTCACTTTTCTTTCCTGAGAAACGACTTTTTTTCCAGGAGAGATCCAGTGTCTTTGATTTCAATTTTGGTGGAGAAAACCGGCTGTTTTACAGTCGTAAAATTGGCATTGAGGAAGAAGATCAGATTGACATTTACGGTGGCGTCCGCCTTGTGGGCAGAGTTGGTGGAATGGATTTTGGCCTGCTCGATATGCAGACGGCTGATCAAAAAGGGATCCCCTCTACCAACTATGGCGTCATCCGGGCAAGAAAACAGGTCATCAACCCATTTTCTTATGTGGGAGGAATGGTTACAAACAAAATTGCCACAAATGGAAATTACAACACCAATGTGGGCGCCGATGGCGTTTTCCGGATCACAACGAACGATTACATCACTATAAACTACGCACAATCCTATTACAACGATACTACTGCGGCCCTGTTTACATTGGATGATTCGAAATTGAGAATTGGATTTTCAAACAGGATCATCAGGGGATTCGGATATAACCTGAGTCTTTCGATGGTAGGCAAAGACTACAATCCCGAAATGGGATTTGAAAGAAGAGAAGACTATTACCGGTGGGGTAACCGGGTACAATGGGGGTGGGTCCCGTCCGAAAATTCCAAACTGCTCAATCACAATGCTTCGATCAGGTTTTACGAGGTTCGCAAGAACGGAACAAATAAGATTGAGTCCGCTCAATATGGCCCCGGATGGCAGTTCAATGGTAAATCAGGTTACTTTGGTGATTTCTCCTATACCTACAACATTGAGAATCCCACTGATACATTTTCACTGTCCAACGAAGCTTATGTACTCGCCGGCAGATATGATTTTTCGTCCGTGAATTTCATTCTCGCAACACCCTTTAATTACATTTTTAATGTGATCAATTCTCTAACATTCGGAGAATTCTTTGATGGCAACCAGGTGGTACTGAGTGTGTCACCGGGTATGAGAATGGGTCCTTCCTTTGAGTGGGAGGTCAACTATCTGTACAACAGGATCAAATTCCCAGACAGGGATCAGGAGTTCGTTGTCCATCTTGGACGCGTTCGTGCTACTTACATGTTCAGCACGAAATTGTCCCTTTCAGCCTTCGTTCAGCATACCACGGAAGATCATTTTACCATTGGAAATTTTAAGCTGAGGTACAACCCCAGGGAAGGCAATGATCTGTTCATCGTTTATAACAACGGCATCAATTCGGACCGGCACAGGGAGATACCTCACTTACCACGCATGGACAGCCGGACATTGGTATTGAAATATACTTATACGTTTGTGCTTTCCAGAAGGTAAGGAAATGGAATGTGGACGACGCAGTTATTTATCCCGTTGATTGGTCAGGAGTTTAAGGATTATTCCCTTCAGCCGATTTTATGAGCAAGTAATTCGTACTCCGCCCACCTTCCAGCGCTTTTTCCAGGATACCTTTCGAGATCAGTTCATTAATATCGCGGCCTGCCGTGTCCTGGGAGCACTTATTTATTTTAGCCCACTTTGAAGACGTAAGTTTTCCCTCAAACCCGTCAAAAAGCATATTGATCATCCTGATCTGCCGGTCGTTCAAAACAACCTGCGCATGTTCATCCCAGAAAGCCGCTTTGTCCAACACGTTGGATAAGGTTTCAGCAGAGTTATCCAAAGCCCTTTCAAGGCATCCCAGAAACCACCTGATCCAGGCTGTTATATCCAGACTGTTTTGCTGCGTTTTTTCAAGGATCTCATAATATTGTTTTTGTTCCCGTCTGATCTGTGACGACATGCTGTAAAAGCGCTGATCAGTTTCATCCGCTCTGGCCAGTTGCATATCCGCAATAGCCCTGGCTATTCTGCCATTACCATCCTCAAAGGGGTGTACGGTCACAAACCACAAATGTGCAATAGCTGCCCTGAGTACAGCGTCAGTTTCTTTATCGGTGTTGAACCGGTGAATGAACCGGGCCATCATTTCTTCAATCACCTCCGCATCGGGGGCTTGAAAGTGAACCCGTTCTTTTCCCAGTGGTCCCGATATTACCTGCATGGGGTCATCTTTCGGATTGTCCCTCCAATTGCCCACTACTATCTTCAGCATGCCGCTCCGGCCTGTCGGGAATAGTGCAGCATGCCAGTTAAATAAACGATCTTTAGATAGTTTCTCCCGGTAATTTTGGGTGGCATCCAGCATCATTTCCACCACACCATCCACATGCCGCTCAGAGGGGATCAATCCTCCTACGTCCATACCCAGCCTTCTGGCTATTGATGATCTTACCTGATCTCTATCCAGTATTTCTCCCTCTATCTCACTGGACTTGATGACATCCGCGGTAAGCGTTTTTAGATTGGCTTCTTCTCTCAACCTGAACCCCAATCCTTCCATTCTACCAATAAGCCGCCCCTGTTTATGACGAACCCTTATCAGCTTTTCCATGATCTTGTCGTCATCCCAGGTAAACTCCGGCCACTTTTCGGATTGATATATATATATTCTCCGCATAATATGCGGTAAATATATGAATTATTCTCCGCACGACCAATATATTCTCCGCATAACATGCGTAGAAAATAAAGATAATCTCCGCATAGCGCTTGTTCATGAGGATGGTATCCCACAATTTTTGATGTCATTTGTAAAATTAGTCCATATGGACTAATTTAGTCCGGGTGGACTAGCAGCCATGAAGACAAAAGACAAAATTGTAAACGCATCAATCAGGCTTTTCAACAAGTTCGGAATTATGCAGGTCTCTCTCAGACAAATTGCCTCTGAGGTCAAAATCAGCCACAGCAATCTTGCCTATCACTACCGGAGCAAGAATGAAATACTTCACGAGATCTACACACGGATGGACAATGAAATGTCCGACGCAATATTCCCGGAAGGAGACCATTCTCTCGAACACTATCACAAACTATTGAAACGTATCAGTGATTTCCAAAAGCAGCATAAGTTCTTTTATATGGACCTCTTATCGATTGCCCGTGAATATCCCGAGGTCATCCGGCGATACAGAAATACAATTTCCAAAAGGAGCGAAGAGTATGATGAACTAATCAGACATTTCATCACAAAGGGTCTTGTCAAAGCCGAAGAGGAGAATGGATTTTACAAGTCGCTATTTCACTCCATTTGGGTGATGTCCACCTTCTGGTTGCAGCAGAGAAAGATACTTGGCGAATCTCACAACCTGATCAGCTCAGGCAGTGATATCAAACATGTATGGGAAATCCTGTTGCCTCATCTAACGCGAGATGGACTAAAAGAATACAGGTCATTCATCGATGAAGGAATTCCCGGAACTCGCCCGATCCAAAAAATGTACTTGAGTCAACTTAATTGATCACTTTATGGAACAAGCCACGGACACTGAAAGCATTACCATCAGGACTGAGATAAGACCGGGTGATATGGGTTTTATTACTTATCTCCATGGCATCCTTTATGATCGGGAATATGGTTATGACTACAACTTCGAAAGATACGTGGCGGTTGGCTTCAACGAATTTCTGGAGCACTACGACGAAAGGAAAGATCGAATGTGGATCGTTGAAGATGGTGGAAAGATTGTGGGATCGGTCCTGATTATGGGAAGGTCGGGTGAAGTCGCACAGCTTCGTTATTTCATTCTGCTACCTAAGTATAGGGGCCGTGGTTTGGGTAAGAAAATGATGAAGCTGGCCATGGATTTTTGCAAATCTGCAGGTTACAAATCCGTATATCTGTGGACAACAGAGGAGCTTCATGCGGCCGCTCACCTTTATACCCTGTTCGGATTCAAAAAAACGCGACAGGTAGCATCCAGTCATTGGGGTAAGGAGGTGGTAGAAGAATGTTATGATACTGTACTCACGGATTAAAAATGGCAGAATTTGTAAAGCTTCACGGATCACAAAGAAGAACTTAAAATAAAAATTGAACGATGAATCTAACCTCAGTTTCCATAACAGGACCGGTCGCAACCATGTACTTGGACAAAGCTCCAACCAATCCCCTGGACAATATGATGGTGAACGAATTGTCCCAATCTCTGTCAACCCTAGAGAAAGAAGAAGGAGTTACATCAGTTATTCTAACCAGCTCCAATGACAAGATATTCTCATTTGGCTTTAATCTTCCTGAACTCATCGAACTCGACCGGCCGGATTTCGAGGCATTCTTTGAAAACTTCAATAAACTGTGCATTCAGTTATACACATTTCCCAAGCCACTATTGGCATCAGTGAACGGCTATGCGATCGCCGGAGGTTGTATTCTTGCCTTGTGCTGCGACTACAGATTGGTTGCTTCGGGGAAAAATTTGATGGGTCTCAATGAAGTGAAATTGGGAGTACCTGTTCCCTGGACGGCAACTGTTATTTTACGGGAACTATTGGGAAAACGCTTAACTGAGCAGATGTTGCTATCCGGAAGGCTCTATTCTCCGTCGCAATTGCTGCAAAATGGAATTGCGGATGAATTGTGCAATCCGGAGGATTTGAAGGAGATATCCGTTGAGAGGGCCATTGAATTTGGTTCCTGCCTGAATGCCGCATATAGGGATATGAAAAGAGAACTTAGGCAAAAAGTTGTCAATTCGATCATGGATGGGGTCCGGGAACATGATAAAAGATTCATTGACCTCTGGTATTCAGAGGAGGCACAAGAGCTATTAAAGGAAGCGGCTAAAAAGTTCTAGATGAACACTATCCATTCATTTGCCGCGTTCAATCACTTTTTAAATTCGGTAAATCCGCGGTCTGACTGGGAGCCTTTTCTGTTCACAACCGGAATGGAGGACCTGAGCGCACTGAAGAGACTCATTAGAAGTCGTGATATTGTTTTGACCGACCAAATTGAATATCAATTAACGGAGCTTGCCAAAATCAGATTTCCTTCGGAAGATCATCCATCAACCAGAGAGGAGTTTCTAATGCATTTAAGAAATGAGTACCGGTCGATGATGTGCTATGGAAACTGGGCCTATCTCTCCTGGAAAAACACATTGGTCCACCTGTTGCCGGAAAATGTATATCTGGAAGTGATCACGAACCGCAATCAAAACAAAATAAGCGGTGATGAGCAATTAGAACTTCGGAAAAAGAAGGTCGGCGTAATAGGTCTTTCCGTGGGTGCGGAAGCTGCGATAACGATCGCTCAGGAAAACTTGTGCGGAGAGCTTCGAATCGCCGATTTTGATATACTGGATCTTTCAAACCTCAACAGGATCAGTGCCGGAGTTGATGAGCTGGGTTTGTCCAAAACGCTAATTGCAGCAAGAAAAATCAAAAGCATGAATCCTTACCTCAACCTTGAACTGTTCGATAATGGCGTAAACGAGAATAATATGGATGAATTTCTTAAAGATCTGGATCTGGTGGTTGAGGAGTGTGATGACCTCCTATTGAAATACAGAATTCGTGAAGAAGCAAAAAGAAGAAAGATTAACTTGGTCTACACAGCAGACGAAAGAGGATTTTTTAGTTTGGAGCCATATCAATACGAAGGAGGTCTGAAGCCGTTCCATGGGCTTCTGGGTAAAACCCCCAGGCCGAGAGAAGAATATGCCGACACCCGGGATTTTATGAAGGCGTTATGTGGATGGCTGGGTGGATGGGAAAATATTTCTCCGGAATCCAGGGCTTCCGTAATGGAAATAGGCAGGTCGCTTTGCGGTTATCCTCAGCTCGCCAGTGAGGCGAGGTTAGCTGCCGCGCAGGTTGGCCATTTCGCCCGCAGGCTGTTACTTGGCGAAAAGCTTAATTCCCATTATGGCAATACAGAATTTCCCTTGTTCAGCACATAGTCTTCTCCTCACAATCACATATTCTCCGCATGATACCGGAACAGAAGCATGACCCTCCCGTTAATAATGAATGTATGTCGAGGATAACTGTAAATTTATTGTTCGCTTTCCTGAACATGGCTGTTTATGCCCAGACTCCCAATTACCTGGCAATTGATATACGTCTTGGGGATGTTGAAAAAGGTGAAAGGGTGATCTCATTCGTCCGGCTCTTTCCTGAAGGTCATGAATTTGCCGAGGGTCACGAGTTTCCTACAGCTTCATATTTGCATATTAGTGAGGTTGAAAGTCTTCTTCATTTGGATTCCTTACTGGGCTGGAACCTGTATTCCACACTTTATAGGCATCCCTCATACCCAGCCAGAGATTGGCAATTTTCACCTTTTAGCGAAAGCCCGACAGAAATAATAAGGAGTCTGAAAGCTGTTCAGGGACCTTACCCGCCCCCGATTGCAGGGCTTAAGTTATTGGCTTTTGTCGATCTAAACCCGGTGGTACTCATCTTTGATTTCAGAGGTGTTTCGCTACAATCTCGTAATATGTCAAGGGCAGTGTCCGGTGGTCTTGATATATCCCGGTCTGAATTCGATAGTCTGATAAACCGGGCTATCCATAATGCTGAGCTCCCCTCCGCCATACTGTTGTGGCAATAGACATTGATTTCGATCCTTGTGGAAGTTAATTTTCGTCAGACCTTTTGAAATGAAGTCAGAAGCATTGAAATTTGAGAGATATTTAAAATCCTCAAGAAATAAGGATTTCATTAGAAGAAACGACAAAGAGTTTTTTCTTCGGGATGTGGCGTCCCGACATGTCGGGATTAGCGCACCACAATGTACTTCATTTACATAATTGAGTCTCTCAAAGACAAGTCCTGGTATTATGGTTTTAGCAAAAACCCTCAAAAAAGACTTATGTTCCACAATGAGGGTAAAAGCAGGTACTCCAAAACCAAAATACCCTGGAAGTTAATTTTCGTCAGACCTTTTGAAATGAAGTCAGAAGCATTGAAATTTGAGAGATATTTGAAATCCTCAAGAAATAAGGATTTTATCAGGAGAAGCTACAAAGAGTTTTTTCTTCGGGATGTGGCGTCCCGACATGTCGGGATTAGCGCACCACAATGTACTTTATCTATATAATTGAGTCTCTCAAAGACAAGTCCTGGTACTATGGTTTTAGCAAAAACCCTCAAAAAAGACTTATGTTCCACAATGAGGGTAAAAGCAGGTACTCCAGAACCAAAATACCCTGGAAGTTAATTTTCGTCAGACCTTTTGAAATGAAGTCAGAAGCATTGAAATTTGAGAGATATTTGAAATCCACAAGAAATAAGGATTTCATTAAAAGAAACTACAAAGAGTTTTTTCTTCGGGATGTGGCGCAGTCCGGTTAGCGCACCACTTTAGGGTAGTGGGGGCCGCTGGTTCGAATCCAGTCATCCCGACAAGAAAGAAAATCCTGACAGTTTCCTGTCAGGATTTTTTCTTTCCGAGGTGTTCTGGATAATAGCTGCAGAGCAGCTGGATTTTGCTTAGAGTATTCCCATTTCCTTCATCAATTCCGTAGCATTCGAAGAGTTGCATTTCCCCGGGGTCAGTTTGTAATCAAACAGCAGCTCCCCATTTTGGATCGTGCTGTTGAAGCTGTAGTTTCCGATCCTGGTTTCATTAGCAAATTCGTCAGACAGCTCCAGGTCATGCGTGGATATAAAACCAAAGGAATTTGTTTTGATCAACCGGTCAATGATCCCCCGCGCACCGGTATGCCGGTCATGTGAATTCGTGCCTTTCAGCACCTCATCCAGGAAAAAGAGAACCGGCCTGTTTTGTTCATCTATCAATTCAAAAAGCCGTTTGATGCGTTTTAGTTCCGCATAGAAAGAGGAAGTACTCTCCGCCAGGTTATCCTGCGTGCGCATACTGCAAAAAATCTCAAATGATGAGCACCTGAAATGTTCTGCGTTCACAGGGAGTCCAACCCACGACATAAGCACATTTATGCCGATAGTTCGCAGAAAAGTGCTTTTTCCTGACATATTTGAACCGGTTATCAAAAACAATTTCTCATTTCTCAGCTCAAAGTCATTTGGAACACTTTCCTTCTCCGGGATCAGTGGATGCTTTACATTTTTACCTCTTAAAATGTTATCTCCGTCCATGACTTCCGGAAATGTATACCCGGGATTTACGAATGTAAACATCGCCATGCCTGACAGTGCTTCCATCTTATGAACGGCTTCTTTCCATTTTTCAAATTGATCTTTGTTGCGGGATATCCATTTCTGCAGGGAAATAAAAGTATAGATGTCCAGCAACAGTATTACGTTTATCATCCAGTAGAGCATATTCAACCTGGAATCCTGCAAATAAACCAATCGATTTAGTTTCCTTAACTCGGAGATCGCCACCCTGTCAATAGCTGACCGGATCTCTTTTAAGAATGCCGATTCTCCTGCTTTCAGACTTCTTATTTTCCGGAACGGCTTCATATAAAGCTCGAAGGCTGACATGACATTATTGATATTTATACTTTGTTTTTTTAACCGGTACTGATGAGTATAGAGAAATGTGGCATTGACGAGAATTGATAAAAGGAGATAGGAGACCGGAATAAGTGAAAAAGCCCAACCGAAGAATAGGACAGTGGCTGAGAATGACAAGACACCTGCCAGCAGAACAATCGCCTGATTCTTTACCGCTGCAACAAGGTCCGGTGATATCTCATGGGCATCTTTTCCCCACCTGATTGAAGCTTCGAATTCCTGCACCCAGTCAATATCTTTGATCAGTTCGGAAATTGCTCCCTGACGTTGGACCACCTGATCTCTCGGTGCCGGATTCAACATCCATTTAGCAAGCAGATCCCGTGAATGCGGAATGCGCCCTCTATCTATCTGCTGAAAAATGGAATCCGGACCAAACAGGTCAAGATCGTATGAGAAAGGATGATTTCGATCCACGTACTTCGATCCTTCATGTTCCGGGCTGAACTCCCCTCTAAGCCGGTCGATTTCCTGCCGGTTTATTTTTATGAGTTCCCTGCAGTGTTTGACCTTTTCCTCTACGTTGCTGTGAAATACTACAATCAAGAAAAATATGGCAGATCCTACAGCAACTGTCGCTGTCAATATGCCAATGGTGTAGTAGGTGGATTTATAAACTGCCACCACGAGCAGTATGAATACTACGGTCCTGATCCACGTGAAAGTTTTGGACTGCACGGAAAGGTCTCTTTGTCTGCTCTCAAAATCATTTACCCGCCCTGAAAAGTAGTTGCTTAGATTCATGAAGACGAGTATAGTCAAAGATTTGGAAAGACCGAAAAGTCGGGGTGATAACAAAAAAAGGGAGTACATGTACTCCCTTTCCTTCGATCCTATAACTGGTTGGGACCGAAAATTGAATCACCGCTTAAATACTCGCCTGTATTTATTACCGTGCAATCTATCATATACCCACATAGTTTGTTACCCTAAATGACCTTAACAGGAAAATTCATTGCTAGAAGGGAATTAAAATTGATAAACAAAACCACAATACGTTAAGTAGATTAGCAGTTTATTAATTTCGACTTTAGATGAGGGTGTTTTGGCTATTTTGTTGGATTACATTTTTGTTTTCCCAGCAGATCCATGGGGCGACAGATCTAAAAAAGATAATTCGTGCGATACAGAAGCAGGACTTCATCAAAGCTCTGGAGTTGCTGGATGACGACCTGAGAGAATATCCGGTAAACCCGGGATCCAAACTTATTTACGCCAGGCTTCTTTCTGCTGACACACTTGATTTCTATGACCTGGACAAAAGTAGAAGGTTCATTAATGAAGCACTGGCAGATTATGAGAATGCTGATCCCAAGCTCCTGGAGGAATTCGTTAAACTCGGTTTTGCAAAAAATGATCTGACCGAGACGTATGATTCCATTCGTGAGAAAACCTTCAATACCCTCGCAACTGAGAACAGTGTCAATTCTTACATATCCTTTCTGAATATTTATCCGGATTCCCCTCAAAGAGACCTGGCGATAAAGAGGCGCGATAGCCTGGCTTATGACGAAGCCAGGCAGGTCAATACCTGGCCGGCATATGAGAAATACCTGAATGAATACCCACAATCTATTTATGGCTATGAAGCAAGACAGAAGTACGAGCTATTACTTTTTCAGGAGAGGGTTGCCTCCCGGGATGTCCATGACTATGAGCGGTTTATCAATGACTTCCCGAATTCACCCTACGTCGCGGAAGCATTAAGGTACATTTTTAAATATGGAACCTTAAATAATGATTTCAGTGCATTCGAGGATTACATCAGAAAATACCCGGATTCTCCATTGGTGCGGCAAGCTGTCAATATTCTGTATCACATCGACGCCGGCAGCCTACTTAACTCATCACTAGTCCCGGACCCTGATCTGTTTGATTCACTGCTCTTTCGGTACAATGAAGACAGAATTCCGCTGATCCCCGTGGTTCAAAATTCAAAAATCGGATTTGTAGATTTTTCAGGCGAATGGAAGATCTCCCCCACATTCCATGAACTGTTAAATAAGCATGCTTTCTGTGAAATCCTCATTGATGACGTGATAGTGGGCTCGGTTAACAACATCCATATCGCTATCAACAGGGGAAATACTGAAATTTATACTGGTAATATCAACCATATCAAAGACGTTGGGCAGGGTGCTATCCTATTCAGATCCGATGACTCCGGTAGTCTTATGCACAAATCCGGATTTAGCATTATCGAGAATATCGATGATGCCGAGTTATTTGAAAATGTATGGTTTAAGGTAAAAAGAGATACAAAGTGGGCTCTAATATCGTTTACAGGCGTATTGCTGACTGAATTCAGGTTTGATGAAATCTATGAGCTTGGGAAGTTTTGCGTTTTTCAACGCGGGGATGAGATTGCTTTGAGCAATATTCAGTCCCTGTCCCGGGAAGTAGGTGAGGGAGGCTTCACGCTGGAGTACAAATATGATGACTTTGAATTTGTAAATGATTCGCTGCTGATTGGTTTTAAAGGAGATCGCGAATGCCTGGTCAATGATCAGCTGAATTTTGAGATCCCCTGGGGCTTGCATACCGTTCACCCGGATCCTATCGTCAACTATGCGAGGGAAGGTAATAAGCTGAGGATATACAACGACGATGTCATTCGGAAAGTTGGCACATCATCCGTAGAGGAACTCATCATTACCAATAACTGGCTTGCTGCCAAAAACACCTCGTGGCAATTATTGAATCTGGCAACACAACGGGTATATGAGAACCTTGATTCCGTTAAGCTGATCAATGAGTACGCAGTTTACATCAGTGACGGTGATAGTTCGCGGATCATGTTCCCTACAGAGCAGGTACTGGACTTTTACGAAAATCAGGAGGTAGTGGAGCTGGAATTTCGAAATGAAAACGGGTTAATCTCCGAATATTTGCTTACGGGTGAAGAAGACATTAGTGTATGGGATCAGGAGGGACATTTTTTGTTCCACGGAAAGTTTGAGACCATTCAGTGTATTTCAGATTCATTGTTTCGCGTAACTAAAAATGACAAACAGGGATTGATTGACAGGTTCGGTTACTACATCCTGGATCCGGATTACGACTTTATACAATATAAGGATGGTTTGGCTATCGTACTCAAGGACGGTAAAATCGGTGCATATGACTTTGTGAATCGTTCTTACATATCAGAATCGTATGAAGCCTCTATTTCGAGGTTTGGCAATAACTACCAAACGAAAATCGAGGGGAAATGGGGGCTCATCAATGATGAGGAAGTCCCGGTGATCCCGTTTACAGCCAATGAAATTAAGTATTTGAATGATTCGTCGGCCTGGATCATGAGTGACAGCAGTTGGGTCCTGGTAAATATTTCAAGTGGTCAGATACTACTATCGGGGATAAGTCAGGTTGATCAATTAAGTGACGAACTATACCAGATAATAACTCCTAAAGGCTACGGTGTAATTGGTATCAACGGTGAAATCATGGTAAATCCGAACTTCACTGACATTCAACTGATCGAATTTATGGGTATGAGTTACCTGAAGGCTGAGCACTATGTACCGGAAGCTGATATTTACGTGGTGGTGGGATACAAAACCGATGGTACCAGGATCTTTTCCGAAGCATACACTGAATCGGAATATGATGCCATTTATTGTGAATAATCAGGTAGTTCGCTAACTTAATCCTATAACCGTGGTTCCGGGATGATCAAGGAAAAGTTTAGCTCAATGACGAAGGATCAAAAACTCCGATGGATCTATTTCCAGGGGGAGCATATCATGGATATCAGGTACTATCAGTACAAGGTTATTTTGTATGCGATTGACAATTTTTTTGTTGAGGTATTTTACCACCATACCAAGGGTCTGATAGAACGGGTCGAAGTGATGGACAGGCAAAATAGCCGCATGAAGTTTTACGCGGATCAAATCCGGCTACCGCAGTAAACTCATCAGTTTTTCATGCACTTTTAAGGCCTGATGGATGACCATTTCATTTCCTTCGTTTGAAATGATGTAATCTGCCATGGGTATTTTTTTTTCATCCGGCCATTGTCTGCTGATAATGTCTCTGACTTCATCTATCGTCCGGTGACCGTCTCTTTCTAGTGTTCGTCTGATACGCAGCTTTTCCGAAGCGGTAACCAACACCACCTTGTCAAGCTTTTTGTAGGACCCTGTCTCAAACAAAAGCGCAGCCTCCTTCAACATCACAGGGCCGGACATTTGCTTAGTCCACGAATTAAAATCATTTTCAACAGCTGGATGAACCAATGCATTCAGCCGTTGAAGTTGCTCAGGATCATGAAAAACCCTGCCTGCCAGGTAACCCCTGTTCAGGTCGCCGTCCACATAGGCGTCATTGCCAAACGCTTCAATGATTTGAGATTTCAGGCCTTCCGCGTTTTGCATTAACCACTTTGCCCTCTCATCCGCATGGTACACAGGGATACCTAAGGTTTGATAAATGGAGCAAACCATACTTTTTCCGGAACCGATTCCCCCGGTAACACCAACCAGGAGTGTTTTACCCACCATAAACAACCTTGATCTCTTCGGGACTGAGACTTATATCTTCAACGATCTCGGGAAAATAAATAATGATTGGCTGAATGGTGGAATCCCCGGCATTCATCATGTTGTAGTCAATAGTGACGACAAAATCCGTGTGAGAGAATTCTTCTTTCAATGCTCTCTGGATGGTATAACTTACCGTGATAATGGAATCAGCAAGATAGACACTATCAACTTCAGGAAAATTCAGCTGTTCCAGCGGGACCTGTATTCTTTCGCGATCGAACCGGTCAACTTCAAATGATACCAGGACGGTCCGGGGATCGGATTCCATGATATCTTCGAACGGCAGGGGGATATCGACTTCCTCCCCGATATCATCGTTGATCCGCTTGTTATCCATCATCACATAATATTCGTTGTGAAGGGAATTAATTATACTTTCCGGACCGGCCAAAGCGACCTGGGACGGTTCAATGGTGATGGGAGAGACGATCCGGTAATTGTTGCTCAACGAAATGTTGATTGAATCGACTTTGATCTCCACAACTTTTTTGATCTTTGGTTCGATACTGATGAAGAGCGTATCCGTGAGAAGATAATTTATATCGAGACCTTTGAGTTGGTCGGAAACCACAGGTAACAGGGTGGAGCGGGTTAAAAACCGAATGTCGGTCGGATTGTCCAGTTCAACTCTCAGGGGCGTCACACTAAACCACAATGTTCTCCGGAACAAATTCCATCCTCCACTGGTGACATCGACCTGAACCACCTGGGGAAGAGGTTCGATAACTACCACGCTGTCTTCGTCAAAGACAAAGTCGATCGGGTAGCTTACCAGGGCACTGTACTCCTTATTGAGAGCCGTAAAAAGCCAAAAGGTAGTGGCCCCCAAAAATGAGAACAGCACTACCTTCCAGTTTCTAAGAATTTTATTTATTCCTTTATCGTTCATCTAGCATCATAAATCTAGCTTTTTTGAGCATATTTCTTACTAGATTCCAATGATACCGAGGTTTTTTCAACAACAAGTTTACTCCCGCGATCTACATCAATCGTAATGGTATTGTCATCAACATTGACAACCTTACCGTGGATCCCGCCCACGGTCACCACCTGGTCTCCTTTCTTGATTGCTGCGATGAACTTTCTTGTATCTTTTTGCTTTTTCTGTTGTGGACGAATGAAAAACAGATAAAATATGGCGATCATTCCTCCCAACATAATAAACTGGGTGTAATTGGAACCCCCAGTACCTGCCTGCAATAGTAATGTTTGGATCATCTGGGTAATTATGACGGATTATCAGCTTTTGTAACGTTTGCCTTGATGCTTAACCTATTGATTTTCGGGTAAGTATTGGCAGTGATCGTAACTGTCTTATTTTGAATTCCAGGCTTGTTACGGCTGTTAAACTGTACTTTGATCTGACCCTCAGCGCCAACGGCAATTGGCTCTCGCGGCCAATCGGGAACAGTACATCCGCATGTGGCTGTAGCACTTGAAATGATCAAAGGTGCATCGCCCGTGTTTGTGAATGTGAAAACATGATCTACAACATCACCTTCATTGATGGTCCCAAAATCAAAGCTTTCTTCCGTGAACACCATTGACGGTAGTGGGCCGTCAGGTTTTACCTCCGGCGCTTTGGCAGCTGCGGACGGCGTCGTGGCAGTAGTGGGCCGGACTCCATTCTTCGTTTCAAGCTCCGCTACTTTTCCTTCAAGCTTTGCAATTCTTCCTTCCAATTCTTTATTTGAGCAACTGAATGCTACTGCACCAACGAAAAGTACAATTAGAGTTTTAGTAAAATGTTTCATAGTAAATGATAAATTTCTTTAGTTCGCAAAGTTATACAGCTCCGGTCGTTTTGAAGCTGCAAGATTTCTTAATGAAATGTTAAAGTTCTGACTATTAGTTGCTTTTAATTTGATTGATCAAGCCATTCACATCATCCAAAAGCTGCTCGGCCTTGTCCTTGGCATCCTTTATCCTTCTTTCTCCCTCCGACTTGGCTTCGTTTTCGATTTCTTCCTTTCCTTCAATGAAATCGTCCACAATTTCTTCGAGCCGCTTTTTATATTTATCGAGCAGATATGACAGCTTATCTCTTGTATTTGATCCCTTTTCGGGTGCAAAAAGTAACCCGAGGATACCTCCGGTAATTAAACCAAGTAAAAAGGCAAAAAAAGAACCTCCTGAATCTTTACTCATGTTTATCGCTATTTATTGTCTATTAAACCTCTTCCGCTTTTTTTAATAACTCCATCCGAAGTTAGTTGGTTTGCCAATACATCCAAAATTCCATTTATAAATTGTTTGCTTTTGGGTGTACTGTACAGCTTGGAAATTTCTATGAACTCATTAATTGTAACTTTTACGGGGATACTGGGAAAGACCATCATCTCGGTCAATGCCATCTTCAGCAGGATTATGTCCAAACTGGCTATCCTGCCCAAATCCCAATTCATTGCCTTCTTTTCAATAATGGACTCCAGATGATCATTTCCAGCTATGGTTTCCTCAAATATTTTCCTGAAGAATTCCAGGTCATCCTCAAGGTTCAGGCTCAGGGATTTCAATTCAAACGGATGATCAGTCCCCGGGCTGTACTCCTTCAGTGTTTTCATGATCAGATTTTTCAGGATGGATTTATTCTCCGACCAGTGGAGATCATTTTCTGTGAAATAGCCCTCAATGATCTCACTTTTAAAAATGAATTTCCTGAAAATAGAAATTACAACACTCAGATGGTCGTCAACCGTGGGTTCCGGATCTTTCTGATAAAGGACGAAATCTTCACCCGGAGATATTATTTCCCTGTACCACTTCCTCAAAGTGTCAGTCTCATTATTCCATTTGATGTTATTGTCAATGGCAAACCTGACCAGGGACGGAAGGGTTGTTAAATCATGTATTACGGGATTCCGTGCGAGATTGAAATGCCAGTCAGCCTTTTGTTTGCTTAGGTTTTTCTCTTCTTTCTCTTTACTGAAACCTTCAAGGTGGGCTAATTCCCCCGGTAGCAGCAACAATTTGATATATGTTCTGTAGATCCCCTCGACTTCACTGACCATTTTCCTGCCGATGGCCCTCCTTTCGCCGTCAAGACTATTGTAGTAGTCCTTGATCGAAGTGTTGATCTCATCAATTACATCGGGATCCAGGTCCAGTGAGTTCTTCACCGAACGAGATGAGTAACTACTTTGAAAGACCTGCCGGATCTTTTCCTGGCGATCTTTAAAAATTATACTGTCGTTGAAGTCATGAACGGCCGGATCAAGAGCGTATTTCTCCAGTAATTCCGCAATAGCCACATCCACAAGCGATTGCTTCATCAGAAAATAGCCATATAACGCCTGCATCGCCTTGATGCGGAGGACCCTGCGGTTCAACATAATGACAAAGAACTAGAACTTTTTTACTTAAATGTTTTAAAATGGAAGCTTTATTTTTCCAACTTCTTGAATTCTTTTCAGCGCCACTTCCAGCGCTGCTTCATGAGTAGTCATGTTATTCTGCTCGGCATGATCTATCACATTCAACAAGACGTCATAGATCAATTCTGTTTGCATGTAAACCCTATCTATATTGTGATTACCCTGTTGTTCATAATACACATTGGTTATACCCCCCGAATTGATCAGAAAATCCGGTGCATAAAGGATCCCGGCCTCACGCAGCTGATTACCGTGCTGTATCTCATCATCCAGCTGATTATTTGCTCCTCCGGCCACGATATTGCATTTCAGTTTTGGAATGGAGTCGTCATTCAGCGTCGCCCCAAGCGCACAAGGTGCGTAAATGTCAACATCCGCGTCATAGACCTTATCAGGTGCCACAACTTCAACCTTGTAGTCACGGGTAACCCGGGCAATTTTATCATCAAAAATATCGGCTACATAAACCTTTGCATCTTCTTTTTCCAGGCGTTCAACCAGGAACGTCCCAACTTGTCCAGCCCCCTGGACCAGGACCTTTTTCCCGGCCAATGAATCGCTGCCATACACCTTCTTGGATGCAGCCTTCATTCCCAAATATACGCCATAAGCGGTGACCGGACTGGGATCGCCCGACCCTCCCATACTTTCAGGGAGTCCGGTCACGTAGGGCGTTTCCATATGGATATATTCCATATCCCTGGTGCTCATATTGACATCTTCCGCCGTCCAGTACCGGCCGCCCAGGCTATCTACAAATCGTCCAAACCGTCGCATAAACGCCTCGTTTTTCTGTGTTCTTGCATCACCGATAATGACGGCCTTTCCACCGCCGAGATTCAAACCGGCTATTGCCGACTTAAATGTCATTCCCCGGGATAATCTTAACGCATCTGTGACAGCCTCTTCTTCCGATGCATAGTTCCACATTCGCGTGCCTCCCATACCTGGTCCAAGGATAGTATTGTGGATGGCAATGATTGCCTTTAGGCCAGTACTTTCATCATTGCAAAAAACAAGCTGTTCATGATTCAATGTCTCCATCTGCCTGAAGACCTGACTTGTTTCTGTTTGGGGCTGCGCTTCAATCATGAGAAAGGAATTCTATTGTTTATTTTTGTGTTTTTCTCCCTATTAGAGAGTGGCCATTTTTGGAGCCACAAAATTAGTTGATTTAATTGCAAAAAACCATTTAAGACGGAGAACGTTGTACTCCTTGTGAAAGACCTGGCCCACATCAACAAATACCTGATCAAGTATAAACACTACCTTATCCTTGGTACACTCTTTATCGTGGTTGCCAATTTTTTTTCCATCATGCCGGCGGTTTTTGTGCGACATTCCTTCAACCTGCTGCAAAGGAATTATGACATGTATAACCTGCTTTCGGGGTTTGAATTGCAAACACTTACATACGAGCTGTTTGCAGCTGCCATACTGATAATCGGTGTGCTGATCCTGGCCTCAGCGGTTCTGAGAGGGGTATTTATGTTCTTCATGAGACAGACGATCATCGTAATGTCCCGGCACGTTGAGTACGATCTCAAAAATGAAGTGTACGAACACTATCAAACGCTTCCGCTTAGCTTTTACAGAAAAAACAATACAGGAGATCTCATGAACCGGATCTCTGAGGACGTCAGCAAGGTCCGGATGTACGTTGGTCCCGCAATCATGTATGGGATCACATTGCTCACGCTATTTCTAATGGTGATCCCCTTTATGTTTTCCATAAATGCCAAACTGACCCTTTACTCCCTGATCCCGCTTCCCCTGCTTTCCCTGAGCATTTACTTTGTAAACAACATCATCAACCGGCGATCAGAAGAAATCCAAAGAAGTCTCTCAGGTCTTTCTACGTTCGTCCAGGAGGCCTTCTCCGGAATGCGAGTGATAAAGGCATTTGTCAGAGAAGAGGATATAGCAGCGGATTTCGAGCGTGAAAGCAATGATTACAAAAAAAAATCCTTGAAGCTAACCTTTGTCCAGGCTTTGTTCTTTCCGCTAATCGTAGGACTGATCGGTTTGAGCGTGATCCTTACAATTTACATTGGTAGTATAGAAGTGTTCAACGGGACAATCAGCACGGGCAATATTGCTGAGTTTATCATTTATGTAAATATGCTGACCTGGCCGGTGACTTCACTGGGTTGGATCACTAGCATCATACAGCGGGCCGCTGCATCTCAAAAAAGGATAAATGAGTTCCTGGAAACAAAAAATGATATTGTATCGAGGGAAAACATTGTCAGAGAGTTGAAAGGACACATCGTTTTCGACAAGGTGAGTTTTACCTATCCGGACTCCGGGATCATCGCATTGAGAGAGGTCTCTTTTGAAGTTGCCCCGGGGGAATCCATCGCTGTCATAGGTACTACCGGATCGGGAAAAAGTACGATTGCCAACCTGATCTGCAGGATGTATGATATAACAGGCGGAAAGATTCTTGTGGACCACTCCGAGATACATGAATATGACCTTTCATCCCTTAGGGCTCAAATTGGATATGTGCCCCAGGATGTCTTCCTGTTTTCAGATACCATAAGAAATAACATTGCGTTTGCCAATCATGATATGGCGGAAAATGACGTCCTCAAAGCTGCTGAGGATGCAGACCTCCTGGAGAATGTGAATGATTTTCCCAATGGATTTGATACGAAGGTAGGCGAGCGTGGAATTACCCTGTCAGGAGGTCAAAAGCAGCGCGTATCCATCGCACGGGCTATTGCCCGGGAACCGAGGATACTGATACTGGATGATGCATTATCTGCTGTCGATACTAAAAC
This sequence comes from Cyclobacteriaceae bacterium, assembly GCA_028278225.1. Taxonomy (GTDB): domain Bacteria; phylum Bacteroidota; class Bacteroidia; order Cytophagales; family Cyclobacteriaceae; genus JANQEU01. The sequence continues at coordinate 275,312 of JANQEU010000069.1, forward strand.
AGAAAACTCCATCCTCAACGCCCTGGCCAAAATTATGAAAGGCAAGACATCTGTGATCATATCACACAGGGTCTCGTCAGCCAAGCTTGCTGATAAGATCATAGTCCTCGATGATGGTGTGATCGTAGAGCAGGGAACCAACGAATCCCTGTTAGCTGTAAACGGAGTCTACAAAGCGCTCTATGATAAACAACTGCAGGCTGAGGAAGAACTGTACAATAGTTAATCAATCCACGCCTCAATGGACATGGAATCATCATAATAATGGAGCTCGAAAACATAAGGTGCCAACTCCAATCCCAATTCCGCAGCCTTGTCCTGAAAGAGTTTGTTGACTTTCCGGGGCGAAGGTCTGACAAAGGGGCTCATGGATAAAAATACTGCCAGTCTTTTGCTGGATTCAAACTCCAGCACCCCATAACCGGCAGGAACCTCCGCCATGTCTCCTTCTATCGAAACTCCAATGAAGTAGTCTACTTCTCTCCCTTTCAGTGAGTCATTTTGATATACCACGATCGTGAGCGTCCCAATAATGGCGCTGTCGAGGATTAAATCCCGTGATTCGGTAAAATAATCATTGACAGTCCGATCCGTTTGTTTTCCCACGAAATGTTTCCCGACCACGATTCGACTATTACCTTCCAATTCGTATACAACAACTTCCTCAAATCCCCCCAGTAGATAATATGCACTCGTAGTGATCACTAAAAGCGAAACGATGATGATCATCACATATACGTGAAAGGACCTGATCTTCATGCGCCAATGACTTCTTTGTATTGCATCTGATAAAGTTGAGTGTAGAATCCTCCCAACTCCAGTAATTCGTCATGCTTTCCGGTCTCCTTGATCTCACCTTTATCCAAAACAATAATTTTATCTGCATTTTGTATAGTGGACAGGCGGTGTGCTATGACGATGGAGGTCCTGCCGCTCATCATTTTCTGAATAGCGTCCTGGATCAATTCCTCAGTCTCGGTATCTACGGATGATGTTGCCTCATCAAGAATGATAATCTTCGGGTCGTAAACCATTGCCCTGACGAAAGATATCAATTGCCGCTGACCAACCGACAATGTGGCTCCTCTTTCCATAACATTATAATCATAGCCACCCGGCAACCTTTCAATGAATTTTCTTGCTCCAACGAGGTCCGCAGCCTGAACCACTGATTCCCTGCCTATTTCAGGATTTTTCAGCGTAACATTATTATAAATGGTGTCAGAAAACAGGAACACATCCTGGAGGACAAGTGCAATGTTCCGGCGAAGGTTGTACAGATCATAATCCTGGATCTCTATCCCGTCTACTTTGATCTTTCCTTTGTTTATTTCATAAAACCGGTTGAGCAGGTTGATCACAGACGATTTACCGGCACCTGTGGCCCCGACTAGTGCCAGTGTCTCTCCTTTTTGCACTTCGAAATTGATATCTCGCAAGACCCATTCTTCATCATTGTAAGCGAACCATACATTCTCAAATTCAACCGATCCCTCGATATGATCTGTTTTGAAACTGCCGTTATCAGGGATATGGTCTTCATTATCCAGGAGTTTCAGAATACGATTTGAACTGACAATTCCCATTTGAAGTGTATTGAACCGGTCAGCAATCATCCTAATGGGTCTGAAAAACATTTGGATATACATGATGAATGCTATCAACATCCCCAGTTGGGTAGTCCCCTGGATCACCTCGCCTGCACCGTACCAAACCAATAATCCAATGCCTGCAGCCTGAATGACTTCCGCCACAGGATAGTAAACCGCATAGTACATCACCGACTTGATATTGGCTTTACGGTGTTCCTTATTAATTTCCCTGAATTTCTCATATTCTCTTTTCTCAACATTGAAGATCTGAACTATGCTCATTCCGGTAACATGCTCCTGAACGTAAGTATTGAGATTGGAGACTGCCGTTCTTACCTGATTAAAGGATATTTTAATGCGCTCCTTAAAAATGTATGTAGCAAAAATCAGCAGAGGTAGTGTTGACAAACTGATAAGTGTTAGCTGCCAGTTCATCCAGAACATAAACCCCATGATCACAACCAACTGCAACAAATCCCCCACCATCGCTGCAATACCCTGACTAAATACTTCGGCGAGCGTCTCAATATCGGAGACATTCCGTGTGACCAATCGCCCGATCGGCGTGTTATCAAAAAACTTAAGACGGAGATGCTGCAGATGCCGGAAAAGCCGGATCCTAATATCTTTTATGATGTGCTGACCTAACCACCCCGACAGATAAGTATGATAATACTGGACAATGGCCTGTACAAATAGCAACAGCACCAGTAATAATATCATGCTAACCAGCCCCGGGTAATCACCATTGGCGACTTGGTTATCAATTGTGATCTGGATCAGGTACGGCCTCAGTGGAACAACAATGGCAAGTGAGATGGTAAGAATAACCAGAACCCAAAACTGTCTTAGATATGGGGTAGCAAAAGAAAAGAGTCTCCGAAGGATACTGAAGTCAACTAAATTGCCGCTTATGGTCTGATCTTTCTCCAAATCTTTTTAAAGGTATATTGTAGCAGGATATTTTACTTCTGAAAGAACTAAACCATGAGCCGGAACAGATGTTCCTGCTTCCGATCTATTTCCATTCTCCAATATTAAAGCGAATTCCCGGACAGAAAGTTTTGATTGCCCGATTTCTATTAATGTGCCGACCATCGCCCTTACCATCCCCCGCAAAAATCTATTCGCAGTCACGGTAAAAACATGCCCGTTTTCGTGATACTCCCATTTCGCTGTAAAAATCTCACATTCAAAATTGTCTACTTCGGTTTTTACCTTACTGAAAGCCTTAAAATTTCTCCATTTACAAATGATATCGCAAGCTTCGCCGATCTTCTGCAGATCAAGCTCAGGTTTGAAATAATAGGAACGATTGACAAGGAAAGGATTCTTGTTCCGGTGTATGAAGTATTGGTAAGTTCTGCCGGTTGCATCAAACCTGGCATGAGCATCATTGGTGACCTTATTGATTTGGTTGATGCTGATACTGTTATCCAAAAGGGAATTCAGACCGTATTTGAGCTGATCCCGATCCAAATTGCCCGGGAAGTCAAAATGAGCTATCTGCTGAATCGCGTGCACGCCGGTATCCGTTCTGCCACTCCCTGTAATATTGATTTTGTCTTTTAGTATTGTGGAGATCGCGTTTTCTATTACTTCCTGAACGGTGATCGCGTTTTCCTGTTTTTGCCAGCCGTGATAAGGTTGCCCATCATAACTTATGTCCAGAAAATAGCGCATGACCGCAAAATAAAAGGAATCCTCTTGCCAAAATACCGGTCTATTGGTTCTTTTGTAGAAACAACTACAATGATCCAAAGAATCCAGAGCGTTTTTCTACTTGTCGTTTCGGGGGTAATGATCGGCATGTTCTTCATGCCAATGTGGCAAAAGGTGGACCTCAATGTGTCTGAAATCGCTACCCTGGATGTATTCACACTCCGGTACGAGCAGTTCACACCCGATACCGGCGGAAGGCAACTCATGTGGAAAAAAGATGTGTTTTATATTGCCATCGTAGCCGGAGTAGCCGCAGCCGTTGCTCTTCTCTCGATCTTTCAATTTAAGAACCGGCTGAGGCAGATCCAGCTTGGAGCGTTGAATTCACTCCTCATAGCAGTGACGATGGGTCTTTCCCTGTATCTGATCATTAAGACCGAAAAAATGATCGCTCCGGAGGCGCAGGGAAGTTATTTGCTCGGATTCTATCTCCCTGTTGTGGCGCTGTTTTGCAATATGATGGCCAATCGTTTCATCAGGAAAGATGAGAAGCTGGTAAGAAGTGCCGATAGGATCAGGTGAGATCAAGAATGATTTTCATGTTATTTTGAATTGCATGGTGATACTGGTCCGGAATTTCCCCAAGTTTTCTGATGAATCTTCGGTTGTCAATTGCCCGTAATTGATCCAGCAAAATTGTGGAATCGATCTCAAGACCTCCATCCCCACTTTTTAATTTTATCCTCAGGATTTCGGAATCCCATTGATTAGATGATATCGGACAAATGATAGTTGACTCTATCAGGTCATTGAGACCGTCAGTCTGGAGGATCATAACCGGTCTGACTTTTCCAACCTCAGTTCCTCGCTGAGGATTTAGGTTGGCCAGCCATACTTCAAATCGCTTCATTTAAATATTGTCAAGGCCGTCACCAACTGTTGTATCCCACTCTTCAATTATCTGTTTTGAACCCTTTTCGATAGCTTTTGCTTCTTTTCTAAGTTTTTTATGGAGGTCTTCTCTTTCCTTCACCCGGGTGTAAGTTTCGATGGCTTCATTGACATAGGAGGTCCGATTTAGATTATTGATCTTCCGGTACTTCTCGATTCTCTCAAACATCTCATCAGATATTTTAAAACTTATCGTTTTCATATCTCAATTTGTATTACATTTTATAATACAAATATAAATACAAACCGTTAGACTCTGACATCTTGACAGTTTTCTTCAATTGGTATTGTATTTGATCTTGCCGGATTCAGGATCTAAAAGTTAGAATTTGATATGCAAGAAAAAGGTACCATTTCCATACACACAGAGAACATTTTCCCGATCATCAAAAAGTTTCTCTACTCAGATCATGAGATATTTTTAAGAGAGCTGATCTCCAACGCAGTGGACGCCACCCAAAAGATCAAAAGACTCGCATCACTTGGTGAGTATTCAGGCGAACTTGGTGATGTGACGGTGGAAGTAAAGGTTGACAAGAAGAAAAAGACAATTACGGTTTCCGATAAGGGGATTGGCATGACAGCTGAGGAAGTCAAAAAATATATAAACCAAATTGCGTTCTCAGGTGCCACGGAATTCCTCGAGAAGTACAAAGACAAAGGTGAAGACCAGCAGATCATCGGTCATTTCGGACTTGGGTTCTATTCATCATTTATGGTCGCCAAAAAAGTGGAGATCATAACCAGATCTTTTCAGGAGGATGCGGAAGCGGCAAAATGGATCGGTGAAGGAAACACCGAATTTGAAATTGCACCAACAAAGAAAAAAGAACGGGGAACCGATGTAATTCTTCATATTGACAAGGATTCGGAAGAGTTTCTGGAAGACCATCGAATACAGGGAATACTCAACAAGTACGCCAAATTTCTACCGGTTCCCATCAAATTTGGAACAAAAGAAGAGAGTGTGGAGGATGGAAAAGACAAGGATGATAAGCCCAAGTACAAAACCGTCAAAAAGGACAATATCGTTAATGATACCGATCCAATATGGACAAAGTCACCTAACGACCTGAAAGACGAAGACTATTTAAAATTCTATAAGGATCTTTACCCTTTCTCCGAGGAACCGCTTTTCTGGATCCACCTCAACGTAGATTATCCATTCAACCTGACAGGTATCTTATATTTCCCCAAGCTCAAAAAGGACTTTGAGTTACAGCGAAACAAAATTCAACTGTATAGCAGACAGGTATTTATCACGGATGAAGTCAAAGATGTGGTTCCCGAGTTCCTTCAACTGCTTCACGGCGTAATCGATTCACCGGATATTCCGCTGAATGTCTCACGAAGCTATTTGCAGTCAGATGCCAATGTCAAAAAGATCAATGGATACATCACTAAAAAAGTTGCCGACAAACTGGCTGAACTTTTCAAAAAAGACAGAAAATCTTTTGAAAGCAAGTGGTCGGATATTGGAATTTTTGTGAAATACGGGATGATCTCCGAGGAAAAATTTCATGAAAAAGCCAAGGACTTTGCCCTTTTGAAAAATGTTGAAGGCAATTTCTTTACAATTGAAGCATACAAGGAAAAAGTGAAGGCCAATCAAACCAACAAGGACAAGCAAATTGTAATGCTTTATACCTCGGATGAAAAACAACAACATACCTACCTTGAAGCTGCGCAAAAGAGGGAATATGACATCCTGATCCTTAATGAAGCATTGGACAGTCATTTTATCAATCATGTCGAGCAGAAGTTTGAGGTAACATTTAAGCGAATCGATGCGGATGTCGTCGATAAGCTGATTGACAAAGGTGAAGACAAGGAATCTGTTTTAACAGAAAAGGAGAAGGACACCATCAAACAGATATTTGAAGACGCTGTCAATGACAAAAATAATATAGTGACTATTGAGTCAATGGCAACTGATGACTTCCCGGTAACGGTTACGCTTCCGGAATTCCTGCGACGGATGAAAGATATGCAGGCTTTGGGTGGCGGCGGACCTATGATGTTTGGAGAGATGCCGGTAAATCTGTCAGTTACGATCAATGGGAACCACTCAATGGTAAGAAAGATCCTGAATGCTAAGAAAAAAGCCGACAAGGTTTCACTGGCAAAACAAGCCTATGACCTTGCCTTATTATCGCAAGGTATGCTGATGGGTCAGGATCTTACCAGCTTTATAAAGCGCAGTGTGGATATTGCGTCAGAATAGTAAATACTGCAATAGAAAATTGATATGTCAGAAAACAAGGATTCTTATTGAGTCCTTTTTTTATAATTTTAGTTCGGGCATAGACGTTTAATTTTTGTGAAACTCCATGTGCGCTTAGTAATCTTTCTTTTCGTTTTGTTAACCGGACTCAAATCGAAAGGTCAGGAGGATGCCATTGCCAACCTGTTCAAGGTCGATTATGAGACTCCTTTGACGATCGAACTGAAGAAGGCCAGTGAATCTGATGAAGAACCTATTGAGCCCGTTCAGAAAAAAGAGAGGAAGAAAAATCCAAAGATCTTCTATGGTATTAAAACCAAGCGAGGTTTCACAAAAACCGGATTTGGGAAAAATACTGTGGTAGAACTTTTTCACTATCTAAAGTACAAGGATTTTGAAGGGCCGGGAAAATACGTCAGGGACTTTTACTACTATGACTTTAAGAAGAAAAAAATTCTCAATTCCCTGAATGTCGGCGATCCGAAGAATGTAGGGGTCATGCATGGACATTATGTGAAAAAAATGGGTGAACAGATCCTGGAGGAAGGTTATTTCTACAAAGGCATGAAACACCGCAGATGGGTGCGCCTCAATCGGCACGATATCCTGTTTGACAAAAAAGTATACTGGAAAGGATGGCCTGAGCAATCCTTACTTGCATTCTACGATTATAAAAAGGAGATATTGAAGGAAGCCATACCTGTGCATTTCGGTGAGCGGGAGGGTACATATTATGCATTTCACGAAAATGGTGTTGTGGCGGTAAGCGGGGAATACAAGTATGACAAAAGGATTGGCATTTGGAGGGAGTACTATCCTAACCGCAGACTGAAGAGGGAGATATCCTATCCCGAAGATCCCTACGATTTTGGAAAGAAAACTTACATTTCCAAGGAATGGGATGAAAGCGGAAACCTGATTTATGATCGCAATTCTTTTCTTAGTGGCTCACATTAGAAAGGCGGATCAACCACTGACGAATAATCAGCATTACAAAGGAAACACCAAAACATAATAACCCTATCCGCCAATCCCAGATCACAGTCGTGACCACAAACAGGAGTATCCACCAGAAAGGAATAATGAACAACGCGGATACCCATTTCATTGAACCGTAGAAGACAATATCCTTAATTGGTGATAAGACCCGTTGAAGTATCCACAGGGGGAGGAAGTTAAATATCCCCAGGAGTCGTCCCAGTGCTAACAGAACCGGAACCGGTTTTGCCGGGTTTTTGAGTCCGTTGTCATTCAGTAGTTTGTTCCTAAACTCAGCGTATGGCATGTTTTCGTTACGCCTGTTTATCAATATTTTCCTTTTCTCATAATCTTCGTCATTGTCCGGCAAGATCATACATTCTCTCATTCCCGCGCTGATATCAGACTTTAATTGATTGATCGCTTTCGCCGGATGCTCATCATAACTTTCGAGATAATCCCTAACCCTGATCGGAGTGCCATAAACGATGGAAAGCTTGTGAAAAGGCCTTTGGTGATGGTAGTAGTTGATGCCTATTGGCACAACATACACGTCCCTGTCGGGCATTGCCTCCTGTGATTCCAGTGACATCCTCGAACTGCCTTTAGAAAGGTTTCGGAGAGGGTATTCATTACTGTGATTTGCTTCGGAGAAAATCAATATCCCCTCGTTTTTCCTGAGGCGGTTCCTGACCACCTCGAACACCTCTTCATTTTTGGCGAGCTTATCATAACCATCCTGCATCCTGTATATCGGCTGCATCTGCAGGGCGGTCATAAACCACATACCTGCATGACTGCCAAAGACATCTGACCTGGTAAGTGACGTAATTTTTACCGGGGATGTTGCGCCAATCAACAGTGCATCCATAAAGGAATTTTGATGATTGCATGAATAGATTATGGGATTACCAAGGGGCAACCCCTTTCGACCTATTATTTCAGGTCTCCAGAAAAACAGCATCCTCACCAGATCCATATAATGCCTCATGAAGAAGTAGAAAGCATTTTTCATCATGTAGTAACGGCAAGTTTTTTACGGTTCCACCATGAGGCAAGGGAAAGCCCGGAAATGATATGCCATATACCCCACCAGGCAGCTACAAGTGCCATTCCCCCCATTCCATCAAAAAAATTAAAAATAAGTACCAGTCCCAGTGCGGAATTTTGGATACCTGTTTCAATCGCCAGCGTTCTGCGGTCGGAAGAAGGTAATCCAAATAATCTTCCCAAATTGTACCCTGTTGAAAGGGCGACCAGGTTGTGCAGGAAAACAAGTATGATCACTAAATGGATGTGGTTGATGAAGTTGTCATAATTTGCAATGAACATGACAATCACAAATCCGAAAAATATGACAATTGATATCGTCTGCATTATAGGTCTTAGAAAATTAGCTATTCGTGGAAAATAATGCCTGGTCGTCATACCCAGTATGATAGGGACCCCAAGGATCGTAACAATCACCCTGAACACATCTAGTACGTCCAAACTTACTACTCGCAAGATATCATTCGTGGGGCCATACAAAGATCCCCAAAACGCCAGGTTGAACGGGGTCATGAAGATGGCTAAAACGCTTGCGAATGCGGTCAAACAAACCGACAACGCAATGTTGGCTTTCGCCAAAGAAGACATAAAATTAGATATGTTCCCTCCCGGACAGGCAGCAACCATGATCATCCCCAGCGCAACGCTCGCTGATGGTTTTAGTATAGCGATAAGTAAAAAAGTAAGAAGAGGTAATGCAAGAAACTGTGAGAAAACTCCAATCACTGCTCCTTTCGGATTAGATAAGACCAGTTTGAAATCGTTGAAAGTAAGGTTAAGCGCCACCCCGTACATAATAAATCCCAGAATAAAGTTTAGAAGAAGCAGGTTGTCCTGGTTCATATTAATCTTGATAGCATCGATTTCGCTCATATAAAGAAGGTCTTTTTGGCGGTAAAACTGCAAAGAAATAAACAAGGTATCAATAATTGCTTTTTTGACGTATATTTTGGTATACAGCTTCCCATTGATTTCATGAAAATCCATTGTGCCAGATGTATCGTGATCATGGTTGCGTTCAGCAGCTTATCCTGCACAAGTGATGAAGAGGACCAATCCGTAACCATTTCAGATCAGTCATTCAACGTCATAGAAAATGCTGAAATGGATACCTACATTGGAGAATTGGTCACTGCTTTTAACGGTAAAAAGCAATTACATTTTGTAATGAATGAGGGAAATGTTGATGACGCATTCAGGATTGATCATAATGGTACTATTTCTGTCAATAACCCTGTCGCGATAGATTATGAGATCAATCCGCAATTTACACTGGACGTAAGCGCATTTAATGGAAATGCCCGGGATGACGCCATAGTAGAGATCTTTGTTCGGGACATTCCATCCCCGGTATTCAACAAATTGTTTTTTACAATCACTGAAGATGCAAAAAATGGAGACGTAGTCGGAACAATTGAGGTGACCAGTCTGGCAACGGATGAAATTCAATTGGAATTCGCCTCAGGGAATGAGAATGCAGTTTTTTCTTTGGGTAACAATGACGAGCTGATTCTTGAAAAAAGAGACGAACTTAATTTCACAGATCGGTATCTACACCTTGGAATAATTGCAGAGGCAGCCACGGAGGTAAGTGATGGAGTTATCGCTGTCGACCTGATCAGCAAAGATGACCAAAGTGTTCTGCTTGACGCTATGAAATATGCCATCAGAGACGGGGTGATTGAAGACTTTGGCATTAATGATTTGCATTACAATTATGACTTTACAATCGTAAATCAGGAGGTGCAAATAATTGATGGTGAAATAGATATCAATAACTTAAATGTGGGTGTTTTTGCAGAACTCTATTCTCCTGATACCGTCTTTCTCACAGGAACCTATGTATTTATGGATAAGGATGATCCGGAATTTTCCATTGAGATCATAGACAGGAAATACTTCACACATGCCCTTTTATTCCTGGACAAAGACAATAATCATCAACTGAACGATTTGACGGAGATGTACTTTGCAGAAGGGGGATCCATCAGAATTGATAAGATCGGCCATCAATATCGCATGTCTTGTGAGCTTACTCTCGAAAATGAAAAATCCCTCACAGGGTCCTATGAGAGTGATTTTCTTTATTTCGACAAAAGGAACTAAGAGGGGTTATTAATTTCCCTTGCGGATAATAATATCTCCGTGCATGTTCTTGAATGTATACTCCGGGCCGCCTCCGTTGATCCTGCCTACTACAAATGAATTAATCGAGACTTCATATTCACCATCGTCCGTATTTTTGACCTCCTCCCTGGCTGTTTCCGTATCCATATCAAAATCACTATAAATATCGCCACGATCCGATTTCATTCTTGCCGTAACCGCGGCATCCGAAGGAAGTGTAACATCCACATCACCATTAAGCGTGACAAATGACATCTGTGCCTCGGTGTTGATCTGATTGAGGCGCACTTCTATTGCTCCGTTAACGGTATTTGCTAATACCGAGCCCTCTATTTCGGTCATTTTTATCGGCCCGTTTACATTCGATACCTCCATTGCTCCCTTCACATTAGTCACTGAAATATCTCCATAGACCGTACTAATGCCAAGATCAAAATTAAATGGTACGGATATCGTGAGATCTGTTCGTCTTTTCCAGCTTTCGGTGTTGATTTCCACTTCGTTATCATCTTCCCTTGCGGTGATCTCTACCGGATTTGACTGAATACGCTTCATACCGGGAGGTGGAGTTTTCCCGCTTCTGTCTTTACTTCTGGATTTCACTTCAGCCAGTACCAATACCTCCTGACCATTGTAACCTTTTACAATGATATCCCCATTCACCTGCCCAACTTTCAAAATACCTTCCGCTCCGGGGTTAGAAAGCGGAATTGTGAATTCTTCTTTAAAATCCTCCTGGCCGTAAACCAAAATTGCGCTTGCAATAAATCCCAATAATATAAATGCTCTTTTCATTTCTATTTCATTTTTAAATACATATTTCCATTCAGAGTTTCAATCTTTATTTCAGGTCCGCCTGATCCGATACGGATCCCGGTCTTTTCATTGATCTTATATACCGTCCCTCTCCTACTGCTTTTCTCACTTTTCACAACGACTGGTTTCAGATACTCAAAATTGTAGGAAGAGAAAAGTTCACCATTCATTGATTTGGAATATACCGATGCGTTCAGATTTGGCTGCATTTTCAATATGATATCTCCATTTATTGAATGGAAATACCCATTCCGGGTAGGATTCTGTGAGTAGGTGACCGTGACATCACCATTAACAGTACTGGCAACTTTCACTTCCATGGCCTCCTCAATTTCGATACTGCCATTCACATTGTTTGCCCGTATTACACCTTCGATCCCTCCAATCAATACATCTCCGTCATTAACGGTACTGGCCTTGAGGGATGCGCTTCGGGGCACTCCCACTTTGAAGTCGTACCTGTAGCCATAATCCGGACAATCTTCGATCTGCATACCAACCAGTTCGCCATCTCGCCATCTTTCAACAATAAAAGGAGCCTCCATACCCAATTTTAGCATCTTACCGTCCAATCTTTCCTTCAATGAGAGTTCACGCATTCCCTTATCCAGATCAGATTGGTTGTCCGCCTTTACCGTTATTTTCAGGTCCACCAGGACCTCATTTTTATCCGTAGCGTAAACCTCCACATCACCGTCGATATTGCTGATCTTGACGGTAAATCCGTCTGACACGGTCACCGGTATGGTCTTGTTGATCCTTTTCTCATCGCGAATACTTTGTGAGTAAACACCCGAGGCTACAATGGCCAATCCAAATATTGTAAACAATGTTTTCATATTTGCTGTAGTTTTTCAACAGTTAGTTGCAGCTTTTCTTTGACAACTTCATTTAATTCAGGTTTAGCCAGCAGCTTTTCGAACTCATCTATCGCCGACTTTTCACGCAAAATCAGCATTGCGTCTGCAATTGCTGCCTGGATCAATGGTGAATCCTGCAAAGAGATTGATTTCACCAATACTGATCTTGCCTCAGAGTAATCCCAATATTTCATGAGGGATTCCAGTGCCGCTAATCGCACATTTAAATTCTCATCCCTGTTTAATGTCTCCGCCAAAACCTCAATTACCCTAAGATCCGCTGAAGGCAAATCGCCTGCAAGACTGACAGCCCTTATTCTTTCCTGGGCTTTCGGCTGCTCGATGAGGGTTAGCATCATCATCTTTTTCATCTCCTGCACCTCGGTACTTAATTCGGCCAGTTGCCTGTCTTCTTTGGTATCCGGTATCACAAACCAGCCCAGCGCGCTTCCTAAAATCAATGACGCCAGCCCAACCCTCCAGCTTCTGGAAACCCAATCCTGAAGAACCGGCAGCCAATTGATGGCACTGTTTCTTTCATTGGCAGCCACATACCCCAGGAGCATCGCTTCAAATTTGGCATCCATCCTCTCGCTGGGACCGGGGACCGAAACTTCTCCGAGGTCAGACCAAATCTCCTCACTGATCTTCAGCTCTTTTTGAAGCTGCGGATGACCATGCAGGTACTGGAAAAGTTCGCCCTCCTTTTCCCGGTCCAATTCTCCGGTGAGATAGTCCATCCACCACTCCGTAGCTATTCCATCGTTTAATATCAATTTGTTCATTTTCTTACTGATCAAGTCTTACATAAATTGATCTTAATTCCTTCAAAGTTCTGTGCACCCTTACTTTAACCGCACTTTCAGAAATGCCAAGAAGATTGGCCACCTGTTCATACTTCAGCTTTTGGAACCTCGTCAGCTCCAGAAGTTCCCGTTTTTCCGGGCTTAGTGATAACAGCGCCTCTTTCAGGTTGTCTATTTCATCTTCCCTGGTCATCCTTAACTCGGTATTGTCTTCATCCACTGTCTCATAAACTGAATCCTGCATCGACTCCTGGAAAGCATATCTTTTGTTCTTTCTGAAGTGATCGTGGTGAACATTCCTGGCAAGATGAAATGCCCATGTTTCAAACTTCCCCTCGTCAGAATAGGTATGTCGATACTTAAGCATTCGCATAAACACATTCTGGACGAGATCTTCGCTCGTAGGACCATCATTGGTCATGTTATAAAAGAATCCGAAAAAGCGCCGGCTGTACCTATGATATAGCAGGCTCATCTTTTCAAGATCCCCTTTTTTCACTTTCAGCATTATCGCATGATCAGCTAATGAGTCCAATCTGTTTGCTTTTCTACCGGGAGAACTTTGGGTTGTACAGGAAGTTACATGATTATTTAAAAAAAATTGATTGATAGGGCCATCTGACTCCCCTCATCAGATTCTTTGGCAAAATTACAATGAATCAGGAGTTTTCTTGAGAACCATTCAAGCATTCTGGCGATAATTAAAATTCTTTTGGCTGCCATAGGGTGAAACTATAAATTGCGGCAAAGTAGATCAATGTGATATGAGCGTAGTAGAGGAGATCCCTATCCTGGTAAAAAATGATCCATGGCTGGAGCCTTTTTCAAAGGAGATCAATGGAAGAGTTGAAAGGTTTAAAGCAAAAAGCAGAGATATTGAAAAGAGGTTCAAGAGCATAGAAAGTTTTGCTTCGGCCTACCATTTTCTGGGATTCAACTACGACAAAAAAGCCGGGGGCTGGTGGTACAGGGAATGGGCACCCAATGCCAAAGCCTTGTATCTGGTGGGCGATTTCAATGACTGGGATCGTTATGCTAATCCCCTGGTGAAGGCGGAGGGCGGTAACTGGGAAATCTTCCTGGATGATGAGAGCTACCGGGGGAAATTTGGTCATGGCACGAGTGTCAAAGTACATGTAGCAACTGACAAAACTCAACTTGACCGTTTACCTGCTTACATACAATATGTGAAACAGGATGTGAGCACTCATGACTTCTCAGGGGTGATCTGGTATCCGGAAAGTTCCTTCAAATGGACAGATAAGAAATTTTCAGCCAAAGAGGCCCACACCCAACCATATATTTATGAATGTCATGTCGGTATGGCACAGGAAAAAGAAGGTGTGGGAACTTACAGAGAATTTGCGGACCAGGTTTTACCCAGGATAAAAAAACAAGGCTATAATGCAGTCCAGGTTATGGCCATCCAGGAACACCCGTATTACGGATCATTCGGATATCATGTTAGCAATTTTTTTGCCGCTTCCAGCCGATTCGGTACACCTGAAGATTTAAAATACCTTGTCAATACAGCCCACGAACTCGGTATTGCTGTGATCATGGATATTGTGCATTCGCATGCTGTCAAAAACCTTGCCGAGGGGTTGAGCGAATTCGACGGTACGGACCAGTATTTCCACGCCGGTGGCAAAGGAGAGCATTCAGGATGGGATTCCAAATTATTCGATTACGGGAAAGATGAAGTACTTCAATTTCTACTCTCAAACGTAAAATACTGGATCGAGGAATTCCATGTAGACGGCTATCGATATGACGGGGTGACTTCAATGCTTTATTTCCATCATGGAGAGCATGTTACGTTCGATCACTACGAAAAATATTTTAAAGATGTCGACTGGGATGTGCTCATCTACTTACAGCTGGCCAATCGGCTGATCCATGAACTCAAACCGGATGCAATCACCATTGCTGAGGATATGAGTGGTATGCCGGGGTTATGCCGCCCTATAGAGGAAGGTGGTATAGGCTTTGATTATCGGTTGGCCATGGGGATCCCAGATTACTGGATCAAGATATTAAAGCACAAATCTGATGAAGAGTGGAACATCGGGGAGATTTGGGGAACTCTGGCAAACCGAAGGTACGGAGAGAAGACTATTGCTTACGCAGAATCACATGACCAGGCACTGGTAGGTGATAAAAGTATTGCGTTCTGGCTAATGGACAAGGAGATGTATGACAATATGCACATCTCCCATGAGAGTCCGGTAATCGACCGGGGAATTTCACTTCATAAGCTGGTCAGGCTATTAACATTAAGTCTCGGTGGCGAAGGGTGGCTCAATTTCATTGGGAATGAGTTCGGACATCCGGAATGGGTGGATTTTCCCCGGGAAGGCAATAACTGGAGCTATCATTATGCAAGAAGGCAATGGAGCCTGGTCGATAACGAAGACCTGCGGTACAAATACCTCAACAACTTTGGAGAGGCAATGGTTAAAATGGCCAGATCCAACAACCTGGTTTCCTCACTTCCTGCCAATCAGCTAAATGTGGATGAAGAAAACCACACGCTCATCTTTGAGCGTAATAACCTCATATTTATCTACAATTTCAGTCCCTACAACTCCATCCCGGATTATCGTTTTAAGATACCCAATGCCGGCTCTTATGAGATCATTTTAAATACTGACAGGCAGGAGTTCGGTGGTTTTGACCGGGTGGATGACGGGATGACATACCCGTCAGTAACCCTGTTTGGAGACCATTTCCTGAGTGTTTACCTTCCTAGCAGGGTGGCGCTGGTGCTGAAAGTATCTGCAAAATAGAACAGGTTATCATGACACTTCCGGAGCTTAGGAAAGAATTGGATGGAGAACTATTTACAGAAGAAACAATTCGCCGGATATACGCAACGGATGCCTCTGCTTACCGTGAATTGCCGGAGGGCGTTGTTCTCCCCAAAACTTCAGCGGACATTGTCAAACTTGTAAATTTCGCCCGCGAAAATAAAAAAAATCTTATCCCCAGGGCTGCCGGCACTTCATTAGCAGGACAGGTTGTGGGAAATGGAATTGTTGTAGACATTTCCAAGTATCTGAACAAGGTCCTGGAGGTCAATACGGAAGAAGAATACGTTGTGGTCCAGCCTGGCATTGTTCGTGACGATCTTAACAAACACCTGCAACCGTATGGCTATTTCTGCGCCCCGGAGACGGCAACAGCTAACCGGGCAATGATCGGTGGCATGATCGGGAACAATTCGTGTGGGGCAAATTCCATCGTGTACGGCAGTACCCGCGAACATTTGCTGGAGCTGAAAACGGTCCTCGCCGATGGCAGTGAGGCTTGGTTTGGTGATCTGGACGAGGGAGCATTCATAGCAAGGTGCAACGGCAAGGGCACTTCGGGTGACCTGCACACAAACATATACCTGGAAATAAAGGACATCCTTGGGGATGAAGAAAACAGGAGATCCATTCTGGAAGGTTACCCAAAATACGAAATCCCAAGGAGAAATACGGGCTATGCACTGGACATGCTCCTCCGAAGAAAACCGTATGATGCACAAGGCCTGCCATTTAATTTCTGTCAGCTTCTTGCCGGTTCGGAAGGTACTTTGGCTTTCACTGTTGAGGCAAAGTTGAAGCTGACTAAAATACCAGATGGAGCTAGCAGGCTGGTATGCATCCATTGCGAGTCCATAGATCAATCACTGCATGCAAATATTGCTGCTCTTGAATTCCAGCCTACCGCGAGTGAATTGATGGACCACTACATACTTGATGCTACAAAAAGGAGCCTTCTTTACCAGAAAAACAGGTTCTTCGTAGAGGGCGATCCGAAAGCCATCCTGATGGTGGAGTTAATGCGGGACAGTGAAGCGGAAGTCGATCAGGCTGCTGAAGCGCTGATCAGAAAATTGACCATCGAGAAGCTCGGTTATGCCATGCCGGTCCTGAAAGGTGATGATATGTCAAAAGCCTGGGGGCTTAGAAAAGCCGGTTTGGGCCTGATCTCAAATATGCCAGGTGACGCAAAACCGGCTCCGGTGATTGAAGATACGGCAGTAAATGTTTATGAACTTCCCTCCTACATTGCAAAGTTCAATGACCTCCTTAAAAAGCATGGATTATACAGCGTCCATTATGCGCATGCCGGGGATGGGGAGTTGCATCTCCGTCCCATTTTAAATCTCAAAACGGAAGAAGGACATCGGCAATTCAGAATGGTGGCCGAGGAAATCGCAGATCTTGTAAAGTCATACAACGGATCCTTGTCCGGCGAGCATGGCGATGGCCGGTTACGGGGGGAGTTTATACCAAGGATGCTGGGCGACAAGAACTATGAGCTATGTAAAAGAGTAAAGAAATCCTGGGATCCCGACAACATTTTTAATCCGGGAAAAATTGTCAATACGGCCCCAATGGATAGCCATTTGCGATTTGACATAGGTCAGAAAACACCGGAATTCGAAACTGTTTTTGATTTCTCCGAAAACCAGGGATATGTAAGAGCTTTTGAGCAGTGTAACGGTGCGGGCGATTGCCGCAAAACTCATCTGACAGGCGGAACAATGTGCCCCAGCTACATGGCCACCAAAAATGAAAAAGATACCACCAGGGCACGCGCCAATATCCTCCGGGAGATCATTACAAAAAGTGATGAAAAGCCATTCACCAGCCCTCAAATAAAAGCGGTAATGGATCTTTGTCTGTCATGTAAAGGCTGCAAGTCAGAATGTCCATCGAATGTTGATATTACAAAACTCAAGGCGGAGTGGCTGAATCGATATCAAAAGGAAAATGGGATCCCATTCCGGACCAGGATAATTGGGAATTTTGCGAAAGCCATGAAGCTGGCATCCGGGGTCCCATGGGCGTACAACATAGCCGTGGGAACAGCTCCCATTGCAGCTGTGATAAAGCTTTTCCTTGGGTTTGCGCCAAAACGAAGCATGCCAACATTAAGTGAAGCCCCGCTGACAAAATGGTTCGCCAGGAAGTTTAAACCTACCGTTGAGACTCCCGTTAAAGCCGTTTACTTCTATTTTGACGAGTTCACAGATTTGAATGACAGCAGGATCGGCCGGACTGCTATATCACTGCTCGATAGACTTGGATATGCTATAAAAGCAGTCAGGCACCCGGAAAGCGGCAGAAGCTATTTGTCTAAAGGGATGCTCGACAAAGCAAGGCCGCTGGCAAAAGAAAACGTAGACATATTTTCACCCATTGTTTCCAAAGACACACCTCTTGTTGGTCTCGAACCATCTGCGATCCTGACATTCAGGGATGAGTACGTGGACCTGCTAAGGGGCGAGGACCAGGAAAATGCTCGCCGGCTGGCGGAAAATGTATTTACCATTGATGAATTCCTGGCCAGGGAAATGGACCACGGTAACATTTCTTCCGGGCAATTCCATACGGAAAGGAAAACGATCAAAGTTCACGGACACTGCCATCAGAAGTCTCTTTCATCGATGACACCGACGAAAAAGATATTAAAATTACCCGGGAACTACGACGTTCAGATGATCCCCTCAGGTTGTTGTGGAATGGCCGGGTCATTTGGGTATGAAAAAGAGCACTACAATCTATCCATGGACATTGGAGAACTGGTATTATTTCCCGCAATCAGAAAAATGAAAAAAGAAGAGATTCTGGCAGCAAATGGTACCAGCTGCCGTCATCAAATCAAAGATGGAACCGGACAGATTGCAAAGCACCCTGTCGAGATTCTGTTGGATGCACTGATTTAACTCCCCATTGAATTATAATATTCAAGGAGTTTAACAAGATCGCCTTCATTATCCAGTTTTAGTTTATTCGCTTTCACAAAGTTCTGTAACTCCTTACCGCCACCCAGTTCTTCCAAAACGTTTTTATGCTTAAGCTTAAATACCTTGAGATCACCATCTTTCAGAAGGTAATACAGAAACTGTGTACCAAAAGTTTGCAAATGGATCGTTTTTCCCACATTCTCAATCTTACGTTTTGCAACATATACATTGAACTCTTTGAAGACTGTTGCCTTCGATCCACCAAATACCTTAATATAGAGCTTGGTATCATCCGTAGGGCTTAATCCTTTGACAAACTCAGTGGTATCCCGCATGTATTTCTTATGTTTTTGATGATACTGATCACTGTAGATGTCAACCTTCACAAAGTACTTCTGGTCCAGTTCGAATACTCCTCCATCCCTGTTATACTCGATGGTTTCGGTTTTGCCATTGTAGTTTAGCAGGATGTCCGAGACGAACAGTTTATTGTTGAGGTAGATCGTCCCCTTGACAAAATTCTCAAATAAGTATGGAGACCCGTCAATATCTTCATATCGTTGTTGATCAACGGGTTTATTATCCATTAGAACGACCTTCTCATCCTGGCTAAAAACAAGACCATGGCAGAAAAAAAGATACAGACCGAAATAAAACCTCATCATTGAAAATCGAATCTTGATCGCACTAATAGTTTTCATTTCCGTGAAAATATTAATTTAAAGAACTAACCAGTTTAGATTGTTCATAATGTAAAATCTCCAGCAGTGCATCAGTCAGACAAGTCTTCCTATTAAAAGGAACCATTCCCCGGTAATTTCCCCTTATGATACTGCCTGATTCCATTTTGAACGAGATCAGTCCGGCTTTGTTTTTTTCCCCCGGATGAAATAACGCCACTTCCATGACAGAATTCTGCATGCCATCATGGTACTTGCAGTTCAGTTGCCATGACAGTTCGGGATTTATATCACAGATTTTATTAAGAAGATTAATAAGCGTAATTTCATCCATTCAATGAAAGATAAGGGTTATTGGTAAATCATCCTTTAAAAAAATAAAAGATTTAAGATACACTGAGGGACAAACTCAGGTCAACGCAATGAAAACAAAAGATGAAATAGTTAAAAACTGGTTACCCCGATACACCGGTCAGCAAACTGGGGATTTCGGTCAATATATTCTACTCACAAATTTCAAAAACTATGTTGAATGCTTTGCAGATTGGAACAATGTCGAGATGCGGGGTGAGGGAAGGACCATGCAAAGTGCGTCCGCTAATGGCATTTCGATCATCAACTTTGGAATGGGCTCTGCCAATGCCGCCACCGTCATTGACCTGTTAACGGCAATTCAGCCAAAGGCCGTCCTTTTTTTAGGGAAATGCGGGGGTCTGAAAAAGAAGAACAGTGTTGGGGATCTCATCCTGCCGATCGCTGCTATCAGGGGTGAGGGGACTTCAAATGACTACATGCCAGTGGAAGTACCTGCCCTGCCGGCTTTTGCTTTGCAAAAAGCCATCTCGACAACCATACGGGATCACGAACAGGACTACTGGACCGGTACAGTGTATACTACCAACCGGCGGGTTTGGGAGCATGATGAAAAGTTCAAGAAGTATCTTGCCAAACTCCGGGTCATGGCTATAGATATGGAAACGGCTACCATCTTTACGGCGGCTTTTAAAAATGAGATCCCAACAGGGGCATTGTTACTGGTTTCGGATATCCCTATGATCCCTGAAGGTGTCAAAACTGATGAAAGTGATAAGAAAGTAACACACAAGTTTGTCGAAAACCATCTGAGAATCGGAATAGATTCACTCAAACAACTGATAAATAACTCACTTACCGTAAAACATTTGAGGTTCTGATCAATTAGTCCGGTTCCTGCCGCTGTTAATTTTTCCCAGCTCCTATCCCCGCGCCTATTTTTTGCATCACTCGTTCGCCGTCCATAGCTGCGGAGACCATGGATGGGCTGGAATTTCTTCAAAACAGCAAAAATCCTATTTCAGAGGCTTCAAAGGGTAGGAATGAGTGGAAGAAAGCCGAGGAATCTTATCAATTGGAGACTCCACGGGCCATTCACCTCCCACAAATCACAACGAATGACCCTCTGAGAAAGGATGAGGTGGTTTTTTGCTGTTTTTATGTCGAACTGATGTTAAATAAGGCGTTATCGGTAAACACCAAACACCGTCCTGTGTTCTACCATCCAGGTCACTGATGGCTTATAACTAGTTTGATGAAAAAAGAAACTGACAGGATCAGGGTGATAATGGCAGCTGTTAATTTTTCGCCGCTTTTATCTCCTGTCCGACTTTTTGTATCACTCGTTCGCCGTCCATAGCTGCGGAGACTATACCACCCGCATATCCCGCACCCTCACCACAGGGGTACAGGCCCTTCATTTCCACATGTTCCAGGGAGCCCGGATCCCGCGGTATCCTTACCGGGGATGACGTTCGGCTTTCCACTCCTACGATCTGCGCTTCATTGGTAAGGTAACCCGGCATCTTTTGTCCAAAAGCCCTGAATCCCTGTTTCAGGCGATCCCAGATGAAAGTGGGTAGCAGTTCCTCCATCATTACAGATGACAGTCCGGGCTGGTACGAGCTCTTAACTAATTGACTCGAAAACTTACCATCCACAAAATCCATTAACCTTTGAGCAGGGGCCTGTTGTGTACGGCCGGCAGACTCCCAGGCTTTTTGTTCGATAGACATCTGAAACTTCAAGGCAGCCAGCGGTCCCCATTTCAGGTATTCGCGAATATCATCGAGTTCGACCGCCACAACTATTCCGGAATTAGCGTACCTGCTGTTCCTGGTCGATGGGCTCATCCCATTGACGACAACTTCTTGCTGCGATGTGGCCGCCGGAACGATAAACCCGCCCGGGCACATGCAAAAAGAGAATACACCACGTTCTATGGCGCCAAGAGATGACTGATGTACCAGGGAATAAGATGAGGCTGGCAGATAATCACCGCGGGACTCGCAGTGATATTGTATTTGATCAATGAGCGCCTGAGGATGTTCGACCCGGACCCCCAAGGCAAATGGTTTGGCCTCGATCCTGATTTTGTGTTGATAAAGGATATCGAAGATATCACGGGCAGAATGACCTGTAGCCAGGATAACTGCCAGGGCTTTCCGGGAAGTCCCATCTGCAAGTTTTATTCCTCTGACCTGACCTCCGCTAATGTTCAGGTCCACTACCCTTGAATTAAAATGAATTTCCCCTCCCCGTTCGAGAATGTGTTCTCTCATACCGGCAATGATCTTAGGTAACTTGTTTGTGCCAATATGAGGATGCGATTCGTAAAAAATATTCTCCGAAGCACCATGTGCTACGAGTATTTCAAATATTCTTCTGACACTTCCCCGTTTTTTAGATCTGGTGTAAAGTTTTCCGTCAGAATAAGTGCCCGCACCACCCTCTCCAAAACAGTAATTGCTATCCGGATTTACGGTATGTTGTTTGTTGATAGCAGCAATATCCCTTCTGCGATCTCTGACATCTTTTCCACGCTCGAAAATTACAGGTTTTATTCCCAATTCAATAGCCTTCAAGGCAGCAAATAATCCGGCCGGTCCGGCGCCGACGATAATGATTTCAGGTGAATGACTGACGTTGTTATCAGACCTTTGATATTCATGAAATTCTGTGGTAAATGGCTTCTTGTCGATGGAAATCCTGAGATTGATATTTACCCTTCTTTTTCGTGCATCCACAGACCTTCTTTCTATTTGAAAAAACTCACCCTCCAATGTTTTTCCCGTCTCAAAAAGAAATTGCCTGAGGCGTTTGTCATCGAACCCAATGTCCGGGGGTAATATCAAATTGATCTCCCTCACATCACAAATCTAATTGTATCAGATCCATTCTTGACATATGAATATATGAACATGTGTAAATATCACAATATGTTATGATGGATATCATGATTTTGATTACACACAGGTCCTACTTTAGCATTGGAAATCATTAATCAGTAAGCCGATGAAAAATCTACTCATATTGGGTGCTGGTTCTGCGGGAACTATGATGGCAAACCACCTCTCCAGGAAACTGGAAAAATCGGAATGGTCCATCACCGTAATTGATCAGCATGAAAAGCACTACTATCAACCGGGATTCCTGTTCCTTCCATTTGACATCTATGAAGAAAAGGACTGCTTCAAATCAAAGGAAACCTATATACCGAAAGGTGTTCTTTACATCCAAAAAGGCATTGAGTTGATCAATGCCAAGAGTAATGAAGTACTGCTGGCGGATGGAACTTTGCTTTCTTATGACATCCTGATAATTGCAACCGGTTCGCGGATTGCTCCGGAGGAAGTCGAGGGGATGGATGGTGACCAATGGTATAGATCCGTTTTTGATTTTTATACATTCGAAGGAGCCAAAAAGCTCCGTGAATTCCTTCACAAATGGGAAGGCGGAAAATTGGTAGTTCACATTACGGAAATGCCCATCAAGTGCCCCGTAGCGCCACTCGAATTTGCCTTTCTGGCTGACTGGTATTTCCAGGAAAAAGGAATGCGCGACAAAGTTGAAATCCACTATGTAACGCCCCTGGATGGCGCTTTCACCAAACCCAAAGCTGCCGCAAAGCTGGGTCATCTTTTGGTAGAAAAGGGGGTGAATATTATTCCGGATTTTGCTATTGCAAGAGTCGATAACGAAAATAAAAAGATCGTTTCATGGGATGACAAAGAAGTGGAATTCGATTTACTGGCAACAGTTCCTACCAATATGGGAGATGATGTTATTCTCAGGTCCGGGTTGGGAGATGACCTGAATTTCGTCCCGACAAACAAGCATACACTTCAATCGAAGGCCTTTGAAAACATCTTTGTGATCGGCGACGCTACTGATGTGCCTACTTCCAAAGCCGGTTCGGTGGCTCACTTCGAATCGGAAATCCTGGTCGAAAACATTTTGAAATACATCAATGGAGAAGCGCTTACCGCAGAATTTGACGGTCATGCCAACTGCTTTGTTGAGACAGGGTTCAATAAGGCTATGCTTATAGATTTTAACTATGAGCTGGAACCTGTGGCCGGAGTTTTCCCATTCAAAGGGTTTGGACCCATGAAATTGCTGCAGGAAAACAAATTGAATCATCTGGGAAAACTTGGATTCAGATGGGCCTATTGGAATATGCTGATGAAAGGCAGGAAAATACCTTTTATTACGCCGCAGATGAGTTTTGAGGGTAAGGAAATTGAAAAACAAAAAACAGAAATCGTATAACACCAAACCGTAAATAAAAATGGAAACTTTAATAGCAAACAAACCCGTAGAAGTGAACGAGCAAGGTTACTTGCTGGACATGGGTCAATGGGACAGGGAAGTCGCAAGAGGTATTGCAGGTGAAGAAGGAATCGAGCTGACCGACCGCCACTTTGAAGTACTGGATTATCTCCGTTCTGAGCAGGAGAAAGGTACAGCTCTATCAATTCGTAAAGTTGGAAAATCAGGTGTGGTAGATATCAAAGAATTCTACCAGCTATTCCCCGACGGACCGCTGAAAAAAGCGTCAAGAATAGCCGGAATACCCAAACCTGCAAGTTGTATTTAAGATTTTAAAAAATTTATCATGGAAACCTTAGAAGCACCAGTCAAAAAGAAGCAAGAGAAAAAGCTCAAGAAGATAATGATCATTAACTCCAAAGCAACAGTTGATTCTGTCTATGCGGCATTGATACTTGCTAATGGAGCGAGAATGGAGGGCATTGAATCAGAAATGTTCTGTACGTTTTTTGGTTTGGAAATGCTCCAACCTAAGAAAATGGACCACCTACATGTTGCCACTGTGGGCAATCCCGGTATGCACATCCCCACGATGATCGGGGGACTCCCGGGAATGGAAACCCTTGCAAGCGCGATGATGAAAAAGGAGATGGACAAACTCGATATCCCACCGGTTAGTGAGTTCCTGGAAATTTACAAAGCATCCGGGGGAAAAGTGTTTGCCTGCAAGCTGGCAATGGATATGTTCAAATTGAAAAGAGAAGACCTTTGGGAAGATGTCGATGAAGTGCTTACGGTTGGTGATTTCTATAACCGAGCTCAGGAAGAGGGGACACAGATAATATTTATTTAAGTATTTATCAAAGTCTCTTCTTCGGGATGAGAGACCCAGGCAAAATATTGTCTGGGTTTTTTTAATAACTGAATGAACCCGGAGAGACATTCATCACTTCCTTCCCTTTCTCGAATATTGAGAGTTGGCCGATCCCTTTGTACTGCATGCTATCTCCGTTCACCTGTACCAATCCTCCTTCCGGTATTCCAAAAACCTGTATGCCGGGATTGATCTCCAAAAACTCCGCAATTCTCATTGGCCGCGTTTCTCCGCCATGATTAGGGATTTGTTCCTCGGTGAAATGCGGATTGATCTGAAAAGATATAAGATCAAGTGACTCGAAATTTTTCGGTTCGATGATCGGCATATCGTTGGTGGTCCTGATAGTTGGACTGGCAACATTGGCTCCTGCACTCCATCCGATGTATGGAATTCCTTCCTTCACTTTCTCCCGTATTAATTCAATCCATCCATCCTGCAGGTAATGGACCAGGTGAAATGTATTTCCCCCACCCACGGCTATGGCATCGCAGTTTTCAACAGCTTTTTCTTTATCCTTCAGAAGATGGGCGCCAAGCGCTTCATATCCCATTTCACCAAACCGCTCTTTGACGACCTCAAAGTATTCATCAAAACTGAATGTAACCCCGGCAAACGGAAAGAAGAGGATCTTCCTTTCAGTATCACCCAGGAACTCCTTAATGTGTTTTTCGGCCCAGCCGAGAAATGGTTCCCCGGGCAAAGTGGAATTACTGAGCAGCAAAAGTCTTTTCACATCTCCGAATTTAAGGAAATATTGGCAGCGGATGGATTTGCTGTATTAGTCCTCCAGCTCAGCCGTTTTTGTCGATATTTCAATGGTATAATCCATCTCAATCTTTGATTTGATTGAATTGGAGATCAGACAGGCATCTTTTGCCTTTTTGAGCACACGCTCACATCGTGCATAATCCTCTTCCCTGTTGATCACCACCCTGGGAAACAGCTTTATCTCTGTCATTTCGATACGCCGGTCTTCCTTGTCCAGCTTACCGCGTGCCGAGCAATGGAAGCCGGAAAAATTAAGCTTTGAATTTGCTGCAATTGCCAGGAAGGTTGTCATGAGGCATGTGCTTACCGATGCCGTGAAAAGATGTTCCGGCGACCAGATACCCGGGATCCCTTCCGGAAACTCCGGCGGAGTAGCTACCTCGATGCAGCCGGATCCTTGTGGAACACTATTCAATTCAGGTGAACACATGATACCTTTCCGTGCCTCACTCCATTCAACATCGATGTTATAGTAGTGTGGGAGTTGTTTGCTTGAACTTGACGTCTTAGATAATTTTTCCATAATAAAATAACAGTGTAGAACGCTGTTAAATTCAATCTAAAACGGGATTCCCTGTATGATTCACATTACCCTGAAGACTGATCCAGATCACACAATATTTGCTTTCAAATACATACCCGAAAACGCAATAATTCGTTGATATAAGAAACCCAATGAATTGACTGCCACAGCAACATATTATTCCCCAAGGGAAGAAGCCATAAATATTTTAACACACCTGATCGGCACGATATTAAGTGTTGGGGGATTGACATTGCTGGTAACATTCAGCAGCATTTACGGAACGGTATGGCATATCGTAAGTTTCAGTATTTATGGCAGCTCCCTGGTGATCCTTTACCTGGCTTCAACACTTTACCACTCCGCCAGGAATAGAACTTTAAGAAAGCGGTTGAATGTCTTTGATCATTCAGCCATATACCTTCTCATTGCCGGGACTTACACGCCCTTCACCCTGGTAACATTGAATGGCCCGATGGGTTGGACATTGTTTGGTATTACCTGGGGTCTGGCTCTGGGGGGCATTACAATGAAAATCACCGGCCTAAAAAAATTCAGGCGGCTTTCCACAACGAGTTACATTCTGCTGGGCTGGATCGGGATAATTGCCATAAACCCGATTTACAGGACTTTGCCGACGGGTGGGTTGCTCCTGCTTGCGCTTGGCGGCTTGGCTTACACGATTGGGGCCGTATTCTACTCACTAAACAGAATTCCCTACAATCATGCCATCTTTCACTTCTGGGTCCTCGCAGGAAGTATTTTGCATTTCTGCGCAATCTTTTTTTACCTTTTATAGGAACACAGTCGTCTTGTCCGGATATCCGAAAAATACCAGAAATTGGGTATTGATTTTCAGGAACCTGACCTATTAATTTAGTAATAGCGTTTCTTAGTGGCGGAAACAACTCCTTATGAACCTAATCGATATCCATATTGCATCGATGTGCGGAAGCTGTATCTCCGCACTTTTCCAGGTTAAACTTTGTGACATCATACATACCGGGCATTCCGAACGGAATCTAAACTCAACGAACAAATGAGTGATCTAATAAAAGTACTATCTATTGACGGGGGAGGCATACGCGGTATAGTACCGGGCACTATCCTTGTCGAGGCTGAAAAGGCTTTCGGTTTTAAGGTGTGGGACTATTTTGACATGATCGCGGGTACAAGTACCGGAGGTATACTGTCCTGTGCATATTTATGTCCGGGTGATAACGATCCTTCAAAGCCGAAGTTCACCTCGGAGGAAGTTGTAGGGCTATATTTTGAGCGGGGGGATGAGATCTTCGACATACCCATCTTTCACAAGATCAGATCCGTTGGTGGAATTGCGGATGAAAAATACCCTGACGACGGCATTGAAGACGCCCTTCATGACTATTTCGGAAATGTGTGGCTGAAGGATCTGCTGAAACCAACTGTGATCACTTCATATGATATTAAAAACCGGAAGGGTCATTTCTTCTATCAGCATGAAGCAAAAAAAGACGCTGCTTATAACTTCAGGATCAAGGACGTTTCCAGGGCAACCTCCGCAGCACCCACCTATTTCGAGTGTGCACGGATACGCAACGAAAAAGATGACCGGTTTGTGCTTATCGACGGTGGTGTGTTTGTGAATAATCCGGCCCTTGCGGCTTATGCTGAAGTCCGCGAGCAATTTGACAAGGCAACAGCAAAGGACATGAAGATCCTTTCACTGGGCACAGGTTTCTCCAAGAAGAAATACTACTATAGCCAGGCCAAGGACTGGGGTATGGCACAGTGGGTCCAACCGGTCATCGATATTATGATGGCGGGAAGTGTAGATGTTAATGACTTTTACATTGATCAGATCTTCGACGCTGCCGGTCATCCCAATCACTACCTGCGGCTGAATGCTAAAATGCCCGCGGATGTGGATGCCGACATGGACTGTGCTACCCCTGAGAATATGGCTGCCCTGAAGCGGTTTGGCCAACAGATCTTCAAAGAGAATAAGAAGGATCTTAAGGAGTGGTTTGGAGTGTAAAAGGTCAGTAGAAGGTAATCAACGAAATAAATACCAATCATGGCAAAAATCATCATAGGAATTCACGGATTAGCCAATAAACCTGAAAAATCTGAACTCACCGATTGGTGGAAGACATCCATCCGGGAAGGCCTGCAGAAAAACATCGGTTTGACGGAGGATTTTGATTATGAAATGGTCTATTGGGCAGATCTAATGTATAAATATCATCAACACAACGACAAAGCTTTTGATTTTGATCAGCTGTATAATGACGAACCTTATATTCCGGCGCTTCCGGATGCGCTAAAAAAGTATAAAGAACGCTGGCTTGATGATATCAGAGGTTTTGCAGGTGACCTGGTTGGCTCGGGGCTGGATTTCGTCAAGGAAAAGTTCAAGATGGACGGACTGGCGGACTGGGCATTGGGGAAATTACTCAAAGACCTGGCTTTCTATTATTCGGACACACAAAATATCAACAATCGTGACGGAGCGATGGAATTGGCCAATCTGGTCCTTAAAAAGGAGTTGGAAACTACACTGAGGAAACATCAGGACAGGGAAATTATGCTGATTGCCCATTCCATGGGTTCGATCATCGCCTATGATGTACTTAGAGATCTGGGACGATCAGAGGACCACACCATAAAAATCCGGTCATTCATTACGATTGGTTCACCGCTGGGCCTTCCGCATGTCAAAGGAAAGATCATCCAGCAAAGAGATTACGATCAGGATTCAAAAAGGGTGCGCACCCCATCACTTGTAACCGGCGAGTGGATCAATTATGCTGATAAAAAAGACAAGGTAGCTATTGATTTCTTTTTGAAAGACGATTACTCCGAAAATGCCGAAGACATCCAGGTTCAGGATGACCTGGTGCTCAATGACTATGTGGGATTGTCCGGTAAAGAAAATCACCATAAGTCTTATGGATATTTGAGAACTCCGGAGTTCTCTGAAAAGATTGCCGCTTTCATAGCTTAAATCAAAGGCTGGGGCAGTTCAAGGTTTCAAATGAACCGTACTGAAAGCGAAACGGTGCGTATATTTTGATTTTTATTTGGCTTTCACAGTGCTATAAGCCGCCTCCATCGCATCCTTGAAAGTATCTTCCGGAACCCTGTCCAACTCCACAACCGTCCAGCCCTGCTTACCCCATTTATTTGGGACCGGGTAAATGATCGTTTGATCGAACGCACTGAACAGGGACTGGTCCATTTCGGAAAGTTTAAGCGTAACCTGTCGTTTTCGTTCGTCCATCGTTGCGAAAATCTTTTTCCTTATCCGAAAAGAGGTTTTTTCGAAATGAGGTTCTTCCTTCACATCGTCAAGTGATGTAGCAAGCTTTCTGACCGTTTCGGTTGCAACCATTTACCATTTCAGGATTACGTCATTAATTTAAGAAATTGCAGGCAACCGGAAACTGCTTTTGTGCATCTTTCAATTAACACACCTAAACCGATATGTCTGCATCTCGCTTTTTATCAGTGCTAACTTTTTTTGTAGTTGCACATTTCGGGATCGCACAGATCCTGAATGATGATATCATCGTGCTTCAGCCTACCGGCAGTGAGATTGATTCCCTGACGGAGATGACCATCCTGGCGGATACAACCGATCTATACCAAAGCGCAAAGTCAGTCATAGAAAACACATACATAAAAGAGGCGGTGACGCTACATAAGCTGGTTCAGCAGTTCCTGGTGAACAACGGCCAATTGGAGCAGGTCGAACCCGCTTACCTGGCACTAACCCAAAACCAGGGCGGGTATGCGAGAAAAGGTTTTGCGTTAAATGTGAATGGAATCATTACAAAAAAGCCCAAATCATTTTATGTGGATATTGTAGAAGGAAATGTGAGGGCCACGCCTGCAAAACTGATGTCCGTTACACAACTGTATCCCCATGAACTGGGCCATATACTCTACAGGTTACTGAGTTCATCAGATACCATTGAAGAAACCTCCAGAAGCGTGAATGTGCATTTCTTCTCTATCATAACTGATTATCAAATTGCTTTTAATGAAGGATTTGCGGAACACTTTGAAAATGTTGCCAGATTATATGAACCAAACGACTCCATCAGGGCCGGGATATTTTCAGACATTACTGAAAAAGAAAAAAGGTTTGAGCCCTACATCCGTGGATTTGAAAAAGATCATCGGTGGAGCATTCGGATGGACTATTATAAAGCCACTATGATCGCCTGGTACCAGCAGTTCGAAGATTATAAAAGATATAAGTATGCAATGGAAGACCTCGCTGCATTTAAGAACAAAACTGTATCATCAGGATCTCACGAAGACAGGATTTCTTTTCGGAATTCCGGCGTTCGCAGGTCCCAGGAAAAACGAAACATGGTTCAGTCCCTGAGTTCGGAGGGTGTTGTATCCGGTTTCTTCACCGGCCTGATCCAATCCGGTCTTCCCGACCGATACAGGACATCATCATTCTACAAACGGTTTTTATCTGACACTTCCACATTCATCAACCCTTCCGAAAGGTTTTCACCTGTTCAGAACCAGATGATGAAAATATTCTATGTACTGAACAAACATGTAATATTTGAGTATTCAGAACGATCTCAACTCACGGATTTCATTGATGGTTATTGCCTGGAATTTCCGGATGAAGCGAATAGTATGAAGTTCCTGTTCAAAAGAGTAACCGGGCTTGAGTTCTCCGATCGTCTTCCTCCCCAGATCTGGCTCCTCGTAAAAAAATATGATCACCGACTGATCATACTGGATCAATTTGACGGCTTAACCATCCCTGTTTATAGTTTTAACCTGAATGCTGCGGAAACTGAAGAGCTGATGACCCTGGGACTGTCCACGGAAAAGGCGCATGCGGTCATTGAATACAGGGACACCTACGGATATTTCCAAAACCTGAGTGAAGTCAGAAATGTTCCGGGCCTTACCAGTACTGAAGCCGATATGATCATCAGCCATAATTTCGATCAGGAATATTTTGATGCATTAGCCGAACCGGAACTAAAGATCCGGGCTTTGATTGTCACCCCACTGCTGCATCTCCTGAAGGAAGGGTTATTCTGGTTTGCAATCATCATTATTCTCAGGTATTTGATTTTCTATAAGACACTGAGATCAGTTCATCACATCAGGATGATCACCGCCCACCTTTCTCACTGGTTGTTATTGCTGGTCATTGGTTTGATCGCCGTTGCTGCCTCACCTAAACCCATTTTTATATTCCTGCCGGTTTCTATTCTCCTTGCAACTCCCGGTGCTCTGATTTATCGGAAAAACGTACCAAAACTGAAGCGTCACACGACGGTGGTGCTCCTCATGACGGTGGCTATTGCGCTTTCTCTGATCTGAAATCCTGATTTTAGCAGATAATGATTAGTTTGAACCTAAATTTTCAGGAACATGGTCTGCCTGAACTGCGGAAATACTTACAAAGGGAATTACTGTTCGGAATGCGGTCAGCAAGCAACAGTAGAGCGGTTTAACTGGCAGTATCTCTGGAAGACGATCCAAACTTCCTTTGATATTGACAAAGGATTTTTTCATACAATTTTAGTACTGCTCTATAAGCCGGGACTCGTGATAAGAGAGTATGTCGAGGGGAAACGTATCGGTTTGTCCAATCCCGTGAAAGTATTTATCCTGACGGGAGCGGTGGCGACTTATTTCACTTTCAATTTTCTGAAATTCGGAGAAACCGCCGGACCCTTACAGGTACTTAACCTGCCGGACCAATTGGGGTTTGGATACTATTCCGGAAAGTATTTTTCCTTCTTTACACTTACTGCACTCCCCTGCTTCGCCTGGTTTAGCTGGATAATTTTCAGGCCTGCTTTCAATTTTACAGAGAATCTGATCATGAATGTTTACGTCGCCGCAGGTCAGTTTCTAATCATACTCCTGTTTATCCCTTTACTTAATTATTCCCCTACTGACCCGATAATAATTGTTTCAGGGCTGGTCAATTTTTCTTATAATGTCTGGGTTTTGAGTGTTTTTTTTAAGGTCAGGGGTTTAACCGGTTTCGTCAAAGCAATCATTGCCGTCGCACTTCCCCAAATTGCGATGATGTTTATCAATTACTTTCTTTACCGCCTGGCGCCAAAGCGATTCTGGGAGTTTTTGGATGTTGTATTTGGCTAGCCTTCACTGACTCCGCATCATTGAAAATTAATGGACGTTTAGTGAATTTTAATCTTCAAAAATGGCTTCTATATATAAAGATCAATCAAAATGAAAAAGTTATTTAAGATCATCGGTGTTGCTATCAGTTCTGCGGGGCTGGTTGTTGCGGGATTGTACTACCTGGGTAAAAGAAGAGCCCGGCGAAATGAAGTGAAGGAAGAAGTTGAAGGACAGGAAGTCCATTCCGCCAATAACGTTCAAACTCCATCAAAAGATGAAAAAGTCACAGCCTGAAAAATCAAAAAGTGATAACACCAGGGGGAAGTCAAAGGTCAGGGAATTCGTTCAGGAATCCAGGGAAAATATTGTGGAAGGAGCTAAAAAGGTGAATGAAGTGTACAACGAGCTCTATGAAAAAGTAGAACCAAATGTCAGTGATTTCTACGCAAACAAAGTAAAACCAAAAGCCCGCAATATTTACAAATCAGGTTCAGAAACCTTCGAACATGTTGCGCAGAGGATACATGGTATAGTCGAAGATTTCAAACATGATCTGGAGATTCGAAATATGACCCATGAAAGGAACAAATCTGTTTTGGACCTCGGGTTATCCACCTACCATGAATTCATGAAAAACGGGACGGTGACGAAGAAGTTCCTGACCACTAAAAAGATCGCAGATTTGATGGATAACATCCAGAGAAAGGAGGAGGAGATCCTCCTGGCCGGCTCCAAAATGGAGGAACAAGACGCTTAAGATCAGCCAAAGAAGCGACACCCGGATAGTGATTTGGAGCCAGATTTCTTGCTATCTTATGGCCCTAAACAAGTACATCTGTGAAATCACTATCCACATTACTAGTTACAATCAGCCTGATATTTTCCTGCTCATCACCTTCGGAGCGTCCGGCTGATCTCATCATACGAAATGCCAGCATCTGGACGGGCAATGACCAAAATCCGTCTGCTTCGGTCCTGGCTATTAAAAGTGATAAGATCTTAGCCATAGGTAATGAAGATATTCTAAGCAGTTATAAGTCCTCAACCACTGAGATCATCGACGCCGAAGGGAAATTTATTGTCCCGGGATTTATTGATACACATGTTCACTTCCTGTCGGGAAGTTATGGCCTGTCTTCAGTCAAATTAAGAAATGCGGAAACACCTGAGGAATTTGCCCGGCGAATTAAGGATTATGCTGCGACAGTGCCGGAGGGTACCTGGATCACAGAGGGCGACTGGGATCATCAGCTTTGGGGCGGAGAATTGCCAAGAGCTGACTGGATCGATGAGTTCACTCCGGGTCATCCTGTTTTTGTTACCCGACTCGACGGACACATTAGCCTCGCGAACTCAAAGGCCATGGAGCTCGCGGGTGTGGATGCCAACACACAGGATGTTTCAGGCGGCGACATCGTCCGGGATCCTGATGGCAGTCCGACCGGAATTTTCCGGGACAACGCCCAATACCTTATCACCAAGGTAATTACGGAACCGCCTCCCGAACAAAAGGATAAAGCCATAGTAAATGGAATGAACTATATGGTGGCTAATGGTGTCACTTCAGTCCACAATATGGATCTTGGCGCTTCAACCTCCATAATCGATCAGTATGAACGCATCCGGGACAAACAGATCATCCGGTTCTATATGGCAGTAGGTTTATCAAACTGGCAGCAGCTGAAAGAAAAAGTTGAGCGCGATGGAAGAGGTGACGAATGGCTTAAGATCGGTGTACTAAAGGGCATGGTGGATGGAGCGCTAGGATCGCATACGGCAGCATTTTTCGAGCCTTTTACGGATACTCCGGATGACCGTGGGTTCTTTGTGATGGATGAGGATAGTCTTTACAAATGGACTTCCGAGGCGGATAAGGCAGATCTCCATCTTGCAATCCATGCCATAGGTGATCGGGCGATCAATACCCTGCTCAATGTCTTCGAGCGGGTTGCGGAAGAAAATGGTCCCGGGGATCGCAGGTTCAGGATCGAACATGCCCAGCACCTAGACCCGGGAGACATTGCCAGATTCAATGAATTGGGGGTAATAGCCAGCATGCAGCCTTATCATGCCATTGACGACGGCCGGTGGGCGGAAAAAGTCATAGGACCTGAACGTATTAAGACCACTTACGCCTTTAAATCGCTTTTGGAAGCAAACGCAATGCTGGCATTTGGCAGTGACTGGGCGGTAGCTCCGGCCACACCTCTCGAAGGAATCTACGCTGCAGTTACCCGTAGGACCCTGGATGAGAAAAACCTGGAGGGTTGGGTCCCTGAACAAAGGATTACGGTAGAAGAAGCGCTTAAGGCGTATACTGTGGCGGGTGCATACTCATCATTTGAAGAAGATATCAAGGGAAGCCTGGAACCGGGGAAACTGGCGGATTTTGTAATATTGGATCAGGATCTGCGTAAGATAGATCCTGCGGATATACGCAAGGTGAATATTCTGGCAACTTATGTGGGCGGGAGAAAAGTCTATTCGAAATAAATCAAGGAAATTAACATTGTGATAATGTTTTTGACCTTGTCACTTTTTAAAAAATCCCGATCTTCGTTGTAACGCCTAACCTATGAATGTTTATATCGCTGAATTTTTTGGAACGGCCATTTTATGCCTCCTGGGATGTGGAGTAAATGCCGGTGTCAGTCTTAATCAATCCTACGCGAAGAATTCGGGTTGGCTGGTCATTGGCTTTGGATGGGGGCTTGCCGTAACTATGGCGATTTATGCCGTTGGCAGGATCAGCGGTGCACACATCAATCCGGCCGTAACCCTGGGATTAATGGCAAGCGGTGATTTCCCTGTGGAAAAAGCGTTTGGATACTTGTCCGCACAGTTTCTGGGTGGAGTTGTCGGAGCCTCACTGGTCTGGATCCACTATCTGCCTCACTGGAAGAAAACGGAAGATCCGGCAGTCAAACTTGGCGTTTTCAGTACTGGCCCCGCAATAGCTAATAATCCTTCAAATCTTATTTCTGAAATAATCGGCACATCTGTTCTCTTATTTGTCATCATGCTTATTGGCGCCAACGAATACGCAAAGGGATTTAACCCAATTGCCGTGGGAGCATTGATTGTCGCAATCGGTTTATCACTCGGAGGAACTACAGGTTACGCCATCAATCCTGCTCGTGATCTGGGTCCCAGAATTGCCCATGCCATACTTCCTGTTGCGGGAAAAGGTAGCTCTAACTGGAAATACGCGTGGATCCCTGTCCTGGGTCCGATCTTAGGAGGAATCCAGGGAACCCTTCTTTATGACGCTTTTTTCAGGTCAAATTATTCCATATGGTTTATCGGCATTTCCGTTCTCAATATCCTGATCGTTTTTTCCGCATTGTGGTCACGAAATAGGAATTAGGACACCGGGTTTTCTGGCTGGGAGTTACCTTTTGTCATTAGTCCGTGATCCACGGATCAATTTCCACAACCCGAAATGGATCTTATGGGGTAATATTCCAATTAATGTATCCGTGGAAATTTTAGCTGTTACCCGGTTATCTTAATCCAAACCAGCGCTTCCAAATTGGTTTTTCATGCCACTCGATATGTTTTTCCAGAAGAAAACGGGAATCATTGGCCTGCTGTTGAGCAGCTTCGGCAGTTTGTCCTGCAGCTTTGGCGGTTTGTTCCGCAGCTTTGGCAGTTTGTTCCGCAGCTTTGGCAGTTTGTTCCGCAGAAATTACCAGTCTTCGGGTTTCAAGTGTAAGTTGCTTTAGTTCCCTGATTTCATGGTTTAACGCATCCAACCATTCTTCTCGCATGCAACAAATTTATTGGAATCGGCAAGGATATGCTATTTTTTCAACAAATCTTATTCCACGATAGGGTTTTATTGAGAATCTGTTTATTCCGTCTGACACAATCAGACAACTATTGAGAGAAACGAAAAACTTTCAAATCTGACATTCGGCATCATCCTTCTGTTACCAAGTTTAAAAAATATTTTGTGACCATATTCAAATTAAGTAGATTGGATACCTGTACATACTTGCTCCTGTTCAGCCTGTTTAAAAATGATTTCTTGTTCAAAATTTCTCCTTCTTCCATTCCTCATTATCCTGTTATCAGGATGCGAGCAAGAGGAAGACTTCAACGCTCTTCAATATGTAAACCCCAACATCGGGTCAGTCCATGGGCGCTGGTTTTTCTACACACCTGCGGCCCTGCCTTTTGGCATGGCCAAATTAGCACCTCACACCAACGCCTATGAGGGAGTTGGAAGCTGGACACCACAGGGATACGATGATCGTCACTTATCTATCGAAGGATTTGGGCATTTTCACGAATTTCAGATCGGTGGGATCGTTATAATGCCCACGACCGGCGAGTTGAAAACCGTTCCCGGAACACTGGAAGATCCGGATGCGGGCTACCGTTCGCGTTTTGACAAAGAAGATGAGTATGCCGAACCCGGATATTATGCTGTCCTGCTTAAGGATTACGGCATAAAGGCCGAACTAACAGCGACCGAAAGAGTCGGCTATCACCGGTATACTTTTCCCCGCACACAATCCGCCCGGCTTGTTTTCGATATAGGTCATAAACAGGGTGAGAGTAGTGATGTCACTGATGCATATGTAGCATTTGTCGAAGACAATCGCGTTGAAGGTTATGTCGAAACCTACCCGGAATACTCGAAATTCTGTGATCCCGGGAACAGGGTAAAAATGTACTTTCATGCCAGCCTAAGCAAATCACCGGAGGAAGTTGGGTCGTTCATAGACACACTTGCTACGCCGGGCAATACTTCTTCAGCAGGTGTGAGAAACGGCCTTTATCTCACCTTCGACACCGACGAAAATGAGGTGATCGGGATTAAAGTTGGGTTGTCTTATACAAGTATTGAGAATGCCAGGAAGAATCTTGAAAAAGAGGCAAAAGATCTTACGTTCGATGAAGTAAAAGAAAACGCAGGCGACATCTGGAACCGGAAACTTGGAAGGATCAAAATTGAGGGGGGTCAGCCAGACGACAGGGTTAAATTTTATACGGGACTTTACCATGCCCTGCTGGGTAGGGGACTGGCCAGTGATGTAGATGGAAAATATCCAAAACATGATGGAAGTATCGGGCAGGTTCCTTTGGATGAAAGGGGAATTCCGGAATACCATCATTACAACACTGATGGTATGTGGGGAGGTTTTTGGAATCTCAGCCAATTATGGACCCTGGTCTACCCGGAATATTACAGCGAGTACTTGCAATCGAACATTGATTTTTACAAGGAGACAGGTTGGCTTCACGATGGTACGGCTGCAGGCAATTTCACAAATGGAGTCCAGACCAATTTCCAGGGGCTGTTGATCGCCGGTGCATATAACTGTGGTATACGGGATTTTGACCTGGAAACAGGCTATGAAGCCGCGCTGAAAAATGAAATCGAATTTCGCGGACGGGATCTGGGCAACGGAAAATATAATCTCGGATGGTTCGTCAATACGGGCTATGTCCCTTTTAAAGATACA
Source organism: Cyclobacteriaceae bacterium (assembly GCA_028278225.1). Lineage (GTDB taxonomy): Bacteria > Bacteroidota > Bacteroidia > Cytophagales > Cyclobacteriaceae > JANQEU01. The sequence continues at coordinate 313,147 of JANQEU010000069.1, forward strand.
ACCATCTCCAATGGCTGGGTTTTTAATTTTGGTGCCTCTCACACATTGGAGTACAGTTTCAGTTCGTATGCGGTTGCTCAAATGGCAAAGGCTATGAACAGGGATTCCGACTATGAGAAACTAATAGCACAGGCAGGGTATTGGAAAAATATTTTTGATCCCGAAACAAAATTCATTCGCCCCAAGCTTCCTGACGGAACGTTCATCGAGGATTTTGACCCTATGAAGGGCTGGCATGGCTTCCAGGAGGGAAATGCTTACCAGTTCACCTGGTACGTACCCCATGATATTGCCGGTCTGATCGAAGCCGTCGGCCCCGAATTATTTGACAGTCGGCTGGAATCGATGTTTGAAAATGCCCGGAAAAGCGTATTTGGGGGAGGACGGGAAATTCACAGTTTTTCAGGAGTTGAAAAGCTCTACAACCACGGCAATCAGCCATGTCTGCACAACGCGTGGCTTTTCAACTATACGAAAAGGCCATGGCTCACGCAGAAATGGACCCGCCTCATTTGCAACGAATTCTACGGAACCGAGGGGTTACATGGCTACGGGTTCGGCCAGGATGAAGATCAGGGCCAGCTGGGCGCCTGGTATGTGATGGCCTCAATGGGACTCTTTGATGTCCTCGGGCATGCCAATAGTAATCCTACTTTTCAGTTTGGGAGTCCACTGTTCGATAAGATCAGCATTCAACTCAATCGTGACTATTTCCCGGGAGAGGAGCTTATCATTGAAACAACAAACAACGGACCTGATAATCTGTATGTGCAGTCTGTCTCCTTCAATGGGAGCCCGGTCACAAATAACTGGATAAAACACCAACGACTTGTTTCAGGAGGGACGTTAGTATTTGAAATGGACAGCATCCCCAACGAACAGTGGGGCGTGGGGGTTCCTCCGCCCTCGATGAGTATTCAGTAGCTAGTGGAGTTTTTACAGCAATAGTACTTGAATAAGTCCGGTCAACAATATCATGCAAATTTCGGGAATAGATTTCTGCATTCCTCCGAGTACTCCGTAATCATTCCAAATGAAAGCAATATTCAAGAACCTAGAAATGACATCTTGTCTTTGCCAGAGTAACAAGCTCAAAGGGCATGTTGAAGAACAGATGAGGCAGGATTTCTGATCTGGCGCGGGAGACCTCCTATTTTTGAACTGGGAATCCAAACTTATCTTTCCTCCGAATGCCTATCCTCGCATCCGGAGGAGTTTGGACAGCCCTGGATTACTCCTGAGAAATTATTTTTTGCACTTTTAGGCATTACATCGTTGATGATGACACTACTGGGACTGGCATAAGACACCAACAATGGCTTAAAAAAGAAGCCGGCCCTGGAATTGAGACGGCCTCTTTTCTGTAAATGAGAACACTTAATGGAGGGATTTACCTAGTACACCTCCTTTAGCCTTGTTTAATTTAGTTTACCCCAGCAAAGTAAAATCGGGTTAGTTCTCCGGTACTTCCAGTTACAGATATTGGATTGCTATCGTCGAAATATCCATTACCAACGGCCAGTCGAATTAGCATATTGCCTCCATTATAATCTGGGTTCCAGTAAATCTTATCAGCTTTGCCATCCCCGTCAACGTCCGTAAAATAAAACCGGGTATCTTGAGCACTGCTACCTGAAGAATGTTTCTGCTGAGTATCGTCGAAATATCCATTCCCCGTCGCTATCCGGACGATAATATTCCCCCCGGAAACTTCACGGTTCCAGTAGATTTTATCATCTTTACCGTCACCCGTCACATCTGCAAAGTACCACTTGGTGTTTGATGATTTACTTCCAGCAGATTTTTTTAGAGTAGAGGAGAAATACCCAGTACTTGCACTACCATTGGCAAGTCGGATCTGAATATTACCGTTACTAAAATTTCTGTTCCAATAGATTTTATCTGCCCGGTTGTCGCCACTAACATCCGCAAAATACCAATTGGTGGCGGTATTATTGCTACCAGCCGAACCGTAGTATGAACTCGTAAATAAATCGGCACTACCGTCTGCCAGATAAACGAGTACATTGCCGTTGTTCGTGTAAGGATTCCAATAGATTTTTTCAGCCTTGGAATCCCCAGTTACATCAATGAAATAAAATCTTGTTGCATCACCTCTACTTCCGGTTGATCCGATTTCCTCACTGGAAAAGTAACCGTACCCTGTAGCCAGGAACACTAGTACATTCCCTCCATGATGGCTTTTGCTCCAATAGATCTTGTCTGCTTTTCCATCTCCATTAATGTCGGCAAAAGACAATTTGGTTGCAGTATCCTGACTGCCATTGGTACTCGTTGTATATCCACTACCGTAGTAGGTAGGGGCGCCGGAGTTTAAATAAGTCAGAACATTTCCGCCATTGAAACTGGGATTCCAATACATCTTATCCATGGACCCATTTCCCATTGCAATGGTTCTTCCCATTGAATTAACCTCCTCCATCACTTCTGAATCAGATGACCCGGAACTCAATTCTTCTTTTTCCATTGCCCCCGAATCCACCGTATAATCCGGTTCTTCACAAGAAGTAAACAGGTAGACGGAAAACCATAGTAGGCATGCCAGTTTAATTGATTTTTCTGTTGTTTTCATAAGGCTCTATATATAATTGTTTAGAAAGTTTAATTCTTGTTTTGATACCAGGATATTCCTACCCCTGTTAACGGGTTGGAATCCACAAGCTATTATGACTTGCTCGGTGTACAAATGTCAGCTGTCTGGTATTTCCATGACATTCATCAGTTGTTTATCATATGATAACATTCGATCCGGAAAAAGCTCATTTTGACAGCTAAATGTTATCATATGATAAATAATGGTTTTCCTATTTTTAGAACCCCCGACTCACAATTCATCAATCGAAACTGGGAACCCAAACTTTGTGTCATACCGGGATTATCGGTAGATTAGATATCTAACCGATACGTATCTAACCGATCTTAGAAGAAAATGAAACCCTTTCTTTCCATCATCACATTGATCTCGTGCCTGATCTGTTATAAAACACAGGGACAGAAAACCGACGCCAGACTTGAAGCCCTGAAAAAGGAAGTTGTTCAAAAAGTTGAAGGGCGATCTAAAATGGCACAGGTTATGGTAGACAAAGTGTTCAGCTTTGCAGAGCTGGGATTCCAGGAAAAAGAAACTTCCAAATATCTCACGGGTATATTGGAAGAAAATGGGTTTGAGATTGAATATGGTATTTCCGGTGTGCCCACGGCATGGTGGGCTAAATGGGGATCCGGGAAGCCTGTCATAGCTATCGGCAGTGACCTGGATTGCATCCCAAAAGCCTCACAAAAACCGGGAGTGGCCTATCATGATCCCATTGTAGAAGGTGCGCCTGGTCACGGAGAAGGGCATAATTCCGGAACTCCGCTAAATGTTGTCGCGGTTCTTTCCGTCAAGGAAATCATGGAGCGCGAGAAGATACCCGGTACACTTATAGTGTGGCCGGGTGTAGCGGAAGAACAATTAGGCACCAAAGCCTATTACACCCGGGACGGGTATTTTGATGAAGTGGATATGTGTATTTTCACCCATGTATCTTCCAATCTAAGCGTGTCCTACGGCCCTTCCCGGGGTACGGGCATGATCTCGGTTGAATATACTTTTGAAGGTGAGTCGGCACATTCGGCAGGCGCCCCCTGGCGTGCACGAAGTGCTGCGGATGCCGTGGAATTGATGAATATCGGGTGGCAGTATGCCAGGGAGCATATCCATCCTTTGGGACGATCCCATTCGGTCATTAATGATGGCGGTGATCAGCCCAATGTCGTTCCCTCCAGGGCATCCATCTGGTATTACTTCAGGGAAGTATCCTACCCTAAGATCATGGCTGTATACATGCGGGCTAATGAGATCGCTGAAGGAGCGGCAATGATGACACGGACCACCATGTCAAAACGTATCCTGGGAACTGCATGGCCCAGGCATTTTAACAAAGTGATCGCGGCTACAATGTACGAGAATATCAAAACTGTGGGACTACCTGAATGGAGTGAAAAAGATCAGATGCTGGCAAAAGCCGTACAGAGAGAAGTCAACTCGCCGAGAGACACTTCAGGACTGGCTGTGGAGCTGGATACGATCAGGCTACCGGTAACCGAACCTCGCAGTGGCGGATCCGATGATATTGGAGATATCAGCTGGAAGGTGCCGACTGTAACATTACGTTACCCATCCAATATACCAGGACTTCAGGGACATCACTGGTCTAATGCAATCGCAATGGCCACACCCATAGCCCACAAAGGGGTAGTGGCAGGAGCGAAAGTAGAGGCTATGACCATTCTGGATTTCCTGATAAAGCCCGAACTGGTGGATGAGGCCTGGAAGTATTTCAAAGAAGAACAGTCTTCTAAACAGGAATATATTCCTATGGTCACAGCATCTGATGAGCCGGCGATCTATCTCAACCAGCGTATCATGGAAGCCTATGCGCCAAAGCTGAAGTCATATTATTACGATGAATCCAGATACGATTCATATCTTGAGCAATTGGGAATTACCTATCCCACTCTTCGAAAAGATCAAATTGAAAGATTGAAAAAGACCAAAAGCAAGTAACGTACATAAATCTCTGAGCACATGCTTTGACAAAAGCCATGAGAAGAAAAATTTTCAACCTTATCCAGGTTTCCCCGCATAACAGGGCAAGTCATGCGGTTGATTTATTCATCCTGTTCCTCATTATTTTGAGCGTTGTTGAAATAATCCTTGAATCATTCAGGGATTTCGAATCGGAATATCACATTCTCTTTGTGGATTTCGAGATATTCTCCATCACAATATTCACTATTGAATACCTGTTGCGACTCCTGACTGCGGATTACAAATACCCGGAGGACGGATGGCTGAAGTCAAGGCTCAGGTTCATTTTTTCTACTTCAGGAATTATTGATCTGCTGGCGATTCTGCCTGCATTCTTACCGCTATTGATCAAGGTGGATCTGAGGTTTCTCCGAATCCTGCGCCTGTTTAGATTGGCCAGGATATTTAAGCTGAGCCGGTACGCCAAATCGCTCAGGCTGATCGGTCAGATCGTTCGTGAAAAGATGCCCGAACTGGGTATCAGTATGTCAGTGATATTTCTGATATTATTGATCATGTCCATTTTGATCTATCATCTTGAGGGTGACGTGCAGCCCGAGCACTTTCCCAATATCATTGCGGCTCTGTGGTGGTCAGTGGTTACTTTGACCACGGTTGGTTACGGTGATATTTTCCCGGTAACGGATATGGGTAAACTGCTTGCCGGATCAATATCATTATTGAGCATTGGATTACTTGCACTACCTGCCGGTATCATTAGCTCGGGATTCATTGAGCGGATACATCGAACGAAGAAATGCCCTCATTGCGGGAAAGATCTGGAGCAACACTGAATATTTAACATCAGTTCGACGTAAAAACAGCAAAAACCCACCTCATCCTTTCTCAGAGGGTGATTTGTAGTGATTTGCGGGAGGTGGATGGCCCGTGGAGTCCCCATTGAAAAGATTCCGCGGCTTTTTTCCGCTCATTCTTACCCCCTGGAAGCCTCTGAAACAGGGTTTATGTTGTTTCAGGAAATTCCATTGGAATTGTTATATCGAACTGACGTTATTTACTTTGAACGGAGGCTGTCAAGGTATTTGTAGCCACTGGCAGTATTGAAGATCAATATTTTTTCGTGCTTCGAAATAGCCACCTGACTGACCAGATCATTCAGTGCCATCCAGGTTGCCGCCCCTTCCGGTGAAATCAGCAAGCCTTCGGTCCGTGAAATTTCCTCAATGCCTTCAACGATCTGATCATCCGTTACGGAAATCGCATATCCGTTTGACTCACGAATGACCCTCATGATCATTTCTTTACCAAAAGGAGAAGGGACTACGATCCCATTGGCAATGGATCCGGTATATCCTGCTTTGTTGGTACTTTCATGACTGAAACAGTCGACAAGCGGTGAACAGTTACGCGACTGAACAACTACCATCTTAGGCAGCCGGTCCTCGATCCATCCCAAGTTGACCATTTCATTAAACGCTTTCCACATTCCGATCAGACCGGTTCCTCCGCCGGTAGGAAATAAAATAACATCCGGCAGTTGCCAGTTCATCTGTTCCGCTATTTCATATCCGATGGTTTTTTTACCCTCCAGCCTGTAAGGCTCTTTTAATGTGGCGAAATTGAATGCCCCGGTCCTTTCGCTTATTTTAGAAGCTACCAACCCGCAAGCGTCAATCAAACCGTCCAGAAGCTTAACATCGGCACCATAAAATTTACATTCTTTCTGAAATGTGACGGGTGCATTTTTCGGCATTACGACTGTCGCATTTATGCCGCCAGCCGCACAATAAGCGCTCAGTGCACCCCCCGCGTTTCCAGCTGTAGGTATTACGCAGGAGACAATACCCAGTTCCTTCGCCCTGGAAACAGCCACACTTATGCCGCGTGCTTTAAACGACCCCGTCGGATTCTGTCCTTCATCTTTCAACCACAAATCGGAAAACCCGAATTTTTCACCCAGACGGCCCAGGTGGAGTAAGGGCGTCATACCTTCTCCAAGTGTTATGCGATTATGATCTGAAATGACCGGAAGCATTTCCCTGTACCTCCACATGTTGCTTTCCCGTCCTACTAAATCTTCTTTGAAAAGTGGTCTCGATATATCGTAATTAACAATAAGAGGATGGTTGCAACAGTTCGAGGTGTGTTGGATCTGATCTAGATAATGGGGGCTCCCGCACCTTGAACAAGATAAACCGGAAACGTATGAAGTCTTGACCTGAGCTGTACGCATAGGTCAAAGTTCCAGGATAGTTTATAACTAAACAAATACTGTTTTCTTATATACTATAACTATTTGTTATAATGATTTCTCGCTTCTTTTATGAAGGACTTTACGATACCCGCGCCTTCCTCTCCTTTTCTCAGCACAAAGTTGAATTTTCGGTCAATTCTTAAGGTTCTGATTTCTACTTCTTTCAGTATCCCGCGTTCCAGCTCATTTCTAACCGCCATTCGGGACAGAAATCCGATTGCAATATCTTCTACCAAATAATTTTTCAATGCCTCCGTACCACCCAAACTCGCCACAATGTTCAGGTCGCGAAGTTTGACTTTCTTCGATTCCAGTTTTTTGGTCAGGATAGACAGCGTTCCCGAACCTCTTTCCCTGATTGCCATCTGAATTTGTTTCAGGTCATTGAGTCCGATTTCCTTTTCAGCATAGGGGCTGTGAACCGAACAGACCGGTATGATCTCATCCTGCATGAACGGATGATAGTGTACGGCATTGATCTTATAATGTGCTTCAATGATGGCCAGGTCAATTTCATTGTTTATAAGTGCCTGCACGATACTTTCGCTATTCCTGTTTAGCTGGAAGATCTTTACATTCGGAAATTTTTTTCTGAACGACGACAGGACCTTGGGCAGGACATATAAGGAAATTGTGGTACTGGATCCAACTCTCAGCTCTCCTTTTGCCTGCAATTGGGATTTGATGATATCCAGGTCGGATTCTATCTGCTTTTCGATGATTTTGGCCCTTTGCAGGTACTCCAGAAGTTTTTCGCCGGATGAGGTTAGCCTTATGATATTTCCCCTGCGCTCGAACAGTGGAACGCCCATTTCAGCTTCCAGTTTTTTTACCTGCTTGCTTACAGCGGGTTGTGAAATATACAACGCTTCCGCTGCTTTCGAAAAACTCAGCTGAGTGGCTACCTCCAGAAATACGGTATAATGGATCGCAAGCACGGAATTTTTCTATAAAAATACGACACAATCAGACGACTCGATATTCTCCTTAGTCCATTTATTCCTTCCGGTTTGTAACCATCCTGAGGATCCGGAGTATTTAATCCAATTACAGCAACCAATGCAACCCTTATAAAACAATTCGGTCTTTAAAAAGATCAAAAACTCAAATCATCATGTTCAGGAATTTCTTTATCGTTACCCTGCGGAATCTGAGGAGAAATAATCTTTATTCCGTAATCAATATTTCCGGCCTTGCCATCGGGATTGTATGCAGCATCCTGATTTTGCTTTGGGTTGCCGACGAAACGTCATTCGATAAGTTCATTCCTAAAGTTAATCGCTTACACCAGGTATACGTAAATGCGGTATTTGACGGCAAAGTCAATACCTGGAGATCTGTCCCATTGCCCACATACGAAGAAATGAAAATTGTGGATAGTAATATCAAAAACTCCTGCGTAACCGGCTGGGGGGGAGATCGATTGCTGACTGTCGGGGATACAAGGATCATTAAACGCGGCTATTTCGTCAGTGAGGAATTTTTGGAAATGTTTGAATTCCCCCTCCTGCAGGGAGATCATGCCACGGTTCTTGACGATCCTTCATCGATCGTCATCTCGGAATCCCTGGGGAAAGTGCTATTTGGGGATGAGGATCCCATGGGCAAAATAATCAGGGTTGATGATGAGAGTTCGTTGCAGGTGTCCGGTATCCTGAAAGATGTTCCCAACAACTCCTCATTCCAGTTTGAGTACCTGATGACGTGGAAGCACCGTGAGTCCATCAGCCCGTGGGTGGTCAGGAACAAAACCAACTGGGGTAATTATTCTTTCCAGATCTTCGTCGAGCTGGTCGATGACACCAGGGAACTGATTGTGGAAGATGCCATCAGGGATATTCTCACGGAAAAAGGAGAAACCGATGTACACAGAGAGTTCTTCCTTCACCCGCTTCCGAGATGGCGGTTGCACTCCAGTTTTGAAGATGGCAAAGAAAAAGGTGGTATGAGCGATTATGTACAGCTATTTACCATCATTGCAATTTTCATCCTGGTCATAGCCTGTATCAACTTCATGAACCTGGCTACGGCAAGGTCTGAAAGACGGGCGCGAGAGGTAGGCATAAGAAAAAGTCTCGGATCCAGAAGGACTCAACTGATATTACAGTTTATCGGCGAATCCATCATAATTTCATTTATCGCTTTTACACTGGCGCTGGTCATTACGCACCTGGTATTACCGGCATACAACACTTTGGTGGACAAGGAGCTTTTCATTGATTTCACTTCAATCAATTTCTGGATTTTCTCAGTTTCCCTGATCCTGCTGACAGGGATAATTGCCGGCAGCTACCCCGCTTTTTATCTATCGTCGTTTAACCCCGTAACCACCCTGAGGGGAACGGTGAAAGTGGGTAAAAGTGCGACAACACCCCGAAAGGTGCTGGTCATGTTGCAATTCGGTTTTTCAATTATCATGATGATCAGTACTGTAGTGATCATCCAGCAAATAGACCTTGTTCAAAGCAGGGATCTGGGATATGACCAGGAGAATCTTATAAGTGTGGAGATAACGGACCCAATCATCGATAACTTTGATGTTCTGAAACAGGACCTATTGCAATCGGGAGCTGTAGAATCGGTGACGCGCTCGAACAGCATGATCACCAGTATTAACTCCAACAACTTCCTGGGATGGCCGGGCAAACCCAAGGATCAAAAAGTGATTTTTACCACAATAGTTGGAGGATATGACTATGCAAAGACCATGGGGATCGAGGTACTTCACGGGAGGGATTTCTCAAAGGAATTTGTCACTGATACCTCGGCGATAGTCATTAATAAAGCTGCCCTCGAGTTAATGGGCCTGGAAGATCCGATAGGAACAAACCTCGATCTTTGGGGTGAAAAGCGTAAGCTCATTGGTGTCTTGGATGACGTCCTTATGGGATCGCTGTACAGGGAGGTGAAACCAATGTTCCTGATCATAGACGATTGGGGTGGGTATGTCAGTGTAAGGCTCAAAAGAGGAGCGGATCTCCAGAAAAATCTCCAGGCTGTAGAAGCCGTCTTTAACGAACATAATCCAGCTTATCCTTTCGAATACAAGTTCGCAGATGTAGAGTTTCAAAAGAAATTTACTACGATCAACCTGACACGTAAACTTGCCGGTATCTTCGCCATTTTGGCAATCATCATAACCGGACTGGGTCTCTTCGGGTTAGCCTCGTACACTGCCCAGCAGAGGATCAAGGAAATTGGGATCAGAAAAGTGCTGGGCGCCTCAGTTGCAGGCCTGATCGCCCTGATTTCCAAAGATTTCACCAAGCTGGTCATCATTGCCTTCATACTGGCCGCCCCGGTGGCCTGGTACCTGCTGGATAACTACCTGGACCGGTATCCCATCAGGATCGACATTGCCTGGTGGATATTCCCGGTTTCCGGACTGGTAGCCCTTTCATTTGCGCTTGGCATTGTGTCGAATCAGGCTGGACGGGCAGCAAGGGCCAATCCTGTCAATTCCCTGCGGAACGAGTAGAGAGAGCCGCCATCAAGGAGAAAAGCTGTTCGAACGCGGACATTTTCACTGCCTGCATTCGGACATCCGGGATTCATAGATTTATTTAAGCTCCTGTTTATCAGCCACATGTATTCAGGGCACATCTTTTGACAATACATTTGTCAGCACAAATACTTTCGCATGTTCCGGAATTTTTTCATTATGGCTGTCAGAAATATCAGCCGGCAGAAACTTTACAGCACTTTAAATATCCTCGGCCTTGCCGGAGGGATCACCGCAAGCCTTCTTTTGCTCCTTTACATAAAAGATGAGCTGAGTTACGATACGATACACTCAAAAGCAAAGCAGATCTATCGTGTTAATACTCTTGCAGTCGTCCAGGATACAAAATTGGATATTGCTCAAACCATGGCCCCGTTGGGACCTGCCCTGAAAAACGATTACCCTGAAGTATTGAACTTCACACGGTTGATGGCGCTGGGTAATGAGCTGGTAACGAAAGATGAGACACAGTTCTATGAATCCGAATTTTATTTCGTTGACTCCACCTTCTTTGAGATTTTTGATATTAAGCTTTTGAGAGGGGACCCCAAGACGGTTTTAGTCGCTCCGAATTCGATCGTAATAACGGAGACGCTGGCAAAGAAATATTTCGGAAGTGAAGATCCGATAGGTCAAAACATAAAAACAGGTTCCGAGGAATGGGAACGGACCATCACCGGTGTAATGCAGGATCCGTATCCCAATACCCACATTAAGCCGAATGCCATATTATCCTACAGTACCCTGCCTTCCGAAATGGTGAGTTTCTGGGGTAATATCAATGACTATTTATACATCGTCTTACCCAAAGATTTTGACTATAGAATATTGGAAGCAAAATTTCCGGAAGTATTCGACAAATATCTGAGTGAGTTATTCAGCCAGTTTGACGCCACGGCGGAATTTTCGCTGACACCGTTCCTGGACATCCACCTGAAGTCACAGCTGGAAGGTGAAATGGAGCCGGGCGGTACCATCGCCTACATCTACATATTTACTGCCATTGCGCTTTTCATACTACTCATTGCCAGTATCAATTATATGAATATGTCAACCGCAAGAGCAACATACAGGTCAAAGGAAGTGGGGATCAGGAAAGTTTTGGGCTCACACAAGGCACAATTGAGATGGCAGTTTGTGACGGAATCCATTCTTGTCACGGTGATTGGGGCAATCATAAGTGGTATTCTTGCCTTCTTCCTTCTTCCGGGGTTCAACGCAGTCTCCGGCAAACAGATAGGGCTGGACTTTTACACTGATCCGGTTGTGTTAATGGGATTTGGGGTGATAATCCTATTTGTAGGTACCATTGCAGGTAGTTATCCCGCTTTTTACCTGTCAAGGTTCAGGCCCGCGGAAGTACTAAAAGGCAGGGGATTGGCCGGAACCGGAAATGCCGGTCTGAGAAAAATACTTGTCATCCTGCAATTCAGTATTTCACTGGTAATGATCGTAAGCACATGGATCGTCTATGATCAGCTGCGGTTCTTAAACAATAAAGAACTTGGGTTTAACAAGGACCAGGTCATACAGGTGTCGCTCAGTGGATCCACTACCGTGGATAAATATGATGTGCTGAAAAACGAGCTTTCCAAAAATCCAAACATCGAGGCCATCGCAAGCGGGCAGGGAACTCCCGGGGGAAAGAACCTGAATGTTCAGGGAATTGGCGTTGAGACAAATACCGGGGAGATGATCGATGAGGTTTTCCAAACGATATATGTTGATCAGGACTACCTGTCGACACTGGAGATCCCAATAGTAAAGGGGCGTGATTTTTTGCAGGAAATAGGCAGAGATACGGTGGACGCGGTCATTGTAAACCAGAAAATGGTAAAACATATGGGCTGGGAAGAGCCTATTGGAAAGCGATTCAGCGCGATCACCGGCATAGATCTTGGCAGGGTTGAGAAAAAAGTGGTTGGTGTAATTCAGGATTTTCACATGCGAGCACTCCAGGAACCAATTGAGCCCCTTGTGATCCACATGAATATTCGAAATGGTCAAATGCTGCTGAGGATCAAAGAACAGGGAATGGACAAAACGCTGGCGGACCTGGAAAAAACCTGGAAAGAAGTGATCACGAACCGACCACTGGAATACACTTTTTTGGAACAGGAGTTTCAGGATCAATACGTGGAGGATCAGCGGAGAGGCAGTATTTTTTCTATCTTTTCAGGATTGACCATATTCATTGCCTGTATGGGGTTATTCGGATTGGCATCCTATAATGCCGAGATGAAAAAGAAAGAAATCGGGATCAGAAAGGTGGTTGGAGCCTCATTATTTGACATCATGTACCTGGTAAGTAAGGATTTTCTGAAACTGGTATTCTACTCCATGATAATCGCGTTCCCAATTTCCTATTATTTCATGAGCAATTGGCTGCAGGAGTTCAGCTACCGGGTGGACATCAGTGTGGTTTCGTTTTTACTCTCTGCACTCGTTACGATCCTCATTACGCTGATCACAATCAGCTACCATTCAATTGTGGCCGGGGTCTCCAATCCCACGGAATCGCTGAAGGAGGAGTAACCGTGACGGTAATGCCCGGATCAGTCATTTAGCAGATCGGGTTTTTCACGAAGAAGTCGCATTCGATAGGCATTCATCGCGGCTTTTCCCAGTTTATTGGTGAGCTTGTGATTGACGTATGCACCAACGACCGCCCCTACTCCGGGGATCAACTGCAGCAATTTTGCCAGATCAATGTGATCGCGGTATTCCAACTGGAAAGTACGCCAGTCAAAATCGCGGATGTCCTCCGGTAACTTCGACTTTTCTTTATCCCAGTTTGCCATCAGGGGGTAGATCTCATTACGATGCTTTTGGCTTGAGAATGTTATTTGGAAAATATGCAAAATGAACACCCGCTCGGAAAGTTCTTTCACATCCATTCCGTAGTGAGAAGCAATGTCAAACAACATCTTCATCTTAAGTGTCAGCCATAAAGGAAAATCAGCCAGGCCCAGGAGGAATCCGCCAAAACCCGTTGCAGCTCCTTCCACGGCTGCAGATGAGCTATAAAAATTGATCCTCTCCCGGATTTTCTTTTCCGTAGTGTATACGGACTTCACTTTCCTTTTTCTGAAAGTGGTAAATCCTGCTCCGAACAGGACCCCCCGCGTCACTTCCTTGATCGCTTTGGTAACAACCTGGTGTATTTTCTCCGGAATTATCTCATTAATGGTGGATTGGACGCCTTTTGTCGCCCTGTCAAATAACGAGGGCTTGCTCTGCATAGCGTGCTGCCAGGCCTGAAGCTCTTCCAGTATGTCGCTCTTTCTTGATTGCACAACCTTCAACAATTGTCCCCTGATCACTCCTGAAATGCCAGATGACATTTCCCGTGATTGCTGATCTACCGCATAATACTCAATTTACCTGAATCCAATTATATCCATGAAAAGGATCACGGATTATATTATAGGAGCCACTGCGCCGGGGCTAAGCGGTGGCCGGGCCTGATCAACTGAAGTTTAAAACTTTTTAAACCAGCGGAGGACTTTATGGAATGGGTCCACCTTTCCCAAAAACATCAGCGGACACCCATTGACAATGGCTTTGATACCTGCTTTGTTGCATTTCTCTACGGCCTCTTCGGAATAACTGCCCTGACCAAAACCTTTGTGCATCCAGACTATCGGGATATCAAGTTCCCCGCATTCATCGATTGTGGTGGATGATACCTCCGGCCGGCCTCCCAGTAGTACGGCTTCTGCTTTGGAGGGTAATCCACCGAGATCAGGATAGCACTTGTCGCCGTCTATTTCCTCAGAATTGGGATTTACCTGGTAGGTTTCGTACCCCAGTTGTTTGAATTTTTGATAGATGTGATTGGCAGGAAGATCCCCATTTCTTGAAACGCCGACAACGGCGATCACTTTCTTGTCCAGGAACTCATGAATAAGGTCTAATTGGAGCATTTTTAGGGCAAAGTACCCCTAAGATCACGAAGTATTTAATGATGACGGTCAAGTGCGATACTGACTTCTTTTTCATCTGTTTTATTATCCAACAAGCCAAAACAATTAACCGTGATCCAGGTAATTTCAGCTTCCCGTTTTGCTCCTGAAAAAGTGGATTTTGAAAGCTTTAATATCTTCCCGGGTCATGACTTAAATCATTAACATTTCTGCAAAAAAAAGCTCCTTTTGCGGCCGGAAAAATTCCGGTTCAGTTGTAGGAAAATACTTGTTGATCAACCGAAATGGATATACAATCAATTCTGTTACTCATCATCTTTTTTGGCGCTTTTATTGCCATTGCACTGGAGCATACCATCAGCGTCAATAAAAGCTGGATAGCCCTGTTTGCAGGATCGCTGATGTGGGGTATCGCTGCATTTGGTAAAACCGGTGGATCGCTGGAATTTGCAATAGCCCATACATCGTCAGAGATATTCCAACTGATCATCTTCCTTATGGGAGCAATGGTCATCGTGGAGATGCTTGGCCATTTTCGTTTTTTCACCTGGCTGGAAAATAAACTGATGAATTTCAACATCAGTAACAAGAAGCTTTTCTGGATCATGGGCATCATAACTTTCATCGCTTCTTCTTTGCTTGATAATCTTACAAGCACGCTGGTAATGATCCAGATAGGCAAACACCTATGCATCAAAAAAAAGAATTTCAATTACTTCGTAATAAATACTGTAATTGCCGCCAATGCCGGTGGCGCCATGTCACCCGTGGGCGACGTTACCACCATCATGATGTGGCTTGCCGGAAAATTCACTGCCTGGCAGGTTGTCATATCCGGATTCATACCGTCGGTTGTGGCCTGGATCATACCTCAGTACCTGATCACCAATAAGATCGAGGTTGTGGAAAGGGAGAGCAAGGAGCGGGAGGAAATGCTGCCGCTTCAATGGGGGATCATAATACTTGGCTTCGCAACATTCGGGTTTGCCGTACTTGTAAATATGCTTCACCTCCCCCCTTTCTTCGGAATTATTTTTGGATTAGGCATTGTGGCCATTGTTATTGACATAAAGCACCGACGAGGTTCTTTGCGTGAAAAAGCTACCAAAATTGTCAACGTAACCAGGGAGATAGATATGGCCACTATCAACTTCTTTGTCGGCATTTTACTTGCCGTCGGCGCACTTCACTATCAGGGCATTCTCACCGAAGTAGCGGTTCTGATCTTTGGGGAAAACCCGACCGACAACTATACCGCTATCATTACCGGCCACATATCACTGGGTCTGTTGTCTTCCGTTTTTGACAATGTGCCGCTGACTTCCGCAGTCATTCAAATGCTGCCGGACAACATCCATTACATTTACTGGGTGCTGCTGGCGATCACGGCCGGTACCGGAGGAAGTATTTTGATCATCGGATCAGCCGCCGGTGTGGCAGCCATGGGCCAGGTAGACACCGTTACATTCACTGAGTATCTAAAGAAGGGAACTATACCTGCGCTGCTGGGGTATGCCGGGGCGGTCGCCACGTGGTATCTGATGTTTATGAATTAGATTTTCATTCCCGGCAGGCGAACCCGAAAACTGCAATCTTCTCTTGATCAACACCATATTTTTCTCGCTCACTCCGGTTCGTTAAAATATTAGGTTACGATCAGAGTACTTTATGTATTCAGTTGAAGATTATTCAACCACATTTTTTGAAGTCCGGCTATTGAAAACACTTTGGAATAAATTGAGCATGCTGGGGGTGGATGATTCCATACCCTTCCCGAAAGACAGGCAACTCGTCCTGAACAACCAGCTGAACGTGGTAATGTTCATCTTCGCAGTATTGCTAAGCCTGATCACCTACACCGACATGTTGTTTGATGTTAAGGATGGATTCAGTGTGAAAAACACTGCCATACAACACCCCGTAAGTCTTGGGGTCATAATTTTGATCGCGACAGGTAATCTTGTGCTGAATCATTTCCGGCTGTCAAAGATCAGCAAGCCTGTCATATCATTTTTACCGCTCTATTTCCTGCTGATCTACAACCTGCAGACCGGTTACATCTATGAAGAGTTTTACTTTTGGTACCCCTTTGCACCGATACCGTTCACACTGTTGTCAATTTTGGTTTATGACAAAAAGGACGAAAAATTTTTCTATTGGGCCAATATCATTTATTGTGTTTTTCTGTCTGCATTTGCTTCGGAGATCCTGAATTACTATTCTGATGTGAGGCTGCCTATTGCGGATATAGTCGACCAGAACTGGCTGTTTTATAAGGTCGCACCCATCGCGCTGGGCTTGTTTATTTTCACCGGGGTTCATTACCTGATCCACCGTAACACGAATTATGCGCTGAATCTGGCAAGGAAAAATGAGGAGCTTAACCGGGCAATTACGGAACTGAAGCTCACTCAGAAACAACTGATAGCAAATGAAAAAATGGCGATACTGGGTCGTCTTTCTTCGGAACATTCCCATGAAATGAACACACCTATCACCTCGATCAAGGGTAACCTCGATGCTCTGATCAAGGACCAAAAAATTGCCAACAAACTGTGGGGAAAGGTTATCCATGAAATATCCAAAGCAGATTTTCAGCAGCTTAAGAGTTTGATGAGGGAAATTCTCCAAAAGGCCAGGGAGGAATACCCGTCAATGGTCACTTCCGCTGATGAAAACATGCTGTCGGGGCAGCTCCATGCAATGGGAGTTCCTGTGGACCGGCATGATGATATCATTGAATACTTCAGTTCCTTCGGGATCTCTGATATTGTGCCTTACAGATCCATTTGTAACCATCCGTTTTTCAGGGAACTCCTGGAAATAGCGTATTGCCAAAAAAGCGTGCAGTATTCGGCCAGGCTGTCTCATGATGCTATATTCAAGGCGGAGCAACTGGTAAGGAAGCTGAGGAACTATACCTTTCATAAACGAACCGATCAGCCGGTACCTTATGACATCAAACAGGTAGTCTCAAGCTCGATTGAATTGATGCGCAGCAAAATGCTGGATGTAGATATCATCCTGGAAATCGAAGACCACCTGCCAATCCTTAACGGCTTTCCGGACGAAATCGGCCAGGTGATCATCAACCTGATCTCCAATGCCATTGACGCCACGAACGGCAATGGTAAGATCCGGATCCGGATCACCAAACAGAATGAAGAGCTGGTTGTTTTGGAAATTGAAGATACCGGGGGCGGTGTGCAGGTAAGAGACCAGGATGATATATTCGAGCCCTTCTTCACAACGAAAGAAATCGGTAAAGGCACAGGGATCGGGTTGAACATTTGCAAGAAGATCACTGAAAAGCACAAGGGAACTATTGGCTGGATCAACATCAATGAAGGCGCCTTGTTTTCCGTCAAGCTACCCGTATCACCCCAGCTGAATTGATATCTGAACTGACGGTCTGACTTTAATGGGTTTCAATACCGGGGATGATCTAAAACTTTAGAATGTATCCGGCCCGGTCGCAATCGCATTGAGACGGAAATATTGTTCCGGGCATTTGCAATGCCCTTAAACCTCAGGCCCGCCCCGCAACAGGCAGGTATCTCACACTGAGCGCTATGAGATTGCGGAAATTTCTACCCCTACGTCTTAAATATTGGGTTAGAAATTCCGCAATGACGCTCCTGTTGGCTTCTTTTGACTGTTTCCCCCCGGCAGCAGGTCATTTGAAATTAAATAACGATTAACTATATTCAGTTCTGAAGTATTGGTAACCTTGAAAGCGAATAAAAGATCATAACAGATGCTAAGGTGAATGTGTCAAAGTGCCCTCTGGAAAGTGTTGAATTCAAGGAATTTTCTACTCTTCACAAATGGTAGACACACTCACCATAGCTGAACGTTATATTCAATTACCTCATTTTTAGAACAACTAATTACAGAGAAATGAAAAAATTACTTTTTATTCTAATACCAGTCATTAGCAGTACATACCTACTTGCTCAACACAATTACGATGATCAATCTGTTATCTATTCAAATGGTGGAAAGGTTGGAATTGGAACAACAAGCCCAAACAATTCCTTACATGTGAAAGGTACTGGGAACCTGTCCACAATAAGAATAGAAGAAACAGGTACAGAAAATGCCGCCCTTTGGATGGTAAACCCTGGTCAAAGCTACCTATTCTTCATTGATAATGACAATGGTGATTTATTTCGAATTGGAGATGGAGTATCCTACTTTGTCACTATAAACACAAGTGGAAATACGGGAATTGGCACTGAGGCAGTAGGAAAGTTTGACGTGGGAGGACTGACCTATTTAAGAGGAGCCCCTACTCACACAACTCTTTCAGAACAGTTGCGAATAGGTCGATTAGACAGTGATATTAGGTATCATTCTATATACTCGCATCATAGTGGTAGTCCATCAACGAATTATCTTCAATTTAGAATTCACACTGGAAATAGTAGCGATCTTACCGAACAAATATCAGCAATGACACTAACCGGTAGTGGTAATGTTGGTATTGGAGTTACAAATCCCGGATCCAAACTTGTTGTCAATGGGAAAATTCGAAGTGAAGAAGTCAAAGTAGAGGCCGTACATCCCCCAGATTACGTTTTCGAACCGGGTTACAAACTCAGAACATTGGAAGAAACTAAAGACTTCATAACCGAAAACAAACACCTCCCTGAAATCCCATCAGCCTCGGAGATGGAAGCGTATGGAATCGATCTTGGAGATATGAACATGAGACTCCTTAAGAAGATCGAGGAACTAACGCTTTACATCATCGAACAAAACGAACGTCTTGAGGGATTAGAAACTGTGAAATCCGAAATGGACGAACTGAGGAAGGAACTGCAAGAATTGAAGAACACTGATAAATGAGGTAAAAGAATAAAACAAGCGATAGAGCGAATACCCCACACTAGCGCACGCATCCTCTTGTGCATTTGACGGTTCCCACTCCCCGGTTTGTTTCGACATAAACCATGGGCGACAAGTCATTTGAAATTAAATAGCGATTAACTATATTCCGTTCTGAAGTATTGGTAACGAAACCTGATTACCTGTGTACAGATGCTGACTAACGGCTCCAGGTTTGGGTATCAATAAGTTATGTAAAGAATACTATAAGGGAAATAAGCGCAATTGCGCTTATTTATAGTTAGCTTTTATTTCTAATTCACTGTAGGTTCACTTACAATTAACAATCATTAACCAAACATTTTTAGCTATTAAACGTCTTAATTTGTAGTTTTGCTACAAATATTAAATTTAAATGATACTAGAAGTACGTTTAAGCAATTTTTTCTCCATAAAAGACGAGATAGTCCTGGATCTGAGAGCCGGTAATATCCAAACGAAACAAGCCAAAGAACTAAAGGAACACTATTTTTCTCACCACAAGGACAACATATTGAAGTCCGTTGCCTTATATGGAGCGAATGCATCAGGCAAAAGCAACATTATCAAAGCAATAAGATTCTGTTGTCGAATGATTTTCAACTCACATACTCATAATGAAAATGTCCTTTTCAATTTTCAACCATTCAAGTTTGATGGGTATCAGGACAAGCCTAGTAGCTTTTTCATAAGATTTGTTTCAAATGAAATTGAATATGAATATTCATATAGTCTAACTAGATCCGAAATAATCACTGAAGAACTCTATCACTATCCAAATAATAGAAGAGCAAAAATTTTCACACGTGACGAAAGGATTGAAGGAGAAAAAAAAGAAAAATATACCTTCTCGAACATTATAAAGAGACCACTTGATGTTGCTGAAAATACTTCTGTTAAGACATTATTTATTTCAAGAGCAAGTCAAATGGATAGGGTAATTGGCAAGGAGCTATTTAACTTTTTCAATGAGAAGTTTATTCTTGGATATACTGGATTTAATAGCCACTCCCTTGAACGGAACCTAATTGAAAATAAAGAATTTCTCTTAAAGGCCTTACAGATTGCGGATAGTGATATTATAGATATTGCATATAGAAAGGAAAAAATGAAACTCAAATCGGTGAAATTCTCATTTGACGCATCAGGTGATTCAGTGAGTAATGAAGATTCTGAAGAAGAAGTTCTAAAAATAGAGACATATCATAAATCAGGCCCTAAGGTTGCTTTTGATTTTGATACAGAAGAATCTGCAGGTACAAGAAAACTATTCATTAGTCTTTTAAGCATTCTAGATATAGTCAAGAATAATAAAACACTGTTAATTGATGAATTAGAAACAAGTCTTCATTCCAAACTAGTGGAATTCATTATTAACCTGTTTCACGCAAGTGAAAAATCCCAACTCATTTTCACCACGCATAATACTAATCTTCTAGATATGAAGAAATTAAGAAGAGATCAAATATTTTTTGTGAACAAATTAGAAGATGCATCCAGCGATTTATACTCTCTATTTGATTACAAAGATTTTCGAGAAAACATGGATGCTGAAAAGGGATATTTGCAAGGACGATTTGATGCAATCCCATTTATACATGAATCAAAATCTAGTCTAAAGACTATCTTGGATGGCGAGTAAACGAAAATCCAAGGGTAAACGAATCAATCCTACTTTCTATGTTTTTTGTGAAGGGCAATCTGAGGAAGAATATGTAAACTTTTTAAGAATCAAGTACAGGATTCCAATTGAAATTAATTCGAAAATTACTGGTGGTAAAATGTCCCAACGCTATATAAACAATTATTTGAGGACTAAGACGAAACACAAAAAAGATCAGATATTTCTAATGTATGATTTAGACGTAGATGGGATACTAGAAAGACTAAATGAATTGGATGGAAAGCTGATCGTATCTAACCCATGCATTGAACTATGGTTCCTATTACACTTTCAGGATCAGCGAGCTAACATTTCTTCAGATGATTGTGTCCGTTTTCTTCGCCAGGTGTGCGATGATTATTCGAAAGGCAGACTATCTCATAATCTAAAACGGAGACTTGTTCAATCGATAACCGAAGCAGTAGAACGAGCTGAACGACTTGAGAAGTATGAAAATCCTTCAACTACAGTGAATGATTTTGTAACTGAACTTGACAAAGTCAAACAAACTAAAAACGAAAGCTGACAACCCGCTATCGGGCATCCACCTGTCTTGTCCTGAAATAGGTTTACACAATCTTAGAACAAATGAAGAGATATGTAAAGACCTATAAGAGCAAATGGCAGAATCGGTACACCGAAGAGTTCAAGCGAAGTGTTTGTGAGGAATTCCTGTCTGGAAATTTGACCTTAAGGGCCATGGAGCACAAACATGGGTTGGGTAACTCCCGACTGAATTATTGGCTGAAGGAATAC
>JANQEU010000089.1 GCA_028278225.1 Cyclobacteriaceae bacterium
CGGAGGATCGGCATCTACAAATACCTCGGTTGTGTAACTCCAGTCGGGTTTGGCGATACCCGCGAAGGAATTGTCGGCGAGATCTTTAAAAGCGCCAGCAGCGACTTCAAGGTAATACTCCGTCGAATGATCAAGTTCAAATCCATTTAATCCACCATCAATATTGAAATCAATGGTGATCTGCGACCCCGCAATAGCTACTCGTGGTGTCCCAACGGTCGCCACAGCAACCAGACCATCATCGCTTACTTTTTTCAAATTGATCAAACCACTTCCTGCCTGGACATCTTCATCAAAATCAATGGTGAAAATCCAATTGGTCACTGAAATGTCCGTTGCATTATCAACAGGATTGAGTGTTACAACAACAGGTGCTGTTACGTCCGGTTCAGTTTCTGTTGTGAAACTCCAGTCTGGTTTGGAGATACCGGCAAATGCATTTCCACTCCCGTCCTCAAATGCTCCGGAGGGGATCTCAATGTAATATTCAGTTTCATAATCCATCTCAAAGCTGCCCATGCCGCCGTCAGCGTCAAAGTCAATTACAGCCTGCGAACCGGAAATCGTAACCCTGATCGTACCCACACTTGCGGCACCAACAGCGCCATCATTGCTGCTTTTGCGCAAAAAGATCAAACCGCTGCCCGCCTGAATACTCTCATCAAAATCGACAGTGTAAACCCAGTTTGTATTGGAGATACCAGTTGCATTATCCACGGGTTCAAGGCTTGAAACGGATGGAGGTGTAACATCACCGGATTCCGTAGTAAAACTCCAGTCCGGTTTGGCAATGCCTGAGAAATCATTTCCTGCCGGGTCTTCGAATGCACTGGAAGGGATTTCTATGTAGTACTCAGTGGCATCGGTCAAACTGAAACCGTCCAGGTCTCCATCACCATTGAAGTTGATCGATACGGTATTTCCGGAGATGCTTACTTCATTTGAATTCCCGGCAAGCGTGTTGGTAATGGTGGCGTCATCTGAGAATCTTTTCAGGTTTAGTACCGCTGTCCCGTTACCGACCTGCATGTCTTCATCAAAGGTGGCTGTAAACGTCCAATTGTCAACGGATACGCCGGATGCATCGTCAGCCGGATCAAGAGCAGAGAGGGAAGGAGGGGTGACATCAGGCTCGGCTTCTGTGGTAAAGTTCCATGTGGTAGAACCCGAAATACCACCAAACGGACTACCGGCCTCATCATCGAAAGATCCTGCCGAAATTGTGATATAGTAGTCTGTATCATATGACATGGTACTTTGAGAAGTAAATGAAACCTCGTTGTTATTGAAGGTCAGGTCACCATCAAAGAACTGTTCATGTTGTGAATTATTAGCTGTCAGCTTGATTTGGATCCAGGACGTGGAAGCCACGACATTCTCATTGAAAGTTATGGTAAAAGTTTGCCCGTCAACGGAGACATCTGAGGCACCGTCAATTGGAGATAGTGCGTTGATCTGAGGCGGTGAGGAAGTTTCAGTTGTAAAGTCCCAGTCTTCATTTCCACTGGTTCCGGGAAAGTTGTTCCCGGAAAGGTCCTGTATCGCCCCATTGATAATCTGGACATAAACATGGGTTTCAATAAGTAATTTCCCCGGTAAGTCGACAGTGACCTGGGAACCATTGAACGTCACATCCCCGCTGTTGATATCTATTGTTTTTAAGGCAGCATTATTATCATATCTCCTTACAATAATGTTTCCGGTACCCGGTTGCACATCTTCATCAAAATTCATCACCAGATCAGTAAAGACACTGACTTCCGTCCCCTCATCAACTGGTAATAAAGTCGAAATAGAAGGACTTTCGGTATCCGAAAGGTCTCCCGTGCTGAAATCCCATGTATCAGTATCATTGCTGCTTATGCCTGTAACTTCATTACCGGCATAATCTATGAACATGCCATCCTGGAACCATATGTACATATGCGTATCATCCGGAAGATCGTCCGCAAGGTCAATCGTGATGGTATTTCCGGAGAAGGAAATCTCATTGCTGTAAACATTTACGAAATCAACGGTTGAATTGTCCTCCTTTTTACGGACAAAGAGCTGCCGCAAGATCATCGTTGAATTGGAAATGGGCCTTACGGGTTCATCGAATGTGATGATAAAATCAGCATCTACCGCTACATCGGATGTGCCGTCAGCGGGAGTAAATCCGGTATAGGAGGGAGCAGTCAGGTCATCGTCCTGGTTGTATTTGAAAAGATAGAGGTTGTGACTTGTGTGATTACCTGCTTCATAAATTCCACTGTTCACATCGAAATCGGTATTATTCGAATACCTGTCACCCAGGTGGATCTTGTCATTGGCATCTATGCGGATGGCATTTGCGCCGATACTATGAGAAAATTCAAGGCTCGGACTTCCTGACATATCATATTTTTTTATTTCGCCGTTGAGTGATGCGCTGTTCTTGGTGATCAGGTACAAATCATTGTTTGAATCAAGGTCCAATCCATCAACCGCGAATGACAGGTTAAGCAGGGTAGATGACTTTACACCGGCAGTGGACCAGTTTTCTATCACCCTGGTCCATGTATCATCTGTGCGACTTACCCAAACATTGCCATCGCCTGCAAGTTCGAGAAGTTGACCTTCCCCGCTTTCACTGGTCACCCAGCTGAGTGAATAACTACTGGTGTATTTTGCTATGAAAGTTTTTCCGCCACTTCCTCCATCGATATAATTTGTACCGGCACCAGGATCGAAATCCGTGTTATGCTTGAACATTCCGGTGACATATATATTATCCGAACCATCAACCTGAAACCCATTTGTTTCGCTGGCATTTGTAGTGCCTGAGGTTGAGTGGAGCAGTCGTTCGGATGATGAAAGCGATCCGTTATTTTGATTCAGCGCTGTGATGAAGGCTTCCCGGTTTCCCGCTGTGATCCCCGTTTGGGTTGGCAGGGACATAATATTTCCGTTGTAAAGTCCTGTGATCAGCACATCTGTGGAGGACAGGGCAAGGTCATTGACTTCTACCCATGTACCCACACTGTTGTAATTCGTGGTCCAGATCTCTTCTCCATCTGTGTCAACAGCAATTACAAAAGGCTGGGGCCAGTCTGTAGCGGGTGTTGCTGTGGTCTGTCCGGTAATCAAAGTCAAGCCATTATCAGAAAATGTGATATAAGCACCAAGACTTCCTTTGATATGCCCGGCAATGTAGATATTTCCGGAGTTGTCGATTTCCACACCGGCAACTTTAAGCGAAGGGTCGTTGCCATGACTTGTGGCGCCCCTTGTATAAAGCGCAATAACCCACTGAAAGTCACCATTGGCATTGTACTTTGCCAGGTAGATATCATTGTATGAATCGGCGTCACTGTCATTGGACAGGTCAGGTGGTGTACCAGTGCCTGATGACGGGTCGAAATCGATTATTTGATCACCTTCAAAGTGACCTGTAACGAAGATGTTTCCATTTCCATCTACGGCAATATCTTCCGTATCCACGTATCCATCCGAATTGGAAATGTTGTTTACAAACTCCAGGTTCTGACCCTGGGCGAAATGGACCAAAAGACAGAATAGAAAGATTAGGATCTCAATCAGTCTGTGCTTTCTGTTGAGTTTTTTAAACGGAATGCTTCTCCAGTTTAGCCAGGGTTGATAAGTGAGTGTTTTCTTCTTTGATAATAGAGCGTTTTGTTTCATGGCTTCAGTTTTTTGATGAAGCCAATTTGGGTTTATTCATTAATGAAACGGCTACCCACCCCGGGTAGTTTTACGCCTAGCCACCCGGATAGTTTTTATAACGTGTTGATTGTCAGTACATTAATTTGACTCTTTGTCAAGGAGAAAGACAAGTGCTTCTTTGCGATTTGAAACACCGAGCTTATCGTATACCCTTCTGAGGTGGAACTTGACAGTGTGAATAGAGAGAAAGACTTTTTCCGCAATTGCCCGGTTATTCATGTCCGTAATGGCCAGCTGGAGGATTTCCATTTCTCTTTCAGTCAGTGGTTCAATGAGTTTTTCGTTAACATGGTCTATGTCAATACTGAGTTGTTCTTCTTTACCTGAGATCAGCAAGTTTATCTTACTTCTCAATCCATCCATTTCATTTGCCAACATCTCATTTTTAAGCAAATATTGTTTACGCTGCACATAAAAGACGTAAGATGCCAATAGCAGGATGAACCCAATTCCGGTATAAAGGGCCGTTTTTTCACGGCGATCTCTCAGTATTTTTTCTCCTGCCAACTGATTTTTGATAGTAAGTAATTCCAGCTCGGTCTCCTTTTTTTCTATGTCATAAAAAACCTCAAGCTCTGCAATTTGACGTTGATTTTCAGTTGTAAAAAAAGAATCTTTCATTTGAAGATATGCTTTACTGACCTGAAGTGATTCATAGTATCGCCCTGCTTTTTCCAGTAAGTCCTGTTTCAAGGCCAATGTTTCCATGAGATCGACATCTTCCACCTTTCTGGTCCTGGCAACTTCGAGGTTCTTCTCCAGTATTTGTAATGCTTCCGATGTATTTCCAATGGCAATATAGGATTCTGCAAGTGCATTTCGTGCGGCATAACTTGTACCCACTTTCCTGTTTTCCAAAAATTTGACAACATCACGCTGGATTTGAATCGCCTTGTGGTATTCCTCTCTGTCATTATATACACCACTCATGTTTAGCCGGCTTTGATTCGCTTTGATGCTATCGCCGATATCCAAATAGATGTCGATGGCGTTTTCGAACCAATAGATAGCAGAGTCAAATACTTCAATATTTCTGTAACGGGCACCAAGATTGTTCATACGAACTGCCCTGGACCGGCTTATTTCAATTGGGGAGCGATCAGTGTTGACCATATCCAGCATCGACAGGGATTCTTTCAGGTAGTCTATGGCTTTATGATCGTGACCAATTATCCCAAACAGGTACGCCAGGTTGTTCAGGTCGGAGGATAAAGCTGAGGTATCGCGCAAAGCAATATCCATTTCATACGCTTTCGTCAGAAAGGCCAGCGCTTCGCTTGTATTGCCTGCTCTTGTATGAGCTGACCCCAGATTGGAGTAAATAGCCGCAAGTTCTGTTGAATCACCACTTCTTTCCGCATAAATGACGGATTTATTGAGTGTCTCAAGTTGTTTTCTGGTTTGATGCAGATAACCCCAGCACCACGCGGCATTTCCAAGGCAGGTGCTGATGAACACGGGATCTATGATCTCCGCTCTTTCCGCATAGAATGAGGCGAGGGTATAGCTGTCACCAGCTGCCTTCATCTGGTTCAGGTAATATTGTGCCTCCCCCTTTTGGAATAATATTTTGGCTCTCGCATAATCTGACAAATTTTCTTCGAGTAATGAATCCGCTGATGAAACTGCAAATGCAAATTCCCCATTAATCACAAGTTTCTCCACCTGTGACCAGGCTTCATCCTGTCCGATCGTCGAGAGATGACTCAAAAGGAAGATTATAACTCCCCATTTCCTCATAAAGAAAATCAGTTGCCAACCTTTAAAATAACACGAAAAATAGTTTCTCTGAAAATATTCAGTTAAGTAGTACCTGGAGAATAATCGTAACCGGCAATTGTGGTGGGTGTCACTCGTCTTTCAAGGCGTTAACAGGGTTTGTTTTAGCGGCTCTTAACGAATGATAACCTACCGTTAACAATGCCGATGTAATGGCGATCAGTGCTGAAAGCAGATAAACATCGACGCCTATTTGGATACGAAACGCAAAATTTTCAAGCCATGAATTTATGAGCAGGTAGGAAACGGGAATGGCCGCAAAAAAACTTATAAAGACCAACCTGGAGTATTCCCATGTCAAAAGATTGAGCAGACTATTAATTGACGCGCCCAAAACCTTCCGGATACTTATTTCTTTAGCTTTTCTGGCAACGGTGAATGATGCAAGGCCAAATAATCCCAGGCAGGAGATAAAAATGGCAAAAACCGTGAAGATCAGCATGATCTGGCTTAGTCGCTTTTCTTTGACATACAATTTGTTAAGTTCACTTTCGAGAAAATATACTTCAGGAGGAACATCTCTCAGGTATTTCTTCATTACCTCCGATATTTTTCCAATGTCCTCAAAAAGGTTGTCGGAATTCATCTTGGCAATCATGACACGTGATCTCTCACGGCACCGAAGTACAAGTGGTTTGATATCATTGTGCAATGACTGGAAATTGAAGTTCCTGACCACTCCAACTACCTTTAAACTGTCAGATGGCGCACCGAGCATGTTGTAGCTGTATATTTCCTGGCCAATGGCGTTTTCCCATCCCATGGTTTCAACAAAGGATTCATTTACAATGCATGATCTTCCGGCGTCATTGAACGATTTACTAAAAGTTCTTCCTTCTTTCAGGTCGAGTTCCAGTATGTCCAGGTAATTGTAATAAACAACACCCGTTGGTACCGTGATACGACCGGAAGGGTCCATAGATTGATCCCGGTAAAGCAGATCAAAAAAGGCATTCGGTGTTCCCGGTACCTGACCTCCGGAGACATCGACTACCCCTGGAATGGATAACAACTCATTTTTTGCATTTTCGAATTCCCTCGAAAAACCAATCGGGATATAAACGATCCGGTCCTGGTTGAAGCCGAGTTCCATATTGTTCATGTAGCCCAGTTGTCGGGAGATGGTAATTATGCCAACGATAAGTATCATGGACATGGTGAATTGAAATATGACCATTATCCGGCGAACATTCACACCCTTCAGATTAAAAGTGTTGGAAACTTTAAGCACCGAAATAGGTCTGAATCTCGAAAGCAACAACGCAGGATAAAACCCACTTAATAAAGCTGTCACCAATCCTATTAATAAAAAGACCAAAAAGTACTCCCATCTGATCAGATCCTGGAATTGAAAATGTTTTCCTGATAGCGCGTTGAAACCGGGAAGTGATAACCATATCCAGATGACTGAAAACAAAATGGAAATGAAAGTGATGACGAAAGCCTCTCCCATAAACTGGATAATAATACCTTTTCGTGACGCCCCGATTACCTTCCTCATTCCGATCTCCCTTGTTCGCTGGGTAGCGCGAGCTGTCGCAAGATTCATGAAGTTGATGCAGGCAATCACCATGATCATGATGGCTACTATCGAAAAAATATAGACATATAAAACATCACTGTTGGCTTCTATCTCATTTGCCAGATCCGAATTCAAATAGATCTCCGTCAGGGGTTGAATGGTAAAACTTGTGCCTTCTTTCAGGTCCTGAGGATACAGATCCGAAACCAGTTGTTTCAATTGGTTTTCAATTTCCGGCAAAGCCTGTCCTTCGGCGACATGTACGTAGGTCCAGACTCCCGAATAGTACCAGTCCTGTCCGTGGTACTTGTACCACAAATTGTCATCCGTCTTGAAGGGAACAAGAAAATCAAATCTGAAATGGGAATTTGAAGGAAAGTCCTTCATAACAGCAGTCACTTTGTAACTGATCTTTCTTCCGTAGTTTTTGTATATGAGTGTTTTTCCGATCGGATCGTCCTCTCCGAAATATTTCAGGGCAGTTTGCTCACTGATTACCATTCCTTTCGGGTCTCCCAATGCTCCTTTTTGCGCTCCTTTAACAATGGTGATGTTAAACATTTCCAACCCCTCGGCATCCATGTAGCAGAATTGTTTCTCAGGATAATTCTCATTTTCATATTCGATGATTGTTGACGGATCGCGCAAAAACCTTACGATATGGTTAAGTCCATTAAATCGCTCATTGATATTAGTACCGAGGAAAATGGAGGTTAAAGCCGTATTTTCAATGGTACCGTTCAGATCTCTCTTTTGGGTAATTCTGTAGATGTTATTGGCATTGTCGTGGTACGTGTCGAAGGACAATTCATCCATTACAAACAATGTGACCAAAAAACTGGAGGCTATACCCGTGCTAAGCCCCAATAGATTGATGCCGGCATATAACCGGTTTTTAGCCAAACTTCTGACTGAAGTTTTAAGGTAGTTTTGATATAATCCCATAACATTTGAGTTTCTGATAATCTTGTTTCTCCGGAGTATAGCAGGTCTCAGGAATTTGAAAGACTGAATGACCGTAAGGAAATAGGCCTTTTTCCCGGAGTACATTAACGAGGATTTATGATAATATTCTTCCAGGTCTCCTAGTATGCTCTCGTGGAGATATTCAGGGCAAAACCTCTCAACGGTCTTTTTTAGCCAACCCGGGAATTGACGTTGTCTCCTCATCAGACTTTGAGTTCAGGTACCAGGGACCACAACTGAAGCCGTGTTTGCCGGATTTCCTTCAGCACCCGCATGCCACTGACGGTAAGGGAAAAATATCTTTTCCGTCTGCCTCCGCGTATTTCTTCAGGATCTCCCCATTCGGAATCCAGGTATCCCTTGTCTTCTAACCTGTATAGTGTAATGTGTACTGTACTCAGGCTTACCTTCCTGCGGGCCTTGTCGTCAAGTTCATCCACTATTTCATTACCATAGGCCTTTCCCAGCCCGGCTATCACCAGGAGGATCATCTCTTCTAATTCACCAATGTTGCTGCCCTTCATATTATATGTCTTTACTTTGTAAAAGTAATATAAGTCTTTATTTTGTCAAAGAAATAGAATTTAATAAGAAAACCCTCTTAGAAATGATCGCCAAAGGGTCCTGCGTGCTTTAAACAGGGAAAAGTATTGCCCTGAACCAAACTAATTTGAAAATTCCCAGACCAATCCCAATACGGGTAAAAAACCAAACCAGGTTTTATCATCTCTAAAAGGGATATAGTTCCCTTCATCATCAATTTGCAGGTTGTCATTGTCGTCGCGGGCGTCAAGGTCAAACTTTCTCAAATTCTCACGATTATAGACGTTGACAAGGTGGACAAACGCGGCTATTCTGCCTTTTTCAAGATTAAAATTTCTGTTGGTCCTGATGTCCATTCGATGGTAGGCCGGATATTGTTCACCTCTGAATGTCAAATAAGGCTGATAAAAATTATAAGGTAATTCAGTTCGATTAAATCCAAGGATACAGTCTTTGATTTCGTAATCATTAATTGTCATCGGCAGTGTTGATCTCAATACTGAATCCGTTTGTTGAACCGGTTTTTCTGAAAAGCGAATTAGACGGTGGAGCGCTGGGTATTTTTGGCTCGATGGTGCTTTCTGATTCCGTGCTGTTCGTGTATCCTCAGGACAATCCTTAATTAGAAAATTTTAGCTCAATTTTATTTGGATCGGGCCAATTTGGAAACTTGATCAGTTAATTCGTTTTACAACTCCATTACTAAATCTCCAACTTGCCACTTGCATATTTGTGCAGAATACTGGAGATCAATGTCTGGTACGGAATACCCTCCTCCACTGCCTTTATCCGGATTCTGTTTAGATCAGATTCTGACAACCGAATGTTAATTCGCTTCTTCTTCTGAATGGTTGTCTTGGCTATGGCCGTGAGCCGATCAGATTCAGGCTTTACATCACTTAGTGAATTCCATTCACCTGATTCAAATGAATCGAGGAGTTCACGTTCATCCTTATTCAACTTGTCCATAATTATTCTGATAAGTATTTCTTTGTCGCTTTTCGGCTTGGAATGATTGTTTTCAAAAATATTTCATTCTTATTCTCCACATAAGGCACCAAATAGGCGTATTGATTTACATTCACTATCATAATTTTCTGATGACCAAATTTTTCATGATTGGGATGCTCAACAATATCTATCAGGTTCCCTTCCGAAATCCAGAATATTATCTCTTCAAAAGATATGTTACGTTCTTGTTTAAGTGTCCTATTTTTTTCCGGATTCCAGCTAAAATACTGCACGTACAAATCTAACAAATTGTGTGCCTTTTGTCAATCAATTGTCATCAAAATGGATCAATAGTAGAGATAATCAATATTACTGCCTAATGGAATTTCATCATTTTAATGTATGCTGAAATTTTTGTTAACCACCCAACCATTTTGCAAAAACCTGCGTGCTGGCTATAACTTGAGGTAAAATACGTGGAAAAATAGAAGAGAAGGCCCTTTATAAGCTGCTGAATTCCTGTCAGAAAGGAAACCGGAACAGCCAGGACAGGCTGTACAGGGAATTCTATGCTTATGGAATGGGGATTTGCCTGCGTTATTCGAGAACAAGGGAAGAAGCCATGGAGATTTTGAATGATGGGTTTGTCAAGATTTTTACCAGGCTACACAAGTACACAAAAGGATTGTCTTTTAAAGGGTGGTTGCGACGGGTAATGATCAACTCAGCGATCGACTATTACCGGAGAAATGAAAAGCACTACAACAGCTTGGATATATCACATGCGCAATATCAGTCCTCCAGTAAGGAATCCGCCCTGGATCAGCTGTCAGAGCAGGAAATTATTGATGCTATCCAGCGATTGCCACCGTCATATCGCATGGTCTTTAACCTGTATGTGATCGAGGGATTCAAGCATGAGGAAATTGCCAACCAACTTAATATCAGCATCGGAACCTCAAAATCAAACCTTGCAGTAGCCAGAAATAAACTGCAAAAGATCCTGATAGGAGAAAGAGGTGAGAACATTAAACATGAGCGAAATGGATGATAACAGATTTGATGATATCATAAGAGGAAAGGTCGGGGAATACGAACCTGCGGGATTTGATCCATCCGCATTGGCTGATCTTCATCAGAGGGTGGCGGCAGTTACTTCTATCCCATGGTATACGCGTTGGAGAACGGAATTAGTGTGGGGATCAGGATTGATCCTAATGACAATATTGCTCATGTGGAGCCAGTGGTATCTGAATACAAATACTATCGACAGACTTAACAGTCAAATTGCTATACTGGAGCGACAGAATGAAGAATTTGATGACCTTAAGAGAGAGGTTGCAACCTTGCGAAATATCCCGGTGGTCGCTGATACAATACGACAAATAGAAGTCAGATACCAGGATTCTCCATTGCTCGCATCACTTTCCGGCCGGGTAAAACAACTGGAAGCGCAAAAAATAAGATCAATCAATGACAAAATCATATACCTGGGTGAAACGAATCAAATTCCGGCAGATGTACTGGTGATGCTTGGGAGAGAGGGATTGCTGCACAATGAGGAAGGAGGATCGTACCTGGTACTCTCGAAGTGGGATTTGATAACCCTGGAAAGAAAAATGGGATGGGATCAAAGCAGTCCTGAGGTTTCATTGTATTATCCGTTTTCCAAAGAGCAATTGGGTGATGAAGAAGGAAGAAAACCAATATTGATTGACGCCGAAACATTGAAAGATCTTGACAAACACTACAGTAAAGGCATCGGGGTCAGGTTAGGTCCGTCCGCTGAATTTCAATTTGGAGACTATGATCTGGGAACAAATGAACCGGGAATAAACCTGGGCCTCATGGCAGATTTGATCATGTCACCGTCATTTAGTATTGAAACCGGAGTCAAATATGGTCAGCGGCTGATTGAAATTTCCGATCCTGAGGAGTTTGATAAGCGTGATTTTCCAGATCAAAATGAATACGACGGAGACCTTGATCGCATTGAAATCGATACGCGATTCCTGGAGTTTCCGGTAATGGCGAAATACAGAACCCCATTGAATCGCCCTAATCTCAACATGTCACTGGGTATTGGATTTTCATCTTATCTGTTCTGGAAACAGGATTTTGAGTACACCTACAACAATGTTGCATTCAATGAAACATCGCTGGATGGCGTTCGTTCGGATCAGCCGCAAAAAGGCGTGCATATCTATCCTGGCAACATCAATTTTGAAATCGGAATCAACAAACAATTGAAAGAAAGGAAATCGGTCCAGACTTTACTATTCTATCAGCATGGTGTCTGGGATGTCGGGATAGAAAAGATGAGTCCTAATTTCTTCGGGTTGAGGGGTATCTATTGGTTTACGGTAAGATAAAAGGCGGGAGTTTGTTTTAGATACCAGACCGTTTTTCATTACATTTGTTTACATGGCGAAGGAGTACAGAATTTCCAATACTGATAAACCCTTTGATGACATAAGTGTTCTCGAACCTGAAGCGACATATTCATATGCTGACTATATGAAGTGGAATTTCGCTGAGCGGATTGAGCTCATCAAAGGAAAGCTTTTTAAAATGTCTCCTGCGCCGAAGCGTGTACACCAGGAGATAAGCCTTGCCCTGGCGATGGAAATTGGCATTTTTCTAAAGGGTGGGAAATGTAAAGTCTACAATGCTCCCTTCGACGTGAGGTTACCAAAGGAAAAAGGCCTTTCGGACAAAGAGACGGATACCGTAGTTCAGCCAGATGTCTGTGTGGTATGTGATGAATCCAAATTGGATGAAAGAGGTTGTGTTGGAGCACCGGACCTGATCATTGAGGTCCTTTCCGCATCTACTGCCTCGAAAGATCTCACGAATAAATTCAATCTTTACGAAGAGCATGGTGTGAAGGGATACTGGATAGTACATCCAACTGAAAAAGTAGTCGAAGTTTTTACACTTGATGCAAACGGAAGATATCGTTCTGAAGGGAAATTTGGAAGAGAATCCGCTATCGAGCCACGTACCCTGCAAGGTCTCACTATTCACTTGACGGAGATATTCCCGGATTGACTTCTATTATCATTCCAGCCACTTAAAAAATATCCCATAAGTTGGTTTGTAAAAAAATATTCTACTCGAACCAACCATTTCCAAGATCACTGCGTGAAGGTTGAAAGACCAGCAAATGCGCGGAGGCATTATCATCATTTTTCTGATTTCATTGATCACGGTTGCCAATGCACAGAGATCACATGTGCTGGAGTTGCGCGGCGGGTACTACACCAACTTCGGGGTGTCATTTTATGATTACTATGACCCCGATAGTGCGAGACAAAATTTTGAATGGGATCAACACTTTAACAGTGAGTATTTAGGGATTGCATGGCGATTTCCAATAAATGCATATTTGGAATTAGGCCTGGGATATAATCATTCAATAACAGCCAAATCAGAAATAATTGAAGCGGAATCCCTGTATTATGGATATGATGATGTGCCGGTAGTGGGGGCGTCCGGGGAATTACTTTACGCCGGAACTACGGTTCTGAAATCAAGATACCAGGAGTTTTTGGTAAATCTGCGAATCAATCACCTGATACGTTCAGAGAAAGTGCAGTTCTACCTGGTGTTCAGTCATGGCTTTATCGTTGCAGACAATCTTCATGATGCTCAAAACATTTTTCAAACGGCCGATTCGGATCTCCGGTCCGACCTGGAGGGAACATATATCAGAAGGGACTATCGCGGAACGTTCAGTTACGGTTTCGGATTGGATTATCCGCTCCGGAATGGTGTAAAAATCAATTTGATTGATGCCAGGGGTACGGTTATTAAAGATTATGAGGAATCCAAAATATTAATATCCAAATACGGTATTAATGTTAGTACAGGAATTTCATATCATTTCAGGAGAAGAAGATGAAAAAAATACTTGTCGTAATACTGTTGGGTATCTCAATCATAGTATCGGCACAGATACACCAGGAAATTCATCTGGGTATTCACCGTACTGAGAAAGCCCGGTTCCACCCGAATAGTGATTTGATTGCATTTACCGTTGATAAGAGAGTGAAATTATATCGTTCAGGAATTCACATGGCTACCTTAAATTCCAGGGATAGCAGGGCGAAGGATATTGATTTTGACCTGGAGGGTAATAGTTTATTAGTAGGACATAAAAATGGTGAGCTGGCCATTTGGGATGTGAAAGATCATCTTCTCAAATTCCGATTCAATACTCAATCAGGTTTAATCGGATCTCGATTTCTCCATTCGTCCGAGAAGATAGTAGTGGCTACTCATTTTCAATTATCGTTCTGGAATCTACAGGGAGAATTATTATCCGAGATACCAAACTATGGTCAGTCTTATTTCGCTTTGTGTTCCAGTAAAGACGGTAACTATGTTGTAGTTGGAGGATCCTCGGAGTATGCGCAGCTCTATAATTCGGATGGAGAATTTTTAAAGGAGATTTTGATACGTGATTTTGAGGTAAACGCTCTTGCCATCAATCCTGATAAGACTCGATTGGTAATCGGGAACTCGCGAGGACATGTGGATCTGTACAATCTTGAAACAGGTCATCATATCAGTAATCTGATAAATGTAAATGGACCGGTTAATTCATTAGAGTTCAGCAATGATGGTAATTACATCGCTGTCGGAGCTGAATCCCTTTATATCATCTCCTTAACAAATGATCGGCACAATATGGTGTTCAGGCGAGGCTATGGAGATGTGCTTAGTCTGAGCTTTAGTCCTGATGGTAAAGAGATTGCTGTTGTAGAAGATCTGTCTCCTTATGGGAAGATATTTGACATCACAGATCTCAATATTCCCTCAGTTTTGAGATTCAGGGATAATAAGGACAACATAGCCCCTCAGATCTACATATCAAATCCACCAAAAATTGTAAATGAAAGAATTAACTACTCAAGGGATTTGATCCCAATAACCGGATCAGTATTCGATGATTATGGAGTAAGGGCATTAAGAATTAATGGGATTCAAACACCTGTAAAAGAAAATGGGAAGTTCATAATCAATTTACCATTAACCATGGGTGAAAATGCAGTTTCCCTGGAAGCATTGGATATCAACGGAAATATTTCTGCTAAAAGGTTTGTCGTAATCCGGAAAGCAGATGCTGACCGGTATGACGCTTCAGTTGCAAAGAACTACTTATTTGCCGTAGGTATAGACGATTATTATTATTGGCCTGAGCTCAATAATGCAGTAAAAGATGTCAATGATCTGGCCAGTGTGCTTCTGGAGCAGTACAATTTCGGATTTTCAGATATCACTATTATCAAGAATGAACAGGCTACTCAACGCAATATTTTGGAGGGCTTGAGAAGTATGATTGAGAAGGTAACACCTCATGACAACATAATCATCTATTTTTCAGGTCATGGGTATTTCGATGAACTTTTGAATGAGGGTTATTGGATACCTGCGGATGCCGAAGATGGCAATCAGGCGGATTACCTTGCCAATTCCTCGATCCTGAAGGTTTTGGAAAACATTAATTCACAACACAGTCTATTAATTGCTGATGCCTGTTTTAGTGGTTCGCTTTTTTCAAACTCGAGAGGAGGTGGAGAGAATCCGTACATTAGCCAGGTCGAAAAATACCGGTCACGATGGGGGATAGCCTCAGGCAGATTGGAGGCAGTTTCCGATGGAATGTTGGGCCAGAATAGTCCTTTTGCCGCCACCCTGATAGGGTATTTAATTGAGAATAAGAGAGAGGAGTTTGCCGTATCAGAACTGGTGCAATATGTGAAAATGAATGTACCGGGTCAGTCAGGTCAGACGCCGATAGGAGGTCCGCTGAGACTTGAAGATGACGAGGGCGGAGAATTCGTATTCAGAAGGGGGAAATCCGGAACAGCGCAATTGAACAAAACCAACTGATAGTGACCTTATTGCTGCTTACCCCAAAAATGGCCTAAATGGTCAGTTTCCTGAAACACAAATCATCTGCTGATAATCCCGGTTTATAACCTGAGAAAAACACTTTTCATTTCTCTACGTAAATACATGTACCTACATATATTTAGAGGACAAAATGAAAACTATACTGCATAAGGCAAATACCAGAGGCCACGCCAATCACGGGTGGCTGGATACCCATCATAGTTTCAGTTTCGCCGGATATTACGACCCGGAGCGCATGAACTTTGGCGCGCTTCGGGTACTCAACGATGATGTTGTGGTGGAAGGCAGAGGATTCGGCACGCACCCGCACGACAATATGGAGATCATTTCCATCCCATTATCCGGTGATCTGGAACATAAAGACAGTATGGGAAACACTACTGTTATCAGAGAAGGGGATGTGCAGGTGATGAGTGCGGGAACAGGGATCCTGCACAGTGAGTTTAACAAAAACCATGACAAGGAAGTGAGGTTTCTTCAAATCTGGGTGATCCCAAATGAAAGAAATGTCACACCCAGATACGATCAGATATCAATTCGGGATGTGGCTCGAAAGAATGAATTCTATCAAATTCTTTCTTCCGATCAGGATGATCAGGGTGTTTGGATCTATCAAAATGCGTGGTTTCATCTGGGTGATTTTGAAAAAGGGATGAAACAAAGCTATGAAGTGAAGTTGCGGACGAACGGTGTTTACATCTTTGTTCTGGAAGGTGAATTGGCTATCAACGGACAAATACTTTTCAAAAGGGATGGACTTGGTGTTTGGGACACGGATATACTGGATGTGGAAGCAAAGGAAGACACAAAGCTATTGTTGATGGAAGTACCGATGACCTAGTCGCGTGAATGACTGTCTGGAGGCAGTTTTATGAATTGATTGACCTTACCAGTCGGGCCGGATGTTTTCAAGTTGTACCTCGGCTCTTTTAAAGACAGCATGCATCGGAAATCTTCCGCCCATAAATCCACGGTATTTCCTCCCAAAGAATGTCAATTCGTTTTCATTAATGTATCCAAACCAGTATTCATACCCTTGCTGGACATTTACAAATGACTCTATTCTTAGTACACTGTCTTTTACAATGGTGTAGTATGATTTCTGACCCTGGGCCATATCCTTTCTCGATTCTCTTGCTTCAAGGTTGTTGAAATCAACACTGTCTGACATCAAAACCGGTGCGCTGATATAAACCTGGCCCTCCGGAAAAAACCGGAGAAAGGTTGAAAATGATCTACCATCTTCAATTGTGTATTCTGAAACATACACCGACTCGAAAATGGGCCTGGCAACTTCTATCGATTTCAAATCCCCTGTCTTTTTGGAAGTTCTGTAGTGATTGGGCCGGTAGAAGCAGCCCAGAAGGATTGTGCCGGTAAGTATTATAACGCAGTACTTCATCGCCAATTTCAATTTATAACAGAATTTCCCGCTTGAAATGATATTGCCGCATTGCTATAATTAAACAAAGGGGTCCACCTGCCATAACCGTGGATCACGTCCTGGGAAAAGCTATGTATTCTGCCGGTCGAATTCACAATCCCCTTATACCGGAAAGGTAACATGTTCTTTGACTCCAGCCTGAAAAATGTTTGTCCGTTATTATACCGTCTTTGCTCACTGTTTCGAAAATACATAAACCTCCCCGGATCAATCGGATAACTCGCTCTTGGGATACCCATAAATACAGGTTGACCTGTGAAGACTTCCGTGCCAAAAGTCAGGTTGGTATCCCTGTCAATATATAACGAAAGCATTCCCCCTCCTGTCCACCATCTATCATCATTATCTCCTAGAAAGTAGATCACATCATTGTATATGGTCAATGCCGTAAAATCGCGGTACTTGATGTTTACCGAGCCCACTCTTTGATTCCTGTTTCGAGCCAGGCCTCCATTAAATACCAGGTTTTGACTATACGTTATAGCATTTTCGTAAGTGTTCTCCAACCCGTTTTCGGTCATGGCATTAAATTGGTACAGAGGTGTTGACCTCCCTGTGGTACCGTCTATGCCGCATGTTATCGAGGGAATAAAAACAAAGTCCAATTGGAAACTATTTCGGCGTGTAGATCCCATGGCTGTGCCAAGTCCACCATTGTAGAGATTGATAACCAAACTGGAGTTTGCGTGAAAAGCACCCAGGCCTGAGGTGCCTATTTTCTCGGATATGCCATAGGCAGTATTTAGCTGGAACCAATTATGGTTTCCGGTACCCAGGAAAATGCTGGTGGACAATCTCAGAGTACTGGAGACCTGGGCGAGAGTGGAAACCATCACTACTGCAATAAATACCAAACTTAAACCCAGTTTACGAAACATTGGATCCCATACTTTTTACAGAAAGATAGCAAATAATTCTTTGATGATGCTGAGGTATGCTCAGAACGTATAATTCACTGTCAGGTACACTTTTGAAGAAACGAGCATCAACTGAGAAATAATTGGTGATGGTATTGCTGAACAGGACATTGATGGTCAGTTCATCGTTTGTCTTCTGACCACAACTGGGACAGTATTTATCTGCGTTGTTTAATTCATGCTCACAATTCGGACAAACATTACTTTCCATTTCTACTGGTGGGTATGAGAAGGTTAGAATGAATAGTTGATGGCCAAATTTAGATTGAATCCTGTCTCATCAGCAAAGTATCTCAACCTATTGGTATAGACTCGATAATTCACATTCAAGAGGTTGTTAGAATTTAGCGTTATGTTCCATTGATTCTTCCGATAGGAGACTTTGCCACCGACGAGAAGGTAATCATCAGGGGGCGACATGAAATCAAAGATTTCATCCCGCTCAAATTCAACATTACCGCTCTGAAAGTTGATGGGATCTATTACTGGTGGCGCATTCCATTGTTTTGCGGAATAGTTTAAACTTAAACCGTAGCTCCAGCTGTATTTTTCGTAATCTATTTCATAGTTGATATTTAATGGAGGTATCTCCAAAAAGGCCTGTTTACTTTTTAATTCAGTGGCATATACATATGAGATCTTTACCTCGGAAGTCCAGTTTTGAGAATGGAAAAATTGAATGTCCCAGTCACTTCCGATAAAAAGTGCGTTCGTCTGATCATAAATGAAATAGGGGAATGTACCCGCTATGCCAGTTGTTATTCCATACGGCCTTAAAAAGATATAATCATTAATTTGATTGGCATAAACAACAAGCTCAGCTATCACACGGTCACTTTTCAAATCGAGACCGGATACCCATTTGATACTCTTTTCTGATGGTACTTGTCGGTCTTTTTCATCCAAAACACGGTCGGGTGGTGTAGAAATTTGGGGTTCCAGATCATATCTCCATAGGCCAAACTGAAGTCTGGAAAAATGGTATCCAAAGGAGTAGAGTTCTGAGACATTGGGTGGGCGCCAGGCAGATCCAATATTTGAAAAAACGGAGAGGTTGTCATTAACCTGTTTTCGGAAACCTAAGGTGAACGTCACATTGGAATAACTCACATCATTTGAATAGATGGTCGTTTCTCTGATGGTATCAGCAGCGCTCAACGTCTGAAAGTCGAATCGGGCACCTAATTCATATATGGTGTTGTTAATGCCGAGCGATTGGATCGTGAATGCTCCTATATTGAACACGTCATAGTCGGGGACAAAATTGATTGGATTCGAACCCGGCTCGTTGACGCTGTTTTGAGTAAAAAATTGAATGCCGGAACTACCATTCCATCGTCCCTTTTCAGGTTGTATCCATTCAGTTTCAACACTATGTGATAAAAGTTCCAAATCAATAACCGGGCGCTTATTCAGTTCGCCTCGTCTTATATCAAATTCCCTTCTAATGTTGCGTTGAATCGCATATTGTGCATTGAAAATATGATCGCCCAAAAAGAGTGAAAAGACGGACTTTACAAGGCCGTGTTCCGTTT
Organism: Cyclobacteriaceae bacterium; assembly: GCA_028278225.1. Classification (GTDB taxonomy): domain Bacteria; phylum Bacteroidota; class Bacteroidia; order Cytophagales; family Cyclobacteriaceae; genus JANQEU01. Next base: position 19,285 of record JANQEU010000089.1, read on the forward strand.
CCTGCTGAGGATTCTGCAGATCATAAGTAGCGGGGAATGTTGGATTGGGAGTGGACCTATCTATTGCATTTTGTAGATCTTCCAAATTACCCACAATAGATCCCCTCAAAATGCCTAGTTCCTGCTGGAAATAGCTCCCTGAGATTTGAAGATCAAACTTTGGCCGATGCAGAAGAGTGTTGAAGCTGCCGCCATATTCCCGTCTCCCTGTATTGGAAAGGTTATAATCCGGCGCCTTTAGATCACCCTGGTATATCCCAAAGGCACCAACATTCCAAGCAAAATGGTGAATACCATGGCCCAAATTGAGTTGACTGCTGCCCGCTCGTCCATTTGATTGGTAAGATGATCCAAGTGATCCGCTTAGTTTTTTGTCAAAAGCAGGCTTTTTTGAATTATAAAGGATGACACCACCTAGTGCTTCAGGGCCATATTTTACCGTTCCTGCTCCTTTTACAATTTTAATTTGATCAACGTGGGAAGGATCAATTTCCGGGGCATGTTCAAGTCCCCAAACCTGATAGGCATGTCTTACACCATCATTAACCACAAGGACTCTATTAGAATGCAAACCATGAATGATAGGTTTCGTAATATTAGATCCCGTTTTCAGCAAAGAAACTCCAGAGAGTTGATCAGTTAATTCTCCAATTGATGAACTCACAAGTGTTAACTTATCAATTTCTTTTTTCTGGACAGAGACAGATTGTATGGCACCTAATCTGGAGTTTTCTACTACTACACTTTCTAAAGATGTTCCTACTGACGCCATATATATGACTGGATTGGCGTGATGAAGGTCATAGTGGTGGGTCATAGTTTTGTATCCAACATACCTTATTTCCAGATCCACTTCGTCATTGCAAACACCTTCCAGGGTGAAGCTCCCATTTTCATCAGCTACTACTCCATTATTAGTTCCTAAAATGGTGATGGTTGCAAAGGGAAGCACCTTACCAGTGTTTCGGTCAAATATTTGGCCTTGTATCTCCTGATCACAACTATCCAATTGACCGTAAACAAAAAAAACCCAAAAACTAAGGACTAACAGAAATAGATATCGCATGGAATTATTGGCGCAAATATTTACCAATCTGGGGAAACAATAAATTAAATCTAAAAAATGGCCACCTTTTTAAGGGCGGCCATCTATTCAAAAAGTTTATTGCTACTTGATTACTGAATTGATAAACTAAATTCAATATCAACATCTGTTCCACCTACCGTAGCGTCAGAAGTTGCTGTCTTCAGGTCAGGTTGGTGTTTTAATACCACCCTGAAAGTACCTGCTGCTGAAGTAGCACTTCCGGTTGTCCATGTAGTAGATAAACCCACAGGAAAACCATTATCATCTTCGTCGTTGTAATTTACCGGATCAGTTCTGTTGTCAACGTTTCCATCTCCAGCAGGATCAGAGAAGATGTCTTCCGTAAACGCAAAGAAGAACATATGCTCATCATCTTCCTCTTCGATTTCAGCGGTAATGTCTTCCACTTGAGCTCCCAAAGTATTGGCTAGTGCGATAGTCATTACGTATTCAGTATTTGCTGCTAAGTCAATCGCATCAATTGTAGGATTACCTACTCCTTCGCCATCCGCGTCAAACCATGTCGCTGTGATTGCTGTTCCTCCACCGGCAGGGGTAAACGTCAGTACTACTTCATTGATCACTTCCTCTTCATGATTATGATCCCCCTCTTCAACATGTAACTCGAAAGTAATATCAATATCTGTTCCTCCGTCATCAGCAGTTGAGGTTGTCGTTTTTAAACCGGGTTGATGCTTCAATACGATTCTGAATTCTCCTGGAGTTTCAGAATGTTCACCCGCAGTCCAGGTGGTGGAAAGACCTACCGGCAACCCATTGTCGTCCTCGTCATTATAATTCACCGGATCATCTCTATTGTCAATGTTTCCGTCACCAGTAGGATCGGAAAAAATGTCTTCAGTGAATGCAAAGAAGAACTGATGTTCGTCATCTTCCTCCACGATTTCCGCTGTAATATCTTCAGGATCGGTACCCAGAGTATTGGCGAGAGTGATTGCTAATGTATACTCCTCTCCTTCTACCAGTTCGATCTCATCAATCGTAGGATTGCCTACACCTTCACCATCTGCATCGAACCATGTAGCAGTAACGGCATCACCTCCATCGGTAGGGGTAAAGGTCAGCACCACCTCATTGATCACCTCCTCTTCGTGGTCATGTTCGCCTTCCTCAACGTGTAATGGGAATGTAATATCGACATCAGTACCTCCGTCTGAAACGGTTGAAGTTGCAGTTTTTAAACCGTCGGGTTGGTGCTTCAAAACAATATTGAACTCTCCAGGTGTTTCAGAATGTTCACCGGCAATCCAGGTAGTGGAAAGTCCTATTGGCAGCCCATTTCCGTCTTGATCATTGTAGTTAACTGGATTAGCTCTATTGTCAACGTTTCCATCACCAGCCGGATCCTCAAAAATGTCCTCAGTAAAAGAGAAAAAGAACATATGATCTTCAGCTTCTTCCAGGATTTCTGCTGTGATATCCTCGTCTTCGGAACCTAAAGTATTGGCCAGGGTCATTGTCAAAGTATATTCTTCACCCTCTACCAGCTCGATTTCATCAATAGTAGGTGTACCTGTTCCCTCCCCGTCCGCATCGAACCAGGTAGCCGTTACAACTTCTCCTTCGTCAGAAGTAAAAGTCAGTACGACTTGCGATATTACTTCTTCCTCTTCGTTGTCACCTGGATCCGGATCATCATCGTCAGAACAACTCACTGCCAGACCTAGCCCGAGCAACAAGAGAAAATAGAATATTGAGTTAAAAAATTTCATTGTATCAGTAGTAAAGGAGTCCTCCGAGGACTCGGTTTAATAATGGTTAAAAAAAGATTAGTTGGTAACTGTTCTAGGACAATGAAACAGATGGGGGTCCCCTTAGGCTAGATGTATGGTCAAAACCTACAACCAGCAATAGAGATTGATATATTAGAATTTCATCTTTGTCACCTAAGGTATAGCTGCTCGTGAAGCGTGAGTATTCGAATAAATACTCATTGGTTATGGAATCGTGTAACTCACATTTATCCGGAATGTCTCCAAAATGAGCCTCATGTTCGCAAGCATCCGGGGAATTGGGATGATATTCATTAATATGACATGGATTGCTCTCAGCAGATGCGGAGTGTACATGGTTAACTGAATCATGCACCAGTACTTCATGCCAACTGCTGAATAAAAAGACAAATAAATAGGTCATCATCAATAAAGATGAAATAGCATACTTCGAGGCATTCCGAAATCCTCTCCGATCTAATATTCTACCTATGTGATGAAGTGTTTCCACTGGAAAAATTCACTAACAGATCATCCAAAGATGATAATAATACCTCACATGGCACAAACATATTTTACAAAAGGTGTGTTCCATAATAATTCAAATTGAAATAAAATTTTCCTATTGAATTAGTAAATGGAATATCTCAATCCAAAGAATCCCCTGATCCCCTGATTGGGGGCGAAAACATAGGAGGGATCAAATGTCAGGGCATTTGGATTGCCGGGTGTGGGGAGGACCTGACCATTATCATCAAAAGACACATCGCGATCAAACGGGTCGAATGATCTGGCAATGCTGTTGGCGGGAGGGGTGAAGTTCAGCAGGTTTTTGATCCCACTATATATTTCCAATCGGCCGAAACGCTGGGTAAGCTGAATATTCTGGGTGCTCCACCAGGGAGAATATTCAGGTCGGTCATCCAGGGATCCTAGTATCGGCAACCGCATCGGTCCATATACATTACCTGTGTAATCGATAGTAAGATCAATTGCAGGTATGGTATAGCCGATATTCCAGACCCCTGAGATGCGTTCGGTAAGAATTTGGACCTCCCTTTCGCCATCCTCCTCGATAAAGACGTCCTGGATAGTGGTGCCCACCAGCGCCGAAAATCCGTTTTCCCAATTCAGTTCTGTATTGAGCGACACACCCCTGGAAACGGAGAATCCATCCAGATTATCATATATGATCTTGTTCGGGTTACTTTCATAATCAGGGAGTATCCGGTTGTTGTAGTAAGTGTAAAAAACACTCAGATCAAAGCCAATGTAGGTACTGTTGCGGGTGTAGATCTTTTTTACGGCATTTAGGTTGGCATTCCAGGATTTTTCGGGTTGTAATGATGAGGCGAATTCAACCTCCCGTGCGCCGGTTAGCGCTGCATGATCTTCCGTGAAGACATTTGCTACACGAAATCCGTTACCTATACTGAGTCGCAGGATATGTCTTTGATCCAGTGTATTCCATTTATAATTTAACCTTGGCGAAAAAATACTTCCGTGCCTGGTGTTTCGATCAAGACGCATTCCACCCAAAAGTTTGTTTTGATCATTTATGCGAAGTTCATTCTGAATAAAGATGCCGGGTAAAAAAGTGACGGAAGGTTTATTGGATGGATTATCAACTGTATCGAAAGAAGCAGTTGCCGGAGTATTGTCGTCATAGTAAGTATACCTCAAAGCCGTGCCGATAAGGAGGTCATTTTGATCATTGATCTCCTTGTTCCAGGTCAATTGTCCAAAACCTATGTATTGATCAGCCCGGTACTCCATGTTCCCGTATACAGAATTCTGTTTGTGTCCGTTTGCACTAAACTCCAGGTTAATCATCTCTTCAAACGGAAACTGGTAAATACCGAAAGTTTCCCATCGACGGGTATAAATACTTTCCCCGTAGATTTCATCACCACCCCTGTATTTCGGCGTCCAATTCATTTCACCACCCCAGCGGTCTTCATAGACATACCTGGCTCCCAGTGAAAAAATTCGATTTTTTGAATGATCAATGGTCCATTTGTTGAATATGGAAATACGATCCTGCAGGGTTACATCCGTAAAACCATCTTTGTTGTTGTCAATAGGGTTTTGGTAAATGAAATAATTGATCCCGACCAAACTATTGACTTTTTCTCCCACACCGAATTTAAAACCAATATCACCATTGGCCTCTCCCCATGAAGATCCGAATATGTCCACAGATGCTTTCGGGGCAGTAACCGGTTTTCTCGTAATGATATTGATCAAACCCCCCACAGCTTCCGAACCATATAGCGTTGATGCCGGTCCTTTGACTATTTCTACCCTCTCAATAAGCGATTGGGGGATACCTGTAAGGCCGTAAACCGTGGATAATCCACTGACGATTGGCATACCATCAATGGTGACCATGGTGTAAGGACCCTCAAGACCATTGATATGGATATCTCCGGTATTGCACACATTACAATTCAACTGAGGCCGCACACCATTGACATTTTGCATGGATTCGAAAATGGATGGTGTGGGATTGGCTTTGAAAAATTCGGGAGTGTATACTTCAACCGGTACCGGGCTTTCCAGTTTACTCATTTCTCTCATGGTCCCTGAAACTACCATTACCGCATCCAGGGCTTCAATGGATTCTTCCAATGAGATATCCAATACAGCTGCAGGTTTACTTGCGGATATTCGGATCTGTTCGCTCCTTGTCTCATATCCAACCATGGAGATGATGAGTTCATGTTCGCCATATGGCACTTCCCCTAATTCAAAATTTCCATGAACATCCGTAATCGCTCCAAGTCCGGATTTTTCAATGCCCACTGTGGCAAATTGAAGTGGAGTTCCCGAGGACCGGATACTTCCTGCTACGCTTCCCGTTTGAGCAAAAACAGAAATCGAAAATAGCAAGGAGAATAAAGTAGTTACAGCAGTCTTCACGGGTTGAAAGCGTTCGTCTTCAATTTTAGCCTTCACAAAACTAAATATTATATTAACAAAAATAAAAATTTAGATTAATCTAAATTAAATATAAAATATCTGAATTACGCCCTCTGAACTTCTTTGTAAAGACAGGAATAGGAAGATGCACTGCAGTTTGATCTCCCGGAGACCCTTTAGCGTATTTTCTACTTGTTCCGTGAATAATACCTCGTTTTAGATATATTTCTATCAAAATGGATCTAAATACAAATTCCCGTCTCGGCCTAAAAGCAAACTGGAGACAATTTTCATTGCTTGTTATTGTCAATGGATTTGTGGGAGCAATGGTAGGCCTGGAGCGCACCATTCTACCGGAGATTGCGGAAGCTGAGTTCTTAATTGCAGCGAAAACAGCAATTCTGTCTTTCATCATCGTTTTTGGGGTAACCAAGGCGATCACTAACTATTACACCGGGGCTCTGGCCAACCGGCTGGGCAGGAAGAACCTGCTAACGATCGGCTGGTTAGTTGGCCTGCCGGTCCCGGTTATTCTGATCTATGCTTCCAGCTGGGATTGGATCGTTGCGGCAAATGTGTTGCTGGGAGTAAATCAGGGGTTAACCTGGTCCAGTACCGTGGTAATGAAGATCGATCTGGTGGGTGAAAAGAACAGGGGACTGGCCATGGGCCTGAATGAGTCTGCCGGCTATCTGGCAGTCGGGACCGTGGCATTCCTGACTGGCTGGATTGCAGCTGAGTATGGCCTGAGACCGTATCCATTCTACCTCGGAATTGGATTTGCGGTCATCGGGCTCCTGTTAAGTGTTGTATTTATTCGGGATACAATCCATCACGTAAATCTTGAAACCACCCATTCCGAAGTTCAAAAACTTAAACGTGTATTTTGGGAAACCACCTGGAAGCATCCCGATCTCGGGTCGATCTCCCAGGCGGGTCTGGTGAATAACCTCAATGATGGCATGATATGGGGCCTGCTGCCCATCCTTCTTTCGATGAGGGATTTTGATTTTGCTGAAATTGGGAAGATCGTAGCGATTTATCCAATAGTATGGGGTTCAGGACAACTCTTCACAGGTAAACTGGCAGACCACCTTGTGAAGAAGTCCATGTTATTCTGGGGCATGCTGATCCAGGGGCTGGCCATAGTTGCTATGGTATATTCGGAATCATTCTTTCAGTTTGTAGCATTAGGTATCGTTCTCGGACTTGGAACTGCTATCGTCTACCCTACTTTTCTGGCCGCGATTGCAGATTACACACACCCTCAACAACGGGCTGAAAGTATAGGTGTTTTCCGTTTATGGCGAGATCTGGGATATGCTATCGGCGCGTTGGTTTCCGGCATTATAGCAGATACATTAGGCATTCAATATTCCGTTTTATTGATAGGAATTGTCACTGTTATTTCATCATTGATCATCAAAGTCAGGATGAATTAGAGAAAACCGGACTATTTATCTGTCTTTACCTTTGTATCATCGTTCCCGGTTTTCACGTAGGTTTCCGGAACTATGATTTGAAAGCTGTAATGATGATCTTTAAAGAAAGATTTGAAACCGAAATGATCACATCTCTAAAAAGCAAATCAAGGGAAAGCCTGTTGGACCTGGCTTATGTGCTGAGTCTGATAACCATTTCTTACAATATTCTCGAAGGAGGTATTTCCACATATTTTGGATTTGGTGATGAGACGCTGGCACTGTTCGGATTCGGGATAGACAGCTTTGTGGAAGTCATTTCAGGGTTGGGAATTGCGCACATGATCTTCCGGATGAAACGTTCCGATGAGCAAAGAATGGATGACTTTGAACAGACTGCCTTGCGGATCACCGGAACGGCTTTTTATGTCCTGACGGCTGGCCTGGTTATGGGAGCGGCGTTAAGCATTTACTATGCCCAAATGCCGGAAACGACAATGGTTGGCATTGTGATCTCCGTTATCTCCATTCTGACTATGTATGCATTGTACAGGTACAAATTGGAAACAGGTAAGCAATTGAATTCCGACCCGGTCATTTCGGATGCGAATTGCACTAAAACCTGTTTTTACCTTTCGTTTATCCTGTTGGGCTCAAGCCTGGCCTATGAGCTTTTCAAAATCCCGTATGTGGATGCGATCGGGAGCTTAGGAATAGCGTGGTATGCATTCAGGGAGGGGAGGGAGGCATTCGAAAAAGCCAGGAACAGGAAGCTGGCATGCAGTGACGATTGCTGTCATTGATCCAACTTATCGCACAAGTGTTTTCCACTTTGGGCGATAATTATATTTAATGCCAAATTTATTGCTTGGGTACCAAGAATAGGTTTCATGATACTGTTGACCTTTATTTCTGCTGCGCGAGTGGAAAACACTAGTGCCATAGCAGGACACTCGCTATAACGGGTTCCATTAGGTAAGCCAAAAGTGCCTTTAAAGTTTAGTTGACATGTTGCTATGAAATGGTCATACAATTTCCTACATTTTAGACAAATCATAGTCTGAACGATCATGAAGAACATACTACTGCTACTGCTGGCCGCCATACTCATCCAGTGTGGAGGGCCAAAGGAAAAGGTTCCCGAACAAATTGATTTTCTGAATGAATCCGGAGAGGATTTCAATCGCCGCATGGAATGGTGGCGGGATGCGGGATTTGGTATGTTCATTCACTGGGGGCCTTATGCAGTACCGGCTGGAATCCACAAAGGGGATTCCATTAAGGGAATCGGAGAGTGGATCATGAACAGTGCGGCAATACCCGTTGAGGAGTATGAACAGTATTCATCCCGGTTCAACCCGCAAAAATATGATGCCGGGGAGTGGGTGGATATTGCAAAAAATGCAGGCATGAAGTATATCATCATTACCTCCAAACATCATGATGGGTTTTGTTTATGGGATTCGGAAATCACTGGATACGATGTCATGGATCATGCGCCTATTGGAAGGGACCTGTTGGCTGAACTCAAAGCGGCTTGCGATGAACAAGGCATTGTCTTGGGCTTTTATCATTCAATAATGGACTGGCACCATCCGGATGCCCAGGCTCCCCATTACCCAACTTATAATACAGGTGAAAAGAAGAATCCAAATTTTGACTTGTATTACGAGGAGTACCTTAAGCCACAGGTAGGGGAACTTGTGGAAAAATACGATCCGGCCGTGATGTGGTTTGATGGAGAATGGATCCCGGAGTATACTCACGAGCAGGGACTGGAAATGTACAATTTTGTAAGGGGCCTTAAGCCTGAAGTTATCATAAACAACAGGGTTGATAAAGGCAGGAGGGGAATGCAGGGGATGAATGAAGAGGGAATGGACTATGCCGGTGATTTTGGCACGCCAGAGCAGGAAATTCTTGAGGGTACTTCGGCATTTGACTGGGAATCATGTATGACCATGAATGACACCTGGGGTTTCAAATCATGGGATCATAACTGGAAATCATCGGAGGCTTTGATCCACAATCTGGTAGATATTGCGGCAAAAGGCGGTAATTATTTACTGAATGTCGGACCAACGGCGGAAGGCTTAATACCCGAACCCAGTATAGATCGATTAAAGGAAATGGGAGAGTGGATAAGCGTTAATGGTGAGGTTATCTATGGCTCGGGTTCGCTTAAGGATTATAAAGAAGGAGTGTCAACCTATTACGTGACCAGTAAAGACGGATCTGAGGTGTTTGTGGTCGTCACAAGCTGGCCCGGGACGGAATTGACATTCAGCAAAGTATCTCCGGCTGATGGGACGCAGATATTTATGCTTGGTTATGAACAGCCAATGGAATGGACTAAAAATGAGGATGGGATTATAAAGGTTGAGTTACCTGACGAACTGCAGGAGCCGGATAACAGACCCTGCGATTATGCATGGACGTTCCGGATTGAATTGTAGGCATGGATTCTGCATTTAATTCAGATCTAGCATTTTTCTAATTGATGAATTCAACGGCCATCCGGGCACCCAATATTCAGTAACAAAAGTTACAGGGCGGCAGATCGAGGCACTGCAAATTTGCGGAAGAATCAAACCAGGAAATTATGGAGTATTACTTTAATAAAACGATCGATGGCGATTTTGATGAAGTTATCAAGAATGTTACCGAAGCGCTGAAGAAAGAGGGGTTTGGTGTACTTACGGAGATAGATATTAAATCCACTTTAAAGAAAAAGCTTGACGTGGATTTTTATAACTACCGGATCCTTGGCGCATGCAATCCTCCTTTCGCGTACAAGGCTTTGCAGGCAGAAGATAAGATTGGTACAATGCTTCCCTGTAATGTAATTGTTCAGGAAAAGGAGGCCAATAACATTGAGGTTTCGGCTGTGGATCCGCTGGCGTCTATGCAAGCGGTAAAAAATGACTCGCTGGGACAGGTGGCCGGGGAGGTAAGGGAAAAACTCAACAGGGTAATAGAAAGTTTATAGAGCTTTGACAAAGTCCTGACTTTGCCAAAGCCCTTTTACCGGTTAGCAACAACCTGAGGCAGGCTCACAACTTGTATCTAACTCGGATAATTTAACTTTTTTCTTTTCCCGGGTTTTATCTCCCGGACTGCCGGGTCTTTCAGCATAAACCGTGATGCTAAAGATTCCAAGGTCAGCATTTTTGAAAGAATCGATTCCGTCTTTGGAAAGATATTTTTCGAGGATATCATCAGGAATCAGGATTGTCTTTTCCTTTTGGATCGTGATGTTTTCAAAGCCGGCTTCTTTTATGTGGCCAAGATATTCATCTTTCTGTATGGCGCCAGCTACACACCCTGCATACATCTCCGCGTCTTTCTTCAGACTTTCAGGCAGCTCGCCGACGATGACGATATCCGAAATGCTGAAATGACCTCCTGGCTTTAACACCCTGAAAATCTCAGAGATCACATTTGGTTTATTGGGGACAAGATTTAAAACACAATTGCTAACGATCACATCTGCGATACCATCGGAAACGGGCATTTTTTCAATATCGCCGTAACGGAATTCCACATTGTTAAAACCAAGTTTCTCCGCATTGATCCGCGCTTTGTTGATCATTGGTTCTGAAAAGTCGATACCGATAACTTTTCCGGTTTCACCGGTCTCATGCCTGGCAATGAAACAGTCGTTACCTGCACCTGATCCCAGATCGATTACAGTATCCCCTTTTTGAATCTGTGCAAATTGGGTCGGGAGACCACAACCAAGACCGAGATCAGCATCCGGATTATAACCTTCCAGGGCACTGTAGTCATCTGTCATGATGTTATACACTTCGCCGGAAACATCCGTGGCTCCGCAACAGGAAGCGGCATTTGCTTCTTTTTTTTGAAGTGCGATATCACTGTATTTTTCTCTTACAAGTTCTTTTAGTTCTTCTGATGTTTTCATTTCATGCAGGTGTTGTTATCATCATATTGCAATATTACGATAAATATTTGAATTAGGTTTAAAAGTTTTTGAAGTTTCTCAAGAATTTATCAATTAAGAATCCGGTTTTGGATCCAGCGGGAGTTTGGATCAGTTCCAATTACCTTAATTCAATTCCTAGTTCTCGGTGATACTTTTTTTATCCGAATCCCACTTCAGGTATTTCCTTCTTCTGTATGATTCCACACCCATCACACAAGCCACAACACCATAATATCCGAGTTTGGCATCACATTTCAAAGGATCATCATTTCTTATGGCACCAAAGAGATTACGATGGTGCAGGGTGACATCTTCAGCGCCTGTCCTTTTATGTGTAAAAATTTCAGCGCCTTTTTTTTCTTCTCCAGTGCCACTTATGATGTCCCTGCTTGTCACTTCCTGGGGTGTGATAGTAAATCCTTCCCTCGTGAATTCCAGTGTGGCATTGTGTCCCCTGATGACATGCCGGATCGGCATATCGTTTGCCATTGATGATACCAGCATCACCGTCAATTTTTCAGGATAGTCCAGCATGATATTAAATGTATCCGGTATCTCTGCCACACTATCGACAAAATTCCACTTGCCTCCCGTAGCTACTGCATAATCGGGGAAAGTCAAACCGACAGACTTTATGATCCTTGTAACCCGGTGTATGAGCAAATCGGATGCAATTCCTCCCGAGTAGTCCCAGTACCGTCTCCATTGAAAATATCTGCGGGGGTCCCATTCCCGTTTTGGGGCCGGACCAAGCCATGCATCCCAATCCAGATTCACACCCGGCTTTGCATCGGTTTCAATTTCATAGGCCCAAAAGTCGTCAACATAATTTCTGGAATAGTCTATGTGGGCCATTACCACTTTACCAAGTGCGCCTTCCCGGATCATTTTGTTGGCAGTTTCGTACGAATTGTCTGACATGCCCTGCACACCCACCTGCAGTTTGAGTTTGGTCTCTGAAACTTTTTCCGTAATTACACCGGCCTGCTCAATGGTGTGGGTCATAGGTTTCTCAACATAGATGTGTTTTCCGGCTTCAATGGCATCCATCGTCATTTGGTAATGCCAATGCCCAGGTGTGGCTATGAGTACATAATCGACATCATTGGATTCAAGAAGATGGCGATAATCACTATAGGCCTTACCCTTTGTGAGATCTGCGGCTTTGTCCGACCTGTTACTATAAACATCGCAGATGGCTGAAATTTCAATATTATCGGACTCCTTCATTCCCATTAAAGCTTGCATATGCTCATTTGCCATGCCACCGCATCCGATAACCCCAATATTTATCCTTTCATTAGCGCCTACGATCCTCGAGTAACTTTTTGCCAGAAGATTGGAATTTGGTCCTAAAACGGCTGCTCCGGCAGCAACACTTGATAATTCTTTGATGAAACGCCGTCTTGATGCTTTCATTTTTTCCTGTTTTAAGAGATTTGTTTGAGCAATTTTCTGATAATATCAAGTTACCAACCGGAACATTTAGATACAAATCCTGATCACAAACTTCGAAAGGTTTGAGGCTTGCAGTAATTGGTTATCCGCATTTCTGCACAGCAGGAGTCTGATATTATTTCAGAATGGTAACACCGTCCGTCTCATGATTAAGTATGCGTTTGGACCTGAGGTAAGAATTATATCTTGACTGACTAAACAACGGATCATCGGGGTCCATGCTATTGATCTGCACCCGTCCTGACGAATGGATGTAGCGGCCGTCACCTATCCACATAGCTACATGGACAACCCTTTCCCTGGTTGAATCGGTAGCCGGTCTGCCGAAAAAGAGCAGATCACCGGCAATCAGGCTTTCGAACTTTCTTGTGTCATCCACTTTCAGGCCTGTGTGGACCTGCTGGGAGGCATCCCTGGGAATGATGCGGCCGTTCATCAGGTAGACCATTTTGGTAAACCCACTGCAGTCCACGCCTTTGAATGAGGTGCCGCCCCACAAGTAGGGGACACCCATAAATTCATGTGCCCTCGAAACCAAACGTTCCGTATTGGGATCCAGGATATCGAGCCAATCAGTATAAACCATAGCCAGGCTCTTGAGCACAAAACCTGTTCGGTCATCAGGGAATTTGACTTCAAAAAAATCCTTCTTCTCACTAATAAGTTCGAGCACATTTCCTATGGTAATATCCGATAGGGTTGGGGACCTTTCATCAGCGGCTTCACGAACAAAACCATAAGGTTCTGTCACAATTATTTTCGAGGCTGATTCATATTCCGCCAGCCTGTTGTCATCGATCAGCTCCAGCGCCCCTGAGTCGGTCCAGGCCAGGTATTGGTCAGGTGTTTGCACCAGATACCAGTTACTCTCTTTCTTGTAGACATTTAATATCATTCCCAGCAATGCCTGGGTTGAGAGTTCTGCCGAATGACGCGGATTAGATCTTAAATTGGCCACGGAGATCTTGACTATAGCCTTGGATGAAACCAGCAAGTCAATGCTGTCCATTACTTCCATGCCAACCTGTGAGATGGATTCCCTGAGACTGGCAAGCGCTTCCGGCAGGTTACTTTCTCCTTTCAGTACCAGTGCCTGATCCACTTTTTCAACAGAAATGTCGAATAGCGCTACGCGTTTATCGGGAGCGAATTCCAGACGGGTAGTCTCAACCAACTCCTCAATTCGCCGGAGTGAATCCTGCCGGTCCGGATTGCAGGAAAACATTAATAATGGAATAATAAATAGTTGGGAGTGCCTTTTCACCATGACTATAAGATAATTATGCCTTGTTGAACGAAATCGGAACTTGATATGAAGCAAACATAAGCCAGTCCTCCTTGAGAATAAAATGTGAAGGCACCATGTTAATACTTATGGAGGGATGAAAAATGGCGTGAAAACAGAATTTGTAGCCTTCTTTTGATTGAAATGATCACCTTGCCGAAACAGGAATATGGGAATTTTGAATAAGCAGACTTAACGGGGTCTGTTAACGTTTATACCAGTATTTTGAATCTAATGGCTAGAATTACCATCTTTTTAATTTGGCAAATTGTCTTTTGTTCAGTCGCATTATCCCAAAAAAGGACTGAAGAACTTCTGCAAATTCTAAATGACTCCTCCGATGATTATGTATTTGTTATAGCTCATCGGGGTGACTGGCGTAATGCGCCGGAAAACTCCCTTCAAGCCATACAAAATTGTATCTATTTGGGGGTCGATATGGTTGAAATAGATGTTAGATTGACAAAAGATAGTGTTTTCATTCTCATGCATGATGACACGATTGACAGAACCACTAATGGTACCGGAAGAGTTTCTGAGATAAATTGGTCAGAATTGAAAGAATTGAGGCTAAAAGACGGGATCGGCGCGCTCACAAATCATAGGATTCCGACGCTTGAGGAGGCCCTAACGCTGACGGAGGACAAGATTCTTGTTAACCTCGACAAAGCCTATGACCATATGGTTCCAATCTGCAATTATTTAAAACGTCGAGGAATTCTGAATCAGGTCATTTTTAAGGGATGGATGACAGACTATCGTACTATAGAAAATCATACGGACCTTCCTGTTGATAGCATATTATTCATGCCAATAGTATCTTTAAATGAAGTTGGTTGGGAAAAAGTAATTCAAAGTTATGCAGGTTCGTACAAGCCGGTAGCATTTGAGATCCTTTTTAAAGAAGAAGGTTTGGAGGATGATGCCATAGAAATGATAAAAAGTTATGGCTCACGGGTTTGGATCAATTCGCTTTGGGCAATTTTCAATGCAGGGCATGACGATGAAAGGGCGGTGAATGATTTAGATGGAAGTTACGGGTGGTTAATAGCAAATGGAGCAACATTGATCCAGACAGACAGACCGCAACTTTTAATAAGCTACTTAAACTCCATCAACTTAAGATGACACACTAATCAATTATGCCAAATAAGTACCTGGTCATACTTATTTCCTGTTTATGTGTAATCGACATTTATGGCCAGAACAACCGCTATTTTCAAAAAATTTCGATCAACGAAGGTCTATCCTTCGAAGCTGTAGAAACCATTGGACAAGATACCCTTGGATTCGTTTGGATAGGCACGAAAAATGGCCTGAATAGATACGACGGTGAAAACTTCAAAATTTACACCGATCGTAACAGTAATTTGGAGGGTAATGGTATTTCCAAAATCAAGTTTACTGAAGATGATAGGATGTGGGTGGGCACCTACAACGGACTTTTCCTCTACTATCCCTTGCAGGATACCTTCGAATTGATCAAACTGACAGGGTCTGTCGATAACTCAGCCCTGATCCAGGTCAACGATATCATTGAGGGTTCGAAAGGGAATTTATGGGTAGCCGCTGAAAACGGATTGTATGAAGTCCAAAATTCGGATGGCGTATTTGGCATTGAAAAAAAGGATCTTCGTTCTCTTGGAGGTGTATCCATTAAATCAATTGTTTCATTCGATGGGAAGAATCTATACCTGGGCACTAAGGATAAGGGACTATGGAGCTATCACATTAATGACCGCCAGGATTATCAACCGGATATTTTAAAAGATAATCCTACTTATTCCGAACTTAACATCAGGGAAGTATTTCATCTTGGAAAGGAAACATTAGTGGGAACATGGGGCGACGGATTATTCAGATTGGATGAGGAAAATAACCTGTTTCAGAGGATACCGCTTTCATCCTGGGATTTAGATATAAATACAGTCAATTCAATTGACACAATCAATGGATCTATTTGGGTTGGCTTGTCAAATGGCTTATTGGAATTAGATGCGAAAAATTATGAAATCATAGCTGTTCATCAGAAGAATGAATTCCAATATTCGCTGCCGGGAGCCGGTATAGCATGCTCATATAAGGATAGAGATCTCAACATTTGGTTTGGATCTACGAACGACGGCGTTGGAGTTCTTAAAGCTGACAATGACGGGATCACCATGCATTTCGGGGACCTGATCGATGGCCAATTGTCAGGATTTAGCAGTCTGGTTTATTTGGATGATTATTTGTATTTAGGTTCAAAAAAAGGAATTGTTGTATTTGACCTTGAAAAGGACATAAAACTACCGCTATCGCAATTTCATTCATTCTCCGGTTTGCCAAATTATTTTACCAATTCAGCTGCGTCAAATAATCTGGACAGGCTCCTTTTCGGATCGTTCATGAATGGTTTCCTTTTGATAAATACCTCTGATTCAACTACCGGGATTTTCGAACATAATGCAAACACCAATAGTCTTGCACATAATCACGTGCGGGATGCAATATTCGATGATTCCGGGATTTTCATTGCCACATGGGGTGGTGGTTTGAACTACTACGACGTTGCCACCAGACAATTTATAAACTATCAATACCGTGATGGCGACCCTACATCTTTATCCGACGATGACGTAATTGCACTGGAATCAGAAAATGACAGTTTGATCTGGTTAGCGACTTATGGAGGAGGCGTCAACCGTTTTAACCTGAAAACCGGGAGGTTTGAAAGATTTTCATCATCGCCAGATGATACGACCACATTAAGCAGTAATGATGTAATCTCTCTGTATAAAGATTCGGATCAAAAGCTCTGGGTTGGGTATTGGGGAGGGGGTTTGGATTTTATTGATCTGAAATCCCTGAAAATCACAAGGTTTTCCGATACACACAATTTGCCAAGTTACATTGTAACATCAATTGAGGGAGATGTTGACGGGAACATCTGGTTCAGTACAAAAAACGGCGTTTGTAAATATGATAAGGATCTTGACCAGGTTTTGATATTTACCAATGGTTTTGATATTGAAACAAATGCTTACGGCATAGGTGTCTCAACAGTGGATGATAACGGCAATATTTATTTTGGCAGTGAATATGGTTTTCTAAAGATCAATCCAAACCTCCCGAATGCCTCAGGTGCTGGTACGGAAATTGTGTTTACAGGTATTTCTATTTTAGATGAGCCGGTCACTCCGCATGACGAGTACCTGGAAAAACAATTGCTATACCTAAAAAAAGATGATATGCTCACCCTGGAGTATTATCACAGCCTCATTACAATAGAATTTGCCAATCCCCAATTCCCCACCTCGGCGAATTGTGACTATGAAGTGATGTTAGTCGGTTTTGACAGGGAATGGAGAAATCTCGGAAGATCCAGCCGTGTCACGTACACAAATCTTAATCCGGGAGACTATAAATTCCGGGTAAAGAGCAGCTGCGGAAGCACCCAAAATACATCATACTCCAAAGATTTGAATATCTATATCAAAAAACCCTGGTGGATCACCTGGTGGGCGTTTACCGGATATGTGTTGCTATTTGTATTCCTGCTTTACCTGTTTTTCCGGTATTCCGCGCGATGGGCTAACATTAAAAGTAAATTGAGAACTGAGCAATTACTGCGTCACAAGGAACAGGAACTCAATGATCTCAAACAACGCTTCTTTACTAACCTGTCTCATGAGATAAGAACACCCCTGACGCTAATTATCAATTCGGTCGAAAGATTGTCAAGTAAGATTCCTGTGAATAAAGAATATCAAAAGTCGTTTTTAAGCATCAGAAAGAACGTAAATCATCTGACTCAGTTGGTCAATGAGGTAATGGACTTCAGAAAAATCGAGGCTGAGAAGCAAAGGCTGAAAATTGTCAGGGCCAATTTTATTGAGTTTGCGAAGGAAGTGTTTTTATCATTCACGGATCTGGCTGACCGAAAGTACATCAATTACAGTTTTCTTACCACTACAGATCAGATAGAGATGTTCTTTGACAGGGACCAACTCGA
The DNA here is from genome assembly GCA_028278225.1 of Cyclobacteriaceae bacterium. Taxonomy (GTDB): domain Bacteria; phylum Bacteroidota; class Bacteroidia; order Cytophagales; family Cyclobacteriaceae; genus JANQEU01. Next base: position 37,131 of record JANQEU010000089.1, read on the forward strand.
AAAAGTACTTTACAATTTGATATCGAATGCAATCAAGTATACTCCTGAAAATGGTTCAGTCGATCTATCTATTGACAGGGATGAGCAATATTGTTATTTCGTTGTAAAGGATTCAGGGAAGGGAATTTCTGCGGAAGATCAAAGTAAAATATTCGAACCTTTTAACCGGGGATCCGGCACATCTCAAAATCAGGAAACCGGTTTCGGCTTAGGACTGTATATCACGAAAGGCATAGTCAAAGAGCATTCAGGTGAAATTCTCCTGGAAAGTTCTTCTGAGGAAGGCACCAGGTTTTTTATAAAAATACCCCTGGGAAGTGCTCATTTTTCACCAACACAAATCATTTTGGAGGATAAGACGGAGGAAACCGTAGAGAGTTATCTGGCTGAGGACGGCGGGGAGGATTCGGATATCTGGCCTTTTGACCTGACAGATCAAACGATCCTGATCGTCGAAGATAATGATGATCTCAGGAGTTACCTGGTCTCACTTTTTGAAGAATCATTCGAAGTTTTTGACGCTGCAAACGGACAAATCGCCCTGGACATTGCCACGGAAAAAATCCCGGACCTGATCATCAGCGATGTCATGATGCCCGGGTTGGATGGAATTACATTGACCCAGAAGTTGAAAACTGATAAACGAACAAGCCACATCCCGGTAATTATCCTCACTGCACGCTCTTCCCTCATCTATAAACAGGAAGGATATGAGACGGGCGCCGATGATTACATCACCAAGCCTTTCAGCAAGATGATGCTGATGACCAGGGTAAGGAATTTACTTCGAAACAGAAAACTGGTTTCAGAAAGGATCCAGAAAGACATCATAACCGGTCCAAAAGATCTGTCATTGAATTCACGGGATGAAGAATTCTTAAAAGAGTTAATTGAGGTAATAGAAGAAAACATTGTTGAAGAAGAACTTAATGCCACATTCATCTCGAAATCACTCGGGATGAGTCACTCGGTCATCTATAAGAAAGTCAAGTCGCTTACCAGCATGTCCCTGGTTGAATTCATAAGGGACTTCCGTCTGAAGAAAGCTGCTAAATACATTTCCGAACTTGGCTATTCCGTTACAGAAACTTCCTTTAAAGTAGGATTTTCCGATACCAAATATTTCAGCAAGATGTTCAAGAAGAAATTTGGTGTGAATCCATCAAAATATAGCGTTTAAAGAACGGGTGTGAATAGGTTCATTTTGTAGGTTATTTTCGTTTTTATATTTATTAACGATCTGAAAATCAGCGGATAAGAATTTGTCCGACTTCATTGATGATTCGTGCCACCTGATCCTTACAGTGATTTTTAAATTTTGATCATGGATTAAAAGCTTAATCATAATCAAATGAAAATCATGGAAATGAAAACGATCAGAAACAAATTCTTTTTAATGCCAATGGTGATTTCCCTTTTCGGGATAATCTTTAGTTGCGGAGACGATTCGAACGACCCGGAGCCGGTATTTGCTGAACCAACGTTAACCATAAGCAGTCCGGATGCTTCCCAGGTAATTAATGGTGTGGAGGGTGAGACCATCACTTTCAGCCTTTCGGTAACGGCAGAAGCCGGCCTCAGCAGTGTCAAATTAAACGGCAGTAACATCAAGACATACACGGGCACCGAGACCTCAGATGATTTTACCCATGATTATGTGCCGTCCGAGATTGGCGAGGTTTCATTATTGTTTGAGGTTGAAGACATAGAATCCAGCATCACCTCATTTACCGCCACATTAAACATTGAAAAAGGACAATTCCTTATTCTGGATTTGGGTGGTGACTTTACTACATCGGAAACCAAGTTTTTCAGGGATTGGGATACAAGGACGGTATTTACTTTTGATGTTACCGGCACTGTTACGAATCAGGCTACAGTAGAAATCGTTGCTACCCAGGCTGAAGTATCTTTTTCAGTAGCAGATCCTTTGGATGAGCTTACCAAGGTCATGCAAATTGTCAAAATACCTGATACTACTATCACAGGAATTACAAACTGGGGTGGATGGCCTCATATCATTTACAATCTTGGTACTGAAATACCTAAGGAAGAAGTGGATGGGTTACCCACATGGGATTCCGATAATCTGACTCAAATCAACAATGGGAAGTCTTTATTATTGGATGCTTACTATGATGATACTGCAGATCCGGATTTCAACTGGGATGATTTGATAACAGTCGATACGGAGCCTTGGGGAGCAGATCCCAGTCTTGGGTATAAAGTTCAACTTGGTATTGGTAAATATGGTGGACCCGACGATAATCAACTTGGATTCGGAGGGCATAATGGTGAAGGGTACTATATAATTTATTATGCCTACATCGACAAACCAAATGAATGGGTCACACTCGAGTTTAAAGTGGATGAAAATCATATATCGAATTTCTATCCGGATTATGAGAACTCCGTTTCTTCGGATGAAATAGATGCGGTAAGAATATTGCCTTCGGGCGGTTACGAACCCTGGGACTCTAATCCTCTTTACCTCAAAAATTTGAGAATTGTAGATGCGGAATAAATCAAAAAATGAGAGGGTCAGTCCCTCTCATTTCATCTCTCCCTTGAGGAAGATGCAGATCCGGGTATTGGTGATTGGATTATTGTTGATCCTGCTATTCATATTCATTATAAGCCTCCTGTAAACTTTAGAAATATGAAACTTGCATTCCTTTTTGTATTGGCATCATTCGTTACTATCGCCAGTGCGGATAGCTGGAGCACCGACAAAACCATCAGCGGCCGCATAGTCGATGAGGGAACGGGCCAGCCATTGATAGGCGCAACAATACTCGTTAAGGAGATTTCACTCCTGGGGACGATCACCGATGTGGATGGAAAATTTAGCATTGAAGTTCCGGAAAAGGCCAAAACACTGGTAGCGTCATACGTGGGCTATCTGACCAGGGAGGTTGAAATCGGTGATCAATCCTATTTTGATATCAAACTGCAAATGGATATCGAAACGCTGGATGAGATCGTGGTGGTAGGTTATGGTACCGTCATGAAAAGTGATATCACCGGGGCAGTAGCTTCAATAAAGACGGAAGAGTTCAATCCCGGTCCTGTTGTTTCCTTAAGCAGCCACCTCCAAAATACGGCACCGGGGGTAGTAATGACACAAACCAGCGCTCAACCCGGTGGAAATTTCAAGGTGCAGGTTCGCGGACAAACTTCGATCCTGGGAAGCAATGAACCTCTTTACGTGATAGATGGTATCCCGGTCTCAAATGATGTGGTCACACCCTCCCGTGAAGGTTCCGTTGAGAGGTACTCTCCTGATAAAAATCCTCTGAATGGTATTAATCCCCGGGATATAGTATCCATTGAAGTTCTGAAAGATGCTTCTGCCGCCGCAATTTACGGCGCTCGCGGGGCCAATGGAGTGGTGCTGATCACTACCAAAACCGGAAAAGGGAATGCTAAATTATCCTACAGCTCATCATTTGGGATACAGGAAATCGCTAATCAATACGAATACCTGACCGGTGAAGAATACGCCAGGGTAACCAATGAATGGGCATTGTTCCTGGGGCTGGATCCTGTTTTCTCTCCAGCGGAAGTAAAAAGCGCCGGAACCGGGACCAACTGGCTGGAGAAGGTTTCCCGCAATGGGTCAATAATGCAGCATCAATTGTCAGCAAGTGGCGGACAGGAGCATTTAAACTATTACATATCCGGGAACTACTACAATCACAAAGGTCTGATCAGGAATACCGAGCTGAGCAGGTATTCGGGAAGGATCAATATCAATTCCGAATTATCGGAATATTTTCAAGTTGGTACAAACCTGGCAATCAGCCAGACCGATGACGAAAATATTCACTTTGGCAGTCCCAATGAGCACGGATCCACTTTCAATGGCCCCTTCTCATTCAGAAGCAGCTGGCCCAGCAATGTGCCGGTGTACCAGGAGGATGGTAGCTTTTCAGTTCATCCGGTGATCCCTGAGCTAAGCCCGAATCCCGTCTCTGTTCTCAACATTTCAGATGACAGCAAGACCGTAAGGATACTAGGATCGATCTACGGGGAGTATCAAATTATTGAAGGGCTTGCAGCGAGAATAAATCTGGGTGTCGATGATATTTCCTCGAAAAGAGGCGGCTATATTCCGACTACAGTTCTCAGTGGATCCCAGGTCGGAGGTGAAGGCGAGCTGAGTCACCATCAAAGTCAAAACCTTCTGTCTGAATTAACACTTAACTACACCCGGAATCTTGGAAGCCGTCATCAATTTACGGCTCTGGCAGGGTACACCTTTCAAAAGTTTTCGAATGAGGGTTTCAGTACCAGGGCACAGGGGTTCTCTTCGGAAATTACGAATATCAATGATATCAGCGGAGCGTCCGTGTTTTTACCCAGTAGTTCGTTCAAACTGAGTTCCAAACTCATCTCCTACATCGGGAGAGTGAACTACAGTTTTCATGACCGGTTCCTGGTAACAAGTACGATACGCGCCGATGGATCGACCAAGTTCGGCCCCAATCAGAAATGGGGATTTTTCCCATCGGCGGCTTTGGGCTGGAAAATTCATAATGAGTCCTTCTTTACCTCCTCGGCAGTGGAAGAGCTTAAATTAAGGTTGAGTTATGGACAGACAGGTAACCAGGAAATAGGTAACAAACTTTCTCAATCCCTTTACCGGGCCACACGACCCATCATTCTCGGCGGTGATGAACAATTGACCGTAGGCCTGGCTCCTGTCAGACCGGAGAATAAAGACCTCCGGTGGGAAACCACCACACAGTACAATATCGGGGTAGATGTTTTATTATATGGATCAAGGATACAGGCGTCATTAGATGCGTACCGGAAAATAACCACCGATGTGCTGCTGCAATTCACACTTGATCCCACCACCGGATTTGAAACGATAACTACCAATGCAGGGGCACTGCAAAATCACGGGGTAGAGTTTCAGGCCAAATCTATAAACACTTCCGGCCCGGTGGAATGGTCCACCGGCTTGAATATTGCTTATAATGAAAACAGGTGGAAAGACAGGGCGGGTCTACCATTTTCCTCTTTCGAAAAGGAATTCGGACCTGTGCAGGGCATCTATGCCTATGTAGTAGAAGGGATCTTCCAGAACACAGGTGAAGTTGAAAACAGCGCACAACCCGGCTCACAGCCAGGACAATTCAGGTTTAAAGATGTAAATGATGACGGGCAGATTACAGGAGATGACAGGGAGCTTGTGGGACAGGGAGTACCGGATCTTACCTTTGGCGTGAACAATCAGCTGAATTACAGGAACTTCGAATTGTCACTTTTTATCCAGGGAGTTCAGGGGATCTCACTATACAACAGGGACAGATCTCAACTAAATAATGTAAATGATCTTCTATTCGGAAGGAACAAATCACGCGAGGTGCTTAAGAGGTGGACCCCGGAGAACCCCGGTAATTCCGTCCCCTCAGGCATAACCAATACGGTGGGCAATGACTTTCAAAATTCCCTTTATGTAGAAGATGCTTCATTCATACGTTTAAGAAACGTTACGCTGGGATACACACCCGCCATTTCGGGAATGTCCAGTTTCCGGATCTACCTTGATGTTCAAAATCTCTTCACGCTGACCGACTGGACGGGAATAGATCCGGAGACCGGGAATGATTATCCCAATGCAAAAACCTACTCAATTGGATTTGACGTCACATTTTAAAAACAATGGCCAAAAAAATGAATCAGATCAACAAATTCCTCCTGGTATTCACAGTAATAACGATTGGTTGCAGCCAGTCTTTAGACGAAGAAGTTTTTGATGAAGTGACTTCCAACAACTTCTTCCGGAACGATAATGATGCCATTACCGCGGTCAACGCCATTTATACCAAATTGCGAGGGGCGGGTGTAAGATCGACAGAGGAGGGTCAGGCATGGGGGCTGTTTGCACAGGGATTTGGGCCGTGGATGCTTAATCAGTATGTGTCTGACGAAACCTGGGTGACGTGGGCACTTAGTTTTCCCAGCGGAGATGCAGGCGTATTACAAAATTTCACTTTTACTCCATTTCAGGCTGGGGGTGGTATTTTTTATGTGTACAGGGATTTTTATGAGGGTATCAATATCGCGAACAATGTGATACTGAATGTGGAGAATAATTCCGACATATCACAGCCCGTTCGTGATCAGGTGATGGGAGAAGCCCTGTTCGGGCGAGGCATGTTTTACTACTACCTGTACAATTTTTATGGTAAAGTACCCCTGGTGCTGAAACCCACATCCGATCCGTTTTCGCTCCCTTCTCAGGCAAGTGAGAGCGAGTTGGTGGAGTCCATTGCAAGTGACTTGAGCCGGGCCGGAGAATTACTTCCGGTGAGTTACCCGTTAAGCGATTATGGCCGGTTTACAAAAGGTGCAGCTTACAGCTTGTTGGCGAGATTATATCTCAATGAAAAAAGATGGGCTGATGCAGAGACAGCAGCCAGGATGATAATGAATGACTATACACTTTCATCCGGTTATAGCGACATTTTTGCTCCTGACAATAACGGAAACCCGGAAATCCTTTTTTCTGTGCTGTCAATTGCCCAGACCGGCCTGGGCAACGCCTTTCTGGCGGCCACGGCTGAACCAGACCAGGTCACCGCATCCTGGGGCGGGGACAGGGTTTACCAGGCATTCTACGAGTCTTTTGATCCCGAAGATATCAGGCGTGAATTGCTGACGAAGTCGTATATTTCTGTTTTCGACAGTAGTCAGGTGATCCTTGATGATGAAGATGGTGCATTAATTATGAAATATGCCGTGGATGAAAACCGCATCGGACCATGGGCTGGTAATGACATTGTTGTACTCAGATTCACTGATGTGATCCTGGTGCTGGCGGAGGCGCTCAATGAAATTCATGGACCAAACCAAGAGTCGATCGATCTTATCAACTGGCTTAGACAGCGGGCTTTCCCGGGCAATCCGGGGAAACTCCTGAACCTGGGTGATTTTTCATCAAAAGAGGAGTTAAGAGATCGGATTTTACAAGAGCGAAGCTGGGAGCTTTATGCTGAAGGATACCGGCGAGAGGACCTGATACGTCACGGCAAATTCATTGAAAGAGCAAAGGAAAGGGGTATCGATGCCGGGGATCATCAGGTATTATATCCGATTCCTCAGTACTATATTGACATCAATCCGAATCTTTTGCAAAATCCGGGTTATTAACCGGAAATAATCATGAAATATTTTAGCAGCTTACTCTTCCTACTGTTGATAGCCGGATGTACTTCTGAAAATTCAAGAGAGAATTCCGTTCAGGGTGTTCAAACCACTGATGAACCTGTTATTTACTTAGGTGCGGATCTTTCCTACGTCAATGAGATGCTGGATTGCGGAGGAGAATTCAAAAAAGAAGGTAAGATCATTGATCCATACAGGTTATTTGCGGATGAAGAAACCAATCTTGTCAGACTCAGACTTTGGCACTCACCGGAATGGACTGATTATTCCAACTATGCCGACGTTAAGAAAGCCATAAAAAGGTCCAAAGCTTTAGGAATGAGGATCTTACTGGATTTTCATTATTCGGATGATTGGGCCGATCCCGGAAAACAGCTGATCCCAAACGCCTGGAAGGATATTGCCTCGATGAATATGCTGGGAGACTCGGTATATAATTATACCTATGGAGTTCTGTTGGATTTGGATGCTGCAGGGCTGCTTCCTGAGATGGTCCAGATAGGTAATGAAACCAATGCAGAGGTTATGATGGCGGATTTCGCCGAAAACTATGACTCGATCAACTGGGAAAGGAACGTATACCTTCTTAACAGGGGCATAAAAGCAGTGAATGATGTATCGGAACGAGTTGGGAAAAATGTGATGACCATGCTCCACATTGCTCAACCGGAAAATGCCGAATGGTGGTTTCCCCTGGCATTTGATAATGGAATAAGTGATTTTGACTGGGTGGGGCTCTCCTACTATCCAAAATGGTCGAAGTATTCTTTGTCGGAACTATCAAGTGTAATTGAATCTTTGAGATCTGAATATGGCAAAAGGATAATGGTAGTAGAAACTGCTTATCCATACACTTTGGATAATGCTGATCCGGCGAATAATCTTCTGGGTCAGGATGCATTGATCGATGGATTTGATGCTTCACCGGCCGGTCAACGGGATTACATGATTCAATTGACAAAAACTGTTCTGCAAGGCGGAGGTGAAGGGGTCATTTACTGGGAACCCGCATGGATCTCAACCGGCTGTAGCACCCGGTGGGGTGATGGATCTCACTGGGACAATGCCACTTTTTTTGATTTTCAAAATGACAATGAGGCATTGCCGGTTTTCGATTTCTTTGATGTTACCCTTTATAGTGAATGAAGAAGAAAATAGCAGTTCTCCTGGTTTATTCTGTTATTCATATTCAACAGTGCATCGCTCAGGATCAGATTACCTCCGATTTAACGGTAATACCTGATACTATTCCGATGATCCCCGGGACCTTCATTGATTTGGCAAGGAGAAATCCCGATCTGTGTATCCTCCGGGGATCCACCGGGGAAAAGAAAGTTGCCCTTACTTTTGATGACGGACCATCAGGCATGACGCAAGAGATTCTCGATATTCTGGATTCGAATGGCATAAAATCCACCTTTTTCTGGCAAGGGAAAAACCTTGAGGAAAATGTGGATTTAGTGCAATCGGCAAGGGAAAACCATCAAATCGCCAATCATAGCTGGGATCATGCAAACGGGCTTACATCGGAAAATGAAATCCTCTGGAAAACTCAGGTCAGCAGAACAAATCATCGCTTTGACTCCTTATTCGGCTTCCAGCCAAAATATTTCAGACCCCCTTTTGGTGCAATCACTGAAGACCAGATAAAGTTCCTCGGTGTAAGGGGGATCCGGACCGTGTTGTGGTCTGTCACATCCCTGGATTGGGATGAAAATCAAAATAGCGCTGCAGAAATTTTTCAAAGATTTAAAGATTTCCTTCATCCCGGCGCCATTGTGTTATTGCATGATTACGATTTTGGAGAACCGGGAAGTGAAATGCCGGAAGCCCTGGAATTAATAATTAATCATGGTAAATCATTGGGATATGAATTCGTCACCGTTGAAGAACTTCTTAACTGATCCATGAAAATACTTAATATCCTGACCTTATTTTTTTTGTTTTGCCTGACTGGTTGTGCCCAGGATCTAACGGATTCGATCGATCCCGGATGTCTTGAGTTGTTTCCAAATAAGGATACAGTAATCAACACACATTCACAATGGACTCGTAAACATTATCCTGAAATGATTGAACACTTCAAAAGTGAGCCTGTTCTCTCTGGAGACATTGTAATGCTCGGTAATAGTCTGACCGAACAAGGCGGAAATTGGTCGGAGCGCCTTAAACTACCGAATGTTAAGAATCGAGGTATTTCAGGGGATAATACCGATGGTGTTTTAGCCAGGCTGAATGAAATCGTATGTGGTAAACCTTCCAAAGTGTTTCTTATGATCGGGACAAATGATCTTTGGACGGATCATTCCCCGGCGGAAATATTCGAAAAAATTGACCGAATAGCCAATACGCTCTCCCGCTCCGATCAGGATATTATGGTTTATGTTCAAACCATTTTACCCCTGGCAAAAGATCATGAAAAAGCAAAAAAACTCGCCGAGATCAACGCGCTCATAAGAGGCGGAAATTCTTCGGCATACAGGGTTATTGATACAAGTTCTGAATTCACGGATGACAGTGGCGCAATGCGGCCGGATCTTACCACTGATGGTGTTCATTTAACAGAAAAGGGATACCAGGTTTGGTCTTCCTTCCTTCAGACTTTTCTTCTTTAGTATTTGAAATATTCAAACATGGGAATAAATAGGAATTGCTTACAATATTTAGTTCCTGGTTTTCTTCTTCTTTTGAACCAGGGATGCTCGCAAAGTCCCGTGATAATTCCTGAAACCAGGCTAATTAATGATAACTGGGTTTTTAACAAAGAAAGCGATTCATCCCCTTATTCGGTTTCAATTCCGCACATTCCCCGGATTGAACCTCTTGTGGTTAATGATCAGTGGCAGGGCGAGATGACATATGTCAGACACATAACGATCGATAATCCCTATAGCGGAAAATCAATAATACATTTTGAAGGAGTCATGCATTCTGCCAGTGTGTATGTCAATGGCACAAAAGCTAAAGAACATTCCGGGGGGTATCTGCCGTTTTCGGTTGATATTACAAAACTGATCGGGGCTGAAACCAATGAAATACGGGTTGAAGTCACGAACAAAGATGATACCACTGTACCGCCAGGCAAGCTGTTGGAACATTTGGATTTCAATTTCTATGGAGGTATATACAGAGATGTTCGTTTGATCAGGAAAAATGACGTATACATCACAGATCCTTTTCTGGAAGATTCATCAAATGCAGGTTTCCTGGTACATTTTGATCAGGTTTCCAAAAAACGGGCAGAAGGATCTATTCGCCTTCACATCAGAAACGACTCCAACAGACCATATGATTTGACAATCGAGGGGTCCTGGAGTCAAGAATTCCGATTCTTACAGCCTGGCTTAAGGTTAGGATCAAAATCGGATACCCTTGTTCACATTGGTCTAAATGTGGATGATCCCCAACTCTGGTCGACAAGTTCACCTTATCTGTATGATCTCAAGGTGCAGATCAGGTCAGGAAAATTGTTGCTGGATGAAATTGGGGAAAAGATCGGAATTCGTAAAATCGAATTGAAACAGGATGGGTTTTACCTTAACAATGAGAAGCAATTTATAAAGGGCACCAACCGGCACCAGGAATATCCGTATGTCGGCTATGCGTTATCAAATAATGCTAATTACCGTGACGCCGTCAAGATCAAGAATGCCGGTTTTGATTTTGTCAGGCTAAGCCATTACCCACAGGATGAAGCATTCCTCGATGCATGTGATGAACTTGGGATCCTGGTAATGAACGCTATTCCGGGATGGCAATACTTTGAGGAAGGAGCATTTGTTGAAAATTCCTTCCAGGACATCAGGGATATGGTGCGAAGAGACCGAAATCATCCATCTGTTATATTTTGGGAGGTTTCATTAAATGAATCCGGAATGTCGGAGGAGTACATGATCGAGGCAAACAGAATTCTGAAAGAAGAGCTCCCGTTTGATGATACCTATAGTGCCGGCTGGATGGATCATCCTTCTTACGATCTTTTTATTCCCGCCCGTCAACATGGAAAACCTCCCACCTACTGGAACGAATACAAGCAAGGTGAAAGGAGCATATTTATTGCCGAATACGGCGACTGGGAGTATTACGCTCACAATGCCGGATTCAACCAAAAGGCATTTAAAGACCTGACCGAAGAAGAGAGAAACAGCCGGCAGTTAAGGGGATATGGGGAGAAGAGATTATTGCAGCAGGCGCTTAATTTTCAGGAAGCTGCCAATTCCAACAGAACAGGAATTGGAACGATCGGTCATGCCAATTGGGTAATGTTTGACTATAACCGTGGGTACGCCAATGACCTGGAAGCCTCAGGAATATCTGACATTTTTAGAATTCCAAAATTCTCCTACTACTTCTATAAAAGTCAGAGACCGCCACAGGCCGTTCCGGAATCAATTCAGGATTTTTATCAGCCATTTGTGGAAATTGCTTCACACTGGAATACCAAATCGGCTACGGAAATAACGATTTACAGCAATTGTGATGAGGTTGAGCTTTTACTAAACGATAAATCAGTCGGCAGAAACAAAGCCCTTCCCGACCGATATTCGGACCATTTAAGACAGCCTCCGTTCAAATTTGATCTTGGGTCGTTTACACCCGGCAAACTTGAAGCCGTGGGTTTTATCGATGGTATAAAAAAGACAAGTGATGTCGTAAATACTTCTTCTACGCCAAATTCTGTGGTAATCGACTATGATCTGTCAGGAATTCCCATTTCAACTACGGAGATGGATATCATTTTTATCTACGCCAGGATCGTAGATAAACAGGGATATTTTGTCTGTGATGCTGAAGATGAGATACAATTCCACATTGAGGGAGAAGCTGAATTAATAGGTGAAAATCCGGTCAATGCCGAGGCGGGTATTGCTTCCATTTTGCTACGGACATTTCCGGGCTTTGACAGGATCACGATAAGAGCCGGCAATGATTTCATAGAATCAGACAAAGCAGTGATTTCAGGAAGTGATTGATATAAAATGTTTTCTTTCCACCCGAATGCTGGGTTGATGATGTGCCAAATAGCTGAAGAATGAAATATCAAATTGGAAAAAAAGTATTGGATAAATATACCGGTAGCTTTCGTTCACTGCCGGATATTATTGTACGTGCCCCGGGAAGAATAAACTTCATTGGCGAACACACGGATTACAACGAAGGGTTTGTACTGCCAGCTGCAATTGATAAATCAATTTATGTTGGTCTTGGGAAAAGCAATGATCATCAATCCCGGATCATCTCATTTGACTACAATGACAGTGTAACATTTAATAATAAGTATCCCAAAAAAACCGGACAGCATTGGGCAAATTATATAATTGGGGTGACGACCATTTTGCAGAAACTTGGCAAGAACATTGGTCATTTCAATGCTCTAGTGATTGGGGATATTCCGGAAGGTGCCGGTCTTTCATCTTCCGCAGCATTGGAAAACGCCTTCAGTTATGGCTTGAATGAACTATTTGACCTGGGATTAAGTCAACTCGACCTGGTCCGGATCTCGCAAAAAGCCGAACACGATTTTGTGGGAGTAAAATGCGGCATTATGGATCAGTTTTCGAGTATGTTCGGGGAGAAAGATCATGTTCTCAAACTGGATTGCAGGGATCTCACATTTGAAAAGTATCAATCACGATTTGATAGTCTGGATATCATTTTGTTGAATTCAAATGTTGCGCATAGTCTGGCATCATCTGAATATAATATCAGGAGAGCGCAATGCGAGGAAGCTGTATTTACTATAAAGTCTCAGTATCCGGAAGTGAACTCATTGCGTGATGTCTCACTTGAAATGCTGTTGGAATTTGAAAGTACACTTCAATCAACATTATTTAAACGAAGCAAATACGTTATTGATGAAAATATGAGAGTGCATGAGCTATGTGCCTCCCTGGAATCTGGTGATTACCATCGGGCTGGTCAGATTTTATACGCTGCCCATAACGCAATGAAAACCGAATATGAGATCACCTGCCCGGAAATTGATTTTTTGGTGGAAACTACCGAGTCCGATGAAAATGTGATAGGATCAAGAATGACCGGTGGTGGATTTGGAGGCTGTACCTTGAACCTGGTTAGATCAGACTATACGGAAACATGGATCGAGAAGATAAAAGCTCAGTATGATGATAAATGGAAGAGGGAACTCACACCAATAACGGCTAAAATTACAAATGGAGTAGAAACTTTAGATATCGATCACGAGACAAAAAACTAAGTTATTGTCCTGTTAATCGAGCGCCGGTCCCATTTTCCTGGGACAAAACGATCTCCCCATTTTCGAGCCTCGGGCCTGTTGCTGTATCATTTGAGATCAAAGTAGATCCATCCATATCTACATAGTCCAGTAAAGGCAGCAACTGGCTGATTGCGGAGATACCGACTGAGGACTCGGTCATACAACCGACCATTACTTTGAGATCAAGTTCCCGTGCTCTTTCAATCATTCGTCTGGCTGGTATAAGACCTCCGCACTTCATTAGTTTGATGTTGATTCCATGAAATAAGCCATGACAACGATCCACATCTCTTTCAATGATGCAACTCTCGTCAGCAATTACCGGCAATACACAATCGGAATGAACCTTTTTCATACCATCAATATCTTCCGGTGACAGCGGCTGCTCGATAAACTCGACACCCAGTTTTTGAAATTCCCTGGCATTTCGGAGGGTGTCCTCTGCGGTCCATGCACAATTGGCATCTACCCTGAAAGTAGATTGAGTATGCTTCCTCAGTTCCCGGATAATCTCAATATCCTCATTCGTTCCAAGTTTGATCTTGTAATTGGGCCAGGGGAATTCTTTCATCTTCTCCACCATCTTTGGGATAGTGTCAATTCCAATGGTATAGCTTGTAACAGGGATTCTGTCCGTGGACAATCCCCAAATCTCGTATATCGGTTTTCCCAATTTCTTGCCAAACAAGTCGTGTGCAGCCACATCAACGGCACATTGAGCGAATGAGTTTTCAGAAAGGACTGGTTCAAGTGACTTGAAATATGAATCAGGATCCCTTAACTCCTGATTCTCAATTTGATGCCGGGCTTTTTCCAGTACTTCAACCATAGATTCTATCGTACGACCGTAAAACTTGTTTGCCGTGGCCTCGCCGTATCCTGAAAATCCTCTGTCATCCAGTTCCACAATCAGGGTTTGCTGCTCGTCCCGCTTGTCGTGGGCTATTTTAAAAGTATGTTTAAGCTTCAACTCAAATTGGTGCAGGATTAGTCGCATTTTACATTCAAAGTTTTATCCATGCTGTTTTTATAGTGGATGTTCCCTCCCCAGGTTCTGTCCATGCGAAATATACCTTGCCTTTGTATCTTTCCATTTGTGGGAATCCACTTCCTCGTGATTCCGATGTTTCGGAGACTGTGACCATGTGCTCAACAACCCCTTTTGCATTAATGATGGCAAATTTTATGAAGGCCCCGGCTTCGTTCTGCGTCAGCCAGCTAATACCTGCACGGGAGTCGCTCAGCATGATGAGGTCCACTCTTCCTATAGGGCTACCATCGTCGACAACAATGGGTTCATAGAACGATTCACCGCCATTATCCGAAAACACCACTTTTACCTGGCCATTATTACCAGGTGCTGAAAACCAGGCCACGGCGAGATTATTTCCTATGGCTGCTACCCGTGGGCCATTCACAGGACAAGCTTCAATTTCCCAATTGTCAGGATAAATGGTTTTTGGTTCTGTCCACTTGCTGCCAACTTTTCGTACGATTGACATATCTCTTATTTCCAGGTCCGATCAATCACGATATACAATTACCGGTCCGTTTGAGGTCATCGCCCCACCCGTTTGGCAACAGTCACAGACCCGGTTGTCCAATTCGACTTCTTCCGAAAGATTTCCCTCCATATCCATGATAGCCGATCTGATGGTCATTGCACCACCTCCGTGAGATCCATGATCACCGCCTCCCGTGTATCTTCCATCGAGCCATGCAAGCTGGAAAGATCTGTTTTCCAATGGGATCATAGTGACAAAACCATGTTCAGTAAGCGTTTTGTCATTATGCGGGACAAGTGGGTCGGACCAGTTTCCGGCATTGAGTGATCTTACCACATTGACATCATACGAAAAGGTTCCGGAAGAGCTTTTGGCCAGAAAGTGCGCGATCTTTTCGCTATTCCTGTTAACGGCCATCATGGGGTAATCCGCCCAGTTGACAAACCAGTTGGTACCACTATTTATTTCAGTGGGAACTGTCCAATCCCCGTTCGAAAGAATAGAATATTCCAGAACTACAGTATTACCCTTTTTTCTGACCATGGACAGGTACAGAATGTTATCGCTGCCTCTTACAAGATAGGGAAGGGAGCTGTTCTCAAACGTCTTGCTTATAGGTTGAATTTTAACCTGGCCGTCTGTCTGTTCATTATTCTGTTGGCATGAAATGAAACCACATAAAAATAGTAGACCCAGGGTCGAAGACTTGAAGTTTAACGGCATAGGTATTCAGCTTCCGTGATGATGGTTTTCCTTCTTTTTACTCCTAAGCCAATTTCGTCAAGAAATGCGTGGTTTTCACAGATATCTTTGCATAACACGGCGCCTTTTTTCAGAATTTTTTGTTTTTCTTTTTTGGTCAAAGAGGTCAGGGTTGTGATGGGATATAACCCCGAAATGTCGATTCTTTCCTTTAAGTTCCCGGGTTGGGGATAATCCCATCCAATCATGGTTAACCCCACACAATTGCCATATTCAATGGCATCCAAAGTGAATTTGGTATTGGTGACCAGCCAGCCGCGATAGGTCATGCCATCACCGTCAGTTTTCCTCCAGGCTTTTTCCACATCCTTGAACCTGGAAAATATGTATAGTGGAATTTTGACATTGCTTTTTATGCCCGGATTGCTGTGATATTTGCACTCGATCATCAATCTTCTGTCATCCTTTTCCGCTACCACATCGACTTCATGATTGACGCAATGACCTTTTACGATTTCTCCGATTTTTACCGAATAGCCCTGAGATCTTAGGATTTCACCTATGAATTGTTCAAAAGGATAACCTGACGGACCTAACTCCATTATGGCTTGCTTGAGTTTATATTTTGCAGCAAGATGGTGTTCTGCCTTTCTTAATAATTTAAAAGCCTTTTGATAGATCTTTCTGGTTGTGATTCCGTCATAAAGCTCACTCCTTATATCCAGGAGGATCTGATTGATCGTTGCTTCATTTGCGCCGGCTCGTTCCAGGGATTGATGCAGCTTTGTTGATGAAAAAGGTACTTTTTCCCCCGACGCTTTTGTAATATTGAAATGGCCAGTCATTAGCTTCCTCTAAGCCTCAACGCATTGGTAATTACCGAAACGGAACTAAAACTCATGGCAGCTGCAGCGATCATTGGGCTTAGTAAGATACCAAAGATAGGATACAATATTCCGGTTGCGATTGGCACACCCAGGGCATTATATACAAATGCGAAAAAAAGATTCTGTTTAATGTTTTTCATCACCTTAAAGCTTAGACTTCTCGCTCGTTCAATCCCATTCAGATCTCCTTTGATCAGGGTTACTTCAGCGCTTTGCATGGCGATACCGGTTCCGGTTCCCATCGCGATTCCGATATCCGCCTGTGCCAGTGCCGGCGCATCATTGATACCGTCCCCGGCCATAGCTACAACCTTACCCGCTTCCTGAAGTTCTTTCACACTTTCGTGCTTATCGTCAGGTAAGCATTCTGCTTTGTATCCATCCAGACTGAGTTCATCCGCTACCGCCTTTGCAGTAAATTTGTTGTCACCGGTTAACATGTGTACTTTGATACCCATTTTTTGCAGATTCTTTATGGCCTGTGCTGAAGTCTCCTTGATCTTATCTGCAACACTGACTACTCCTTCTACTGTATTTTCGATGATCAGATACATCACGGTTTGACCGGTGGTTTGCCAGACTTCCACCAGTGTCTTTTGTTCATCAGTAATTTCTGCAGAAAAATCCTCCACCAGGCGGTGATTACCAAGACCAGCTTTTTTATCGTTATAATATGCCTGTACGCCTTTTCCGGTGACAGATTCAAAATCTTTGACTTTGATGATAGGTACCCCAATTTCTTTAGCACCATTCACAATAGCATTGGCAACCGGGTGTTCACTGTTATTATCAATGGATGCAGCCAGTTGCAGAACCTCCTCATCGCTCATATCGCCAAATGACCTGTATCCTTTAAGACTGGGCTTCCCAACGGTGATGGTTCCCGTCTTATCGATGATAAGCGTGTCCACCTTATTCATTTGTTCGATAGCCCTGGCATCTTTCACCAATACGCCTGATTGGGCCATCCTTCCGGTTCCCACCATTATAGACATGGGTGTCGCCAATCCCAGTGCACATGGACAGGCAATGATCAATACGGATACAGCATTGACAAAGGCATAGACATAAGCCGGTTGCGGTCCCCAAACCGCCCATATGAAGAAGGTAATTAATGCAATGGCTATGACTATCTGCACGAAATATTTTGCAACCACATCCGCTAATTTCTGAATGGGCGCCCTGGATCGGCTTGCTTCATTCACCATTTCAATAATTTGTGCCAGTAATGTGTCCGAGCCCACTTTTTCGGCTTTCATTTCAAAAGAGGTCTGACCGTTGATCGTACCACCGGTCACCTTGTCGCCAACAGCTTTTTCGACAGGTATTGGTTCCCCGGTGATCATACTTTCATCGATCGTTCCACTTCCGGAAGTAATGGTCCCGTCCACGGGGATCTTCTCACCGGGTTTCAGGCGAAGTGTATCATCGACCTGAACGTCTTCGAGTGGTATTTCCTCTTCATTACCGTTTCTGATGATCCTGGCCACCGGAGGTACAAGGTTTAACAATGCCTTTATGGCCGAATTGGTTTTACTATGTGCGCGTGACTCCAGGACCTGACCAAGCAATACAAGCGTCAGTATGACAGCTGCAGCCTCAAAATACAGATGAACGTTACCATCGGCATCCGTAAATTGGGTCGGAAAGATTTCCGGAGTGATCAAAGCCAGGACACTAAAAAGATATGCCGCGCCGACCCCAATGGAAATTAGTGTCCACATATTGGGTGCCCATCGCCTGATTGAACTCCACCCGCGGATGAAAAAACTCCAACCCGAATAAAAAACCACAGGTGTCGCCAAAATGAACTGGACCCAACCCCATACCTTTTTTGAAGCTATGGCTTCCAACTGCAGAAAACTGAAAAATTCGGACATGGCCAGGACAAAAACAGGCACAGTCAAAATGACTGCTATCCTGAATTTCTTCAGCATTTTCCGATAGACCTTTTCTTCCTCGCTGGTCTCTTCGACCGTTTCGGGGACAAGATCCATTCCGCATTTTGGGCAGGTACCGGGCCTGTCTTTTTTTACTTCCGGGTGCATGGGACAGGTATAGGTTGTCTTCCTTGATGGAGCGGCCTCTGCTTTCTGAAGATGCATACCGCATACGGGACAATCACCGGGCTTGTCGTATGTCTTATCTCCCTCACAATGCATGGGACAGTAGTACTCCCCGGAACTTCTCTTTGCTGATCCGATTTCCGGAAGGGGTGCGGGATGCTCATGCTCATGTACATGATGAGTGGATTCCTCACCAACAGGTACAAGGTGCATGTTACATACGGGACAATTGCCAGGCTCATCATAAGTTTTGTCCCCTTCGCATTTCATGGGGCAATAGTACCCGCCGTGATGTTTTGCCGAAGGTCCGATTTCGGGAAGCGGCGGCAAATCATTTCCATGGTGGCGTTGGGATTCGTTTCCGACCAGCACCAACTTCATGTGACAAACAGGACAATTGCCTGGTGAGTCGTACTCCTTCTCGCCTTCACATTTCATTGGGCAGTAATACTTTTTCGAGTCCATTCTCAAATTGTTTTCACGACTGATTGAATGTCATTGATTCCTTTTTTGGAATGTGGAGTAATCAGATATCAATTCTGTGCAGACCAAATTTACATCTCAATGAAAAGGAGCTACTATTATGGATGACCATCCGCCTTCTTTGATTTTCGTAAAAATGGTTCAATGATCGTCATCATGACCGCCATCCTTGCAACAGAATGGCAGGTTTTCATAAGCTACCGAATCTCGTTTCAGATGATCAGCATTGTAACCGACCATTGTGATCCGTTTCCGGATCTTTTCATCAGTGGTCTTCTTTCCGTTATAAATTACCGTGACAACCATATCATCGAGGTTCAGGTCTGCACTTTTCACTCCTTTTTCGAATGTGAGATCATATTCAATGGCTTCCTTGCACATTTCACAGATGGCAGATGTCTGAATTTCTATTTTCAGACCTTCTTTCACTTTTATCGGGCTCTTCTGCGCTAAAAGAGGAAGGACAACACCTGCCATTAAGAAAGTTAGAATTGTTGTTTTCATATTATTTTCTTTTCACTTTATATCTAAATCCGGCATAAACCATCGTCCCAGTGACAGGACCCCATATCATGGATGCGTCAAAATTTGTTCCGAATGGATTTTCAGGATCAACAATCGGGTTCTTTTGCCTGAAGTTTAACAGGTTTTCCGACCCCAAATAAATATTACCCCAGCGAAAACCACGGCTTATCTGGCCATTTAACAGAAAATATGAAGGCGTCTCGGTGTCGAATGTCACATCCGTAATTGGATGATTTGACATATCCGGAAACCTGCCTTTACCTCTCCACTGCAACGTACCATCTATTTTCCATTTTTCATATTTTGTGGCGTAAGCCGTGTTAATGAAAAACCTGTTCTTCGGAATAAACGGAGGTCGCCTCAATACGCCACTATAAGTTGTTTTTACATCATAATACTTGTATGCCACTCTTGTCGATAATTTTTCCGAAAGCTTGAAATTCAACTGGGTCTGGTAATTGTGGGCATATGATCTGCCGCGTAAATTGTAGAGAAACACCTCCGTAAAAGATGCATCCATATCCGCGATAAGTTGATTCTCAAAATAAGTATGGAAATAGTCAATGGCAACTTCGACCGGGGTGTTAAACAGGGCTATCTCTGAAGTAACACTGGCCCCGCTATTCCAGGAAACTTCCGGCTTTATTTCTTCAGTAATGGATATGTTTCTGGACGAAAACAGCATTGGCAGGTTATCCATCAATACATTCGGTGTACGGTAACCCCTTCCTGCCGATGCTCTCCAGACGGTGTTTTTGCCGCTTTGATATCTCAAATGCAGCCGCGGTGTCCAATAACTTCCGTACAGGTTGTGATGGTCGTACCTGAGTCCGGCAACCATCGTAAAATTATCATTTGGCAGGTAAGAGTATTCAAAATAACCACCAGGTACGATTTCCTGCCGATTCAAATTAAGACTGGAATAAGACTCCTTGAAATCATCATAAAGCACACTGAACCCTGTTTTATACTGATGAAATGAATTACCAATGATGTTTTGATTAATGGCGTTGAAATATAGCGTGGTTTCTTTGCCATCGTAGGGTTCTCTCCCAAAACCACCATCCATGTCCTGGAAAGAAGCCGAATACAGAAATCCCCAGCCTTTGTACGGTTTGTCCAGAAACAGAATTCCGGTTTTTCCGTAGGCTTCTATTCTGGTAGTATTGTTAACAAAGCCATATTCCGGAGAGGTTTTGTGGTCATCTCCAAAGTCAAAACCGGTTTGTCCGCCGGCTTTTTCGTCTCTCATCACATTCAGTCCAAACTGGCCGACAATGCGCTCTCCGTTGTATTTAAACCGTTTTAATACGTTGATCTGCCTGGATTTTGGCCTATCCATAAAGCCGTCGTCATTTTGGTCAATTTCGCTGCCGAAATAGTCGGCATGTGCCAATATACCCGTACTCCATTTTTCGTTCAGATCGCGCGCCCGATTCCCGTTTAATTCAAATCGTCCAAACGAGTTTATATAGCTATTAAGGTAGAGTTTTTCGCTGTTCTCGGGTTTCTTGAATTCCAGGTTGATTTGTCCTGTCATGGATTCATATCCGTTAACAACAGTGCCGGCACCCTTTCCTACATCGATCGACTGGATCCATGTACCCGGAACAAACCCCAACCCATATCGGTTGGTCAGTCCTCTGACATGCGGGATGTTTTCACGGTTGATCTGAACATATTTTCCATCAAGACCCAGCATCCGGATCATTTTGGCTCCGGAAACAGCATCTGTGAGTGAAACATCGACGGATGCATTGGTTTCAAAACTTTCAGAAAGATTGCAACAGGCAGCCTTCAGAAGTTCTTTTTCCGTGATGATTTCCAGGTTTTTCGACTCCATGTTATCAAAAAATGTACTTCCCGAAGAAACCACAACCTCCCCTAACTCTTCGGCAGATTCGTTGATCATGATATGCATCATCTTTCCCGTTTCGGCCTCCACCGTGTCCGTGTCAAAACCAACGAAACTTACGATCAACCGGTCTCCATTGGAGGCTGAAATCTCAAATCTTCCATCTACATCTGTGATCGTTCCTTTATCCGTTCCCAGGACCTGCACCGTAGCCCCTACCAGTGGTTCGTGCTTTGAGGTAGCCACCATTCCCAGGATTGCTTCCTGAGCCATGAGGCTCCATTGATTAATGGTGATTATTAGAAATATTAAAAAATGTTTTTTCATCGTTTTAGCATTTAGAATAAGTGAAATGAATTGATCTTCAATGAGAAGATCGATACGAGATTTCGACTATTGAAATGCTAGAGAAGAAATACCTGAATATCGCTCAGAAGCTCACGATTGAACTTTTTGGGAGGTGGGTTTGCGAATTCAGAAAAAGACTGATTTTTAGTTTTTAAATGGTTTGGGGGAGCTGTTTCCGCCCAGGGATTGGGCGTGGGCAGAAAGGTGTAATGTATCTTGTTTTTAAGGTCGGTATCGAAATCCAGATAATAGCTGGCGTGATCGACTGAACAGCATTTTACATCCAGCGATTCACTTGCTGTATCCATTTCTCCACAGCATTCCTCAAAGTCAAAAAGTGTGGTTTCACTTACACCAAACAGGTGGCAGGTGTGTGTAAATACTTCTACTCCGATATTTCCCAGCAACAGGGAAACAGATAAATAATATGTAAATGCCTTGATCAGCACACTTAGGATAACGAAAATTTAAACCGTAGGTTTATTTCTAAAGGTCCGAAAGACCAGAACTATCACCACAATAGCAAACACCGTAACGATCTTCCACTTGGTATCATCGGACCATTCGGTTGACTCAACTGATTCAGCCATTTCCTCCTGGGCCAACAGGACCAAAGAAGTGGTCATGGTCAGTAAGAATGCAACTATTTTCTTCATAGTCATGAAATATCTGGCACGAAGTTAATCAATACTTTAGACCGCAGCAATTGCCATGATAGCAGCTGATTAATAAGAATTAACATATTAACCGGTGATAAATATCAGTTAGCAACAGCCCCTGCAACGCTATCATTGCGAATATGAGGGGGATGTTTTCTTCCATATTGCTGCTTTGTTTTGCGGTACATCTGTTTTATTCTTCTGGGTTCCTGCTGGATTACTACATCAATATGGATGTGTACCAGGCAAATTGCGAAAACCGGGACAGACCTGAACTAAATTGTGAAGGAAAATGCATCCTGGCCCAGAAAATTGCAGCAGCCCAGCAACAGGAAGGCACAGATGATACCTTCAATCCCATTCCGGTGAATTTCGAATTTTATTTTTCGGCTCATGAAGTTACACTGAATGAGCCCGTAACTTATGAAGTAATCCACCGATCGGTTTGGTCGAATGTTTATACGCATGACCATTTCCATCAGCTTTTGAAGCCACCCATTCAAGGTTAGAAAACCATTCGATTTTCTAAACTTCTAACCTTAAATAACCTTTTTGTAATGAATAAAATCAGACTGGGCGTTATCGCCATGATAATGCTGATTGTTTCGTGCTCGGACGATAAAGATCCTGTTCCGAAGTTTGAAACAGAATTAAGTGAAATAACAACTTTTTCCGGTGGTGGGATCACCGTCACATTGTATGCTTCAGAATCATTCTTTGTTGGTTTTAATAAGATCACTGCCAAAATCGCCGATGATAATGATAATCTGCTGAATGGGAATATATCTGTTACGCCGATGATGGATATGATGGAAATGGATCATTCGGCGCCGCTGGAATTGCCGGAGGGAAATACTTTTTCTGATGGAAAATTTGAATTCAATACGGTTTTTGTGATGCCTTCCGGAGAAATGGGTAGCTGGACCCTGAATTTTGATGTGAATGATACAAAGATCGAGGTGCCGGTTACCGTCTCACAACCAGAGTATGCGCGCATGGTATCCTTCGTAAGCGCAATGGATGAAACTACAAAATACTTTGTAAGTCTCGTGGAGCCGGGTGCTCCTCAGGTAGGTCAGAATGACATGGAACTGGCCATTTTCGAAAAGGAGAGTATGATGGCATGGCCGCCTGTGACCGACCTTGAAATAGAAATGGAACCATGGATGGTTTCAATGGATCACGGTTCCCCCAATAATGTTTCACCGGTTCACGACAGTGGCGGGCATTACCTGGGTACGGTAAACTTCACAATGACGGGAGACTGGCAGATCCGGCTGGTCATAAAACAGGGGGGGATGGTTTGCGGAGAGCCGTATTTTGATTTGTTTTTTCAATAGTTGATTAAAGTTCGATTTCATGTTGAGATCCGGGTTTCTTCTGTTGTCTGTGACGGTCATTTGTATCAGTGTCCTCGCTCAGGATGATAAAACGGCATATTTGGCGTGGCTGGACTCCATTGAAAGGGAGAACTATATCGCCGATGAGATAATACTTGATGATCTGTTGATAAAAGAAGAGTTGAGTGATGAGCAGGTTGTTTTTGACCGGTTCAAAAAGCACAGCTTAATTAATACGGATCAGTTCATGCATTGTCTGCCGGGAGTATCCATGATGCGCAGGGGCAATTTTGCCAATGAGCCCATGTTACGGGGTCTTACTTCCGATCGATATATTGCTACCGTCGATGGGATGAGGATCTTCGGCGCATGTACAGACAAGATGGACCCGGTTTCTTC
The DNA here is from genome assembly GCA_028278225.1 of Cyclobacteriaceae bacterium. Taxonomy (GTDB): domain Bacteria; phylum Bacteroidota; class Bacteroidia; order Cytophagales; family Cyclobacteriaceae; genus JANQEU01. The sequence goes on from JANQEU010000089.1 coordinate 61,317, forward strand.
CTATGTGGAGCCCATAAACCTGAAAAGCCTGGATATCTCACTGGGGGCAGATGGTAACCTGATGGGATCAACTACCGGGGGAGGGATCAATTTTAATTTAAGAAAGCCGGTATTCAATGGAAATAAAAAAATTACTACTTCGTTCAAGACCAACTATGGGTCGGCGTCCGGCAGTTTCAATCAGGCCCTGGATGTAAATATTTCACATGGAAAAATTGCATTGAGACTCAGCGGGGTTTATAGAAAAGCACATAACTACCACGACGGAAACGGAAAAGAAGTTAAATATTCACAATATTTAAAAAACAATTATGCTGGCTCACTGAGGTACATGCCAAAAGAAGGCCATCTCCTCTCTTTTGATTTTTTGGGTGATGATGCAAAAGATGTTGGATATCCGGCTCTTCCAATGGATGTGGCTTACGCCCGGGCAAAACTTTTCGGCCTGACCTATATGCTACCTGCTATTGTCTTTGTAAAAAATGCGGAGATAAAGATCTATCATAATTTTATCCATCATGCCATGGACGATACGCAGCGTGATTCTGTTGCCATGCATATGGATATGCCTGGTGAAACGAGAACTTCCGGCGGATATTTAGAGGGTGAGATCTTTCACACCTCAAGGGGGAGCCTCCGTGTGAAAACCGATTACTTCAGAACTTTCGCTTCGGCAGAAATGCTGATGTATCCAAATAATCCCGAGCAGTTGCCTATGTTTATGCTGACATGGCCCGATGTCCACCGACAGGCGGGTGGAGTTGGAGGGAATTTCAAATTTAATCCCACTGAAAAGTCCGGTCTGAATATATCGGCGAGGGTGGAGCTTACCAATTCATATATCACCAGCGACTTTGGAGAGCGACAATTGAGTATTTTCAATGAAAGCGGTAAGAAGAGCAGGCTAAACCTGTTACATAATTACCGGCTGTCTTATTCCATGGGTGAATCGATCAAAAATCAATTTTCCATTGCCTATGGTGAGCGAACACCGTCCGTGTCAGAGCAATTTGGATATTTCCTTTTCAACCGGCTGGATGGTTATGATTACATAGGAGATCCGGATATTGAAAAGGAGAAAAATATCCATCTTGAAATTTCCCAACATCTGGGTACATCCCGACTTCAGGCGAGCGGATCTATGTTCAGTTATTACTTCAGGGATTATATTATAGGTGTCTACGATCCGGAATTGAGTGCAATGACGATTGGAGCCATGGGTGTGAAATGGCACCAAAATACGGAAAGTGCAATAATGGCCGGAACAGAATTGAACTCCACATTTATGATCAATGCTAAAAGTTATGTGAGTGGAAATTTGACATATGTTTATGGTGAAGATTTTGAGGGGGATCCATTACCGCAAATACCACCATTGAAGGTCAGTGTGGCTTTTGATCAGGAGGTACTGGGATTCACCGTTCATCCGGAATTTGAGTGGAGCGGTGATCAAAAAAGAGTCAGTGAAAAGTATAATGAACGACCCACCGGGTCTTATTACCTTCTCAGTGTTCGGTTCTCCAATGAATGGCAGGCCGGGGAGGGTAGTTGGAAAATTGCGGCCGGAGTTGATAATTTGATGGATAGGGCCTATCGGGAACATTTTGATATCGGCAATATCCTAAGGCCGGGTCGTAATTTTTACTTTCAGGTAAGCGGAAGGTTCTGAAAAGATAAGTTCCGACTAAACCTTGCTTTTTTTGGTGCTCAGTTTGGATTTAATAACTGTCAATTCCTGCGGCTTGCATAACCCGGTTTCGTCCATGAAGTACATGATAAAACCGGTAAAGAAAGGATCATAATCCAACTTTTCAATGTCCTTTAGTTGCGACATTATAATTGCCTTGTCACCGGTCATGTTGGAGCTGAATCCAAGAAAACGGGGTAGATGATACTCGATGCAAAGCCTCAAAAACCGGATTTCAAAGTTGTCCGATTCTTCGTTGACTGCCTGATTAATTATCTCTGAAAAATCCGAAACGAGTTGGTATTTTCTAAATGGGTTCCATTCAACCTGTGCGTATAATGCTTTGGAGACAGCCTTGTAAGCATTTACGGTAGCGTCCTCATCATCCAGCTTGTTTATAAAATCGTGGAATTCTTTCACCTTTCCTTTGTCCAAAACAGCATTGTGAAAGGTCTTTCGAATAGCAGTTAGGTCTTCACCATTTGCAAAGAAAGAAAAGAGAACAAACACAATCCCGGAAACACATCTCATACGTTTGGATCAAACCCTAAAACGCTACCGGTTGTTTCGGGGGAGATGACGCGTGGAAGACCTTTGCACTGATATTTTGAGTTAATCAATTTGGAATGGTATCTCAAATAAATCCCGAAACCCGTGGACGATAAAATCAAATAAAAGCTGATCAGCCAATTTCATTTCCGGTAACTCAAAGTTTTTGTATAAATATGCACTGATAAATCAAGATACGAATGAGAAGATACATCTGGATCATTGGACTCCTGTTTGCGTTTCAATCTATAGCCCAGACTGAGGTCTCACTACAAAATATGAGTGATTTCAGGTCTCAGGCTGGTAATTGGTTCATTGTTGGGGAAGTGACTATGGATAGAAACATTGACATTCATGATAAACCCGAGCCACCCCCAAAAAAGAAAAAAAAGAAAACCGTGGAAAAGCCCGTTCAGGCGGTAACGTATACTGAAGGGACAGGGATATTACTCAATATGAATGACGAGGTAAAAAGGGATCAACTCATTACGAATTGGGAACACGGAGATATTTTGCTGCAACTGGATGTCATGATTCCCAGAGGGTCCAATTCAGGCATTTATCTTCAGGGCAGATATGAAATCCAGTTATACGACAGCTGGGGCGTCCGGAACCCTGGCTTCTCAGATATCGGGGGGATCTACAGAAACTGGGAATCGACTCCCGGTAACATTCTAAAAGGGATCCCACCATCCGGTAATCCGTCAAAGGCTCCCGGACTTTGGCAACATTTTGAAATATCATTCAAAGCGCCCAGGTTTGACGAAAACGGTAATAAAATTAAAAACGCATTATTTGAGTATGTAGAGCTTAATGGCGTACGCATACACAATAATGTCGAGGTGGCGCTGCCTACCGGGGGACCGATTGAGAAAAATGAGGTGCCTTTTGGTCCGCTGATGATCCAGGGCGATCATGGTCCGGTCGCATTCAGAAATATCCGGTATACTTTATTTGGTGAATCCAAAGTGGCACTCAGCAACCTTACATTTACAAGCCATAAAGGATTGTTCAAAAATATCTCGGAAATAAATAGCCAGCAGGTTTCAGGTAGTGGCTCTGCCACAAAAATTGATGTAAGACTTGCAGAGGATGATGATGAATACGCGTTGGTTTTCGAAGGTGACCTGGTTATTCCCGCGGATGATGAATACACCTTTTCTATCGGCTACAGCGGCGGTGTACAATTGATCATTGACGATGAAACGCAGTTGGAGGTTGGCGACAGATTCTTACGGGGACGAAGTGAAAAAGTTGTTTCTCTGACGACCGGAACACACAAGCTGAAACTTACCAACTTTAAAGGGGCTCCATGGAACGCCCCACAGCTGGGATTGTATATTAAAAGTCCTTCAACAAATTTCAAAAAATTCCATTCTGACGTCTCGTACCCGGAAATTGTTAATATACCTTCTCCCATATTGGTGGAATCCGCAGGTAAACCGAGATTACTTCGTGGATTTGTCTATTTCAGAGGGAGTGAACCGAAATTGAGTCACACCATCGGAGTTGGGGATCCCGCAAAAGTCAACTACATCTTTGATATGAATTCTGCCAATGTCGTCGGATCGTGGCGTGGGAACTTCATTGACGCAACGCCAATGTGGCATAACAGGGGGAATGGATCTTTCCGTCCCAATGGATCTGTCAATTGGACTTTCAATGGACAGTCCGTTGCGGAACTCCCTGGTGGTATGGGTGAGTTTCCTGTTGTCAGTGAGCCGGGAGAGTTGCAGTCCAGGGGCTATGAAATTGATCAAAATACGGGGATGCCAGTATTCAGACATAGTTACAAAGGGGTAGATATCGAAAACAGGATCAGACCTGACAAGAGCGGCAACTATCTGTTACGGGAAATTAGCTTTTCGCAGTCAGGTATGAGTAACTGGTATTTAAAGATTGCGGAAGGTCCCGTGAAAATGATGCCGGATGGATCCTATGCCATCGGGGATCAGGAATACTATATAAATATCCTCCAGGGCAGCGAGGTGATAGTCCGTGATCAGGGTGAGGAAACCGAACTCTTGATGCCGATTGACGGGGGTGATGTTAAATATGAAATAATCTGGTAAACATGAGAGCATTATTGATAGATATACTAAAGGGTACGGCCATAATGCTGGCCGTTTGTCTGGCAACGTCGTCCTATGGTCAAAAAGGGCCGAAAGAGGAGGATTACTACAGGATCACAACTGTGCCAGTTCCTGAGGGTATTCATCTCGAGGGTGGAGGCGTCACAGTGATCCAGGACGGGAGTGTGGCTGTTTGCACACGGAGGGGAGACGTTTGGATTGTTGAAAACCCGACAATGGCCGGTGGAACATCTCCGAATTTCAGACTTTTTGCCACCGGATTGCATGAACCACTGGGCCTGGTATATCTCGATGGGTCACTCTATACTGCACAAAGGGGTGAGCTGACCAAACTTACGGACAAAAACGGTGATCGGATCGCAGATGTCTATGAAACGATATATTCCTGGCCGCTCTCGGCTCATTACCATGAATATTCCTTCGGACCGATATTGGCGCCGGACAGTTCATTTTTTGTGACCTGTAATGTCGCTTTTGGAGCACAGGAATGGTGGCGCGGAGAAAGCAGGGTACCATGGAGAGGATGGACATTGCATATTTTCGAAGATGGCCGAATGGAACCCTGGGCCACCGGAATGAGGTCGCCGGCGGGGTACGGAATGATTGAAGGGGAATTATTCTATACGGACAACCAAGGGGATTGGGTTGGCTCCGGGGGACTGTGGCATGTTCCCAAAGGCGCCTTCACAGGGCATCCGGCAGGACTGAAATGGACAGGCAGGTCCGATTCCCCGGTTAAGCTGTCTGCCGAGCAGTTCTATGAAGTAGCCGACAAACGCCAGGTCATGGAAAATGGTGTCTACATCAAGCCGGACAATATTCAGAATGAGGAAGATCCCGATTTCCCGTACGAGATGAAAGAGCAGTTTCCTGAATTTCAACTACCTGCTGTGATCCTTCCTCATGGGATATTGGGAATTTCCAATACGGAAGTAAAAATCGACGATACGGGAGGGAAGTTCGGACCATTTGGCGGTCAGATCTTCATCGGCGATCAGGGTCAGAGCAAAATCATGCGGGTTGAGCTCGAAAAAATCAACGGGCAATACCAGGGAGTGGCATTTGATTTCAGGTCGGGATTCCAATCCGGTGTTTTAAGGATGGATTGGGACAACCAGGGAAATCTTTTTGTGGGGGAAACCAATAGAGGATGGGGGTCTGCCGGCACCACAAATTCCGGATTGGAATATGTGACATGGACCGGGGATGTTCCCTTTGAAATGAAAACAGTGAAAGCGATGCCTGATGGTTTTGAAATTGAATTCACACTTCCAGTTGACAAGTCTTCGGCAGAAGACCTCGATTCATATGTGGCAATCAGTTACATCTACAAGTATCATCCTGTTTACGGCAGTCCGCAGACTAACATGAAGGAGCTTAAGATCAAAGGAGTGAAGATGAGTGATGACGGCATGAAAGTCAGGATTGTGACGGATGACCTCAGGCAATATTATGTTCATGAAGTTCACGTACAGGGGCTCAAGGCAAAAGATACAGGTCATGGGGTTTTGCATCCGTCATTTTTTTATACACTGAACAATATTCCTCAAGGTGAAAAGCTGGATGTGGGGAGCTTGTCCACTTTCAGGTCTTCAGCAATCAAACCGGTTAAAAAGCCTTCGGTTGTTAAATCGACCAGCAAGTCTAAACCAAAAAAAGTGATCCTTACAGATGCCCAGGTTCAGCCATTACTGCTAAAAAACACCTGTCTAGCATGTCATAAAAAGGATAGCAGGGTGGTGGGTCCTGCATTTGAATCCATAGCTAAGAGGGGATATTCCGATGAAAGGATCGTAGAGCTGATTTACAATCCTCAACCAAAAAACTGGCCGGAATACGCCACACCGATGGCACCCATGCCGCAGGTACCGAGGGAAGAAGCGTTGAAAATAGCAGGGTGGATCAATTCATTGGATGAGTAGAAGAATTGAAGCGTTTACATTCTATATTTGCGAACTGATTTTAAAAGATCACTTTGCGCCCGTAGTTCAACTGGATAGAATATCTGACTTCGGATCAGAGGGTTGAGGGTTCGAATCCTTCCGGGCGTACGTTAAGCCTTCTTGACAAGAAGGCTTTTTTGTATCCAGACGGATGAGAAAGAAGGGATGGCCGGTTCGAAATCCGCCAAAAGGCGGATTCACGAGGGGCATGAGTGCATGCCTGTGGGTACGAGTAATCCTTCCGGGCGTACGTTAAGCCTTCTTGACAAAAGAAGGCTTTTTCTAATTTGAAGTGGAAAAAACAAGACATGGTAAAAAATCCATGGGCCTTGAGAACTAATGAAGAAAAATCAGCAGTGTCCCCGATTATATAAATAGAAAAGGTCGCCAAGAGGACGACCATTTTCTATCAAGGTATGAAGAGGGTTACTAGAATGCTTTAGTTGTTCTTTTTTACATATCCGCCGCGTGAATTGTTGAATATACGATTTGCTACGGTAAAAACCAAGACAGCAACGATACCAATTATCAATATAGTCACAGAATTTCCGTCGAAAATACCCGAAAGCATCGTTTTCATATTCCTATAGCGTTGATTTACAGATAAAGTTCTTTAAAAACTTTTCTATCTGCAATACCATCATTTGGGTATTTTGATAGGAAAAAACAGTGATTTTCCCCGAGAAAAGCGGGTTTTGAAGGATGGTGAGCCTGATTACAGGTCAATTGGCTTTCTTCTGTCTGATCCTTTGATAGTTGGTAATATCCCTGGTATCAAGATAGTATTGCTCAAGTACATCCAGGATATCCGGGTTATCAGGTGCCATTTTCTCTGCATTTTCGAGATATTCTTTGCTTTTGACCTTCAAACCTTCATAATTGTAAAGTTTCCACTGTTTATAGTAATAATTCCCGGTTACAAAATAGGCCTCAAAAGAGGGTGAATTCAAGGCAATAGCATTAAGATACGCCTGAACTGCCTCGTCTTCCAATCCCATTTCCTCACTGATCCGGCCGAGTAGGAGATAGCCGTTTCCGTTTTTAGGGTGAAGGTTCAAATATCTGTTTAGCTCAGTTCTGGCTTTAAACAAAAGATTGTTGGTGATGAGGAAATTTACCTCCGCAAGTGAAATTTCCTCATCATCAGGAAATCTCGCGGATGCGATCTCAAAGACATCCAGGAAATTGTCCAGGTCATTTTGGACACTGTAGATACTGAGTTTGTATTTGTAGCATTCAAGCTCCTCAAAACCATTTTCAATTGCCATGTCGTAATAAACCATGGCTGAATCATACCTCCTCGCACCATGCAGTTCCTGGGCCAAACTAAAAGCTTCAAAACCCACATTTTTCCCCTGAAACCGGAGAAGTCTGATGAGAGCTTTGAGGAATTGAATTTGATTCTCCCCCTGGTACAGATTATCATCCAAAGCTCTGTAAAATGCTTCTTCCACATTTGAAAAACTCCGTTTTATATGAGGCAAAAATTCTTGTTCCTTATCCAGGACGGATAGCTTTTCCCTGGCATTCACTGTGGTAAGAAAGACAGACAGGTCCGGCGCCGGATCGCTGTCCAGCAGTTTTTCATAAATTAAGAAAACGTAATTCCAGGTTTGCGAAAGATCCTGAGTTTTTGGGTGCTTGCTGGCTTTGTCAATGTGTATTTTGGCCTCTGTAAAATCCGAATCATTAAAATTCTGGATGGCTTTTCGTAAGGTTCCCGGCTGGGCAATTCCTGTTACCAAAGAAAGATAAAGGATAACAAGTAAGAGAACTTTTATATTCATCAATCTGACAAAAAATATCTCAAATTCCGTCGGGTAAAGTAAAACAAAGTTTGTTTATGCCGTTTGATCATTATGCTGTAAGTTGTCAGAAATTGGTTTATTAGTTTTATAATCCTACTTTTGGAAGAAGGATGAATCTAATATTCAACATTAAAGTAATACTTTAAAAGCATATACCTAAGTAGATTCATGACAGGACCAACGCAAAATAGATGAGCATTGCAAGGCAATTCCTTTTAAGCCTCTTCATATTGGTAATTCCGCTTCTGGGGATCACCCAGGATACTTCACTGAAGGATCTTTTTGAAAGTGCCAAAAGATCATTTGAGTCAAACAGAATTGAAGAAGCTCTCAGCACCAGCGTCCAGGGGTTGCGACAAGCAGAAATTGAAGGGAATTTGTCATACGGTACCTTGTTCAAGTATCTGATTGGCAATATTCATATGGTCAATGGGGATTTTGATCAGTCTATAGATTTTTTCGTCCAATTGGCGATGGAGGCTGAAGGTCGCAATGACAATACGGGCATGGCTAATGCCTTTTTTTCATTGGGGAATAATTATACAACCATGGGCGCCACAAACAATGCTGTCAATAGCCTGACAAAATCATACACTTATTATGAAAAAGCCCAGGATAAAGTCGGGCAGGCAAACGTTGCCCGACTCATTGGTGATGTCAACTTTGAAGCGGGGCACTACAGACAGTCAGCGGAGGCATATGATTTATTGGTTGGCCTTACAGATCTGCGGGGGAGAAATTCCACTTTGCTGACGTTGGGTTATAAAGGTTTGTTGAATTCGCATGACAAATTGAACAATTTAAAGGATGGAATAGAAGTAGCCCTGAGGTTTGAGGAACTATGGAACGGAAATCCCAATGAGCAATCCTTTGCATGGGATTTACTGTGTCGATTTTATCGTAGAAGTAATAACCTTGACGAATCCATCGAGTACGGTAGAAGGACGTTAATGGTGGATGATCAAAACACCAGATTCCTTCAAAATCTGGGAGAATCATTTTTGGATGGCGGGAATTATGGAGAGGCAAGCGATTTGTTTGAAAAATCACTGGCAATTGCTCAAAATGAGGATGATGCATTACAAGCATCCCGGGCGTACTATTTATTATCAAAAACTTCTTTCAGGCAAGGATCGGCTGAAGCTGCACTGACGCAATTGGGTTTGGCCGAACAACTTTCGCAATCCGGAGAGTATTCTGAGGTGCTTGTTTTGATATATCAATTGTACGCGGAAATATATCGGAGTGGCAGTAACAGGGATCAGGTTGCTAATTACGAAAGGCAGTTGGCGGATGTCAACAGTAAGATCGCATCCGACCGAAAAACGGAATTGGATAAGATCGCGCGAATTGATAATCGAGCTTCGGATATTGAACAACGGGCAAGACTGGAGTACGCTGAGATAATCAAACAACGACTGCTAACAACAACGGAGGCGCAGAAAGAGGCCCTGGAACAGCAGAACAGACAACTACAAGACCAGCAACGTGAGGTGGAAGAATTAGAAGGAGAGACGCTGAATCAAAGCTTGCTGATCATGCAGCAGCAGCTGGAAGCGAAACAAAAGGAATCTGAAATTCTGAGTTTGCAGCAGGAGACTAAGGATCTTGAGCTAACGGCCATGGAAAGACAGCGACAGCTTGAAAAAGCGGAGCAGGAGCGTATTTTCCTGGAGCAGCAATCCATAATCCAGTCACAACGGATAGAGGCAGCGGAAGAGAGACGAAAACTTTATATAACTATCATAGTTATTAGCGCGATCAGCCTGATACTTGTGATCTTCTTTCTGATCAGATTAGTAAAGAGTAATAAACTGATAAGAAAACAAAATCTGGACCTGGAAAAGTCCGAAAAAGATCTGAAAGCTGCATTTAAGCTGGAACAAAGTATTCGGAAAAAACTACAGCAAACACAGGCGCAGTTGGTTCATGCTGAGAAAATGTCCGGTTTGGGTCAGCTGACGGCAGGTATTGCGCATGAAATCAATAATCCGATTAACTTCATAAAGGGAGGTATGCAGACCCTCAATGTAGAATTAAATGACATCTATGCCATTGTCGAAGGATATACGAGGCTTGTGAATCTTGACAAGGAAAATGCGAAAGATGAGCTTGAAAAGCATTATCAGACCTCTTCTGAGAATCTTAAAGAAATAAAAGAAGTCATCGGGCTACTGATGAAAGATGTAGAATTTGGGGCCGATAGAGTGGCCGAGATTGTTGAGGGATTAAAAACGTTTTCACGTCACGACCAGGCGGATTTCAAATCCTCCAACCTCCACGAGAACCTGGATTCGGCATTGTTAATCCTGAAAAACAAGTGCAGGGACAGAGCGGAGATCATAAAGGAATATGACCCGAAAGTGGTGGAAATTGATTGTTACCCGGGTCAGTTGAATCAGGTTTTTGTGAATGTCATTGGGAATGCTGTCGACGCTTTGGACAATGAGGGCCAGATCACGGTGAAAACAAAAGAAGATGGTGATGAGGTAGAGATAGTGATCAAAGATACTGGCAGAGGGATTCCGCAGGATCAATTGAGCAGGATTTTTGAGCCATTTTATACTACAAAAGATGTCGGTGAAGGCACAGGCCTTGGACTTTCAATCAGCTATTCCATTATTAAAAGACATAATGGGAAAATCAATGTAAAGAGTAAGGTCGGTAGCGGAACCGAATTTATAATTCGCATACCAAAACAACTTCAACAGGAAACTCCACAATCGTCTAAAAATGAATTTGCCGAAGCATAATCTTAAGCTCTGTAGTAGCATATGAAATATAATATATTATATGTTGATGATGAGGAAGCCAACCTGAGAATATTTAAATACACCTTTAATCGGGATTATAATGTTTTCATAGCAACGAGTGGGGAAGAAGCCCTGGAAATCATAGAAACCAATGACATTCATCTGATTGTCACTGATCAGAGAATGCCCCGGATGACCGGAGTGGACCTTCTCAAGCTGATCGTTCCCAAACATCCTAATATCATTAGAATGATACTAACAGGATTTAGCGACATTGAAGCGCTTATCGAGGCCGTAAATGAAGTGAGGATCCATAAGTACCTCCGAAAACCCTGGAACAGGGACGAATTGAAAGAAACCTTTGATCACGAATTGCAACAATCATTCGGGACGGAACCCGAAGCAGCCTAACACAATTCCCTTCCGGAATTTACAGATGAGTTGCACCGTGCGATGGTTGAACTATAGGGGTTTCAGAACATAGGTGCGCTCACCATCGGGAAACCGACTGGAAATACGCTGAATATTGTGATCCAGCTCGACAATATTCCAGAGTCTGGTGGAGTCTCCCAGTGATACTAAAATCTGATTTCTCCCCAAACCAAAGCGCCAATCGCCCAGGTAACTGGGAGGATCTTTGGGATTACATTTCTTATAGCCTTCGTTAACCTCGTACCGGCCATTGGGAAAATAAGTAATGGGGTTGTCAGATACGCATTCAAATGGATTGATACTGCCTAATTCCACTTCTATGAGAATTATTCTCCATGTTTTGCCGGATTCAGACTGACCGGTCAGGAGATCTGCAGGTGTCACCGGTTCGGGAGACTGTTCCTGGCAAGACATCAGAAAAAACAGGAAGATCAGGAGGATGAATAAAATGACAGTCTTTAAATACTTCATTTTCACCTATGTTTAGTACAAAGGCAAATAATGACAAATACACCCCTAAAATTAATTCGGGAAATAGACTAAGCCAGAACCTCCTTCACTTTCTCGGCAGCATCTTTCAATAATATGGCCGAGGTGACCTTCAGGCCGGACTCTTCAATAATTCTGGCGCCTTCCTCGGCATTGGTACCCTGCAGTCTGACGATGATAGGTACATCGATGGTACCGATCTTTTTATACGCCTCCACCACACCGCTTGCCACACGGTCACATCTTACGATCCCTCCAAAAATATTTATAAGAATTGCCTTAACATTCGGATCTTTCAGTATTATTCTGAATCCGGCTTCAACGGTTTCGGGATTGGCTGTACCACCTACATCAAGGAAATTTGCAGGTTCACCTCCGGATAATTTGATCATATCCATAGTGGCCATGGCCAGACCTGCTCCATTTACCATGCAGCCAACATTGCCTTCCAGTTTCACATAGTTCAATCCCACCTGTGAAGCCTCAACTTCGGCAGGATCCTCTTCTGAAAGATCCCTCAATTCAGCAAGATCCTTGTGACGGAAAATAGCGTTGTCATCGAGATTGACTTTAGAATCTACCGCCAGTATTCTGTCATCAGATGTTTTCAGAACGGGGTTGATCTCAAATAAGGAAGCATCCGATCCTTCAAATGCCTTGTAAAGGGAGAAAATAAATTTCACCATTTCCTTGAATGACTGTCCCGATAGTCCCAGCTCAAATGCAACCTTACGCGCCTGAAATCCCTGGAGGCCCACTTTAGGGTCAATCCATTCCTTGATTATTTTTTCGGGAGTGTTTTCAGCAACCGTTTCAATGTCCATCCCCCCCTCGGTTGACGCCATTATCACATTCTGTCCTGTAGCACGGTCTAGCAGAATAGACAAGTAAAATTCCTTTGGTTCCGAATTGCCCGGGTAATAGACATCTTGTGCAAGTAGCAGCTTATTCACCTTCTTTCCATCCGGACCTGTTTGATGTGTTACCAGGGTGCCCCCCAGTATATCTTTTGATTTTGGCAAAACCTCGTCCAGGCTTTTTGCCAGAACCACGCCATTTGATCCGGTCTCCCGGATTTTGCCTTTCCCACGACCACCGGCATGGATCTGCGCTTTAAGTACGTACCACTCGGTTCCGGTAGTCGCATTCAGCTCTTTTGCGGCTTCAAGAGCTTTTTCGGGGGTGTCGGCTACTATACCTTCCTGGATGGTAACACCATAGCTTTTCAGTATTTCCTTGGCCTGGTATTCGTGGATATTCATGTTGATTATTTTTTGCGAATCTAATTTATCCCTTGGGCTTAAGCAAACAGGATAATTCAATTCAGGACCTATATTTGCCCCCATGCTCCAAGCCAAAAACATTTTCAAATCCTACAAGGATCTGGCTGTATTGAAGGGGATTGACCTCCGGATATCCGAGGGCGAAATTGTTTCAATTGTCGGCGCGTCAGGGGCGGGGAAAAGCACTCTGCTTCACATTTTAGGCACATTGGATCGACCGGATAAGGGGAGTGTATCCCTGAAAGACCAAAATGTTTTTGGGCTGTCCTCAAAACAACTGGCAAGATTCAGAAACCGAAATATTGGTTTCATCTTCCAGTTTCATAACCTCCTCCCTGAATTTGACGCATTGGAAAACACCTGCATGCCCGGGTTCATTTCACACAAAAATACACTGCAGGTCAAAGAGAAAGGCAGAGAGCTTTTATCTCTCCTGGGCTTACAAGATCGCATGGATCACAAACCTTCCGAGCTGTCCGGCGGTGAGCAGCAACGGATAGCTGTAGCACGGGCATTGATAAACGATCCCTCGATCGTTTTTGCTGATGAACCCAGTGGTAACCTGGACTCAGGTAATGCGATGGAACTTCACGAACTCTTTTTCAAACTTCGGGATCAATTAAATCAGACATTCGTGATCGTTACTCATAACCAGCAACTGGCCGGAATGGCTGACCGGAAACTGGAGATAAAAGATGGGATCCTAGTGTGATTTCATGGTATAAGTAAGCCGTAACCGTACCTGGTAGTTTCGGGGTAGTCCCGGGTAGTAAAAACGCGGCTGGTTACCTCCAAATCCAACAGCATTGATAAACAGCATCGAGGCGTATTTTTCATCAAACAAATTATATGAATTAATACTGAAATCGAATTTCAATTTTTCTTTCAATGTCTTTTCTACTCCGATAGAAGCATCAACTAACTGATATTCATCTGAGAAAACGGAATTGTCATCAGTGATTGGAATTTTATCTGTGAACTGGTAAGAGATCCTGGCATAAACCATATTCCGGAGTTTTGCCTCCAGGGAGGTGTACAAAATGTTCCGGGGAACACCCGTCAGGTCGTTTCCGGCATAGTCGCCATCGTCATCGGTGAACTCTTTAAATGTGAAATTGGAATGGGAGTAGGTAAAGGAATGATTGAGTCGAAACTTTTCCAGGTCCAGCAATCGGGAATGAATGGACAATTCGATTCCATTGTGCCTGCTGCTTCCGGCATTGATACCTATGAACTGACCGTCGCTTAACCTTCTCGACAGAAGTAGATTCCGAATGTTCATGGAGTAGAGGCTCAGGTTATAACGTGAATTCCTGAACCGGCCCCGAAGACCGGTTTCTACGTTACTTCCTGTTTCGGGTTTGATATCCGGATTGATTACTCCGTCAGGTGCCAGGGTCTCTTCCAATGATGGCGGTGAAAATCCGGAACTGATGGTGGCATATGCTATGGTGTGACCGGATAGTAAATATGAAATACCCAGTCTTGGAGAAAACGCAGGATTGAACTGATAATGACCGGTCTGGCTGATGCTGTCAGGGTTATACCGATCCGTCAGATCATAGGATGTACTATTCAGATTTACGCCGATCGAAAAACTAAGCTTTGAAGTCATACGGTAATCAACCTGGCTAAAAAAGTTGGCGTAAAACCTGTCCTCAACGAGATTGGAAAGTTGCTCACCCTGTACACTGCCCTGGCCGACAAAATCCTGGTAGAGATTTTCAAAGGTCTTGTGCCGGTACCTGTCCCCGAAAATCTCCAGGCCGAACATCAAAGTCAGACTGCCACCAGCGTCCATTATCACTCTGTTTCTGGTTCCAAAACTGATGGTCCGGTCTTCGAGAATGTTAAATGGTCTGGCTTCGTAATTATCCTTCATGGAATGAAAAACACTCGACCTCAGGATCCATTTTTTATTGAAGTTGTGATCCCAGGACCATCCCGTTTGATAGGTGTAATAATCCTCAAATCCTCTTGCGCTTCCCCATGTAAATGCAGCACTTCTCGGGGCGGTATTGTAAGTGTCCCGGTCAATGGAACTTGGAATAAACGCCTTTTGGTTGATGAGATAGGCAATGAATTTAAACCTGTCTTTCTCTTTGCGGATGGTTCCCGAACCAAATACAAACTGACGGTCAAATTCATTGTTTTTCCTGTATCCGTCACTGTGCATATTGGAGATAATGAAACTGAGGTTAAGATTCTCTTTTCGGTTGGAAAACCCCAGAGACTCCTTATGAAGACCGTAAGAACCCACGGTAAAGTCCGACTGTAAACGTGTAGTGAAAAGATCCTCCCGTCGCTCTTTGATATTGATCACTCCGCCAAGTCCGCTGCCGTAAATGGATGAATTGGGGCCCTTGATTATTTCCAATGCTCCGATCGCGAAAAGGTCGGTATCTTCTATGGTAGTTTCCCCTGACCCGTTAGTAAGCGGGATATCCTCATAGTACGCCCGTATCTTGTTGGTGGAAAAGGGAGATCTTGATCCCACACCTCTTATGGTGATCCTGTTGGTGTTTAGTGCACCGGAATGCATATAAATGCCCGGAATAATGTTAAGTGTTTTTGTGATGCTGGCCGGGTTAGAAGCCTGTATCACCAGGGAAGGTACGTAATTAATAGATCCGGGATAATATTCCATCGGTGTAGAGATGCCAAGATCATTGACCTCAATACCACCCAATAAAATTGGATCCGGCACCAATACAACATTTGTCAGACTGTGCTCGCCAGGAACAAGTATCAGATCCTCATATCCGAGTAGTTTGAAAACCAGTTTTTCAGACGGTCTAATGGAAAACCTCCCATTTTCGTCGCTGGTGGCAAAAGCTGAGTCCGGTAATCCGATTACAGCCACCCCCGGTAAAGTATGATGTTCAGGATCAATTATCCTTCCGCTGATTTCCTGCCCGAAAGCTTCTGCGGTAACAAGGATCAGGTATAGCATCAGGATCGGTCTCATGTGATTTTGGAGTGCCACAACAGTTTTCAATTGATTCGAAATTGCAAAATTATTTAGACAACTTGCGCATTCAATTTTATCTGATGAAACTTTCAGCCGGGGTAAAATACATGTTATTAGCAACGCTAACGTTTGCCTTGATGAAGGTGTTCGTGAAGTCGCTGCCCCACATTCCGGCGATTGAAATAATCCTGTTTCGATCCATCATCTCTCTTATTATCAGTGTTTACCTGCTCCGTCGTCAGAAAGTTCCGTTTTTCGGGAATAACAAACCGGTTCTGATGGCCAGAGGCGTTGCAGGCGCTATTGCATTGATCTTATTTTTCTATCTGATACAAAATATACCTTTAGCGACCGCCGCTACATTGCAATATCTGGCTCCCATTTTCACTACAGTTATCGGGATCTTCCTGGTCAAAGAAAGGGTGCATCCGCTTCAATGGATCTTTTTTGGTGTGAGCTTCGCCGGTATCCTGGTGATTCAGGGATTCGATACCCGCATCTCGGTCCTGCACCTGATCATAGGCATCCTGACCTCTCTATTCATGGGGCTGGCATACAACTTTGTGAGGAAACTCAATGTAACCGAACACCCATTGGTGATCATTCTGTATTTTCCATTGGTCCTGCTTCCTATCGCATCGGTCTGGTCAGTGTTTATTTGGGTTCAGCCCAAAGGATGGGATTGGTTTTATTTGATTATGGTTGGTATTACAACCCAGATCGCACAATTCTTTTTGACAAAATCCTATCAGAATGCCGAACTCTCAAAGGTTTCCATCCTGAATTACGTAGGGATAATCTACGCGCTCGGATTTGGATATTTTCTTTTCGATGAGACGTTCAACCTCATGACTTACCTTGGCATGGCGTTAGTACTCCTGGGTGTGATATTCAATGTTTTGCTAAAGAGCCGGAAGGGTTAATCCAAAATCTAAAATGGCTCATTGCCTGTCAACTGCCTGTAAAGAGGAAGATGATCCATGGGGTCTGCGGGGATCTGAAAATTTCTGCAATAGAAAACATTGAGTTTCAGCTCTGTTTTTCCATACCGGGTGATCTCTATGTCGTCAAGCCTTTCTGTAGAATCAAAAAACGGCCGGAGGTTATCGCTGATATCATTTTCAGACTCATAACGGATGGCAATGGCGTCTTTGCCTAATAATGATTGAGGATTGAAAAAGTACGCGTGATTTCGGGGATCCCGGTGAAATGTCAATATGTCCTTTTCACCTTTTAAAGCCCAATCTATTTTCCCGGCCTGCCACCATTTCACAGAGGCAACGAAAATGTTGTCATCGTCCATCCAGCTTTCTGCCTCGAATCTGCTCCTGATATGATCGAAATCCACTCCCTCGATGGTCGGATCATTATTGATCCCAAATTGTCGGGCAATCCTTTCCGGTCCCATCTCATACCAGAATCCGGTCGTCATATGGATGACCAATACAGAGACTATCGCAATGGTTGTCGCAACCGAAAAACGTAACCATCTTCTGTAATTTCGAAATGTTGCACCAGCCAGGCCTTTGTTTGTCCACTCGCCCAATGCAATAAACAGGATCAGGTAACCCGGAGCCTGCCAGTGAAAATGAAACCCGATTCGGGCCCACAAAGCGATAATAGTGAAAAACGCAATTGGAAATACGGATATCCAGAATATCAGGGAGTAAACTTTGACCTGCAGATGCCTTGCCGAATAAATAAGGCATCCTATCAATGGGATCCATATCCATGGAGCTATCCAGGCCATCTGTCCCAGGACACTTCCCAAAAACCGTACGACACTCCAATCCCGCGTTGTGCCGGCGCGTGTTCCCTGAAAGGTAAAAGAGATCCAGTTGTGCTCCGCGTTCCAATAGAGAACAGGGAAGAGAAATAATAATGATACGATCAGTGCCAGGTAAGGCCCGGGATGCAGCAGCCATTTTCTCTGATCCCTGTTTGCAAATACGTAACAACCCACTCCCAGCACCATGAATATGGCGTGGTATTTACTCAGCATGGTGAGTCCGAGGCTTACACCGGCCAATAACCACCATTTATAGATTTTGGCTGGCTCAGATAACTCATCTGTCATGAAAATCTGAAGAAGGCAATATAATGTGAGCATCCAAAAGAACATCAGCGGTGCGTCAGGCTGGAACCAGGCAGCAACAGGTACTGTAAACACGAAACTGACGTTCAGCAGGATTACGGCATACATTCCGGCCCTGGCATTGAACATCTTCCTGGTGGATTGGAACAAAAGCCAGGTAGTGCCGGCGAAAAGCAGAATGGATGGAAGCCTTAGAGAGAAGTTTGAAAGATCGAGAAGACGAATACTCAGACCCCCCAGCCAAAAAAACAGCGGAGGCTGATCAAAATAACTCCAGTCAAGATGCCGGGCACCTCTCCAGTAGTAGGATTCACCCACTCCCAGCCCTGTATATGCCGCAATAAACATGCGAACAATGGCTGTAATTACAATCAACACGATCACCGTTTGCTTAGGACTGAAAGATCTCAGTGATTTCATCCCGTAAATCAACTATGAAATGTCCATAAAGCCAGCTATGCGAACCGAAAATGAACATAGCTGTTACAATCGATCATTTATGTATGGAGTAGATACCGGGACATCCCATGTGACCTTTGAAAATGTGCACTAGACACATGAAATAATTAAACTGATAATTATCTCGATATACATTATTTAATTTGCGATCAAAAAACCAAATACACCAATGGGAAGAGCTTTTGAATATCGACGAGCGGCGAAAGAAAAGCGCTGGGATAAGATGTCCAAAATATTTCCAAAACTTGCCAAAGCCATTCAGGTGGCAGCCAGAGATGGTGGCTCCGACCCGGAAATGAATGCCAAGCTCCGGACGGCCATCCAAAATGCGAAGGCCGAGAACATGCCGAAGGACAATATAGATAACGCCATAAAGCGTGCGGTAGGGAAGGATGCGGAAACGCTAAACGAGGTATCGTATGAAGGCAAAGGGCCATTTGGTGTACTGGTATTTGTGGAGTGCACTACAGACAATACCAACAGGACCGTCGCAAATGTAAAATCCTATTTTTCGAAGGCAGGGGGAGGTTTTGTGCCTTCCGGTTCCCTGGAATTTATGTTCAATAGAAAAGCAGTCTTTGAATTTGAAAAGACCGAAGACATTGATCTGGAGGAACTGGAGCTGCAATTGATAGACGGGGGGTTGGAAGAGTTGGAAGAGAATGACGGAATTGTATATGCCTATGCGGATTACACCAATTTTGGTGAACTGTCAAAAACCATAGAAGATCTCGGAATTGAGCTTAGAAAGTCGAGTTTAAAAAGATTTCCAACCAATCCGGTAGAATTTTCGGAAGAACAACTGGAAGAAATAGAAAAGATGCTGGACAAAATCGAAGATGACGACGATGTCCAGGCTGTCTACACGAACATAGGTTAGGACTTGATGATTTCCTGTTGCGAGTTGCGAGTTGCGGGTTTGGAACAACTGGCAACTGGCAACCCGCAACAGTATTTATATCAGCAAAAAGCTCTCACTTCGACCTTTTGCACAAGCCTACTTTAAAGATTCTATGTACTCAATGAACTCAACGATCTTGGCCGAGTAGCCCCACTCGTTATCATACCAGCTTACAACTTTCACGAAAGTAGGAGTCAAGGCGATACCGGCCCCGGCATCAAAGATGGAAGTTCGTGGATCGCCAACGAAATCATTGGAAACCACCGAATCCTCGGTGTATCCAAGTATGCCTTTCATCTCGCCTTCGCTGGCCTTTTTCATGGCCGCGCAGATCTCTTCGTAGGAAGCTCCCTTTTCAAGGTTCACGGTAAGATCGACTACTGATACATCGGGAGTTGGTACCCTCAGGGACATACCGGTCAATTTGCCATTCAAACTGGGGATTACCTTACCAACAGCTTTTGCAGCGCCAGTAGAGGACGGAATAATATTCTGATAGGCGCCTCGTCCGCCTCTCCAGTCCTTCATCGAAGGTCCATCCACAGTTTTTTGTGTCGCAGTGACAGCATGTACTGTAGTCATCAAACCATCTTTTATTCCAAAATTATCATGCAATACTTTAGCTACGGGAGCCAGGCAGTTGGTGGTACAGGATGCCATCGATATATATTGCAGGTCATCAGAATAGTCGGTGTGGTTAACACCCATTACAAACATCGGGGTATCATCTTTGGAAGGTGCTGACATAACGACTTTCCTGGCACCGGCTTTAATGTGTCCTTCGGCTTTTTCCTTAGTCAGGAAAAGACCTGTGCATTCAACGGCGTATTCAGCTTCTATTTCTCCCCACTTCAAATTAGCAGGATCTTTCTCAGCGGTGACCCTAATGGTATCACCGTTTACAATGAGGTTCCCATCCCTTACCTCAACGTCCCCGTTAAACCTGCCGTGAGTTGAATCATACTTGAGCATGTAAGCCATATAGTCAACATCAATGAGGTCATTGATACCCACAATCTGGATGTTTGGATTTGCTGACGCAACACGGAAAACCAATCGACCGATGCGACCGAATCCATTAATAGCAATTTTTGTTTTTGACATGATAAAATGTTTAAATCCCGAAAAAAGAAGTACAAATGTATAACTTCAAAATGGTCTTGCAAATTCCGATTTTAATACGAATGTTAATATGATGACAATCATTTAAACCATTGATTAAAACAATGTGTCATTAATGCACGTTTTGTACTTGTAGATCGTAATATGTTAACTCTTATCCGACCCGTAAACAGCAAGAATGCCGACGATGTGGAAAAGCAGCTGAAAGCCATGTTCGCGGGTTACAACACCATTCATAAAGACATTTCCGATATTACCTATCTTATTGCATCGGGTCAGGTCTTCCAGGGTGATGCCATCAAAAAGTTTCTGGACCGGTACCGCAAGGAGCTGAAAGATCAGAACATCATTCCTTCGGACAGCCGGGAGATCGGATAAATCTTAATTCTCAGGTAATGAAACCGAATTGTATTTTGTTATGAAATAAATACAATTCCATGTGCAGATTCACCTATTATCAGGGTATCCCCATGCGGATTAGCTCTTTGGTAACGGAGCCCGATCATTCGCTGATATTACAAAGTTTTTCGGCCAATATGCGAGAACACGGAAACCTCAACGGTGACGGTTTCGGTCTGGCATGGTACGATAAAAGTGTCAAAGAAGAACCGGCCCTCTTTCAGTCCGTTACACCCGCCTGGAATAACAGCAATTTGATTGAATTGGCAGAGATGATCGATTCCACCTGTATCCTGGCACATATTCGTGCAGCGACACAGTCATTTGAAGTTACCAAAAATAACTGTCACCCTTTCAAATACAAACAGTATGCTTTTATGCACAATGGCGATATCGGGGGATTTCAGAAGATCCGGAGAACGTTGCTCCGCAAACTTTCGGATGATCATTTCGAGCAGATAAAAGGAAATACGGATTCCGAACATTTTTTTGCCTTGTTACTGGATCAATTGGATGGTCATGTTACTGAAAGTCCCGAAGAATCGATGACAAATGCCATGTTGGATGCTTTCAGGGAATTGAATGAAATGAGAGACAAGGATGACATCAAGAATCATTGCCTGATCAATTCTGTTTTTACCGATGGCATTGTTGGCGTAATTACGCGATATTCCAGTGGCAATCATGAGGATCCGCCATCACTGTTTATCAACGCGGGGAATCGGTATGTATGTGAAGATGGTGTTTGCTATATGATCGATCCGGGTCATCATGTCAGATCGGTGATCGTCAGTTCCGAACCATTGAGTGAAGACCCCGGCTGGCATGAGGTGCCAGTTAATACCCTGATTGTAGTGAGAGACGGGCATATTATAGAGGAAGGGGTACCTGTAACCTGATCAGGTTTTCTTCTGTGTCTCTCAGGGCAAAAACACATCAAACCCTACGTCACTCTGAGCGGAGTGAAATGCAGCGAAGAGTCTTAGAAACGGGAAGACAGCTCGTGACTACATGGATTTCTAAGATTCTTCCTCGTTCCGATTGCATCAGAACTCGTCAGGATGACGGACAAAAATGCGTTGTTTATCAAAAATCACAGGACCAGCAAAAACCTTACGTCACTCTGAGCGGAGTGAAATGAAGCGAAGAGTCTTAGAAACAGGAAGACAGCTCGTGGCTACATAGATTTCTAAGATTCTTCCTCGATCCAATTGCATTGGATCTCGTCAGAATGACGGACAAAAATGCGTTGTTTATCAAAAATCACAGGACCAGCAAAAACCTTACGTCACTCTGAACGGAATGCAATGAAGTGAAGAGT
>JANQEU010000027.1 GCA_028278225.1 Cyclobacteriaceae bacterium
TAACAGGTGCGTAAGTTAAAAACTTACGAGTTTAAAAACCTCTCTGCACTGAGTGCCTGTTGTAAACACAATATAAGCTCGGCTATTCGTTTATCGCGGGTGCCTGTTGTAAATTTGTCATCAGGGCGCCTGTCGTAAAGTTGTCAGCTGGGATACTATCGTGCTACTCGGCCGATAGTAACCGGCTAGTCGGAGGCCGGTTATTATTCCCAGTGAAATTCGTCAAACAACTGAAACCTTCGTAAATTGACCTTATTCACGAAAAACGGCCAGGAACAAATGAAGTGTATCTGTAAACATATCTCTAAAGTAAATCCCAAAACTCGGCAGTATAAAAATAATAAAGTATTACCAGGTGAGCTCACCAACCCTCTCCCAGGTTATGCAAAGAAATCCCGAACTGCTTTTTGAACTCCTCGTCGTAACTAAACAGGTCAAGTAAGTCACCGCAGTCTGTACCTTTCATACCCAACCAGTCATGTCCGAAGTATGGAAACCGTTCCTTTATGCACGAATACCGACAGCAATACCAATAGTCGGTTTCTACAAAAACTCCAGGTGAAAACATCCGTTAACTGAAGCAATAAGTTAAAAAAAGGAAAATTACGAGTGCTGCTAATTTTCCCCCCGCGGCCGGCCGGTGGTTTCCACTTCTCACGGTGCATGATGTACATGTCCCATGGCGCCATTGCCAAATTTCCCTTCTTGTACAGGAAGTCCGGGATGAACGCCCTTTTGCAAGATTTACAGGCGTGTTCTTTGTATTTTTTTTCAGGAGGTCCCTTCTTAACGAAGAAACAATTAAAATTCCAATGAGGATGCGCCTCCGATTCATCTTCCTCTGGAATCTAAAATAGGAAAATACACCACTGGTAAAGTGTAATGTGGAATGAGCACAATAAATGTATATCACAAACCAGGCTGACTCTCAATTCTTGCAACTGCTCTTCCGTGGGATACCGCGGCGCAGACGAGTGAGGCGCGTAAACCGGTCTTTTAGGTACGGAAGTGTCCATAGTCGGAATAGGACGTTTCTTAGCCGAATTCATACCGCCTCTTCTCGGGATTCCCGGTTTCTGCCCGGCACCTTTGTTACCCGGCATCTCGTCCAGAGCGACCAGTTGGTCTTTTTCACGAATTCTGTCCATCACGTAGGCTAAAAAGTCAGGTAACCGTTTCTTCTTTTCGGCGTAGGCTACGACGTGACAACAGATTCCGTTGTAGTGTTTGAAATCTCGGCATTTGCATTCGGCGAAACCTTCCTCTCCGAGAGACATTCGCCATAGTTGTTGTTTTTCCCAAACACCAACGAATTTGTCGTCGTTCGGATTAGAAGTGAACGAGTCGTCCCTACTGATAATCGATTCGGCTTTCATTTCGATGTCTATCGCTTCTAAAATTTTTTCGTGTATTTACAACAAAAACGACTTAAAACGGAAGCTTACCGTCCTGGCCTAATCTGGGTATTTTAGCATCTGTAAGTGGAAAACACAAAC
This sequence comes from Cyclobacteriaceae bacterium, assembly GCA_028278225.1. GTDB lineage: Bacteria > Bacteroidota > Bacteroidia > Cytophagales > Cyclobacteriaceae > JANQEU01. The sequence continues at coordinate 1,497 of JANQEU010000027.1, forward strand.
GGAGTCCCTGCTCTGAATCAGCCTTATCCGTAAAATCAAGCCTTCTGCTGGCAGGATTCGGTCTTTCCTTCAAGAGTCCGAGGGATTTCCACTGTAAATTTTTTTCGTTCAACGTCATCATTCCCCACTTAGCGGGGTCGATCTTCAACGGGGACCACGATCCCTTCAACGTGAAATCGCCACTTTGGACAACAGCGAACTGCATACAGCAAAATCGACCTAAAACTTACAAAACATTACGAATCACGTATAACAAAAAAGTTTAACGAATACTTGCGGTCAATGAAAGTTTGTAACTTTTCAATGATTTCTTGGACCGGATGCTGTTTGCCACGCATCTTCTCGCGAATAATAGCGTTTAGGCATTCCGAGTCGTTGTTCGTCACGCGTCCCATCATTCCGACTTTCTGACGAATCGGAAGCAGATACGATTCCAAAATCGATTTCCCGACGGTACTGACGAACCACTCCTTAAAACCAGGCGCTATTTTTTCCCATCGTGCTTGGAGGGAATCCAACATATTTGTGAATTCGAATGTCGATAAACAATCGACGAGTCCTACAAACAATGTAAGTTAGAAAATTTTTCAAAAAAAAGTGAAAATATTACCTCCGTGGCGCATAATAGTGCCGCTTCCGACGTCTGTCTGAACTCCAAAAATTTCATTTATTATGTCCACTTTCGTGGACTGTCCAACTCGTAACAGCGCCAGCTTTCTTTCGACGTTGCTCCTCATGTGAAGTTCACAGCGGATGTGCGTCGACAGCTGGAACTGCGAAACTGCGTTAAAGCCTTTCAACAGTGCCGGCTCACCGTCACTAAAAATGAAAATGTTTCCACAAAACGGTGATATGTGCAAAGTACGACGTGAATAACTTACCTAACCCATCCGAAAACGATATCGTCTGATTTCAACCCGGCGTACTTCACAACCATTTCGGCCAGGAATTGATACGCCGGTTGCGTCCGGTCATTGCTAATCAGGAAAATCACCGGCACCATTATTTCGTTACCCGTGTCGATGTTGCCGATGAACGGGTGCCGAATGTGGACGGTTGTCAGGAAAAAGCCGGGTGACATTCCGTATGTCATGTCGACTTTGAGGAGACGCGGCGGTAAACTGCCTTTCAGACCGAAATCTTTGACCAACCTTAACGCCCGTCGGTCACCCAACACCCAACAATAGTGGGGATGGTCATCGGTCTTTTGTGGTGGAATTCTACGTTCTTCCAGAACGAACGAGTTGTACGTCTCCATTATCCTGTGCACGTCAGCCAACCTATTTGCAGCGGGTTTACCACCGCTCGAACCGCGCACAGTCGCTTGCGGGTTTTTCCTTCTTTCGTACTTGACCTGCTTGCTATTCCTCGGAAGGTCAGTGGAGTAGGCACTTTGACCGCCAACGTTCTCTCTCACGATCTGCAACGTTTCCGTCGGTGTCGTAAATGACGACTGCCTTCTCAACAGTTTCCGTGTACTAGGTTTTACCTGGCGGAACGGCTCCTTCCCAGATTTGTTATTCCCATGCGAATTGACGTTAAAAATATGCGACGGTTCATTTTCGCACTCGTAGTACACGTACGCGTACTTGCCGATCTAAATTATGACAACGTATGAAATCTACATTGCTAAACGTAAACGTACACAATGACGTACAATCTTATTACGAGGGTCCTTTAAAACCTGCAAGGACTTTCTAAATTTCGGATCGCAGGGATGCTGCCAACTTCTCTCATAAACATAAGCATCGTAAACCTTCCCACACCGATGACCATTTCCAAGATTCAATGCCCATCCGTTATTCACCGTGAAATACGTGCTATGAGAGTTTCCTAACCCCCAGGAACCGTGTTCATCGAAAGGAAGATCGTCAGGGTCGACAGACTTTAGGTCGATCACGAAACTGTTCGATCCAGTTCCTGGACAGAACGGCGGTATTTTGGTGCAAACCTAAACAGAAATGTAAATGAAAATAGAAAATGTAAATTTAGTATTGTAAAAATCGATACACATACCTCCACAGCTGACGGTTCGATGTCACCCAAGAGGAGATGAAAAAGCTCATTTTTCTTCATTTTCGGCAAACGTCGCCTGAATACAGGACAGTTCGGATCTTCCAAACGCCATCGCTCCTCACATTTTTTCCAACGATCAGGAAGTGGAGTAGATGTTAGTTGTTCGTACGAACTTGTTCTTCGAACACTGAATGGCGATTTTTCTTCACCGTAGTCCGACAACGGAGGCAACTCGTCATTTTCGAGTGGTTCGTCTGACGCCTGAAAAATTGCTGAAAAATTATGTTTTTGTAAGGCTGAATTACTTGGTGAATTACTTGACGTAGAATTCTGTCAATGGACGGATCTTTGGCTATCGAAGATGCATCAGGTTCACGAACCGATTCAACAAAAGATGCTGAATAACTCGGCAAAGCCGGAAAATCGTCGTACTCGGAGAAAGTTTCCCGTTCGTCATGGTCTCCGTAAGATGTATCGGGATCTCCAAGCGATACTACATCATTCCGGTGTACATCGTTCTCCTCACTAACAAAGGACGTCTGCAAAATGTTCGACGATCCAATTTTTTCCAGGAGATTTTTCTGACGAAATGCACCAAGGCTTGTCGGGTGTTTGAACTCATGCTGAAGGGCAGCCCTGTCCACGTTCGTCCTCCCGTATTCGTCTTCGGCATGAGTCATCGACTTCCGGTTCGTCTTTCTATGCCACAATTTCCCCTTCAGCAACCAATCTTCATCTTCATCCGATGATTCAGCATCCGCCAAATCTATGAGAGGCACACCGGAATTGCCATAACGGAGCTGACCGGCCACGCTACCCTGGCAGTTACCCTGGAAGTAACCCCTTGATTCATTTTCTAATTTTTTTTCCAAATTTTTCCAAAGCCCGGAAAGGTTAACCTGTTGCTCTGATTCATTTTCTACATTATTTTTCAATTTTCTTGGCGGGGAACGGAACGACTCTTCTGTCGATCCGTTTTCTAATTTTTTCACCCATTTTTTCTGGGGGGAAAGCACGAACTTTCTGTCCCCGAAGACGGGGGATGTGCTTCCTCCCGAATCACTATCTTCTTCCTCGCCACTACTTGGACGGCAGGTCGTTTCAAGAGCCCTACTACACCTGAACAGTCCTTTTTTTTCCCGCGACGAAGGCGCAGGAACATGCACAAGGTGGACTGGACTTAAAACCTGCCTGGGCACGTTTCTCACAGTTGGACTTTGTGATCTGGAATAAGCATAATAAATTGTCAATATATATGCCCTTTTCCTGTTT
>JANQEU010000038.1 GCA_028278225.1 Cyclobacteriaceae bacterium
TGGGACTCCAAAGCTCAATGGGCTTATTATGATGCTGCCAGAATTGACGGTGCTTGACATTACTGCTTTTTGATCCTGCTTCTTCGAACATCCGCAACATCCATTCTTTTCTGCTTTCACGTCTACTCTTTTCAATTTTGGACATTAACTGCTTAGCAGTATATTCCTTGAACCGTCCTAATACAATCTCAGGATTATTTTCAGTAGCCCTGATGATCAAGTGCACATGACTTGGCATAATACACCAGCAATATATTTCCAGCCCTTTGTTCTTCCTGCAATAATCCAGACTATCAACCAGCATAGAAAAATACTCGTCTCTCACAAAGGCATCTATCCAATACACCGTTGCAAAACTTACGAAGAATAAACCTTCTTTATTATGGAATTTATACTTCCTGCTCATTGAGGCTAAAATACCAATCAATTTGAAAGTGAATGACAAGGATGGGGTTGATGGGTGTGGTTAACACGGCACACGCGGTACGCGTGTGCCAACAAGAGGGCCAATAAAAAGATGTATGTTGATGGTTATGGTTAAAATGGCACACGCGACACGCGTGCGCCAACGAGGGAAATTACCTAAAAACTGGTATTGACTTTTTCGGATATTCAATTGAAATTACCGTCTGTGGTAAATTAAGGATCGGTTTCTCAATCTCATGCTGACTGAAATGAGAATGAGAACTGGTATTTTTTGTGTTATCACTGTAACTCAACCTAACAATGAAATCAATTCGGAAATTCTTCGGGAAAATTGCGTCCTGGTGCCGTAGGAACCCTATTTGGTGTCATCTTATCCTTCTTCTGATCCTGACCCTGTTAATGGGGATATGGGCCAGCCTGTTTTACATCAACAGTTTTATGAATCATCCTCAGTTCACCCGGTTCGAGGAGTTTTACTTCATCATGAATCAGATCAATCTGTCCGGCAAGAAAATATATTATTACCTGTTCTTCCTTACCGATGCGATCTGGGCGATCACGTTGCTGACCTTCTTCAGGAGGTTGCTCAAGACAATCAGAAAATACAGTTCATTCAGCCATATAAAGGATATTGTCATAACGGTTTTCACTGTTTTTATGGTGGCTGCCTACCTATCCGACCTGTTTGAGGGATTTATTTATGTTTTTGGGTGTAATGTGAATTTCAATGATGTCTGCGGTCTCCTTAAGACAACCGTGAATATCAAAAAAGGCCTGTATGGATTTACGGGAGTAATATTCCTGTATGGTATTTACAAATACTGGTCATCCATCAGAAAAGGTGATCACTATGTGATCAATGATCACCGGAAGTCCATAAGGATCTTTCTAAGGTCGTCTTTTCTCAGTTTGCTGTTTGTGGCCATCGTGGCACTCTTACTGACACAGATCCCACAGGGGAAAACCATTGTAATTGATCTTTTGGACCGGCCAAGGAACCTCTTTGGTGTTTATTTACTGCTTTGCTTTCTCGCATTGATCTTATCTCATTACCCGGCTTATTTTGAAGCCAGGAGAAAGGAAATCAGGGACCTTGTTGATTGGAAAATTATAACAAAAGGGTTTCTGGGCTGGTTTCCGCGGTTAACCGGACTCGGTGTAGTGTATTACACCTTAAAGGATGAGAATAAAAATCCATTTGACAAACTGGCAAAAATTTTCAGGCACCATCTGGGCGGATTGATGTTCATAGCCTTCCTGTTCATCCTTTTTTATACCGGACAGCAGGCCTATGAAGGCTTCAAACTGCACCCGGCACTAAGCCTGTTCGTTTTCTTTATTTCAATTTTGTTCTACGATTACCTGCGGAAAAAGTCGAATAATCCGAAAAGCTGGTTTATAGCTTTTGCAGTGTTTGCAGGGGTCAGCATCATCGCTTCAGTGTGGGTTGTGGCGGCTGCCGGATGGAGCAGGGGGTCGTTGTATCTTACTTCCCTGGCGGCAATAGCGCTATTGGGTCTTTATATCACTTTCCGTATATTCCGGAAAGACCTGTTCGGAAAAAGCAACAGGTCCCTTGTTATCGTTTTCAGCATCTTTGGATTCCTGTCCCTTGCATTGATTGTATTTGCCAATGTAAATCTCAGTTATCCCATACGGCACTTAAACGCCGTTTCGATCTTACTGCTGTACATTGTTATATTTTATGGCTTCATAGCAGTCCTGGTCAAGCACATACAACTATATAATGAGAAGAACATTGAAGAGATACCGGGAAAGTACGGGATAAAGAAACGGTTCAGCTGGTGGAGATATGTTTTGCCTACCGTTCCGTTTTTCCTCCTTTTATGGCTGTTAATTGTAAATAGTTTTCCCAACAAGCTCCATTACATGAAAAAGATCCCTGAAAAGAGTTCCGGGGATGTCATGAAGATTGAGGACTTTGGGGATTACATTGAAAAAGCGGATTCAACAAGCGATCAATTCCCATATTATTTCTTGGCTACCAGCTACGGAGGCGGGCTGATGGCAAACCTGTGGGCCATGCTGGTGTACAATGAGATCCAGCGTACCACCAGTGGCAGATTCCTTAAATCTACCATTAACATGTCTGGTAATTCAGGTGGAACGATAGGTCTGGGCAACTATGCTAACCTGTGGACCTACAACGGTCATTTTAAGGAAGAAGTAAAGGCGGACTCGATTATTCCTCAAATTGAAGGAGTGGGTAATTTCAATCACCTGTCCATTGACCTGACCTACTTGTTTGGCTGGGATATGATCCGTGAATTAATACCTTTCATTTCCCGGAAGGAGGGAAGGGACAGAAGCTATGAGGCCATGAAAAGATATGCTGAGCTCACCGGTGACAAGAATGCTGTTTCTCTTCATGATCGAAGCTACAGGCAGCACTGGAAATACATTTTTGATGAAAACGGCTATTATCCTTCACTTACATTCAGTACAACTTCCATCGATGGACAGCTTGGAAATGTCTTTTCGCTGAAGACAGCGGACCATAATGAGATTTTCAGGGGGATCTACAATGTACTGGATACCGAACTTTGTGATACTGTGGGGTCCGTTTCATACTATCAGGCCCTTTCTGCCAGCAACAGGTTCCCGATCTTCAGTCCGATTGCTTCCATCAAAGGAGAAGGGCACTTTGTGGACGGAGGCTATTACGACAATTCCGGATTGATGAACAGCCTTGAATTTCTGAATTATCTTTTCACAGAAGCTGTAATAACAGATTCGTCGAAGGTCAGGTATGTGATTGTGGAAAATTCGAAGAGTCACTATATCCAGTATCTGCTGGGGGAATGGATCGATCGCTACAAAAAGGAAAAAAAGGAAGGGGAGATCCCGGCAATTGTGAAAACGGTGACCAAAGTTGATAAAGTATCCCGGCATCTGAAAGAGCGGATCAAAAATGAATTTGATTCCACTGTTTTCATCCATTTACCTCATCGGTTTACCTATGACGATGTGGTAAATACTTTTCATGGAGATCCGATCAATCCGTTTACCGTTCAGAAGATCATTGATTGCAATAATGAATGGATGCGTCAGGCAATTGATTCGGCCATTGAAAATAAAATCTACGACAAGAAATGGGGGATCGTTGAATCGCCGCTTGCCAGAATACTATCTGAACCTGCCGTCAGATACCAGAGAGCCATGGTCGAGTACCATCCGCTGGTCAGGAGGCAGGTGCAGCAGATCGGAAAATGGTTTGGGAATAAGTCTGCCGGCGAATCTGAGGAATTCGAGTCAAAATGCTGTGAACAGATATTAGATGGGAATTTCAGTGATATTCTGAGGTGCAACAACGAAGGGATAGTTTGCAGTGACTGTAAATAGTATGAACCTGATCTGTAGCAGTATATGATAAGGACCTGGATCTTTCTTTTGATCGGTTTTGCATTGCTGGCCTCCTGCTCAGTCTGGAATGACATAGGAAGGAGGGCCGCGTCCGGTGCAATGGTAGGGGTCAAGAATGAATTATCGGATGAATTCCTGACTAATCTGATCAATAAAATAGTTGTGGAGACGAGAGACTCCCTGTTGTCACAATATACGGTTGAACGTCTGGACGTGATGCTTGACTCGGTGGGCAGGGAACTGGAGCGAACATCTGCTGAAGTATCAGGCCAGCTGATTGATACATTGCTCAGCGAATATGTACAGTTAAAGATCAAGAAACTCATCATATCAACAGGAGGAGCAATAACACCGGTGGTTGGCGAAATACGGGATGATCTTCTGGGACCCAAAACGGAGTTTTTGCTTGGTAATATCCGGGATGAATTGCTAGGTGATTCTACCATACAGCACATTGCAAGGATCCGGAATGAATTACTTGGCGACGAATCAAGGGTCCTGATGGATTCATTGCTGCATCAGGCACTCATGCGATTGTCTTATGATTTCAAAAAAGAGTTTAAACCGGAAATCATAGATATAATCAATAAGACAGAAGAAAGCGGAGAAAAGCTATTTCGCAATAGCATTGTTTTCCTGGTGGTCCTGGTGATCTCCCTTGGGTTTATTGGTTTTTTAGCCCGGAGGGTCTGGAACCGGTCCAGGATCCTAAATATTCTGACAGATGAAATTAACAAGATCGGCCCGCAGGATCAGTATGATGATCTTGTTGGCAGGATCAAAAAACAGACCATAAGCAGGGGCCTGGAAGGCACATTTCAGAAGATACTAAGGAGCCATGGACTATACCAGCAGGAAGAGTGGAAGGGTCTGGACAAAAGATTGATCGATGAGATAACTGCTACGGGCCTCACTGAAAAAGGCTACGAAGAATTATCGGAGAAAATCAAAGATGAGAAATTGAAAGCGCATTTGAGAAGTGCCTGGCTTAAAAATAAAGGACAAGAAAAAGATAACTCCTAACTAAAAGTTTGAAAATATGAAAGAATTTGTATTGGCCGCATTTTGTGCCTTGCTGATTGCGGGATGTGGCGCCTCCAAGGTTACGCACGAACGGATCATGCAGGATTGGGTAGGGAAGGACAGCACATTGCTTTTTAAAACAGATGCATGGAAGAAATGTGACAGGGACATTTCTTCAGATGGCCGTACTATTGTTTTTACCAAAATCGAAAACATGAAAGCCTGGGAAGGTGACAAAATCAAGGATCCTGTAAATTACGAGGTTTTGTACCAGGGACCCGGCGGTGTTAAGATCAAACTGGAAGTAAGATCAACTTTCTACCTGGACGAGGGAGGAAAGATTATTGGCTGGAAGATAGAAAAAACCCCAAAGAAGACGAAAAAAACGCCAACGACCAATTAGGTGGCCATTTGAACTTCAAAATCCTTTATCACCCCGTAATCCAGCTTTATCACCCTATCTGCAGCGTCAAAGTAATTTTCATTATGAGTGATGGCAATGATTGTCTTTCCCTGGTTCTTTAATTCGGGGAGGATCTCCCTGTAAAATTTGTGCTTGAAAAAAGGATCCTGGTTGGCAGCCCACTCATCGAACAGATAGATCTCTTTATCCTCCAGCAGCGCCCGCAGCATGGAAAGGCGTCCCTGCTGGCCCATCGACAAATTTATAGAGCTGAGCTTTTTATCCTTAATGCTGACCTTGTCCGCAATGTTCAGATCTTCTATCACCTTGGGCGCTTTGTGATCCAGCGTGTGATCGTCCAGATACTTCAGGTCGGGGAAGACATATGAATCTGCAAACAATGCCGAAAACTTGTTTCGGTATTCCTGAAGGTTCCGGTCATCAATTGCATTGCCTTCAAAATAGATCGTCCCTGATTCCGGAACGTACAGACCTGTGAGTAACTTCGCCAGAGATGTTTTCCCGCTTCCATTCCCACCGATAATAAATAACAACTCATTACGTCTGACATCCAGGTTTAACGGACCCAGGGTGAACGTTTGCTGCTTGTCATCATAGTATTTGTAAACCACATTTTCCAGGGAAATCAGTTTGTTTTCCCTGGCCTCGAATGCTATATCCGGATCAAACTTGTTCTCTTTTATTTGCAATCCCAGCGAGTCTATCTGATCCAGGGAAGCTTCAACTTTCTTAAGATTACGGAAGAATGTCACGACAATGATCAGGGAAGGAAGGACAAAAAGGAGAAGCGTAAGATATTCCACAAAAAAGCCGGTGCTGAGATAGTCGGAGTTTGACAGGTAAATCAGCAGGGCCGCCACCATAACAATGAAAACGATCTCACCGATCTTGGTAGACAGGGTGTTCAGTACATTTATCCAGATTTGATGCTCACTTTGTTTATGGCTCGCAGGGCCCAGCACTTTGTTCACATAGATGGACTGGTGTTTTCTGTTGAGCGTCAGTTCTTTGAGGCCGTTCACCAGTCCTCGCAAGTGTTCGAAAACATCATTTCTCAATGCCCTGAATGCCGTTTCGTGGCGTCTGACGGCCGGAAGTATCAGCATGATCAGCAAAAATATGATCACAAATGAACCTACAGTGAAAGTCGTAAGCTCCCAGGAGAGCCAGGCCATGTAGATCACGCAGCCCAGCGCCTTTGCAACGGCGGTCAGCAGGTCCGGCATCTTTTGAATGAAATCTCCAAGTACCCTGATATCCTGGGTCAGGATCGGAATTATCCTCAAAGATCTTTTTTCTACTCCTTCGTAGTCAGCCTTTAACAGTTTGGCAGACAGGTCTAACCTTAGTTCGTGGGCGGTCCTTTCCGAAAGCCTTGCCAGGCGATAGCTCGATACCATGGCAGCCGCTGAAGAAAGCAGGATCAATCCAACAATTTTGTACAGGAATAACCAATCCAGCGGAACTGTCGTATTGATCGCTTCATGAATTGCTTTGATGGTAAAAGCATAAGCAGCCCCCGAGATCAAACTGGCCAAAACCGCAACGGAGAAGTTAGAGACTGACTTCCGAATTAAGAGAAGAATTACTTTCATAGATTATACCATCGAAGGCAAGGCAGTTAATACAGGTCAAACCCTCAAATCAAGTGCAATTTTAAGTAATTGAATTTTAGAAAATAAGAATGTGCGATTGAATTACCTAACGCCTGGCGATCGCCATCTTCAGGTTTGAATAGTCAACAAGGTCCAGCGTCACATGTCCAAACCTCAATTGTGCTTCGGCTCTCAGCGGTAGTTGGTTCTCGTCCATAGTGGTCCAGACAATGACGGATTTTGCTTTTGGAAACGTGGAACTCACTGGAAAAAGTACATAAAATTTATGTGCTTTGATTTTTCCTTCCCTGGTTTTGATAACTTCCGTTCCTCCGTATTCTATTCCAAAATCATAGTGTTTTTTTCCAAAGAAAACTTTCACCATCACAGAATCCCGGGGGTTGAACGCCGCGAAATCCAGGCTCCTGAGATATAGATATGATGACAGCATGTCGTATGCTTCGGGCTGGAGATCATAGAACTTCGGATCGTGAACGATGTTCTTTTCATGATTTATTTTTTCAACCCTCACCTTTCCGGCATCAAAGTCAAAAAAATTGGTCTGGACGTCCCGTTTTCTGCCCTCCTGAAAATTTTGAGAAGCAACAATTGGCTTGAATTCGGATTTACTTATGATGGCATCAAACCTGTCGGTCGTATTACTGAAAAACCCGAGCAATCCTGCGGTCTGCCCAACAACCTTGACCCTGTAGGAAGATTCACCGTTGACAATGGTATCGGAGGGGATATGTACAGTTCCTTTCCCGATCGTAAACCATCCGTACTTCACTTTATATTTTAGCTGTTCTCCGATTTTGAACGGATACCCGTTAGGGTCATTTCCTTCTCCGGAGGTAACGAGAACCGAAACCAATAGAAATGCAGAAAATAGAGATTTGCCAAATTTAATTTTCATATCGCTGCATTAACCAAACTTTATGCCATTACCTGAAAAGGTGGATTTTTTAGTATCAAAGAATAATCCTACAAATAATACGCATTATATCATAAAAGTTCAGAAATTCATCTAAAAAAGGAATCTTTCAACTTTGCCAGATAAAAATGAGGATCAGAAATTTATCGGTCAGTCAGTTATTCTATACAATATTAATTGTTGCTGCTTTAAACTCCTGCTATGATCCGCCCCGGAATCTGTACAAAAAAGTGTGGACCGACGAAGATCGCAGCTTCCTTGTATCCGGCCTGGAACGTTCATTTGCCTCTCTTGAAGGAAGTATTGAAGACCTGAATGAGGAACAGTGGTACTTTAAGGTCGATTCGGCCAGCTGGTCAATAGCGGATGTGCCTGTTGCACAACTGTAAAAACCTGACTTAGGTCATTTTATATTGCATATAGCTCTGTTAAATTGAAACATGCAAGGCAAAAAGCGTTATCAAC
>JANQEU010000016.1 GCA_028278225.1 Cyclobacteriaceae bacterium
TGCGGGCCCATTCACAATGGTACCGGGCGATAGTCAGGAAGTGGTATTTGGTATTATCAATGTAGCGGCCGGTTCAGCCTTAGACTCATATCTATATCTTAAAGAGGTTGATGCTTTGGCTCAGTTAGCCTATGATATCAATTTTGCATTACCGCCTTCTCCACCGGCTCCGGAAGCAACTTATACCACTCAAGCCAATGAGATAAACTTGAGTTGGGATTCGGCAGCTGAAGATTATGTTGCACTAGATGAAATTGACAAGATGCCGGTAACAACTGGTGTGGTTGATTACTATGACCGGGTGACTACTGCCGATATTACCTCTGAATATATTTATGGACTTGATGTTGACACCCCAATTGCGAATTATGATCCTACTGTTGATTATGGACAGCCGGTCATAATCTTAGGAGAGGTGTTTGATACAACGTTTACAATAACAGAAGTTCCTGTTTATAAACAAAGCCAGGAAAATACTGAATTTGTATTTGAAGGATATAATGTCTATCAATACGAAACAGCATCTGGTAGTGGAACAGTGAGACGCATAGCAACTTTTGATGTTGTTAATGGTATAACCGAGATCCAAGATTATGTATTTGATGCTGATCGTGGAGAAAATATTCTGGTTACTGTCCAACAAGGTACAGACAGCGGAATCCAGCACAATATAACGATAACAGCTGATGCATTAAATGATGGAGCTGCACTTATGACTAACCGTGTTTACTATTTTGCAGTAGTAGCATATGGTTATAATGAATATGGTATTCCGCGAGTATTAGAAAGCTCACCGGTGATCCATGCCATCAGACCTCAAGTACCAACGGTCTTAGATGTAACGGCTGAAGGCGGTGAGGATGTATCTGATGGAGTAGATCACTCAGCAGGAGTATCAGATGGTGTTGTAACAGTAGAAGTGGTAAATCCACATGCTGTAACCGGTCATGATTATAAGGTTACATTCTCAGATCAAGATTATTACAGAGATGCAACGGGCACCTGGGTAGCAGGCCAGCCTCCTGTAGGCAAGCAACTGAGTAAAGCATTTGATGTTAGTCCTTCTACAATGGGTGTAACCGCTTATGTAGCAGTTGGTTCAGTTGATTTAGAGTTTGTATTGAATCTTGTTACACCAACCAATGCCTGGGTTGACGGTATTGAGTTGACCTTCCCGGCTGGAGTAACAATCAACAGTGCAGGTGATGCTCATGGTAGTGGTGGACCATTGGCTGATCCTTCGGCCCATATTAATGGACAGACCATTATGTGGGGTAATAACAGTCTCAGCGAATGGGGTCATTTTGTTAATGGTGACCAATTAACAGTTAATGTTGCTCCTGATTTTCAATTGCCTATGGATGTTGGTTATAGAATATTTGATGATGGTTATTTAGCTGGAGGAAATCCGATTGATGCAGTTGGAACAGTACAAGTAACAGAATTAAACTACCAAACACAGACTGTTCAAGTCTGGAATGTTACCGATATGGAAACCAACGGTACTGTATCTTCCGGTAATGTAGTTTATGTCGGTGGTGGTACCGCAACTAATAATGTAACCGGTGAAACTTGGCCGGCATCAGACGATAATGCCTGGGCTTTCTTTGATGGTATTAAAGTACAGGTAGCAGGAGCACCTCCACATACCTTGAATACCGCTTCTTGGGAAGAATATGGCGATGTATCACCCGTATTTGGTGTGGTTGAGAGTTATACGGATGCAAATAATAACGGACAATGGGATCCCGATGAAACCTATTCGGATGTGGGGCTTGATGGATGGGCTGATTTAGCTGAACCTGGCTATGTATCAATTGCTGATGAAAGACTGGACCCCTCAGGAGATGATTATGATGCTGTTAACAATCCGTTTGGTGCGGAAGGAAATGGAGTTTATAATCCATTCCCGGCACCGGGTGAACCTTATACCGATGCTAATAATAATGGCGCCTATGATGTCGGTGAAGCCTATAGCGATCTTGGTGTTGATGGATTCGCTTCCGTTGATGAAGGCGGTTATCAGGTCAGAAATCTTGATCCGGCTGGAGACAACTTCCCATTAGGTTTAGAAGGTAACGGTCAATATGATGTTGGCGAACCTTTTGAAGATGCTAATGGAGATGGTGTATGGACACCAGCCGAAGCATTTGCTGATGATAATGGCAACGGTGCCTATGATTCCGGTTATGTTCCAACAAATGCTGATGAAATAGACTTTCTTGATCAGAGCTATTCAGGAGATGGTTGGTTCTCACCCGCTGCTCACTTTGACACATTCTGGCATTGGTGGGGAGCCGGATCATCCACAACTCCTGGTGGTGGATATCCAACTGTAGAGCTTAGGTTTGAGCCGATGGTATCATTCACAGATGTAAATGGTGATGGATTGTATGGCTATGGCGAGCCCTATACCTGGGAAGGCGGCGGTGAAGCCGAAATGTACCTTACCTGGGGCGGTGCTCACTTAGGTAGACACCCGGTACCATTCACGGCTTGGAATGTAGATACTGACCCTGCAACACAATTAGACATTGTCATGAGAGATCGTGATAATAACCTGCAATGGGATGCTTCTGATGGAAGCGGTGTTTGGAACTACATTTGGATTACTAGCGTACCTTACGGACAAGGTCAATGGGATGATGCTGATGGCGAATGGGACTGGATGTGGTTGATAGATAACACCGGTGCCCCGGCATACTATATATTAGACTTTGATCTGAGCGAAGATAATTATGTTATGATGGCAAAAGGTGCAACCTTAACATTGACGCCCGCAAAAGACAATACAGCCAATGATGAGTTCGTATTTGGTACAAGCGGAGCAATAGATAAGGATTTCGATCCTGATGAGATAAAAGTATGGCCAAATCCATACTTCGGATTCAATCCA
>JANQEU010000005.1 GCA_028278225.1 Cyclobacteriaceae bacterium
CATCCCTGTCCTCACTGCCGTTTCAAATGATAATTCTTCCTGTACGGCTCAAGGAAATGGTGACATCACCATAACTGTCGACAACATGGCCGACAACAATTATACCTTCACCTGGTATGCCAGTACAGTTGCTAATTTTGGCGATGATATCGCTTCTGCCCTGATCAACAACGGTGATTCTTACGATGGATCCACTGTTTCCATTGGTGACAATGGCGGATACACAGGAAATGTACTTAGCGGACTCCCTGCAAACGTCGCCGGTGATATCTTCTGGGTAAGGGTGACTGATTCTTCCGACCCTGATGAAAATTGTTCAACTGATATCAATGTTACCATCATTGATGATCCTGAGGATATTGTGGTAGTTACTGCTCCGGTTACCGCTTCCGATCGATGTGCACCTGTTAACGGATCGGTCGAATTACAGGAGATTACTCTGGATGGTGTTACTACCAATACCGAAGCCGGATTCGAGGCCCTGGAAACTGCCGGATACGTATGGGACGTGTTACAAAGTGACGCTTCCACACTTGAAAAAACATTTAATGTGGCCGCCGATGGCGGTGGAAACATATTCCCGGGCGCAACCGTCCTGGCTCCTGGCACTTATTACATCCGCGTTACAGATCCTAACTCTTGTGTTGGTGGGTTGTTCCAGTTTGAAATCGAAGATAATACACCGGCTGCAACGATTGTTGTGACTCCAACTCAAAACTCTAAATGTACCGGCGATCCGAATGGCGGAGGATCCACAACAGTAAATGGCGGAACAGTTGGATTCGACTTCCAGTGGTATTTCGGAAGTATTGGTTCTGGCGTGGCCATGACAAATAGTGTAGATCCTGGCAATGGTTCTAATCCTGCCGGTGTAGGAACGGCTACTGTAAGCGGACTGGCTGCAGGTACGTATTATGTTGAGATTACTGATACGAATGGTTCTGGCCTGGGTTGTGTGTTTGAGGAAGAAATGACACTGATTGATGATCAACCTGAGATTGCAATAACCGGATTGAATGCTCCTGTTGACAATACAGTGTGTGATGATGCATTTGTAGGAAGTTTCGACGGGTCCGAAACAGTGGCTACAGTCACTAATGACGGCGCAGGAGACGCATTGACAAATTACGACTTCGAGTGGTACACTTCAACAGGTACTTTGTTAGAAACAACGGATGGGTCTTCAGGTGGTGAAACAAAAAGTGATTTTGATGCGGGAGATTATAAAGTGGTTGCCGTTTACAAAACCACCGGATGTGAGTCTGCACCGAGTGATTTTACCATTGGTGATAATACATCCGACCCTGCGATAGATGGTACAACAAATACCGCCTCTTCAAGTTGTGATAATGTAAACTTCCCGAATGGAACGCTGACAGTTGATCCCGGTGCTAACGGGGCCGGCGATGATGGTAATTACACGGTAGAGTGGTATGATGGGACTGTAGCTAATATACCTTCGCTTGCAGTGGCTTCCAATGCTACGACATATGATAACATCGCACCAGGCACATATGCATTAAGAGTGATTGAGGATGCTACCGGATGTTTCGTGGATCAGGAATTTGTAGTCGGATCGACCATTCCGGCCTCACCCACCCTTACGCTTTCGGAGGATACTCAGGTGACTGACTGTAATACACCTGACGGTCAGGTATCCGGGACACCGGGCGCAGGAGTTGCCACGGATTATAACTGGTACTGGTTCACAGATGATAAAGTTTCCAATATCACAACGGCGGGTGGAACAGTATCTGCAGACGGGGATGTAGTAACTACATTGCCTGAAGGCACTTATTACGCTGTTATCGAGGACAAAGAGACCGGTTGTGTTTCAGATACGATGAACATTGAATTAACGAGGGATGCTGCAGCTACTGCTACAGTTACTGAAACAATTACGGTGGCCCCCGGAGATTGCGATGTAGCTGAGGGTGAATTTACATTGGATATAACCGGAACTTCCGGAGCAACGATCAACGTCGAGATATTTGATGAATCCATGACCAGCTTGTTTACCGACGCCGCAGTTGTTCCTGGAGCTGGTGCGGATGTAACCGTCGACAATACAAATAACACTGGCTTTATCAATGGAACCTATAGAGTAGTGGTAATAGATGATGGAGCAGGTGGAACAGGTTGTACGGATGAGTATGAATTCTTCTTACCTTATGTGGAGGCACCTCGTGTTGATCTTGCAATACCTACTGTTGTAACACATAGCAATAATTGCCAACCCTATGAGGGTGCTGCAATCTTCCCCGGTGACAACAGGGATGGGACCACAGGTGGTCAGGGAGGTGCAACAGGCGAAGTTGATATCACCTTGACAATAATTGACGGAGCTATAGTTCCTCTTGATAACCATGGCAATTACCAGATATTCCTGTATCAAGGCCCGGATCCATCTCCGGATCCGGACATGGTTACAGATGATGGCTTGTGGAATACGGGACTCGGAGGCAGACCTACGGATATCCAGGTCATTGAGGGAGTAGATGTAGGTGTAGCAACAGATGAAGGGCAAGGTGTAGCAGGTGCCAACGACTACCAGGCAACTTACAGGTTCAGTGGATTGACCGCTGGGGAATACACTGTAATGGCAGCTTTGGAGAATACATCTTTCTGCTTGTCCCCTTCTGTAACATTCGAGATTGAAGATCGGTTTTTCTCATTAGATATTGACGAATCGGACGTCGCTTATTTGGAAATAACTGGTGATTCCAATTGTGATGGAGATGTAAACAATGCAAATGGAGCCATCAATATTAAGCAAATTGATCGTGTCCTTGATGATGGTGCGGGAGGTACTGTTGTAGATGCGACGGATGATGCCACAACAAGTGCTGATTATACTTATGAATGGTTCGAAGGTGATGATGTAAGTGATCCCGCGCTGGGTACAACTGCTACTGCTGCAGTAGACAATGGGCATGAGATCACCAACGTCCCGGCGGGAACCTACACTGTGAGGATAACTAATGGAACTGCTGCTACGGGTAGTGGCGATGGCTGCATCGCGGTATATACATTTGAAGTACTGGATGATCCGGATAACATTGTGGTGGATGCTTCCGTGACCCAGCACGATTCCAATTGTTCTGCTCCCGGAGATGGTCAGATAACCATAGCGAATCTTGACATCAATGGCGGAGGTAATGTCTCATGGGAAGTTGCCAATTTCCCCGGATACGAGGCTTACTTGTATGAGGTTGGTAATGCCACCGCCATACAAGGACCGATTGCCCCTACAACAGCAGGTGCGGTTACTTTTGATGATGTTGAAGATGGTGATTACACGGTAGTTGTCGAGAATACGAGTGAATGTTCATCCACAGCTCTTGCATTGACGGTAAACGACATTTCCAGTGTTCCCAATTTGACTCAAAGTTCAGCTACTAATAATCAACTTTGTACAACACCCGATGGTGAAATAACAGTTGACCTGGGTGCCGCTGTCGGCAATTTCAGTTATCAATGGTACGAAGGTGATATAAGTAGCGTAACGGTTTTCGCAGGTACCGAATCAAATCCTTCCGGTACTGAAACCCAAATATCAAGCATTGTCGGAGGAACGTATACCCTCCAGGTAACCGATAATTCCGAGCCCGATAATGATTGTTTCAGCTATATGACGATCACGATTGAAGATGATCTGTATGACATCACTGATTTCACCTTTACAGTAGGGAATAATGATAATTGCTCGCCTGACAATGGTATAGTGACACTGACAGGTGTCACGGCTTACAATGCCTCAACGAATGACACAAATACCTATCCCGCTGATGGAGCCCTGGATGCAACTTTCAATATCACCGTCTACGAGTCGGATGGTACGACAATTGCCAATGGTGGCCTTGCTGTCGATGCAGTAGGAAGTGGCAACAGTGCGGTTGGTGACGATGCAGGTGAAGAGTTAGCTCCCGGCGATTATTTCATTGGAATAGATTTTGACGCCAGTACGTGTGAGTCTTCACTGAAGCCATTTACTATTGGAGACGATGCCGACAACCCTGTAGCTTCTATCGCTGAAACTGCACAGAATACCATCTGTGATCCTACTGTTACCGGTGGTAATGCCGATGGGTCGCTGACAGTGACCATTACAGGAGGTGAT
>JANQEU010000053.1 GCA_028278225.1 Cyclobacteriaceae bacterium
CGACAAGTTTTTGGGATGGTGAGTTCCGGATCACAGTACAATCCGGATTACGAAGTAAATTTTGTTTGATCTGCTTGGATTTTACCACAGTTCATAACGCAGTACATTATATAACAATCTAGGGTATTTCCCGTAATACGAACAAAGTGAGTATTTAATATAAATCGAGTTATCGATACAGCGAGTCCTCTGGCGAGTCTGTTCGATAACGGCATGGATTTATGTTAAGGGAAATCCCGATGCAGAATCTACCTCGAAATCTTCCTAACCTAGATTGTTAAATATAATTCATATTATGTCTGCGCTCCGTTACACTTCGCTTGCCTTCGCCTGGCCTGCTCAGGGAAAATCGAACGAAGTGAGATTCATGAGCTCCGCTGAAAATCAGACACTACAGCGAATAAATAGCTCACACGAGCCAGCCACAGAAAGTTCTGATAACGATTCACCTAAAGGCTGTTACATATTAGCCGAACATAATTCAATCTAGATATCTTAAGTCCATCAGCGAGAACTAATTGAGGCTTAGAGACTAAATGTAGCATTACATTAGAGCCCAGTGAATGGTGTGAACTGAACAAGCTACTTTACAAATCAATTACATTTCCAAGTTCAGCTTCTTTTTTGATTTTCTATGAAACCGGTTTGTTTCACAATGTTGAAGGAATAGCCGAATTGAATTTGAAAATAGTTAATATTAGGGTGTGAAAACAACCAATGATTTCTAGCTCGAAAGAATATCTTTCCCTTATTCGCATTTTCTGGATTTAGCTGTAAAAAAGTGTCTAACGAAAAACTTGATATCAAACTGGATGATTCTTTTTCGCCTGAATCTAGATAAAGTCTTGTGTCGTCCACAACTGCAAGGTCTTCATCCAGAGGGTCCATCATTCCCAAGCCAAAGGAAAGATCGAAACCATATCTGGGATCAGGTTTCAGAATCCATGATGCTTGTCCGCCATAAAACAGAGTAGTTACAATTCTATCTCTAAGTTGGTTCGTCACTGTATTAAGCGGAATTGTATCCTGAAGGGTTGTACGAAGAAGGGAGAATTTGGAATTAATTTTAAAAGTAGATTTTAAATTCGGTGCTTCAATGACAAATAAATTTAAGTTTATGGCATTTACATCCAAATTAGCGAATTGGTGAAGTTCTAAAGTTGATACAAAATCGCTCAATGTATCCGATGAACTTTGCTTTAAGACAAATTCTCTATTATTTCCTTCAATTTTCCTAATTGTCACAGTCGGTTCATAGGAGTTCAAATAACCAAAATAGAAATTCTGGCTTTTCTTATCTATTATTATCTTCGCTGGATTAATTGTAATATTTTTACTGACTTCTATTTGAATGAGTCCATTTGGCTCTTCTTCGTCTAATCCAACAAAATCACTGTAGATTTTAGCATTTAGTAACTGAGATTGTTTTTCTTTCAACAATATTATTGATTTGCTTGAAGGTTTGACAGAAATTACCGAGTTACCAGGGCTATAATCTTCAGAGTTTAGCTGCAGTTTTGGAACGTAGCGAAGTAAATCTTGCAGTTTAATTGAATATCTGTTGTCGGATTCAGCAAATTCGACTAATTCTATGTTCCCTACCTCTTTGAAATCCGAAAAAGATGAAAATGATATTGCGACTTTATTCGTGAAGATCAATTCTTTCTGATTTAAGGTTCCCATGACTACAATTTTCTTCATAGTTCCTTCGTAGAATTCAATGCTTACAGAGTCAATAAAATATTTCAATGAAATTTGCTCACTGTTTAAATCTGAAATGATTTGTTCTTTTTGGGATTCAATTTGGTCTATTGATTTGTTATTGTCAATTTCAATCTGTGAGATAATTTTGTCTGATGCAGCTAATGTTTCCGGAAAATTATTGATTACGATTGCACTTTCGAGATTTTTCCGTGCATCAACAACCTGAATATTCTTTTCACTATACGGCCCGTAGCGAAATTTTATCCTATTAAACTCGATCAAGGAATTACTTGATCCGATTATTTCATCGATCGTTTCCTCCAAGTAAACCAACTTATTAGATTTTGTCCGGAAGTACCTGACACTCAAATATTCATTGAGAGCATCCTCGTAATCCCTCACTAAATCTATTGCAAATTCCCGATTTGCATTTTCTATGGAGTCTCTAAGATTTTGTTGGTATTCTTGAAACTTGTTACTTGTATAAATAGATAATTCTTTCTGCTGTCGTTCGATTTCATCGATACTCTTGGAGGCCAGCCTTAATTTTTCAATATCTGTCTCCAACTTGTAAGTGTACTTTAGTACGGATCTTAATAGACTTTTTTGATGGCTCTCGTTCTGAAACTTGGCTCTGAGGTGTTCAATATATTCCGTGTTTGAATTGTTTGCATGCTGAAATCTTTTAAGGACTTTTTTCTGAATTTTCTTTTCGTTCAAAGAATCAAGGTAATAGTAATAGTTCTTTAAATCAATTGCTTGCTCATAAGTACTTTGAAATTTTTGATCCTTATGTAGAAGTCGGTTCTCACTCCCTTCGATTCCCAATTCCTCCATATAATCAATTAGATCATTTATCCTTGAAAAGAATTCTCTTAATTTGTCCCGTTTGATAAAGGTGGAGAACAGAAAATTTTCGAAATCCCGTTCAATCGGTACACTTGGATTGAGAACTAAATATCCAGCAACTATTCCTTGTTCATTCAAAGTAATAATTTTTGTTTGAATCTTTAGGTAAAGCTGTTCCGACAATTTGTAAAGCAGGGTTGAATCGTTTACTGATGGTTTTCCATCCAAATACTTGTCTTTGAAGGCTCCATAGAATTTAGATTGGAAAATGTATGGATTTAATGAGAATACGGTAAATGAAGTAGTATCATTTAAAACCTTGAGAGCTTCTTTTCCTTGTTTTTCTATTATAGTGCTAATGATATCGTTGTCTCGGTAAATGTCGACTTTATAGATCTCCCTTTTAAATTCGAATTCATCTATTAGATTGGTTTGACCCAAGGCGTTTGAAAACACAATACAAAATATCAGTGTCAACGAATTAAAAACCTGATTTTGGTAAAACAGCATTGAATATTACTTTTTATGTCAACAAAGTAAAAGTTGAGTCTATTAAATGAAATACCAGATTTGTGGTATTTTCCACATACTGCTATAAGGTATCAATGATTTAATTGGACAAATAACATTCCATCTTCAAGTAGTTATTTGAAGAATACAATTTTGAATCCGCACACATTCACTTCCCCCCTTCCCTCCTGCCTAAACCATCTGAGCTGAAAGAGTGCTTCGCCATTCTAAAAGTTGATTTGATTGGATTTAATTAATATTAGGCCCTCATCCTCTTTAACTTTATTACCCAGCCTCAAACCAAAGCTTACTTAACATCCTATGTTTGATTGAGGAGAAAAAGTGGAGTAAAAGCTATCTTTTGAATTGAAGATAAAAAGAGGGAAAGGAGTAAGACCGATACTTAACAAGGGTGTTCGAAACCGAGTGTTACCCGCCATTTGGCGGACACCGTGCTGGTCACCTTTCCCTGCTTCTTTAATCTGAAAGTTCATTGGGTAAACCCAGTAAAGTAGCTCTAGTGGCTTTAGCGAATAAACTGATCACACAAGTCTTTGGAATGGTTAAATCGGGAACGAACTACAACTATGAATTAGATATTTTGTGTTAGGCTTGGATTTTACCACAGTTCATAACGCAGGACATTATATAACAAAGCTATGGATTTGCTGCTTACGAGCTTAGCGAGTAATTAACATAAGATCAGATACATCATCTCAGCGATGGCTTGTGTGTTAGCCTGTACATAATAAATATACACTGCAACTAAGATTTGTATACAACTAACCGAAATATGTATTATGTCTTGCTATGCTCTTATCCGGAACTTTGAAATACTATTTAAATCAAGAAAAAGTCATGAAAAAAGTAGTATTAATAACGGGTGCCAGTTCCGGATTTGGAAAATTCACGGCACTCGAGCTAATCAAGAAAGGATATGAAGTATATGGTGCTGCTCGTCGAGTGGAACAAATGCAGGAGCTTGTAGATAAGGGTGGTCATGCTATCCAAATGGACGTTACCAACGATACCTCTGTAAAAGCTGGAATAGGTCAGTTGATTGATGAACAAGGCAAGATAGATGCCCTGGTCAACAACGCTGGCTTTGGCTCTTATGGGTTTATTGAAACCACAGACATTGATCACATGAAGCGGATGTATGATGTTAACGTCTGGGGTCTGGTGAGGGTATCACAGCATGTACTCCCCTACATGCGTAAGCAAGGTCACGGATCTATAGTGAACATAAGTTCGATTGTTGGTAAAGTAAGCACTGCATTCCTTGGTTTTTATGCTTCATCCAAACACGCTGTTGAAGCAATTTCTGATGCATTGAGACAAGAGGTTGGGCGTTTTGGTATCAATGTCTCTATTGTTGAACCGGGTGCTTTCAGTACGGGTTTTGATGATGTCGTTCTCAAAGAATTAGAAGGTGTAAACCCAGGAGAAGCATATCAGCCTATTGTAGACAGCTTCATTCCATTCTTCAAGAATATGTATGCGAAAGCCCCTACCCCTGAACCAGTAGTCAAAGCAATTGTCAAAGCGATCGAGCGCAGAAAACCCAAAACAAGACAAGCTGTCGGATCAGACGCTAAAGGCGGAATATTTATGAAAGGCCTGTTAGGAGATAGAACCTTTGATAATATCATGCTTGGTCAAATGAAAATGAAATAACTAACACAGAAAAAATGAAAGATTTTAAAGACAAAATAATCGTAATTACCGGTGGAGCTACTGGTATCGGATTATCCTTCGCGAAACGATTCGGTAAAAAAGGTGGTAAGGTAGTTATAGCTGGAAGGAGGTTGGATCGTGTTGAACAATCTGTTGAGAGCCTCAAAGCTGAAGGAGTTGAGGCAGCAGGAACTTCCTGTGACGTCACCAAAGAAGATGACGTGAAAAACCTATTGGATTTTACACTTAAAACTTTCAGAAAAGTGGACATTCTTGTAAATAATGCAGGCGTTAGTAGTTCGTTGAAGCCAGCTTATTTGATGAGCCATGAAGAGATAATGATGGCGTTTAACGTTAACCTTTTTGGTGCATGGAATGGTGTCAGGGTGTTTGCTAAACACATGATCGATCAGGGAGAACCATGTGCCATATACAATGTGGGTTCTGAAAACAGTTTCTTCAATGGTGTTCCCGGAGCAGCAGAATATGTCGCCAGTAAGCATGCCATTCATGCCATGACGGTGGCGTTACACGAAGACACTCCGGACTTCATGACCGTAGGCCTGATTTGTCCTGGTCTGGTGAATTCGGAGTTAGGAGAAGGTATCACATTTGGGATGGATACTGATCAGTACACTGAAATAGCCATGAAGCAAATCAGAGAAGGCGAATTCTATATCGTTTCACATGCTTACAACATGAAGCATATTGATGATCGACATAATGAAATAAGGCATGCTTATGAAACCTATGCACCCAGATATGCAGACGATCAGGAATTCGATGTAAGAACCTTAATGGCACAGATGAGTCACTGAAATTATCATTAAATTACTATAAGTCAATTTCTTATGGATGCTTTAGAACACCTTCAGCAGTACACGACATCACAGAAATGGGCCGGGACTAATTTTATTATCCTGGGTATTGTTCTATTGGTCTTGTTCCTTGTGATTATGTATCTCGGACCCAGATCGGACTTATCGAATGGACTCAAATGGACCTCTTTAGTTGCAGGATTATTGATGGTGATTAATGGATTTGTCTATAGAAACTTCTGCGACACAGTCTATAAAAACGGCTCAATGGTATATGAAAGAGATTATCAGGAGTTTGTCACTTCTGAATTCGAACGAATGTCTAAGGTTGATAGTGGGTTCATTTATTACCAGCTCTTTGGGGGTACAATGATTTTAGCTTCAATAATCATCATAGTTTTTATTGATAATCAAATACTTAAGGGTGTGGCATTTGGTTTGTCTATCCTGTTTATTGGTTTTCTTTTGGTGGAAGCTTATTCTCATCAATCCATTTCTGAATATTTCAAAAACTTGAAGCAGCTTCATGGACAATATATTTCGAATTGAGAATATCAGCATCTTAACGCAAGCGCTTAACCAGGGTAAACCCAAACACCCGTTGATTAGCGTAATCGATTTTTCGAGTGTGGATCTGGAATCCATTGTAAGGGCTGGGAATCAAAAGGCAGCAATTGATTTTTACTGCATCATGGAGAAAAACCTGGTTCCGGGAAGTTTAAAGTATGGACGGAAGCACTACGACTTCCAGGAAGGCAGCCTTTTTTTTATGTCACCCAATCAAGTTTTCGAATTAGAAAGCCCGAAAAAATCTGAATGCATCTATGGCTGGGGGTTGTTTTTTCACCCGGATTTGATACGTGGTACATCATTAGGCAAAAAGATGTCGGAATATACTTTTTTCGAATACGATACCAATGAAGCATTGCATGTATCAGAAGATGAAAAATCAACCTTAAAAGCAATTGTGGCAGGAATAGATAACGAGTTGAGCAGGGCAATAGATAAGCACAGCAAATCCGTCATTGCTTCAAACATTGAACTATTACTCAATCATTGTATGCGTTTTTATGACCGCCAGTTCATAACAAGGAATGAACCAAATAAGGACATCATTTCTGACTTTGAGCGATACTTAAGATCATGTTTTGATCCCGGCAATATTGACACGGCCCATTTACCAACAGTCAAGCAATGTGCTGATGAAATGCACTTATCCCCGAACTACTTAACGGACCTATTAAAGAAGGAAACAGGAAAGAATACAATAGAACACATTCACTACTTCGTGTTGGAGGAAGCAAAAAACAGATTATTGGGTAGTTCTTCTTCAGTTAGCGAAATCGCCTATGGATTAGGATTTGAGTATCCTCAATATTTCAATAAACTGTTTAAGAAAAACTTGGGTATGACCCCTATGGAGTTTAGAAACCTTAACTAGAATCCGCACACCTGTCTGCCGACAGCAGGCATTTGCCACTCTCCTTCCCTGGTCCGGCACCTCTCCTGTCCAACGTCCCCTAGCCAGGCGCCCTCATTGCGTATGGTAATTCCTCGGACAAGGCGTCCCCCTTATCAGGAGTGGCAAAAGAGTGGACTGGCCGTCCGCCCCTAAACTATTAATCCCTGCCCTCGAACCGAAGCTATATTAACATAATCTTATCCAAGTGTGCTATTTACCTTGCTTTGATGACAAACTGATATGGAAGCAGGTTGACCTCCACCGTAAAATTTGTATATCCTGACAGTTTCAATTCAGCAATCACTTCATCAATCGACACTTTATGTTCTGTTGGAGGACCCATGGGAGTATCCGTTTTAAAAAAATCAATAATCACCAGTTCGCCATCTTTCCTGGTACCTTTCTTCACCTTTTTGAAATAATCTGAACGATTTTCGATGTGGTGATAGGTATTTACAATGAAAACCATGTCCACTTCTGCTGACTTTAGCCCGGGATCATCATAAGGAATTTTGCGTAATTCGATGTTTTTAAGATCATCTTTTTCAATCCTTTTTGCTATGTATTCCTGGAACTTGTCATTCACATCAGCTGCAATGACTTTGGCACCGGCCGCAGCTAATTTCACCGAAAAGTATCCGGAACCAGCCCCAATGTCCATAATGACCTTCCCTGTGATATCACCTAAGTATTCAAGGACTTTTTCCGGTTTTTGGTATTCATCTCTTTCAATGGATTCAAACCGTTTGATCAAATCCGCTTCAGATGATCGGTGCATGTGTTCATTAGCGGTTTCGCCGGGGTGCTGCGCCACGATTTGAAAAGTAGAAATGAAAACAAGGAGGTGCAATAGAACTTGATTTTTCATTTTGAATTCATTTTGTTTTATAGGCTTGTTTGCAAGTCATTGGATTAAAACTGCTTCAGGAAAGTCAGTTTTCCAATAAACTGCTGCTCATTAAATGGATCTTCCAAATTATTTATTTGAGTATCATTGAAAACTAAATATAGAAATGAAAGTGGTTGGTATTCCCAGCTAGCTCTCACATTCCATCTCCCCTGATCATCAAAACTGTTGTATTGGTAAAAAGCAGATAGCTGAACCCTTGGATTCAAAGCAAAACGGGAACCAAGGGTGATCAAGTCTGTTGTTAAATCCTCTTCTTCCCGGCCAACATCTTTAATGTCATTATACTCATATTCTACCGTTACAGCAGCAAAAGGTAAAGGTGCCAATCTGCCTGACAATATCATATTTCTTCTGGTTCCATCGTAGAAATTCCCAAAACCATAGGCCGCACTTAGTGACCATTTTTTGGATTGATCGGTGTAATACCGGATACGATATCGAGTATAAAAGTATTCGTCCTCCTCAATCCGAAGTCCCAACGGGGCAAAGTCGAAATTGATGTTTTGCCAGGTTGGTGTTAAGGCAACTTCGAAAAAACTGTTGTCTTTGAACCATGTGTAGATCGGAAAAATATAAAGATTGGCCTGTTGAAAACTTGATGGATCTGTTGCGTCATGATTGAAATTGACAAAAAATCCCGGATCCCAGCGTCGAATGAATTCGGTTCGCGGTCGCCAGATATAGTAACCACCTGGATTGTGTCTTATCACATTATTTTGCCGCACAAACCCAATACCGGGATTGTAATTTTCATCCGTATACTCGGTGACCCAACCGAAATAAAATTTATTGGAAGAATTACCGGCAAAGAACCGACCGGCATAACCCATTTCCCCCGATTGCTCATCAATTGAGGTAGTCAGGATGTATTGCATGTCCCATACACTGGTTGGCCGGATCTGACCGTCCACGGTTACAGTGGTATTGTTATTGAATTCCAATCCAAGTTCCTGGGACTGCTCGTCCATTCTTTGGGTAACCATTATTCCAATATTGTTTTCACGCCCGTAATTCCTGAGGTACCTGGCTACTCCGAAATTGGAAACCCGTGAACTATTGGTAGCTCCCTGTCTTACCAGCAATCCTGCAATGGCCTGCTTTTCTGTTCTTTGGGTGAATCTAGCACCAACCTCGATCGGTGCGGGTTCAGCATTGAAATTGCCCTGTAATCCAATTCTGCGGCTAAAAAACGGTCGTATTGATGTTTGTCTTCCCCCTGCCCAAATACCTGAATTCTCCAGGAAAAACTGTCTTCTTTCAGGAAAGAAAATATTGAAGCGTTCGAGGTTATTGACCGCACGATCAACATCTGCCTGCGCAAAATCTGTATTGAAGGTTAAATCCAGCACCGACCTCGGATTAATGGCCCATTTTACATCTCCTCCCAATTTGAGATCGTTGTCGGATGAACTGGAAGTACCATCATCAATATTATCATATTGGAATAATGTATAAGGCTCAATTCTGATGTTGGATGAAGGAGGTGGAGCTTCAATACCCTGGAGCTTAGCGGCATAGGTCATGCGATAGGGTGTGAAGGACTGAGGTATTGCGGGAAATGTGGAAACTTCTACATCTCGTCGAGCATACCGCACCAGTGTAACCCCCCACTCTACCTGTTTGCCATCCTCCGGGAGATCATAGCGTAATGATTTAAATGGAATGGAAAACTCAGCGGTATAACCTTCTGCCGTACGTTGAGTGCGTACTCTCCACAAGGTATTCCAACCCGTATCGAAGGTGTTGCCATTAAAATTCTGGAGGTCCCGTTGATTACCATATGGGGTGGTCATAAAAGCCTGGGCATACTGCTTCAGGTTTTGAGGATCAAGAGATACCCCAAAAATATCGTTTTCCCCCCAGTTGAAATCCCTACGAAGATCTTGCACACGGATACCTTTTATTCCGACTGAATCCATGCACCATGCACCTATATAAAGATATTTATCGTCATAAAGGAATTTTACCTGTGTTTCGTATCGAATGGGCCCTCCTTGCCGGGGTTCACGACGAAAGAATTTTTTTGCGGCGATCCCACGATCCCAATCTGTTTCGTCCAACCGGCCATCAACATCGATGGTGCCGGTTATCTTCAAGGCTTCCACCACAGGTGGAATGTCCGGCGGGGGAAAATTCTCTGTGTCATCCTGACCGTGGGCGAGTAGTGAAGCTGCACCCAGCAGTATGATTAATGTTGTGCTCCTCATCAGCGTATTCTACTCTTTTAGGATCACGTTATCTATTTCATTAAGTGTGTCAGGATTTACAACCTTCATCGTTATGCTTTTACCATCGACATAGATCAGACAAAGTGCGTTTTCAACACTGAAAGACCGTGTAAAAGCACTCCATGGAAGTCTTTCTTGTGCATAATAAGGTGCACCTGATGCTCCATTATTAATCTGATAGATGGCTCTGCGAAAATTCAGTTCTTTGTACGGATAGTTTTCAGGATAAATCGGTACTTCATTGGTCAACTTCATCCAATTGTAATTATGCTCATCTCCCGTAAGAATGGCGACTACTTTGGTACTCTGATTGACCAGGATATCCAGATATTCATCCCTTCGCTCAATTATCCCCTTCTCTACCGGTTTACCGGCAATGTAGGGCCTGGGATCATTATTTCCGCTGTACCACATATCATCACGGCTATGCCCCCCATTGGGAAACGCCGGAGTATGTTGGGTTACAAATACATGATCTATATCGGAATCATCTTCCAAAATTTGAATCGTTTCTTTTAACCATTCCAGTTGATTATCCATTATATAACCGTGTAATCCACCGCTTGTTGAAGGATTACCTTTAAGCGAAGGGGCATACCAATAATCACTATTAAGTACAACCACTGCCACATTTCCATAGATGTAGTAGAACACATTTTCCTGGTAAGTGGGAAAATCGATTTGATCAGGATTCGAATCATACTTATTTCCGTCTTCGCTTCCCGGACCATTTACGGGATTAACGAAAGCCTGTCTCATAACAGCTTCGGCAGAGTGAGTGCTAAAAGGAAATTTGTCAACAAAAGCTACAGAACGACCGTCTTCATCACGAAAAATGTGTCCAAGAGCTTCATGATTGCCCTGACTCACATATACAGGCATGTAGTGCCAGAATGGTTCCAGGCTCTTTTTCCAGTTCGTATATTGTAAAAGTTGTTCCTCTCCCGTAGTCAGGTAACCATTGATCATGTCCCCGCTGAATTGAATGAACGCTGCACCCTCCCGGTAAGCTAGCGCCCCTACTTTTTTGACGATGTACCCGTTTGCACCATAAATCTTTCTTTCACCGCCACCGGTCGCGTGTCTGCTGTCGCTGGTATAAGCAAATACAAAAGGTTTTCTACTGCCTTTTTCAGGTGCAGTAACAAAATGAAAGCTTTGTGAAAAATCACCATAAACAACAGAGTAATCGTATTTCGTGTCAGGATTCAAACCATTGATTACAATTTCATGATGCATGACAGCTTCCGTATCCGCATATTCCTTGTTATCAACCTCTACTGAAGCGATGATTGGCTCGGAAGTTTCAAATGAAATGATGACCTGATTTGGAGTAACGCAATTGACAAAGGGACCTTCATATAACGTCGGTACAATTTCAAACGGGCCGGTCCCGGCAGCGGATACTTCACCATCAAATAAGATCTGACCGTCTTCGTCGATCAGACGATATCCAATGGTAAATTTTCCTTTCTCGGACCATCCAACAAAATCATATGGATACTTGAAGTTTTCCTTTATGTTGATTTCGACTTTGCCTTCTACCAGTTTCTTGCTAAAACGAAATACGGGTAGAGGGTGTGGTGCCTGGTCGTATGGAATCATACCATACGTAATAGAACCTTCAAGACCGTCAAAATCCAAGGTGATACCATCAGTGGTCCCATCAGGACGGCCTAATAATTGTGGAATACTATACTTTGGCTGAGGGCTATCGGAATAATATCGTTTCCCGTCCTTCGAAAAATAAAGCCGACCCTCCTTGTCCAATGATATGTTGCTGTATGATTCCGGAATTCGATCGACCTGTGCGACACAACTCATGAAAATCAATAAATATGAAGCTGTTGTAATGAAAATTCTATACATGTTTGGATTGTTCAATTTTTAGTATTTGTTACTATTTTACATTAAGTCTACCCTCAGGATCAATCGATACTGTGTATTGTTCTGAATAGGCGGAGAACGGTGAACGATCCCTTTTATCCTGGATTTCTTTCCCGGTATCTCTCCTTTTAATATGGCTACATGGCCGGTCTCAATCCTCTTAATTTGTGATGGATCCCTAACTATTTTGTTATTAGAATCACCCAGCGCTTTTCGATTTACTGCGGATTCAGGTAACCATTCGGTACCAAGGCCTATGTATGTCGTGAAGAGTCGTAGTCTGTATCCGTCGGTGTGAAACTTTCGACAAGCATCGTCTTTTACTATCTTCAGGTGCAGTGTACCACATTTTGTGTCTGAAAAGTCTAAAAATTCGTAGGTATTCTGAAAAACGTCATTCCAGAACAGATCACCGGAAGGTACCAGATCTGCATCCCATTCTTTACGCAGTTTCAATAATTGATGGGAGAGATCCTGTCTATTCACACAACCTTTAATTGGAACACGATCCTGGATTAGTAAATATTCCGAATAATCATAGACTTCGGATTGAAGTTGCCTGGTCCAGCAAAATAGATTGATATCCCGATCAAGGATCTTTTGCCTATCCTCCCAATCATTGCTGAATATCTTTTTTGGGTGATTATTCAAAAATCTGACAAATGGAATAGGTATTGATTTCATAGCGGCCAATTATCAGTAAAACCATTACCTGATTCCATACCGATGATCTCGTAACCGGTCAACAGACATTTATGCAGATCAGCAATAATCCTATCCTTATCCATATCCTGACCGATAAATACAAGCTCATTCATTCGGTCACCCCATTTTTCATCCCACCTGGCTTGTATTTCCTGCTGGTTTACCAGGTAATTAGGATTGGAAGCCCTTCGTTTCCAGGAAACACTGGCCCACCATCTACCATGTATTTCTGCTTTTAATGATCCTCCTGCCTGACTCCACAGAATGGCCTTGTCAGGACGTGAGGCAATCCAGAATAATCCTTTACTGCGAATTATTGATGTGGGAAAGTCTCGTTGAACGTAATCCAAAAATCGCTGTGGATGAAATGGTCTGGGGTCCCGGTAAACAAAGGAGCTAATACCATATTCTTCTGTCTCCGGGGTGTGTGCAATGCCCTTTTGTGCCAACTCCAGTTCTTTCTGCCATCCGGCAGATTGTTCGGCAATTTCATAGTCAAACAGGCCTGTGTTTAAAATATCCATGGGATTGATATTTCCATGAGAGGTACGAATGATCCTTGAGCTGGGATTGAGTTTATGCAGGGTTTGCTCAAGCAGTCCCAGCTGATTCTCTGTAACCAAATCGGATTTGTTCAGAATGATCACATTGGCAAATTCTACCTGGTCCGTCAGGAGGTTCACTATGGTTCGTTCATCTGCCCGGTCATCCGTCATTTTGCGATCCAAAATGGTGTCGGCACTGCCAAAGTCTTTAAAAAAGTTTAAGGCATCAACTACGGTGACCATGGTATCAAGCTTACTGATTTTAGTAAGGTCGTAGAGCTCGTCACCGGTTGCAAATGAAAAGGTCTGGGCAACCGGGATGGGTTCTGAGATACCCGTACTTTCGATCAGTAAGTAGTTAAACTTTTTCATTTTGGCCAACTTCTCAACTTCAATCATGAGATCTTCTCTCAGCGTACAGCAGATGCATCCGTTGCTCAGTTCCACCAATTTTTCGTCGGTCCGGGATAGTTTGGTGCCATTGGAAACGAGCTTCTCGTCAATGTTGACCTCACTCATGTCATTCACAATGACTGCAACCTTCAATCCCTCTCGATTATTCAATACATGGTTGAGTAGTGTGGTCTTTCCTGCGCCCAGAAAGCCACTCAATACGGTTACAGGTAGTTTTTTCTTTTTTTGAAAAAGCATTTTGATTATTCTTCGTTTTGAATAGATTTTTTGGTTTCCTTTTGTATCGCAATGGAAAGACCCATTACACTAGCCTGAAGCCGTTCGATTTCTTTTTTGAGCTCCGTCTGAATTTCCAGAATTTCCATTGCAGACAAGTGTTCCAAATGTTCCATCTGATCTCCATGTGCATGATCATGATCATGACCATTGTCTTCATGCTCATATCCCGGAACCTCCACTACCATCTCGTACCATTCACCTAATGCCAGCGTAATGGATTGAAGAGAATCCTGATGGGCCCTGGCAAGGCCGCTTTCGTTTTTTTTCAAATAGGAAATACGCAGTGAGGTTTTATGACCGATTTCCATCGCATCATTATGAATTTCCGAAGCCTGTTTGAGTACCTTGTCCTCTTTTGACGCAGAACAGGCCAAGAATACCAATGTAATCAACAACAACCTCATTCTGCCAATACTGCCTCCTCCAGAATGAATACAAGGTGATCAAAATCATCAGGATTAATTCTCAACCTACCCTTAACATGGACTATTTCATCTACAGTAAATCTTGGAGGTTTTTGTACAAAACGGATTTCAGCAACAGATTCCTGCCCTGCGTCACCTCCGCAAAAAAAACAACTGGCATAAGGTTGCTTTGAAATGATAATATGCTTCCGTTCCATATCCATGGGTAAGTAAAACCCGGCCAGTTCTATTTCAGTACCATCAAGAGAATTCAACTTTTGTCCCATTACCGGCATCTCCACCTGGGCCCCGACTTCTTCCCTGTACTCCCATCGGAAGGTGGCATCCTCGAATACTGACCAACCGATGAGATCCTGGTGCAGAGACAGAATTAAAATACTACTTAGCCAAAGCATGATATCATATCCTATGATTTCAGAGCATCTCCTTCAGACGCCGGAGATCTTCCATGGAAAACTGCTCATTCTGAAATATCCGGGTGTAGTACAGTTCCTTAAGTTCGTCATGGTAGTTATGTACTTCCTTCACAAACTCCTGGTGACTATGCCGATCGGTACAGGAAACCCTGGAGAGGCGCTCATGGACCATGACGGCTGGCGCCAACCATTCCCATTTTTCCAGTAAAGCGTTTCTTTTACCCACCTGCATCTCGTATTGGGCCTTTAAGGCATTGGCCTCCTTATCCATCAAGGTAAAACTGGCGTAGTACCATTTGTGAAAGCTGGTGGTATCCCCCTGATCATACTGGGGATTGTTCGAATAAAATTGATCGAATACAAAGGATCTTGGTTTCTCCCAGGCCTGGTCATTATGGTTCCTCACGGCATGGATCATATCCGCCCGATTAGGTAGCGGTACGTTGGCCAGGACAAATAGATTAAGCAATGCGGGTGTTACCAACGTAAATACCAGCCAGACCCCAAATCCCAACATAGCACTTAAGGAAGCCGATAAACGTAACCAAACCACAATACCCATTAAAATCGTCCAGATCAGGCAGTATCCAAAAATGATCAGCAACCACTGCCAGAATAATGACAAATGCTCACCTAATGATTCTCCCTGAATGATAAATCCAGCTAATAAAAGTAATGCGGCCAATGCCCAAACAATGAACAGCCGCAACAATCCACGACTTACGAGAATCATCCTTACGGAAGTGGATTGTGATTGCAACAAAGAAAGGGTACCGCCTTCCTTTTCCCCGGAATAGAGATTATAAAACAAAGCGACTATCAGCAACGGAAAGAGAAACACGAAAACATAAGACAAGTCAAAATTCCCGGTAAATAGTTTCATGGGATTGGCCAATTCACCAGTATTCACCTGTCTGGCAAGATCCGTGACATTGAATCCGTAGTAGACAGGATACAAGTCCCTTTGACCCAGACATAGCCCTGCGGTTGAGTGTGCATCATTCGTCAAATAATAGGTGAAATGCTTACTCCATCCCACCCCTGACGGGGAAAGCGCCGCTTGACGCTTTTTCTTGTTGTCAGCTACTGCAGTATCCAGACGGGCCCAAACCAGGAGACTATCGAATTGCTGTTGCTCATATAGCTGTACCTGGGATATGCGATGTTCCTGTTTGTCAATTTCAAACTTACCAAAATAGATGCCGTATATCCCGGCCCCAACCACCACCAATACGATGGCTTTTAAAGAATTATTTCTGGTGAGCACTTTCCATTCAAATGACAGAATATGTAGAATCGTCTTCATAGTTTAGGAATTTTGGGTGCGTAATGGGACGACAGGAAAAACAAACCCACCAACCAGAATATCAGTGCAGTGATGCTTCTCCATTGATAAGATAGAACACTGGAAATGCCAGGTAACTCGTAATTGAAAGATTCAATACTACTCCACATTTCTTTGCCGAGTTTGTAGTCACCATAGGCGATTCCAGGCTTATGATTCACCTCCATGTCCTTGTTCATTATTTTTACAAAACCTCTCCTATAATTCTCGGCCGCTTTGGCAAACACAACATGATGTCGAAAATCAGTGCCAGCCAAAGCCATGGAAAGATTTCTCACAGCCAGATATGGATTGATGAAACCTGCCCATTCTGAGATCCGATTTTGTTTTCTGAATATGTTTTCGACCTTTGAGAACTCCTGATCATACACCTGGTCTGTGTATTCTTCACCGGCTTGCATGGCGATACCACTCCAGTTGACAGGAAGCTCATCAATGGATTTCACTCCATATTGATCCAGTACTTGCTGTTTAAGTGTGGTCAGCCTCGCATCAGAAGGATTATGGCCATCAATTCCATTTTTTACTTTGTGTTGAATCGTTCTTTTAAACTCAAATTGCGAGGGCGTAGGATATATCTTGTCCGCTAGATTTGCAGTTGCTTTGGGAAGTATGATACATGACACGATCCATACACCAAGCATTGTGAGTAATGACAAACCTGAGTTTCTGGCAAAAGCAGAGATTAGTACACTCAAAAAGACAAATACAAGGAAATAGGCAACATAGCCAAGTGCCATAGCGAAGAACTTCCCAGTCACTCCTGCATCAATACTTGCTGAGCTTTCATCCAGTAGCAAGTACGCGAGGACAACTATGGGAATGAAGATCATCAGGACAATCAAGAAAGTGCCCGCGACTTTACCGATAAATAACTGTCTCATACCCAAGCCCTGGGCATGGATCAATTTGAGTGTTCCTTCCTCCCTTTCTTTACTGAATATGTTGAAGGTGAGAAAGATGATCAGCAATGGCATGAGCACCTGAAGTACCAATGCCACGGTCATTTCCCCAAACCTGGTCATCCCATTGCTGTCCTGAGCTCCGCTAAAGAGCACTTCATGTTGCTTATGCGCCTCCAGAAAAACTGAAATTCCTGTGTAAGTATCTAATCCCTGATCGAGGAAACTTAAGACCGGTTTTGGTTTGAAAGCAAACTGGCCGTAGTGGGCTGCGCTATGCGGGTGCTTTTCACCTTGATTGACCCACTTATCATACATAGAAGCCTGAGCTTGTTCCCTTTCTTTCTGGATCTGTCGCTGTCCTTGCTTGCCGACAAGTACAGCGGTGAGCATAAGCACGATCAGGATACCCCCAGACACTTGCAGTCTGGTATCTCTAAGTGCAGTCAAAAGTTCTTTTCTAACTACTAATTTCAACATGACTTTCAGATTTCATGGTTTCCAGATATAGTTGTTCAAGTTCAAGCAGAGTGATTTTATCACTCTTTAATTCATGAATGAGTTTCCCTTCCTTCATGATTCCGATATGGGTCCCACTTTCCTTTGCACGGAACAAGTCATGAGTGGCCATAAGAATGGCTACGTTCTTTTGACGCATGTTCTCCAGCAACTGGGCAAAATCATTGCTAGCCTGAGGATCCAATCCGGATGTTGGCTCATCCATTAGTAAGTTTCTTGCTTTCTTGGCTTTGGCAATTGCAATTCCCACTTTTTGTCGCATGCCTTTGGAATATTCGGAAACACGCTTGTGAATAGCATCTGTTTGCAGGTCTACAGACAGTAATAGATGCTCGGACAATTCCCGATCTGGTTTATCTCCCCCAAGACCCGTAAAGAATTGCAGATTTTCAAGCCCTGAAAGATTCCCATACAGGTTGAGGTTCTCCGGGATGTAGGCCAGAAATTTTTTGGTTTCACTAGCCTGGGTCGTAACATCAAGTTCGTTGATCTTAACAGTACCGGAACTGGGCTTTATGAAACCCATAAACAGGTTGATAGTAGTCGTCTTACCTGCTCCATTGGCTCCCAAAAGGCAATACACTTCGCCGGGACCAACAGACAAGTTTATATCGGTGAGCGCCTTGTGCCCACCGTAAGTTTTCGATAGGTTGATAGCTTCCAACATGGAATTAAGTCTTTAGTAATTACAAGAAATTGAATAGCTGACTAAAGTCCTTGAGTTAGGGTTTTAAGTCAGTAAAAAAGAAATTATGAAGGGATCGGTCCGTCCGATCTCAGACGCTGGGCGGTCCCCGGAGATGAAGAAAATCAACGGAAATACTGACGAATTCATCAGAAAAGTGTACTTCCAATGGTTGCATTATGAATTCATCCTGGCAAAAAACGGGAGTTTCCAGGACGGCCGTTTGGCTTTCGTAAGCATCACACAGTGCACAATCAGTGGTGAAATGAGCACTTTCTGAATTGGTAGTAAAATCTTGATTATCAGCATGTTGATGCTGAATGGAGTGATAGCCGTACAGTGCAGGTAGCGCAAGAAAATACGCCAATAATACTTTCGATAGTATTTGGAAACACCTTTTCACTCCAATGCTAAAGTACGAAAAACAGTTACCTATTTGTTTAGTAATGGATTAAAAATTACGTAAACGGCAGATTAAATAATCTATTGGTGCAATTGGAAAGACATTGAGCGACCTCTCTATCCTGGAAATGAAAAAGCTCTTTCCCCCTACCCTTTGATCACCTAATTGGATGACGATGACCTTCTAAAAAAGAAAAATTATTAATAACGCAATCCCTGGCCGGGCGCCGCAAGCTTACTTAACATCCTATGTTTGATTTAGGAGAAAAAGTGGAGTAAAGCTACCTTTTGAATTGAAGATAAAAAGAGGGAAAGGAGTAAGACCGATACTTAACAAGGGTGTTCGAAACCGAGTGTTA
>JANQEU010000070.1 GCA_028278225.1 Cyclobacteriaceae bacterium
CTATGCTTATGCAGTCAAAGCTATCTATGAATCCAATGAATCAGAATGGGTATATTCAAATACTGTAGCTCACTTACTTGATAATGAGTTTACCGTAGAAGTTACTTTATGTGACGGAAATTCTCCTGAGGGAGCAGAAGTTACTTTAGTAGGGACCGAATATCCTTACCATGTATTATTCGGAGTAACAGATGTAGATGGCATTGTAGTATTTGACAGTGTTGTAAATGGACTTTATGACCTGTTTGTGGAAAAAGTAGGTTATACATTATACGAGCATTATGATTTAGGAATTTACGATGACATGACTTATCAAATCGTACTGACCGAGAAAGCATATGCCCCACGTAATTTAGTTGTAGATCCATTAACATCACATGCAACATGGGATGAGCCGTTGATCACAGCTTTATTTATTGAAACGTTTGAAGATCCTACATTCCCACCAATGGGATGGCAATCAACTACATTAGGAGTAGGTTGGTATCGCAGTGATGATGCAGGAACAGGTGCCTGGACAATACCAGCCGGAGACGGATTCTATGCAGTATCAAATGATGATGCAGCAGGTAGTACCAATGACGGATCAATGGATTATTTAATTACTCCTGAGTTAGACTTAAGAGAAAGTGATGACTTTGAATTAATGTTCAGCCATTTCTATGATGCAGCATACGGCCAGTTGGCATTTGTTGAATATAGCTATGATGGTGGAGCAACCTGGGAAGTACTTGAGAGTATGTCACCAGTAGGCGACTGGACAGACGTATCAGTTGACCTTTCAATGTTATCAGGAATGGATTCCAATCCAGTATGGATTGCATTCCACTCAGATGATAATGGAGGTGCAAGCAACTGGGCTTCAGGATGGGCAGTTGATAATGTTGTTATTAGGAACGGACCATCCCCAATCTTAGGATACTATGTATACCTGGATGATGTATTTGTTGCACAAACAGATGTTGACACACGCGAATATACTTATATGGACCTTGCATATGGCGAAACATACGAAGCTTGTGTACGTGCACTATATGCATGTGGTTTAAGTGATCCAATTTGCTACACATGGACATCAACATATCTACACCCACCAAGGAACTTAGGTGATGAGTATATTTATGGAACCAATGAAGTACCATTGATGTGGAACCCACCAATGACTGGAACTATACCAATGTTCTCAGTGGTATTGGAAGGACAGCTAAATAATTCAGAAATTGATAATAATGCTGAACCACGCACAGTTAATAGTTCACGTGCAGTTTGGGATTTACAATTTGCAGTTGATCTGACAGCTATTACCGGTTCAGCCGGAAATGCCGGGGCAGAAAGCGATGGAGAATTTGTATATGCTACAAAATGGAGTAGTGATGCAATTGAGAAATACCTGATTGATGGAACATTCATAGAGACATTCACAATTGCAGGGGTATCAGGATTAAGAGACCTTGCATATGATGGTGAATATTTTTATGGCGCCGCCGCATCCACAACAGTATTTAAAATGGATTTTGACAACCAGGTTCTTGTATCTTCATTTACAGCACCAACAGCGGTTCGTTCGATTGCTTATGACTCCGATGATGATGCCTTCTGGGGCAATAACTGGGACACTGACCTTGTTAAGTTTGATGAAACAGGAGCTAACTTAGGAAGTATCTCCGGTGTACCAAGTTGTTATGGTTCAGCATATGATAACTTTACAGCAGGAGGCCCTTACTTATGGTTATTTACCGGTACAACTAATGGTGGTGGTTGCCAGATTGAGCAGATGGAAATTGCAACAGGGTCATTAACAGGGGTTTCACATGATGTAAGTGGAGATCTTGGCGGTACAATCGCAGGAGGTTTATATATTACTGAAGACCTTGTAACAGGAACACGTACACTTGGAGGAACAGCCCAGGGTGATGGAGCATCAGATACAGGTTTCGGTTATGAGATTTCAGATTACAGCGGTGGAGGCCCAGGAGGTGGAGAAATTCCAGATGGATTAGTATCCTTCAATCTTTACCAGGATGGAGTAAACATTGCAAATATACCTTACGAAGGACAAGGAGTTGACGAATGGATAACTTATGTAGTTAACCCACTTGATCCTGGATGT
>JANQEU010000091.1 GCA_028278225.1 Cyclobacteriaceae bacterium
AAAGGCATGAACCAATGCAGGGGTCAGTAAGCCGATGCTCATGTGTGGTCGATCATGGTTGTAGAGTTCTACAGATCGTCGAAGTATCTGTCTGGCTGCGCTGAGTGTTTTCACTTTATGATGAGTTAGATACTCATCCTTCAGTATTCCGTTAACTTTAGGGAAGGATATCAAATGATTGAGATTAGAACTCCTAACGAAATTTTCAAAAATGAAAACGAAGGATAAGAGGATGGGAACTTTAGAACGAATGAGAGAAATTCGTGATCAGTTTAGTAAAGAGATCATGAACATGACATTGAGGGAAGAAAAGGAGTTCATCAAACGAGAATTAAAGAAAACAAAAACCGGACGAAAAGGCCACAGTTAATACCCGCCATCGGGCATGCCCCACTATCGCTCCCTGGCGCAAGCGTCCGTTTGTGCTTTTACCTATTCCAGTTCACAACTTGATTAACTCGATTAAAAAGGATTGCAAATGCCAACTAAGGTTAAGACCGCAATGCAAAGCCGAAAATCACTGTAGGAGCCGAAGATTTAAAAAGACGTATGCGCAGACGGACTATCCGAGGTAAGGAACCCATTGGATACGTTACATCAGAAGGGTTATATTTGAACAAGGGATAAGCGCACAATGTGCACTTACCTGGAATGTTACCTACCATTCAATATTCTTGGTCAATGTGGATATAATATTTCAATCTGGAGAATTCTACAATGAACCCGATTTCATATCTACATTGATTGGTGCTCTTTCATCATTACTTGGAGCTTTGATATCAGGATTGATAGCAATTTGGATTTTTAGAAGAGGAATAAAACAACAGGAAAAGAAGGAAATTCAAAGACTGCAAGATCTAAGAATCTTTTATGAATCCACGTTAAATCAATTGAGGGTTCCAATTAGGAAACAAATTGACTCCATCCAAAAATTTTGCAAAGATTTAAAACGGAAAGAATTTGATGTATTTGATTTTGAATTCATCATTGGATTGGATTTAGACCATCTTTCATCCATTAGTACCCAAGATTTATTCCGAATATACACGGAACAAAATAACCCTCAGAAGTCTGAACTTTTTCACGAGCTTTTGACTCAGATTAATCTGATAGCTGCCTTAAAGAAAAGCTTAAGGGAATACTTTGATGAGTACTTAACTAACTTCAAAAGATTCGAAAAAGATTTTCAAACAAATGCGGAAGAAGTTGTGGTACTGTATACAAATTTTTCCAGTGAAGCCCTAAGAGTAAATCCCGATGATGAATTGATTGTAGGAATTCGCGATTGCTTCGTAGAAAGAATGAGACTAGCTCAAGAGCAAAATATCCCTGATGCGAACGATCCCTATTTTGTACTGGAACATCTTTTAAATCCAATATATAATTTTATAAGTGGGCATCAGATGGATCCACGATCTCCACTAATTGCTGGCAAGATACGCAATGCAAGATTTGCGATGGAAAACGTTGAAAACCTAAAAAGAATTTTCAGACGAGCTTTTCTTCTAGCCGGCCGAAGCTTTTTAACCGCAGAACTGAAAATATCATTTGTATTGAACGAACTGGAAAAACGGTAGGTAACAAGTGGTATAGGTCATCTGCCAACTGAGCAACCTGAAAGAATGTTAGCACATCGGCCACGGCCATGCGCACAATTGGAACCGAGATTCAATCTGAAAAATCTGAGTTATTTGGAAACAAAAACTTAAAAGGTGTTCAGTTTAGAAGCTTGGTTGCAGTTCCGTATCTTTAGTGATAATTAATTAGGTGTAGGGCAGCCGCCCCCCTCTAGTGCAAGCATCCACTTGTGCTTTTACCCATTCCAGTTCAATACCTGATTAACTCGATTAAAGGGATTGCAAATGCTAATTAAGATTAAGCCGCAATGCAATTGCGGCCAAGCCGATACGTTGGACTTCATGCGCTTTCTCCAATTATTCTCACTGAACTTTTAAGTCTTTAAAGTTACCTGATTAGCTAACTTTGTTGAATGATCGAACACCAAAGAACGAGATAAAATTGGCTTTGAAGCTTCAAAAACAATACTATGATGAAAAAGAAAACTAAGATTGTCGATTTTGATGAACACCTTGATAAGGAATATGGAGTTAGAGGAACAAAATCACGTGAACTCTTCGAGGAAGGATTTGAAGCCTTTAAACTAGGCATTATGCTGCAAGAACTTCGCAAGAACCAGGGTCTAACACAGGAGCAACTTGCTAAGAAATGTGGAACTACAAAGACTTATATTTCACGAATTGAGAATAATGCCAGTGATATCAGGCTATCAACACTTATGAGAATTATAAGGGAGGGATTAGGAGGACATCTAAAATTAAATGTTGAATTATAGCACGAAAGCCCAACACCCCTTTCGGTCATACACCACCATCGCAATCTGAATCATAAACTATCATAGTCCACGACACAGCCCTTTCTTTTCAAGCTTAATGGCTTTTTGGAATCAAATGCTATCCAGGAAAAAGAAACTTCAAGCTTGTGCGATTTAGAATCTACTGGCCGTATCGTTATCTTTGGCAAAAGTTTATCAGCTGTTGGGCGTACAGTCCGATAGCTATGTTCGTTATAAGATATTAATAGATTTCACAAAACCTAATCAACCAATGAATTACAGAGCTATCAATGTTGTAATCGCAATAGTCCTATTAATAAGTTGTGAACAAAAGATTGCAGAAGGTGATAAATTTAGCTTAGACACAGCAAACAAGGAAATTGAAGAAAGGCTAAGAACCTATGAAGATTTATTAGCCAAAGGTGATGCAGAAGGGTTGGCTCAAATTTATGCCAAGGATGCTGAAATTCTTCATGATGGAAGACCTTCGACAAAAGGCCGGGAAAACATCAAAGAAGCCTTCTCGAGAATGGTCCGGGACAGTATAACCAGTTCAAGCTTTAAAACCACAGGATTATGGGGAAACAACGAACTATTAGTCGAACAGGGAAGTGGATTTTTTGCGCACACCACCGGTAAATGGAAGTCCAATGGCACATATCTCCTGATTTGGAAAAAAGTGGATGGGGAATGGCAGATATTTCGGGACACCTGGTTTGATACCGGGGAATAAGACTATACGCAACAGGCATCAAATACTTCCGGGGTGCTCATTTCACAAACAATGGCGGAGGCGCTATCTTTAGAGGAGTTTTAAGAAGCGGTTGGGCATACGCCTTAGCCAGATGTTAGAATCAATTATAACCCACTATGAGAAACTTCATCATCCCTTTTATTTATGCATTTTCAATTTTACTTCTAAGTAATAACATTTCATTTGGTCAACATATTATTCCTGGTTTTACTCCAAAAATTAAGAAAAGGCCCCGGATAAATTCCCATTTCGTTCAATCTGACAATAAAATAATCCTGGGTGGATTTTTTACCTTTTCCGGAGATTCAGAAATAAAGCATGTTGTCCGTC
The DNA here is from genome assembly GCA_028278225.1 of Cyclobacteriaceae bacterium. GTDB lineage: Bacteria > Bacteroidota > Bacteroidia > Cytophagales > Cyclobacteriaceae > JANQEU01. The sequence goes on from JANQEU010000091.1 coordinate 3,438, forward strand.
TCAATCCTGACGGAAGTTGGGACGATTCATTCAAACTGGATCCCTCTATCCCTTATGATCAGGTGCTTCACATTTTCCAGTCCAAAAACGATAAGATAGTTGTGTTGTCCCATAGAAACGGTATGAATGTTTTAGAAAAAGATGGAACCCTTGATCCTTCTTTCGCTTACCCGGATGATGTATTTACAAATCCATTTGCCGTACCTGTTGATGATGGTTACATCATCTATACTTATGAGCGGAATCTTCAGTACCATGGTATATTTAAAATCAACCTGGACGGGTCAGTCAATACGGAGTTTAATCCAATTAAAGTGGTTAACATTGACGGGATTGCGATAACTCCTGAAAATAAAATATTAGTATTCGGTTCTTTTAATTCTGTTAATGACACCGACCAGGCTTATCTGGCAAAATTTGCTCAAAATGGTACTTTGGATGAGACATTCATTCCGGAATTTGACGGACCGGTTTATGATGCGGTTCCGCTCAATGATGGATCTATCCTTGTTGGTGGCTCATTTACAAGATTCGGAGACGTTACCAACAAATATTTTCTGAAATTGACCGGGGATGGGTCATTAGATGAATCTTTTACCATAGATGAGTACAACGAAGTATTCAATTCATACCCATTCGAGGTTTTTGTGGATGGCGACAAATTTCTTGTACTCTCTTTTCAGGGATCTAATCAACGTAACAGACTTGTGCGTTTTGATTCTAATGGCGAAATCGACTCCACGTTCAACATTTTTGAATACGAAATAGACCGAAATTATATTACAGTGTCAACCTTTAACAATGGCTATCTCATGACTGGTGATCTGGAGTATCTCTACGAATCGACAGAGCTGTTCGGGATTATTGCTATTCAAAACGATGGGATGAAATCAAATGAATTTAATCACGAAGTCCGGGACATTGGAGAAGTTCGGAAGAGCGTCATCACAATGGACTCAAAATACTTACTATCAGGAGAAATTTCGGGTGTTGATCATCAGAATTCCAAACAATTAATTCTCATGCATCCGGATGGATCATTGGATCTGGATTTCGATAACAACTTACCATTGGGCCTTCGGGATCAAATTACAAATATTCACGAACTACCTAATGGGCAATTGTTAATTTCAGGCCTTTTCTACGATACAGGACTTCCTGACGGAACCATTAAACAACTATTAAGGATCGATCCTGATGGAACACTGGATGAATCGTTTAATGTGAATGTCGGGCAAATTCATTCACTCACTAAAATTGAGGATTTTGTCGTTCTGCCGGATGGATCGATTGTCATTGCCGGTGAGTTCAATGGCATCAATGCAACTCAGATAGAGAATATTGCAAAACTATCAGACGACGGTGAACTGGACATGGGATTCAATAGTCAGGGATTATATGCCGATTACCATTTCAAAAAAATAGATACCCTTAATGATGGATCATTGATTGTTGGTGGAAGATACTCCGATGAAGATGGACGAGACTTTGCAGTGCTGGCTTCACTTGATGATACCGGGAATCCTGACCTTTCGAAATTTGGAGTAATTGAAGATTTCCCGCTTCAGGCCCAAAATTTTGATATCTATGACAGTGTTTTAGTCATCACCGGCAATCAGTGCTGCGATCAATTTAGTCCGGTAGTTCTAATGAACACTAATGACTGGACATATGATGACTCTTCTATTTCATTTTATCGCTATGGCAATACATGGGATTCCTTCGGAGTCAATGATTCAACACTTTTGATAGGTGGAAGTTTTTCACTGGTAAATGATTTTGAATCGGATGCGTTGGTCGGAATCTCGTTTGAAGGGGTTGTCAATGAAAATCTGGTTTATACAGTTGAAGGATTCTACTTTGAAGGATTAAGTCCGGCAATACATACAATAACTGAGATCAGCGAGGATACTGTATTAATTTCCGGGATTTTTACAGGAATAAATGATGTTGACGTATATAGTCTGGCGAAACTTAAGTATAAGATCAACTATGGACCAATAATAGAAGCCGATACTTCCCTTACCCTTGATGAAGACAACGCGCTGGTCTTAAACGAAGCCTGGGTTACTGGAAGTGATCCGGAAAATGATCCTGTTGAAATTATATTTCTGGAGGGTGAAAATTATTCAATAGCCAATGGTAGTCTAATACCTGAATTAAATTTTAATGGCATATTATTCTTGAAAGTGGTAGGTTTTGATGGGGAAAAATACAGCGAAGAGAAAACTATCCCGATTACCATTATCCCTGTAAATGATCCGCCGTCCGTACTGAACCAGATCAGGACGCTTGAGTTGCAGGCTGGCATTGAAAATGAGGTCTCTGTTGATGCCTTCGAAATTTCCGATCCTGATGATTCGCAGTTCACATTGGAAATAGTCAGTGTTGATGAAAATTATGTTGCAAATGGTAACAACATAACACCTGGCGAAGATGTGCTTGGGGAGATCAATTTTCAGATAGTTGTCTCTGATGGAAAGGAATCCAGTTCTCCATTCGACGTAATAGCCAATGTAAATCCTGTACTAGGGGTCACTAAAGATCTGGTGACCATTTATCCAAATCCATTTGACAAATACTTAAAAGTTGTCGTGAATCATGGTTTTGTGGATAACTATCATCTGGAAGTTAGAAGGTTAGACGGTAAGCTTATAGTGAAGGAAAAGGTTATGGGAGAATCATATATATACCTCCCTGGTCTTGAATCAGGATTATACATTATTTTGCTCGAAGGTGATTTTGGACGTGAAATGTATAAAATGGTCAAAAGGTAACGGATTCTAACAGCCGCTGATCGGGCATATGGCACTGGGCCGTTTAGCATCTTTGCAGACTCATTGGCATTCACCCTCGTCTATGGACATGCCAGCCCCCTCCAGCGCAATCGTCCGCTTGTGCTTTTACCCATTCCAGTTCAATACTTGATAACTTGATTAAAGGGATTGCAAATGCTAACTAACGTGAGTTCGAGATAACAACCTCAAAAAAACAGTCTTTTCGACGAAGGAGGTGCTCGACAGAGAAATCTTTGCAGATCATAATATGCTTGAAATAATGATTTCAAACTTATGAAAGTGAAAAGATATCTCATTTTATTCGATATGACTTTTTTTTGAGGTTTGAGACACAAACCTTGTATTCCTTAACCCGAACTCACGCTAACTAAGGTTAAGACCGCAATGCAATTGCAGCCAGGCCGAATTCATTATCTTTAATATTATATACCGGCTAAGGGCCCGATGGCGATGAACATTAAGCACCGGCAAGAAAAAATCAAATGGCGGAAGATAAACCAAGACTGGCCAGATTGACTGCAATCCTGACCCAATTACAATCAAAACGGATTGTAACTGCAAAAGATATTGCCGAAAAACACGATGTAAGTATCCGAACGGTATATCGGGATATCAGAACTTTGGAACAGTCGGGAATTCCCATCATAACCGAAGAAGGAAAAGGCTATACCCTGATGGAAGGCTACAGACTACCTCCGGTAATGTTTACCGAAGAAGAAGCCAATGCACTGATTACGGCAGAACATTTGATTTTGAAAAACAAGGACCAATCATTGGCAGACCAATATCAGAACGCTATTACAAAAATCAAATCTGTACTCCGGATCAACCAAAAAAGCACATTGGAACTCCTTGCCCAACGAATTCAGATAAGGAATAATAGAAACAATAGTAAAACCAGTAACTATCTAATTCAATTACAATCAAATATTGCCAATTTTCAAGTTGTCACGATCCACTATCTTTCTTTGGACAGCCAACGAACCGAAAGAAAAATAGAACCATTTGCTTTGTACACTACAAATGACAATTGGATCTTAATCGCTTTTTGCAGAAAACGAAATGACTTTAGAGCTTTTCGGTTGGATTGTATTCAGCAGCTAACGAAAACACAAGAACATTTTGAGCCACATAATATTACTTTGGAGCAATATTTTGACGAATGCAGGAAAAAATGGACAAACACCCCTGACATACCCTTGACACAGGGGCAATCTAACTTTGCCACAGATCAAGATACCTGAATTATGCAAAGAATTAGAATTGAACCATTTAAACTGATTGGTATTGAAGTTAGAACCACTAACGAAAACCACCAGGCTGCTAAGGACATTGCCGAATTGTGGCAACGTTTTATGGGTGAAAACATTTTAGAGAAAATTCCTAACAAAGAAGACAACACGATCTATTCACTGTACACCGGGTACGAAAGTGACCATACAAAACCATATACTGCAATCCTCGGATGTAAGGTGAAGGATTTGAATGAAATACCTGAAGGAATGACCGGAAAGCAATTTGATGGCGGAGTATATATAAAAACGTCTGCTAAAGGAGATTTGATGAAAGGATTGATTGTGGATCATTGGGCTAAAATTTGGCAAATGGATATGGACAGGGCTTATACCACGGACTTTGAAGTGTTTGGAGAAAAAGCCCAAAATCCATCAGATGCGGAAGTTGATTTTTATGTGGCCGTATTGGAATAAATGATGGGAAAGTTAATGCTGAAAACAGATCCGAAAGTTGACCAGGTGTTTGCTGGTTACCCTGAAACTGTTCGGGATAAAATGCAGTTTTTAAGAGAATTGGTCATAGAAACAGCAAAAGAAATACAAAGCATTGACGAGCTTGAAGAAACATTGAAATGGGGTGAACCAAGTTTTGTGACTAAAAACGGAAGTACTTTGCGAATGGATTGGAAAGAAAAAGCTCCGAACCAGTATGCAATGTATTTCCAATGTACAAGTAGATTAGTTGATACATTTAGATTGGTTTTCGACCAAAAATTTCAATATGAGGGAAAGCGGGCTATTGTGTTTCAGCTAAATCAAAAAATACCCGTTGAGGAGTTGAAGGAATGTATCAGGGCATCTCTTACCTATCATAATGTAAAGCATCTGATGACATTGGGAATTTGACAAAAAGCCGGTTTAAACCCTGTATCGTCCTAAAATAAGTTTACAGGTTAAGTGTTAATCCTGAAATAGGTTTACAAGATTACAATTGCGGCCAGGTCAATTGCAGGGATTTTTAGCGGTTACTCGCCAAGTTCAAGAGGTAGATTACGGTCTTTGCACCATTCGAGAAGGCCTCCATCATAGACGGCAACGTTTTGATGCCCCAACAAATGAAGTACAAAAGCATCGCTGGAGGCGGCAATTCCACCCCCACAATAGGTTATGACCCGTTCCTTATTCAGCATGGGTCGGAATAATTCTCTTAACTCCTTCTCTGGTCGATAACGTTTTGTCTTCCGATCCAAAATCTCCCAGGCAGTAACGTTTTTGGCGCCCGGTATGTGCCCCCTTCGGCCGTACTCATTACGTTCTCCCCGATGTTGTCTGCGACCTAGCGCACTGACGATACAGGTTTCCTTTTCACCAATAGCATCCAGAACTTCCTCTTTGTTCACAATCAATTCAGGCCTCAGGCGTGGAATAAATTCAGATGGCGGATGAGTACTTGATTGCGAGGATATCGGTCGATCTTCCAATCTCCAGGCGGCCCATCCTCCGTTGAGAATGGATGCATTGTCAAATCCAAAGGTTCGGAGCATCCACCACAATCTTGCTGCCCACATGTTTTCTCGTTCATCATAAATTATAACTCGAACTCCTTCACCGATACCAAGCCGACTCATAAATTGAGCAAATCGGTCTGCTTTCGGGAATGTAAAAGTGTGTCGTCGGGCTTTCGGGTCGGAGATTTTCAGAAGATCAGCAAAAACTGCTCCCGGAATATGCCTTCGCCTAAAATTTCGTACACCACTTACAATACGAGGAAATGGCCAAAGTTTAACCTGGACTGTCGCATCCACCACACGCAAATTCGGGTCGTTAAGATGCTCTTCGAGCCACGCTGGTTCAACTAAGAGTTCCAGGTTGTTATCACTGAGTGCATATTTATTCATAAAAACTTGATAGCCACAATAAATATATTAATTACCGGATGGTAAGACAATACTTGTAATTGTGGTAATTCCTTCTCTGACAGTCGCTATGCATTGGGCAATTTGGAAATTTGTGAACTCCCCCGGCCATTCACCCTCGCCTTTAGAAACTGCCGGGTCCTGTTGAGCAAAGATTTGTTTCCGGCCGGAAGATGGAATCACAATTTACTTCATAGTTGACTACTGAGCATAGCCGGGGGATCATTATCTTTAGTGGAGTTTACCGGCTATAGGCCATACAGCCCCATAGCCGGATCATTATAGGCAATGTAAAAAACCATCTTGACCCGTTAAAAAATCTTTTAAATATGACCAATGAAATACAAACCCTGCATCTCGATGAGGTGATTAAAAACTACTCACAGGACATGACAGGTAAAGTAGTTGCCATTACCGGTACTACCAGTGGAACCGGTTTTGTGTGTGCCAGGGAAGTTGCCAGAAAAGGTGCAACGGTCATCCTGCTGAACCGGAGTAGTGAAAGAGCTGTGAAAGCTTTAGGACAATTACAGGAAGAGGTACCGGAAGGAAACTTCGATTGGGTCGATTGTGACCTGCAAAGCATTGAAAGTGTACGCAATGCGATGAAAACAATCCGGTCCAGGTATAAAATAATCGATGTGCTGGTAAATAATGCAGGAGTAATGGCGCTACAGGATAAAGCCACCCCGGATGGCTATGATGTGCAGATGCAAACCAATGTCATTTCTCACTTTCTGATCACCAAAGAATTATTTCCCTTATTGAAAAAAAGCAGCCAGGCAAGAATTGTTAATCATTCGTCAATGGCTCGCCTGGGCGGACCATTGAAGCCTCAGTATTTCGAAGCCAAAGGAGGTGACCTTGGCGGAGACGGCACGGAGGAAGAAAATATGAGCTTTCAGGGCCCCAGGTGGGAACGTTACCACCAGACCAAATTGGCTAATGCTGCTTTCACATACGGACTCAAAAGGAAACTGGAAGAAGCGAAAATCACAAATGTGATCCCTTTATTGGCACATCCTGGACTGGCATTGACCAATCTGCAAATAACAACAGCTGCCGACGGCGGCATGGAAGGTGGCATGGAAGGGGGCAGCGAGTTTATGCACCAAGCACAATCCGCAGAGGATGGAGCAACAGGGATCATCCGGGCGGCTATGGATCCGCAAGCTCAACCCGGCAACTTCTACGGCCCGGCCGCTGGTTGGAAAGGATTTCCTGATTTGCTGACGCCTGAAGATTTATTGTACGATGATTCGAACATTCAGATCAACTGGGACGGCTGTGAAAAAGCAGTAGGAGAATTTGCAATATAATATTGGTCCCAAATAGTCTGCTTTTTTGAAATGCTTTGCCTACTCCATCTCACTGCAGGTTAAGCATTGCAAATACTGACCAAGGAAGACCGCAATACCCCTTCTGGCGCAGGCATCCGCTTGTGCTTTTACCCACTCACTGCAAGGAGCCGGAGATGTAGAAAGAAGTATGCGCAGACAGCCTGTCCGAGGTAAGGAGCCCATTGGATACGTTACATAAGAAGGGGTATATTTGAGTAAGGGATAAGCGCACATTTGTGCACTTATTTGGAATGTTATCAGCAATATACTTCATGACCTATACTTTCACCTAGACGAGAACGACTTAAACTTCTTGGTACTGTTGAACAATGGACAATCCTTAGTACTAAATTATGATTTGAATTGCAACTCTGATCGTTACCTCCCATCCAGTATCTGAGAGATGATATTGGCATGTACCACCACCCCAAACATATCAGGTTTCCCTGGTTGTGGTGAATCATTTAGGGGTGTGATAAACATGTCCTCCATCACGTCCGGTTGGCCCAGGTACTCTCCAAGGAAGCCCAGGAGGACAATTTTTCCTTCTATGACATGATCAAAATTCTTTTCCAGTAAATCACTTCCGTCAATGGCTAAAAATCGGTAATTAGATGCCGAATCTTTACCCCCCACATTACCCGAGTAATCGATTTTGGTCGGACCATTATCCATATATTTCGTGATGGAGGCCGGGTCGTACAGCCGGGCCATTTCCATCGCAAAAGCATTTACATTTTGACCCTCAACTTCAACATTTGGCCTAAAGATCTCTACCTGTCTGGTATCGTCCATCACCATTAGGTTATTAAAATTGACTTCAGAGCCTTTCGCAAAATTACTCCAGGACGTTTCGATTGCTCCTTCCCTCAACCTGCCTACCATTACTAGATTTTGGGTTGAAGCAAGCGCTTCCGTAAGCTTTTGGTCAGATTCCACGTCTTCCTTAGGGGCAAGAAAGAAGACATCAACACCCACTACCCGGGGATTCATCTCATTGATGATGTTGAGCATCTTGGCAATGCCGGATCTCGAATGATACCCAAAATTTACAATTACTATTCGGTCATCAATTCCAATCTCCCCAGGGACATCAGTAGACCCTACTGATGAAAGATCTTCACTGGAAAGGGATTCCTGAGATCTCTGCTCTTCGAATGCTGCATTGCACTGAATGATAAACGCACTAAAACACAAGAAACCTACTAATGTGAGGGCTGTTTTTACTTTGCCGGACAGACCGGATTGAGGAATAGACATCATGGCTAATCTTTTTTTGATGGAGAATAAATTAAAATTATGTACCATCCCAAAGGAATGGTTTTGGATCAATTGGTCTAAAAGGACCGTCTGATACTCAACGACCGAGTAGCCCTCATCAATTATTTTTCTATCTGCGATATACTCATGTACTGTTTTTAAGGAGTTTACTAAAAACCAGATGACGGGATTGAACCAGAAAAAAGATGCGCAGAGTTGAGCAAAAAGCAAGTCAAGAGAATGCCGCTGGTGGACATGAACCTTTTCATGCGTCAGCAATTGATTAAAGTTTGGACTATTGATCATTTCGTCGCTAACGAAAAAATATTTCATGAAGGAAAAGGGCGCTACCGGCTTAGGGATCTTAACCAGAGTGACCCCGTTTATGTCCATCTTAGGATGCTTTCTTATCATTTTTCGGATGTGCCACAGTGACCAGATCACTTTTGACAAGCAAAAGATTACTCCGGATATATAGAGTACAAGAATAATATAGGTCAAAATCGTACCCCTATCATTTGCTGCGAATGAAGTCTCGATTGTCGGTGAAACGTCGCTGGATACCTTTGAACCCGATTTGTCAAATGATAACTCCCTGAATACGTCATGGTACGAAATCCTGATCTCATTCAATTGAGAAATAGGTTGACGTACCGTCATTAGATTGGATGAATTGAGATCAATACTGATGAAGGGAAAAAGTAACGAGCAAAGAAGGATTGTTATGAGAAAATATCTACTAAAGTTAAAGAAGGTTTCTTTCCGTAAGGCCACAACATATAACAGATAGAGGAATGTCAGGATTACACTGGATTCCAGTAAATATAAAGTCAACTTATCCATTTTTTCTTTTTTTAAGTTCTTCCAACATATTCATCACTTCATTCAATTCTGATTCATCCAACTTCTTGGATTCAGAGAAGAAGCTGACGACTTGCTTGAGGGAGTTGTTATAGTAATCTGTGACAATTTGTGATAGCTGTCCTTTGCGATATTCATCTTTGGAAATAAGTGGGTAGTACTCGTGGGTTTTACCGTATGCAGTATAACCGACAATTTCTTTTTGCACCAATACCCTGACCATGGTTGAGACTGTATTGTACGGAGGTATTGGATCTGGATATTTATCACGAATATCCTTGATAAATCCTTTTTTGATCTCCCAGAGAATTTTCATGATCCTCTCTTCTGCCTTAGTTAAATTGATCATATTCCCGATTTTAGTAATAGCAGAACAATACTATAACTTAATTTTAAGTTATACAACTTAATTTCCAGTTATTTTAGACAAGTCCCAGATCTGGACGCACAGACTATAATAATATTAAGAGAAGAATGAACAGCTTGACGTACTCCGAACTGAACTTTTGGAACGGTAGTAGAAAACAGGACTGACCGTCTAATAACACAAACTGGAAATATAGCTGATAACAATCGCTCATCCGCCATGTGTCACAGTGCTATTTGAAACTGCATCATGAACTTTGCCCGCTTCTCTGCCTATTCTGAGACTTTATCTCCCGTCCCACCTTCCTCCTTTCTAGTTGGAGACTTGCAGTACGCAGTGCATTGTGGATACTGTTGTGGGGATTGGGCAGTTCCGCTATATTAGTGCATTCTAGCTATTGCAGACACACGGCGGATAGCTGGACGTTATGCTCAATTCACCATTTAATTTATGAGAAGAATTATCCTTTTAACAGTTTGCGTCATCACCTGTTCCCCAGTTTTAGCACAAACCCAAGAATGTCCACCAGTAATTGAATTAAGAGCTTTATACGATGGAGATAAAGATTTTAAATCCACTATCGACAGAATGTTTAAGAACATCCAGCCTCTTGAAGATGGCTCTCCTAATCCCTGGAAAGGGAAAGGAATTGACGAGTTATATGATTTTATTAACGAGTGGTTTTATTTTTTACCTAACGCACATAATGGCCTTGATAGAATATTAGAATTTACATTTCTTTTCTACAAAAACCCTGCAGGTATGGATTTTATAACAGGGGAAAAGGGCAAGTCATGGGCATTATCCTTTGTGAAAGAACGCGGCAAATTTCTAGATAGCCCTGAGTCAATTACAATTATTGAAAAGTGGTTGAATGATCCTACTCTAAACAATGATGAATTCGTCTACCCAGAAGGTGGATTTGATTCATTCAACGACTTTTTCGTAAGGGATCTTAAGCCGGGAGCTAGACCTATTGACGGAGTATCCAATCCTTCTACACTTGTTTCTCCAGCAGATGGCATTATAAATATGATTAATAATGAGCTCTCTCTAACGACAGATATCCCAACAAAAAGCGGAATGAAGCTATCACTTAGTGAATTGCTTGATAATTCAGAATATGCAAAAGAATTTATCGGAGGAACAGCTCTGGCAGTTTTTTTATTACCTCATAACTATCACCATTATCATTCTCCAACAGAAGGAATCATTGTAGAGTCCAAAGAATCAGTTGGTGACCGCCTCTTCGGTATGCCCAATATGTTAGATATGATTAACAATGGAAATGTCGCGTATAATAAGGATTATAGCGTTTTTCAGAATTTCAAACATGGTTATTTTATTATCAAAACTGATCAGTATGGCTACATTGCCATGATTCCAATTGGACTTCAAACAGTAGGGTCAGTTGTTTTCGAGAACAAATTCAGAGAAATATCAAACGGTAAAAAAGTAGCTGTACTAAAAGGGGAAAAACTCGGCCATTTTGAATATGGTGGATCAACCGTGCTCTTATTATTTCAAAAAGGCAAATTCAGTTCACTAACCGTCAAGCAGGGTCAACAAATTGGGACATTATCAAAATGAGCATAACATACGTTGATGTTGCGCAACCCTGCCCCACTGAATAGAGTACTGAACTAGAACACAACCATAAGGTTATAAGGGAAAATAATCTATTCTACCATTTTTTGG
>JANQEU010000103.1 GCA_028278225.1 Cyclobacteriaceae bacterium
TTTGTAAAAGTCAAGTAGAAATACAACTGCTTCGGTAAGTAGTTTTACAAGTCCTCCGGTAAACGGAAATACAAGTCTTTCGGTAAACAGAAATACAAGTCCTGATAATAAAAAAAAGTATTGTGGGAATGTGGAAAAGCTGTTTTTTAGCTTTTCCAAAGGATTGTGGAAAACTCGAAGAGTTTTCCAAGCCATTGTGGCAATCCCGTAGGGATTTCCATAATGGCGGCAATCCTGGCATTTCCACCATACCAGGCACTGTGGAAATGTGGAAAAGTTTTTTATATCCCACATTTCTCTTCTTGTTAACCGGTAAATCAGACTCCCCATTATTCATGCCTGCCGAAATGGCTATTCCTCCTTATTTTTTATTTTTTTTGTTCTATATGATTGACCATCCAGGGTGTACACCCTGGCATGGTGCAGTAATCTGTCCAACAAGGCTGTGGTCATTACACCATCCCCCATCATTTCCGCCCAGGTCTCAAAACTCTTATTTGAGGTGACAATAACAGAGAGATTCTCATAAGCTTCGCTGATCAAGTTAAAAAAAAGATTGGCCTCCCGTTTTTCAATGGGGGTGTAACCGATTTCATCGATGATGATCAGGTCCGATTTCATGATTCGTCGGATTCGGTATTCAGAGGTCTTTTGAATCTCAGAGGTGCGCAGCAGTTTGATGAGATTTGTTATTCGCTCAAAGCATACCTTATAGCCTTTTTCCACCGCTGATACGCCTAATGCTATAGAGAGGTGTGTCTTTCCCACTCCTGGGGGGCCGAAAAAAAGAATATTTTCTTTATTGTCTATCCACCGGAAATCCAGTAGGTTTACAGCGTCGGATTTTCCAATGCCTTTCACACCGCCAAAATCAAAATCCTCCATTCTTTTGATCATTGGAAAATGGGCTCCGGCCATGTTACGTTCAAAGCGCCGCTTGGCCCGCCAGGATATTTCCGCAGAAAAGACTGAATTTAAAAATGAGATATAGGATACCTTACGGCTCTCGGCATCATTGACCATCTCGTCAAGACTCCGGGAAACCCCTTTTAATTTGAGAGTTTCCGCCAGTGATAATGCCTGCTCATATGCTTTCATGGATCAGTTTCCTCCCGCTCCAACCATCGCCTGGTAGCCTTTCACATCACGGGTGGCTACCGGTAACGGTTGATGGGCACCCCGATAATCCGGGTTCAGAAACTTAACCTCATGTCGTGGCATTCCCGCCTCCCCGTTGCGGTTCAATTCTCTGGCAAAATGATTATAAGTGTCTTTCAGGTTGGCGAAGCTGAAAGTGCTATTTTCAAGGCAATAGTGGAGTGAATGCCTCAGCACTGCCATGTCTACCTCTTTACCTGAAAAATGACGGGTGGCTTCAATGCATTGATCCCTCACGTACCGGGGAAAGGCTTTGAAATTCTTTGCAACGAAACTCTTCCATTCCTCATCATCAAACATCTTCATCACATCGGATTTTAATGCTTTGGCCGGTTGCCCCGGTTTCCTTTTATATTCACGCCTGGATATTAATTTACCGGGGATGAGGGACCGGTTATAAGAGACCACCTCTTTTCCACTGAAGGGGTCGAACGCAAATATACGATGGGGGGTAATATATACCTCTACTATTTTATTCCGGTATTTAGAGGGAAGCTGATACGCACTGGCATGAATCGATATGCGCCCCTTATCGTCTACACTCCTCTCTTCACGGCCCATTAAAGAGTTTTTACGAAAAATGGAGTTTACCAACGGTTTGAGCTTCGTGCGCTCCGTCTCAAT
>JANQEU010000026.1 GCA_028278225.1 Cyclobacteriaceae bacterium
ATGGGGGTCTCTTTTGAACCACCCATCTTGCCCAGCCCTGTGATCCTGAAAGTGCAATTGCACCTCGTTTGGGACCACAGACCCTAGTCCCTCATGCATTTCATCATCCATCTGGCTCGGCAGACATTCACAAGCCCAAGCCCGAGTATTTCGAACTCGGCGCTTTGCGGCACTGGGCGCAGGAATTAAGAGAGTGGTTCGGAATTTTCCTTCGAATACAGGAAATATGGCATCTAACTTCCCTATCCGGTTGCAGACTTCAGGAGGTCTGATTCCGCTTTTGGGGGGACATTTAATTGGTAATCGGAGGTTTTTGATGGAAGTTGGCCAACCGATTGAACGTTACAGGTTGGGCCTGCATCTAACGGCCTCCGAGCGGTTTTCCTTGATATTCTCATGGTTTCAGATGAAGAGGAAGAGGAAGAAGAACGATCAGTGCATGAATGATTAGAGGAAGGAACATGGTATTGAAAATTGGCCAAATGAATAGGAGAAATATTATACGAGTAAGCTGTTTCTGAAATGTCATGAATTGTATCAGATGTAGGTGCATTAACTAACCGCTGTTTACTAACATACGAATGCGTCCTGCAAGGATCTACTGAAGATGAATTAAGAAAATCAATATGGCGAGCGATATGCGAATTAGAGACATCAGCTTCTGTAGTAAATGGATCATTGTCAGTTTGATTAGGATTGAATGCAGGAGGCAAGATATTTGAACGCTCAGATTTACATCTTGTATCAAAATCTGTGGTTGAAAATTCAGGCTTTGGAAAACCCTCAGGGGAAGTCCGAGCTAAATTTTGAGAGGAACCAATTTTTGATGCCGTGGCCTTGTTTAGTTTTGCATTTTCATGTGGGGGCAGAGCGATTTCAAGCTTACTAGGCTCTTTGAGTTTGAGTTCATTTGAGTAGGGAACAGGCTTCAAACTCAAAAAACATGTTCCGTCATCTTTTCAAAACGGGCAATGCGATTCCGTGTGATTTTTGCCTGAACATAACTGGCACATTATGCTTGTGTCAACGGTTGACATAGCCGAGGGATCAGCTTGTGCTTGGAAGCCTGAGGCGAATCTAATTCCGTATGCGCCTACACCTGGTCGTGGGCGGAAAGAACTCGAGTTTTGGAAATTTCTCCGAGGGAACCTACGATAGTTCGATTGACTATTCTGATATGTTCCATCCCGATTAACATTTGTCCCATGACTTTGGA
>JANQEU010000029.1 GCA_028278225.1 Cyclobacteriaceae bacterium
TATTTTTTTCTAAAGTTTTGGCGGAAGGATACCGATATAGTCCTTGAATCAGAACCCATAAAGCATTTGAGGCATTATCATGTCATTATCGGTTTATCAGGTCAACAATGTACTCAAGGTCTACAAAAACCAGCTGCGCCAGGGAAAGACCATGCATCGGTCTTTTGACCAGCGGAATCCTTCTCCGGATAAAATAAGTATTTCAAATGAAGCCCGGCGAAAAAGTTTGGTGGACAAAATTGCGTCCGATATCGCTCAAAGGATTACCCAAAAGGGTCCCCAGGACAGCATTGAAGAGGAAGTTATCAAGCAACTCGAGGATGAATTGGGCACGAAGCTGGATGTTTCCAAGGAGGGATCAACGGATTTGGTGTTTAAGACCATTGACGAGGGTAAGGAAACCATAAATTCACTGTCTATTGAAGATTCTAAATTTTTGGCACATAAACTGCAAGATATCGCCAAGGAAACTATAGAAAAGATTGAAGATACCCAATTGGAGAATATCTAATGAAAATTGACAGCAAAATAGCCACATATGAAATAAGCAAACAACTGACCAATACCTCCACTGGTGTCTCCGATGACAAGCAAGGTCCTGGGGAGGTGAAACCGGAACAGAAAGCAACTCAGGATTCCATAGTACATTTGTCCGAGGCCTCCAAAGAGGTCCGATTGGCAGAAAAAGTTATTGCGGATACACCCGACATCCGAGCGGATAAAGTAGCTGAAATCCGCGCTAAAATTGAATCGGGCACCTATGAAATCGACCACGAAGAGGTAGCCGCTAAGATGATCGACAGCCACCTGGATGAACTTTTATAGTTTATTGAATCTTATTCGAATTGAACGGCAGTGGGAGAACTTAACCCCAAGGTTGCATAAACAACATGGCAAAGAATAGATAATGTGCTGTAATAATATCCAATATCATACCGATCGTACCATTTCCTGGATTTGTCTACAGGTGAATTTCAAGGATGATGTCTATTTTGCCATGTTGTTTACCCTTCGGGAAAGCCT
>JANQEU010000065.1 GCA_028278225.1 Cyclobacteriaceae bacterium
TCATTTTCATAAATCTACTCTTTGAATTATATGGAGCTCAGGTAAGATGAAAAGATTTCTCCTTGCGTCGAAATGACCGGGTCGCGTAGATCGGGTCGCAATGAATGCCAGGATACTGACAAATCCGGTAAAAGGAAATGGTTAAGGAGATCTTGTAGATGGTGATGCTTTCATAGAGCTGCCACAAGGCAAGGACACTTTCAAAAAAGGTGAGAGATATCCGGTTTATATTTATAGGTAGTACTTAACGTGAAGTCTGGTTAACAACCACAAAAAACTGTCTACGCGCGACCCGGTCTACACGCGGTCATATCGAATGATAATGAGATATCTTCTCATTATCATAAATCTACTCTTTGAACTATATGGAGCTCAGGTAAGATGAAAAGATTTCTCCTTGCGTCGAAATGACCGGGTCGCAATAAATGCCAGGATACTGACAAGTCCGGTAAAAGGAAATGGTTAAGGAGATCTGTGGACGGGGACGTTTTCATAAAGCTACAGCAGAGTGAGGATACTTTTAAAGAAGGTGAGAGATATCCGGTCTACATTTACAGGTAGTACTTAGTGTGAGTGTGGGACAAGAAATGTGAGATCAACTAAAAACCACCCATTCGGTACCCGGAAAGGCTGTCATCAAAAAGCTCTAAAACCACGTGGATGTCACATTGAGGTTCTCGAAATGTTTCTTGTAGATGCTCAAAAATAGGTTTCGAGAGCCTCGGGGACGCCAAGTCAACCTGACAGAAACTTTGCTTTTTGAAGACAGCCTCTTTGCAGTATGCACTTCTAAAAATCCTCCATAGATACGGTAAACGTAGGTTTTATTGGATTTTTATGTCGAGGTACTTCAGGCCCTGGCTGGATCAGTGTCTGAAAATTGAAGAAGTGCCGCAACCAACCGCGGAATTACTTGAGGGTGTCAGTTTCAGGCCGAATCTTACCTATTTCCTGGAGGTCAGGATATCTTATGCTGCATCAGCACGAATACTGGCCAGTCCTGTCAAGGGAAATGGATCGGGAGACCTGGCAAACCTGGTGGACGGGGACGCTTTCATAGAGTTACCGCAGGGTAAGGACACTTTCAAAAAAGGTGAGAGATACCCGGTGTACATTTACAGATAGTACTTGGCGTGAAGTCAGGTTGACAACCTCAAAAAACTGTCTACACGCGACCCGGTCTACACGCGGTCATATCGAATG
>JANQEU010000075.1 GCA_028278225.1 Cyclobacteriaceae bacterium
GTATTCCTTCAGCCAATAATTCAGTCGGGAGTTACCCAACCCATGTTTGTGCTCCATGGCCCTTAAGGTCAAATTTCCAGACAGGAATTCCTCACAAACGCTTCGCTTGAACTCTTCGGTGTACCGATTCTGCCATTTGCTCTTGTAGGTCTTTACATATCTCTTCATTTGTTCTAAGATTGTGTAAACCTATTTCAGGACAAGACAGCAATCCTGCCGCAAGTTTCAAACTTGCGGCAGGTTGTGATTTTCTAAAGCTTCATACAATATTTTGGGATAAGAGATCGAAAAGCTCCCTGTAGTTTTTCCATGGTGCTACCTCCTGATCTGTTCTCAATCTTTCTACCATCAATTTCCTTGACCGGCGTCAGTTCTCCCATCGTTCCGGATGCAAACACTTCATCCGCATTGTAAAATTCCGCAACTGAGAGATTGCGTTCGTACACTTCTATACCTTCCTTTTTTGCAGCGTTCATAAGGATACCTCTCGTAATACCATGAAGACATGCATCGGGAAATGGTGTGAACAACTTTCCATTTTTGACCAGGAATAGATTGGTATCATTCAATTCGGCCACAAATCCATTGTGATCCAGCATTATAGCGGCATCCGCTCCAGCGTGATTTGCCTGGATCTTGGCTAAAATGTTATTCAGCAGGTTGTTATGATGTATTTTGGAATCGAGGAACTGGGGATTGTTCCTTCTCTGCGAAGAAGTAATTACTGAAATTCCTCCGCTATTATCATATACCGGTTTTTTCCATTCTGCCAGGACGATCAGACAAGGTTCTCCTTCGTTCAGGCGCGGGTCCATGCCGGAAGTGATTTTTTCGCCCCTTGTGAGCGTTAACCGGATATGGGTATCATGATCCATTTCATTGGCTTCCAGTGTGGCTTTAATGGCCGATTTGATAAAATCCCGGCCAGGTACGTTGGAAAATAGCAGCGCATGCGCTGATTCAAAAAGCCTGTCCAGGTGTTTGTCGAGGCAAAAAATCCCATCCATGTAAACCCTGAGTCCTTCCCAGACGGCGTCACCACCCTGGACCACGCTGTCAAAAACCGATATTTTTGCATCATTCCGTGAATAAAGCTGATCTCCGATCCATATTTTGATGTCAGCGTTTTTTGGGTTATAATTTTGTAGCATGGCAATAAAAAACAAGGCAATGAGAAAAATACTCGTTTGCGCCACAATTTCATCAATCATTTTCAGTTGTACCAACCCCCCGGAGCAAATTCAGAGCTGGCAATTAGGTGGTTTTGTAAAGGTTGACTCTCTCAATCCGATCTTAACGCCTGATACAAGCACTTTATTCCCTGACCCGATCCGGAATGAAGAAGTGAAATGGGAAGGGAAGGACGTATTTAATCCAAGCACAGTGGTGCGGAATGATACTTTGATTATGCTGTACCGGGCGGAGGATTTTGTTGGCAGCTTTAACGGCACATCCAGGATTGGTATTGCTTTCAGCGTCGATGGCCTGAATTTCAGTCGATCTGACTTCCCGGTTTTCTATCCGGACAATGATCATGTCAAAGTGTATGAATGGGAGGGAGGTGTAGAAGATCCCAGGTTAGTGGAAGATGAAAAAGGCAGATATTATATGACCTATACGGCATATGATGGAGATAAGGCCAGACTACTGATTGCAACAAGTGATGATCTGTTAAACTGGACCAAACACGGATCGGTTTTTTCAGAAGAAGCAGATATCAATACCTGGACGAAATCAGGTGCCATAGTGAGCAAAATGGATGGAAGTCGAATGGTGGCTGCAAGAATAAATGGGAAGTATTGGATGTATTTTGGGGATTCGGATGTTTTTCTTGCCACTTCGAATGATCTGATAACCTGGAACCCGCTGGAAGATAATGAGGGAGAGTGGTTGCCTGTTTTGAAGACCCGTAATGGGAAGTTCGATAGCGAACTGGTAGAGCCGGGACCTCCTGCTATCATTACGGACAAAGGAATTTTACTTATTTATAATGGGAAGAATAAACCGGATGCAGGTGATCCCGGACTACCGGATGGTACGTATGCCGCCGGCCAGGCTCTGTATTCCCTTGAAGATCCCAAAACCTTACTCACCCGGTCAGACGGCTTTTTTTTCTTTCCCACTAAAGATTATGAAATTACAGGTCAGGTGAACAATGTGTGTTTCGTTGAGGGGTTGAGTTATTACAAGGGTAAGTGGTTCCTGTATTATGGAACTGCGGATTCGAAGATCGCCGTAGCCGTGAGTAATGAAAGCATCGATTTCTTATAAAAAGTGACTGCCTTAATCCATGTGATTGTCCTTTTTGCATGTCTCTTCAGGCTTACTCCTGAGGAGAAAAACAGGATCATAACCATCCAGCAGACCAAATTCTTCGAAGATGAGGATCGATCCGTCACTTTTCAGGAGTTAATGCGGGATCCTGATGCTTATTTTACTTTCAACCCGGAATTCGTGCCTGCCAACTATAATCCCTTATCCGCTTATTGGGTGCAGCTCGATTTTTGTGTGGAAGATGATCAGAGAAATTACATGCTGGAGTTCTATGATCAGACCATTGATACCATCCAGGTCTATCTGAAGCATGAATCCGATAAGGATTTCAGGTTCTATCAGTTTGGAGACCAATTCAATTTTAGTGAACGGGAGTTAAAACATAAGAATTTCGAGATCACGCTCAAGGAAACGGGGCGATACCTGGTTTATTACCGGGTCGCAAACCGTCAATATGCCGATATGAGGGTGGTGATCCAGTCCATTGAGCAATTCATGAGTTACGCCCTTTCAGAATACTACATGTACGGGATCTTTTATGGTATGATACTTATTATTTCCCTTTACAACCTGCTGATCTATGCCGCCATCAGAGAGATCAAGTACGTTTACTACACATTTTACATTCTGTCCGTTGGCCTCTTTGCAATGTGCGTTGACGGTATGGCATACCAACTCCTATGGCCCAATATGCCAAACTGGAACCAGATCGCACATGGAGTAGCTATGTTTTCTCTCATATTCTGGTCCATTATATTTTCTAAAAAGTTCCTGAATCTAAGGAACAGGGCACCAAGAATAGACAAGATACTGACATGGGTACTGATACTCAGAACCCTGGTTTTCATTTATGCCATCCTGGTTGACAATCGGGTTTTTGCCTGGCGGAATATTGAGCTGATACCTCTTTCCCTGATCTTTATCGGAAGCATACAGGTACTAAGACGGGGATACAAGCCCGCAAGGTTTTTTGTGGTGGCATATGGATTTTTGTTTTTGGGTTTTGCCATTAAGGCTTTATTGATGTTCTCATTGTTGCCATTGAGACTAACAGACTTTTCTCAAACTACGCAGATCATCAGTTATTACAGTCTGCACATATGTTTCTTATTTGAGATGCTCTTTCTGTCGGTGGCCTTGAGTGATCGTGTCAGGATACTGAAAGAGAATAAAAATCGTGCTTTCAGACGAATTGTCGCACAACATGACGAAAACCTGCGATTCAAAGACAAAATCAACGCAAAACTGGAACAAAGGATAGCAGAACGGACACTGGAGCTTGCTCAAAAGAACAAATTATTAGAGCTGACAAATGAGCAACTCACTATTCAAAAAAGGGAGATTTCAGAGATTAATTCCATTCTGGATCTGGACAATTACAAACTGAAGAATAATCTCATTCATGCCCAAACGGATCGATTGTTACAGAAATCTATCTCCTATGCGGATTTCATCCAGATCTTTCCGGATCAGGACAGTGCGTTGCACTTTTTGGCAAAACACAAATGGAAAGAGTCCTATACATGCAGAAGATGTCAGAATGATAAATATCTGAACAGCACAACTCCTTATGCCAGGAGATGTACAAAATGTGGTTATAATGAAACACCTACCACCGAGACAATATTCCATGCAATCAAATTTCCATTGTCAAAGGCAATGTATATTCTTTATCTGCACATCCATGAGAATTTCAAGTCGCTCAATGAATTATCTATTGAGATGGAACTAAGAAAAAATACTATTTGGTCCTTTAAAAAGAAGATAACAGAATACCTTTCGGATCACCCTGCAAGCGAATTGGATATATTTATTGATCTGCAGGAAATATCACTTTAACGTCAAAAATGTACTTTTCCAAGATTCAGTCGTTTGGTACGGATTGTTTTTATTGTGGTACAACCTTTCCAAAGATCCTTGTATTACTTCCATAAATGAACATAATTCAGTGTTTTTATAGCGCAATACCCCTGATATAAGTCATCTTCTGTTTTGGGACTTTTTTTGGATTCTTAACAATTATTCATTCAAATTTGTATTAGAGGTTCTCCTGTGAAGAGGGGGTACGTCAAATACTCAAAACCAATTCTTATGAAAGAAGTCAATTTCAAAAGGGGATTGTCCAGATTATTCCTTTCTCTAATCTTACTTACCACTTTAGTATTCCATTCAGTTGGTCAAACCAGAATATCCGGTAAGGTTGTTTCCGCAGATGACGGTGCAGGACTGCCAGGTGCCACCGTACAAATTAAGGGTGAGTCTACAGGTACCATAACAGATATTGAGGGAAACTTTTCCCTTGAGGCAAGTCCTGAGGACATACTGGTTATATCCTTTGTGGGGTTCACAACTCAGGAGATAACCGTAGGTACCCAAACATTTATCAATGTCAACCTTGGTTTTGATGTCGTAAGTATGGAAGAAGTGGTTGTCGTTGGATACGGTACTCAACGTGAAAAAGATCTTACATCAGCAATCACTACGATCAAGACTGATGCAATATTAAAAACTCCGACAAGTCAGGCGATGCAGGCATTACAGGGTCGTGTCCCCGGTGTTCAGATCGTGAGTAGTGGCGCACCGGGCTCCGGACCTACGGTGAGGGTTCGGGGTGTCGGGACTCTGGAAGGCGAATCCAGACCACTATACGTTGTTGACGGGATGTTTCTTGATAATATCGATTTCCTGAATCCTGCTGATATCGAGTCGATATCGGTTTTAAAGGACGCTTCAGCCGCCGCGATATATGGAGTTAAGGCTGCGAATGGTGTAATCCTGATAGAAACGAAGAAAGGCTCCTATGGCCAGGAAGGTACATTGACCTATGATGGTTATTGGGGTGTCCAAAGACCACAAAATGTTTTGGAGATGGCGAATGCGGAGCAGTTTATCAATTATGCACTTGCAACGGGATCTACAGCGGAGGCGGCGTTCATTGATAATGCTTTTCAGCGTTATGGCAGAAGCCGCGACAATCCGGATTTGCCGGCTGTGGATACGGACTGGTATGATGAAGTAATGGAACCCTGGGCGGCAATTCAAAGCCACACCATAACAGCAAGTGGAGGTACCGGGGACGCCCGATACTCGATTAGCGCGGGTTACTTAAATCAGGATGGGATCATTAAGGAGGTTAAAAATTCCTATGAGCGGTACAATTTCAGGGCTAAAATGGATGTGAATGTCAGGGATTGGGTTAATATAGGTGGTAACCTTAATGTGACCAGATCCGAGCAACATGTCGCCTCGCAATCGATTTGGTTCAATACCTATTTTGCAGTACCGATTATTCCGGTTTATGACGAAACCAATGTTGATGCTTTTCCTGTAAAACTGGCCAATGCCCAGAATATAGGTTATCGCGGCAGACAAAATCCATACTTCAACATGTTGTATTCGGATGACCGGAATCTGGTAGGGAGGATGCTCGGTAATTTCTTCGTAGATGTTGATCTTATCCCCGACAAGATCTCATTTAAAACAACTTACAACTACACCTATAACTCTTTAAATGCCAGAAATATTGACTTCAGGTTCAATGATGGTGTGAGGATCCATTCACCCGGTTTATACAAAGCCAATGAGACAACATTCGACCAGATATGGGATAATGTATTGACTTATAATCAAAGCTTCGGCGATCATAGCGTAACAGCAATGGCAGGGTATTCGGTAAGAACGGAGAGTTTTAGCAAAGTTAGGTTGGATACAGACACATTGATTGTAGATCCATCCTTTGATAACGAGGAGCTTTGGTACATTAATGATCCCGGTAAAGAGATCAACACTCTGAACTCAGGCGATGACGGAAGGTCCTTCAATGGAGCATCGTATTTCGGGAGACTGGCATATAATTACAATGACAGATACCTGGTCTATGGGACCCTGCGGAGGGATGGTACAAACAAATTCCAGAAAAAGTGGGGTTTGTTTCCCACAGTGGGTATTGGATGGGTCGTCACTGAAGAAAGCTTCTTTAACTACGAATTTGTAGATTTCCTCAAGTTAAGGGCCAGTTGGGGAAAACTGGGGAATGCCAATGTATCAGCGGCAATTGGTCAGCCGACTTATGACTCCCAGAACCTGGCGATCGATGACCAGCTGGAAAACGGATTGACTGTAACAAAGCAATTCAGTTATCTGGACAGATGGGAAACAACTGTTGAGACCAATATCGGAATCACTTCGACGCTACTGGACGGCAGATTGTCACTGGAAGCTGATTATTACATCCGGGATACTGAGGACGCGGCCCTCACCGTGATTCTTCCTTTAGTAAGGGCAACTGTTAGGAGAAATGTTGGGAGTTTCAGAAATCAGGGTATAGAACTTTCTGCCAATTGGTCCGATGAGTTTTCGGATGATTTACAATATTTTGTCGGAATAAATTTCGCCACGCTCAAAAATGAAGTACTCGAGCTTGGTGGACAACAATATTTGGATGCCGGAATGGCTGAATTCAGGCAAAGATCAATAATCGGTTCGCCGCTTGAAGCGTTCTTTGGGTACGAAGTTGAAGGAATATATCAGAACACCAGTGAAATCACAAACAGTGGTTTGACTGACGAATTCATCAATGATTTCTCACTGGAACCCGGAGATTTCAAATACAAAGATCAAAATAATGATGGCGTGATTGATGATTTGGACAGGGTGGTCCTGGGATCATATTTGCCGGAGTTAACCTACGGATTTAACCTTGGCGCCAGTTACAAGCAATTTGAGCTTACGGCGGATTTCCAGGGGCAGGCCGGACATAAAATACTCAACAGGAAGAGAGGTGAGATCATCTTTACCACAGATCCGAATCTGGATGCGGAATTAGTAAAAAATCTTTGGGACGGAGAAGGTTCCTCCAACAAATACCCATCTGCGGCGGGATTACGAAAAGGATATAATCAGGCCATGAGCGACTATTTTGTTGAAAGTGGTACCTATTTCAGAATTCAAAATGTAAGGTTTACATACCTCCTTGGTGAGAGTTCCTTCTTTGGTAGTCAGATGCCGGACGTTCGGGTTACCCTGACTGCAGAACGACCCGTCACACTATTCAAATATAATGGGTTCAACCCTGAAGTTGCCAATGGAATTGACCGTCAAACATACCCAATTCCGGCCGTGTACACCATAGGTATAAATATTAAGCTTTGAAAAACTTGAAATGTCAACAATTATGAAATCCTATAAATTCATATTGAGATCAACATTGATGATGGCATTTATTTCCATTATTCCATCATGTGATTCCATACTTGATGATCCGCAGGAGAAAGAGATTGTGATATCAGGTATAGATTATAATAATACAGCTCTGAGAAGAGAATTAATAGAAGGAGCATATTATACTTTATATAATATTCAATGGGAGACTTTCCCGCTAATATCTGTGAGGGGAGATGATGTGTGGGCAGAAGGAGATCAGGTGCCGTTGTTTGAAACAGAAGCTTATAGATACGACCGGTCATTCTGGATTTATAATTCCGTTTGGCTGAATTTGTATTCCGACATTATCAATTGGTGGGCAGCAATTGAAGAGATTGAGAAGTTCAATGAACTTTCTTCTGATCCTGAAGTAGGTTTTCAGTACATCGCAGAAATCAAGGTGATGCAGGGATATGAGTTGTTTCAACTGGCCCGGTTATGGGGTGGATTATTAATTCCTACAAGTTCTCAGACAAATGCGCTATATGAAGCCAGGGTTACTCCATTTGATGAGGTCATGCAATATATTTCTGACCTGATGGATGAGGCAATGCCCGAATTACCAACCGGGGCACCTAATCAAAGGAGCGATATTTCCGGTGGTATAACTGTATATACAGCTTTGGCCATTAAGGCCATGGCAAACCTGGAGCTTAAAAACTGGCAAGCTGTAGTAGATGCGACAGGAGGAATCATCGGTTCCGGTCTATTCTCGCTATATCCTGATTATTACAGTTTATTTAAAACTCCCGGCAAATTAGCAAGCGAAAACATTCTTGAGCTTCAGTATTCTGACTTTGGGCAGGGAACCGGAGAGGGAATTCGATACCTGCATGCATTCTTTGGTCCTAATAACTGGACCCCGGCTGTTGCCGGATCGGCCGGCGGATGGGGTTTCTGGGAACCTTCCATGAAATACATCAAATTTATGCTGGATCGTGGTGAAACGGAACGACTGGAGACCAGTGTACTGTTCACTCAGGAAGGCATAGATAGCCTGACGGCCCAGCCCGGATATGAAACGCTACCGGCTTTTATCAGCAACACCACAAGGGACGGTGATATCTGGGGTACAACCGATGGATCAGCAAATCCAAGGGCGATATTCCAAAGCGGCAAACATTACCTTCCATCCAATCAACTCGTGCCGGGCAGAACAGACTATGGATCCAATAAAAATTTTATCTGTATTCGATATGCTGAGATATTGTTGATGCATGCTGAAGCGCTAACTCAAGGTGCTGCCAGTAGTGCAATGTCAGCTGACGAGGCAGTAAACCTGGTACGAAGCCGGGCCGGACTTGCTGACCTTTCCGGAGTAACCATTGATGATGTACTGGATGAGAAATTTGCGGAGTTCGGAATGGAATGGGGCATCAGATTCTACGACCTTGTACGTCACGATAGAACAAACGACCTGGATGGGTATAGTAGTGACAAGAGGTTTCTCCCATACCCGCTTGCACAGTTTGATCTTTTACCACAACTGGACACGGATTAAAACTTAAATAACGTAATCAAATAAAAATCAAATCATATGAAGTTTCTTAAAAATGTATCAATTCTTGCTTTGATGGCATTTATTGCTACAACTATTTCTTGTGGCGATGATGACCCAAAAGAACCGGAGATTGTCGATGAAGTTGATCCCGTAGTGACGATTACTTCTCCGGCAGATGGCTCAGAAGTATCTACATTAGATGCAACGACTTCAATCACCATTGAATATGAAGTAACAGACAATGAGGAAATTACATCTGTTGTTGTTGATTTCGATGGGACGCAGGTAGCGGAAATAACGGATTTCACAGATTTCCGTGTTTATGATGGAGAACAGGTTGTGACCGACGTTGGAGATGGTAGTCATACCATTACCATTACAGCTACAGATGTTGGTAACAACACCGCAACAGCTACATCGACTTTCACCAAAACTACAACAGTCCCATACACACCGCTTGACAATGAAATCCACTACTTACCTTTCGAAGGTGACTACGTGGATATGGTTACGGAGGAAGAAGCGACAACAGTAGGTTCACCTGGATTTGCAGGTGAAGGTAAAATCGGTGACAATGCTTATCAGGGCGCTGCGGATGCCTATCTCACAATTGGTTCTACAGATTTTCAATCCACAATGACCGTTATGTTCTGGCTTAAATTGGATGTAACTGCTGATCGGGCTGGTGTAATGGCACTGAGTGCTGAGGATACTGAGAATCCTGATGCACAGAATAATCGTACCAAAGGCTTCAGAATATTGAGGGAAGCTTCAGGTGACCTTCAGATATTCAAGGCAAACTATGGAACGGGTGATGCAGATGTATGGCTGGATGGTGGCGATTTCGCAAAACTCGATCCAACGGATGGAGAATGGCACCATTTTGCGCTTGTAATCGATGAAACTACAGCAGCTTTCTACATTGATGGGGGTCTGGTTGCAGACCAGGCGGAGCAATTGGCTATGGACCTGACAGGTTGTGATGCGCTAAGTATTATGTCAGGCGCACCAAGGTTTGTAGGCTGGAGTCACTTTTCAGACGGTAGTGCTATGGATGATCTGAAAATCTTCAGTGCAGCCCTGACCGAGGAAAAAATGGAAGAAATCACCGGACTTGAGTTTGGTGAAGCTGAATTACCTCCACTGGAAGACCCGGCAGATCCTGGTCTTGATGCTATCGATGGAGCAGATGCTACCGAGATCCTTTATATGTCCTTTGATACGGATTTCACAATTGAAGTAGCCACCGCTACTGCCACAGAAGTGGGTACTCCAACGGTTGTTGATGGAGGCGTTTCCGGGAAGGCGTACTCAGGAAATGCGGACTCTTATATTTCCATTCCGACAGCTGGTTTATTGAATGATGAATTTTCTGCATCTATGTGGATAAAACTGGATCCTACTGCGACAAGGGCAGGTATTCTAACGATCAGTGCACCTGGTGACGACAATAATAACCGAACCAAAGGATTGAGGTTGTTTAGAGAAGGAGATGATTATGCACAGACTTTTAAATTAAATGTAGGTACTGGCGAGGCAGATACCTGGATTGATGGCGGTGCTTATGCAAAGTTCAGTGCGTCAAGAGAAGGATGGTTACATATGGCGATCACGGTCGGTGGAGGAAAGAGTCAGGTTTACCTGAACGGAATTTTAGCTGCCGTAAGCGGGGAAGATGTAGTTGTTGACTGGACAGATTGTGATGCCATATCATTTGGCTCAGGTGCTCCGAATTTCATAGGCTGGGATCATTGGGGTGAAACCAGTCTGTTGGATGAGTTGAGGATCTATAATGGTATACTCAATCCAGCCCAAATTGCAACGCTCAGTGATGCTGGAAACTAAAATAAACTCGATTTACCAGTAATTGTAATATCGACTTCATACTATCCCAGGGAAATTCCCTGGGGTAGTTCTTTTCATTGTTCGTAAGTCCATAAATCACACAAAATGAAGCCAATTTATTTTGGTTTTTTGATGGTGGGTATTGTCTTGGGTAGTTGTGATAATGATTCCTCTGATGATCCGAAACCATCACTTGAACTTGTCTCACTCAAAATTGATAATAATGATCTGCTCTCTGCTGTACCAGAAAATATTCCGGTGGACCAACCAATAATCGCTTCTTTCAGTGTCGCACTTGACACCAACTCGATTATTCAGGCACTTACAATATCAGATAGTCAGCGTAATAACCTGGGGTTTTCTCTAAATTATTTTAATAGCTACAAAGCATTCACCATCTATCTGAACGAACAATTAGAGTTTTTTATGGAGTACACCATTACCTTAACCAGTGACCTGAAGAGTCAGGACGGAAAAATGATATTTCCCGGAGGTGAATACAAATTTGTGACCCTCCCGGGAAAGATGGTACTGGAATCAATCACAGCAGGAGGTCTGGATCTGGCTGCATCAGGCAGATTGATCAACATTCCACTTGATCTTGAGATATTGGCAACTTTTTCCTCCCAGGTGGATAATGAATCAGTTGATTCGAATGTATCCTTAAAAACCAACGGGAAATCTGTACCTGTAGTCCTTGAAGTAGATGGGAATATTTTAAAGATCATACCGGAGGATCCTGTCGACTACCTGACTTCCTATAGTTTGATACTGGAAAGTGACATCCGGGGAATCGGAGCAGTTGATTTCGAAGGATTCGAGACCTCATTCTACACTGAATTGGACTCAACTTTGAAATTCCCGGAAATATCGGACGAGGATCTATTGACAAAGATCCAGGAACAGACTTTTAAATATTTCTGGGATTTTGGACACCCCGTGAGTGGTTTGTCCCGTGAACGCAACAAATCAGGTGAAACCGTAACGTCCGGCGGATCCGGGTTTGGTGTTATGGCCATAATCGTGGGGATCGAAAGAGGTTTTATCCAAAGATCGGAGGGTGTGGATCGGTTATTGACCATTGTGAATTTCCTGTTAACCCAGGCTGACCGTTTTCACGGGGCATGGTCACACTGGCTGAATGGTACGACAGGAAAGGTCAGACCTTTCAGTTCGAATGATGATGGCGGTGATCTCGTCGAAACCTCCTTTATGATCCAGGGACTTCTGACAGCCCGCCAATACCTCAGCGAAAGCGATCCTGTTGAATCTGAAATTATCACCAAAATAAACATCCTTTGGGAAGATGTAGAGTGGGACTGGTACACCCAGGATGGCCAGGATGTTCTTTACTGGCACTGGTCACCGAATTTTGGTTGGGAAAAGAACCATAGGATCAGTGGGTGGAATGAAGCGCTGATCGTCTATGTGCTGGCGGCCGGTTCGCCTACGCATACCATCGATAAGGAAGTATATCAAAAAGGCTGGGCCCGGTCAGGGAACATGAAAAACGGCAGTTCCTATTATGATATCACACTGCCACTCGGACCGAGTAAAGGCGGACCGCTGTTTTTCAGCCATTACTCATTTCTCGGTCTTGACCCGCGCAATCTCCGGGATCAATATGCTGATTACTGGCAACAAAACATCAATCACAGTAAGATTAATTTTGAATATTGCGTTGCAAATCCCAAACACTACGTTGGATACGGCAATCTTTGCTGGGGACTGACGGCAAGTGATAATCATGAAGGTTATTCAGCCCATTCACCAACCAATGATAAAGGAGTAATTACACCTACTGCCGCCATTTCTTCACTCCCATATACTCCGGACGAATCGATGGCTGCCATCAGACACTTTTATTACATCCTTGGTGATAGATTGTGGGGAAATTATGGCTTTTATGATGCTTTTAATGTAACTGAAGGCTGGTATGCGGATTCGTATATCGCCATTGACCAGGGTCCTATTATTTGCATGATAGAAAATTATAGAACGGGCTTACTATGGGATCTTTTCATGTCCGCACCTGAAGTTCAGAATGGACTAACAAAACTTGGATTTACTTATGAATAGATTAATCAAAATGATGAATCATTCCCTGTCATGGGGGAATTATTCCATGGTTCTACTATCGTTTGTTTCAGTTTTGGCGATTGTAAGTTGCAGTTCGCCGAAGCAGGAACAGGCCACTTCAAATAAACTTAACATATCGGATGATTCCCTGCTGACCTTAGTGCAGTACCAAACCTTCCAGTATTTCTGGGAGAATGCGGAACCTGTCTCGGGAATGGCCCCGGAAAGAACGCACATGGATAACGTTTATCCTCAAAACGACAAGAACGTTGTAACATCCGGAGGATCGGGCTTTGGACTCATGGCCTTACTGGTAGGAATTGAAAGAGGATTTATCACCAGAGAACAAGCGGTGGAGCGATATGAAAAAGTTCTGGATTTCCTGGAAACGGCGGATCGATTTCATGGTGTATATCCGCATTGGTGGTACGGGGATACCGGGAAGGTAAAGCCTTTCAGCAAAAAGGATGATGGTGGTGATCTGGTGGAGACTGCATTTTTAATGCAGGGTCTTCTGACGGTTAGGCAATATTTTCAGAATGGAAATGAAAGAGAACAGAAAATTGTAGATCGGATCAATAAAATATGGGAGACTGTCGAATGGTCCTGGCATACACGAGGCGGAGAAGATATTCTGTATTGGCACTGGTCTCCAAACTATGGTTGGGACATGAACTTTGGCGTCAAAGGTTACAATGAATGCCTTATTATGTACGTACTGGCTGCCTCATCTCCCACCTATCCAATCGAAGCAGATGTTTACCACAAGGGTTGGGCGATGGATGGAGCAATTGCGAGAGACACTACTTTCATGGGGTTCGAAACCGAGTTAAACTACTATTCCGGTAATGAAGCACCGATAGGGCCACTTTTCTGGGCTCATTATTCCTACCTCGGTCTGGACCCCAGAAATCTGAAAGACAAATACGCGAATTATAACAAGCTGACAATTAATCACGCCAAAATCCATTATGCCTATTGTGTGGAAAACCCTGAGCAGTATAAAGGTTATGGTGAGAAATGCTGGGGATTGACTTCAAGCTACTCAATGCGGGGCTACGCTGGTCATCGACCCGGACGCGATTTGGGCGTGATATCTCCTACCGCGGCGCTGTCATCCGTTCCTTATACACCTGAAGAAACGATGAAGATGATCAGGTTTCTCTACGAAGAGGCTGATTCTTTAATCGGCGAATACGGTCCCTATGATGCCTTTAGTTTCGATAACAATTGGTATTTACCACGGTACCTGGCCATAGACCAGGGCCCGATTCCGGTTATGATCGAAAATCACAGGAGCGGATTATTATGGCGTTTGTTCATGTCCGCCCCTGAAGTCAGGACAGGTTTAGACAGACTTGGCTTCACCTATTAAAGTTGAAAATTCAATAGCCATTGCAATGAGAACTTATTTTTTCCTTTTGATTGTAATTCTGCTTTCAGGTTGTGATCCGCAGGCGAATGAATCAATCACCAGTCCATACCAATCGAAAATTGAAGACTTGCTCGCCAGGATGACAATTGAGGAGAAAGCGGGTCAGCTAACCCTATATACCAGTGGATGGACTGTGACCGGTCCTGCCTTAAGGGATGATTATATGGATGAACTTCGCGCAGGACGAGCCGGTAACCTGTTCAATGCCCATACTGTTTCCTATGCCAGGGAATTACAACGCATAGCAGTGGAAGAAACAAGACTTGGTATCCCGTTACTATTTGGTCTGGACGTCATTCATGGATATAAAACAACCTATCCTATCCCCCTGGCCGAAGCCTGCACATGGGATCTGAATATTATTGAAAAAACGGCAAGACTATATGCAAAAGAAGCCACCTCAGCAGGTGTTAACTGGAATTTTAATCCTGTTGTTGATATCTGCAGGGACCCGAGATGGGGTAGAATCGCTGAAGCCTCAGGAGAAGATGTATATCTTGGCAGCTTGATAGGTGCTGCAAAGGTAAGAGGGATTCAGGGTGACGATCTGTCTGATCCTGAGACTATGCTTGCATGTGTGAAGCACTATGCAGCCTACGGTGCTTCGCAGGCCGGAAGGGATTATCACACAGTCGATATGTCCGACAGGACCTTGAGGGATACTTATCTGCCTCCTTACAGGGCTGCAGTGGACGCCGGGGCAGCTACGGTCATGGCCTCCTTCAACGAACTGCATGGCGTTCCAGCCACCGGAAGCGAATATCTAATGAAACAGATCCTCAGAGATGAATGGGGATTTAATGGGTTTGTGGTTTCGGATTATACCGGAGTGATGGAAATGATTAAGCATGGAATCGTGGAGAATGAAAAGCAGGCTGCCGAATTAGCCTTCAAAGCTGGTGTGGAAATGGATATGCAAAGCGGATTTTACAGCAAGTATCTGCCTGAACTGATCCGCGAAGGAAAGATATCGGAGTCTGCACTTGATGAATATGTAGGTAAAGTTCTTGAACTAAAATATAGGCTTGGGCTTTTTGATGATCCCTACAAATACTTGGATTCGGTTAGAGAGAGCGAAACATTATTTTCCAGGGAATTTTTTGATCACGGGCTATTGTCCGCCAAAGAATCAATTGTGTTACTCAAAAATGAAGGTCAGTTACTTCCTCTATCAAAAAATATTCCTTCAGTCGCGTTGATAGGACCGCTGGCAGATAATAAAAAGGATCTGTTAGGCACATGGCATGTAGCAGGAATTGCTGAAAAAGTAGTTACCCTAAAAGCCGGAATAGAAAATGTGGCTTCAAATGTAAGAATCAACTATGTACGCGGAACCGGATTTGAAGGAAATGACCGATCAGGATTTAATGAAGCAATTAGTGCTGCAAGAAGGTCCGATGTAGTAATTATGGCCATTGGTGAAAATTATCAACAAAGCGGGGAGGCAGCCAGCCGGTCTGATATTGGGCTTCCTGGAAATCAAAGTCAATTACTTGAAGCCATTGCTGCAACGGGGAAACCAGTGGTGGTGGTTTTAATGGCAGGTCGTCCACTCACTATAGGATGGATGGATGAAAATATTCCAGCAATTCTAAATACCTGGCACCTGGGAACTATGGCGGGTCAGGCAATTGCCGAGACACTCTTTGGTGATAATAATCCCAGCGGGAAGTTGACCATAACATTTCCCCGTAACGTTGGGCAGATACCCATCTATTACAATATGAAAAATACGGGCCGGCCATTTAATGAGGCCGATAAGTACACCAGCAAATACCTCGATGTTTCAAATGAGCCGCTGTATCCGTTTGGGTATGGACTAAGTTATACCGCATTTGAATATGCTGACCTTAATCTTAGCGCTGACAGGATGACTAAAAATGAACAGATTGAAGTTAGTGTTACTGTCACGAATTCCGGCGACTTTACCGGTGAGGAAGTAGTCCAGCTTTACATCAGGGATCTGGTAGGAAGCGTGACCAGACCTGTCAGGGAGTTGAAAGGTTACGAAAAAATCCGGTTGAACCCCGGTGAGAGCAAGGTGGTGACCTTTACCATCACAAATGAAGAGCTGAAATTTTACACATTTGAAAAGAAATGGGAATCTGAGCCTGGATTTTTCCAGGTATTCGTCGGTACCAATTCCACGGAGGTATTGGAAAGCAGATTTGAACTTTTGTAATCAGATAAGGGATTTCCCATTTTTTACAATGGGATCATTGTGCCTGGTTTCAACGCTCAGTTCACCTGTCTCAAATTGATTTTAGGGTCATTGCAATATTCATTTTTTATTGATCCCATCTTATGCAAACAAAAATCATTAAATCCCTATGAAACTGTCAAGATTCTCCTGTTTTCTGATTTCTGTTTCCCTGGTTGCCTGCACAAATTCAAATCAGTTTGAGCAGGGTAAAGATCAAATTACGAGACATAAAACCTACAAAACTTATTGTAACCCGATAGATATCGACTATTCATACATGTCACATTATCGGGCAAACAATGTGTCCTACCGTTCAGGCGCCGATCCGGCGGTAGTAAATTTCAAAGGCAAGTACTACATGTTTGTTACCCGGTCTCATGGATATTGGTCTTCCGTTGACATGAGCAATTGGACTTTCATAAGACCTCAAAACTGGTATTTCGAGGGTTCCAATGCTCCAGCCGCGGCAGTAAAAGATGGCAAAGTCATTTTAATGGGCGATCCGGCAGGATACGGTGCCGTGATCGAAACTGACAATCCGGATCTGGGTTACTGGGAAACAAACTATGCTATCGTTGAAGTACCGGGAGGCATTCAGGATCCGAATTTATTCGTTGATGATGATGGCAGGGTGTATCTATATGAGGAGTCTTCCAATAAATGGCCTATTCGTGGGATTGAACTTGACACCACAAAAAATTATATACCCATTGGCCGGGAGACAGATCTATTTTATCTGGATCCGGAGAAACATGGCTGGGAAAGATTTGGTCAAGATCATAAATCTGACCTCAAACCCTTCATCGAAGGACCATGGATGATGAAACATAAGAATACGTATTACCTGGAATATGGCGCTCCCGGCACACAGTGGAATGTGTATGCCGATGGCGTCTATACCAGTGACAACCCTCTTGGTCCATTTGAATACGCACCATACAATCCGATCTCATACAAACCGGGCGGCTTTCTGAAAGGATCAGGACATGGAAGTACGGTAAAAGACAACAATGGCAATTACTGGCATTTTGCAACAATGGCGATCTCGGTGAATTACAAATTCGAACGTCGGATAGGTATGTATCCCGCGGGTTTTGAAGAGAATGGGCAAATGTATGTTAATACAGCCTATGGTGATTACCCACATTACTTACCTGACACAGAAGTTGCCGAACATAAGAACCGGTTTACTGGCTGGATGTTGCTTTCCTACAAGAAGCCTGTCAGAACGAATTCCTCAATGGTCGAGCAAGAAATCAATGTCGTAGACGAAAGCGAATCCGGCTATATGCTGGAGCAAGTCCGGGGTTTTGACATCAGTAAGATCAACGATGAAGAAATAAGGTCTTATTGGGTTTCGGCTGCCAATCACGATTCAATCTATGTGGAGATAGACCTGGAAAAAACAATGGATGTCAAAGCCGTTCAAATCAATTTCCAGGATTTTAACAGTGAAATTTATGGCAGACCCGATACGCTCAGACAGCAATTTGTGATTAAGGCATCATTAGATGGAAAGGTCTGGGAAACAGTTGCTGACTATTCAGAGAATACAAGAGACATGCCTCATGCTTATCTCGAATTGGATGAATCGGTTGAAGCCCGATATATCTTATATGATCATGTCTATCTGACTAATAATTATTTATCAATTTCCGAACTCAGGATATTTGGAAGTGGGAAGGGTGAGACACCATCGGCACCAACAGATTTTCAGGTTACAAGACAAAAAGATCGCCGTAATGCTGATCTGAAATGGAACAGGGTAGACGGATCCATGGGATACGTCATCTATTGGGGCATTTCTCCGGATAAATTAAATCTTTCAGCTTTGATGTATGATGATACATATTATAAGCTCAGGGCATTAAACACGGATCAAAAGTACTATTACCAGGTGGAGGCCTTCAATGAAAATGGTGTTTCCGAAAGGAGCAGGTTAATGTCCACAGAATAAACTCCACATGTCTGACGATGCGAATCAAGTTGCAATATTTCTCATGTTTGTGTTTAAAGAGTTGTGAAGATCCAATAATTATTCTTTAACGTAATTTTGGCAGGGTGCTAAGAATCGATCTGACCTATGAGGAGTATATTTTTCATTCTCCCCTGCCTTTTGGTATTGACTTCCTGCATTCAGTTTACAATAACTGAAGAAGAGGTTCGGGAGCAGTTTGATAAGAATGGGCTGGTACCCGAACTCAATATTTTAAGAGCGGGTGATCGAAATACCCATTATGCATCAATAAATCAAGGCAGGGACAATTTGATCATTTTTGTTCATGGTTCCCCCGGCTCCTGGAGTGCTTTTATCGACTATTTCAAAATCGACAGTCTGCTGGAAATGGCGGATTTACTTTCTATAGACAGACCCGGGTTTGGGTATTCCGATCGGGGCGAACCCGAACCATCTCTGGAAAAACAAGCTTACTTGCTTCACCAGGTTTCGGATTTGTATGATCACGAAACAAAGATCCTTGTGGGGCATTCACTTGGTGGCCCGGTAATAGCCAGGATGGTAATGGATTATCCGGGGGTTTACAATGGATTATTGTTTTTAGCCCCATCAGTGGACCCGAACCTTGAGAAAAATGAGTGGTATCGCAGAATCATTCAAACAAAAGTCGGGACATGGTTGACGCCCGAAGATTTCTGGGTGAGTAATGAAGAGATTGTGCCTTTGAAGGAGGAGCTAAACAAGATGAAAACCTTGTGGTCGGATATTGAAATCCGTTCTATTGTTATCCAGGGGACAAAGGATAAGCTGGTCCCAAAAGAAAATGCTAATTTTTTGAGTGAAGTATTGAATGACTCCTTAACCGAGATCAGGATGTTGCAGGGGGCAGATCACTTTATCCCGTGGAATCAACATGATAAGGTGGTCACTGCGATATTTGATTTGATGGTAAATCCCTAACGGGATCAGTTTCCTCCATTTTGGGAAAAGTTTTCTTCATTTATCAGTCTCCCCCTGGAGTCATAGTAGCTCCATGAACCCGTTTTTTTGCCCTCAAGGTATTCACCGCGTGCAGCGATCTTTCTATTGAAATGATAATGTATCCACAACCCTGTCCGCTTGCCTTTTGACATATAGCCTTCATACTCAATACTACCATCAATGAAATAACCTTTATACCCGGATTCAAAGTAGCCATTGATCAATCGGGTCTCCAGTTTCACTTCACCCTCCGGGTAATACTCAATGTAACTCCCATCACCATTTTTCAATGACCCCGGATTGAGCTCCTCTCCCTTGATCGAGTAGAATGAAGAAACGTTCAGCAACCTTCCGTTCATCCATGATTGTTCCTGCTTCAGTTGATCATTGGGATAAAAATATCCCCAAAGTCCGTTTTTTTGGTTGGCGATGTAACTCCCGATGCTCTCCGGGGCCCCGTTTTCATAATAGTAAATCCACTGACCGGTTTTTAAATCGTTTTTGTAATGACCCTCCTCACTTATTGCGCCACTTTCCATAAAAAACTTCCAAAATCCGGTTTTCTGATCACTGAGGTAATCACCAATAGCGTAAAGGGACTCATTCCAAAAAAAACTCAACCATTTTCCCGTTTTCAGATCGAAAGCATATTGACCCTCCACACTTTTTTTCCCATTTCGGTGAAACTCTTTGTACGCCCCACTTAAAAGCCCATTTTCAAAGTTGAATTCCTTCCGGATCTTTCCATTTAGATGGTATAAGTACCAGGTCCCCTGTTTTACGCCATATTCATAATTTTCTATGGCCTTGATCTTATTCAATGCATAGTAATATGTCCATTTGCCATGCGGTAATCCCAATACATAGCTTTTTTCGTATGATTTAGGCCCGTCAGCGTAATACTCCGTCCATAAACTATCTTTTTTGCCTTTTTTATAAAATCCATTCAGAGCAACCCGGCCTGTCTCATAATGCTCATTGTACTCCCCATCCAGTTTACCTTCTACATAGGACTGTTGAGTGATCAACATTCCGTTTTCATCGTAGATGATCTCCTCACCGGATTTTTTACCCAATTCGAAGAAAAATGTCGATTTGATCTTACCGTTTTCATGATAAGATACCCATTCACCGGTCGGCAGATTATCGGTGACCTGACCTTTAAAAGCAATATTTCCATTGGGGTATAAAACGTTGATCGACCTGTCAGGTACCGAATCATTTTCAAAGGAATAGTTTGCCGGGTCGAAATCCTGGCTGAAAACCGTACCACTAAGAAATAGCAGGAATAAACTGAAAATGGGGATGCGCATAATTTCGTTAGAACAAAAATCGGGCAAAAGTGCGTTATTCACTTCTTTCTTTGTCTCAATCTTAAGTTATCATGTCTTATTATTTCCTATTTCTAAAATAGGTAACTTTCTTACCGGGTAATAACTACAAATGATCTAACCAATATCGTATGCCCAATGGTAATGAGCTAAAATGGCCTGAGGTACTTAGCCTGGCAGGGTTAAACGCTGCAATTGTTATCAGCTGGATAGCGTATCACGAATATCAACCGGTACTGATCGAGCGATTCAATTTCAGTGATCTTGCAGGGTTTCTGATACTGGCAAAAGCCATAATTCTCGTGATTATTCCACCTTTTGCCGGGTGGTTAGCCGATCTCATCCTTAGACGGAATGGTAAGTATTTTACAATGTTTACGGTGGGGATTGGGTCAACCGCGATGGTTTTTATGGTAGTTGCCACCATCATCGGTGCAGGCCAGTTGAGTCCGGTCAGGGATTTTTTACCATTTATGATAGTGATTTGGCTGGTTGCCATGAATCTTTTTATAAGTCCGGCTAACTCTATGATCGAGGCCTTTGCGCCCGCTCAAAAATTACCGGTGGTCATGGGTGTTTTGTTCCTAACTACAGAAATGCTTTATGCCCTTGAACCTGTGATCATTAATCTCATACATTTTTTTGGGGACACCATTACGTTTGTTGTCGGCGGGATCCTCATCGCCGGCACCGGAATTCTATTTCAGAGAGTGTCCTCCAATGAGGTGATTACAAGAAGGAAAGAAATGATGTCATCAACTGTCAAATCCGGAACCGGTCTTTCTGCATTCATCGCTATTGTAATTGTTGCCCTGGGACTGGGGTTGTGCAAGGCATTTCTGGTTGAGATCTTGCCCGGATACCTTGATTCAAACTATATTTTGATATCCGGGAGGGCGGAAATGATTTCTTTTGGGTTGCTGGGGATTTCCGCAATTTTAGGGTTTTCAGTTAGCGGTGTGGTCGCCAGGAATAGCCTGACAAGTTCCATAATCTTGGGGTTCATTCTACTTTTAGTTGGAGCTATTGTCATGTTATCCAATATGGGCCTTGTTCCTACACTGGCTGGAGCCACATTAATTGCTGTGGCATTTAGTTTGATCAATATTTCAGGGTTGCCTTTCGCACTGGGAAATTTGTCCATCAGAAATGTTACCTACGGAGTGGGTGTGTACATAGGGGCAAGTGAGATATTTACCGGGATAGCTGAAAACCTGTAAACAACTATTTCAACAGATCCAGCAGGAATCGCAGATGGAGTTCGGCTTTTTTTGAGAGATCTGAAATCGATTCCAAAGAATATGGAACTGACAATTTGATAAAATCCTTTTTTTTGACCACTTGCTCATACCGGGCCTTTTCCAGTCCTGAAATAAGTTGATAATTCTCACTACCAAAATCATGTTCCCAGGGTGTTTGGTTCACACACAAATAATAATTCTCGAGTTTTGATTTGCCTTTCAATATTGCATTTTGATGATTAAGGAGAGAACTGCCCTGGAGAAAAAGTGTGAACGAAATTTCATTTCCCCACCAGATGATTGTCCTGTATGCAAAGACATCATCACTGGCAAAAAAAGCCGGATAATCCAGCACGAAATATGGAAGCCCTCCATAATTTTCACCTTTACTGATTTTTCCGGATTTCAACTTTGTGCCTACGGGGAATTCAAACGTTACATTGTCAAGCAGTCCCGTTAAAACATCTCGGGTTTCTGAGAGCTTGCTGACGATCTTCTGTGATAAAGTGTTCTTGGAAAGTAGAAATTCCTGATCCTTTATCAGGTTTAGCTCTTTTTCCGAAAAGTCATCTACCATTTGATGAGTGCGGATGCCCAGGTAAATCCACTTCCGAAGGCCGCGAGACAGATCAGATCACCATCTTTGATCCTGCCTTCCATATGTGCTTCACTCAAAGCGATCGGAATAGAGGCGGCGGTAGTGTTGCCATAACGCTGAATGTTGTTATAAACCTGGTCATCACTCAATCCCATTTTCCTCTGAATAAATTGGGTGATCCTGAGATTGGCCTGATGGGGTATTAAGAGGTTGATATCAGCAGGCTGAACATTATTTGCAGCAGCAGCTTCAATAATCGCTTCCGAAAAACGGGTTACTGCATGTTTGAAAACAAAGTTTCCGTTCATATAGGGGAAATAACTGGTATCAGACTCATCATTTTCAGACATGATCTGGTCTACCCACCGACTTGTCGCAGGTCCGATGAGTGCCAGTTCCTCGGCATGTTTTCCTTCCGAATGAAGGTGTGTCGACAGGATGCCCTTTCCGTCCTCACCTCTTTGCAGTACCACTGCGCCAGCGCCATCTCCGAAAATGACCGTCACATTTCGTCCCCTGGTGGTTTTTTCAAGACCTCCGGAATGATATTCCGACCCAATAACCAAAATGTTCCTGTACATTCCCGTCTTTATAAATTGGTCGGCTACTGAAAGTCCATATACAAATCCGGAACACTGATTTCTCACGTCCAGCGCTCCAATTTCCTTTATCCCGAGCTGATCCTGTACCTGTACACCGGGGCCGGGAAAGTAATAATCCGGACTTAACGTGGCAAAAACTATAAAATCTATGTCATCCGGTGTAAGCCCCGCTTTCTCAATGGCTATTTGGGCAGCTTTTGTGCCCATAGTAGATGGGAGATCACCTGTCGAGGGGTCTATCCATCTCCGTTCTTTTATCCCGGTCCGCTCCACAATCCATTCATCAGAGGTGTCCATCATTTTTTCAAGATCGGCATTAGTCACAACATTATCCGGGACATAGTGGCCGATTCCGGCAATTCTCGATGTGTACATTTATTTGTTTATTTCCAAACCCAAAGATAATCAATGCGGAATCAGTAGATATGGAAATACATTCCGCGTGTTTGGATAAGGTTTACGCTCAATGGCTACTTTATCACCAGTACCTCAATACGGCGATTAAGCTCCCTTCCATTGACTTCATCATCATTTGATGCCAGAGGTTGACTTTCACCAAACCCTACAGCAACCAGGCGATCACGTGAAATACCCCGCTGAACCAACCAGTTTTTTACGGATTTAGCCCTGTTTTCAGAGATCCACTGATTGGCATCCTCAGGACCGATACTATCAGTGTGTCCGCCGATTTGTATTCGTAATTTTGGATTTGCCTTAAGTACCTGCTCAAGTTCCTCCAGCACGGGGTTGGCAGATCTGGATAACCCTGCAGTGCCAAAACCAAAATAAATGTTATGAATGATGGCTTTGCCGTTGACACTATAATCTTTAGGCAGATCACTTACTTGTCTTACCACACGAGGTGTTTCTTCCACCTGCTTGTCTGTCTTGGGTTCAGGTTTCACCTGAGGGGAAGTCACAGGTGTTTCGGAAATTGAAACCGTTTCGATGGGTTCAGTACTTTCAGGTTTGGGTTGATTGAATAAAAAGTCTTTTATATAGGTTGTATTTACTCCTCCCGTTTCATGGATCTCAAAATTATCCGTGAAAATGGTTTTACCATTCCTGAGGATCTCCACAAGATAGATCTCATCGGAAATGATCTCTGTTTTGTACTTCCCGTTTGGATCCAGTTCGGATTTAAAGTGTTCATCCGTGTATTGTGATGGTGTAAACCGGATGACAGCATCATCAATAGGCATTTTGGCTGCAACATCGAAAACACGCCCCTCAATGTTTATTTTTTCTATTTCCCAGAAAAAATAAATGTCGAATTCTCCTTTTGAATGTAGTCTGTCCGAACTGAAGTAGCCGGATGTACCATCAATATTGAGTTTGAAATGCACCTCATTGTCAGGAGAATTTATCGGGAACCCCAGGTTTTCGGGCTCTGACCATGTAAGAGACATACTGTCAAATTCTGTCCTGAAGACATCAAAGCCACCGATCGAAGCATGGCCGTTAGAGCTGAAATACAATGTTTTTTCGTCGGGACTTAAATATGGGCTATCCTCATCATACATACTGTTAATTACATCTGCGAAAGGTGCGGGTTTACTCCATTTTCCTGTTTCATGATTTCTAAAGCTTTGATAAAGATCCAGGCCTTTGTTTTTGACATCCTTGTTGGTCGAAAAAATGATCCTGTCTTCGTGCTCATTTATAAAGAAATGAGATTTGATATGAGTGGAGCCCAATTTGCTGTCAAATTCCACCGGTCGAACCCATCTTCCGTTTGCGGTTTCCGAGAAGTAAAGACCACCTTTCTTTTCTTCCTTGAAAAGAAACAGTTTACCATCCTCATTGACAACCTGCAGATTGGCCGATTCCTCGGGATATGCACCCAAGATTTTAATTTCAGTGATATCCGTCCAGCCGTCTTCCTGTTTGATAGAATGGAAAACCTTAAATGCCTCACTTCCCTGGGACTCCCTTGAGGACATAAACAGCAACTCCTGCTTTTCTTCGAAATAGACCGGGGTCAGCTCCGAATCCTTGGTATTGATCAATCCGCCCAGCTGGTGGATCTCATAATCATCTGTATTCTCAAAAAAATCAATTTTGATGCGGGCATCTGCTATGAAGTCTTTGGTTTCTTCTCTTATTTCGGGACTTTTCCTGGTTTTGGCTGCAAGGAATTCTCTCCATGCCTGAACCGCCTCCTCAAATAGATA
Source organism: Cyclobacteriaceae bacterium (assembly GCA_028278225.1). GTDB lineage: Bacteria > Bacteroidota > Bacteroidia > Cytophagales > Cyclobacteriaceae > JANQEU01. Next base: position 25,424 of record JANQEU010000075.1, read on the forward strand.
TCTCGACACATATACTCTTCCAAGCCAGTATTTATAGAACCTGTCTGCTTTCCCATGTGTTTCAGCAAATGCCAGGAGTTTGTCAATCTGTTTTTCCCTGTATATGGTCAGAAGGGAGCAGATTTCGGCTTTGTATTCCGCGTCTTTGAAATCAGGATCCTTCTTTAGCACTTTTTCGTAGATGAGCAGGGCATTGCCGAGTTCCTCTTTGTAAAATTCCTTCTCGGCATTTTCATATAGATTCTCCGGGTTTTGAGAATATGCAGCCAAACTCACAAAGAAGAGAAGTACACAAAACAGATTTCTAATATAAAGCGAGTCCATACCTTAGACTTAAATGAGTTGCAGTATCTTCGACTATTAACATTGTCATCCAAACAAAGTATAATTCCCGTGTTGATCTGTTGGATTTCCGGGCTTTATCAATTGCTGGCTATCCAGTTCAATATTACGTATTGCAGGTGACACCGGATGAATTTTGAGGTGTGGAATGGAATTATCCCTGATAGAGTCGGAAATATCACCGATGGATAAATCGGAAGAAAGCCATTTTTCACAATTTTCCACACTTAGAATCATAGGCATATCTTCCTGATAGCTTTGTATTTCCGTGCTGGCGGTTGAAGTAATCATCATAAATGAACTGGCCGCTTTTCCTTCGAGGGATTCATATTCTTCCCAAATACCGGCAATGCCAAATGGTTTACCATCTTCGGCGTAGATATAATAAGGAGAGGTTTTATTTTTTGAAATGGGTTTCCAGGCGTAGAAACCGGTGGCCCATATGATACACCTGCTGCTCTCGAGGCTCTTAATGTGAGAAGGTTTGGAGATTGCCTGGTGGTAAGGCAAATTGAATAATTTTGGACTTAATTTCTTATTGTTCGACAATATTGAAATCAGACCCCATTTAAAAAACACGACGGTTTTCGGGTTTTGCATCGTAGAAACAGGAAGGGATTTGGTAGGTGCTGCATTGTATGTTATCTGAAACTCGTCAGGGATAGTTAATCCATACATTTGCGACAGCAACTTTTTATCCGCATCTATTACATACCGGTCAATCATAAAAACTCCCTGATTTTGCTTCAAATTTACTCAGAGAAGAACGCAGATGCACGTTTTTCGGACCAATAACTCGTTCCGTCCATAAGTCCTGGAAATCCACAATGACCACCGTGGTCAGGCAACTCAAAGGTAATATTCGGATTACTCAATGCTAGGGCAGGGTCCAGGGACTCACGGGTTAGAAGCGGATCATTTTTTGCATTTACAATAAGCGTGGGGATTACAATTTCATCCAGGAAATACCGGCTACTGCATTGATGATAATAGTCTTCGGCATCTTTAAAACCATGAATAGGCGCTGTATAAATATCATCGAAATCATAAACCCGTCGGATCTTTTTGAGACGTGACAAATCCACCTGATTGGGGTATTGCTTCTTCTTTTGGATAATTTTCCTGGAGAGCGATTTCAGAAATCTCAGTTCATATATCTTGTTTGAAAGCTTCGAAAGATTTTCTGCCCCGGATTTCAGGTCCAGCGGGACCGAAAAGACTACTGCCCGACGCACTTTATGGTGTAACTCCCTCTCACCGAGATATTTGAGCGTTAGATTTCCCCCCAGGCTAAATCCTATCAAGTGTATCTTTTCATACATTGGAGCCGCGTAATTAACAACCGATCGCAGATCGTCAGTTGCTCCGCTGTGATACATTATCAGTGCTTTGTTGGTCTCTCCCGAACATCCCCGGAAATTCCAGGCTAGTGTATCATAATGCTGACGGATCATCTCCTGAACCATACCGGTAATATATTGTCGATAGCTGCTACCCTCAAGTCCGTGTGATAGTATCACAAGTTTTTTGTTACCTTTTTTACACCAGTCCAAATCGAGAAAATCTCCATCGGGTGTGTCAATTCTTTCCCGTGTATAGACGACGGAATTATGTTTTCGGACCAACGCCGGATAGACCGTTTGGAGGTGACCATTAAACAACATGAATGGTCTCTGGTATTCAGGAAATGAATTTCCGGCTGTCAAAATGAGTTGTGTACTTAAGAATTAATCGGGACAAATGTCCTGATTAAATAATTCAATTGGTAATCTTGATAAAAAATGATGTTGAATTAACTTTGGTCCGCTTTAAGCAAAATGATGTAAACCGACAAAATGGCTGAAATAATTAGAATGCCTAAGATGAGTGACACCATGGAAGAAGGTGTGATCGCGTCCTGGCTAAAAAAAGAGGGCGACCAGGTAAGTTCCGGGGACATATTGGCGGAAGTTGAAACGGACAAGGCTACCATGGAACTGGAGTCGTATGAAGATGGGACGCTTTTGTATGTAGGGGTGAAGGAGAAGGATGCGGTCCCTGTAGATGGAGTGATCGCAATAATCGGTGAAAAAGGAGAGGATATTAGCAGTCTTCTGAAAGACGTCAATCAGGGCAATTCCTCTACGAGCACAAAGGCAGATCCTGTGGTAGAAGTGGCTGAGACGGGCTCATCGGTCCCCGTAGATACTTCAAATATCAATGCAACTGTAATTCGAATGCCAAAGATGAGTGATACCATGGAAGAAGGTGTCATTGCATCCTGGTTGAAAAAGGTTGGGGATGATGTTGTTTCAGGGGATATCCTGGCTGAAGTGGAAACGGATAAGGCGACCATGGAGCTGGAGTCTTATGACGATGGGAAATTACTTTATACGGCAGTTGAAGAAGGGAAAGGCGTTGCGGTGGATGGAATCATCGCCATTATTGGCGAGGATGGAGCTGATTTTGAAGCACTGCTAAAGGCAGAGTCGACACCCGTCGAAGAACCCCAGTCCATCCAGGAGGAAAAAGTACAAGAGCCTGACACGGTACCGGTGCAAACCACAGCCAGTCCTGCGGAAGCAACCACTCCTCGGCTGTCAACAAATGGACGAATAAAAGCGTCTCCACTTGCAAAAAAATTAGCGGAAGAGAAAGGAATTGATCTGAACACTGTTCAGGGAAGTGGAGACGGTGGCAGGATCATAAAACGTGATATCGAGAATTATCAGCCCTCGGCCCAACCTGTGAGTACCACCGGGGAACAGGATGCTCCCGTCTTTCAGATTCCGGCAGTTGTAGGAGAAGAGCGTTCGGAAGATATTGACCTTTCACAAATGCGAAAGACGATTGCCAAACGACTTTCGGACAGTAAGTTTTCGGCTCCTCACTTCTATGTGACCATGGAAATAAACATGGACAAAGCAATTGAGGCCAGAAAAAGCATGAATGAAATAGCCCCGGTCAAGATTTCGTTCAATGACATGATCGTCAAGGCAACGGCTTCTGCACTGAGACAAAATCCGGAAGTGAATGTGAGTTGGTTGGGGGACAAAATGGTAAGACATCACCATATCCACATAGGCGTGGCGGTAGCCATACCTGATGGCCTTATCGTTCCCGTCGTACGATTTGCTGATAACAAATCTCTGGCCCATATTTCTGCCGAGGTTAAAGAACTTGGACAAAAGGCCAGGGATAAAAAACTTCAACCGGAGGAATTTTCAGGAAATACATTCACAATTTCAAACCTGGGTATGTTTGGCGTTGAGGAATTTACAGCGATCATCAATCCACCCGATGCCTGTATTTTAGCCATAGGCGGGATAAAAGAGACGGTGATCGTTGAAAATGGTGAGATGCGGCCGGGAAATGTTATGAAAGTGACCCTGTCATGCGATCACAGAGCGGTGGATGGAGCTAAAGGTGCTGCATTCCTCAAGACTTTAAAGGATCTGTTGGAGGATCCTGTACGTATTTTGATATGACCGTAATTGAGTCATAGAAGATCGAAAGATTGATATTTTCAGTCCGGAAACAGGGGCAGTGAAATTCAGTTCTGTCAATTTTGGCAGAACTTCTTTATTTTTCTCACTTTTCAAGGGCCGATTCTGATTATTACCTGCCAAATTGTAAGAATTATTGATAATGGTATCTTAATTGTGGCCTGAGTTATTATAATTTATGAACGATGAATAATCAAAAGATACATTCCACCACTGTTCTGGCAGTGAAACACAATGGTAAAATCGCGATAGGAGCAGATGGCCAGGCAACTATGGGAAATACTGTTGCGAAGAGTCATGTCAAGAAGATCAGAAAACTCTCCGATGGCAAGATCATAACGGGCTTTGCAGGGTCAACAGCTGATGCCTTCACTTTGCTGGACAGATTCGACGAAAAACTAAGTACTTATTCCGGGAACCTGAAGCGGGCCGCTGTGGAACTCGCTAAAGACTGGAGAATGGATAAATATCTTCGTCAGCTGGAAGCAATGATGATTGTAGCGGATGCGAAAGAAATGCTTGTAGTGTCCGGAACCGGAGATGTGTTGGAACCGGATGAGGATGTAGCATCCATAGGAAGTGGTTCACAATATGCCAAATCGGCCGCCCTGGCACTAAAGAAACATGCAGATCACTTATCCGCAGAAGAAATGGTGAAAGAAAGTTTAACCATTGCGGCCGATATCTGTATTTATACAAATCATAATCATGTCATTGAAGTGTTATAGTGCAGGAGCTAACTGCAAACCCTTAGTCGGAAGAACGGATTAATTTTAAGATCATAATTATCCTGTTTACGAACCAACTGTTTATCCATGCAAATGAAAATTTATCACAATCCGCGATGCCGAAAGAGTCGCGAAAGCTTGAACCTGTTGAATGAGCGGGAAATCAAACCGGAAATTGTAGAGTATTTAAAAGACAATCCCTCCTTTGATGAGTTAAGGAGTATTGTCGCAAAATTAGGTATCAAATCTTTCGAACTCATCCGGAAAGGTGAACAGGTCTTCAAGGAGAACTATAAGGGGAAAGATCTGACAGATGATGAGTGGATCCAGGCAATGGTTGATAATCCAATTCTGATCGAACGACCTATCGTTGTCAAAGGTGATCGTGCGGTTATCGGAAGACCACCGGAAAAGGTTTTGACGTTGATTAATAGTTAATAGTTGCTGGTTGTTGGCTGGATGCAAAAACCAGCAACCAGCAACTGGTAACAAGCCTACCCCTCGGGGTATAATACGATCTTAATAGCCTTCTCAAGGTCAATGAGTTCATTTGCGATGGATTGGAGATCATCACTATTTAGATTTTCGACAAACGTCTCAAAATCATTCCAGCCATCCAGGTCATTTTCATTATAATAATATGAATTTAGCCTGCTTATCCACCATCTGTTTCGTTTCTGATTTTCCTCCCAATCCAGAGATTGCCCCTCCTGCACTTTGATTATATCCTCTTCCGAAACCCCATTTTTTTGAATGTTTTCAAGCTCGGTAAATGCTGCCGTAATCAATCGATCTACATTATCCGGCCCACATGGAAACCTGATATTAAATCGATAGTTCTCATATGGCTTGCTGGATGCTGATCCACTTGCTCTTGCTGAATACACACCACTTTCGTCCTCCCTGAGGATATCAATGAGCCTGTTGCTAAGGACTTCCCCCAGTGAATTCAAAAGATATCGTTTCGGTTTCTCCAGGTCCCGTTCACCGATAAAGTTGATCGTAACCTGACTTTTGGGATCTGTTCCCTTATATACTTTTTCATCTAAAGGAGCATCAGGAGGTCTTACTCCTACATCTTTCCATGTTTCCGTGCGTCCGGTATTTGGCAGGCTTCCCAGGTATGTTTCAAAAAGTGGTTTAGCCTCCTCCAGATCGAGGTTTCCTACAAAAAAGAAAATAAAATCCCCGGCATTGGAAAATCGATCCTGATAAATTTCGAAAGCTCTGTCCAAGTCAATCTGGTCTAATTCCTCATCCGTAGGAAACCCACCGCCTCTCGGATGGTCCTGGGTCATGATCTTTGTAACCTGATCGCTGTAATAATTCTCAGGACTTGCCATTATGTTTTGGATGATCATCTTGTATCTGGACATTAGAGACTGATAGCTGGTTTCATCCTTTCGAGGCTGGGTGAAATATAAATGGATAAGCTGCAGCATGGTTTCAAAGTCTTTCGGAGCAGCATTTCCGTTGAATCCCTCCCGGAGCGCACCAATATAAGGCGAAACCTGAACGGTCTTACCAGTGAGCGTTTTCTGGAGGTCAATGAGGGACAAGTCCTTGATGCCTCCCTGTCCCACTATGGTGGAAGACATGGAAGCGGATTGGTAGTCTTCATCAGGGTATATTGAGTGCCCGCCGATACTGTAAGCGGACATCAGTATTTCATCATTTTGAAAATCGGTTTCTTTCACTACAATTCTCACACCATTGGAAAGAGTAAGCTCCGTGGTTCCTGTCGTTTCATTTTCCGACTCCCCGACTACTTCACCGGGTGTGGGTGGATTTTCGATCAATCCTTCTTCGCTGATGTTGTCCTCGTAGGGCTCGATGTTTTCCAGATCAATATCATTTAGTGTGGCCAGGATTTCTTCTTCCGTAGGTAATGTGACGCCTTCCTTATCTATTCCTGTTACAATTACAACTCGATTTTCATCGGTAATCCACTTTTCAGCCAATTGATTTATTTCCTCGAGCCGTATGCCCGGACTTATGAGCTTAAAAAATTCCAACTCAAATTCAATACCCGGAGATGGTTCATTGTCCAAAAAGTGACGTATATACTCAGCTGCATAGCTTCGGGATTCTGTTTTACCCATCTCCTTGACTGCACCGTCCAGGGCGTTCTCGAGGTTTTGAATAGCTCTTCTCAATTCTCCACCTGTGAATCCATGACGTTTTACTCTTTCATTTTCAATTACCAAAGCTTCCAAGCCCCTGTTGAGTCCATTTTCTCCTACCACCGCAAAGGACGAATAATTGTCCAGGGCCCGCACAAATCCTCCGTAGCTGGAATTGGCGAAAATAAATGGAGGATCAGCAGATTGAGTCAGCTCCTGGAGCCTCTGACTGAGCATTTGATTGTAAAGAATCTGTAGGTAGTAATTTCGAAAGTCCAGCAGTGTATTTGATTCCTGTTTTTCCAGCTTGTAGATCATCTGGACAGCCGTGAAAGCATTCTCTTTGTCTTTCGTAATTGCCACAAGAGTCTCTTCATGCCCTGGTACTTCATTCGAGACCTTTTCACGGGGATCTTGAATCAACGGTATCTTTGAAAATCGTTCCTTGATCTTGATTTCAAGTTCGTCCATGTCCATGTCTCCCACGGCAATCAAAGCCATTAAATCAGGCCGGTACCAATCACGATAAAACTTCTTTATGGTCTCATACTCAGCATTTTCAATGATTTCCCTGGTTCCGATCGGTAGCCGGTCAGCATAGCGGGAATTTTTAAAAAGTATAGGAAAGTACTGGTCCCTCATACGCTGCTGAGCGCCCTGTCCAAGTCGCCATTCTTCCACTACAACGCCCCTTTCCTTGTCAACTTCTTCATTGTCAAATGAAACCCCGTATGCCCAGTCCTCCAGGACTGTCAGTCCTTTGTCAATGAGCTCAGGGTCATCAGTTGGCATGGGAAGGATGTACACCGTTTCCTCGAAACTGGTATAGGCGTTGAGATCAGCTCCGAACTCCACACCAATGGACTGTAAGAAGTCAACCAGGTCATTTTTTTCGAAATTGCGTGATCCGTTGAATGCCATATGTTCGACAAAATGGGCAATTCCCAGTTGGTTATCATCCTCCTGCATGGAGCCTGCATTCACAACCAGTCGGAATTGAACCCGATTTTCGGGATAAGTATTATTTCTCAGGTAGTAGGTTAGCCCGTTATCCAATTTCCCTATCCGGACGTTTGAATCCAGGGGAATGGCGGGAGGGGTCTGGGCCTGAGTAAGCCCCGCGACCAAAAAATAAATAGCGAGATAATTTACAAGCTGTTTCATGTTAAGCAGTTATTTGTGAAAAATATTGATTACGCCTCAAAGATGGTGAATAGATGTCTATGAAGCATCAACAGTTACTAAAATATCTCTCCTTTTATTCCGGAAGCGTTAGAAATGGTTGATTCAGATCTTCAAGTTTCAGATTTATTTCCGGAATTTTATTATCCGTCAGTTCCTTTAGTCTTGACAAAATTTCATCGAGTTCTCCTGACATTTCTTCAAAAACTTCCAAAGCCTGATCAGTTGGCGGATAATCGCCTCTCTGCTGATCCGCCATCAAAAATGCCAGCCGGTTATTCACCTTGATCCCATAATTCAAAGGATCCTGACGGCTTTTGTTTTTGGTTTGATGAATACTATTTTCAATCTCCGAAAGATTATTCATAAATTCTTCAAGCATCCGGATCGTGGCCTCATCGGACAGATTTTCTTTGATGAAATTGTACTGCTTCCTGATTTTAGCGATATCATTCATTGATTCATGAGCTTCACTGACTTTATCCCTCACGTTGATCAAAAACTCAAATTGTCTTCTGAAGTCTTCCTCAGTGTTAGGTAACCGGGGATCCTTGAGGATCTCAAATTCCTGTTCCACTATTGCTACCCCGTTCACCGTAAGTGTGGCCTTGTAAACCCCGGGTATTGCCTTCGGGCCAAGATTGGGTGAAGAATAAAGTACCATCCCCGGAAACTCCGTAAATCCATCATATCTCATGTTCCAGACCTGGCTGTTTCCTCCATTCTTAACTGTTATTTTATTTTTCTTCTCTTTTGCAAAGTTTGAAAAAGATCTTATGATCGTCCCTGAAAGCTCTGTGATCTCCAGTTTCACGGTATCCTTTTCATTTGAAACGAAATAATTGAAAAGTACTCCGCTAGGGTGATTTTCACCTTCGGTCTTTTTGTTGAATCTTCCCCATCCGGATTGCTGCATGCGGTAGGACTTCTTTGGCTTATAGAGGTATGAACTGAGGTTTTTGATGTCATCATTTAATTGTCTAACCGGGGAGAGGTCATCAATCATCCAAAAACTGCGACCATGTGTTGCGGCGATGAGATATTCGTCCCTTACATGAAGATCTCTGATTGATGTGACCGGCAAATTCAATTGAAATGGTTGCCAGTTCATTCCATCATCGAACGAAATGTACATTCCCCATTCAGTTCCTGCATATAATAGTCCTTTCCTTTCGGTATCGGCACGTATAGCTCTTGTATAATGATTCGGATCAATGCCTTTGGTTATCAAAGTCCATGTTTGGCCATAATCCGCAGATTTAAAAAGGTATGGAGTGTAGTCTCCGAATTTATAAGTAGTGCCCGCAATGTAAACACCACCTTTTTCATGGGGATCTATGTCAATACAATTGATCATGTTATTGGCAGGAGACATTGGTGGTGTGACGTCCTGCCAGGTTTGTCCTCCGTCTTTTGTAATTTGAACCAGACCATCGTCACTTCCTGCGTAGATCACCCCCTCCTCATGCGGGCTTTCAGCCATCGCAAAGATGGTTCCGTAATATTCAACTCCTGTGTTATCCTGCGTAATTGGCCCTCCTGAAGAGCGTAATGTTTTTGGATCATTTCTGGTCAGATCAGGACTTATAACGCTCCAACTTTGTCCTTCGTCCGTAGTGACATGCAGGTAATTTGAACCGGCATATAGCTTGTCACTGTTATGAGGACTGAACATTACAGGAAAATTCCAATTGAAGCGATATTTCATCACCTCCACACCAGAACCTGCAGGATTGTACGGCCATATATTCACGGATCGTGTCTGACCGATATTATGATCTCTTCGCATCATGTAGCCCTTATATGTTCCTCCATATACAATGTTCGGATCATCAGGATCAGGAGCCAGGTGAGCGCTTTCACCGCCGGCGGTGCTTTCCCAGTGTGATTCATTTATCGAGTTTCCACTGCTTCGGTGCAGAATCCGGACGGTACTATTGTCCTGTTGGGCACCAAGGATCCTAAAAGGGAAGTTATTATCGGTTGTAACACGATAGAACTGGGCTGTAGGTTGATTGTGATATGTGGTCCAGTTTTCTCCTCCGTCGTAAGATATCTGACCGCCTCCGTCATCGGCCATTGCCATCCTTTTATTATTTAGCGGGTCAATCCACAGGTCATGGTGATCCCCGTGAGGGGCATTGAAACTTTCAAAGGTCTTTCCCCCATCGTTCGAACGGTGATAGCTCACGTTCAAAACATAGACACGATCTTCGTTTTGCGTGTCGGCGTAGATCCGGGTATAATACCATGCCCTCTGGCGAAGCGCATTGTTGGAATTAATATATTTCCAATTCTCACCTCCGTCATCGGATCTGTAGACTCCGCCTTTTTTGTTTTCAACTATAAACCAGATCCTGTTGGAGTTGACAGGGGAAATGGTTACACCTGATATTCCCCAAACGTCATCAGGAAGCCCTGGTTTTTTGGAAATGTCCTCCCAGCTGTCTCCACCGTCAAAACTTCTCCATAGTTTACTGCCGGGACCGCCACTGTCCATTCGATATCCGTTTCGCACAATTTGCCAGGTGCTTGCATAGATAATTCTGGGATTGTTCGGGTCAAGTATCAGGTCCACTGCTCCGGCCTTGTCAGATTCGTAGAGAATTTTCTCCCATGTCTTTCCTCCGTCTTTACTGCGAAATACTCCCCTTTCAGCGTTTGGTTTCCAAAGATTTCCCATCGCTGCCACGTAGACCCAATCCGGATCGTCCGGATGGATCCTGATCCTCGAAATATGTTCCGAATTTCTAAGTCCGATGTGTTTCCAGGTTTTTCCCGCGTCAGTACTACGCCACATTCCCCATCCGGATGAAACATTGCCCCTTACAGTCTGTTCTCCTTCACCCACATAGATGACATTCGGATCCTTGTCACTGGCAGAAACAGCTCCAATGGATCCTCCGAAATACCCGTCAGAGATACATTCCCAGGTTTGGCCACCATCCATCGTTTTCCAAACACCTCCTCCGGCAGTTCCCATATAGTACAGATTTTCCTTTCCGGTCACTCCGGTGATTGCGCCAGCTCTTCCACCACGAAACGGACCAACGAGTCGCCATTTCATGCCACCGAATTTTTCTTCGGGAACTGGAGTGAAAGACGGGGTTGAACTTTTGCGTCTTTGGGCATCTGCATTCAATGTGAAGCAGAATGTAACGGACAATATGATCAGATATCGTGCGGTGATTTTTGGTTTTGTGAACATGGCATTTACAGTGATGTGACTGAGAAAGATACTCAATTTAGGCTATCACTCAAATGGATATTGGCAAGGACAATTATTGAATTATATAGGCGGTCTCAATATAGTCCAACTCGGGGTAGCGGCGTTGAAGAAAACTATTTCCAAACTGGTATATGGAATCCTGTTTTGTGGCTGGCTCATTTCCGTATTCATCGAAAAATTCGTATACGTTATCCATTCCCCTGGTCACCCTGCCCACAACCGGAAACCCGATGACATCATTATAGGCAATGGTATCAAGTTTGTCGTTATCATTTAAATTGATGAAAATTTGCGTGGTTCTGCTTTCGGGTCCTCCCCGGGCAAAAGCCACCGTACCTAGTTTGTTACCCTGCAACACGGGCTCGTCAGGGATCCTGTATTCTTTCCAGGCATTATTGAACGCCGAGTCACCGGAGATACCAAATTGAACTACATAGTCCGGGACAACTCTGAAAATGGCAATGTCATTATAAAAACCATACCGAATGAGCTGATACAATCTGTCCACTGCCGCCGGGGACCACCTGCGGACGGCTTCTATTTCAAAATCCCCATGTGTGGTTTCAAACCTTGCTGTAAAAACTTCGGGTGCGCGTTTGGAAACCCATGATTTTTTGACGGGCAAATCCGCACAACCGAGGACAAGTAGAAGTACAATCAGCAATGAAAATCTATTACTAAACATCATGATAATTTAATAATTATCGATCATACAGGGCTGATAATCAGATAGTATTTGTCGGATATGGTGCTCCAGGTGTGCAATGTAATCGCATATAAAGTAATAAAGATTCGTTTCGTGTGCCTTTGGAATTGTTTTCCACGCTATCAGATCCAGATTGTGTAAAGTGACCGGTTTCGACATCCTTTCAATTGATATTTGTGCTATTAGATGGGAAATATGCCGGTTATATTCAAACCAAAGATTTATTAAACTCTCCCAGGCTTCTGTTTGGTATCCTTGCAATGCTACCCAGTGGTCCTGCTCATATCCTTCGAAAAGCAAATCATCTTTTTGTTGCGCCTGGACGAATCTTTTGTGATTGTGGTTCGCCGAATCAATGAGGTGCCCCAGGATCTCTTTTTTCGACCATTTGCCGTCAGGTTTGTACTCACTTTGGGAATCAGTTATGCCTTGTAACAGCGGTTTTACCTTCTCAATTATTTCAAGCAAGATTTTTCCCGGGTTCTCCATCAAAAATTGAAATCCAGGGCGACCTGCCACCTGTCGCCTGCCTTTTTCCAAACCAGTACATAAAGCCCGGTGCCACTGGAGTAGAACCTGCCAATATCAATTGCAATTTCAGGTTGAATTTGGATAGTTTTCAGGGTCTCCAGCTCGATTTTCCATGATTCTCCGGACATGTAAGCGTATGCCTCTGCAATCTCCATTCCGACGTAAGTCTCTCCGCTATTGAAATAATATCCCTCCGGCAGGCAGATTTCCCTGGCTAATTTTTCCGGTGAATGCGAATTGGACAGGGTAACCCACAATTTCCTGGATGCTGTAATGCCGGGAATATCCTGTTGGTCGAGTATTTCGGCAGGGTAAAGTATCTCCAGTTCTTTTTTCCAGCCATCCAGAAATCTCCAGCCAATGACATAATACCATTCACCATTCAGCGTCCCAATTTCGAATTGCTGTCCCTCGCGATGAGAATAGTATTCAAGAACTTCAGAGGATTCGATTGCTCCGATTTTGTCCTTAACTAACCTCAGTTCGTTAATGATATTATCCGTCCCGGTGATGAGTTTTTCTTCCATGAAAAGTGCACTTCGATCCGGGATGTAAAAAGAATCCACACTAAAAGAATTGGAACTGAAACTATCGATCCATGATGCCTGGACATCTGATAAGGGAGGGAGCGATTGAGAATGAACCAAAACGGCCGATACCGCGAAACAAAATATCAGTAGTCTTTTCATTAAGGTCATAGATTGACAAACGAGATTTACCAGAGTTTGGATTTTATAAATTGAACCTGATCCCCGGACAGGTCCAGCCATTTAATTGCTGAATCAAGCACATTAAATAAAATGATGGTAAAGGATCGATCCCGCATTTCTTCGAGCATCTTTTTCACTTTGAGGGCATCATCAAACTCATTCGGTGAATATACCGCCATCCGGAGTTTGGTGCTATCACTCAAATTGTTGTCGTACAGGTTTATTATTTTCCTGAGATCAGAGGCTTTGAGGTTACTTAAGCTTGCATCTTTAACATCCACGAAAACCAACGGGTTTGAGAGTCGATTCATCTCCCGGACAAGAGATAATTCATTTTCAAGTACCTCTTTTATCACCAGGCCTCCTACATATTTTATAAGAAACAGATTCCTGGATTTCCAATGATAACACTCCATGCTGATCGACTAGAATGCATAAATTAATGGAAACTGATGGATATTTACCATCATAAAGTATGAAATTAACCCGTACACCTATGAAAAACCACCTGGCAATTGTTACCTGCTTTCTTTCATTTTGGTCCTTGGGTCAAACGATGCAATTGGTGGCGGATCGGATTTTTGATGGGGAGGGGATGAAAGAGGACATCAGCATTGTAGTCGAAGGGAACAGGATTATTTATGCCGGACCCTCGGATGAAATGAGGATTGGTGTAGATACGATCGTACGATTTGAGAATTCGACTTTACTGCCTGGAATGATTGAGGGACATTCGCATGTACTGTTGTACCCGTACGATCAAACATCATGGAATGATCAGGTGTTAAAAGAATCAAGAAGTTTGCGTGCCATCCGGGGGTCAAAAATGGCCACCAGGAATCTGATGGCAGGCTTTACAACGATTCGTGACCTGGGGTCTGAAGGCGCCGGGTATGCGGATGTTGGCATAAAACGGAGTATAGCACAAGGGATAATTGACGGTCCCCGCATGCTCGTGGCGGGGAAGGCAATGGTCGCCACCGGCAGCTATGGCCCAAAAGGGTTTCATCCTGATTTCGAGGTGCCATTAGGCGCTGAAACTGCTGATGGAAATGACGTGATCAGCGTAACCCGGGATCAGATTGGCAAGGGCGCTGATTTTATTAAGGTTTATGCTGACTATCGATGGGGTCCGAACGGGGAGTCATTGCCTACATTTTCACTGGAAGAATTGAAACTGATCGTACAAACCGCCCGAAGCAGCGGGAGGGATGTGGCGGCTCACGCCAATAGCCCGGAAGCAATGCGCAGAGCAATTATGGCCGGTGTGGTAACTATCGAACATGGCACTGAAGCGACGGAAGAGATCCTGCAACTCATGAAAGACAGAGATGTAGGACTGTGCCCGACACTTGCTGCGACCGAATCCATCATGAAATATCGCGGGTGGAAAAAAGGCGTAGATGAAGATCCCGGATCAATTGTGTTAAAAAAGAGGATGTTTCAAAATGCCCTGGACATTGGTGTGAAGATCATTGCAGGTGGTGATGTTGGTGTTTTCGAACATGGGGACAATGTACTGGAACTGGAACTGATGGTGGAGTATGGCATGAACCCTTTAGATGTCCTGAAATCTGTGACTTCCGTCAACGCGAGGACCTTTCAGCTCAATGAATTGGGAGCGATCAAAAAGGGTTTCCTGGCCGATATCATTGCCGTTGAAGGCGATCCCTCCACAGACATAAGCAACCTTAGGAACGTTGTGTTTGTCATGAAGGATGGTGTGGTGTACAGAGATGTTAGACTTTAGATTTCTGAAGTCTTACACCTAAATCTTTATATAAATATTCCTGTTTTCCAGCCATTTGCCGACCAGCCAGCAAATTGCGGTGAAGGCGATGGCGAAAGCAAAGGAACTTAGCTTGCCGCCAATCCATCCAAATCCATACTCATATGTCAACCGGTAAAGGGAAGTCCCATTGATCTTAATAATGATCATGGCTTTTGCCAGCAACCCGGACCATATGTAGATAAACAGCGGATTCTTCCCAAAGGTGTTGAATACATTAAATTCAAACTTCTTTGTGTTCCACTCCATGAGATAAATGATCATGGCAATGATGAGACAGTTAAGACCAACCGTCAGCAAAACATATGAACTGGTCCAGATCTTTTTATTGATGGGAAAAACAGGGTCCCAGATGTATCCAATAAAAATCAGGGTAGTTCCTGCCAGCAGCACTTTGGCCAGTTTTTCATAACTGGCTCCGTCTTCCCGGAGATACAGACCTACCAGATATCCTCCGAAAATATTCACTACCGATGGAATTGAGCTGAGGATCCCTTCCGGGTCAAAAGGTATGCCTTCTCCGCCATAGAGATGATTGGCACCAAGAACCCACAGATCCAATTTCAGTGCGGCATTTCCTTCCAGGGTAAGGTCGCCGAATAATTCCATAAGCCCCCAATAGGCAAGGAGAAAAGCCGCAGAAGCGTAAATCAGCTTTTTGGGAGATAGATAGTAAATAAACGGAAGGGCTATGGCATAGCAAAATCCGATTCGTTGCAGTACACCAAATACTCTTGTGGTGGCAAATGGCTTAAAGGTCCAAACACCGTCGACCTCCCTGAAAAAAGGGAACCAATACAGAAGGTAGCCGATCAGGAAAATCAAAAATGCGCGTTTGAAACCCCTGAGCAATACCTGTTTCGCTGTTTTGTTTTCCCACTTTAAAGCTACAAAGGCCATTGCATTTCCAACAGCAAAAAGAAATGAAGGAAAAACCAGATCGGTGGGTGTAAATCCATGCCACTTTGCATGAAGTAAAAGAGAGTAGGTGTTGCTCCAGCTTCCGGGTGTATTGACAATGATCATGAACGCGATCGTCATGCCGCGGAATATGTCAAGGGGTTTAAATCTTTTCATTTGTCCTGCTTGAATGGCTACAAATCCAATTTCATCAAGTAATCGATCTGCTTTTCGGCTCCTAAGTTAAAGGAATGTTCGTCATATTTCTCGAAACCGTTTCTTTTATAGAATTTGAATGCTCCGGTATTATGCTCCCATACGCCCAACCAAATGTATTTCAACTTCCTGGCCTTGCATTCTGCTATTACCTTATGGAGGAAATCAACACCGTAACCCTTGTTTTGATATGGCTTTCTGACGTAGATCCTTTCCAGTTCCAGAGAATCAGGATCATTAATGTCTGTTTGCCAGGGGGCCTGATTTATTTTCAGATAACCTACACAATTCTTATTCTCATATCCAAAAAAATAGTCGATATACGGACTGCCCAGTTCGGACAACAGCTTGTCATCATTGAATGCGGCCTCAATGTATTGAAGCATATTTTCCTCCGTATTGTGGGTGGCAAAAGATTCACGAAATGTCTGTATCGCGATTTCTGCCAATTGACGAAGATCGGAATTTTTACATTTACGAAATGTAATGACCATTAATTCCCTGGTAAGATGATACTTTCGACCCCCTCCTCATCAAGTAAATTCAGGAATTCCAGGTATTCTTTTTTCTTTACTTCCTCGTAAGCGTCCAGTATTTCGACCAGTTCCTCTTTCAGGTCCTCAAAGCGCTCATAAGCACCAGGTGATGGAGCCGCATCCTGAAAGTTGACATTGGTATACAGATAAGCCAGTTGGTTATCTAATTGTGGCGGATAATTGATAGGATCCTGGCCGCTCTCATTTTTTGTCTGGATCAGCATTTCTTCCATTTCCGTGATTCTCTTTTCCAATACCTCCGCTTTTTCCCGGATCTCTTTGGAATACCCCGCCTCTGTCGCCAGTTCCGAAATCTTTAATGCCTGACTTTTCACGGACCTCATTTCTCCTATCATCTTATGTGTCAGATCCAGACCTTCCCGAATCTGCCGGCTTAGTTCATATTGTGCCTGGAAATCGTCTTCAACAAACTCCCATCTTGGATCTTTTTCTACTGTGAAACCTTGTCTTTGTGTGGTGTCTCCCACGTCAAGCGTCACGTTGTATTTGCCGGGCGGCATACTGATCCCCCCTGTAAAGGCTAATGACATCCAGGAGCCATCCAGTATTTCCGGTGACATTCCATCAAAGGGCCAGACAATCTTATTCATTCCCTTTTGGACTTCTAATTTTCTGTCCTGTGAATTCTTGTCAGGATGTGTGGTGTATTTTGCAAGCAGCTCTTCATCGTCCTGGATTGAAATGGTAACGGTGTCCTTGGTTTCATTTTTTAAGTAGAAATGAATAGTAGCTCCGTAAATTGGCTTATCCGGTGCATTTCCGCCACGAAAACTTCCTCTCATTTGCGATTTTATGGCTTTTCGCGGACCAAAGAGATGGTACTCTTTATTGAGAATATCATTATCCAATACGTGCAGCGGAGTCAGATCATCGAGTATCCAGAAGGCTCTGCCATGTGTGGCAATGACCAGGTCCTTGTCTTTGATCAGCATGTCGGCAATCGGTGTGACGGGCAGGTTCAATTGGAATTTTTGCCAAGTGCTGCCATTGTTGAATGAAATAAACATTCCAAACTCAGTACCGGCGTAAAGAAGTCCTTTGCGGTCGGGGTCTTCCCGGACCACCCTTACAAAGTGATCCTCGGGAATGCCGTTTTTGCCATCTGTCAGTAACAGCCAGGAAGTACCAAAATCTTCTGTAAAGAAAATATATGGCCTGAAATCATTTTCACGGTATTTGAAGACACTTATAAAAGCTCTTCCCGGTGTATGAGGAGAAAGTTCGATCATATTTATCGTTCCCTCATCTGGCATTTGAAGGGGGGTTATTTCAGTCCATGAATTACCGGCATCTCTGCTGATGTGAAGCCTCCCGTCATCTGTTCCGGCCCACAATTCCCCGGCATTGTGGGGAGACTCCTCAAAGGCAAAAATTGTGGTGTACAGCTCCACCCCCGTATGATCGTGTTGGATCGGTCCTCCGGGAATGTCCTGATAAGCTTCATTATTGGTGGTCAGATCCGGACTGATGATTTCCCAGTTACTGCCACCATCTGCAGACCTGTGCACGTATTGGCTGCAATGGTACAGGACATCCGGATTGTGCGGAGATATCCTTATAGGCGCGTTCCACTGAAACCTGTGTTTTATATTTTTTGGAGCCGTGCCGTCGTGAAGTTGGGGGTAATGGACAACATTCCTGGAGTGGGCTGATCTACGGTCAACTCTGTAGATCTGACCTATATAGTTTCCACTATAAATGAGATCCGGGTTGTTCGGATGGACGGCTATGTGACCACTTTCACCACCTCCGACGGAATACCAATATTGCTTTGGGGTAATGCCTCCGGGCATCATACCGGGTATGGAAATGGTGGTATTGTCCTGTTGTGCGGCATAAAGCCGGTACGGATATTGATTGTCAACCGTCAACCTGTAAAACTCTGATGTGGGTTGATTGTAGTAAGTAGTCCATGTCTCCCCGCCGTTTAGTGTTACGACCGCTCCACCGTCATTACTCTCGATCATGATCTCGGGATTACGTGGGTTGATCCATAAATCGTGGTTGTCACCATGTGGAGTAGGAATACTTTCAAAAGATTTTCCTCCGTCGATTGATTTATGAAACCTGACATTGGTCACGAAAACAGTATTTTCGTCTGTAGGGTGAGCAAATACGTGAGTATAGTAGAATGCCCTTTGACGAAGTTCGTGGCTTCTATTGATCCTCTTAAAGTTTTTACCACCGTCATCCGACCTGTACAAACCACCAAGCTTTTCATCCATTGCTTCCTGCAATACCCAGATCCTGTCCGAATTGACCGGGGAAATGGCGATGCTGATTTTACCCAGTGTCCCGGTTGGCAGTCCGTTAATTACCTTTTCCCAATTATCTCCTCCATCCGTGGATTTGTAAAGTCCCCCCTCCGTGCTACCATCTATCAAGGTCCAGGGTTTTCTTTCTGCCCGCCATAATCCGGCAAAAAGGATTCTGGGATTGTTAGGATCCATTACCAGGTCGATGGCACCAACGGAATCACTATGGAATAGTACCTTTTCCCAGGATATGCCTCCGTCATTTGAACGGAAAATACCTCTTTCAGCATTTCGGCCAAATGGATTTCCAAGGGCTGCGGCATATACAAGATCAGGACTATTTGGATGTGAAATCACCTGGCCTATTTGCCCTGCATTTCTTAGTCCGATATGTTCCCATGTGACTCCGCCATCCATGGATTTGTACATTCCTCTGCCGATAATAACATTCCCCCGAATGCAGGCCGAGCCTGTGCCTGCATAAATAATATTCTGATCCGCACTAACCTCAATACTTCCGATGGATCCCGTTTCAAAAAATCCATCGGACACATTTTTCCATGTATTACCAGCGTCATTGGTTTTCCATACGCCACCTCCGGTCGAACCCATAAAAAAGGTGAAAGGCTTTTCAGGGATACCTTCAACTGCCGTGGATCTCCCTCCTCTGAACGGACCTGCAAACCGATATTTCAGGCTTAAAAAGGCTTCTTCAGGAATTTTATTTGAGCTTTTGCCTTCATTCTTTCTTTTCTGAGCTGAGGTGTCCAGGCAAGCGAACAGCACCAAAATCAGAACAATCGGGATATGAGATCTCATGGTAGATTGGGTTTGGAACCAAACTACATATTTTTTCGGTAAGATCAGAATTTGTCACTTAAGTCAAAGAGTGGCTGTTTTGGGCGACTCGCGATCGAAAACTTCTTTTAGAAGCTTCACAACCTGTTTCATGGCATTCCAATGGTGTCCGGCCCGGCTTTCTGCATCAGCGTTGTAATTTGTGGTAGTATTAATATCATAATAAAAATGATTCCCACTCTGATCGGTGAGAAATTCGATACCAGCCACATCTATCTTTTCTTTACGGAGCATGTTTTCAATGATGGGAATATCCGGATTCACAAAGTTTTCAATGATCTCAAATTTTTGATCGTCCCGCACATTGCAGCTATCTGCCGGACATAATTCAAATCCTGAAGATGCATCTACTAAGACTGCATAGCAGAATTTGCCTCCTATGAATTCCATTCTGGTGATATTACCATCCCTGGGCTTCAGGTATTCCTGCAGTATAAGTATTCCATCAGGAGACTGGATGATTTCAGATTCCGCTTTCGTCTTTAGGGAGTCCAATGAATCAAAAAGACGGACTCCAAATCCTTTTCCTCCCCGATTTGGCTTAATAATAAACGGCGCCGGAAATTGAATTGCCTGTTCAAATAGTGATTCAAGACTTTCACACACATTGGTTTGGGGGGTGCATAATCCATGTTTTTTGAACAGTTCATTTTGTAATGCCTTGCTCAGCTCTATACGAAGTGTATTGTGACCATTGATCACCCTTCGCCCGTGCGATTCCAGCCAATCGATTACAGATTGCGTTTGAACAACTGCATCGGAATTACCTCTGGTATGGGCCGAGGCGCTCATCCTGTTATAAAATATCCCTTTTGGAGGTTCTGCGGTGAGAGATAACACTTCTTCTGCCAAATTCCAATTCACGTATGGAAGGTCCGCCGCTTCCAACTCATTTTGCAAAGGCCTGATCCAATCTTCATTTTCATAGATCAGATAGAGGTTAAGATCGTGATCATATTTCATCTTGTCTGAACGATCTATTTTCCGGCGTATCTTTTCCTCACAATATCGATGGAATTCCTGATCAGTTCTTTCAAAATATCTTCATCAACATCCGATAATTTTTTTAAGTACAGGCATCCCTTACCTGTTTTATATTTCCCAAGCTTGTCCATCAGCTTCATTTGAGTTTCAAAACCTGACATGATGTAAAGGGTCATGGCCTGCTTCCGGGGTGAGAAACCGGTAAGCATCCAATCACCTTCACGGCCCGTTGGGTAGACATAATGATATGTACCAAAACCAACAATGCTGGGCCCCCACATTTGAGGCGTCTCACCTACAACATCCGTCATTATCCGCATCAGAGTGCGGGCATCATCCCTTTTTTGCTCGTCTTCGATACTATCAATAAATGTTTCCACATCCACGTTGGTGGGTTTTGTCTTCAGCTCAGCCATAATCCGGTCATAATTATAGTCAAAACTAAAAAAAGCCGGGATCACCGGCTTTCATTAACTGATTGGATAGCAGAACCGCAAAGATCTATTCGCCTATGCTCCATATTTTGTCATATCCCATTTCAATCTCTTTATTCCTTAGGGTCTGAAGGCCATCTTTCAGCATAAGTGTGATCTGATCAAAACTACAGACACGCAGCAACTCATCTTTACTGGCCCTGACCATGTCGGAATTGAAAGTTTCGCCTGTCTGTCGTACAATAAAACCATCTACATAGGTACCCAGTTTGTCATTTCTATCTTCGTCCCTACCCCGGATCGTAATGTTAAAAGAGGGGATCAAAATAATGTTGTCCTCTTTGTTGGTGGAAATACCCAAATTCAGATTCATTGAAACGAGACCGTCAATATCTCCGGCAGCTTTCATCATATTGACAGTGGGGTTATCAGCTGTGAGATTTGTAGATGTGCTGCCGAAGATTTCCCCAACGGACTGAGGTATACTTCGTTGCGTTCCTTTGTAGCTCATTTTCACTCCTTCCTTTTCGTTAGATTGATCAGCCGGAAAGAGATCAGCGTATTGGGGAGTGCCTGTTACATCTTCAACCGGCACAAATTCGATGTTATATTCATTTTTAAAGAATGACACTAGATCATTGTAGACCCTGTCCATGACGTAGGCCCAATACTCGTCAGGAAGCTGTGGAAATTCAAGGGTAGTCGTTATCGTTGTGATGGTTTTTGTATACGGGCCGTAGGTAGTGTAGGTCTCTGTCTCCTGGTGGAAGGTCCTGGCAGACATGGTGAAGGATACCAATCCGAATTTTGAAGCTTTGGAAAACGGGATCCCATAATTAGCATTGGGCTTATTAAGCTGATACTGGTTTTTCTTGTCCAGTGATTTATAGCGGACTTTTAGATTCGCCACAATACCCTCTTCCTGTTTTCCCTTTACAACTATCGGCATTGTTGCGTAGGCCCGTGTTGAGATGTCGGAAGCCGCAAGATCACCAGGTTTTTGATCATCTCCATAGTCTTCCTTATTGAGGATCTTTTCACGCTCCACGATGAGATAGTTTTCACCTTTGTTGAACTGACCTGCATTTGCGGCGCCCGATATTTCTGTATTTGCCAGCGCCTCTTTTGGGATCGTCACTTTTCTGATGCCAGCTTCGGCAGTTTTAAAATCCGCAAAATGATTAAGTGCACGGACCCCCATCACATCTGTCAGCATCGATACCCTGATTGTTGTTCCTTCCGATCCGGGAGGATTGTTGTATTCGAGGATCAGGTTTTCCCCCAAATCTATGACCGGAAGGGAAGTCTCACCGTTAATGCTTACTATGTCGATACCGGGAATCGGGGAAAGTGTGAAATATGCCTCATCTCCCGCAGCTGTGCGTATTTGCACCTCGACCGGAGCAATTTTTTGCAGAGCGAAACTTGTACCGAATGATCCCAGACCTACATATTCCATTGGCTTTCCGTCCGCATAAACCTCTCCCTGAACTTCATACATCCCTATTCCTTCATTTTTAAGAAATGACACGCCAACGGCATAATCACCTTCGTATGTGCCTTCCGGCAGCATTTTGGTTTCTGTGGTCTCTAAATAGGTGGGATACATTCCGCAGATGTAGTGGACCTTGGCGACTACGCCATCAAGTTGGTCAGTTTTTGCAGTCATCAGGTTTCCAGTGATTTTACCAACACGTTCACCGAGACTGAGCTTGGGTTTCTTTTCTTTTTCGGTCTTGTCTTTTTTGAATTTGTCAAGTACCTGGGCAGTGGAAAGTGAACCTATTCCAAGTGCAAGAAATAATAGCAATACCTTTCTCATTTTAATCCTGATTTGAACCGGGACTAAAATAAAAAGGCTGATTATCAAAAGAAATCAGCCATATGGGGTATTTTTTGTCAGATGTTTTCTTCCCCGATCTCTAGCGGTTCATTCAAAATCCTCCCTGTTGTTTAAACCATGCTACCAGTTTTTCCCGTTGTTCCTTTGACAGTTTAGCGTCACCATGGGCCCACAGATATGAGGGCAGAGGCATTTCACCTTCCTCCACCTCCTCATAGCATTCTTCCAGTTTATGCCTGGATCGTTTCTCATCATAATCAGCCCATGTGGAAAAATTCAAATTCTTGCGACCCACATTGATATGATTTTTTATCCACCACGAAACCGGTGAAATGTTAGTATACCAGGGATAGTCTGTTTGATACGAGTGGCAATCATAGCACGCAGTTTTCAGCATATTCCGGATATTCTCGGGAGGATTAGTGATTGTTATGAAATCTTTGGAAATATCTGCGTCAGGATTTGTTTTGTCTATTCTGACAAACTGTATTGCCACCACAATCACAAATAGGGCAATCACTATCTTTCGTAGTGGAATTCTTTTCATAATATCTAATTATTCAATGAATCGGATGAAAGTGCCAGAGCATGAGGTGCTTTTCGTGATGTTATTTTCTTTTTTCAAATTCCTGTTCACGATTGTACGTTTTAATCCATCGGATCATACATATACCCCAATGTCACATTGACCATAGCCTTCACACCAGTGATCAATCCGGCATCATCCACGTAAAAATCCGGTGTATGATGTGGAGCCGCCTCCGAAGGATCTGTTCCTTCGGGACATCCCCCCAGAAAGAAGAAGAAACTGGGGACCTCATTGGCAAAGAATGAAAAGTCTTCAGCGCCGGTTCTGGCGTTGACCAGGATCACATTTTCCTCTCCGGCCGCTTTCCTCAGCCAGGGTAGTGCGTTACCGGTTAGTTCAGGATCATTATATGTCACAGGTACGCCCCTGGTGATCTGAAGATCCACCTCAACTCCCATGCCTTTTCCGATATTGGTTGCTACACGATAAAAGTCGGCATGCAGCTTGTCCTGCATCGCCACGTCCAGGGTTCTTATCGTTCCGATCATCTCCACTTCCTCCGGGATTATGTTATTCCGGACACCTCCACGTATGAGCCCTACCGAAATGACGGCAGCTTCTTTGGTCAGTTCTGTGTTCCGGCTGATGATAGTTTGGATCCCATTTATAATCTGAGCTGCAGCAACGACAGGATCCATTCCTGACCAGGGTGTGGAACCATGGCTCTGCTTTCCCCTTATCTTCATAACCCATCTGTCTGCAGCCGCCAGGGTACCGCCGGGCTTGTAGGTAATCATTCCCACCGGTGTTTGTGAGCTTATGTGAAGGCCCATGGCAACGTCAACATCGGGATTTTTTAGCGCACCTTCTTTTACCATCAACTTAGCGCCACCTTCTTCACCCGGAGGGGCACCTTCCTCAGCAGGTTGGAACAGGAATTTTACTGTCCCTCTGAGATCGCCTTTCATTTTTGCGAGAACTTCGGCTGCTCCCATCAGGATTGCCACATGCGTATCGTGTCCGCAAGCATGCATAACACCGGTTTCAATGTTGTTGTAAGTTGATCTCACTTTGGAGGCCCAGGGGATATCTACCCGCTCGGTTACCGGCAGGGCGTCCATATCGGCTCTGAGGGCGATAACCGGACCTGGTCTGTCGCCTTTGAGAACACCCACTACTCCGGTTTTTGCTACTCCGGTTTGGACTTCAATACCCAGACTTTCAAGATGTGCCGCAACTTTTTCTGCGGTTTTGAATTCCCGGTTTGAAAGTTCCGGGTTCTCATGTATATCATGCCGCCACTCAATGACCTTTGATATTACGTCTTCAGATAGTTGATGGGCTTTTGAAGATAGTTTTGAAGGCTGACTGAATGCGCTGAACACACTCAACAGTATTAGGTTGATTAGTAATTTTCTCATAGCCGCCAATATAATCAATGGCGGAATTGTACCCAAAGAGAATTATATAATGGAAGTAGTAAGTGAGAATTTTGAGGTGTCGACTTTATCTGTATTCCAGGCAGTTTATACTTACCATCTTTCCAACCATGCAAATACCGGCCATTTCCGTCACTTCCTCGTAACTAACGAATATATTGGCCGGAACAACATCAACAGTGTATTCATTAAGATTCAATGGTTCAAGTCTTTCACCGGATTTCAGTTCAATAACAAGACCACAACCATCAAGGCCTGTGAGATCAATTATTCTGGCCGGGACTCCGTTGTCACAGGGTCCGGCATTCTCATCCTTGCAAGTGGGTCTTGCTACAACGACCAGAATAAAGAGATAGAGATACTTCACTCGATCTCAATTATATCCGGACCTTCCAAAACTATAATATGGCAGCAATCATGACCGATCTTAAAAACCTGGTCCACAACAACCGCGTCTTGTATACTTCCCTCAAATCGGTAATTCGTGCCGTTCTTTTCGACCTCCCCAAATTTCAGGTCGGTTAATACCGGGTAAACTCCATCATCAAGAAGTGGTAGATTCTGAAAGTCATGGATCACGCCTGAATCCATGTTTATCGTTTTGAAATAGTCCAGGGACACGGGCTCATTGTCTTGAAGGATCTTTACGGTGATCATCCTGAATTCTTCCGTACACATCAAATCTTCAGGACAATCAGCCTGGTTTTTGGATTCATCACACCCAAACGCAAAAATGAAAATGGGTAATAAAAGAAATCTGATCGCATTCATAGCTTAGGCTAACACAAATGTCGTACCAAACAATGGTGGGGAATGGTTGATATGTAAAATTTACCATGCTGATTACACGAAAATTCCTGTTTATCCGAAAGAGAATAGTTACCTCAATAGGTCGTCCTACTTTTAGGTCTGTAAAGAAACACGGCTATGGAACAAAAATTAAATCTCCAAATAGCAATAGAAGAAATTTCGATGTTGAGCCAGGAACAGATTCACGATGTGATAAATTATGTCCATCATCTCATGGAAGTAGAGCGATTCAGCTACGAAGATCCACGGGAATTTGCAAAGGTTCAGATACGTCGAGCTTTGGAAAATGGATTGAGTTAATAATTTGGTTTGGGCTCCCGGTCAATTTGGCTGGGAGCTTTTTTTCTAAAATTTTAATCGCGCCTGAAACCTCAGATCCGACTTCCGGTCTCCCTTGATCAAATCCTGGCCTGAACCTATTTCGGAAACGTTCTTATACCTGAAAACGGCGTATCTTGTCCAAATACTTAACATTCCATTTACTTTATATTTTATCATTAAATACTTCCTTGTGCCCTGGCCGTGGTATGCTGGAATAGAAAATGAATACAACGCGTCACGTTCGTATATGTATTGCCGGTTTTCAAAATCATCAGTATCGAAAAGGGCATACCGGCCTGATAGATTAATCCTCTGAAAGCGGAGATTGACATCCTGTACCAGGGCCAAACCTCTTGTCAAGACACCATTGAATGTGAATTGACTGTACTGGCCTCTTGTTTTAAGAGATAACCGGTCAGTGATCCGGTAATCGGCGTTGAACAAAATATTTCTTTTAGAGGCATTTTTCAAAATACTAAGATTAGTGTTTTCTGATGCCGTGGAGCGTTCCTTTTCCTCCTGTCGAAACTGCAGGTACAGTTGATTTTCCTTATTGGGGTGAAAAGTATAACGTACCAGGTACTCATTTCCTCCTGATGGCGCGTCAATCCTGAATTTTAGCCAGGGAAAGTGGAATTGGTCATAATAGAGCGCCAGTTTGTGTTGTTGGTTCGGTTTGAATTTCAGACCCCAGTAGATCCCCTTTTCATTGATGTTCCGGCTACTTTCACCAAAGGCGTTTCCATAGAAAGAATGAAAATCCCGTCTATAATCCCGGAATACAACACTTAGATCAATATGATCGGACAGGGCGGTGACCAATCCCAATATGTTGCCCCTGCCACCCGACTTTGAAAGGGCGGTTTCTCCGAAGACGGAGATATTTTGAAAGATATATCTCCCATAAATGCTTGCAACCCGGTTCATGTCACCATTGAATTCAAATTGATTATAACTTGCCGGGTTCTTCCTGATGGGAGTGCTATAATGGGTTTGCAGATAATTGACACCGGCGTTCAAAAACCTGCTTTGACGAAACTGAAGATTTCCTCCAAATGATTGCTCATTGACCTGGTTACGGTCCATTAATTCCCCGGTGGTCCTGTGTAGTCCTGATGTTTGTATGGAGCTTATAAATTCCTCGGGATCAGTCTGGCTGGAATCGGATCTAAGATCTCCGTCCTGACCCAGGTAGCTGTAAAATACCGTGGTCCTTACCCGGCGCTTGCCAATTGTGGCACCAATTCCCCGGAAGAAACCGGACTCTATGACCGATCCGTATGGCTTGAGGCCCACACTGCTCCTTTGTACTGTGGTGACAGGTTCTGCTCCTTTGCCGGGACTAAACCCTGCACCAAAGACCAAACCCTGGCCGAATTGAAGCTGATAATCCCCAATGATAACATTGTTTACCATTCCGCGATTCTGTAGCTGCAGATGGAGGGAATAGTAATCGAACCCGTTAGACCGGCCATCGAAACTGAATTTTTCTCCTGCATCTTTTTCGGCTGTGAAACCAAAACTGAAATTTTCGCGATCATGCATTCGAAATCTTGTATACAGGTGATTTCTATCCCCGGTATATTTCCCATCTTTTTTATATCCCAGTGACTTTTCGATCCTGAATGAATTTCTCATGATAAAGTAATTATCAGATTCATTGAAAACGTTTCTAAGGAAATTCGGATCAATAAAAGCTGAATCATCCAATGTCACAAATGGGAGTATTTTTTTGATGGTAGTCAGATCAAAACCCGGTACAGCCTGCAATTCGTAAAGACTGATCAATTTTCCGGATCGTTCCCTATAATCCAGAAAGTTCCGAATCTGGTCACCCGACAGGATATAAAGCGACTCGAATTCCTCGGCTGTAGCAGAATTCAGGTCCAGCGGTTGATTGTAATACAGAAATAGTGATTCATATATGTCCTCATAATTGATGTCCTCCTCCGGTACGGGGAAAAAATCCTCGATGAATCCTGTTAGGTCATTGTCTTCATTTGCAGGTTGACCGCTGACGGTATTAAGAAGATGACATAATCCTGATATCAGGAGAAAACTTCTCATTTTTTAGAAAAAGACCGGGACAATGACAATTCGTTAATACTGCCAAGAGGATCTCTCATGGAATAAGCGTAATCAAGACTGAATCCCTTCAGGTAAAATCCGAGACCAAAAGACGCACTCCGGGGCCTGGTGTCGATCCCTGATCTGATCCGGATCAATGGGATCAGCTCATATTCCAGTCCGAAGACGAGGCTTTCGGAAAGATCCAGGTCTTTCACCAGCTCCGTATTGATCATCAAAGAAGATACGGGTCTGTATGATATTCCGATTTTCATCACAATGGGAACACTTTCCGTTTCATTCAGGTCAGTCTGACTGATATTGAAAATATGCGTTCCAATTACAAGTTCCGGGATTATCTCGGCGATCCCACCAAATTCGAATACAGTTACCTGCTTTACCCCGATTGATTCAAGTCTGTATTGTACGATGCTGATACCTCCTCCCAGGCTTACCATTTGTATGCTGTTACCGATTGAAAAGGTTAATTTTTGCTGACTGTACAGATCATCGCCAAATCGATAGAAACTGATCCCCCCATTTATCCATTCAGTGGGATGCGTGTAGGCTAATCCCACAACCTGGAGGGCGGATACGTCATACCTGTTCTGATAGCTGACATTTACGGTAGCTTCTGTCAGGGCTCCGAGTCCTCCTACGTTATTGAAAGCACTCCAACCATCCGATAACGTAAGAGAAGCACCGGCCATACCGGCACTTCTGGCCCCAAGATTGAATTTTCCGTCCTGGCTGCGTACGAAGAGACAGCACAATAGTGTTGTGAGGATAGCGAAGTATCTAATCATGTTGATAAGCCTGCGTTTTCATCAAAATATCGCCTTAACTTTGTGAAAGACGATATTTCGATGCGTTACTTACTGGTTCTTGTTTCTTTTTTCCTTATTTGGCCCGCAACGTCCCAAGATACACTTTTTTACAATACGGGAAAAGTCAAAGCAACAGGTTTTAAATCAAATGGACTGATGGTAGGGAATTGGAAATATTTTTATCAAAACGGACAACTGAGCGCTGATTTGAATTATGAGGAGGGACAGTTGGATGGAGACCAGAAGTATTTTTATCCAAACGGTCAGGTTCAGGCCTTCGAGTTATGGAGGAATGACCTGAAACAGGACTCATCCTACAGTTTTTTTGAAAACGGAGAATTAGAAAAACATGGAAATTACAGGGACGGATTGTATCATGATACCTGGCATTTTTATTACGAGAATGGTTCATTGAAGCGGACTGGTGAGTACGAAGACGGATTACCCCATGGAGACTGGATTTTTTATTTTGAAGACGGGACGCTATGGCAGGAGGGTCATTTCAGAAATGGGCTTGAGTCCGGCCTGTGGAAATTTTATAATGAGGAAGGCGTCTTAAACTATGAGGGGAATTTTGAAGCCGGGAAAGAAACAGGGGTGTGGTACCGGTATAAAAATGGTAAGAAGAAGAAGTGGAAGGAGTACTAAGCGGTTGCATCACATATCCGCTTTTATATTCAGTGCAAAATTGAACTCATCGGCGGAATTGTAGGAATATTCGAACCGAAGTACCAGATCATACATGGTGATCATGTCCAGACCGATACCAACACTGTATAGAAACGTATTGGTCAGGCGGCTGCTGATCTCATATTGCGGGTAGTTGTCGACCCATGCGGCATCAAAGAACAGCTTGGCATACATTCCCAACTTGGCATCATCAAATTGATCTATGGGAACAAGATCACTTATGTCACGGGAGGTGTTGAATAATAATTTCCTGAAGGAGTTTTTGAACATCACAAACCTGTGACCTTCAATCACGTCCAGCTCAAATCCCCTGGCATAAATCTCATCATAACCAAGTCCGGAATAATTGAAATAAGGTTGTTGTTTTGGGAATGACATCAACCCTACCATGCTGTTGGCCAGGTAAAATCCCCTGCCCAGATCGTGGTACTTGGAAACAACACCGGTCAGTGTCAGCATATCGAGATCATCAAAGATCCCAACACCTAGCTTCTCAATTTCAAGAAAAAGAAAATGTCCGTCTGTCGCATATGTTCGCTTATCTCTCTGGTCATAGAGGAACTGATATTTTAGCTGAAAACGCTGCTGGTTTTTACGCCCATTGCCAAGGAAGTTGGAATTCAATGACACCAGCGTATCTGATATCACCGAGGTTTTGAAGCCAATTTTTGCATAGTGGGTAGCGTAATAAGATGGCCTGTAGCTATAAGAGATGCCTGAATTAAACGATTTCCTGTTGATCTCATCAGACTCGAAGAAAGTCGGAAGATGATTTTCAGTGATGTATGCAATATCCTCGTTCTCCAGGTAGGCCAGGTCAATGATCAGACCGTGACGCTGGGTTTTTTCGATGTATGGAATGACATAATTCAGAATGAACCTTCTTTCAAACCCAATTTCACCCATGAACCTGAAGGTTTCCTTACGGCCCCTGAAATTATATTGATCCAGTTTCAGGCCGTAATTGAAACGGTTCAATTCAGCACTGCGATTGATCAGCCAGTCCATAAGATTGCGATCCGCAATTCGGAAAATAGGGCTTGGGTAGAAGTACCATCTTTCGTCCACTCTGATCATAAGGTCCACTTCCGACTCGCTGGTTTCCAGGATCTGGATTTCTACTTCATTAAATAGGTTTGTGTTGTAGACGCGCTTTCGACCGTCTTCTGCCACCTGCTCCAGCT
The DNA here is from genome assembly GCA_028278225.1 of Cyclobacteriaceae bacterium. Classification (GTDB taxonomy): domain Bacteria; phylum Bacteroidota; class Bacteroidia; order Cytophagales; family Cyclobacteriaceae; genus JANQEU01. Next base: position 56,163 of record JANQEU010000075.1, read on the forward strand.
CCTGCAGTTGATAAGTTTCACCTTCCTTAAGACCTACTTCCCTGAGAATAATATTCTCATTCGTTTTTTTATTGCCTATTACATGTATTTCGTTGATTCTTACGGTTTTGCTGTGGCTGGAGTCGGCGTTAACAGCATTGGCTAACAATGTAATGTTTGCCAGAAAAAGCAGGATCACCAGTAAAAGGAATGTCCTCTTATCCATTTGTATCTTCCCCACATTTTGAAACGCAAATCTCGATAATATTTTTGTAACGTCAACGAGGCAATTTTTATTGGCTGCACAAGATACGATGTCTAGATTTGTAAAGTGAAGACAGTAATACGGAGAATATTCACTTTACCTATCTTATTTTACCAGTACAGTATTTCCCCGTTGTTTCCAAACAGCTGCAGGTATACACCAACGTGTTCGCAATATTCTAAGGAAGCCATTCTCAAACATGGCATTTTTAAAGGGCTTTGGCTGAGCCTTAGGCGAATCTCATCCTGCCATCCCTGGGGTGGACAAGGCTATGACCCGGTTCCCTAAAATATAAACCCAAAACGAAATGTGACCATATTAAGGGTACGTCTTTGCTTCGTTGTAACAGGATTACCCATCCAATCTATAAAGCCGGTAGTTGTGCTCATCTTTTGATGCAATAATCCAAAGGCGAACGTAGTGGACACCCTATCCGTTACCTTAAATCCTATCATCGGATGCAGCCTGAATCCACCATCTGCCTTAGGCTTTAACTGTCCGTCGAATTCGGCTTTTTGCTTACTCTTCGCATAACTGTGACCTGTACTTACTTCATAATATGGCGTCACTCTTTGGCTATTGATCGCTCCGGATAGCTTAATAAAAACAGGGACCATTCGCATATCGGGATAATCATCAAAACCGACTCCGGCACCCAGGAGGGAATACGGCGTGATCAAATAATTTGCCGAGCCTGAAAAACCCGGAATGACGTTGGTAGTAACATCATCATTCCGAAATGTCATTCCAAAATCCAGTTGTCCATAAATTCTCCTTGCACCGCCAATCCCCTTGTCAGTTTCCACTACTGAGTAAGAATCTGAAACTCTGATCCGATCGGGATAAGTATAGGTTACAGTATTGTGTCGCCTGAGTATTATGTTATAGTCATTGCCATTGAGGATCAGGCTATCCCCTTTATTTGTTATAAACAGGATCACATCGTCTTTATACTCATAAAGTTTTCCCCTGATAGCTTTTCCATTGGTCCTGAGAATATTCTGGCCGTATGAATAGCCGCCGATCAGGAATAGAAGTACGATGAAAAATCCCCTCATTTATCAGAGCCAAACGGGATAGTACTTAGCAGCAGTAAATCATCGCCCGTGCAATTGTAACTGTATTGGTGAAGGCCATCGTTGCCGATCATCATCAGGTTGTTGTTCAGTGGAATGACATCGAGTGCGTGGATATCTTTATAGTGGCGGATCTGGTTATTCTCAATTTCCATAACATTTGAGGCATCAAAGAACTTCAGTCCAAAGTCCCCTTCGCAAACAAAGAGACAATAACCGTCTATTCCCAGGCCGTGTGGATTTTGCATTTCGACAGTGTTGATTAATTGGGGAGAATTTATGTTTGAGATATCCAGGATATCAAGCTGATTGGTAAACCCGCCACAGTTATTCCCGTCTCTCAGGGTCACATATGCATAATTGCCCTGAACTACCACAGGATCACAGCTGTTTACATGGCTGTAAGATGAAGTATAACTAGGTAGCCCCGGTTGCTCAATGCTGTAAATGTGCATGCCGTTTGTTGCACCCAGAAACAGGTAATCGTTATAAGGAAAAATTGTTTCCATACCCCAGCCTACATCCACTTCACTCGTCAGTTGTGGATCAATGGATTGTGTAATATCGAAGGAACGGAGCGTCAGCTGATCCAGCGTGTATAGGAAATTGTCGGCAATGGTAAATCTGGCCATTGAACCGCCAATCCCGGTTGTGCTACTGCTGGTCCCGTACATGGTATTGGCCGACAACAGTTCTGGCCTGACCTGATCTGCAAAATCAACGAATATACAATTCGGACAAGAGTTGAAGTCCGGCTCGCAATCGGAGGTAGTTTTGACGATCTCTTCGCTATACTCTACCAGAATGCCCTGTCCGCCATTGAAAGTACCGGAATTTATATAGGACTCCAGGAATACGTTTTCCTGACGAGCTACTTCAGAGATACTGGAAACGTCACTAATGTCAAAAATCACCAGATCCAGGTAGGAGTCGGCATACAGATAGTTTCCTTTTGCGGCAAGATCGAAATTGCCCGGGATCTCAAGAAATGATAATCCGGTCGGGTTCGATATATTTCGGTTATCAATAATATGAATTCCGGTACCGGGTTCATTAATGAACAAGTATCCATCCTTATAGTAAAGTCTTCCGGGCTGATCTATTTCCCTTGACGCTGTTATTGTCACTTCATTTCTAAATTCATCCATTTGTTTGTACACGGGCTCGTATTGGATAAATGTCCGTGTAGATTGGCATTCATCCTGACAACCGGTAAATAATAGGATCATAAAGAAGCCGGGCAATAGAAAAATCGTTCCTGGGAGGGATTTGAAGCATTTCATGACTATTGGTTTTAGTTATGAAATTATAAAGCAATTACTTTGCCAAATTAGGATGATAAGTCGTCAAGTTGCCTCAGTTCTTCATCAAATCCACTTGAGAGAATAGGGAACCTGCACCATGTCCTGGGATCAACATTGAAGTCATCCACGTGAAAGCTCGGAGCGATGCGCTCTCTTTTCCACTGGTTGATTGACCAGAGCCTGTAAAATTTCCTGATCCATTTTTTCAGTTGTCCCTGATCGTATTGCGCTTTCAATATCGAATATACCTGGACAGGAGACTTTCTGTCCCTGATAGCCAGCCGCTCTATCGAAGCAAGTACGGGGTATGGCATCAGATCTTCCTCATCTGTCTGTGCCATTTCAAGAGGTCGGAGCTCCGCCGTGGGTTGTAAGGAAAGGACACCTTTCAATCCTTCATAGCCCAGCTGGCTTTCCGCGTATTTAAGCCACTCCAAAATGAATTGTTTGTCTACCGCTGCTATGGGGGAAATACTACCGCTGGTGTCACCGTCCATCGTGGTGTAACCAACGTCACCTTCGCTACGATTGGAGGTGGTCAGCAGTAAGCTTCCGGACAGATTAGCCAACATCCAAATGACCGGCGACCGGGCTCTTGACTGAATGTTTTGCAATGTAATATCATGATCCTTCCAATTCAATTCCAGATTTAACGCTTGCTGTATTTTTTCGGTATAGGACAAAACTTCCTCGTCAATATTCCAGTTCAGAAACCTGGCGCCAAGGTCTCTAGCCAGCATCCCGGCCGATTCAAAAGTTGCTTTGGAAGAATTTTTAGTGCCTTGATAGGCCGTAATGAGTATTTTGTCGACAATTGACTTTTCAGCATCGAAATCTCCAGGTAGTCCAAGTTTGGACGTGAAACGCTTTATGCCCAGTTCTTTCACGCCAAGACGGACCATATGGGCGACAAGCGTGGCAATGGAGCTGGAATCCGCACCTCCACTCAACGACAGAACGAAACCATTGCTATGGCTTTTTCTGCAATAATCAAATAAGGCTAGTGGAACTGCGTGGCTGAACTCTTCCAGTTTACCGGAAGGATCATCACGGACATCATTTTCGGAAAAGTCGGAATCAAAGTCCAGTTCGAGAGAAAGTATATTGTAGTCCCGGAAGGAGAACCTTTTGTTATGACCTATTAACGTGCCGTTTCGGGCAATGATGACGTCTCCATCGTAGATCATCCGTCCGGCCTCATTTCCAAGCAGGTTAGTGTAGAGATAGGCGCATTCGAACTTCTCTGAGCTTGAAACAACCAGATTTTCCCTGAATTCTTCCTTGTTAAATGCAAAATGACTGGCACTGGGATTCATTATTAATTCTACCCCGTCTTCAATCAGATTGCAGGCCGGACGATCTTCCTGCCAGGCGTCTTCACAAATCTCAAATCCGGTCCTGATCCCCTGCAGATCCAGGGATAATGATCCAAAGGGGATGGCTTTGCCTTCAAAATCTACTGAAGTTACAGAATGATATGGCCAGGAACTGAACCAACGCGGCTCATAGTGTACACCCTCATTTGCCAGATTATGTTTAGCATAAAAGCCCAGAATCAACCTGTTTTCAATTATGGCGATACAGTTGTAGGTTTTGTCTTTATGCTTAACCGGCAATCCGATTGTAACTGAAATATCTTTTGTATGCGGGATTATTTCAGACAGCTTGTTAAAAGCTTTTTCAGGGAGCCAGGTACTTAAAAAGACATCCTCACACCCGTATCCGGTAAGGCACAGTTCCGGAAGGCACAGGATATTGATCTTTTTCGCGCGGGCCTCCTCAATTGCATTGACAATATTCCGAATGTTACCTTCCCAATCAAGGGGTATCTGGTTAAGACAAGCTCCTCCGATTCTAACTCTCCGATTCATTGGAATTATTTTCTAATCGCTCCATCGTCCGTCTGGCAGCATCCTGTTCAGCTTTTTTCTTGCTCAGTCCATGACCTTTTTCAAACACTTCGTTCTCGATGACTACCTGGGCAGTAAATTGCTTCACCTTTGATGTATCACTGACTTCGATCACTTCGAAGCTTAAGTCCTTGTTTTCCTTTTGCGCCCATTCGATGATCTTGCTCTTATAGTTGGTGACGGTATTGATCAAATCATCCAGGTTGTAGTGTGGAATAATCAGCTTGCGAATTACAAACCTGCGTGAAAATTTGAATCCCTTGTCGAGGTAAACGGCACCGATGAGTGCTTCCAGTGTATCTCCGTATATGGACTTGGCGGACAACATTCGGGAATTTTGCTGATACTCCATCAGATCCGACAGGCCAATTCTTTTGGCTACGTGATTTAATGCCTCCCGGTTTACAATCTTAGATCTGATTTCCGTCAGAAAACCTTCCTCCTTAAACGGAAATTGCGTAAAAAGGAATTCCGCCACAACCATGCCGAGAATTGCATCGCCCAGATATTCCAATCTTTCATTGGATTCCCGCAACCCTCTTGTACTGGTGTGAGCGGTGCTACTATGTTTCATCGCAAGCTTATAAAGCGATAGATTATAGGGGCGTTTGCCGGTTATGAGTCGAAAGGCCTTGCTTAACTTTTTGTCCTCGGCGGAAGAGGGCGGTATGAATTTAGTGATTATTCGTTTGAGAAATCCGGGCACTAGCCTCCGTATTTTCCAAACAAAATTGAAGCATTATGACCCCCAAATCCAAATGTATTGCTTAGCGCGGCGTTTACTGTCCGCCGTTGGGATTCGTTAAAAGTTAAATTGAGCTTTGGATCAATTTCAGGGTCGTCAGTGAAATGATTAATGGTAGGTGGAACAATTCCTTCCTGAATAGCCATCAGGCAGGCAATAGCTTCAATGGCTCCGGCTCCACCCAGGAGATGACCTGTCATCGACTTGGTCGAACTTATGTTTAGGTTGTAGGCATGATCACCAAATACATTCTGAATGGCTTTGACCTCCCCGACATCTCCGAGAGGGGTGGCGGTGCCATGTGTATTCACATAGTCGACACTGTCGGGACTGATTTTTGCATCATCAAGTGCGTTTTGCATAACTTTCACTATTCCCAAGCCATCTGGATGTGGAGCAGTGATGTGATATGCATCTGCAGACATACCACCACCCAGGATCTCAGCATAGATGGTGGCTCCCCTCGCTTTGGCATGCTCCAGTTCTTCGAGAATCAATGCTCCGGCACCTTCGCCAAGAACAAAACCATCCCTGTCTTTGTCGTATGGGCGGGAGGCTGTTTCAGGTGAATCATTTCTTTCAGAAAGTGCTTTCATGGCATTGAAGCCACCCATAGCCGACTCCACAACGCCATATTCCGAGCCACCGGACAACATTATGTCTGCTTTCCCCAGTCGTAGATATGTAAAGGCATCATTAATCGCGTGGCTGGATGAAGCACAGGCCGAAACAGTGGCAAAATTAGGGCCTCTGAAGCCATATTTGATAGAAAGCATTCCGGGTGATATATCTGCTATCATCTTCGGTATGAAGAAGGGATTGTACCTCGGCGTCCCATCCCCGGTGGCGAAATTAGCTACCTCATCATGGAAAGTTTTCAATCCGCCAATCCCGGATCCCCAGATTACGCCAACTCTGTCCTTATCAATCTGATCAAGATCAAGCCCCGAGTCCAGGATAGCCTCTTCACCAACTACCATCGCAAATTGGGTGTTGGGATCCATTTTTCGGGCTTCTTTGCGATCTAAAAAGTCGGCGGGATTAAAGTTTTTTACCTCGCAGGCAAATTTCGTTCGGAATTTTTCAGCATTAAAGCGCGTGATAGGAGCAGCTCCACTAACTCCTTTGGCAAGGTTATCCCAATACTCACGTTTTGTGTTACCTAACGGTGTTAATGCACCTACTCCGGTTATAACTACACGCTTTAATTCCATAAAGAAATAAGAGGGATCTTATTTTACGTTTTCTTCAAGGTAAGAGATGGCCTGACCAACTGTTGCGATGTTTTCAGCTTGATCATCAGGGATAGATATATTGAATTCTTTTTCAAATTCCATGATCAATTCCACAGTATCTAATGAGTCTGCACCTAAGTCATTTGTGAAACTTGCTTCTGGTGTCACTTCTGATTCCTCCACACCTAATTTGTCAATAATAATTGACGTTACTTTTTGTGCAATTTCTGACATTTTTTTACAGTTTAGTTTAAAATTCTGTGCAAAGAAATACATTAAAACAATACAATTCAAATTTATTTCAAAACGCCTCAAATGGTTGGTTTTTAGGATTTTGAGCAGTAACTAGGGGATGTATATGAAGAAAAACAGGCTAGTCGCGGATGTTCAATATGACTTTTTGTTGATGGGAATAATAGCCGGTATAAAAGAGCACCGGCTGGCGTGGATTCTAAATCAGACGGGTTATTTCCATTTTGTGAAAGAGCCTGATATCGTCCTGGAATTTTCTGACAATACCAAAATTGTTATCTCGAATTATACCGACAGTTCAGACCTTCACCAGCATTACCTTGTTCGAAACAGGCTGGTTTCAAGCAATTCACCTAAGAACCAGCTTGTACTGTCAGAGTTAAAAGAATTTGATTTTTTTCTGAAACTACATACTTCAGTCGATGACTTTAACTTTGATCCTGTAATTTCGTCGCTGAAAAGCAATCCGGCGATCAACTACCTAATCAAGTTGGATTTGTCTAAAGTCAAGCACAAGGAAAATCTACTATTCTAAGAAACAATGATTGAAGCAATTTCTAAAAGGTCCAAGATCGTGGCGACTGTGGGACCTGCCAGCAACAATAAAGAGACATTGATCGACCTCATCAAGGCCGGTGCAAATGTCTTCAGATTGAATTTTTCGCATGGGACACATGACGATCACAAGAAGGTGATTGAGCTTGTGACCCAAATCAACACTGAGCTGGGAACGCACATCGCTATTCTGCAGGACCTGCAGGGGCCTAAGATCCGTGTGAATGAGGTTGAAAATAATTCGGTTGATATCTTACCTGGTGAGAAACTGTGTATCACCACAGATGAAGTTTTGGGTACCAGGGAGATCGTCAGTACGACATACAAGGATATCGTGAAAGATGTAAAGAGGCATGATACGATCCTCATCGATGATGGAAACATTGAATTGCTGGTGGAGGAAATCAGCGAAAGTAATGTCTACACGAAAGTTGTACATGGCGGTAAAATAAAATCCAGAAAAGGCATTAACCTGCCCAATACTAACGTATCGGCACCCTCGCTGACGAAAAAGGACAGGGAGGACCTGCAATTTGGATTGCAGTATGACCTTGAATGGGTGGCATTGTCATTTGTGAGAAAAGCGCAGGATATTATTGAGTTAAGGGACATCATCAGAAAATCCCAAAAACATACAAAAGTCGTGGCTAAGATCGAAAAGCCGGAGGCGTTGGAGAATATTGATGAAATCATCAGGGTGGCGGATGCAGTGATGGTGGCCAGGGGAGACTTAGGTGTGGAAATTGCCATGGAAGATGTTCCCCTGCAACAAAAGAAGCTCGTGCGTAAATGCAACAAAGCCGGCGTTCCCGTCATCATAGCCACTCAGATGATGGAAAGTATGATCAACAACCCAAGACCTACAAGGGCGGAGACCAATGACGTGGCGAATGCTGTGATGGATGGGGCAGACGCACTGATGCTTTCGGCAGAATCAGCTTCAGGTATGTTTCCTGTCAACGCTGTGCTAAGAATGACCCAAACAATTGCAGCCGTTGAAAAGCATGCAAAATCGGTTTATAACCGGTACTATGAGAAAGATAAGGATTCATCAACAAGATTGAACGACCTGCTGGTCAGGGCGGCCGTCAGAATGAGTGAATCGGTCAGCGCAAAGGCGCTGGTAGGCATGACAAAATCAGGATACACTGCCTATAGACTTGCACTACACCGGCCAAGTGCCAAAGTCTTCGTTTTTACAAATAAAAAGCATCTTCTCCGGCAATTAAACCTTTTGTGGGGAGTCACCGGGTTTTATTATGATGAAACAGAGGGAATAGATCAGACCCTGGATCATATCCAGAAAATTCTTGTGAATGAAGGATATCTTAAAAAGGGCGATGTATGGTTAAATATCGCTTCTATGCCATCGCACTGGCAAGGTCATACTAACATGATGAAAGTGAATCAGATAGAATAAATCTCATGTTGGCTTGGTAGGTTTTACCAAAATGACCTCCTCCTTGTCGACAATCACCTCACCCGGGGACATACCCTTTGGTTTGCGCACATATTTCTTTTGAGTGAATAAAACAGGGCAAAGGCCTTCCGTTTTGCCCTTTGAGTAGTACGCAGCAACGGAGGCTGCGTATTCAATGACCGGAGTTGGTATGGTGTTGCCACTTGCATTTTTAACCACGACATGAGAACCACTTATATTTCTCGCATGAAGCCACAAGTCGTTTTTGTGGGTATGTTTGAAGGTAAGGGTATCGTTGGATTTGGAATTTTTACCAACCCAAATGTCGAAATTCAGGTAGGAAAATTTACGGTAGGGGAGTGTTTTCAAATCACCGGTTGATGAGTCCCTGTTTTTTAAAAGTTTCCGTAATTCCTTAAGATCTCCGGCTGATTCTATTTGTTTTATTCTAAAGGTGAGATCATTGATTTCGATCTCCTTTTTCCTTAGGTTTTTCTCGGCATTCCGGATTTCCAGCTTTTCATTCTTGGCTTTTCGGTAATATGATTCAGCATTTTTCTGCGGACTCAGTGTTGATTTCAGTTTGATTTCTATGGTAGAATTGTCATAGAAGTCAGTAAGTTGGACGGAACTGACACCGGTTTTGATATTATGCATATTAGCCATTATCAGGTGCCCTATCTCTTCGTAGCTGCGACGATTCTTAATGCTTTTGATTTTGACTTTGGCTTTCCTGGTATATGACTCCAGTTTTTTTTGTTTTCGTTTGAGTTGCAAAAGCATTTGATCCTTTTCCTTATTTAAAAAGTAGTCCTTTGAATACAACCGGTATAAAAAGTTACATGCTTCCACCGGGTCCTCCGTTTTCATGAGACAGTTGGATTCTGAAAGTAATGAAAGCTCCGGTTTCTCTTTCCGGACAATGCAAATGGGGTTCTTATCTGTGTCTGCTACCAGTTTCCTGATTGACAGTCCTTTTGCTACTATATCCAACTCATGGTAATTGTAGCTATGTCCCAATTCATGCATTAGTTTTTTTCCAAGAATTTGTTCGAGATCATAGATATCCTCCTCTTTCAGTTCGTCCAGGTGGAAGTTTTTGTGCAAAGCATCGATGTCAATGTCCATGTCTTTGTCCAAAGCACTTTTAAAAACGTCCTTTGCTTTCCGGTCTTTTATCAGTATGACATTTGACCTGTACCCATGCATTTTGAAGAGCAATTCAAAGTTGTTTTCCAATTTGATGGAAAAAGATCTTTCAAACGAAAATGAGTTGATCTCCGAAACCCTCATCCGGACCGCCTCATTGAATAGCTCGATGCTATTTTTTCTTGCTCTTTTGTAGTCATCCGGAAAGGACAACAAACACAGTTGACTTTCCAAAGAGGCCTTGATAAAAAAGTCCGAATTGTCCTTAAGAATAAAACCCAGGATCAGCTCGTCCCTGTTTTGAGAAAAGCAGGTAAACAGCTCAGCGTCTCCCAGAATTTCATTGAGCTTTCGGGCCAACCTCTTGATGAAGAGGAAATGATGAAACATCAGCTTAATTCGATTTTCAAACCATCCCACGCCAATTCCACACTGTCGGGAAGTTCGGAATTTACCAGCCTGTGTTTTCCCATAAGATGGCTAATATGCGTAAGGTACGTTTTTTCCGCTTTCAACTCTTCTGCCAATGCGATGGCCTCTTCAAGGTTCAGGTGGCTAATGTGCCATTCCTTCCTAAGTGCATTGAGCACAATTACTTTTGATCCTTTTATCTTTTCCTTTTCCTCCGGCGCAATGCTTTTGGCATCGGTGATGTATGTGAAATCGCCAACTCTGAATCCAAAAACTGGGAGCTGGTGATGCATTACTTCTACGGGAATAACCCTGACGCCATTGACATGAAATGGCTTATTTTTAATTTCTATCGGATCAATTTGCGGAACTCCGGGATATTTGTCTTCGGCAAAAACATACGGAAACTCAGATTTCACCTGCTCAAGGACTGATTTTCTACCATATATGGGCATATCCTTTTTTTGCTTAAAATTGAAGCTTCTGATGTCATCCATTCCCGCAGTATGATCTTTGTGTGCATGTGTAAATAAAACGGCATCCAGTTTTTTGATGCGTTCCCTCAGCATTTGCTGACGAAAATCAGGTCCGGTGTCAACGACAATACTGGTGCCGTCGGTTTCAATGTGAATGGCACTTCTAAGCCGTTTGTCTTTGAAATCTACAGATCTGCACACATCACAATCGCAGGCAATCACAGGTACACCCTGGGAAGTGCCAGTACCCAAAAATTTTATAATCAAATCTGTAGTTGGTTTTGTTGAATTTCACTCAGCAGGGCCCTGTTCTTCTCGCTAAGCTTTGAGGTATCGGGATTTATTGTCCTCAAAATATCAATTATGCTGTTGATCTTTCCATCGAGGGAAAAGTACTTATTAATAATGGCAATTTTGGTTTCTTTCAAAATGCAATAGCCGGACTGGAAGTTGCCCTTTTCGTAACGCAGGATGTAATCGGTTTCAGCAAAAATGTCTTCAAGTTTACTGAGATAGTGCTTCGTGTACCTGACGGACATATTACTGAAGATATGAATTGACCATATCTACCATTTGATCATAGTCAAGCGGCTTGGGTAAAAAATCATTTATCCCCAGATCTTTGAAATCCTGCAAACTATAGTTTTTGGCGTTACCTGTAATGGCAATGATCGGAATATTCTTTATATCCGGATTCTCACTTTCCCGGATCAGTTTAGCGCACTCCTCCCCACTTAAAACGGGCATGTTTATGTCCAGCAAGAGTAAATCGAACTTTTCATTTTCGAGTGTTTTCATTACGTCCCCACCATTTTTCACTGATTTTATGTCGTAGTTTTGAATTGACAGTATTCTTTTGGTGAGGTTCTGAATAACCGAACTGTCCTCTGCGACCAAAATATTCTTACTCATTTTTTAATAGGTTTCTGTAACTCTCTTTGAATTCCTTTAATGACTTTTCAAGCTTGTTTAACTCAGGTTTAACTTTACCAAATTTATTTTCTTTTATCCTTTTTTCTACTATTGCCGCCTGCTTTGACAATCGCTCGACTCCCAATGTTCCTGCATTTCCTTTTAAGGTATGCATTTCTCGTTGAATTTGCTCATAATTTCTTGTTTGAAAATTCTTGATTGCCATTTTAACCTGTTCACTGGCTTCAATGTTGAATTCTTCCAAAACGCTTTGTATCAGCTCTTTACCGCCAAACTTGTGCAACTGATTCAATGTATTCTGGTTGATAATGAGGTCTTCAGCTTTTTCGTCGAAAACCTTTGTATCGACTTCTTTGGGTTCGAACTTGGTCCATAGTCTTACCTTTTCAATGATCCGGTTAGATTTTATGGGTTTTGCCAGATAGTCGTCCAGACCCTGGCTTATAAACTTGTCTTTATCTTCCTCCATGGAGTAGGCCGTCATCGCAATGACGGGAGGCTGACGCTCGAGCTTTAATTTTTTGATCTTTTTGGTCGCTTCCACACCATCCATTTCCGGCATTTGGATATCCATGAAGACCAAATCAAATGTTTCTTTTTTAATTATGTCTATGGCTTTCAGGCCACTTTCGGCACCAACCACTTTGCAACCGGATTTCAACAGGATCTGGGTAGCGACTTTCCTGTTTATATCGTTGTCATCTACCAGTAAGACTTTTGGTTGGGTCCCCACAAACTGGTGAGAAAATGATCCGTCCTCCCTGGAACTATCGATAACTCCGGGATCTACCTTACCCGCCTTAAATGTAAACCAAAATGTACTGCCTAACCCGGGTGTCGATACCACACCGATCCTGCCTTTCATGGACTTCACCAGTTCCTTTGAAATGGCCAATCCTAACCCCGTGCCTGCATATTGTTTTTTCTTCGAACTGTCAAGTTGACTGAAACTCCTGAATAGCTTTTCCTGGTCTTTGGGAGCAATCCCGATCCCGGAATCCTTTACGGTAACCTGAAATTCATAACTTCTTTTGGTTTCTTTCTTTTGCCGGATACTCAGATTGATATTGCCTTTAGTATGCGAAAATTTAATCGCATTTGAAGTAAGGTTGGAAATAACCTGCATGAGACGGGTTTCATCACAAAGTATATATTCCGGCAGTTGATCATCAAGATGGTAGTAAAGGTTGGTTTTATTCAAATGGGCCTGCTGAGAATACAAATCATATATTTTCTCAAATGTTTCCACTGGTTTTACAGGCTCCATCCTCAATTCCATCTTTCCGGCTTCGATCTTCGAAAGATCAAGAATGTCATTCAGAATGTTAAGAAGTGTGTCTGAGGATTTTTTTACGGTCCTGATATATTCAAACTGCTCCGGATCCAGCGACGTAGAGCCAAGTAGATCGATCATTCCAATGATACCATTCATTGGCGTCCTGATCTCATGACTCATATTGGCGAGGAACCTTTCCTTTATCCGTAGAGATTTTTCAGCGAGATCCTTCGCTTGTTTGAGTTCCAGGTTTTTCTTCTTCAATTGGGTAATGTCCCTTGCAACACCTTCGATTTCATCCTTCTGGCGCCATGACCTCTTGATCAAACGGACATTGCACAGGAATTGAATTTCTGTTTTCTTCTTTGTTTTGACTGATCCTTCAAAGTTTCTGACACTATGGTGCTTCATCAGCTCTTCAATGAGTTTCGAAGTACCGTCTTTGGAAATGAAAAAACCTTCAATATTGTTTCCTATTACCTCCTTTTGCGTAAATCCCAGTACCTCCTGAATGGATGGACTTACCATAGTAATCTTTCCGGTGAGGTCACACCTGAAATAAATATCCTGAAAGGATTCAAAGATGTTTCTGAACTTTTCTTCGCTTTCCTTGATAGCGATTTCAGCATTTTTGCGATCGGTAATATCATTGGCGATTATTGAGACTTCTTCGATTTTTCCATTAGGCAGAAAAATAGGGTTCAGGAAAATATCGCGCCATACTTTCTCACCTCTTGAAGTTGTGAGATGTGTCTGAAAGTTGAGGACTTTTCCTGAAAACGCCTCATCATACTTGCTAATCCAGGCATCACGAACACTTTTCTCAAATAACTTTTGGTAAGTTTTATTGAGATTCATTCCGATTTCCGGACGTTTCCCAAAATAAGATTCAAATGACTTTGCGTAGTTTTCGTTGAAGGAAGTAAAAGCGTAGTTCCTGTCTATCGACCAGATCTGGTGTGTGCTGCTCTCGAAAATAGCAGTCAATCTTGCGGCCTGATCAATTATTTTATCCTGATTGGTCTTGCGTTCGATGGCCAGGCTTACCTGACCTGAAATAAAGTCGAGAAGTTCAAGATCTTTCAGATTGTAGCTGTCCTGATCTTTGTATGAGTAGAGCATCATCACACCCTTGAGATCAGACCCTGTATGAATGGGCACCCCCAGCCAGATTTTCGGAATATCCCCTTTGATCTCCAGGTGATATTGCTGGGCTATCTTCTCAATTCCCTCACCAAAGATGATCATTGGTTTGTCACGCTCCAGTGTGTACTTTGTAAGAAGATCATCGATCTCCCCCGGATCACTGTTCCGTTCATTTATTCGGAAAGGATACCGGATACTATTTTTTTCCTGTATGGAAATGGAGAAATTCCGCACCCTGAGATGGCTGGATAATTCCTCGAATATTTCCTTGAAAAGACCTTCAAGGTTGTATTCCTTGTGAGTCAGCGTTGCAATGGAGAAGAACAGGCGCTGTACACTTTCAGCACGTACGCGTTCTGTAATGTCATAAAGTACACCACGATATTCAAACGGTTCATTGTCTTCAAAGACGCAGGTAATCTGACCAGAAACGTAAATATTCTTATCATGGCTGCTCACCAAAACGGTATCCAGTCGCTCGGCCGGGGATCCTTCCGTAATCCGTACCAGCTTCTCAAGTGTTTTTTGCTGCTGGTCAGGATGGATGATGTCTACAAACTTTTTGTTGGCCAGCTCCTCATCACGAAAGCCCAGTTTGTACTTCCAGGCCTGGTTTACAAATTTGAATTCACCATTAGGGCTAATTATCTGAATCAGGTCATTTGAGCTATTGAATAGTTCACGGAGGTGATAGTTGGTCTTTTCGATCAGGGCGTCATAATCCTGCTGCTTCTGTTCAAGCTGTTTGCGCAGGGAAGCAATTTCATTAATTAGTGTCTCAGGATCCTTATTCAAAATATCCATTACTTAAATTTAGCGAAAATTGGATCATACTGGTATGTTGCCGGAAAACAGGGATAAGTATCTCATATGCGTTGTTGGGCCAACAGCTGTTGGGAAAACCAGGGTGTCCATTGCACTTGCGAAAAAATTCGAATGCGAAATATTGTCAGCAGACTCGCGGCAGTTTTATCGGGAAATGGAAATCGGTACGGCAAAACCGGATAAAACCGACCTGGACATGGTCAGGCACCACTTCATAAACAGCTTGTCAATTTTTGACCGTTACGATGCCGGAAAATTTGAGAAGGAAGCACTCGAATTGCTGGAAAAAATTTACAGCAAAAGAAATTTGGCCCTGATGACAGGCGGTTCGGGCCTCTATGTGGATGCCGTATTGAATGGATTTGACAAAATGCCTGAGGCCGATCCGGAATTAAGGGCCGGTCTGAATAAGGAAGTTGAGGATAATGGGACGGGAGGATTATTGGAGGAGTTGAAAGATAAGGATCCTGTGTACTATGATGAGGTTGACAGACATAATCCGGTTCGAATAATAAGGGCGATCGAAGTCATAAGAAATACGGGACTGCCCTATTCTGAAGTCAGGAAGGGGAGAAAAAACAAGAAACGTCCGTTCAGAACTATAAAAATAGGGTTGGAGATGGAGCGGGAAATCTTGTACAAGCGGATTGATCAAAGAATGGATGAAATGATTGAAAATGGATTATTTGATGAGGCCCGTACTTTGATGAAATGGCAGGAACTCAATGCCCTCCAAACGGTTGGGTACACTGAAATTTTTGGATTTCTGGAAGGTGAATACAGCATGGATCATGCCATTCATTTGTTAAAAAGGAATACCAGAAGATATGCCAAAAGACAGCTGACCTGGTTTAAAGCAGACGAAGAAATAGCATGGTTCAATCCCGATGAACTCACTGGGATTGAACAATACGTTGAATCAATCCTATATGCTTAAGACCTTTGACAGGCGCATCAGGTCTTCACTTATTGGTTTTGTTTTGGAAATGGCAATTTTAAAACTGGTGTAGACAATTTTGTCATCCACAACACCAACCATCACATTCTTTTTCCCGTCGATGATCCCTTCCACAGCGGCCATCCCAAGTCTGGATGCGAGTATCCTGTCAAATGATGTGGGTGAACCACCCCTCTGAATGTGACCTAATGCCGATACCCTGTAATCCAGATCCGGTAATTCCTGCCTTACCCGTTCCGCTACTTCATGTGCGTTTCCCTGGTGTTCGCCTTCCGCCACGATGATAAGGTGAGATGTTTTTTGGCTATTTCTTCCCTGCCGCAATGTTTCGATCACATCCTTCATGGTGGTTGATGTTTCAGGTACCATCACCAGCTCTGCTCCACCACCGATTCCCACATGAACCGCTATATAACCTGAATGCCGGCCCATGACTTCCACAAAGAATACGCGGTCATGGGAAATTGCTGTGTCACGGATCTTGTCAATTGCATCGAGGGCTGTATTTACCGCCGTATCGAATCCTATCGTATAATCGCTTCCGTACAGGTCATTATCTATGGTACCGGGAGCACCGACGATCGGAATGCCGTATTCTTCGTAGAATATGTTTGCTCCGGTGAATGTACCGTCTCCTCCGATGGCTATTAACCCTTCGATGCCACGTCGTGAAAGCTGCTCATACGCCTTTTTACGGCCTTCTTCGGTGAGGAAGGCCTTGCTGCGTGCTGATTTCAATATGGTACCGCCTCTTTGGACAATATTGCTAACCGAATACGACTTCATCTTGTAGATATCACCCTCAATCATTCCGTTGTATCCGTATTTGATCCCATAGACATCCAGCCCAAGGTACAGTGCATTCCTAACCACTGACCTGACGCATGCATTCATGCCGGGTGCGTCTCCGCCTGATGTAAAGACACCAATGCTCTTCATATTACACTTTTTTTGCCGGGGGGATGTTGCTCATTTGAAAACGGCGGCAAATTAAGGAAAATAAGTTTACAAATTATGGAGGTTTTCGTGAATAATACATTTATGCGTATAAATTGGGGGCTGGATAATTATTGGTCTGGGAATACTTTTCCCGGACCGGATAGTAGGAATGAAAAATAAACAAGTTGATTTTTGGAGTGGTGAATTTGGCAAAGCGTATACGGATCGAAATACGAGGTCTCATGATGATTGGAACAACTCCTACGTCGATAAATATGGTTTTTCCAAACTTGAGATAAATGAGCGTGCACTGCAGGGAATATCCAGGGAAATCAGGATCCTGGAGGTGGGGTGTAACACGGGACAACAGTTGGAAGGACTAATGCGACAGGGATTTGAGAATTTGTATGGGGTTGAGCTTCAGTGGTATGCGGTGGAAAAGGCTAAAGAACTTCTAAAGCATGTAAATATCATTCAGGGATCGGGATTTGATTTACCGTTTAAGGATGGGTTCTTTGATCTTGTGATGACCAATGGTGTTCTGATCCATATTGAACCGGAAGATTTGAAAGATTTTATGGGAGAAATTGTCAGATGTTCGTCCAAATACGTATTTGGTTTCGAATATTATTCTCCTGTCACCCGGGAAATAACGTATCGTGGCAATGATGGGTATTTGTGGAAAAGTGATTATTGCCAGATGTATAAAGAGTTCTTTCCGGAGTTGTCGGTGAAAAAGATGGAAGTAATTCCATACATCCGGGAAGATCAGAAAGGAAATAGTGATTGTCTGTTTTTATTAGAAAAGAAATGAACTACCCGGAATTGAAGTTTTCAATCGCATCTTCGGAAAGAGGTGTACCTGCCTCCAGGGACCGGGTTGTTCGTTTACCAAGTACAATATCATAGTATTTTGGGGGTAAACCATCTCCGGGACGAACGGATTTGATGTTTTCAGGTGTAAATATCTCACCTTTAGCCATCGGCTTTGTAACAAATAGAGATCTTCTCAACTTCCTGCTATTTTCCTTTGCAGTATCAATTTCATAATTGACACTACCCATTGCCATTGCAGCATTTCTTACCCCGGTGGCCATTTGCGCAAATTCTTTTTTATCGAGTGAAAAACTTGAATCAGGACCACCAATTGATTTGTCCAGAATGAAATGTTTTTCAATGATTGATGCCCCCATAACAGCAGCCGCGATTGGAACTTCGATTCCCAAAGTATGATCCGAAAGACCGTATTTTACGCCAAATCGATCTTTAAAATCAACCATTGTCCTCAGATCAACCTTATCAATGGGAGCGGGGTAGGAGGACGTACATTTAAGTAGTACTATTTGATCATTACCTTGTTCCCTGCAAGCCTTGAGCGCTTCGTCGATCTCTGCTTCAGTCCCTATTCCGGTTGAAATGATGATTGGTTTTCGTTTGGATGCAGCATAAGTAATAAGCGGTATATCCGTGATTTCGAACGAAGCAATCTTGTAAGCCGGTGCATTCAATTCCTCCAGCAGATCAATGGCAGTATGATCGAAAGGCGAGGAAAAGCAAATCAAGTCATTATCGTGCGCCACACGAAATAATTCTTTATGCCAATCCCAGGGTGTATGAGCTTCCCGGTACAAATCGTAGAGGTATTTACCTTTCCATATTGTGTCCTTCAGGAGGAAATGCTTATTCCTGACATCTAAAGTAATAGTATCAGGAGTGTAGGTTTGCAATTTGATTGCATCCGCACCTGCCTTTTTTGCGGCAATAATTGTCTCTATCGCCGTTTGTTTGCTGCCATGGTGATTAGCAGACAACTCAGCGATGATGAGAGGGGTCTCGCTATTATCAATATCCCAATTTGCAATTTTCATGCCCCGGATGTTTTTGTAAAAGTAAGCACATCCTTATCACTGGAAGTGATTAGCATCGTGTTCCGGTTCAATGCTTTGATACCTGCCAGATTCTTTCTCTTTACAATTCCCACCATCACCTGAATTTGGGGAAAGTTCGTTGCCAGATACTCGGATCCCTTTTTTATGATCATTGTGCCAAGACCTTGACCCCGATACGCGCTGTCAATAGAATAATTAATGAAAGCTTTTCCATCGATAACCTCGAAACGAATCTGACCTACTGGTTCCGTGTCATTTTCCATTACTAACATAATGGTATTCCCATCGACAATTTTTTGATTGAACCATTTTATGTGATCCTTTAAAACAATGTCACTGGTATTTAAAGAGAACGCTCTTACATCCGGATCATTCACCCACTCAAAATACTGCATCGCGTCATCCGATTGAGCCTCCCGGAGCGTGTAGTGAAACTCATTCTCAAGCTGTTGGATTGAAGCTCTCAGCGCATCCTGCTCTTCCCTGAACCATCGAGCTTGGTTCCTGATATTTTCATTAATTGTTTCTATTTCCAGGGCAGCATAGAAATGAATTAAATTTTCTTCCGTAAGGTCTGTTTTAGGAGTTATTGCCAAATTCTCCCCGATCATACCATCAAATAGAATCTCCTGGTTTTCCTGTGTTTTGAACAGTACAATTCCTGTTCTGCACTGGACACATTCATAGGAAAGCGTGCTGGCCGGGACACATGCAATTTCACAGCTGCAAATCAGTTTACGCAGGTCAGCAGCATTAAGATTTTTGTGGACCGAGACGGTTTTGTTTTCTTCTTTGATGCGATGTAATACGCTTTCGTGTTTGTAATTATTTGATATCAACACGTTTATCTGATCAAATCTTCCGGATTCCACTGCCGACCTGGTAAGTAATTCTGTCAGATTTTGGTTATCAGATCCTCCAAAGCTTATGAAAAGCCTACTTAATTTTTCAACAGGATTTCGATCAAAACTGTTTTCAAATTCCGGACGGAGCAGCCGGTATTCCGGGCCAATTTTCAAGCACGTGAAGAGGGGAATGCGATAGTCTGCCGGATTTACATTGATCGCATGGTTGACGATAAGATCGACATAGTAGCTCTGATGATGAAAATCATCAATCTGCACAACTTTATTCCCGCCTGACTTCAGAGTTTTATGAAATTCAATGGAGAACTTATATCCGTCCAGGATGACAATTTCTTTTGTGAGTTTTTTTGAAAAATCTTCAATCTTGTCGACAATAAAATTGAATCTTTCATTTTTTAGTTGTGATTCCAGGAATGCATTTCCTTCGTTTAGAATGAAATGAATCTTAAAATCCTCCTGGAGTTTTTGTGCTAAGGCAAAAAGTCTGAAAAAATGTCCAAATCCGATTTTCTCCCCTGTATCAGGGATTAAGAATACCTTCCGTTTATTCAATTTTTTCGTTGTTCGAGTAAAAATTCTGCATATTGCAGGTCCTCCGGATTATCGATATCCACGGAATGTTCTCTTTCCATTTTATACCCTCCGATTGGCTCCGAAAAATACGATCCGGTTTCCATAAAGTTTTGGACATTCACCCAAACCATTGCGCCATTGATCCTGTAGGTGACCTCCAGTTCCTGACTTTTTTTATTGAGAAACCGGGGATGAATGGGAGTGATCGTTCCATTTTGAAACAAAACAGATCTATAAGCATTGTGATCAGTCTCACAAATAGACAAAACGTTATGAAAGCGTCCGGCTTTCATCAATTTAAATGATCCTTGCAGGTCCGTTACGGTGATCAATGGGGCAGTGGGTAATGAAATACAGCAAAACTGATAAGCCGCATATTTCGGGAATCGATCCAGGAAATCCAAAAGGACATCTTTGACTCCGTACGGATCCTTTGCTAGTTTTTCATTTCGTAAATAGGGTATTTGTGCACCAAACTTTTGGGCAATATCTGCTATTTGTCTTGAGTCAGTGGATACAATGATATCCTTGCCGAATACGCCCGATTCCCTGGCCACGGAGATCGGATAATATATAAGCTCCTTACCTCGAAGAAGCCTGATATTTTTGTTTTTTAATCGCTTCGAATGAGATTTTGCCGGTATAAAACAAAATGTTTCAGATGTGGTCATATGAAATAGGTTCTCCTTTTTTCAAATCCCGTACCAGTTTTTTTCCGACAAAAAAGCCGAATTCCGAACTGGTCAAACCAAATCCCGGTCTTTTGAAATCAAACTGATCCCATGAGATGGTTGTATCTTTGGAAAGGTCCCGGATCGCATATGGCGATCTGCGCACGGCCTTCCTTTTCTCTTTAATTGCCGTTGGAATTACCCTACGTGATCTCCCAAGAGCTGTTTCCAGTTCCCTCACGGATCTTACCAGCCGCTGACAATCGTCAGGCTCAATTGAAAATGAGTGCTCGCAGCTTTTGGTAGTCCTGTCCATGGTGATCGTTTTTTCGATCATATCCGCACCAAGAGCTATTGCCGCGATATCCATCTCCCAACCCGGGGAATGATCGGAAAAGGCAATGGCATAATCAGGGAATAATTTCTTGAGGGTCGGGATCATTCTTAGATGGATGCTTTCCAGTTTGGCCGGATAGCCTGAAGGACAATGATGAATGACAATGTTCTCACAGCCCGCTTCCTCGGCAGTGATAACAGCTCTTTCTATTTCGAAAACGTCTGCATTCCCTGTGTCCAATTGAATATTAACCTTTTTTTGTGCGCAATAACGTATAAACTCCAATTCATTTACGTCTGAGGAATTGATCTTTATGCTGTCCAATCCCAATTCGTCAACTACAAAATCCACTTCATCGGGGTAAGTAGCGGTGGTGAACATGGTGATCTCAATTTGGTCACAAAACACCTTTAATTCCTTCCATTCTTCCTTCGTTAGTTCCCTTCGCTTTAAGATGTCAAACAAGGGTTCTTCAAATGGGATGAACTGTTCACTTCCATCCTCATTTTTTTCCAGGTAGCTGTAGCTAAATAAAATCGATTTATCCGCCATCAAGCGGTCAGCATTAAGCATTTGAAACTTAATGGCATTGGCACCTGCATCCCTGGCTGCTTTGGCAAGGCCCTTGGCTGAATCAATTCCATTGTGCGTCGGTCCGGCTTCCAGCACAATATATACACCATTGCTATGTTGGTTTATCTCGATATCATTAATGGAGGATTTCTTCATTTTTCAAAGAATGATTTCAGTTTAGTAATTATATAGTCTTGTTCAGATCTCGATAATGTAGGATAAATGGGCAGGCTCAAACACCTTTCGTAGTACCATTCCGCATTCGGGAAATCCCCAATTTTCCATCCGAGTTTACGGTAATATGGATGGTAATGAACGGGGACATAGTGAACCTGGACCAGGATATTATGAGATCTCAAAAAATCATATAGTTCCCTGCGTCTTTCAGAGCAAATAATAAACAAGTGATAGGCGTGCTGGCATCCCTTTGGTATTTCCTGAAACTTAACGGGTAAATCACTTAAGTTTTCGAGATAGTACGCCGCAATTTCTCTTCTTTTTATGAGGTTTTGTAATGACCTTTTTAACTGGCTGATACCCAGGGCTGCCTGAATGTCCGTCAATCTATAGTTGTAGCCCAGATCTTGCATTTCATAGTACCATCCGCCATGCTGAGCAGCCATGGATGGATCCTTGGTAATCCCATGGGTTCTAAGCTGAAGCAATTTATTATAAAGAACCTCGTCGTTTGTGGTGATCATTCCGCCCTCACCTGTTGCGACATGTTTGACAGGATGAAACGAAAAGATCGACAGATCGGAAAGTTTTCCATCCCCGCATTTGTAGAGAACTTCATTCTTTCCTTCAAATTCAGCGCCCGGGGCATGACATGAATCTTCAATTATCTTAAAGCCATATTTATCACCGAGGTCTTTAATTACTTCCATATCCACGGGAAGTCCCGCGAAATCAATGGGCACTACAGCCTTATATCGAGTCGTACTTTTCTTTAGTTTATCTTCCAGGTGATTCAAATCCATTACCCAGGTATTTGGATCAATATCGATCAGATCAATATTACCTCCGGCGTAAAGTGTGGCATTTGCAGAGGCAACAAAAGTTATCGGCGCTGTTAATACGGTATCTCCGCTTTCGATTCCGATAGCGAGGCATGAAAGGTGCAGGGCAGCTGTTCCATTAGCTACGGCTACCGCATATTTTGCTCCAATAAACGCGGCGAAATCATTTTCAAATTCCTCAATTTTCGGACCCTGGGTAATGTAATCGGATTTTAGAACTTCATTGACTGCTTCGATGTCGTCCCGGGTAATATTTTGCCTTCCATAGGGAATGGGTTTCATCCTCAGGTCATTCTACGTGTTTGTCAATCAGTTCCTTCAACTCGTCTGCTGAGAGCCATTGTGCGTTTGTTCCTGAATTGTAGCGAAACCCGGGATCAACATCCGTGGCGCTGTAATGCTTCCGGTATTTTTCCTTTTGTGCCCAATGTGGAAGTATGGCATAATAGTCACTAAACTCGATCGTATTGTACGAATCATATTCCGTGATCATTTCTTCATGCAGTTTTTCACCAGGCCTTATTCCCACGTAATCAATTTTGCAGTCCGGACAAATTGCCTGCGCAAGCGTACCTATTTTATATGACGGAATTTTAGGCACAAAAACTTCACCTCCGATAGCGTTTCTGATAGCAAAAAGGACAAGATTCACGCCATCTTCCAATGAAATATTAAATCTTGTCATGTCTTTGTGGGTTATTGGTATAACGCCCTCTTTTCGTTTTTCAAGAAAAAAAGGAATAACCGATCCTCTTGATCCCATGACATTTCCGTATCTGACTACAGCAAACCGGATCCTTTTTGTTCCTGCAAAATTATTGGCAGCGACAAAAAGCTTATCAGAACACAGCTTGGTAGCACCGTAAAGGTTAATGGGTGCGGCTGCTTTATCCGTGGATAACGCTATTACCGTCTTTACGTTGCAATCCAGCGCCGCATCTATCACATTTTCAGCGCCATGGATATTGGTCTTTATAAACTCAAGGGGATTATATTCCGCTGCCGGAACCTGCTTCAATGCGGCAGCGTGAATGACAATATCAATTTCATGGAACGCCCTTTTAAGACGTGACAGATCCCTGACATCACCTAAAAAATACCTGATAAAAGGATATTTGGTTTGAGGATATTTCTGAGCCAACTCGTATTGTTTCAGTTCATCCCTGGAAAAAATAACAAGCTTCCTGACCGTTGGGAAATCTTTGGTTATCGTTTCAAGAAATTTTCTTCCAAAAGAACCCGTGCCACCTGTTACTAATATCGACTTGTCATGCAGTTCCATTCTCGATTGCTCAATTTTTTTCAAAAGTACTTTTCGAAATCAAATCCCGGTATAATATGTCTCCATAATATTTTTCCTCAATTTTCTCCCTGGCATAAAATTCTTCGAGAAACGGGACATACAATTCATAACTGTTTTTCAATCGTGCAAGAGAATATTGCTCAAATACCCAAATAAACTTCTTGGTTTTCGGAAGAATAGCATAGAGCTGCGGAATATAAAAAAAGATACCCGCTTTGATTAAAAGATATCTCACAAAATATTTCAGGTTGAATTTTAACCTGATCTTGTCAGGAGCAATGTTTTTAATACTTTTTTCAAAATAGTACGCCGCCCTTATATGATTTTTGCCATCGCCGAATCCAATTGAATTCCATATTACCTCATTTCGCGCGGATTGGGTTCTCGCATCTTCAAATTCACGAATGGAACCTTGCTCAAAGTATTCTTTTATTGCGTTATTCAAGGATTCGTGACTGTGAACCACTACTTGTGAAATGTCAAGCTTCTTGTCAGTTATCTGTCCCATGAAATTTGCTCTCGGACGGATCAATATGGTCGTTTTGCCCAGTAACCACGCTTCTATCGCTGTTGTTGATTCATAAGTCAACCATAGGTCACAAACATTGAGAAGGTCGTGGATTTTGGCCTCTTCTCCCTCAAAGATGACATTTTCAAATCCTGTCAATCCATCAATTTCGTTTTCATGGTAACCGGTTTCAGTCGGTCGTCTTTCACTTGGATGTTTTTTTAAGATAAACAGGACATCAGGGTTCCGGACTATTGTTTCTTTCAGAATAGCAGAGACCAGTTGTCTTTCAGTTTCTATTTCGTTCAATTTGGATTCATCACCTTTCAAATATGCAATCAGGCTTTGTACCCCTTTCTCAAAGTATAACTTGCCAAATGCCCATGCGGCATAGCCCACTACTTTGGTGAAGTTACGCTTGTTATGCTCCTTAAGATATTCCTCTTTTTTCCTGAACCTGTAAATTTTATAACGATCGAAACCGGTGGCTCCGGTCAATACAATTTTGTCTTTATCATTGGGCAATTCCTGTCTCATGAAATTGACGACCCTCATTGACCACAGACACAGGTAATTCTGCAGGATTCTCCTGTCTTTGTTATATCCCCAATAATCGAATGACCCGTCTGTCCGGAAGTTTCCTTCAGAATCCAGAGCAAACACCGGAATTTTCTGATCCAAAGCATACCTGGCAATGTCATAATACATGTGAGAACCCACAGTACTTGGTAATAAAACCAAATCCGGTTTGTATCGATAAATCGCGTGTTCATCATACACGAATGCATGCTGAAAGGTGCAGTTTAGAAATCTTTCCGCAAAAAACCTTATTGGCAATATCATCTCCACATCCCTGCCATTGTCGTGATCCGTGTAGCAGAGAACTCTTGTTTTTCTTTCAGCCATGCTCACGATGTGATCTGATCCAAATATTTAGCGATTAAGGAAGTTTGCTTCCGATTTGAAAACTTTGCAATATTATCCTTTTTAGGAGAAGATCTCACATCATTCAGATGGTTTGAAATATATTCTCCGATACCCGTTTTGTCTTCGTACCCAAAGCATTTTCCCGCGTTTGTGTCCTCCAGGATCTTAGCGGCATCACCTTCGATTGGACCCAGGGCCAGGATCGGATTATAAGTCCTGAGGTATTCGTACAACTTTCCCGGTAAGCGTCCTTTTGCATTTACCGCCTGATTCAGGGGAAGCAACAACAAATCTGCATCTACTGCCAGTTGCAAGGCGTTTTTTCTGCTGATAGTACCCAAGTAGTTGATCTCGATATTTTTTGAGTTTTGGTCGATGTCTCTCTTAACCTGAAAATCAATTTGGCCAGCTAGTGAAAGCCTGATCTTCTTCCCGGTTTTAATTTTGTTTAGCTCACTAATAAGATTGACCGGATTTCGATCAATTCCCAGCAATCCGGTGTGAACAACATGGAAGGTTCCGGGGTCATTGGTTTTTTTGAGATCTTTAAAATCTTCTTCATCGTATCCGTAATAAATGACGTCCACGTTTTTGGCGCCAATAGATTCCAGGTCTGTCTTCCACGACGGACTGGCAATCGTAATTTTATCCGCTGCATTAAGCGCCTCTTGC
The DNA here is from genome assembly GCA_028278225.1 of Cyclobacteriaceae bacterium. Classification (GTDB taxonomy): domain Bacteria; phylum Bacteroidota; class Bacteroidia; order Cytophagales; family Cyclobacteriaceae; genus JANQEU01. The sequence continues at coordinate 82,355 of JANQEU010000075.1, forward strand.
TCCATCCTGACGTGCTTTCGGTGTGCTCTTTTCCCAATTGCCAGTTTTTTGTAATAGTCCACCTGGGTCCAGGGATCCTGGTAATCCGATAGCCATGGGATCCCCAACTCCTTCTTCAGGTTGCAGGCGATCATAGTATTTGTATGCGGAGGCCCATCGCTGAAAATTGCGTCAACCGGATTATCCTTTAAATAGGTTTTCAGGAAGCGCACAGAAGGTTTTATCCAAAGGGACCTTGCATCCGGAATGAAAAAATTCCCCCTGATCCAAATACCCAGCTTGTCCAGCAGGGAGTGTTTCTGATCTCTTACCTGGACAATTGAGTTAAGTGGATCTGTCTTCTTACGTCCGGTGAGGAACTTGAATAGTTGAAAAGGTTCTAAAATTGGCTTCTTTAAAGTAGTAAGCTGGTCAGGAATGTCCCTGAAGTTGTCCTCATCTGCATATGGGTAATGCGCATTGGAAGGTGCATAAACAATCGGCTCCCAACCGAATTTTCTCAGGTATTTTACAATTTTAAGAGAACGCAGAACGCTTATGCCGCCGGCTGGAGGCCAGTAATATGAAATAACTAATACCTTCTTCAAATCGAATCGGATCTCCTGAAATCCATAACTACAGCAAAGATGAAAAGGAAGATTGCCAGCAGAGAACAGACCCACATAATTTTGTTACCGACAAAGTAGGAGCCTGGCTCAAACCTGAACTCAATTTCATGATCCCCCGCCGTTACTTCGATTCCCCGCAGCACATAATTCACCTGATGAATTGGTGTTTCCTTTCCATCTATAAACGCTTTCCAGCCTTTTTCGTAATAGATCTCGGAAAATACCGCAAACCCGTCCCCATCGTTTGAAGATGTATACTTCAAGTAATTAGGGTCATATTCAATCAGGTCAATATTGCCCTTACTTAAGAGTTGCCTGCCTTCCAGCTTTTCGGATATTGCTATTCGGGTCAGATCTTCTTCGCCAATCGCGTTTATGCATGCATCGGCGTCAGGGACGGATCTGATCTCTTCTACAAACCATGCATTGCCCATTGCCCTTCCATTGTGCAAAATGGCATTTTGACTATTTCCAAGCTTGAAGTATTTGGTATTCAGCATGTTGAGGACCGGAGTGCCCTGGATGTTCACGTCCCTTTGCTGGATCTGGGAGATGGCGGTGCCTATCTCATTTCCCAGGTGCTTTTCGATCAAATCCTGATACCGCCTCATTTTAGCTCCATGATAACCGCCTATGGAAGCGTGGAAATAGCTTGTTTTCGCGTCATTGAATACATCGGCTGTTAGGTTAACTACCCGGTAATGACCATCATCCTGCAGAATTCGGGTATCCGCCTGATCCGGCTTGTATACGGAAATAGTATTTCTTCTTGAAAAGTTATCTTTATTGACGTACCTGGTATCTACAGTGTATAAATCAACAAATATCAGAAGCGATGCCAATCCATAAAATGCCAGCTGGTTAATTCTCTTCAAATGAAAATAGTACAGCAGTCCCGCTGCCATTGCTATGAATATCAAAGACCGGAATGCACTGCTTCGTAACATCGATGCACGCTGATTGACGAGTGCATCCAGGAAAAATTGCTGGCTGATGGCCGCATCTCTTGTGGATTTAAAATCCATAAATAGTGACGCCAGCAGAATCAACAGTACCAGACCTCCCAAAATGGCAATGGTCCTCAGCAGGATTTTCCTGTCCGGTTTTTGAAGAAACTGTGATAAACCCACAAAACCCAGTAACGGTATACACAGAACCGGAATAGCCAATGTCATGGAAACGGCCCGGAACTTGTTATAAAGCGGGAAATAGTCGAACATAAGGTAGTTGAACAACTCGAAATTTTTACCCCAGGACAACATGAAACCGAGGGCCGTTGCTACCAGTAACCAGATTTTCAGTGGACCTTTTACCACTTGAATGGCCAGGACAAAGAATATTAATACTATGATCCCGGTGTAAATCGGTCCGGCAACAAACGGTTGTTCCCCCCAATAAGTGGGTGCCCTGCTGGCGATGGATCGTATTTGCTGATTACCCACGCCGGCTTTCCTTAGATCATCAGCCAAAACGGACTTCATTCCCACATTTTCACCTGATGCTCCCCCATAAAAGTGAGGGACAAGAAAAGTCAATGTTTCTGTAACTCCATTGCTCCACGCGAAAGCATAGTCACGATCCAACCCTCCGGATGTACTTTGAGTATTTGATTTCAATTCGGATTTGCCCCTGATCGTGTATGGACTGTACTCCAGTGAGGTCCAGAGTTTTCCAATGTTTGATGCTACACCTAAAAGTCCGGCAATAGCAATGATCGCAGTGGATTTTGCAAAGTCATTTACTGTCTTATTTCTGACCGCATCAACGAGATAAACAATCCAAAAAACCAGTAAGATCAAAAAAAGATAATATGAGATCTGAATATGGTTACTTCTGATCTGGAGGGCCACAGCAAGGGCTGTAAGCCCGATCCCAAGAAGATTCTTTTTTTGCATTACCAGATGGACTCCGGCAATCACCAAAGGCATGTAAGCAATTGCCGATACTTTCCATATGTGCCCGGCTTCGATACTTACAATGAAAAAGGAATTAATACCGTACGTGATACCACCTGCAATTGCGAGATAAGGATTCACCCTGAACGTCAATAGTAGTATGTAAAAGCACAGCATGCCGAGAAATGTATAACGGGCCGGGGAGGGGAGGTACAGCGAAAAGATGTCATGTACATATCTCGAAATGTCGCCACTCCAGTAAATGTTGATCAAATAAGTTGGCATGCCACTGAACATCGAGTTTGTCCACAGGGCTTCATTTCCGGTCCTGTTCCGGTATTCCTGTGCCTCCTGACCCGCAGAAATTCCCTGAAGAACATCATTCTGCGTCATGACCTTACCTTCGAAGATGACAGGATAAAAGAATATCACCGTTATCAATAAAAATACGGCAACTGCAAGCACATGCGGCAGAAAAGATTTAAAAGAAAGTTCCTTCATCAACTTGATTATGTTTTACGAACCCGATTCAATATTACGGAGATTAGGTTAATAATTTCTTCTGAAGGTCGCAATATATAAATTGACAATATCATGATGGCCCCTGTTATCGCACAACGTGCGATCAAATCGATCCATGGATCAGCCAATGGTGGTATCAGGCTGATCAGGTAATACACGGCGATCAGAAAGGCAATGATCAGGATACTCTTTAAGGAGAAAGGGTCAAGCCTGAAATTAACTTTGAGGATAATATATTTAATAACATTAAAAACCAGGTAGGTCAGCAGGGAGGCCGTAGCAGCGCCATGCATTCCGTATATGGGTATGAAGATCCTGTTGGTAACTACGGTCAATATCCCAAGAAATACAATTAATATGACATTGATCCTGTAATATCTCGAAATTGATATGATCTCTCCGTTTACACTGAATAACATGTCAATAAGCTTTGTGGCTCCGACAATGTAAACAATCCAAAATCCTGCTACGAATCCTTCTCCATTTGGCATTATGTGATAAATGTTGTCGAGATTCAGAGTGATAACGATAAAGAGAAATCCACCCAGCCAGATCAATACATCGGATGTCTCCCTGTAATTTTCATTGACTTTGCTGTAATTCTCTTTTTGCAGATCGTCAGCGATGTAGGGATGTATGATTTGGGACACATATCTCCTGGGTAATTCAATTACCAGTGCCATGAATACGGCCGTTGTATAAATGCCGTTCTGATCAAGTCCGAGCATTTGGGACACCATGATCTGGTCGATCTGCAAAACCATGATAATCCCGAAACTACCGAGAAATGAAAATGAGATGAAATCAAAAATCTCCCTGAAAAAAGACTTTGCAAATATCCCTTTCAATGTAAATGTTATGTCAAAGGACCTGATAACTGAAATTCCCAAAATCAGACAAAGTACGATGTAAATGAAAAAATGGCTGATAAGATATTGGTGAAATGAAAGGATCCCGAAACCAAACAGTACAATAACCAGTGCATGTACTGATTTGTAAAAGAAATCGGTCAGAAAGTTTGGAAGAATGATGGAATAATTTGCCTTGGAGACGGCCTGGAAGAAGTTGTAAACAACCATCATAAAAAGTAGTCCATAAACCAAAAAGAAGTACTCATTTATCCGGGCTGCTTTCTCTTCGAACAGGGAAAACAGGAAATCCTGAAAAATGACAGAAAAACCAAATACGGCAGTAAATGCAAGTAAGATTATAACGACCAGCAAACCCAATAATCGGGAAGTTTCATTTCTGAATTTTGGACTGAACTTTATCACTGCTGCGCCCGATCCGAAAAATGCGAATGGAACCAGCAACATTGCCATTGATACGATGGTCCGAAACAACCCGATCTCCTCCTGCGTCATAAATTTTGGCATGAGGATAATGACATTCAAATATCCGATTGCTACTCCGAAATAAGCTGAGATAGAACTAATAAAACTTTGGCGGGCAACATTCCCCATTTAATAATGCCTCTTTTTAAATAATTGCTTTGGACATGCAATTAACGAATATCATTTTAATTAGCCATGATAATATGGGAAATGGTCATGATCTCCGGCCACCTTTCTTCGGTCAGAAAAACCACAGCTTGATTGCCATGGCTACAACCGTCACAATCAGGATCATACGGATGATCCTGTCATCTTTACCTACGGACCATCTGCTGGCCACCCAGCCACCTGTCGCATTTCCGACAGCAAGGGTCAAACCGTATTCCCATCTGATCTTATCTTCGATCAGGAAAACTATGAGCGCAAAAACGGTGTAACAAAGAATTACAAATACCTTGATGCTGTTGGTTTTTGACATGTTCAGGCCGTGCACACCCGTCAGTACCGCAATGACAAGAAATCCAACACCCGCCTGGATAAACCCTCCGTATATTCCAACTCCGAAAAACAATAAAATACTGATAAAATTTTTCTTCGCCGAAAATATTTCCTCGATGCTTTGATTGAACAAATAGGGCTTCAAAACGGTAAGTACTATAACCATCAGCATCACAATGGCCAGAATCCTGTTAAATAATTGACTGTCAATGTCGACCGCTATGTAAGCCCCGATAATGGCTCCGATTGTGGCTGTGATTGCCGGCCAAAGCGCATAAGGGAAGACATATACTCCCTTGCTTCTGAATCCCTGGATGGCGAAAACATTTTGAAGGAACAGGGCTACCCGGTTTGATGCATTGGCGTCAGCGGAGGGCAGTCCCATGAAGATAAGAAGTGGCATGCTAATGAGGGATCCGCCACCGGCTATTGTATTGATAAACCCTGCAAATAATCCCGCCCCGACGAGCAATAAAATTTCTCCGATGGTCATGAGTGCAATAATAGATCGGTTTTTATGCAAGAAAGCCGGTCTTTGCAATCCCGTAAGAGTACTTTTTGCGATTTGCCCAGAATAGGATGCTCGAAATATGGCGCCAGTTCGACCAGTGGCATCAAAGTGAATCTCCTTTGGGGAATGGCCGGATGAGGCAATTTCAGGTCCCTGGTCTGTACCGACTTCTGACCAAAATAAAGTATGTCAATGTCGATGTTACGTTCGCTCCACTTTTCCCTTCTTATTCTACCCATATCATTTTCGATCTGCAACAATGATCGCAGCAGATCTCCTGCTGAAAGATCGCACTTCACCTGCAACACAATATTCAGGAACCGGGGCTGATCCGTATTTCCCCAGGGTTCTGACTCATAAATGGCCGATTGTCTTTGTACAAATATTTCCTTGCGGGAAAGCCTTCTTACTGCTTCCGACAGATTCCCGATCCGGTCACCTATGTTCGAACCCAGAAGAAGAAATATTTCATCCATCAAACTATCCTAAACAAAAATGTAAAACTAACCGTCTTTATTATTCGGATATTAGATTTGCGCACCGGAGTTAAAACAATCTTATGGCATTTTTACGAAACTTACTTGCAACCCTCGTTGGATTATTTATTTTTTTCTTTTTAATATTCATTTTCTTCCTTGGTATTGCTGCATCTTTCGACGATCAGGAGGTCCCTGTGGTGGAAGATAATTCAGTCCTATACTTGAAGTTGAGCGGTGTACTGGTGGAAAGGGTCCCCGACGATCCTTTTCAGGATCTGTTTCCGGCCTCAGGGCCCAGGTTGCTTTCACTTATAGACCTGCTAAATGCAATCGGAGAAGCAAAGGACGACCCAAAAATAAAAGGTGTTTACATTGAACCACAGTACCTGCGATCGGGTTACGCTTCATTGCAGGAAGTCAGGGATGCCCTGATTGAATTCAAGGAGAGCGGAAAATTCATTTATACCTACGGAGAGTACATCAGTGAATCGGATTATTATGTCGCTTCCGTGTCGGACAGCGTCTTCCTAAACCCGGAGGGATCACTGGAGTTTAACGGCTTGTCCGCCAATGTGACCTTTTGGAAAGGCCTGTTTGATAAACTGGAGATCGAACCGGAAATATTCAGGGTAGGGGAGTTCAAGAGCTATGTGGAGCCCTTCCAGCAAAAGAAAATGAGTGAAGAGAACAGGTTACAGATCAGTGAATTACTGAATTCCGTTTATGGTCATTACATAAAGAATGTAAGCGCTTCCCGGGGAATACAGGCTCAGGACCTGAGAGCGATTTCCGATAAACTAAAAGTGTATTTACCGGAGGATGCTGTCGAATACGGGCTGGTGGACAGGCTGGCTTATGAGGATGAGGCTAAGTCCCTGATACTGGATGAAGTTGATGAAAGTGACTTCGATGATATTAATTTTATCTCGTTCCGCCGGTATGCGAAAACGCTGAAATCAGCCTACTCCAAGAATCGTATAGCTGTAATAATGGCCAGCGGGGAGATCGTCCAGAGTGGTCCGGATGAGGATGTAATTTCGGGTGAGAAATTTGCCAGGGAGATCAGGAAAGCCAGAGAAAGTAGTTCCGTTAAAGCCATTGTCTTAAGGGTCAATTCACCGGGCGGAAGTCTTACCGGTTCGGATATGATCTGGAGGGAGGTCCAGCTGACTAAAGGTGTAAAGCCAATTATAGCGTCTATGTCAAATGTTGCGGCTTCCGGGGGATACTACATCTCCATGCTGGCCGATACCATAGTGGCTCAGCCAAATACTATAACCGGGTCAATCGGGATCTTCGGGATGCTTTTCAACCTGGAAAAATTCCTGGAAAATAAACTTGGGATCACTCATGATGTGGTGAATACAGGTGAATACTCCGATCTGATTACGGTGACCAGGCCATTGAATGAATTTGAGAGACAGACCATCCAAAAAGGTGTCGAAAAGGGCTATGAAACGTTTGTAAGAAAAGCTGCTGAGGGCAGGGGACTTACCATCGAAGAAATGAAAAAGATTGCAGGAGGAAGGGTCTGGTCGGGATTGCAGGCAAAGGAAAACGGACTGATCGATGTTCTGGGGAGTTTTGGAGATGCCATTGAACTTGCTGCCGGGGCTGCCGGTCTTGGAGACGATTATCGTGTTAGGTTGTATCCGCAGCAACGGCCTTTTATTGAGCAACTCATGGGGAGACTGAGCGATGAGGCTGATGCCAGGATATTGGGTTTCAGATCCGCGTACCTGGCACCTTATATTGAAAATATTGAATCACTGACAAGGCTGCAGGGTCTGCAGGCTAGAATGCCCGGGATGATCGAGATCAATTGATTGCCTTACTGCGGTATCCCAAGTGATACGATGATAAAATCAAAATGACTTTTATCCTTGATATTATCGCTCAATAATCTGCTGTACCGGAATCCCATGCTTACATCTGTCAATCGAAATGCTCTGAAGTCAAATAAAATTTCCACTCCCGCTGATTCCAGAGTGCCTTCGTTTGCGGGCCACCTGCCCCTGAGATCGGGGCGCGTAAGTGTGGTCAGCTCATCAATGTTATGCGAATCAATACTGTAATTGGAATGATCAAAAAAGAAATTTGACTTTACCCGCTGGAGAAAAACGAAGGGCCCGATTGGCAGATCCGGATACAACAGGGGTAGCTGGTAGTTAAAGGCTATTTTATTTACCTGATCACTGAATGATGCCGGATTCGGCACATTGCTATAGCCCCGGGCGTAAAAAAAGTTGTCTTCAAACTTGAACTGACTTACGAATGGTTCGGACTTGTAATATCCGCTGATAAAAAAACTATGAGTTTTGAAAATCCCGGGCAGGAACAGGGTAGAGCTCGTCTGAAAATAGTAGCTGTCGTTTTCAATGGTTTGCATCGTTGTTTTGTATTGAAGATTGAATAACAATCCATACCTTGGCTTAACATGCTGAATTGCCCGTCGCTTGAAAATATCAAAATCAAGTTCAAAATCCAGGGTTCCAAAAGATTCGTCGGTACCCAGACGGACATTGTCATATTCTACCCACAGGTTACTATAGATGCCACTGAGCCACAACCGCGAATACATATTTCCAAACGTGAGATTCAGTGGTAATGTAGCGCCCAGACTCAGTTTGTTTTGTTTCCAGTCCTGGGAAAAAAATGCGAGCGACGCAATGATTTCATTATCAACCGTCTCTTCGGCATGAACAGGGACATACCGGTTCCTATCCGATCTTTTGAAACCTGCCTCAAAGACCGGATAGAATTTGCCATACTGGATATCCACACCGTAAGATGAGGACTTTTCATTTGAATTGTAGTTGAAGGAACCGATCCCGGTAACCGTACTAAGTGGATTGTCAGCAAATAGCAAAAACCCATAATTCGGAGGATTTGCCAGGGGTTTATTGAAGTTTCCGGGTGAAGCCCACGGCGCCCAGCTATGCAAAACAAATCCGCTTAGTTCCTTGTACCTGGAGGTGGGGTATTCCTTATTTTCCAGATCTCCGACCGGATTCAGCGTGTTTGCGACGGGTTCGAAATAATCCAGGGTAGTCCTGTTTACATTTTCAACCTTCTTCCATCCTGACGGGTTATTATCCATTATCATCAGGTCATACCCGTCGACAGTATATTCACTGAATATCAATGTTCTGCCATCCCAGGAAACATCTGGCTGTATGGCGCCAAATTTTGTGGACGTCACCTGCATCAGGTCTCCGTCTTTGGTCCAGGAGAATATATTGTCTGTCCCGCCAAATATTCCCGTGAAGTAGAAGGTATCATTGTTATAAGTCAGATATGAGATCTGCTGATCCCAAAATGGGGTCAATATTTTCCAGTCGGAGGTTTCGAGATTGACAGTACCAATCGCATTCCGGCTGTCCTTTTTGATGATCATACCGAGCGTTTTATTGTCGATCCAGGTCGGGAAAGTGAATTTGGAGTCGTCAGGCGCTGTAAATCGGTGTAGCACTTCGCTTTCCGGAAATGAAAGTACATGGATCTCATGACTGCCGTCTACATTATAATTTATTGCAGCAATCCGCTCTCCGTCCGGTGATATCGATGGTGCGAGATATCTTGTTTTTTGGGTAATCAACCGCCTGATCCTTGCTTTTTGATCGTAGGCCATGATCACCGAAAATTCCTGGTTGCCCCACCTGGGATCGTATGAATACTCAGACCAGACGATCCAGCGATCATTGCCTGAAATAGTGGCATTTCCTCGTGCATAAAGCCCCGGTTCGATTATTTTTTTGCTCTCACCTGACCCGGGATCAATGAGGTAAAATGTCGGGATGTCCCTGAAACCCTGCTTCTCCACAACAATGGAACCGGGGCTAAGAAATTTGGCATTGTAGTAGTTCGTATAAGCCTTTTTGTCTTCGCTGATCCTCCTGGCCGGTGTAATCCATTTTCCCGAGATATCGTTCTCCCATTCCGACTGAAGCTCATCCATAGTGGACCTGAAGAACCTGGATGTACTCATGCCGGTCTTCTTTTTTATACTTCGGCTTAGCGGAAAAAAGATGCCCTTATATTTGACAGCATCCGAGATTATTTCCTGCCAAACATTTTCACCCGAATGCCTCCTCAGGGAAGTGGTCAGATAGTATCCTAATGAATAGTGACTTGGAATGAACTCTTTCAATGAAGTGGCCCCTGCTTTCTCATAACCAAGCTTTCGGTTTGAAAGCAGCAAAGCTTTGTATTGATTTTCAAAATACGGCATACGGCCCCTGCCGGAGTTGGTCAATGTGGTTTCATAGAAGACCGCATCCCCTTCGAAAAACCATCGTGGCAATGCCACTACGGAACCCCCTCCCCAGCCATTTTGACCATAGAGCCATGAGAGAACTTTAGTTATTCCTTTGTTAGTATTCGAAAATTGCTCAATGTGCCGGTACTCATGTATGGTCAGCAGGTCCAGCCAGTCTGAACCGCCTGTCACATTGAACATGGGTCCGTTTGTATATAGTTCGGAGCGGAACGGACTGACAGTCACAAACCCATTAGGAGTCAGGGATCTGTTATGAAGGATGATACTGACTTTTTTTCTTCTGTCACCCAGGCTGTGGTACGACGAATCCGCCATGAAGTGAACCAGGTTGGCCACCCTTTGTCCCTGCTCTTCAGCTTCGATTGGAAAGATAATCCTTGCTTCGTCAGTATCTATCCTGTACCATTTCTGTGTGGCGGGATTGAGGCCGAGGGAATATGGCTGGGTAAAGCCACCCAGGCACCACAGGAATATCGCCATGAAAAGAAATATTGATCTGCGGATCATTCAAAACGGTAATTTAGATGAACGCCGACATAGGTATGTGATATCGCCTCTTTGGTGTCCTTTGTTCGCCAGTAATGAAAAACCTGTATATCGAAGCGTACCCAACTCATCATCACGCCAACACGATTTTGGTAGATCCAATTGACAGGTTCCTCCGTATGCGGGTACTCTCCTCCGAGAAACCCCCCTTCAATGGTAGAGTTATGAATGTTGTATTCCAGACCGGGCGAGATCAGGAAGTAAAATTCCTGTGCGGTTTCCAGGGCACTCGTCGGTTTGAGTGCGCCAATTACACCGTTATACTGCACGGATCTGTTTATTGGTTTCAGTTTTCCTATTCTTAACATAAATTCCTGCCGGATATCATTGAATATCGTGCCAAACGAGAGATCTGTCTCAGAAATAACATCCAGATTTTCAGTACCCACTAAATTTTTGGCGTGAGTGACATAAAGATTTACCGTGGGTATATTGCTGATCTGGTATTTCCAGCCTTCGGGTAATGGCAGATTTAAAATGGTATGCCACCGCTCCTGGATCGGCTGGGTCAGGCTCGCAGGCCCTGTTATTCCCAGCTCAAGGTAGGTTCGGATATATCTTTGGGAAATGAAATAGTACTCATTGCCCACCTGCATCGATACTTGTCCGGCATACGGACGATCAAAGTCTTCAAAATCCGTCCAGCTTAACCGGCTGGGTGTGTAGATCCTGTGCAAAAAGACATAAGACCTTACTTTTTTTGTCGAATCTCCGGGTTCACTTTTGATCTTTCTCAATATGGCGAAAAGACCACTTGTGTAATACTGATCTCTGTATATGGATGTAAACACGTCATTGTCAATGACAAAACGAAATTCCCTGCCCAATATGCGGTCAGTAGCATTTTCTGTCTGAGCAATAAGGTTTCCGGAAACAAGGCCCAACCCAACAATGAGCAGTCTTTTTAACATGCGCCCAAATATAACAGGGCAGGCATAAATTTTATTGCCCGAATGGTAAAATGGATTACAACACAATCAAAAATCGTTAATCTTCCTCAATGTTCAGGTTACCCCGTTCCGAGAGCATGACCGCGATAAATCTCAAACTCGGTATTTCCTCGAAGACAATGATCATCATCACCGTAATGGGAACGCTCAGGATCATGCCCATTACCCCCCATATAGCGCCCCAAATTGTAAGGGAAAGGATCACAACAAGTGAGCTGATATTCAGCGAACTGCCCATGACCTTGGGCTCGACAACGTTGCCAACTACTACCTGGATAATGCCAATAACGATTAAGAGCCAGATGAAAGGTCCGATCTCCCCGAATTGTAAGATTGAAAAGACCGAAGGGAATAGCGTTGCGATGAGGGAACCAATTGTTGGAATGTAATTCAGGACAAAGATCAGCAAAGCCCAGAAGACAGCTCCGTCGAGCCCGAAAAAAAGCATGACGAAATAGCTCAGCAGTCCGGTGAGGAGACTGACGTATGTTTTCAGTAACAGGTAGCGACTGATGTTCTTATCCATTTTCTGGAACAGTTTGGAAGTTTTTTCCTGTTGTTCGGCTTTGGGATAGAGCACTTTCATTTTGTAAGGGAAAATGCTTTCTTCGATCAGAAGGAAAAGCACGTAGATCGGGATCAGGAACGCATCACCGAGAAAAACTACTAATACATCGATCATTTTAGATCCATAGTCCGAAAAATCAAAATTATCGGTGTAGCCATGAATGGTAGTCACGAGATCCAATCCGGACCGGTCACTGATATCTTTTATCGTTTTCTCAAAATTGACCTCGTACACGTCCAGTGATGACGTCAGATTCGACATGCTTATGATCAGCATTTCCATGACCATGATAATTACAATGTTTATGATCAGGAAGGCTATGGCGCTTTGTAACCATATAGGGAATTTCCGCTTTACGTACGGAATCATCTGCAGATTTTCCCGGAGCTCGTGAATGATGAACCAGACGATAAGCGCTATTATGAATGTAATAATGTATTCCTGACCGGCTACCAGGATCATCACCAGTGCCACAAGTGACACCAGTATATACGCCATTTTAGCGGGATTGAACTGCTTTGTCTTTTCGCTTTCCGTTGACATGATACGTTAGGTAAGTGGTTAGATAATTTGACTGGCAGAATTTAGAAAAACATTGTGAATATCGAAAACGAACCACCAAACAATTACCGCTGCCAATCTGATTATTTAAGATGATAATATGGAGATGCCGGCACCAAAACTTGTTTCCCGTTTGGTTTACAATTAAGTTTATCTTCGGAACCTGTTTTGTGATTTGCTTACTTAAAACCACTCTTTCTAATGAGAAAACTAGCTATCTCTTCCGCCTGTTTATTGTGTTTCATCCAGCTGTCATTTGGTCAGGGCCAGGATGAGGATATTGTAGCCATCATTGATGACCTTACGGTCCAATGGGATGAGGGTGCTGTAAAAATGAAGACCTTCGAAGGATTGAAGGATTATTGCAGGATTGCGCCCTATCGTAACAGGACAAGAGATTTGTTAAACACCATTCATCACTATGACACTGTGCTGTATCAAACGGTAATAGACAAATTCGATACCAGCCAGGATGCTGAAGCGGCAGCCACGATCAAGGATATCGAAAAACTGGAAATTGAATATACAACCCGGTCTTTCTTTCGCTTTTTGCATACGGTTTGCAATACCCTGAATGAGATTGAAAATAACCTCAAGGAGGGGAGCAGGGAGTATAATAAGGAGGTAGAAGCGCTGGAGGCGGAATTGGTCAAATACATCACGGGGATTACCTCCCAGGTTGATATCATTGACGAGCATGTCCATCATTTGAAGGGATTGTAGTTGAAAAGGCTTTACCAATTCACCTTGTCCCGAGTTTAGTAATTCTTCGTTCGTATAGTTCAAAAAGCCTGTTCGTCATCCTATGTTTACGAAGGATCTTGTTTACAAGAACTGATCTTATCCTGAGATCCTTCACCGAGTTCAGGATGACGGCTGATATTGGCTTTTTGAACCGAAGCGGGTTTAAAGGTATTTGATGTCTGTATTGTATATGTGCAGACTAGAAGAAACAAGCTATTTCAGTTATGAGGTACTATTCTTAGTGATCTTTGTGTGTTACATTTCATTTCACACGAAATCGCTAAGTTGCAAGTCCACAATCAATACCAGCTGCTCAATTCAAATTTCGTTTTGCGAGAATCAAGTATTCTGCCTTCCTCACATTTCAGGATTCTTGCCGGGTACTTGTTGATAAAGTGATGATTGTGAGTAGCCATCAGAATGGCAGTCCCACTATTATTGATCTCTAAAAACAATTTGAAAATACCCTCGGAAACTGTAGGATCCAGGTTTCCCGTCGGCTCGTCTGCAAACAGTATTGACGGCTCGTTGATTAATGCTCTTGCTATGACCACCCGCTGCTGCTCGCCACCGGATAATTGATGAGGCATTTTATTGTTAACTGCGCCAAGTCCCACCCTCATCAGAACATCAGCCATTCTGCTTTTCATCTTCGCCTTGTCTTTCCATCCTGTTGCCCGCATCACAAACTGCAGGTTTTCCGCTACCGTGCGATCATAAAATAATTCAAAGTCCTGAAAAATGATCCCCACTTTCCTCCGAAGAAAGGGAATATCTTGTGGAGGGATCTCCCTGATCTTATAGCCAGCGACAGTGATGTCTCCAAGTCTGAGGTTGAGATCGACATAAAGTGTTTTGAGCAAAGACGACTTACCGCTTCCGGTTCTGCCTATCAGGTAAACGAATTCTCCCTTTTCAACAGAGAAATTGATCCGGCTCAGGATCGCTGCGTTATCCTGAAAAATGGTGGCATCCTTTACTTCAACAACATTATCTGAGGATCTTGTCATCGATTAAATAATCAGTTTCTGAAGTTTCCCGTAAGGTAGTTGATCAATCACACTTTTCAGTACCGCCTCTTTTCCTTCCAGCCCGTATTTTTCCAGTTTTTTCAGAGGTCTGTCCGCACGGAAGTAGGCAATGAGTACAAATTGGTCATCCCTCAATTGAATGTAATCAGGAATTTTCGCCTTGCCCTTTACCTTGATGATATACATATGTCCTCAACAGGTGCTGACTATGAAACTAAAAGGTCATTTATTTGTTTCCCTTGTGATAGTCAGACAGGAATTTCTCAAGTCCGATGTCGGTAAGAGGATGCTTCAATAGCCCCGTGATAACCGCCAATGGGCACGTTGCAACATCGGCTCCCACCTCTGCGCATTGGATCAAATGCATTACGTGCCTGATAGATGCTGCTAAGACTTCAGTGCTGAAATTATAATTATCATAAATATTCACGATCTGTTCAATCAATGCTACTCCATCGGTGCTTACATCATCCAATCGACCCAGGAAAGGAGAAACATAATTGGCTCCGGCTTTGGCGGCAAGTATTGCCTGACCAGCATTAAAGACGAGCGTACAGTTCGTTCTGATCCCCTCGGCATTAAATGCCTTCAGTGCTTTTACTCCTTCTTTGATCATTGGGACCTTTACGACGATCTTGTCATCAATTTTTGCCAGTTCACGACCCTCTTTCATCATACCTTCGAAATCAGTCGCAATCACTTCGGCGCTAACATTGTTTTCGACAATATCACATATTGCTTTGTAGTGATTTCTGATATTTTCCGCTCCGGTAATGCCTTCTTTGGCCATTAGCGATGGGTTGGTTGTAACGCCATCAAGCACCCCCATCTCGTGCGCCTCCCGGATCTCCGAAAGATTGGCTGTATCAATAAAGAACTTCATTTATAGATTTTGTTTTTTGTTTGGTTGTAAAAACCGAAAAATAAAAAAAGGCAAACAGATATCGCACCGCTACGACCGTCTACCCTTGCTTCCTTCCGAACCTGGGGGATTCAACAGGAGCTGGTCGTATCCATTTGCCGCTGCAAATTTAAGATGAAATTTGATTAAGTAGTTAAATGTATTTCAAAGTTGTTTGCTGCCACAGAGTTTTCCGCAATGGAATTTCCGGATAACTTATTTTCCAATACCTGTACCCAGGCTCTCAAATAAGTCACCAGGTCCGACAGATCATTATGTCTCAATCCATCACGTTTTTCCATGGGAATGTTTACAAGTATCTCTTTGTCGCGCAATCGCTCCAGGTTTATCAAATCCTCAAGGCTCAGTCCGGCAGCAATCATTTCACTAATAAGCAAGTCCATCGGAAGTCTGCTGGTTGGACAATACGAATTTACCTGGTCCGCCCAGTCGCCATGACCTTTCATGGCGTATTCGTGTATTTGGCCTTTGCTTAACCGTGTCAATACCTGGGCAAGGTTACCACAATTACAGGCCCCCATATGCCCCCATTCATAGTGGTTACCCTCTTCAAGATTTTTGATGGTTTGCCTGATCGCTTTTATAAGGGTTAAACTGGGTCTTGCCATACCAACTGCCTAATTAAGACTGATGCACTGATTTTAATTCAATACATTTAGTTATAATTGAAAATTCACAAATTACATTTGCCTGCAATAATTTAGTCAATCTTATGGGTAAAGGAGACAGAAAAACCAGAAAAGGAAAATTAACGAAAGGAACATTTGGCGTATCCCGGCCAAAAAAAAAGAAAAAACCCCAGGTAGAACAAAGTAAGGGAAGTAAGAAGAAAAAATAGGACCGGGCTGTCAATGAGACTTTTAACCTTCCTGGTCGTACTCATACCATTCTTGTCCCATGCTCAATCCCAAACATACGTAGGAGTAGTAGGGGGCGGCCACGCCGCTTCGTCATATATAGAACACACTTTATATACACTGGTACTTCGTTCCGGTATAATACCTGCAGGTCATGCCGGTATAATGGTAAAACATTATAATAAATACAATCCCAATTTAAAGCTGAACAGCGGGATTCAGGGAGGAGTTCTTTATAGCCGGAAAGGATGGAAGCAGGTGTTCGAAGTTCATCCTTCACTGACTACAACCATGGATTATCTAGTATTGCCTGTGGATGCTATCATATATCTTGGTAATGAGAAAAATAAGCTATTTATCCTGATTGGAATCTTTACGGAGTTTTTGATGGATAGCAGCTCACCGGATCCCCCTGTACCTGAATTGCTATTTTTTGGAGAGGAATTTTATACCTATTCGCCAAGTAGGGACAACACCTTCGGGTATGGACTGAATGCAGGACTTGGTGTGCAGAAAGATTTCGGTTTTGGAGCGATACATCTTAATGGGTTTTTCAATTATTCCATCAGTAATTTCATCAAAAGTGAGAGAAGGGCGGATGCTATTCCGGATACAAGCAACCTGTATAACGTGGGAGTCACTATCGGCTATTTTATTCCGTTGAATTAGTTAAATTAAAGGGATTTGATGGTTGCATATGCGCTTGAGGCCTTTTAAGTACGTACCTGTTTTCAGCTTGCCTGTTTTGGTTTATATCTCCTTAATGAATACCGGATGGTTAACATATTTGCCATTGATTGAGGCATTTATCATCATACCATTTCTGGAGCTGCTGATCAAACCGGACCCCACAAACCTGTCGGACGAAGAATCCGAGCTAGCCTCCAAAACATTTACCTTCGATTTGTTAATCTACCTAATCGTTCCTGTCCATTTGTTTCTTCTCTTCACTTTTTTCCAGACGATCGGAGAGGCGGGACTTACTTTAGCTGATAAAATTGGCAGGACTTCCGCTATGGGGTTATCCTGTGGCGTATTTGGAATCAACGTTGCACATGAGCTCGGTCATCGGAAAAAGAGATACGAAAAATTTCTGGCCAAAATTCTTTTGCTAACATCACTGTACATGCATTTTTTTATTGAACATAATCGGGGGCATCACAAGCGTGTCAGTACGCCAGAAGATCCGTCTTCTGCGAGAAAAGGTGAAAACTTATACCGCTTTTGGATCCGCTCAGTTGTCTTTGCTTACTTATCGGCCTGGAGGTTAGAGGCAGATCGTCTCCGAAAAAGGAATGTACCGATTGTATCCATCGAAAATGAAATGTTACTTTTTCAAATCATACAGCTCACTTTCATAATTGCAGTTTGGCAGTTTTTTGGCTTCCAGGTAATGTTTTTCTTCCTATGTGCCGCTGTTATGGGTTTCCTGCTCCTTGAAACGGTAAATTATATCGAGCATTACGGTTTACAACGTGTTAGAAAGGCATCTGGATATGAAAGGGTCATGCCTCGTCACTCCTGGAATTCAGATCACCACATTGGTAGAATGATGTTATTTGAGTTATCAAGACATTCTGATCATCACTACATGGCGAGTCGAAAATATCAGGTGTTACGCCATATCAGTGAGAGTCCGCAAATGCCAACCGGATATCCGGGTATGATGATGCTCGCACTTATTCCTCCGATATGGTTCGGTTTAATGAATCGCAAGCTGGAGAAGTGGAACGCAAACGTTTGAGTTAATTAAGATTTAATAATTATTGAACGAAAGCATTGTATTCTGATTAATAATTGGTCTAATTTTGCATCAATATTTCAACAATAAGACTAATTCATTAAAATCGAACATGGCAGTACAAGAAAAGATCGAAAAAGTAAGTTTGGAGGTTAAAGAAAAACTGGAAACGTTAGGTATTGAGGAACAATTGGTTTCGGAAATAGAATGGTGTCTGGGTAGCTACGCCAGTGATCATAATCCAGCCGGATTGTATGAGAAAACAGGCGTGGCGTTGGAAGTTTTAAAGAATTTCAAAAAGTCCAATCCCAGAAAAGTCTCGAAGAAACTAATTGATGACATTGAGAAAACGTTGAAAACAAAGTGATGAAAACCGGCAACATGCCGGTTTTTTTTTGACTTAATTTCAGTCTTCCCTGGGAATAACGTGTTGGTCTGCCACGGAACGCAGGAAACTGCGTTTGGTCATAATGGAGGGGTCTGAATAGATGAAAGCGGAAAGGTCCGCGATTACTCCTGGTTTATAACCTAATTTCAGGGCAAATCTTTCACAAAACTCAATCTCTTTCTGATATATTTTCTTGTCGACTTTCATCAATTGGATCATGTTGAAAAGAAACTCAAATTTTTCTTCGGGAGGCAGGTTTTCGAGATTAGGTATTGGCTTTGGATTGTCAATTACTGCATCTACTTCTTCAGGGGTTAATCCGTTTCTTTCCCCTATTGCATGTATTAATGCACTCTCTTCGGTTGCAATAAAATTATCTGCTTTAGAGAGATAAACTAATATACTTAACTGATCTTCTACTGGTAACATTTGCGCAATTTACTGTATTACCCTTCACTAACGCAAACAATGGTAAAAGATTCAAAAAATCCCGTATTTTTTTCTTACTGCTACAATCCTGAAAATAATTGTTGTGAAATTTGCAAAATAGGATTTTTCAAATTTAGATTCGCATAATGATTTTGAAAAACACATATTGGTGGTGGATTCGTGACTTCTGACAGTTGTGAACCGCATCATTATGTTTAAAATATGGGCCCGCTGTTCGCAGCGGGTTTTTTTTTGATTTGAATTATGGGAAATTATAAGATCAATATCCGTAAACAGGATTTTTTGGCCGATACGATCACTCCGGTCAGCGCCTACCTGAAGCTGAGGGATCGGTTTGCCAACACCCTTCTTCTGGAAAGTTCGGATTACCATGGTGAGGAAAACAGCTTTTCATATATCTGCTGTAAGCCCTTGTCAACTTTCGAGGTCTTCCGTGGCAGAATACGGCAGGAATTGCCAGGAAAAGCCAAGGAAGAATTTCAAAGTGATGATCCGCTTTCCGGCCTGAAAGCTTTCAAAGAGTTATTTGAATATACCTCAGGGAATCCGAAGTACATTGAAACGGGACTTTTTGGCTATATAGGCTATGACGCTGTAGAGCACTTTGAAGATATTACTCTCTCCGGTGGAGATACCGTAATACCCGAGATCAGGTATTCATTATTCCAGTATATCGTGGCGTTTGATCATTTTAGAAATCAATGTCATGTTATTGAAACTTACCTCACCAAACCGGATAACCAGGAATTCCAGGAGTTGATCGACATCCTGCACAGACAGTCAAATCCGGACTTTGGATTTGAAAAAGCAGGAAATACCGAATCCAATTTCACGGATCCCGAATTTCGGAAAATAGTAGAAAAAGGCATTCACCACTGCAATATCGGAGATGTTTTTCAAGTAGTTTTTTCCCGGAAATTTCAATCTGAATTCAAAGGGGATGAGTTCCAGGTATACCGGGCTCTTCGTTCAATTAATCCTTCTCCATATCTTTTTTATTTCGACTATGGAAGTTATAAGATCTTCGGATCGTCCCCTGAAGCTCAAATTGTAATAAATCAAGATCAGGCTACTATCTACCCCATCGCCGGGACATTCAAAAGGACCGGAGATGATCAGGCTGACGCGGAGCTGGCAAAAGCATTGCTCCTGGATGAAAAAGAAAACTCTGAGCACATAATGCTCGTGGATCTGGCGAGGAATGATTTAAGTAAGTACACAGCGGATGTTACTGTCGAGACCTATAAAGAAATTCAGTATTACTCACATGTTATTCATTTGGTTTCCAAGGTGAGCGGAAAACTATTGCCCGGGACCAACATCCTCAATATTGTGGCAAGTACATTCCCGGCGGGCACGCTGTCAGGTGCACCGAAGTTCAGGGCCATGGAGCTCATCAATGATTATGAGAAAGGAAGAAGAGGTTATTATGGCGGTGCGATAGGTTTCATGGATTTCGGGAATACTTATAACCATGCGATCATGATACGAACGTTCCTTAGCTATGAGAATAAACTGAAGTTTCAGGCTGGAGCGGGAATTGTAGCAAAATCAAATCCGGACAATGAAGTCCAGGAGGTTTATAATAAACTGGCTGCCCTTGAAAATGCAATGGACATGGCACAGAAGATATCGGCAGGATAATGAAAAATGTTCTCGTCTTAGATAACTATGATTCATTCACATATAATCTCGTTCACATTTTACGTGAGATGGGATTGAAGGATGATATGGATGTTTGCAGAAATGACAAAATTTCATTGGATCAGGTATCCGATTATGAAAACATAATGCTCTCTCCAGGCCCCGGGCTTCCAAAAGATGCAGGTATTATGCCGGAGCTGATCCGGACCTATTCCCCGGAAAAAAATATTCTCGGTGTTTGCCTGGGTCATCAGGCTATAGGAGAAGCATTTGGATCCTCTCTTTACAACCTGCCGGTTGTGTATCATGGAGTGATTACGGATGTACAAATTGTGGATGAGGACGTTCTGTTCCGGAATATCCCCAGGTCATTCCAGGTATGCAGATATCACTCCTGGGTGATAGATAAGGAAGATGTTGCACCGGATCTCCATATTACTTCCATAGATGAAGAAGGCAATATCATGGCGGTGAAACATAAACAATATAATGTGCGTGGGGTGCAATTTCATCCCGAGTCCATCATGACCGAGCATGGCAAAAAAATGATTGAAAACTGGTTAGCTATTTCAAAATGAAAGAGGTATTAAACAAGCTTTTTAAATATCAGTCCCTGGAAAAGTCAGAGGCCAAAGATATTCTCTCAAACCTGGCGTCAGGAAAATATAATAACAGCCAGATGGCCGCATTTCTCACTGTTTATCTTATGAGAAATATTACTGTTGAGGAATTGTCCGGATTCAGGGATGCAATGCTGGAGTTGTGCGTGCGCGTACCGGCTAAAGGTTACAATGCCATTGATCTTTGCGGAACCGGCGGCGATGGCAAGGATACATTCAATATTTCGACCATATCGTCGTTTGTAGTTGCAGGATCAGATCAGGTAGTTGCAAAACACGGAAATTACGGGGTGTCTTCAGTCTGCGGATCTTCAAATGTCCTGGAATATTTCGGATGCAAATTCACTAATGAACCGGACACGATACAGCGGAGTTTCGACGAAGCGAAGATCAGTTTTCTACATGCGCCTCTTTTCCATCCGGCAATGAAAAATGTGGCTCCTGTCCGAAAGGAGTTAGGAGTAAAAACCTTTTTCAACATGCTCGGACCCATGGTGAACCCCGCCTTTCCTGAAAACCAGCTGGTAGGCGTCTTCAACCTGGAACTGGCTCGTCTTTACGGGTATATCTACCAGGAGACGGACAAGAATTTCATTATCCTTCACTCTTTGGATGGCTATGACGAAGTGTCCCTGACCGGAAATTTCAAATATATAATAAACCGGAAGGAAGGGGTGATGTCTCCTGAAGATCTGGGATTCGACAGGGTACAACCGCAGGATCTGGCGGGAGGTGAAACGGTGAAGGATTCAGCGGGGATCTTCACAGACATTCTTGAAAATAGGGGAACTGCTGCCCAGAATAATGCTGTATTGATCAACGCGGGCTTAGCCATTGCGACGGGTAAATCAATTCCTTTTCCTGAAGGGATTGCTCAGGCCCGTGAATCACTTGAATCAGGTCGGGCACTGAAACGATTTAAGAAATTCCTGGAGATAAATAAATAACCGCATGAATATCCTGGAGGAAATCATTCAATACAAGAAAAAGGAAGTGGCGGAGCGTAAGTCCTTATTTCCTGTCAAACTTTTGGAGAGAAGCATTTATTTCGATTCCACTCCGGTATCACTATGCAAGTACATTCGAAGAGAAGACAAAATCGGACTGATTGCGGAGATCAAAAGGAAATCACCTTCAAAGGGGATTATCAATCAGCATGTTTCAATCGAAAGGACGTCAATTGGCTACATGCAGGCCGGGGCCTCGGGACTCTCAGTCCTTACGGACAGTCATTTTTTTGATGGGAGCAATGAAGACCTGACAACAGCGAGAAATTTTAACTTCTGCCCTATACTGAGAAAGGATTTCACTATCGACGAGTATCAGATCATAGAAGCCAAGTCCATTGGAGCAGATGCCATTCTACTGATTGCGGCGGTCCTCACACCGGAGGAAATTCAAGAGCTGGCTTCCTGTGCTAAGAGCCTGGGTTTGGAAGTGCTGCTGGAGGTGCACAATGAGGATGAGCTGGCAAGGTCCGTCGGTGATCACATTGATCTGCTGGGAGTCAACAATAGGGACCTGTCAACTTTTAAGACTTCTGTTGATGTATCGAAGGAACTGTCCGAAAAAATACCTGATCAATTTGTGAAGGTTTCGGAAAGCGGAATAAATGATCCCGGAATCATCGTTGATCTTATGAACTATGGATATGAAGGATTTTTGATCGGAGAGTATTTTATGCGGTTCGGAAGGCCGGGCAAAGCTTGCAGGGATCTGGTAAGAAAAGTAAAGCAGTTGAAAAAGGAAAGCCAAAAATGATACTGAAGGTTTGCGGAATGAAGGAGGAACCTAACATCAGATCTGTGGGAGAATTGCAGCCGGATATGATGGGATTCATTTTTTATCCAAAGTCAAAAAGATACGTTTCCCGTCCGGATCCCCGGGCATTAAAGGATCTTAAGGGAATAGATAAGGTTGGCGTTTTCGTCAATCCGGTGAGAAGAGAAGTTACGGATTTAGCGTCTCGCTATGAGCTGAAATATATTCAGCTCCATGGGGATGAGACCCCTGGTTTTGCCAGGGAGTTAGTGGAGAAAGGACTGAATATAATCAAGGTCTTCCGTGTTTTAGACGAATTGCCATTGGATGATATGAGACAATACATTCCTTACGTTTCCTATTTTCTTTTTGACACGAGGGTTGAGGAATTTGGTGGTTCCGGTAAAAAGTTTGACTGGTCGATCCTGAAGGCGTATGACCTGGATGTTCCATTTCTTTTAAGTGGTGGAATCGATCTTCCGGATATACTTGAGATCAAAGGGATGAAATCTAAGAACCTGGCAGGGATTGATGTGAACAGCAGGTTTGAGATCGAACCCGGACTAAAAGATGTAGAAAAACTTAAAAAGCTGATGAAGATATGGAAGTAAAAAAAATAAGCTACCAGGTAGATGAGGCTGGCTACTATGGGAAGTTTGGTGGTGCTTATATTCCTGAGATGCTGTATCCGAATGTGGAGGAACTTAGGGAAAACTACCTGCAGATCATATCCTCGGAAGAATTTCAGCGTCAATTCCAGTCACTTCTGAAGGACTATGTGGGGAGGCCGACTCCCCTGTATAAAGCTGATAGATTGTCAAAAGCATACAATGCCAGTATCTATCTGAAACGGGAAGACCTGTGCCATACCGGCGCCCACAAAGTGAATAATACGGTTGGTCAGATTCTTTTGGCGCAAGCGCTCAACAAAAAAAGGATAATCGCTGAAACCGGGGCTGGTCAGCATGGTGTCGCTACTGCCACGGTCTGTGCACTCATGGATATGGATTGCACTGTATTCATGGGTGAGGTGGATATCGAAAGGCAGTGGCCAAATGTGGAGCGGATGAAGATCCTGGGGGCCGAAGTGGTACCGGCCACATCCGGAAGCAGAACGTTAAAAGACGCTACCAATGAAGCTCTGCGCCATTGGATCAACAATCCCGTTGACACACATTACATCATCGGATCGGTTGTAGGACCGCATCCGTATCCGGATATGGTAACCAGGTTTCAGAGCGTGATAAGCGAAGAGATAAAAAGCCAGCTCCGGGAGCATGAAGGCAGACCCGATCCGGACATAATTGTTGCCTGCGTGGGTGGCGGCAGCAACGCTGCAGGATCATACTATCATTATGTGGATAACCCGAAGGTGGAACTTGTCGCTGTGGAAGCATCCGGACTGGGCAATGATACCGGCAAATCAGCCGCGACAACCGCACTGGGCACTGAAGGGATTTTGCATGGCAGCAAAACGCTGCTAATGCAAACAGAGGATGGTCAGGTTGTTGAGCCGTATTCCATCTCTGCCGGACTGGATTACCCGGGAATCGGGCCGATACATGCTCATTTGTTCGAAAGCGGTCGTGGACAATTTGTAGGGGTGACAGATGAGGAAGCCATGAAAGCTGGTATTAAATTGAGCAAACTGGAGGGGATAATTCCGGCCATAGAAAGCGCACACGCCGTTGCAGCCCTTTCAAAATTGGAGATTGAAGGGAAAATAGTTGTAGTCAATCTCTCCGGAAGGGGAGACAAAGACCTTGACACCTATATAAAATGGGGCAAGTACTGACTGTTGAAGAAGTTTTTAGTTGATCCGAAATAAAGAAATTGATATACTTCTACTTATAGCATGAACCGAATTGATCAGGCCTTTGAAGACAAGAAAGACCATTTGCTGAATGTGTACTATACTGCAGGGTTCCCGTCACTGAACGACACGTTAAGGATCGCCGGAGACCTGGAAGAATCCGGAGCAGACATCATTGAACTGGGAATGCCATATTCCGATCCTATAGCCGACGGTCCTACGATTCAGGATAGTTCTAACCGGGCCCTGGAAAATGGGATGAATATTGATCTGCTGTTCAGTCAACTGGAAACACTGCGGCCTCTGGTTACGATCCCTGTGATCCTGATGGGTTATCTTAATCCTGTCATGCAGTTTGGGATTGACAAGTTTTGCCAAAGATGCAATGACGTAGGGATTGATGGCCTGATCATTCCGGATCTGCCCATGAAAGACTACCTGGAGGTTTACAAGGAAATTTTTCAGGCATACGGAATTTACAATATTTTCCTTATCACACCCCAGACGGCGGATGACCGGATAAGGACAATAGATGAAAATACAGATGGGTTCATTTATGAAGTGGCGTCTTCCAGCATAACAGGTGCAAAGAATGAAATTACCGAATCCCAAATCACGTATTTCAGTAGAATCCGGAATATGGAATTAAGCTCCAGGTTAATGATCGGATTCGGGATCTCAAATCATGAGACATTTGTCAAGGCCTGTGACTATGCCGACGGAGCCATCATAGGCAGTGCATTTATCCGGTTGCTGGAGGAAGATCCTTCTTCAGCTTCCATTCAGTCATTTATAAGAGACATTAAACAAACAGGCAGATGATCATTCAACTGGAACCCTCCATTACCGAAGCTCAGAAAAAGAAAGTGTATGATCAGGTAAAATCCTACAAATACAAGGGAACGTTTGTCAAAACACAGGCCGGTGAATACCTGGTAGGCATTGGGAAATCAAAATTTGACGTACGCAAAATAGGGCATCTGGAAGGGATAAGGGACATTCACATTGTCTCTGATGATTACAAACTAGTATCGAGGAAATGGAAGGTGAATCAAACGGTCGTAGATCTCGGGGACGGTGTAAAGATCGGAGGCGGACATTTTGCACTTATGGCGGGACCTTGCAGCATCGAGGGGGAGGAGAATATCCTAAAAACCATAGACCACCTGAAAGAGAACAACATAAAGATTATGCGGGGAGGTGTCTACAAGCCCCGAAGCTCCCCTTATTCATTCAGGGGATTGGGGATTGAAGGACTTAAAGTATGGTACAGATTAGCAAAAAAGGCCGGGATCAAGATTATCTCGGAAGTAATGCAGGTCTCGCAAATTGAAACCATGCTGGAGTACGTGGATATATTTCAGATCGGCGCCAGAAATACGCAGAACTTTAATCTCCTGGATGAATTGGGCAAGGTTGACAAACCTGTCATGATCAAAAGGGGTATTTCCGGGACGATTGATGAATTGCTTTATAGCGCTGAGTATATCTTTTCTGCGGGCAACGAGAAAATACTGCTTTGTGAACGAGGCATTAGAACGTATGAAAGGGCTGCCCGAAATACATTTGATATCAATGCCATCCCCATACTGAAGGAGAAAACACACCTGCCCGTCATTGCGGACCCTTCACATGGGGTAGGCATCCGGGATCATGTGGAAGCGGTGGCGCTTGCCTCCGTCGTTGCCGGCGCTGACGGAGTGATCTATGAGGTTCATGACAAACCCGAGGAAGCATTCTCCGATGGCCAGCAGACCTTAAGCTTCAATGAATCATCGACATTAGTCAGGAAGACGAGAATGCTGCTGGAGACAAAATCGGTTTATTGATGTCGAAATGCTCTATCCTTTTGCTGTTGAATCTCCGATGTTCAGGTTCTAGAACGATGACCTTATTGAGATGAATGTATTCTACTTTCTGATCGATCACATATGCACTTCCAGCCTCAACCGTCTAATTTAATTAACTTTGCACCCATAAACACCCCACAATTACTCAGAAATAGATGAAACAGATCTACGGAAACTATACGGAAGAGGATTTTAAAGTCTGGAAACTTCTTTACGAAAGACAAATTCAAAACCTGCCTGCTGCAGCGAGTAAGGCACACCTGAAAGGTTTGGAGAAGTGCAATTTCATCGCAGACGAGATCCCTCACTTTGAAGACACCAATGAAATACTGCACAAGGAAACCGGGTGGAGATTGGCAGTAGTGCCTGGTATTGTCCCTGATTACACATTTTTTGAATTGATGTCCAACAGGAGATTTCCTGCCACTACCTGGTTAAGGAAAATGAAGGAACTGGATTACCTGGAAGAACCGGATATGTTCCATGATGTGTTTGCGCACGTACCATTGCTCACCAATCAATCCTTTGTAAACTTCCTGGAAGAGATAAGTAAAATTGGATTGCAATATGTCGGGAATGACTATGCCATCGAATTACTAGCCAGGGTTTACTGGTTTTCCGTGGAATTTGGACTCATCCGTGAAAATGGAGAACTCCGCATATACGGCGCCGGTATCTTGTCATCAGCCGGCGAAACCAAATTCTGTCTTACGGATGAGCCTCCGCACTACGAATTCGAGGTGCGTGAGATCATGTCAAAAAGCTTCAGAAAGGATGTTTTCCAGGATCGTTATTATGTGATCGATTCCTACGAGCAACTTTACAGCTCAATCCCTGAAATAAAGGAGGTCATCGCGGAAATGGTTTCCGGAGGAGAGCCGGTGGTAGCCTGAGCAGGTATATTTTTTATTCGGCTTCTCACTCCACGTGAGTGAACCTGGATCCTTTTTGTTTTATATTCAGGCAGGCACAACCAGATCCTTTTCAATGATCTCTTCCAGTGCGTTTTTAGGCAAAGCCCCGGTATGCATTGAAGGTTGATCATTGAGAGGAATAAAAAGAATACTTGGGATGCTTCGGATGCGGAAAACAGCCGATAGTTCCTGCTCCACTTCTGTATCAACCTTATAAATGATTATTTCCGGATGTTCGTCGGAGAGTTCCTCGAGTACAGGTGCCACCATCTGACATGGTCCGCACCAATCTGCATAGAAATCAATTATTGCCGGTTTATCACCTTTGTACTTCCATTCCTTCTCCCTGGTATAATCAAAAACCTTTTCCTTAAAGATTTCGGAAGTAAGTTTTACTGTTGCCATAGTATTTTGTATTGAATCATTTTAGTGCAAAGGTAGACCCACGTAATTCCACCCAGTGTAACAGAAGTTACAGATGAGATTTTTTCCAAAGGTTAGATCCTATATGTACTTGTCAGGGAGCTGCCTGATTGATTTTCACACTTTAATGCAATAATTTTGTTATAATGACGACTAAAGAATTTAATAAGGATTTTTTTGTCATCGACCCCGGTCAGACAGACATTAACTAATTGTGAAACAGCTAACTTTAAATATCGCTGACAATAAATTCAAGGCTTTTCTTGAGTTCATCAAGACACTTGATTATGTGAAGGTGGAAGACAACAAAGAAGCCATGGAAGAGCTTCAAAGTAGCCTTAAGCAAGTAAAGCTCATGCGTGAAGGCAAAATTCCTAAACAATCTGCCGGAGACTTCCTTGATGAGCTTTGATGTAATCCCAACTCCAAATTTCAAGAAGCTCTTTAAAAAGCTGTCCAAAAAATATCCTTCTATCAAAAACGACCTCCGGGAACTTGTTACAATCCTTCGGGAAAAACCGGATTCAGGTACCTTGCTGGGTCATAATATCTATAAAATCCGGATGGCTATTTCCTCCAAAGGAAAAGGAAAATCTGCCGGTGCAAGAATCATCACGTATCTGATAACGGAGGATAAGGAGGTTTACCTGGTTCATATATATGATAAAAGTCAGCTAGTGAATCTAACAAAAGACCGTATTCTCAATTTGTTGAAAGAGGCTGGTTTGTGAACAGGTTACGATTTCACCTGATCACGTTGTAAACTGCAGTTATTGCAGGACCCTGGAACATTTTTCATAATTTATTTGTGGATGCTTCATTCCGGAAGGCTTTCTTTGCGCTCATGAAGGTTGCGGTAGTCAGATACAATGCGGGAAATGTACAGTCCTTGAGTTTTGCGCTGGAGCGGTTAGGGGTGACACCCGTTATAACGGATGATCCCGAACTGCTAAAAACTTCAGACAAGATCATTTTTCCGGGTCAGGGGGAAGCAAGTTCGGCCATGGACTATTTAAAAGATAGAAAACTGGACATAGCCATCAGGGAATTGAAACAACCATTCCTCGGCGTGTGTCTGGGAATGCAGTTGATGTGCGAATTCAGTGAAGAAAATGAAACGGAATGTTTAGGCATTATCCCTGCCACGGTGAAAAGGTTTGAGGATACCCGCAAGGTACCGCATATGGGCTGGAACTCTGTTTTTTCACTGGAAGGACCACTTTTTGAAAATGTGAATGAAAACGATTACTTGTACTTTGTTCATAGCTATTATGTGGAACATTGCAATCAAACTACCGCCACCAGCGAATATGGGATAAAATTTAGCGCAGCGATTCAGGAGGATAACTTTCATGCCATCCAGCCCCACCCTGAGAAAAGCGCTGAGTCCGGGATGCAAATACTTAAGAATTTTTTGGAAATGTAAGATGGAGATCATTCCTGCAATCGATATCATAAACGGGAAGTGTGTCAGACTCGAAAAAGGGGATTATTCGAAGGTCAAATCCTATCATGAAGATCCGGTCGAAGTAGCCAGACAATTCGAATCCGCCGGACTTAAGCGCCTCCATCTTGTAGATCTGGATGGTGCGAAAGCCAAAAAGATCATTAATTACTCCATCCTCCGGCAAATATGTACTGAAACAAGCCTTCATGTTGATTTTGGCGGGGGTGTGAAAGATCCTGAGCAGGTTGTAAAAGTGTTTGATGCTGGCGCAAAACAGGTAACCGGTGGCTCAATTGCTGCTAAGAACAGGGACTTGTTTCTGGCCTGGATTGAGAATTACGGAACAGAAAAGATAATTTTGGGAGCCGACGTCTTAGATGGTAAGATCATGGTTTCAGGCTGGAAAGAATCTACCAGTATTGATCTTTTTGAGTTTCTGGAATATTACCTGGATGTTGGCATCAGATACGTTATTTGTACCGATATCATGAAAGATGGAATGATGGCAGGGCCTTCAGTTGAATTGTACAGGGAGATCATCACCAAATACCCTGATATTAAGCTTATCGCAAGCGGAGGAATCAGGTCGATTGAAGACCTGAATGAACTGAAGAGAGAGGGACTCTACGGAGCAATAGTTGGTAAAGCGATCCATGAGCAAAAGATAGCGTTAAATCAATTGACCCAGGTCTGATGCTGACCAAGAGAATTATACCATGTCTTGATGTGAAAGACGGCAGAACGGTAAAGGGCGTCAACTTTGTCGACCTGAGAGATGCAGGAGATCCGGTGGAACTGGCAGCAAGATATGCGGAAGAAGGAGCCGATGAACTGGTATTTTTAGACATTTCGGCAACACTTGAGAAGAGAAAAACGCTCGTTCAGTTAGTAAAGAATGTGGCCAGAGAGGTTCACATACCTTTCACCGTAGGAGGCGGAATATCCACCACGGAAGATGTGTCTGCATTATTGGATGCCGGCGCCGATAAAGTCTCGGTCAACTCCGCAGCCGTAAAGCGTCCGGAACTGATAAATGAATTGAGCAAAAATTTTGGTTCGCAGTGCATTGTGGTTGCCATCGATTCAAGATATGTCGATGGCGTGGATATCGTTCATACACATGGAGGGTCCAGGCCCACCAAAATAAAAACACTGGAGTGGGCGGTAGAAGTAGAAGAAAGGGGCGCTGGAGAAATTTTACTTACCTCGATGGACCATGATGGCACCAAAAATGGATTTGCGACAGATCTCACCAACCGGATTTCGGATTTGGTGAACATACCGCTGATCGCATCCGGGGGAGGTGGGGAATCGGCGCACTTTAGTAATATCTTTGAAAGGAGCGGTGCAGATGCCGCGCTGGCAGCCAGTATTTTCCACTATAGGGAAGTGGAAATATCAACAATCAAAAAGGAGCTGAAAAATAAGAATATACCTGTAAGAATTTGAGAAAAATGGATTTTACAAAACTCGGTGGATTGGTACCGGCGGTTGTTCAGGATTTTTCAACGGACAAAGTCCTCATGTTGGGTTTTATGAATCAGGAGGCTCTTGATCAAACCAGGGAGACAGGAAAAGTCACTTTTTTCAGCAGATCCAAAAACCGGCTGTGGACCAAAGGCGAGTCTTCGGGAAATCACCTGATCGTCAAAGACATAATAAGTGATTGCGATGATGATACACTCTTGATCAAGGCGGAACCCGAAGGACCTGTCTGTCATACCGGTGCTGACACCTGCTTCAATGAATCCAATTCCGATGGCATCAGGTTTATCAACCATTTGGAAAAAATCATCAAAAATCGCCATGAAGATCCGGTGGAAAAGTCGTATACATCTTCGTTGTTCAATGATGGTATAAATAAGATCGCCCAGAAGCTGGGTGAGGAGGCCGTGGAGCTGATAATTGAAGCAAAGGATGACAATAAAGAGCTATTTAAGAACGAAGCTGCAGATCTAATTTATCACCTTTTGGTACTGCTCGAAGCCAAAAAAATACCACTTTCGGAGGTTGTGGATATCCTTAAAAAGAGGCATCAATCTTCCTGATTGGATTATTTTTACTTAGATTAACACAGTTCAACTTGGGAAAACTCACAAAAACCTGTCTGCGAGACTTGGTTATTCAGGCTTGTGGGTAGATAATGATGAGGTAAGGCTACGGGAATCATATGGGTAAGAGATTCCTGCACCTGGCGCTATACCTCTCATTAAAATCTGCTCATAGGGATCTGAATGATGTAGCAAGGTTTCTGTGATAAAGAACTCACATTAGATCAGGTAACCATATAGTCACAAACCTACTTATGAAGAAGTATGATGTCATTGTAATTGGAGCCGGACCTGCAGGATATGCCGCAGCAATGAGGGCGGTCGATTTCAAAAAGAAAGTAGCGCTGATAGAGAAGGAACAGCTTGGCGGAGCGGGGATTCACAAGGGTGCTTTATGGAGTAAAACATGGTGGGAACTAGCCCGTGAGGCCCGTTCTATTCGCAAGCACGGTTCAGCGCTGAATATGGTTTCCCCTCCGGAGTTCAACTATAAGCGAATACAATTCGAGGTAGAAAAGGCCCTGAATGAACGTGTTGCGCAGTTGGAGCATCAGATGCAGAATATAAATGTTAGTAGGGGCGAGGAGCTTTTTGATTACCTGGTAGGTACTGCCAAGGTGGTTTCAAAGCATGTGGTTCAGATCACGGACAATGGCACATCTACTAAAATTGAAGGGAATAACATCGTCCTGGCCACAGGAAGCAAACCACGGAAGCTACCGCATTTACCTATCGATGAAGAGCATATATTTACCAGTGACGGCCTGGACAACCTGGAAAGATTCCCCAGAAGCATAGTGATCATGGGTGCGGGGGTAATTGGCTGCGAGTTTGCTACTATTTTTTCTGCTTTTGGTCAGACCAAGGTACACTTGATTGACAAAGGCGACAGGATCCTGCCATTCGAGGACGAGGACATCGTTAAGATCATCGAAGAAAACCTGGAAGAGCAGAATGTACTGATCCACAGGAATTCCCGGTTGATCAGTATGGAAATAGTGCATGGGGAGGTCAATTATACGTTGGAATATGACGATGGCAGCAAGGAGGTCTTCAGGGTGGAAAAGGCCCTGGTGTCGGTTGGCAGGGTTCCAAACTATGAGGATTTGTTCGATGAGTCGGTTGGAGTCAAATTGGATGAAAGGGGCATTATCGATGATCTGACCAGTACAAGTGTTGATAATATTTATGCAGTTGGTGATATTACTGCGGATATTTCCCTCGTAAATGTCGGGGAGTTGGAGGGAAGGTATGCTATCGAAAAGATCTACGGTGTACCTGACAGGCCGCTCATTTATGAAAATATTGCGACTATTATGTTCCTCCACCCGGAGGTGGCGGGAGTCGGGATGAATGAGCAGACCGCGCGAGCATCAAATCAGGACTTTAAGGTTGTTATTCTGGATTACAGCTGCATCCCAAGAGCCATAGCAATGAGGAATACTCAGGGATTCATAAAAATCATTGTTACGAATGATGGAGATTATAAGATCCTGGGTATGCGTGTGATAGGTGCTCATGCATCCAGTGCAATACAGGCCGTTGCGTTATTGATATCGACCGGGAAGGGGATCAGAGAGTTAGCGGAATTGATACACCCCCACCCGTCCATCACAGAAGGGATTCAGGAATGTTGCAGGATAATACTTGGGAAATCCATTTTGAAACCTTCGGCCCTCAAAAGCGCGGTAACCAGCAGGGCCTTCAAGAATGGTAAATACAAAGATGCGCATTAGTCGACCCACGTAATTCCATCAGGTAACCGGATATTCACTTCCGGATCCAACTCGATGGATTTGGCCTCATATTCATAGACTACTTTTGACAGTTTCCTTTTGCCTTTCAAAACGATTCCGTTCCATTCCCATAGTTCCAGTGTATTGCCGGATTCAAACTTCCAAATATTTACAGTTTTTCCCAGAATTTGATCAGTCCCTGCAGTAGTACCTCCCATTTTAGTATACAGCGCTTCGATGGTTTCACGGCCTGACTTATATCTGAGCAGATCGCTTGTATCCTTGTTTTTACTTTTTTTACCTTTTGAGGTTTTCAGATCAATATTGTAAAAGAAATCGCCATCCCTGAATTCAACACGGTCCTCGCTACTTTGCATCCCAAATAGCGTGTATTCCATTTTGCGGGATGTGAATTCCAGCCAGCCCCAGTGATCAAACGTATATTCCATCTGACCAACTGCATCTCCGATAATTTCGTAGAGGATCTTTCCCGATTTATTGTCAAAGCGTTTTAGTCCTTCCTCCACCAGATCGGTGCTGTTTCCTTGCTGGGCGTGAGTAGTGCTTGCGAAAAGAAATGATAATATCAGGAATAGTAACAATCGCATCATTAAGAGGTTTTCTTCAATTTATGGAAAATCGCAGTAAGACAAAAACCTTCCAGGAAATCGGGCTTCAAAAGAAAACCCTGACGATTAGCGTCAGGGTCCCAACCAGCTATAGACAAACATACTTCCAGTCAGGAAGTAGATTTTTTCTTATTTTATATCAGGCGTAAAGATTAGGGGTTAAATTCAATTCGCGCTGCCAACTTTCTTCAAATTTCTGCCATAATGATTTTGAGATTGTAACAAAAAAAATGGCCGCACTTTAGCGTGAAGCCATCTAGTAAGTTTCCTAAGAGCGATAAAGCTGTAAATAAAGCTTGGAAATAGTTAAAATTCCTGTCAATAACAGCGAATAATCTGACACAAGAAAAAACCCTGACGATTAGCGTCAGGGTCCCAACCAGCTATAGAAAAAAGGCTTCTTTATGTTAGAAGCTAAGAATTGCCATGCTAATGGCCAATTCTTCTGGATACAAATATGATTATTGGAAGCATAGAGAATTTGCCATTTTTGATATAATTCCTGCCAAAATCAACGGAAAACCCGTCAATGGGCCTGTTATTGCCTTATTTCATAGAAGAAAGGTCAAACTGGTGCCTGAACTTCACTCATAAAAGACTGCGACTTCTTCCAGAGGTTTTCGCTCCAGATCCGGCACGTAAACTTCATCTTCCGGATAACCAATCGGCAACAACAAAAACGGTCTTTCATTTTCAGGTCTCTCCAGTATTTTTGTGAGGAAATTCATTGGGCTGGGCGTGTGTGTCAAAGTCACCAAACCAGCGTTATGGATGGCGCTTATTAAAAATCCGCAAGCAATTCCTACACTTTCATTTACGTAATAGTTGTTGGCTTTCTCGCCGGTTTCGACTTTTGATTCGTACACCTTTTTAAAAACAATGATCAGCCATGGTGCATTTTCCAGAAAAGGCTTGTTCCAGTCAGTTCCAATAGGTTCCAGGTCTTTCAGCCACCTCTCGGACATCCTGTTTTTATAACTTTCGTATTCCTCCTTTTCCGCCGCCTTCCTGATTTTGGATTTCATGGACGGAGAGGAGACTGCACAAAAAGTCCAGGGCTGCTTGTGAGCTCCTGACGGAGCACTTGATGCCGCTTTGATCAGATTATTGATCACGGATCTGGAAACAGGTTTATCCGAGATATTTCGGACTGTCCTTCGTTTATTCAACCATTCGTAGTGTTCTTCAGCTCTTTTTTCAACCTCATCCAGCGGAAAAACCTCCTGTTCATATTTGATATGAGGATGGCCATTAATTAACTTCTTTTCCATTGCACTTCCTGTGTTTAAATGCCTAAAATATCCGCGCCCTGTTCAAAAACAATGTCAACAGGGATGCGGGCGTTGGCAAGCCGATCCAGGTCTGACTGCAATTCATCGCCGAAAATACCCATTTCAGCTACCAGCTCACTGACTCCTTCATAATTACCGTCGCCCTGAAGCGTTAAAATAACTTCCGACAATGCGTTCATAGCTTCCTTCATCTTTTCAAAGTCGACACTGTATTTACCGGTTTCCTCATCTTTTGAAAAAGCTCCCATTTTGAGGAAGAAATTGAACCTGATCATATTGGCTTTGCCATGAGCACTCGATGCGCCGAAACGGACAGACCGGAAGATACTGGTCATGAATGTAGTGTAATATTCCTCTATACTTCCCTCTAATTCGCCTTTTTCAAACAGCTGGGTGATCATGTAAAGCCCCAGTACATCGGCTTTTCCTTCCTCAAGAGCAGAATAATTCTCTTTCAATGCCTGCCTGACTGTCCCTTTGCCGTTAATTGTATTTTTAATCCCAAGGCCATGCGCAACTTCATGAAACATAGTATTTGCAAAGAAGGCATCAAATGTGATATGTTTTTTCTGATCTTCAGCGATTAATACTTCAGCTATCGGAACCAGGATCTTTTCATACTTGGCTTTCATTGCATTTTTCAACTGCAATCTTCTGGACCCTTTCTGCAGCTGGACCTCCTCATCATTTGGAAGATTAATGGCGATGGTTTTGGAACCGGCGTTGCAATCCCCGGCATAATACACAACATCGTAAGCATTCAGGTCAGCATTGCTTCCCGGTTTTTCCTGCTTGTAGGCCTCGGGAACGGGAATACCTTCCTGAAGTTCAGGCAAATAAGCTGCGTACTTTGCTAATCGCTCACTCCATTCAAGATCTTTGATAAGCACGTATGCCTCATGGGCAGCTTTGTAATTATAAAGCCCGTCTTCATAGTTTTCGATGGGACCGATCACGACATCAATCGGATTGGTTTTCATGTCCATCCACGCAAAATCAGAAGGCTGATACTCGTCAGTGAGTAACGCCTCAGCCCTGAGCGTCAGGTATTTTTTAAAACCTTCGTCCTCTGCCAATTCCGCACACTCTCTGAGTATTTCCGAAGCACGCTTCACTTGTTCGGGGAACATCTCGCGATAAGGAATGGTAATAAGGTTTCCCTCCTCATTCCTGCGGATAAAGGTGTACAATGAATTTTTACCTTCCAGTTCAGCTGCCTCGAATTCTTCTTTGGTCATGTCCTTGGGATAAAAATTTGCACCTGGGGGTTTAGCTTCCACTCCATCAATAAAGGGGGCGTTTCCGTTCAATCTGTCCCATGGACCGTAGTTGATCTTAATGTATTCCTGAATGTCCGGTATCTCCGAAAGCTCAAGCGCTTTTGATCTCTCTCCATAGGCTTCATACCAAAATAGTTCATCCATAATTTTCGAAGCTTCGATAAGCTTGGGGATCATTGCCTTTTGATTTTCCGATAAGTGGGAAATATCGGCGGTCAGTGTGAAGCTGACATAATTGTCCAGCAAAGAAGGTTGTTTGTTTGTGACTGTTTCATCAGGGCCACCGGTTGGTTGTGTACATTGCGTCAGCATAAACAGGGATATGAGGATTAATAATGTTCTGGTTTTCATTGGTTTGAAATCAAATTGATGTTGTCGTAAAGTTAAGGATATAACCATTCTGGCCGGTTGTAATAATTCTCCTATTTTTGGCCTGCTTAGAACTATAGAAAAATGAAAACCATACTCATCCTTTTGTTAGGAGTCCTGCTTTTTTCATGCCGGCCACCGAAAGTTGAAAATACCAGTGCATTAATAGATACTTTAGCCATTGCCAGTCACATTGAGGCCCTTTCAAGTGACGGATTTCTGGGCAGAAAACCGTTTACCGATGGCGAGGTGAAGACCATTGATTATCTGAAAACACAATTCGAATTAATGGGGCTGGAACCAGGCAATGGTCAATCCTACCTGCAGGAAGTACCCCTGGTGGAAATAAAAGGCTATCCCGGTAACAGGATGACAATTTCGGGCGGTGACAAAGGGGATGTTGAGCTTGAAGTTCAAAAAGATTATGTGGTGTACACTGAGAGAGTGGAAGAGCGTGTATCACTTCAAAACTCCGAACTGGTCTTTGCCGGTTACGGGATTGTAGCACCTGAATATAACTGGAATGATTATGAGGGTTTGGATGTGGCGGGCAAGACAGTCATTGTGATGGTAAATGATCCGGGATTTGAAAAAGGGGATAGTACTTTTTTCAAAGGGGAAACGATGACTTACTATGGGCGATGGACCTACAAGTATGAGGAAGCAGCAAGACAGGGTGCTGCGGGTGTACTTATCATACACGAGACCGTACCTGCCGGGTATCCCTGGATGGTAGTTGGAGCATCCTGGTCGGGCGGCAGATTGAACCTGGACAAATCGGGAACAGAGGAATATCAGTGTGCTGTTCAAGGCTGGATCACCAGGGATGCGGCAATCAGGATCTTTGAAGCTTCATCTGTCGATATGACAGATTATAAAGAAAAAGCTCAGAGTGCAGGACTTAAGTCAGTACCCTTGGGACTGAATGTATCTGTAGAAATTCAAAATGAGATAAATACGGACAATTCGTTTAACGTTGTTGCCAAAATTACGGGATCTGAAAAGCCGGAAGAGGCCATTATCTATACGGCGCATTGGGATCACCTTGGGGTCGGCACGCCTGTAGATGGGGATTCGATATATAATGGCGCTCATGACAATGCCAGCGGTGTGGCAACTATTCTGGGGATTGCCAGGGCATTTACGCAAATGGAGAAACCGAAAAGAACATTGGTTTTCCTCATGGTAACCGCCGAAGAGCAAGGATTGCTTGGATCTGCATATTATTCGTCTAACCCCATATTCGATCCTGGCAAAACTGTGGCTAATCTCAATATCGATGGTGTGAATGCCTATGGAAAAATGAAGGACTTCACTGTTGTCGGAATAGGGCAATCTGAATTAGAAGATATCGCCGAAAAATACGCCGCATTACAGGATCGATATATTTATCCGGACCCGGAACCCGGTAAAGGATATTTTTTCAGATCCGACCATTTCAATTTTGCTAAAATTGGCATTCCGGCACTTTTCGCATCCGGCACTTACGAGGCAGTCGAAGGTGGAGTTGACAGGATCAAGATAGAGTCGGAAACGTATAACCTTTATAAATATCACAAGCCTGCAGATGAGTTTGACGCATCAACATGGAGTTTCGCGGGAATCTATGAGGATGCTGAACTCTACTTAAACATTGGAAATGAATTAGCCAATACGGACCAATGGCCAAAATGGAAAGAGGGGAGTGAGTTTAAGGCGATCAGGGAATCTAAGTAATACTCCCCCTAAGTCCGAGTTCAATTACCTCCAGATCTTTAATTTTTCCAGCTTCGATGGCGAATCGCAAGAGCGTTCTCATCTTGTGCAAACCATGTTTACCGGCAGCACCCGGATTAAGAAAAAGTAAATCGTTCTCATCGTCTTTTTGAACTTTTAAAAAATGAGAATGTCCGCAAATCAAAATATCCGGGTCGTGCAGGCCAATTAGCTTCCTGACCCTTAAGTTATATTTCGGAGGTTTACTTGCGATGTGGGTTATGAGAATAACAAGTCCTTCGCGCTGCAGGATCTGATCTTCCCTTGTCCTTATCCTGATCTCACCACCGTCAATATTTCCATAGACTGCAAGGGTTGGTTTGAATGTTTCCAGCCTGTCTAATACTTCCAATGTGCCTATATCTCCGGCATGCCATATTTCATCACAGTCTTTGAAATATTCGAAAACTTTATGATCGAGGTAACCATGTGTGTCCGAAATGAGTCCGACCCTTAACATATGGAGTTGGCTTTCTCAAAAGCCCCAATTTCTGAGCATAGCGAACCTGCCTGCAGCAGGCAGGGAATCTCCTTATAGTATGACACTGGTTATCAGTAGATCAGGGTCCTTCGCTACACTCAGGAATCGGTCAATTTTTGGCTTTTGAGAAAGCATTAATTTCATAAAATCAAAGTTTCGGAATCCATTCCGGTAATTTTCTTAACAATACTCCTCAAAGACATGTTCAAGATGCT
Source organism: Cyclobacteriaceae bacterium (assembly GCA_028278225.1). Classification (GTDB taxonomy): domain Bacteria; phylum Bacteroidota; class Bacteroidia; order Cytophagales; family Cyclobacteriaceae; genus JANQEU01. Next base: position 121,519 of record JANQEU010000075.1, read on the forward strand.
GGGCAATAATCTCAGCCGGTCTGCCTTCGATATGATGCCTTTCGACCATATGTACCAATTCACCATCCTTGAAAAGGGCAATACTCGGTGATGACGGAGGGTAGGGTAGTGTATATTCCCTCGCTCTGGCGGTTGCATCCATATCCACTCCGGCAAAAACGGTGGCCAGATGATCCGGTGTTTTTGTGCTGTGTTGGACGGCCATATTTACACCGGGTCTTGCCGTTCCGGCCGCACACCCGCAGACTGAATTGATCACGATCAATGACGTTCCTTTATGATCTTTCAAATGCTCATCGACCTGTTCGGCGGTTCGAAACTCCTCAAAACCCGTTTGAGTCAACTCTGTTCTCATTGGGGCTACTAATTCTTCGGGATACATACTCATATTTTTAGTAATTTACGGTTATCAGTATTGAAATTCGTTTTATGTATAAATAGGGATCTCACATGAATCCCAGTTCCAGTTTTGCAGCTTCCGACATCATATCAACTGCGTAGGGAGGATCGAATGTCACTTCGACATTTACATCACTCACTTCCGGTATAGATCGGATTCGCATGTCGATCTCCCCGGGAATCTCTTCAGCACTCGGACAAGCGGGAGAGGTCAATGTCATCAGAATATGGACATTATTCACTGGAAAAATGTTGATCTCGTAGATCAAACCCAGCTCATAGACGTCGACGGGGATCTCGGGATCATAAACCATCTTGATAGCTTCAACGACCTTTTCCTTCAGCGTAAGTGTATCGATGGGTTTATTGTTGTCTGTCATGCTTTTATCTTGCTGTTTAAAGCCAATGCATACATTTTCATTTGCTTGATCATAGCCGAAAATCCGTTTGAACGTTGTGTTCCGATAAACCTGCTCATGCCTATCCTGGACGGAAAGTAAATGACCTGGTTGAGGATATCATCAGGTTTTTGCCCTGACATTACCCTGATCAACAAGCTGACCAGTCCTTTAGTAATTGCCGTATTTGAATCTGCCTGAAATTCAACCGTGTTCTCCTTTAATTCAGCATTCAGCCAGACCTTCGATTGGCATCCTTTTACGATATGATCCTCGTCGCGCAGGTGTTCCGGATAGGTATCAAGGCGTTCCCCCAGTTCCATCAGATAATTTATTGACATTTCCATATCGCCTTCCAGCATTCCGAATTCGTCGATAATCTCATCTTGTTTCTCCTGAATCGTCATTTTCTGTATTTTGAAACAATGTCCTTCAGAGCAGTTACAAAATCATCTATCTCAGATATTGTATTATAAACGGCGAATGAAGCTCTGGCAGTTCCTTCAATCTTAAACCGATCCATCAATGGCTGAGTGCAGTGATGGCCCGTCCTTACGGCAATACCTCTCGCATCCAAAAGCATGCCCAGGTCGAAAGGATGTATACCGTCAATGTTGAAAGATATGACACTGGCCTTTTGATTTGAGGTTCCGATGGGGGTGAAACCGTCAATATCTCTCAGGGTACTGTTTGCATGTGCGAGCAGGTCATCCTCATGCTGTTTCAGCATGTCATGACCGATTCCCTCGACAAATTCAATTGCAGTCCCGAAAGCAATTACATCCCCGATATTAGGTGTGCCTGCCTCGAATTTATGTGGGATTTCACCATAGGTTGTTTTCTCAAATGAAACCTCTTTTATCATTTCACCACCACCCTGGTAAGGATCCATTTTTTCCAATAAAGCTCGTTTTCCATATAGCACTCCGGTTCCGGTAGGTCCGTACATTTTATGGGCTGAAAAAGCAAGAAAATCGCAGTTCAGATCTCTTACATCTATTTTTGTATGCGGAGCAGCCTGGGCGGCGTCAACCAATATTTTAGCACCTGCATTGTGAGCAGCGGTAGCAATTTCCTTTATCGGATTGATCGTCCCGAGCGTGTTGGAAATAAAGACAATTGAGACAATCCTGGTCCTTTCGGAGAGCAGACCCCGAAAGGCTTCCATATTAAGATCACCATTATCTTCAACAGGGGTAACCTTCAATTTCGCTCCCGTCTGCTCGCACAGGATTTGCCACGGAACTATATTGGAATGATGTTCCATACCGGAAATGAGAACTTCATCTCCCGCCTCCAGGAACTTCCTCCCATAGGCTGTTGCAACCAGATTAATGCTTTCTGTGGTGCCTTTGGTAAAAATCACTTCCTCCGGCTCGTCCGCGTTGATGAAGGAGGCCACCTTCTTGCGGCTTTCTTCATAAGCAGCCGTGGACCGCTCCGCCAGTGCATGGATTCCACGGTGAATATTGGCATTGTCCAAACTGTAATAATCCGACAAAGCATTTATGACCACATCGGGTGTTTGTGAAGTAGCAGCATTATCGAAATAGATCAATTGTTTTCCATTCACATCCTGATGGAGAACCGGGAACTGCTTCCTTATCTTTTCAATATCCAATTGTGTTGTCGCAAAAGAGCTCATACACCCAGTCTGTTATTGATGATCACATCCAGTTCTTCTTTCACAAAATCAAACGGCACATATCTGAATGATTCTTCAGCGAATGCAATAAGCAGCATAGCTTTGGCCGATTGTTTGTCCAGTCCCCTGGATCTTAGGTAAAAAATAGCTTCCTGGTCCAGCTGACCAATAGTACAACCATGTGAGCACTTCACATCGTCAGCCCAAATTTCCAACTGGGGCTTGGTATGGATGGTTGCCGTATCCGACAAATTTATGTTATTGTTGGATTGGAATGCGTTGGTATTTTGCGCATCCGGCCTGACATATATTTTTCCGTTGAATACTCCTGTTGAAAACTCATCTACAATCCCTTTATAAACTTCATTACTCCAGGAATTGGGTTTTTTGTGATCCACGGAGGTATGGTTGTCCACGTGACTTTTTCCATTTAGCAGATAAAGTCCGTGAAGATGAGTTTCACAATTTTCATCATCTAATACCACATCAATGTTGTTGCGGATCAATTGCCCCCTGAATGAGAAGACGTTAGCATAAAACCTGCTGTCCTTGGCTTGCCTCACTTTCAGGCCGGAGGTTTCAAAAAGGAAAGATGCATTGTCCTGGATAACCGTGTAATTCAAAGACGCATTTTCCCGGATGTCCACTTCTATGATCTTATTCAGGAGGCAGTTATCTGATTCCAGGGCGACCCGCTTTTCCAGTATTTTGGATTCCGACCCGGATTCTGCCCTTATAACCAGTCTTGGATTTGTAATGATCTGCTCATCCGGACTGCTTACGAAATGATAAATGAAAACGGGGAGAGCCTTCTTATTTCGCTTAATTTGGATCGAAAGAGACCCGTTTGCCAGGGCGGAATTAAGCGATACAAAAGGATCACTACCATCCGCTATCCGGTTTAATTCCGTGCTGTCCCGGATCACTTTATATTCCAGCCCGCTGTCATTGACACTCCTGCTGCACTGCTCACTGTAGATGCCATTAAAGAAAACAAAGTGATGTCCTTCTTCATGGTACAGGTGTTCATTCAGGAGGTCAGGCGAAACGCTTGCGTCTGATCCAATTGATAAATGGTCGAAGTTTTTCCTGACAACCGGAGCAATAGGGGTGAACTTGTATTCTTCTTCTTTCTTTGTCGGAAATCCCCTGGTAAGGAACTTTTGAAATGCCCTGATCCTTAATTCTTTTTCAGATTCATCTGTGATTCCGGTAAGGAAAGCCTGAAAACCAGACTCCAGTGATTCTTCAATCGATATGTTTTGCAGCTCTGATCTCATCCCTTAGGCAACTTCAGCTTCTATTTCGCTTTTGATCCAGTCATAGCCCTTTTCCTCCAATTCCAATGCAAGATCTTTGTTGCCGGATTTTACAATTCTTCCCTGGTAAAGTACATGAACGAAATCCGGAACGATGTAATCAAGCAATCGCTGATAATGCGTGACGACTATAGTAGCATTGTCAGGTGATTTTAAAGAATTTACACCATTCGCGACGATCTTCAATGCATCGATATCCAGACCGGAATCCGTCTCATCCAGGATTGCCAGCTTTGGTTCCATCATTGCCATCTGAAAGATTTCGTTCCTCTTCTTTTCACCTCCTGAGAAGCCTTCATTCAAAGACCTGCCAAGAAGGGACTGGTCCATCTCCACAAGTTTCATCTTTTCCTTCATCAGCTTGAGAAATGCAACGGCGTCCAGCGCTTTTTCACCTTTTGATTCACGAACCTGATTAATGGCGGTTTTGAGGAAATTTGTGGTGGATACCCCCGGGATTTCAACAGGGTATTGAAATGCAAGAAAAACCCCTTTCCGGGCTCTGTCTTCAGTGTCAAGGCTCAACAGATTTTCCCCGAGATAGGTTACGGACCCCTGTGAGACTTCATATTGTTCCCTGCCGGCGAGCACAGATGCCAATGTCGATTTTCCTGAACCATTTGGCCCCATAATAGCATGGATCTCCCCGGATTTCACTTCCATGTTGACGCCATTCAGGATCTTCTTTCCTTCTACTTCGGCGTGTAAATTTTCTATTTTTAGCATTTTAGTTTTTCTGGTTTTGAGTTTTTGGGTTTAAGGGTTAGAGTTTAGGGTTTAGGGTTTAGGGTTTAGAGTTTAGAGTTTAGAGTTTAGAGTTTAGTGTTAGTTAATTCTACATTACAATTAATCCAAGTTTCCATAAATAGACTCTGGTTCTTCTACTTTAAATTTTGAACCTGAATAGTCAGAATTTCTTAAATACTTTATAAGTCCCATGCACATTTTGCCAATGGTATCAGCACGATCATACGACCTCTGAAATGCTTGTTTTGTGATATGATTCCTATCCAATGCCCGATAAAGTTGAGAACGAACCTCACCACTTGAGGATTTTGCAATAGATAAAAATTGACAGAACTCCTTGGTGCCGTTCCTTTCGAATCCTTCTGCAATATTGTCCATCACAGATCCCGAAGAGCCATTTATTTGATTCTTAAGTTTATAATCATTGATAGTTGATTTAGAAATTATTAGTTCGAAAACCTCCTGACAAAGAATCCTTGCCTCCTGCCAAACTTTCAAATCTTCAAATCTTCTTATTGTTGCCATAATGTATCAAACTCTAAACTCCAAACTCAGTTCTAACCAACACTACCTTCCAAAGTAAGCGCTAATAACTTTTGTGCCTCCACAGCGAACTCCATGGGCAGCTTGTTCATAACTTCCTTAGCAAATCCGTTAACTATTAGGGCTACTGCGCTTTCTTCGTCAAGTCCCCTTTGTTGACAATAGAAGATCTGATCCTCACCAATCTTCGAGGTTGTGGCTTCATGTTCTACTTGTGCTGATTTATTGTCAACATCTATATAAGGAAAGGTATGGGCCCCGCACTTGTCGCCCATCAGCAATGAATCGCATTGTGAGAAGTTGCGGGCGTTTTCGGCTCGTTTCAGGACATGTACTTGTCCCCGGTAGCTGTTTTGAGACTTACCGGCCGAGATTCCTTTCGAAACTATTCTGGACCGGGTGTTCCTACCAATATGGATCATTTTGGTACCCGTATCCGCCTGCTGGTAGTTATTTGTGACAGCAACTGAGTAGAACTCACCAATCGATCGATCACCTTTCAGGATACAGGAAGGATACTTCCAGGTGACTGCCGAACCTGTCTCTACCTGTGTCCAGCTTATTTTTGAATCATCACCGGCACAAATACCCCGTTTCGTTACGAAGTTGTAAATACCGCCTTTTCCTTCCTTATCTCCCGGATACCAGTTTTGAACTGTGGAATATTTTACTTCGGCATTTTTTGCAGCATAGATTTCCACCACAGCAGCGTGGAGCTGGTTTTCATCACGCATTGGTGCTGTACAGCCTTCCAGATAGCTGACGTAAGAATCTTCTTCGGCAATTATCAATGTTCTTTCGAATTGACCCGTGTTGGCTGCATTGATTCTGAAATAGGTGGACAGTTCCATAGGGCACCTTACTCCTTTTGGAATGAAGCAAAATGAACCGTCAGAGAAAACGGCGGAATTCAAAGCAGCAAAATAATTATCCGTGCTTGGAACCACCGATCCCAAATATTTCTTTACCAGATCGGGGTGATCCTGCACCGCCTCACCAAATGAGCAAAAAATGATTCCCAACTCTGAAAGTGTTTCCTTGAAAGTTGTGGCAACCGAAACAGAATCAATTACCGCATCAACGGCAACACCGGTCAGTCTTTTCTGTTCCTGAAGAGAAATACCAAGTCTTTCGAATGTTCTTAAGAGTTCAGGATCAACATCTTTGAGACTTTGAGGTTTTTTATCCTGCTTAGGAGCAGAGTAGTACTTTATTTCCTGATAGTCCACTGACGGATATTCAAGATTGGCCCAATCAGGCTCTGTCATTTTAACCCAGTGACGGTAGGCCTTTAATCTCCATTCCAGTAACCATCCCGGCTCATCTTTTTTTGCTGAGATAAAACGAACAATATCTTCATTCAGCCCTTTTGGCGCTTCATCTGCCTCAAAATCGACAGACCATCCATATTCGTATTCTTTGGATGTAAATGCTTCAAGAATTTGATCGTCTTTACTCATTTATTTCTATGATTTTGGGCATTCTGCGTACACAAACGCAAAATAAATACTTATTTGGAATAATTCTAAATAAGAATCTATTTAGTCTGGAAAAGGTTTCAGAATTTTAAAATAGTTTTAGAAAATAAGGTGTCGATTTAGTCCTTCCTCGAGCGAAATGAACGTTTCCGTTCGCTCAATTCCTTCGACTTTCTGGATTTTATCGTGAAGAACATCTTTGAGATGTTGTGTGTCTTTGCAATGAATTTTCAAAAAGATGTTGTAGTTCCCGGTGGTGTAGTGGACTTTAACGATCTCCGGAATATTTCGCAACTGGGCGACCGCTTTGTCATACATGGAGCTTTTTTCCAGGTAAATTCCCATGAAGCAGGTGACGTCATATCCTAATCTGGAGTAATCCATTTTGAGCGTTGTACCTCTTACGACACCCATCTCCTCCATCTTTTTCATCCTGACATGTACCGTTCCGCCGGATACAAAAACCTTTTTTGCTACTTCCGTATAGGGAATTTTGGCATCTTCCATCAAAATATTCAGGATTTTGAGATCAATGTTGTCAATTTCGTAATTCTTAGCCATTATTAGGTTAGCAATTTATGAATTATGTAATGAATAAGGCGTGAAATTAGTTAGTATCGAAATATTTGCCAAAAATATTACAAAATTTTAAAAAAAAGATTGAAGTCATTACTTTTGAAATCACAAGACGGCGAAGAAGTTGCTGTTTTAAACGTACTGTAGGGTGATGAAATTGGCAGACATGCCCTCCTGTCTCGGGGGTGGAGGAAAGGGACAAAGCACATATTGAGCTCGTGTGTGCCTAACTGCTTCGTGGAGGTTCGAATCCTTCCCCTACAGCCATCATTTTTGGGTTAATGTTGTTTATTTGAACAGGTCTGTGTAGGGGTGCACAGACCTTTTTTTATGTTTAACTATACGCATTCTTTGCTCATTTTGTATGCCTATTTTTTGAGAATTAGTATTAGTTTGAATTGCGAATAATATCCTCTTTTATTTTTTCTTGAAAGTATGATGGGTAGATCTTCCTGAAACTTGAGCTGTTCGATTCAGACATCTCTTAGTTTTGCTGTTAAATAATTGAAGTTTAGTTATAACTAAACTATATGGCTATATTTGCATTAGAACATATTGGAGAGATTAAAGGCAGGATTGAATTTTATTACTTACTAATTAATGGTGTAAATCAATTCAAGGAAATGGAGATGGAGTTAGAAAAGCAAGGAAACTATGATAGTGAACTTGTGACTTTGTATGCTCGAATGCAAGAAATGGCAGAGATGAAGCAACCAATGCCAAAAACTAAATGTCGCGATCTAACACCAAGCACAAAGACAAACAAAGAATACGAATTGAAAACTAAAAATCTAAGATGTTATCTTTTTCATGAAGAACATACAGGTAGAGTAATTGTGTTTCTCGGCAAAAAATCAAAAAGACAACAGAAGGATATTAATCGTTTTAGAAAAATCAAAAAAGAATATTTGCAAACCCTCACCTCATGATAAGTCGAAAAGAACTTTTCAAAAGACCGGAATATTGGATGGAACGTATTCAGAATGACGTGTTCCGTGCATTGAACGAATACAAAGAATCCAAAAAAATGAACCAGACAGAGTTGGCAAAGGAACTGGGATTTTCAAAAGGTTACATTTCACAAGTGCTTAATGGAAATTTCAATTTCTCATTAAGCAAGCTCATTGATTTATCTCTCGCAATAGGCGTAGCTCCAGATGTTCAATTAAAAGATATTGAAGATTTCATTGCGGTTGAAGAAAGGAGGCTCGACCACCTAAAAAATCATGGATTTGCCAAAATTGAAAGAATAGCTCCTACGGCTCCGATAGAGGTAAATGCAGATCAAATTAGAATTGACCAATACGCGTAATGACAGAATTTCAATTGGTTGTTCTCGATGTGCTAATGACCGAATGGTCAATCGTTGAAAAGGATATTCAGGTCCAACTCAAAGAAATAAAGGTCAATGTCAACACCAATTTTGTCTTTTTTGAACCTGAACAAATTGTTAGGGTAACAATAAAACTGGAATATTTTGAAGAAAAGAAACCTCAAGTGACACTCGTGAACTGTTCTGTCAGAACAGATGTACTTATAACCCAAAAAAGTGGTGAGAAAATAAACAAACAAACTGATGTTCCTGATCCAATACTAATATCCATAATTAGTATGGCCATAAGTCATAGCAGGGCAATTTTCCTTAGTGAAGTAAAGAAAACTGTCTACAAAGGACTTCTGTTACCTGTTACTAATCCAGTTGAAATCTACGAGAGTTTGAAGAAACATTTCAATTTAGCCACTGAAGAGAAAGAATAAAGAAATTAGGATTGGCAGGAATTAGAATTTGAAGATTGATGTATGAGGTCTCTGTAGCGGTGAACAGACCTTTTTTTTGTCTTAATCTACCCCTTTCTGTATCCGAAGTTGCAGGATACATTACCTCTTGATCACCTTATTACCACGTTGCATAAATTGAGATTCTAAATCTACTGTTGTACTTAAATCAGTAACTATCTGTTCTGTTAAAGGAAATTCTCTGATAAGGTCAAAGTTTCTCCAAAATTCCGGGTTGTAAGGAGTATCAGGGGGATCTTTACCACCTCTTGGTTTCAGAAGATTCTTTTTAGAGGGACGTTCTACATCACCCACGCTGAAATCTGTAAACATCATTTCAAACCGACCACCCCAATCACAGAAGGATTCCTTGGTTTCGGCACTTAGCAGTAATCCTTCCATGGCCCAGTTAATATACTTGGGGAAGTATCTGCCCTTTTTTTCCTCGAATTGTATGGTTTTCCTCAGAGTCGTCACCTGAGTCCAGGTTGTGTCAGTTGATTTTCCGTAAAACAAATGCGGGTTGGGATCACCTTCTTCGATGGTTTCCATTTTCATATCCGATTTTATCAATGCAAAATTTTCCGCATCAATAAACATACGGTGACTATAATGCCTTAAATCATTATTCGGAAAACTGGCAAGAATCACATACACTGACCTGTTGTCGATACTGATGTGATTTTCCAGGTCATATTGATGTGATGCGGTTTTTAGGGAATAGGACAGCATTAATACATCGTTAATGTGATTCATTGCTACGAAAGGATTCCTGTTACTCTCCAATTGTCTTGCCAGATACTGATCAACCTTACCGGATTGACGAGACTCTTTAAGATAGACTTTTTCAGGATAACCTGATTTTGGTTTATTGTTATATCCTTTACCGTAGAGATCGAATGTTGCCTCAAACAGGGATATGTATTTTCCACATTGTTTTTTATGAGCGCGGGTAAAACCCTCCATTAAATAAGGAGTAGAGGGATAATTCCTTGGGATATTCTCTATAACTTTTTCAACGATTTCTCGAGCGGACATCTGTCTGCCCTGGATTGTCACCTCATCCAACATGATGACCACTTCTTCCATACGAATAGTGACATAATCCCTGTCAATGAAATTACTAATTGGTTGGATTGAATGCTTATAACCCATCATTGATACCTGCAAAGTGTCTGATCGATATGAACTTGGAAATCCAAATTCAAACTCTCCAAAAAGGTTAGAAACTACTCCGAGATCTGTTCCTAGAATTCTGATTGTAGCAAATGCCAGAGGAGACTTAGTTCCCTGATCCATGACCTTACCCTTAATTTTTATGTTATCCTGATCCAAAAAGCCAGTTGGATGACTTGTTATCAGAAACAAAGCCAAGTAACATATGAAGAACAATTTCATAGACATAAAATCATTGACTATATTAGTTATGCAAAAGTAAATATAATAATTACTTTTACTTTTGCATAATAAATAACTATGGCTGCAAAAGGAAAATACCTGGGAGAGTTTGAAGAACTCATTCTTTTAACAGTTGCCTCTTTGGAAGATGAGGCTTATGGAGTGTCTGTTAAGAAATTTATTGATAATGAAACCGGTCGTAGTGTAAACATCAGTGCAGTGCACCAGGGTCTCAAAAGACTACAAAAAAAAGGAATGGTGGAGTCTCATGTTGGGGGTGCTACAAAAGTTCGGGGTGGCAGAAGGAAAAGATTTTTTAAGATAACCAACATTGGTAAGCAAATATTACAGGAGATTATTGACTTCAAAATGGAGTTGTATAGGAAAGTATCTGACTTCGCATTAAAGACCCCATGAAAAGACATCGACCACCTAAATGGCTTGATCGGTTCCTGAAATGGTATTGTGATCCTGAATTGCTGGAAGAATTTCAGGGAGATGTCCGTGAACTATATTTTGAAAGACTTGAAAACGAAGGAAAATTTCGAGCGGATATCAAATACGCTTATGATATCCTCCGATTTTATCAGTGGAATAATATAAGAAAACCAGGCCGGCACAGGAAGCCAAATAGACTGGAAATATTGATTTATTCTGGTTTTAAAATGGCTGTTCGAAATGCAGGTAGAAATAGGCTTTCATTCTTGGCGAAGACGTTGACAATATCAATATGCGTAGTCTTCTCATTAATCTTATTTGCTTATGCGATTCAGGAATATTCCTATGATCAATTTATTCCAAACAGTAACCTTGTATTTAGAGTTGGTACTGAAGTTGAAGTTAATGGTGCAATCACAAAATATGCTGTATCTCCAACAGCCCTGGCAAGTGCCATCTCGGAGTTACCGACAATTGAATACGCCACACGATTCTCCTGTTTAAGTAGTCTCCATCACTATGAGGCGAATGGTCAAACTTATTATCAGGAGAAAGGGATTATTACAGACTCAAAGTTTCCGGAAATATTTGGATGCAAATTCCTTCGAGGATCCGGGGAGTTATTGGATGAACCGGATAATATAGTCCTTACTTTGTCCACTGCTGTTAAATTTTTCGGTATCGAAAATCCCGTAGGAAAAACTGTAACACTCAACAATGGTTTTTGGATGGATGTTGTGGGGATCATTGAAGATCCTCCGGGGGCATCACATTTGAAGTATGATATGCTACTATCCCGAAGCTCCTTTGACGTCCCGGCAAGATGGCAGGATCTTGACGCCTATACTTATTGCAAGCTGAAAAAAGAATCGGACATACATCATATCTCTTCGAGCATTACCCAAATCCTTACTGATCATGAAAATGAAATAACTCAAGATGTCAAATTCGCTCGAGGTCAGGTATTTGGCTTCAGACCTATTTTACAAAATATAACCGGTATTCATCTTCATGATTTTCTGAACGAGGATGTGGCCGTAAAACGTGATATCAAACATTTGCATTTTATAGTACTATTGGCCTCGTTATTTTATCTCAGTGCTATAATTAGCTTTCTCAACATATCCATGTCCGACCTGACCGCTAATTTCAAACAGCTCGGTATACTTCAGGTTTTTAGCGGGTCATCCGGAGGAGCCTCAAACTCTTTTTTAGCCAACACGTTGTTTAAAATTCTCTTAATATTACCAATTGCTGCAATTCTTCTTCAAATTGGACTTAATCTGACAGGTCCCTATCTGGGAATAACTATTGAAGAATCCGTTTACACTTCTAAGTATTTTTTTATACTGGTAGCCAGCCTTATAACTCTTCTCATTTTATCATCGAAAATTGGTTCTTTTCTGGTTGTGAAGTCCGTGGCAGTTTTGGATGTTCTTAAAGGAAACTTCAATATTCATTATGGTGGCGTACGATTGCGGGAACTATTACTTACTGTCCAGCTTTCATTTTCCGTTCTGATGATTTCTCTCACACTGGTCATCCTGGATCAATTCGAATTTATTAGTAAGACAGACAAAGGCTTTGAGGACCGAAATACGCTAGTAATAAAAATACCGGTTGTGGCATTAGGCTCAAGTACATTACTTGAATCTCTGGAGGAGTTAGCCGGAGTCAAAATGGCAAGTCCTAGTTCCTTTGATACTGATGTTCAATGGAAGGAGGTATTTGAGGTGAAACTGGAAAATGGAGTCAGAAGTGGAATTTTCAATTATCAAATGTGGGGAGAGGGCTTTGGAGATCTAATGAATATTGAAATGGTCATGGGTAGAGGTTTTACCGGTAATAGCGCAAATGATAAAAGTGTTTGCCTGGTAAATCAAACAGCCGTAGAAGAATTTGGTTGGAAAAATCCAATTGGCAAAATAATAACAAGCGATTTGGGTGAGACCCGGGTCACAGGAGTTGTGAAAGATTTTAAAACCGTTTCAATCCATAATAAAATTGAACCAATGATAATCCTTGCCGACAGGGGTTGGTCGGAATATCTTTATGTAAAGCTGGAGCCCATACATTCAACAAATTTGATATACCAAATTGAAAAAACATTTAATGATCATCATGCCGGAGCGCCATTTAGTTGGAACTATCTTGATGCCAAGCTCTTTAATTGGTATCATGAAGATTACCAGATCAGGGGTATAATGAATATTGGATTCATTGTCTCTATTATCATATCATGTCTTGTCGTTTTTAGCATCTCTTCCCAATGGTTTATGCTGCGTACAAAGGAAATGAGCATTCGGAAAGTGGTTGGTGCAGGTGCAACTGACTTATTTGTACGTCACGTCAGTAAGTTTCTGAAATTCACTGCAATAGCCATTCTGATAGCTTTTCCGTTAGTATATTATTTGTCCAATTACTGGTTACAAAATTTTGCTTACCGAATCAATCTGGAGGTTTCATACTTTCTTGTCCCGGGATTACTTACATTTTTGATAACGATTCTTGTATCCGGATTTCACGGGATTCACAATTCTAAAATCAATGTGTCCGAGGTTTTGAAGGAGTCTTGAATTGAAAGGATTTCATGTTATGAGACTTCGTATGGCGAAACATTCTTATTAAGAGACTTTCGCATTGAGAGACATTCGGATACAGATACATCCTACTTTGTTACTTGTTTTTCCTTACCGATATTGCTTGAAGATTGTTGCATGTACCCAGTATATATTCATCAGTCGTAATCTCTGATTTGTTTTTTAAAAGTTTCTATGGTCTTACACATCTTTTTCGATTTTAATCCTATGGTGATGTGTAAGTTTCGGCAGAAAGAAAATTTTGCATTAATCCAAAAACAGACATCAATGTTTTGCATATTCTGCATATCTCCAAGACATATTATGGCAATATTGCCATATTTAGATAATCCTTTTTGATAGGCCCGATCCACTTGCGATTAGTGCGAATAGCGGAATTAGACACTTCAATTTTCCGTTTCAAATTGATCTGCCGTGAACGTACATTAGATAGCACATTCACGGAAAATGAAAGCCTTAAGAAACAAACGGATACTGATAACAGGAGCTTCTTCGGGGATTGGTGAGGCCACAGCCCTGGCCCTGGCTACTCATAATCCCCAAATGCTGTTAGTCGCACGTAATCATGCCAGGCTCCGGACTGTTCTTGAGAAAATTAAAACCGGATTCCCCGAATGTCCTGAGCCTGTGATCATCTCATGTGATGTTACGAACGACCGGGACGTCAGGAAAATGATCAAAACCTGCCAATACAGATTTGAAGGGTTGGACGTCCTGATCAATAATGCAGGTCTGGGTGTATATGGAAACTCGGAAAACACGGCCCTGGAAGACTTTCGTCATGTGATGGAGACTAACTTCTACGGACAGTTAAGATGTATTTATGGTTTCCTGCCCATGATGCAGCGACAGAACTTCGGACACATCATTAACATAGCCTCAGTTGCTGCCGGTTATGGCGTTCCCTATCTGGCTGCCTACAGTGCAAGTAAGGCGGCATTTGCAGCAGTAAATCAATCGCTCAGATCCGAACTATATGGAAAAAATATTGAAATCAGCATCATTTATCCCGGCTATACCGATACCGGCTTTTTCAACAGCGAGAAAAAAGTTGGTAGCGCTGTAAGACCTGAAGGACCTTATATGCCTGCCATGCATGTGGCACAGGCCATTGTCAATACTATCATCAAAGGCCATGGCGACCTGGTTCTTTCACGGGAAGGGAAACTGCTTTTTGCGTTGCGCGATCTGTTCCCTGGAATTGTGAATCACGTCATGAAAAAAATAGCTATTCGCCTGCAATCATAAATGAATGCACCATGAAAAAGCCCAAACTCCTGATCATTGTACTCTTTCAAAATCTGGGTGAAGAAAATCCTTACTATGCGCAATCCCCGGCACCACCGCTTTCCGGGGCGCTCGTGGCGGGGCTCACCCCTCCAATTGTTGATATCGAATTATTACATGAGATGAACCGGCCGATCAATTATGATACGGATGCCGATTTCATAGCGCTCAGTTTCATGGATTATTGCGCACCCCATGCTTTCGATGTATCAAAAAAATTCCGTGAGCTGGGTAAAATTGTTGTGGCCGGAGGTCGATACGCCTCCACTTTCCCGGAAGAGGTAATACCGTATTTCGATTCAGTAGTGGTCGGTGAGGCTGAAGGCATTTGGCCGCAGGTGGTGAAGGACCTGGTCTCGGGAAGTATTCAGAAGGTATATAAAGCTCCATTGAATAAGACGCTCGAAAACATACCGCCTCCAAGGTATGATCTTGTCGAGAAGGAATTTATGACACCCGTGGTGACAGAAGCTACTCGCGGATGTCCGTACAGATGCTGGTTCTGCCAGCTTAACGTGCAGCCTGCACCGTACAGGTTCCGGCCAATCGCAGACGTGATCAATGATCTTACGGCAACTGACAGGTTGCCATTTTACAAACGCAAAATTGCAATGTTGCTAGACAACAACCTGGTAGGAGATATGGACTATGCCAAAGCCCTTTTAAATGAAATTGCGAAACTGAAATTGTGGGGCCTGGGTGTTCAGTTTAGTATTGAATGCATCAAAGACGATGAATTTGTCGACTTGTTGGAGAAAGCCAATGTTTGCATGGCCTTTATCGGGATGGAATCTCTGAACCAGGAAAGCCTTGAATCTGTGAGAAAAAATCAGAACAGGGTGGAGGAGTACCGTGAATTGTTCCTGAAATTGAAAAGGAAAGGAATTCTAACCTTCACGGGTGTAATGTTTGCCCTGGATGAGGACACGCCTCAATACTATAAGGCGCTTCCCGGATTACTGGAAGAGGTCGACCCAAGCGCTATTCTGACCTCTATTTCTATCCCTATTCCAGGCACTCCTTTTCATAAAAAGATGAATAAGGAAGGGAGAATTTATGATCATAACCTGAGACACTACGAAGGGGATCATCTTGTATTTTCCCCCAGGGATGTTACGGAAGATGAAGTGTTTGAAGCATTCATTGCCATCAACAAGCATTTCTATTCGTGGAAGAACATTTTCAGAAGGTGGACTCGATTTGTATCGACCATGTCGTTGAAAAATGGCTTTTTCCGTCAATTGTTCAGGATGCTGATCGCATCGGTCGTCCTTTTTAAGCTATCGATCTTCCAAAAACACCATGCTCACCAAAAAGTTTACAATAACCTGATGCTCAAAAAAGCCAGCTGATCATGTTAATTGAAAATGAACATCTCAAGCAGTTTACCAGTGGCTTCTCCAGGTCATGTCTGCAGATCAACGGCCTTTTGGAATCAGATGCGGAACTCATCAGATTAGATAATAAAGTACTGGCCATCACAACAGACAATATTGTAGAAGAGATTTCCTCAGGATTGTATGCCGATCCTTATCAGATTGGCTGGATGTCGGTGGTGGTAAACCTGAGTGACCTTGCTGCAGTGGGAGCGGAACCATTAGGAATTAATATTTCACTGAATATGCCATCTGGCACCGGTTCCGAATATCTGGCTGGAGTTGGAGCAGGAATTGAGGATGCATGCAAACTTCACAAAACCCATGTACTTGGAGGGGATACAAATTGGGGAAATGAGCTTATGGTTGGAGGGACAGGTATTGGGATCATCCGTGATGACAAGATCGTCTTAAGAAAGGGAGTATTGAAAGGAGATCTGTTATTTGCTACGCAAAAAATGGGGCTTGGAAATGCTTACGGCGTCAGCAGGTTAATTCAAAAAAAAGAAGACTTCAATTTTTATCCCAAAGCAAGATTGGATGAAGGGAATATCGTCAGGCAGTTCGCAACGAGCTGTATTGATACCAGTGACGGATTTATCCCTGCTATAAGCAATCTGATGGAAATAAACGGAATGGGATATGATTTGGAACAGGATCTAAATGACATCGTTGGAGATGAAATCCGATCATCCATCGCCTCGGAGGGAGTTCCTCCCTGGATGTTGCTTGCCGGACCACACGGTGAATTTGAACTGCTGTTCACCGTTCCTGAATCGAATGTGAAAAAGTTCCTGCAAGCGGCACAATCAATTGATTGGCAGCCGGTTTACCTCGGCAGGGCCGGAGGTGATCCCACCTTGTCATTTCGACTCAATGGAAATTCTCTCTCATGCGATCCGTCGTGGATCGCCAATCTGTTTACAGCGTGTGGCGGGGACGTTCACCATTATTTTAATGAATTACAAAAAATCAATCAGTCATGGCTTCAGCAAATATTTCAGAATTAGACAGGACCAATTCACAAGACATTAAATTCTTTACGAATGGTAACGGGATGACAGTCCGGGAAAGGGCCCGTCATTTCTCGAAGTTCCTTGATCTCATACATAGACAAGGAACTACATATGGTCGCCGCATCCTTTCCTCAACCGATCGCGAAGTAGTAATAAGAGATCCTTTCACCGGAGAAAACCGGAAAATGATCATGTTCGCTTCGAACAATTACCTGGGATTTGCCAACCATCCATATATAAAGGCAAAAGTCCAGGAGGCCATTACGAAGTATGGGGTTGGACTGGGGGGGCCTCCATTATTGAACGGATATACCAAACTAATGGACGAACTGGAGGAAAGACTGGCGGATCTGAAACATCAAGAATCTGCCATGGTATTCCCGACGGGTTATACCTCAAATGTCGGACTGGTTACATCCCTGGTTAAGGATGGAGATAGGGTCATTTTAGATAGCCTGAGTCACGCTTCTTTCCGGGATGGTCTGCGAATGGCTGCTGCAAATTCCGAAGAATTTGAACATAATAATATGAGTCATCTTGAGTCGCTATTGGTCGAAGCGGAACATCAGTATACAAATGTGTTTGTTGGGGTGGAGGGCGTTTATTCTATGGATGGTGACCTGGCACCTTTGGACCGCATCGTGGGATTGTGCCGAAAGTATGGTGCTAACATCCTCCTGGATGATGCTCACGGTACAGGTGTGCTTGGGGAAACAGGTTCCGGCACTGCTGAGCATTTTGGATGCCAGAATGATATCGACATTACGATGGGAACATTCAGTAAATCATTTGCAATGACTGGCGGATTCATCTGTGGCCCGAAAGATATCATAGATCTTATGAGGTTCACGGCCAGACCTTATATGTTTTCAGCAGCCTTACCTCCCGTGACCCTGGCTGCCGTCCTGGCTGGGATAGATCTGATGGAAAGTGTACCTGCTTTGAGAGAGAAATTATTGTATAATGCCCGGTATGCTACGCGCAAACTGGAACCTCTGGGACTGTGTGCAAATCCCGAGGCAGCAATCATTTCAATTCGGGTACCTGACAATGTAGACATAAGGAAATTGAATTATGAAATACATCAAAGGGGGATCTTCCTGAATTCAATTGAATATCCAGCTGTTTCGCAAAATCAACAGCGCATAAGGGTCAGTGTGACCGCAATGCACACCAAAGATGATATGAACAGGCTGGCTGATGTATTGTTCGATACGTTCAACAATCAGCTTAGAATCGATGACAGGGTCACCTCATGAGAGACTGGAGGTCATATAGGATTCTTCTTTTTGTAAATCAGAATGCTAATAGTGGCACAGCCAGACGTAAATGGGAGCGAATCAGGTCCAGAGTACTGAAACGGCTGCCACCGGAAACGACAATTTTGGAATACCGTTCCTACAATGGTATCGAAGCGCAATTAGATCATCATTTATCCAGGGGAGTCGATGGTATAATCTCAGCCGGTGGAGATGGCACCTTAAACTGGCTGATCAATACGTTGATGGATTTCCGTGGGGTTGATCTCCACCGGTTTTTCATTGGCGCCATTGGACTTGGATCCAGTAATGATTTCCTGAAACCCGCAGGTGAATTTGTTAATGGAATTCCTGTACGACTGAATTTCAATAACATGGTGAGAAGTGATCTCGGGAAGGTGACTTTCACCAATACGAGAGGCAATGATATTACCAGATACTTTATTATAAACGCCAGCCTGGGTGTGACCTCTGAGGCGAATCTCTTCTTCAACCACGGGGATCAGTTGCTCAATTTCCTGAAGAAGAAAGCAAAACACCTGGCAATATTCTATGCCGCAATCAGGGCTATTTTGTTTTATAAAAACTTTGCGGCCACACTTGGGACAGAATCCGGAACGGAGAAAATTAATATATCCAACCTCGGTGTGATCAAAAATCCCTTTGTCTCGGGTGGTCTGCGATATGACCAGGCCATTGGCAAAGATGATGGTAAACTGGGACTCAATTATTGTAACAATATGGACAAGATTGAGCTTTTGAAAACTTTGTTGGATCTGGCAAGAGGTAAATTCAGCGGACAAGCAAAAAGAGTTTCCTGTTTCATTAAGTCATTAAGCATTGAAACAGAGAAAACGGTTGCCCTGGAAACGGATGGAGAGGTATTTCAGGGTACAAATTTCAGATTTTCGGTACTTCCGGGAGTTGTAAACACACTTGGATCATAAACCAAAAAAAATTCAGTCATGAGCTATTTACACCGCACGCTTCCCAAAACATCCCTCAGATTCTGGAGTAATTACCTGGTCCAGATGCGGCCTTATTTGTTCTTTGTCTCAGGAATAGTGGGATTAGCTGGCATGTCTGTTACCAAAGGATTTGACCTCCTGACAGTGCCTGCTATTTTGACTTTCATTGTTTTGTTTTTCAGTTATGGATTTGGTCAGGCCTTGACGGATTGTTACCAGACCGATACCGACAGCCTGTCTGCGCCGTACCGGCCTTTATCAAAGGGGACAATTTCTGTGACTGATGTGAGAGTGGTAAGTGCAACCGGACTATTTGCGGTAGCGCTGGTGCTTTGCATTTTTAATTTTTACAATGTGATATTATGCATCCTGGCTATTTTGGGGACCTGGACCTACACTTATGTGAAACGGAAGTTATGGTTTGCAGCGCCGGGTTACAATTCTTTCATAATCATGCTACTGGGCCTGATGGGTTACCTGGCTGTCATTGATTTGACTCTTCAGAAATTAATTTCCATTGAGATTGTGAAGCTGGCAGCATTGGTATTTCTCTCCTACAGCAATTTTGTACTGATTGGGTATCTCAAGGACATCTCAGCAGATAGAGCAACCGGTTATCTGACTTTTCCGGTGAAATTCGGATGGAACAAAACACTATGGGTAGGTGATCTGGTGGTTGTCTTATGTTCAATCATTTATTTCAGTCTTGTTGAATCCGGTTTGTTTGGTATTATTATCGGAATCACCGCAACACTTACAGGCATATCGGGGCAATTGCATGCTCATCTTGTAAAGGAGAAGAAAGAAGAAAATTCTGCGTATGCAATAGTAAGCACCGTGAGATGCCTTGTTCTTTGGCAAATTGGCGTTGCCGTAACATTCAATCCCGACCTGTTGCCATTTTGTGCAGTATTCTACCTGTTCTTCGAACTGGTTATGTACTTACGCCCAATGAAAGAGCAGATCTGAGTAATCAGGATTGTTTGAGCTTGGAGCAGGACTATCTGAGTACGTCAGGAACAGGTCTCTCAGATGTCGGAATTTCATTTACTATCGAAACGATCTTCCATTCGCCACTTCTTTTTATTAAGTGAATACTGTCCACTCCCTGATATTTCGATTCTTTCCCTGGAATTCTAGGTTCATACAGGACCAGGACATGAGCCATATCTCCGAATTCCAACACTTTGAGGTTTGCTATGTTTTCATTGAAGCCCACGCCTTCCAGCTCGCTATTCTCTATAAAGTCTACAAAGTCCTGTATCCACTCTTCTACCGTGAAGATGCTTACGGCCTCCCTTGAAGTTCGAAGGGTGATCACAGCCTCCGGAAGGAACATTGTACTCACATTTTCCCAATCCGGGAGATTGTTCGGCTCAAATGAAATGGCATCATAAAGCTTCCGGACACGGTCTTCCGCGGATTGGCTTTGGGCTACCGCAAGCTGTAGACAGGATGCAAGAATTAGGAAAAAGGAAATACGGGGTTTCAAATGTTTATTCATACCTAAGGGAATTTACAGGATTTGCTTTTACTGTTCCGGTTACATGGCCAGCGACGACGAGTAATGCCAGTATCAATAATACCAAACTGGGGACTGCAAAGATCCACCAACTCAATGTGATCTGATAACTGAAATTGGCAAGCCATTCATTTATTGCAATGTAGGATAATGGAACACCCAATCCTACGGACAGTGCAATCATCATTATAAACTGACGACTTAATAAACTTAACAACTGACTCCCTGATGCACCCAGCACTTTCCTTATTCCCACTTCTTTTGTGCGACGCTGAACCTCGATAGCTGCAAGTCCCAAAAGGCCTACACAGGAAATGACCAACGCCAATATCGTGAAAACACGAAATACCCTGAACATTGCGTTTTCTCCTTTGTAGAGACCATTGATCTTATCGTCAAGATAATTACAGTAGAACAGCACGGATGGGGCAATTGCGCGAACTTCCTCTTCAATCGCCACCATTGTTTGATTGGAACCGGCGCTCTCTGTTTTTACAAGCAGATTGCCGGCCCAGGATGGCTTGTAGCAAAGCGCCATTGGTTCAATTTTCTGACGAAGCGAATAGTAATTGTAGTCTTCCATAATGCCGACTATTGGCCCCGTTTCACCCCGAAAACGTGCCATTTTCCCCATCGGATATTCACCCCAGGTATCGACAAGTTTTTGGTTGACTATGAAGGCCACGGAAGTGTCCTGTTTGCTATGAAAGTTTCTGCCATTTACCAGCTCAATACCCATTACTTCAATGTAATTTTCATCTACCCACATCATATTAGTAGAGGGATATTCATCATCCTCCGTAGCAGAGGTTGGCCTAAAGCCCTCCACGCTTAGCGGATCGCCAATCAGGTCTGAGCTTAATCCGACTTGTTTTACACCCGGAATTGATCTTAATCTGCTAAATATTCCTTTTCTGTTTTCCTGGAGTTTGCCGTATAATTCCCCGTACACCCTTATAGCGGTGACCTCATCTGCATCATATCCTACATCCCTGGTATTTATAAAATTCATCTGCCTCTCAATAGCTACTGTACCAATAAGAATGAACAGGGACAGCATGAACTGAAAAACGATCAGACCTTTCCTTAAGAATGAAATATTTGATTGCGGATGACCGCCTGACGAAAGTGTTGAGGTAATTGATTCACCGGTGACCAGCCAGGCCGGATAAAGCCCTGAAATCAGGCCAAGCAGGATAGCCCCGGCAAAAATCAGCAAAAGGTCTTTTAAGACCAGTACTTCAAAGACAGATATTTTAAGGTCCACAAGGGTATTGTAAAACGGAAGAGCAAGGAGGCACAGGCCGATCCCCAATATTGTGGCAAAAACGGTTGAGAAAACAGATTCTGATAATAATTGAGTTATCAATTGCTTTCGATTCGCCCCGATTACCTTGCGTAGTCCGACCTCTTTCGTCCTTTTCAGTGTTAGGGTCGTGAAAATATTGACAAAGTTGACTGCAGCGATCAAAATGATAATGGCAGCTAAAGCACCAAATACATATATGTAAATGATGTTACTATTCTGGCCCATTTCCTGGATTTTATCCGACTTAAGGTGTATGTCAGTCAATCTCATGGTTGCCATCCTGTCATTTTCCGTCAGGTCCAGTTCCGGTACATCCCTCAGGTAATATTTCTGAAATTCACCCAACCCTGCATTCAGCTCCTCCAGATAAGAAGCTTCAGGCATCAACGCATAAGTATACATTACCATCCAGCTTCTGCTTTCCAGCCAATTTTGAGGAATATTTTCGTAAAAAGTGGGCATAGATACAAACATGTCAGCTTTGAGGTGCGAATTCTCCGGCAGGTTCCTGATGACACCGGTTATTTCAAAGCTTACCCTGTTGCCGTTTACATTTATTGTTTCCCCTACTGGATTTTTATTACCAAAAATGCTCCCTGCTACAGCTTCAGTAATCAATGCCGTGTTGGGTCTCTTCAAAGCCACTGCCGGATTACCATGAACAAATTCGAAATCGAAGATCTGAATGGCAGGTTGATCAGCCTGGAACACATTATTGGAAATAAATTTGTTTTCATCTTTTGACAGGATCACCACATCGCCCATGTACCGGGCGAATCGACCCACGGCTTCAAGTTCAGGAAAGTAAGTCTGAAGTTCCTCGGCAAAGACAGGGGAGGATTTTGCCCACTCATGATTCATCGCCACCCGGGCTATGCGATCGTGTTTGGGATAGCTCTTTTCGTAGCTAAGTTCCTGTTTGATGTGCAGCGACATTATCAAACTGATGGTGATGCCTGCCGTAAGGCCGATTATATTAGCAAGGTTGTAGGACTTGTGCTTTTTAAAGTTCCGTACAGACACTTTGAGAAAATGACCTAACATGGTAGTGGATGTTGATTTATAAGTAATTTGACTGAATCTTGAATTATACATTCTCAAAAAAAGGAATGTGTTGATGGCAAACAGAAATTGAGCCCGTATGCGACCTTTGCTATGCTCCCACACCCAAAATGATTCATAAAGATCGCCCTTGATCTCATCGATATAATCAGGGTGACAATACCACTCCAGCACCCGCTCAATCCATTTTGGTGGTTGATGTTTCATAGGGATCCGGTTACCACACGGTCTCTCATATCATCCCACATTGCGTTGCGGATATTTCTTGCTTCTTCAATGACCTGTTGTCCGACAGCTGTCAACGTGAACAATCGTTTGGTGCGTCCACCTCTTTGTTCGGTTGCCCCCCCAAGCCGGCTTTCCAGTAAACCTTTTTTCTCCAGGCGAATCAGTGTGGAATGAATAGTGCTGATCGTGGCTTTTCTTCCCGTTCTCCCCTCAATTTCTGCTTTCACGGTCATCCCGTAAGCATCATCCCCGAGCACACCAACACTCAACAAACACAACTCCTCAAATTCGCCGATAGTTGTTCCCTTCATGATTTGATATGATTTTGCCGAAGTAATCTTAGATATTAGATACGATTTTGCCGAACTAATGTTAAGATTTCATCTTAATTGTTATAAAAGTTATATTCAACCCTATTAACCAATACCCCAGCACCATGTTCAAATCTCCTTCCACTGGAAATCTCATATTTTCCATGATATTCCTGTTGATCTCAATCAGTAGTTGCAACAAAAGTGAAAAACAGAGTGCTGATCTGATCATTCGCAATACTAATATCTATACCCTCGACTGGCCTGATCCCTCCGGTGACGGGATATCAAGTAAGTTAGCTCCTGTGGATGAAAATGGATGGATGCCTGATGCACAGGCGATCGCGATATCAAACGGGGTGATTGTCTTCGTCGGTACCAATGAGGATGTTGAAATCTATATTGACGACGAAACCAGGATACTGGAAATACCAAATGGTTATGTAATTCCCGGTTTGGTTGATTCTCATACACACGTTCAGGGTCTTGGGCAAAACCTGGATTATGTAGACCTGAAAGATGTCAAAAATGAAGAGGAGGCGGTAGCCCTTGTGGCTAATTTTGCATCAAATGTTCCTGAAGGTGAATGGATCGTTGGTAGGGGGTGGGATGAAGGCGCCTGGGCCAACAATTATCCTGACAAGAAACTTTTAACTGAAAAAGTGCCGGATCATCCTGTGTTTATGAACAGCTTACATGGATTTGCTGCATGGGGAAATCAAATGGCACTGGACAGGGCAAATATCACAAGGGAAACTCCAAAACCGGTTGGTGGCGATATACTGAAAGATGAGGATGGCGAACCAACAGGTTTACTGCTCAATAATGCAACGGATCTGTTATCGGATGCAATTCCACCGCCTGACATTGAAAAGAGAAAGTCCTGGGTCCTGGCAGGGTTAAATGAGATGGCAAAGTCAGGCTATGTTGCAGTACACGATGCCGGCGTTGGAACCGAATTGATGGAAGCATTCATGTTGTTGGATTCTGAGAATGATTTACCATTGAGGGTATATGCCATGATCCGGGCGACCGATGAACCGATGATGAGGAAGTGGCAATCATCGGGACCCTATGAATCCGGAAGCAACAAGTTGTTTGTGAGGTCAGTGAAGGCATTTTACGATGGAGCCCTTGGGTCCAGAGGGGCCAAATTGATTGCAGAGTACTCGGATATGCCTGGTCACAAAGGTGTAAGCGGGGAGGATTACGGATTCAATGAAGAACTCGTTTCGGATCTGATAAATGCCGGATTCCAGGTAGGCATTCATGCCATAGGTGACGCTGGTAATCGCGCCACCCTGGACTTTCTTCAAAACGCCATATCGGGTAATCCCGGTGCAATCAACCTGAGACATCGAATAGAGCATGCGCAGGTAATTCACCCGGATGACTTTCAACGTTTTGCGGCAATGAAGATTATTGCTTCCATGCAACCTCCTCATGCGGCGGAAGATAAGACCTGGGCCGAAGATCGATTAGGTCCGGAAAGGATCAAAGGAGCTTACGCCTGGAGAACCCTTAGACAATCAGGAGCAGGAATTGTTTTCGGGTCCGACCTGACAGGATCTGATCATGACATATTTTATGGTCTCCACTCAGCAATAACCAGAAGGAGTAAAGATTTGAAGCCTGAAGAAGGATGGTATCTGAATGAAGCCGTAACTTCCGAGGAAGCACTTCGAGGCTACAGTACATGGCCTGCTTATGCCAGCTTCCTGGAGGAAGAAACCGGTATTCTTGGAGTTGGGAAATGGGCTGACATTACGATTTTAAGTATTGATCCATTGGAAACAGGAAGGACAAGCCCCGGAGATCTTTTGGAGGGAGAAGTGCTGATGACTATTGTAGGTGGTGAGATTGTCCATACGAATGAAGATTTTTAGTATAGTGGAATAATGAGGCTGTTACCAAACGACAATCTGCTCATCTGTTCACCTCTCAGCAGGTCGATCCCGGATATGAATGAGCAGGAAGAGATATTTTTTCATAAGACACCCGGTATTCCGGATCCTTACAGAGTGGAATTTGTACCTTCATTTTATACGTACCGCTAAATGGTAAATAAACGGGATGAGAATTTGATTTCACTCTGGTTCCTCTTTTGGAATTTTCTGAAAATCGGCAGCTACTCATTCGGTGGATACATGGCGCTGATAGCAGTGGTCCGTAAAGAGTTTGTGGAACGAAAGAAAATAATTTCCGATGAGGAGATATTAAACGGCCTGTCCCTGGCTTCCTTCATACCCGGACCTGTGGCTGTGAATACAGTGGCTTTTGTGGGTCATTCGCTGCGGGGAGTCATGGGAGCTGTAGTCAGCATGGCCGGAATTCTGTTACCTACTTTCCTGCTGGTGGCTGGATTCAGCATCTATTATTTCCAGCCGGGAACTGCCGCGCTAATTGATCCTCATGTCACATTTGTAATGCCGGTGGTTGTTGCTGTCATCCTGGATGTGGGGATCAAGATGGCAAGGAAACAGGTAAAAAAGATCACGCAGGGAATTATTGCCGTTGCCACATTATTGATAACGATGTTGTACGGCAACGCGGTGGTGATACTTTCAATGTTAATCATTGCAGGCTTGTTGGGATTTTGGTTGTTTCGGGAAAGGAACGGTAAGGTGGAGGCGAGCCAGGCATCCGGAAACTACTTTGAGGATCTCCCGTCTTTGTTGGCTGTGGTTGCTGCCACGTTGTTATTATTTGCATTGCTGGCATGGATCCCGGAGGGAGGTTTTTCCGTGATATTCGGATTGGCGTCCGTCTTTTCCGGTATGAGCCTCAGTCTGTTTGGAGGCGGCTACGTGATCATTCCGATAATTGAAAACGTGGTCGTAAACGAACTGACATGGCTGACGATCAATGAGTTCAATGCTGCTATCAGCATTAGCCAGATCACACCGGGACCCATATTAATCAGCGCAGCATTTATCGGATACAAACTTGCCGGAATACCGGGAGCGATCGTGGGTACCATATCCATTTTTCTTCCTTCCGGGATTTTAATGATCATTCTCAGCGGCGTTCATAAGAATGTCAAAGAATCCAGGGGGTTAAAAGCTGTTCTGACCGGGTTGCGGTCCGCCGTAATTGGTCTCATTGCAACGGCGGCTTTGTCAATCGGATTAAAAGAAATCGACAGTGTCATTGCCGCTATTGTCTTTATTGTATCCCTGGCTGGCTTTCTTTTTACGAAAATTCACCCTGCGTTATTAATTATAGTGGCACTTTTGCTAAGCTTTTTGATATGAGTATAGAAAGAGGGCAAATAAAAGCCATACAAATTGTGGGGACGCAGAGATCAGGATCCAACCTCCTGAGGCTGATATTAAATCAATCGCCAATGATATCGGCGCATCATCCGCCACACATTTTAGATACATTCTTCCCGATTTTAGAAAAATACTTCCCACTTTCGGAGGATGCTAATTTTTCATCTTTAATACATGACGTCTGCAGGCTGGTGGAGGCCAATCCCGTGAAATGGGAGATCGAACTCGACAGGGAAGTCATCTTCGACCAGTGCAAAAAGAGATCGCTTATCGAGGTATTTAAGGTCATTTATGAAAGTATGGCAAGAAAGGATGGAGCCTCATATTGGTGTTGCAAAAGTATGTCCAATGCCAGGTTTTACCCACAGATCGAGGGGGAGGGCATTCATCCCTATTATATCCATTTGGTAAGGGATGGGAGAGATGTTGCTGGATCTTTCCGAAGAGTCCTGGTAGGTGAAAAACACCCGTATCACCTGGCGCGAATTTGGAAATCGGACTACCTGATGGCTAAAGAAATCGAAAAGACTGTTGACCCCGGGAGATTTATGATTATTCATTATGAATCACTGATCTCAAATCCTGAGAGGGAAGTTGATAAGATCAATAAATTCCTGAATGTGAATCTGAATTCGGCTGCCCTGCATTATTTTGATTCCAAGGAATCTATCCGGACTGCTAAGGCGGGTTACATGTGGAGAAATGTCACCAAACCTATCATCAGGGATAACTTTGGTCATTACCATGAAGATTTCACACCCGCAGAAATTGAAGTCTTTGAAGGTGTTGCTGGTGATATACTTAGTGAAAATGGCTATTCTCTTCAGTATCCCTTAAATCATAGAATTTTTTCGGATGAAGAGCTGGAAGATTTCGAAAAAGAAAATGAAAAGCTAAAGCTTGATATCTACAGCGAAAAACACCTGAATGTTGATAAGAAACTCAGAAATGAAAGGAACAAGCTTTTAAGTGAGATTTCCGGGAATTGACATTCATTTACGTAACCAATTCCATTATTTTTGATAATTGTTGTTGTGCGGCATTGTAACCGATCTCATAGATCCTGTCAATATTCCTTACGTTGAATGCTCCAAACTTACTCAACCCCTCCGGTGCGATCAGTACGTTAAAAAGATCAAATTTCCGTCTTGAAGATGTGCCGATACTTATTTCGTAAGACCTTTCAATGATTGATAAGGTACTTTTGAGATCGTTTTGTTGCAGAGGCGTGATGCGATTCACATAAACCCCTATGATTTTATCGCATTTTCTCTGAAGCGGTTCAATCGGGAAATTATTGATGATCCCTCCGTCCGAGTACAATACACCATCTATTTCAACGGGTGAAAACACCATGGGAAACGCACAGGAAGCAAGTATGGACCTTATTAGCGGACCTGAACTGAATATCCGGATTCTGGCATTTTCCATATCCGTAGCAGGAATGAAGAGTTGTTTCTCAAGTGATTCATAAGAATCTTCCGGAAGATAGCTTTTGAACACTGACAGGAACTTATCGCTGTCGAGAATACCAGGTTTGTTGAAGGCATAATTTGATAATTTGAAAACAGGAGTTTTGCGAAAAAAATCTATAATATCCATCGCTGTATGACCTCCGGCATACAGTGACCCTACAATTGACCCGGCACTTGTCCCTGCAATGTGGGTTATCTCAATTCCATTTTCCTCCAGCACTTGTATCACACCAGCCTGGGCTATCCCCCTGACACCGCCTCCCGAAAGCACTAATCCGATTCCCGGCATTGTTCCAAAATTTTTTTAAATCAAACCATTACCCACATAGAAAGAGAAAAATAATCACTCAGATTGAAATCTAAAACTCATGATTTGAAATTTTAACATTTTGATTTACCGGGGCACCAGGAGGGCACCAAACAGGTGTTTTGGATCACATCTGGTTTGGCGATCCTCTTCATGAATAATTTCCAAACCTCATTGCCGAATAACCAAACCTGTTTCATACAAAGAATCATGAACCTTGTGATTGACTATTTAAAAGGATGTTTGGTAAAAGACAATTATCGGTGGCAGCAATCGGATGTGGAAACAGGGCCCGCGTTTATCTGAATCTCATATCTGAACAACCAGAAAACTTCACAATCGTTGCAGCTGCAGATCCTGTTTCACAAAGAGTTGAAGCAATCAGAGGTATCTCGAATAATCCCAATTTTTTGTCATTTGCAGATGCTGATGAATTGTTAGGTTGTTCGCGTTTGGCAGACGTACTCATCATTGCTACCCAGGACAATTATCATTTTGACCCTTGCACAAGAGCCCTGCGGAAAGGCTATGATATTGTCCTGGAAAAACCTATTTCCAACAATATACATGAGGTTGTCGAGCTGGAAGAGTTAGCTCATGAATTGGGCCGGAGAGTGATCGTTTGCCATGTACTCAGGTATACTTCATTTTACAGGAAACTCAGGGAATTAATTCAAAGTGGCATTCTGGGAGAAGTTATCAACTTTAATGCCTCTGAAGGTATCGGGCCATGGCATTTTGCGCATAGTTATGTAAGGGGCCACTGGTCTGTTGTAGAAAACGCCACTCCCACGATCGCTGCAAAATGCAGCCATGACATGGATCTGTTGCATTGGTTACTTGACAAAAAATGCAAGAGGGTTTCGAGCTTCGGTCACCTCACCTTTTTCAAAAAAGAGAACTACAAACTCAATGACCAGTACCCGATGTTTGATGCAACCAGGTACCTGGATCAGGATCAGAAAATCTGGCTGGCACAGGTCTATGACAATCCGGACGGAGAAAAGGAAGAAATACTTGGTTGGTTGAAGTCGAGCGACTGGGGTCGCAATGTGTTTCAATGTGACAATACGGCACCGGACCATCAGACAGTGAATCTTGAGTTTGAAGGTGGGACAACAGGGACTTTCACCATGTCTGCCTTTGATGAGGGAAGAAATTATGAGTTCAACGGGACCAAAGCAAGATTGAGAGCAGGAGACTTTTATAAGGAACATTTGGGTGCGGATATTATTATCACCGATCATGCTTCGAACAGGACCACCAGACTAAATGTGGTTGATGGAAATCCACATCCAAAATTTGGAGATTACCACAACGGTGGAGATGTTGGATTCATAAAAGAACTCCACCTTTTGCTTACCCAGGAGGAAACACCACCAACCTCCATCACTTCGTCCCTTCAAAGTCACCTGATGGCATTTGGATCGGAGGAATCCCGTAAAACAGGTGAAGTCATATCCATAGATCAGTATTACAGGTCTCTAAAATCCAGGGAAAATGCATTGGATTGATTGGGCAGTAGTCGGGGGCTACGGGATCATAGCATTGTCAATTGGCCTGTATTTTACCAAAAGAGCTTCCGAAGGGATGGAAGATTTTTTTGTGGCCGGAAGAAGTCTCGGGTGGTTCGTACTGGGAACTTCAATGGTTGCAACAACATTCTCAGCTGATACCCCGTTATGGGTTGCGGGTATTTCACGAAGCACCGGAATATTCGAGAACTGGCTATGGTGGTCGGCTGCTATGGCCGGAATGGCAGGGGTATTTTTCTTTGCTCACCTCTGGAGACGCAGTGGCGTCGTTACCGAAATAGAGTTTTTGTCACTAAGATATGCCCCTTCCAGACTGAATAATGCCCTCAGGCTATTCAAGGTTGGCTTTGAAGGGATACTGATGAACTGCATTCTGATGGGGGGAATAACCATTGCAGTCAGTAAGATTGTTGAAACAATTGTCCCGGAAAGTGGTGTCATAATGTTGAATTTACCCCTGGTTGGTGAACTTTCAGGGACAAATCTGCTGGTATTTGGCTTGGGAATATGTGCGGTGATCTATTCCTCACTTTCCGGATTGTATGGGGTAGTGTATACTGATCTGATCCAGTTTGTTCTCGCCATGATCGGATCGTTTGCGCTTGCGATCGTGGTTTATGTAAAGGCTTCTGACGGGGGCATTTTGGAGAACCTGGTGTCTTCAGTTGGTTTTAAACCTGAATTATTAAAATTCTTCCCATCATTTGAAGAGTTTGACCTTGCTGCTTTTACATTCGTTGTTTATATGACCATATCCTGGTGGGGACAATCCTCCGGTTCCGGAAATATGGTGCAAAGGCTTCTGTCCGCGAAAACCGAGCAGGACTCTGTAAAAGGTTTCTTTTGGTATAATATCTGCCATTATATTTTGAGGCCATGGCCATGGATAATTATCGGGCTGCTTTCCCTGATCTACTTTCCGGATTTGAGTGATCCCGAAACAGCATTTCCAATGATGATCAACAGCTTTTTACCCGTTGGCCTCAAGGGGATCATGGTTGCTTCTCTTTTTGCTGCGTACATGAGCACGATCGATACGCATCTCAACTGGGGTAGTTCCTATGTGGTCAACGATTTCTATAAACCATTTGTAAACAAGGACGCACACCCGGGTCATTATGTGAAAGTGGGAAGGATGGTAATGTTGATGCTGACGCTGTTGGCCGTGCTGATAGCGTCAAGGATAGATTCCATCTTGCAGGTGTATAAGTATGTGGTACTCGTTGGCGGCGGAGTTGGCACGGTACTAATAGCCAGATGGTATTGGTGGCGGGTAAATCTAAAAGCGGAATTTACGGCCTATGCATTGAGTTTCATATTGGCTCCTTTATTAACGATCTTTATTGAAAATGGGGCGGGAGGGGACTACTTTCCCATAAGGTTAATAATAATCACAACCGTAGTGACTATCTGCTGGGTGATTGTTGCCTGGTTCACGAACAAAGAGCCATCAAAATGGATATTGGAATTCCACTCTAAAATGAGAATTGGGGGAATAGGATGGCGGAGAATCGCAGATGTCACAGGGATCACGGGTGAGAATGGCAGGATTGCTACTGGAGCTGCCGGATGGGTGCTCGGTTGTACAATGCTGTACGGTTTCCTTATCGGTAGCGGAAAACTTGTATTGCATCAATGGGTCCAGGGTGTCATCTTCATCGGAATAGGCCTCTTAAGTTCACTGTTAATTAAAAGATACATAGTCAAAAGGATCTTTCACTGACAGATTAATTCGAATTAGAAGAAACATGAAAAATATTGACTACATGACTTTTATTTCACTCGTCCTCATATTTTTTGGATCATGCGGATCAGATCAGGACAATGTACCGGTCATTGACCCAGTGGACTCAACTCATATCGGGGAGGTGGATCCTGTCGATATAAGGATCACCAGAACTTTTACTGATAAGACATTGTATACTGCCGGTGATGTCGTGACGCTTGGATCATTTGACATTGCAAATCATTCCGATGTTGATCTGGTGGTGGATACCTTGTCCATAAAAATTGGAACAACAAATTCGAACGGGGAAAGTGTTGCTGTCAGGAAAGTAATCGGAACTGACTATGTGGTGGAAGCAGGCAATGAAATCACAATTCCTGAAGCAGTAATCGTGGAGCATGAGGATGTGCTATCAAACACAGGGTATCTGGTCCATGCGGAATTGAAATTGAAGACTGTCGATACAACGAAGTTCCTTGTTCAGAGTGAGGAGGCGTATTTAACATTTTTCAGGATGTCCGGGAATAAGGAAAATCTAACCTATGAAATTACTTCCTCGGATTTTAATTCCCTGCCCGTATTCTTATTACAGGGTGGTCTGAGCGCTGAATACACAGTTCAGAAATCTGCAGCTTCCCTGGCATGCGGGATTTCCCACTCCTGGAACATACCGGGACCCGGCATGGGACCTGCACCGATATTATCAACCCCCGATTTTTTAAACAGGTCCATAGACAAAACCATAGATTTTTATAACCGGAATTTCGGTGTGGATGAAACTTTTGAAACCGTCATCATTTCAACCGGAATTCCCTCTGGCGCTTACCTTGCCAGAGCTTTGAATGCCCCGGTGCTCCCAATTCATTTTCTGGTTGGTGCACATACTACACATGAAATCAGGACAATACTGGATTACAGTGAGCAGAAAGGTATTGAAGCCTATGCTACAGTAGGTCATGATTATTCGCTTTCCAGTACCAAATCCGTTGCCTGGGTAAAGTTGCTTTCCATGCCGGAGCAATACAGACAGTTCATGATTGATCATAATGTAAAAACTGTAGTTTTTCATGGCGCACTGGGTAAGGGCGGTGAAAGCGGGGCAAAAAAACTCAGAGATGACAATGAACATTACGGGTCCGGAAGTATTTATATTATGCATTTTGCCGGAAGTGATTCGGAAGGATATCTCAGGCAGACTATTCGTGATTTTGATACCCGGAAATTAGGCTCATTCATTTATATAGCGGATTGGGAAGCTGGTGTTATTGATCGCCAGGTCGACGGAATGGCTGATCAGATACGGCAGGAAACTTCCGCATCCTCAATCGAATTTGTTACGACTGAAGACGCCATTCACTTGTGGAATATGGGATCATATATGATGCTGAACCTGTTGCAAAAGAATAACCGGGAATTAAAAGGGATTTCTCTTAACCCTTACCTGATAGGACACCCGGTATTCGAGACATTCAACGGCTATATTCCATTCCTGTATTGGCAGGGTTTTGAGCCCCAACATCACATAGATACCCGGCTGAAAGGGATTATTGGTGACGGGATCAATCATTTTTTCCCGGGCGTTGAATTGGAAGATCTGTCTTTTTGGGTAAACTCCACCAGCAACTTTGGCGGTTCTGCCCAGGGGATTAAAATGGTCAACACATTGGAGGAAAATGGATTTGGCAATGTGGTGAAAAATAATTTTTCGATCGGTGAAATATGGGATTCATCTGATGGTGTAAATTCCGTGAGCGAAGTAAGGGCACAGCTAATGATTGATCAGGGTTTAAGCGAATTAAATGCCTGGAATGATGATCTGGACTTTCTCACCATTGAAGATTTGAAAGCTATTTCAGACATTTTTCCTGAAATTCTGGTTATCGCAAAATAGTTACATGACAATTCACTTGTTAGTTATGATTTAACCCGGAGGCTCCACATTCAACGAATTGACTTAGATCGATTCAGTAATTAACTTTCATAGATGGATTTACGCTATGTTTTTCTTTTCACCTTATTCCTTTCCTTCAAGTCATACCCCCAAAATTTAAAATTTGACAAACTGGTTGTCGAAGACGGCCTCACTTCTATCAACAGCATATTACTGGACGACAATGGCTTCACCTGGTTTGGGGGAACACATGGTTTATACAGGTTCGATGGCGTTGAATTCAGATCCTTCAATCATGATCCCGATGACAGCAGCTCACTCAGTAGTGACAACATCATCTCCCTTTTTCAGGATTCCAGGGGAGTGATCTGGATTGGAACGGAAAATAATGGAGTCAATGCGTATATCACCAAAGATGAAAGAATATTACGCGTCAGGTTTAAAGAAGAATCCCTCAACAGATCTTCGATACCCACTTTCGGGGAAGACATGGATAAAAATATTTGGATCGGGACCATTGGAGACGGAATTTACGTGGTCGATTCGCTATTCGACATAATCGGCAGATACTACCACGATAGCAATAAACCAACCAGTTTAAGTAATAACACTGTATTTGACTTGCTGTGTGATAAGAAGGGCCAAATGTGGGTTTCAACCAATAGTGGTAGTCTGGATCTATTTGGACACGGTGTTTTTCAGCATTACAGTTACTTTGATGATGAGTTGGCTGCAGTCCGTACAGGACAAAGGATGATTGAAGATTCCCGGGGAAAGATCTGGCTGGGGACCGAAGGAGAGGGATTGTTCATATTCGATCCCGAAAACGAAAAGTTCGTCGGTTTCAATGCAAACCAAGATAACAGCCCGATCAGAAATGATGTAATTACAGACCTTGGTAAGGACTCGAAAGGCAACATCTGGATATCAACTGACGGTGGGGGTGTTAATCTGTTTGACGTCGAACTTAATGAATTCTTACACTTTGGGTATGAGGAGAATAATGAGTTCGGGTTGAGTAATAATGCCTCTTATAGTCTTTCGGTTGATCAAAATGATCGCGTTTGGTTAGGCATGGGAGATGGGGTTGTGAACATCTCCGACAAAACCCATTTCCGGTTTATCCGGCCCAGTGACGGGCTGAGTTTTCGTGTGGTTGTAGATCTCATCATTGATGATCACAATAACCTGTGGGCAGGAACAGGCGGAGGTGGGCTTGACAGGATCAATCTGATTTCCGGCAAAAGCAAGAACTTTTCCGTGGGTGAAAACAAAAGCGCTTTGTCCTCTGACGTAATACTTACCGTTCTCCAGGATAATTCCGGAAACGTTTGGGCAGGAACATTCCTGGGAGGCGTCAACAGGATCACCTTTGATTTTGATGAAGTGAAATGGCTGACGAGAAATGATGGTCTGTCCAATGACCACGTATTTGATATCGTAAATGACAGTAAGGATCGCTTATGGATCGCAACCCAGGGTGGTGGCTTGAATCTTTACGATCCGAAAGATGGTTCGTTCGAACATTTCACAACCAAAGAGTCCGGACTAACAAGCAATAGGATACAGTGCTTGCTGGTAGATTTGGAGCAAAGGTTATGGATTGGCTTTTACTTTGGAGGTATCCAGGTTTTGGATGTGAAAACAAAATCCATTATCGAGGAAGGGGTTGTTTCAGAAGACCTCCTGCAAAAAATCAGTAGTTATCCGGTTCATTCATTGTACCAGGATACTCTAGGTAATGTCTGGATCGGTACGGGAGGTTTGGGATTGATACAGGTAAAAGATGACGCCTCTTATGAATTGTTTGATAAGAAGAAAGGCCTTCCCTCCAATTCCATTTATGGATCTATTTCCGCAGAGGATAAAATCTGGGTCAGTACCAATAAAGGTATTGCATCCATCCATTTGAAATCCGGTGATGTCGTAGTTTTCGACAAGACTGACGGTCTGTTAACAAGCGATTTTGAATCCGGAGCCATTGCCATTTCCAAAAGCGGTCAGTTATACTTCAGCTCGAAAGAAGGAATACTACATTTTGATCCGGGGAGCCTGCAAAAACATGATGAAGACATAAATGTGGAATTAACTGATTTTACGGTTTTCAATGAAAAGGTGATTCCGGGGAGAGAATACGATGATGTGACCATCCTGGACCAATCGGTGGTGACCACCGACGAAGTAAGACTGCCTTTCTCCCATAACAACTTTTCGATCTCATTCGGCTGCCCGGCATTTAGTAAACCACAGAAAATTCAGTATCGGTACAGGCTAATAGGTTGGCAGGATGATTGGATTATTTCTGAAAACGATCGTCGATTTGTCCCTTTTGCCAATCTAAGAGAAGGTGATTATGTATTTGAAGTGCAGGGTTCACGCGACAGACAACAATGGTCAGCTTCCCGGTCAATTACGGTAAAAGTATTCCCGCCTTTATACAGGGCGTGGTTTGCCTATGTATTTTATGCATTCATAATCCTGGCCCTGTCTTACCTGATCTTCAGGATTCTACGTTTTCGTATCCGTCTCACTAACCAGCTAAAATTTGAGAAATTTTCCAGAGAAAAGGATAATGAACTTCACAAAGAAAAGATCAATTTCTTTACGGGTATTTCCCACGAATTGAGGACTCCCCTCACTTTGATATTGGGGCCGCTGGAACAGGTGATCAACAGTCCAGGTACGGATAATCGCATAAGGAACCGCATCATGATCATCCAGAAAAACGCCAACCGGTTATTGCAACTCATCAATCAATTGCTCGATTTTCGGAAAATGGAGAGTGGCAAAATGAAGCTCCAGGTTTCACAGCAGGACCTGATCAATTTCATTGAGGAAATATTGCTCACCTTTCGGGAACTTGCTCTACAGAAAAACCTTCGACTGGATTTTCAGAATAACCTCAATACCAGGAGCTACTACTTTGATGAGTCGAAACTTGAGATCATATTTTACAATCTCTTATCAAATGCTATAAAATTCACTGAGCCGGGAGGGAATATCCTGGTCACAATTTCAAAGAGTAACTCATGGGATCATTCATTTCTTTTTGAGGTAACAGATACAGGAAAAGGTATCAGTCCGGAAAACAGGGACAAGATCTTTGATCCCTTTTACCGGGACCGGACTTTGGAAAAAAGCGAGAAAGGTACGGGAATCGGACTTTCACTGGTGAAAAATGTAGTCGAGCTGCATCACGGCAAGATCAGTGTTGCCAGCAGCGAACACGGTGGAACCACTTTTCAGGTTGACATTCCCGGTGGTCCGGAAGATTATGACAAGTCGGAGATTATGTTGATTGGGGATCACGTGACCGCGTCAAATATTCAAGAGCGTGTACCACGAAAAGCGCTTTCGAACGACGATTCCGCTGAAATACCGAAGTTGTTGCTGGTGGAGGATAATGAAGATATTTTGGAATTTTTGCGGGAAAGTTTCATGTACAGCTACCAGGTTTTTGCGGCTTATGATGGTAGAGACGGTATGGAAAAATCCTATGAAATAATTCCGGATATTATCATCAGTGACATTATGATGCCTGGGATGGATGGTATAGAAATGTGCCGCCATTTGAAGAATGACATCCGTACAAGCCATATTCCAATTATTCTGCTAACAGCCCGATCCGGCTTTACACATGAGTTATCAGGCCTGGATACCGGAGCG
Organism: Cyclobacteriaceae bacterium; assembly: GCA_028278225.1. GTDB lineage: Bacteria > Bacteroidota > Bacteroidia > Cytophagales > Cyclobacteriaceae > JANQEU01. The sequence goes on from JANQEU010000075.1 coordinate 159,049, forward strand.
GATGATTACATTACCAAACCCTTTCAAATCGAGTTGCTTACCACCCGGGCCAATAATCTAATTGAAAACCGGAAAAAACTACGGGAGAAAGTCAGGAAAGATCTGATTTTGGAACCTGAGAAAATAGCGGTCAGTGATCCTGATGAAAAATTTCTGAAAGACCTGATGGACATCATCGAAGAACATATTTCCAATTCCGAATACTCGGTCAAGGATCTGGCCAAGCAGATGGGTGTAAGTCATTCCGTACTCTACCGGAAGATACAGGCCCTTACGAATCTTACGATTAATGATTTTATCAAAACAATCAGATTGAAAAGGTCTGTCCAGCTTTTGAGCTCAAAGGCGTTGAGTGTAAGTGAGGTTAGTTATAAAGTTGGATTTTCAAATCCAAAGTATTTCAGCACCTGTTTCAAAGCTGAATTTGGAAAAAGTCCTTCCGAATTTTTAACCAACCCGCAACCTGAAATTTTATGAAAAGGCAAGCAGAGGTTTTTTGATTTCCAACCTGCGGGTTACAGGCAATTAATCAAACCTTATTGACTAATAAATGAACTTGAATTGAAAGGTATTATTCGAATTTGGCAGTAGTAAAAATCGGAAAACCTTAAACTTCAAAAAAATGATTAGAAGATTCTTTAATTTGAAATTTGCGATCCATGGACTGGTATCCATAGGATTGATGACGATCATAAGCTGTGGTGATGATGACAAGCCTGCTCCATTGGCTGTTGCAGCTTTTGATTATGACGCTACCACGGATGTGATCGGTCAGGCTCCATTAAATGTTCAATTCACCAATAATTCTGAAAATGGAGAAACATACTCATGGGACTTCGGAGACGGTTCAAGTTCAACGGAAGAAGAACCGCTTCACATCTATAGTCAGGGAGGCATCTACACCGTTGTATTGACAGTAACAAATAGTGATGGCGTTGAATCAGCCGATGAAGCTGAACTGGAGCTGGCGAGTCCATTGGTCGGAACATGGGTTTTGGATTCCGCTGCTGCTGCTACCATTGACACTCTGGAGACTTTAGGCGCAATTGAAGTAGGCGTCAGTCAGACCGGAGCCTCATGCCCGGCAACGGGTTTCGACGGACCGAGCTGGGAAGGATTTGACGGTACCGGTTGGACGCATGTTTATAGTGATGCTGAACCTTACGGATATTCCACATTCTGGTCCGGAATAATTTTCGCGGGAAACTACTTCGGCAGAAAAGATTTCTTCGAAAATGAATTCACCTTTACCGTGGATGGAGTTTATGAAGTAGATCTGAAAGGAGAATTGAGATTACCTGATTTTATTGTTGCAGCGGAAGGAGATTATGATGAATCGGAAAGTTGGACTAACGCCGATGGCGCTTCCCTGGATGCATGGAAATCAAGTTCGGAATACACTTATTCAATCGTTGAAAGCTCTGTATTTGACAATCATGGAGCACTCACACTGAATGGGGACGGCGCGTTCCTTGGCGTATATTTTGCGGGGGTGACCGGTGAAGGAACCTATAAGGTGCCTCAATCTGCCTACAATTTTACCATTGCAAGTGTATCTTCGAGCCAGTTGGTTGTCTTTGGGTTTTCATCTAATCTACTATGCGCATCCGACTTGATAGTCTTGAAATTTAAGAAAATATAAGCGGCTTAATTGGGAAATCCGGTGATAAAAGGTAGCCGGATTTTCCATATGCAGTCCCAGTGAAAAATGAAAGGATTTATAGTATTCCTTCTTCTCTGTTTTTCGGTTGGCTCGTACGGACAGGCTATTATTTCAGGCAGGATCAGTGACGGAAAGGAATCCTTACCTTTTTGCACGGTACAGGTCCATGGAAGTACGAATGGTACTATCACCGACATTGATGGAAATTTTACATTAGGAGGTGTGCTGCCGGATGACACACTGGTTGTAAGTTTCGTTGGGTACAGTACCCAATTTATACCGGTAGGTAATCGGACGTCATTTGAAATAACGCTTCAGCCGGACGTGCAGGCTTTGGAGGAAGTTGTTGTAGTTGGTTTTGGGGTACAGGAAAAGATCAATGTTACGGGGTCGGTCGTTTCAGTGGACTTAAAGAAAATCCGTAATCGGGGAGTTTCCAATGTATCAAATATTCTCTCCGGGCAGACACCTGGATTGACCGTACTGCAAAGAGGAGGGAGCCCGGGCCGAAACCAGGGTCAATTGAGGATCAGAGGAATTGGGACGTTAGGCTCGTCCGACAAAAATGACCCATTGATCATAGTGGATGGCGTGGAAACGGGCTCATTAACGGAGATAAATCCGGAGGACATTCAAAATATATCGATTTTGAAGGATGCGGCGGCTGGAGCCATATATGGCGTTCGTGCCGCCAATGGCGTCATCATAGTGACCACCAGGAGAGGAACAGAAGGCAGTATTAAAACAAACTACGGTTTTCAGTTGGGTTTCTCCAGACCGACATCCCTGCCGGAAAAAGTAAATGCTACGGAATTGGCAGAACTGTTGAATGAATCTCAGAAGAATGAAGGATTGACCACAAGATCTTTCAGTAGTGCGGATATAGACCTTTTTGAATCCGGTGCAAGCCCATATACTCATGCCAATTCTGACCAGTTAAAGGAAGTCTTTGATAGAAACGGCCTGAGACAAATGCACAATCTCTCATTTTCCGGAGGAAATCCAAATATTTTGTACAACATCTCACTTGGGCATACACGTGAGGACGGCCTGATGGCCAACACAGGCATGAAAAGGTACAATTTGAGATCCAATATTGATATAAATCTGACAGAACGTTTGTCTCTGGGCATAAACCTTGCAGGTTCCCAAAGAATAATAACTGATCCGGTTGTTGGTGTAGGAGGGATCATTCATCGAGCCTACAGGGAATGGGCCACAGATCCGATAACATTGGAAAATGGCAACTGGGCTTTGCCAAACTTCAGTCTCGCCCAAGGGATCAATCATAATTCGGTTGCCCTGGTGAATGAAGGAGGCAGTAAAGAGTTTGTCGATACCAGACTTCTTACAACATTCGTTTTGGGGTTTGAACCGTTTGAATTTCTTTCAATAAAGGGAATTGCAGCGACAGTTCAGGACTTCAACAAACGGAGTGAAATAGCTAAAGCCCTGTCTCTATACAATGTTAATGGATCATTAGCCAATACCACTCAAAGCAGCGTGCTTGAGGGCAGAGATAATATTGCGGACATTAACCTGCAATTGCTGGTTAATCTTGAAAAGCAGCTCCGAAACCACAGCTTCAAAGGATTGTTAGGATTTAACTCCCGGGAAATTGAAACTTCCCTCTCTTCTCTTTCTGCTTTAGACCTGCGAAGCAACGATCTTGATCAGATCAATGCCGCCGATCTTACGCAGGACGCCATTTTTGGTAACACAACAGAATACAGGTTATTATCCTACTTCGGGAGATTCAACTATGGCTATAGCGGCAGGTACCTGTTTGAAGCCAATTTAAGATACGATGGCACATCTCGGTTCTCAAAATCAAATAGATTCAACACATTTCCTTCGCTTTCTGTTGGATGGAGGATCTCGGAAGAGGATTTCTTTGACGTGAGTGTGATTGAAGAGTTAAAACTAAGAGTCTCATGGGGTAGGTTGGGAAACCAGGAGATCGGAGATTACCGCTACCTGAATACTTATGTATTTGACCAGACTGCTATTATCGGCAACGTTGAACAAGGCGGGGCAACTGAGCGCGTTCCGTTGGGTAATGCAGATATTGTTTGGGAATCGACTGAAGTAAATAACATCGGACTCGATCTTATGCTGATGGAAGGAAAAATTACTTTCTCGGGTGATTACTTTATCAGGAAAACCAGTGATGTACTGATACAAAAACCTTTGGCAGCTGTATTTGGAACAGGTGTTTCCTCAGCAAATTTTCCATTTGTGAATGCGGCTTCAACAAAAAATCAGGGATTTGAACTGGACCTCAATTACACTGATGTATTCGGCGATCTGAATTTCAGCTGTAACCTTAATTTTTCCAGGGTAACTACGGAAATTACTGATCTGGCCGGTACCGATCAACCGGGATTCAGCGTTGGTGATCCCATTGCCAATATCTTTGGCTATGAGGCATTGGGTATATTTCAAAATCAGGACGAAGTCGATAATCATGCTGATCAGTCGGCACTTGGTCCGGCGTCCGCACCCGGCGATATCAAGTACAAAGACATAACCGGTCCTGATGGTTTTCCCGATGGACTGATCAATGATCTTGACAGGAAAAACCTCGGTAGTTTTTTCCCTCAAATCAATTACGGTCTTTCTTTCCGGTTGGAGTATAAGGGATTTGATTTTAGTTCGCTTTGGCAGGGAGTTGCCGATGTTGAGGCCGAGATTGGAGGTCGACAGCGTCAGCCATTCTTTTTAGGGTCATCACCCTGGAAACTTCACATGGACCGGGCTAATATCAGCAGAGATGGAGATGTTATCAATGCTGATGCCAGCTACCCCAGAACATTGATAACAGGTAACACCAAAAACTATGTGACCAGCAGTTGGTGGGTGAAGAATACCGCTTTTCTCAAACTCAGAAATGCTCAACTGGGCTATACCATTCCTTATGACAAACTTGAGAATTTCAACATTTCAAATATGCGGATCTATGTATCCGGAGAAAACTTGTTGACATTTACGCATTTTGAGGGATTTGATCCTGAAATACCGACCACCGGAAGTGCGCTTCCCATTTTTGACGGAAACACAGGTTATCCTGTGACGAGAACTTATTTAATCGGACTAAACCTGTCTTTTTAGAAATGAAAGCATTCAAATACCCGGCAGTAGTAGTCGTCATCCTGCTTAGCTCCTGTAATGGTGACTTTCTCGAAGTTACACCCCGTGATCAACTTTCGGATGAAACCTTTTGGCGTGATGGAAGTGATGCAAAACTTGCACTAAATGGCATTTACGACCTTTGGGGCGGCCAGGGTAATGGTGATGATGGGTTCCCTTATTCATTCTTCCTGTACTTCGCCGATTCCTGGTCCGATGACGCTTTCAATCAGTTTGGAGGGTGGTATGAAACATTTGCACAAGGGAATATTTCATCTGCCGATAATGATCTGGCTGCGCGCTACGCTGAGCTTTACCAGATAATCAGAAGATGCAATGTTTTTCTTTCCAATATTGATAAGGTTGAGATGGATGAATCCGAAAAACTCATGATGATGGGAGAAGTACGTTTTGTCAGAGCGTACGAATATTTCCTAATATATTATCATTGGGGAGAGGCTCAAATTGTGGACAAACCAGTATCTCCGGAGGAGCAAAACATTCCCAGAGCTTCGACCGGAGAGACAGCCAATTTTATTATCTCCGACTTAACCTTCGCCATAGAAAACCTGCCCATCGATCAGGTTGAAGAAGGCAGGATAGATCGTGGAGCAGCCATGGGATTAAGATCCAGAGTTCTGTTATTTGAAGCAAGTCCGCTTAGCAACACATCGAATGATGCTGCTAAGTGGAGAGAGGCTGCCGATGCTGCCAAAGAGGTAATGGACCTTGGAAAATACCAACTCTTTCAGGTGAGCAGTGGGGAAGGTTATTCCGAATTGTTCGATACTGAGAACGAAAATAATATTGAAATACTGATAGATCGTGAAAACAATAGTATTCCAAATCACGGGAATCAACTGGTTCGCTTGTTGTCTACAAATCCGTCCACCACTACTTTCCTTGTACCCACTCAGAGTTTGGTTGATGATTATGATGCCTACGATCCCACAACGGATCAATTAATACCGGTTGATCGGTCGAACCCCTTTCTGAATCGTGATCCCAGACTAGATTTCAGCATCGGTCACGATGGCAGTAGTTTTTACGGAACGACCCTTCAGTTGGATGTTTCTCCATTGAGCAAATCTGTTACCGGCTATAGTATCCACAAGTTTTTAACTGATGAATTTGATCCGGCAAATCCGAATAACAGTGGTGTTGATTCGCCGGTAAACCATATCCTGATGCGATATGCGGAAATCCTTTTAAATTATGCAGAGGCAAAAATTGAGGCCAATGACATAGATCAGTCTGTCCTGGATGCTATCAACGAGATCAGGGCAAGGGCTTACGGTGTAAGTGTTGATGATACGGGATCTTATCCGGAAATAACATCCACTGATCCATCAGAGCTTCGTGAAATAGTAAGGAAGGAGAGAAGAGTTGAGTTGGCCCTGGAAGGTTTGAGATGGTACGATATCAGGCGATGGCAAACTGCGGAGATCGTCAGAAATCAAACTGTTTCCGGCGTTCACGGAGATATAATTGCCAGGCAGTTTGACACGTCCAGGGATTACCTATGGCCTATTCCCCAGCGGGAAATTGATTTGATTGGATCGGAGATCCTGGAACAAAACCCGGGGTATTAGTTTATTCTTCATAGTTTGTTTGATTGGAAAAATGCCGGCAATATCTCTTTGTCGGTTTTTCCATTAACCAAAGTTCACGATCTGTGAGATTGAAATTTTATGGCCTGTAGTGGGACCGTTCTCAGAGTAGAAAAAACGGAAGATTTTGTCACCACCTGGTTCAGGTCTTTTGTCTTATTAGTAATAATGAACGCAAAAATTCAGATTTAGACCGATAATGCAAACATGGATGGCCAGATTGACTATTTTAGCTACCTCGTGAACCGATCATCCATAATATTACTGTAGTTAACACGGCTACTACAGAGATTTACATTTTAAAAAGTATGATGCAGTTGGAAGAAAAAAGAACTACCAAGCGAATAACGAGACGGGAATGGAGCACAATGGAATCTACGAAGTATGAGAAGATACATACTGAAGTATTCCAAGATTCAGATGAAGCCTCCAAGATTGTTGCACATGAAATTGCGGCGTTGATACGGTATAAAACACAGAAGAATGAGAAATGTGTTTTAGGACTGGCGACGGGCGCTTCGCCTATCAAAGTATACCATGAACTTGTTCGTCTTCATAAGGAGGAGGACCTCAGTTTCAGAAATGTAGTTTCTTTTAACCTGGATGAATACTATGGGTTAGATAAGGACGATGTTCAGAGTTATGTCTACTTCATGCACCACCATCTCTTTGATCATGTCGACATAAATCCTGACAATATAAATATTCCGGATGGGACCATCCCATTTGAACATATGAGCGAGTACAGTGCCCAGTATGAAGAAAAGATAGAAAGCTATGGCGGGCTTGATTTTCAGTTGCTGGGTATCGGACGAACAGGTCACATCGGATTCAATGAGCCGGGTTCAAAGATGAACTCAGCCACGCGGATGATCACCTTGGATTATCTGACAATCCAGGATAATGCTTTCGCATTCAACAACATAGGTGAAGTTCCCAGAAAGGCCATCACCATGGGGGTCGGTACCATTTTGAAGGCGAAGAGAATTGTTATTCTTGCCTGGGGTCTGAAAAAATCAGAGATCGTAAAAAAAACCATCGAGGGAAATATATCGACGGAAGTCCCTGCAACGTTTCTGCAGGAACATGAGGATGTCTCTTTTATCATCGATCACACTGCGGCATCTGAGCTGACGAGGTTTAAAACACCATGGGTGGTCGGCGATTGCGAATGGACTGATGATCTCCTGAAGCGGGCGGTTGTATGGCTGAGTCAGAAAACCGGGAAACCCATATTAAAGCTTACAGACCGGAATTACAATGACAATGGCATGTCCGAGATCCTCGGAGAAAAGGGTGCTTATGAAATAAATATTAAGATGTTCAGTCATTTTCAGCACACTATTACAGGATGGCCGGGAGGCAAACCAAATGCTGATGATACCAACAGGCCTGAGAGGGCGGTTCCTGCAAAAAAACGTGTGATCATATTCAGCCCGCATCCTGATGATGATGTGATCTCTATGGGTGGTACCTTCTTACGGTTGGTGGACCAGGGGCATGAGGTACATGTAGCCTATCAGACCTCCGGCAATATAGCTGTAGCTGACCACGAGGCATTACGATTTACTGAATTCGCTAAACATTTATATGAATACGCAGCCGCGGATAATACAGACGAAACGCTGTTTAAAGGACTTTTCAAACAACTCTACAGCAAAAAGAAGAGAGAGGCAGTACCGATAGATATCAGAAAGATCAAAGGTCTTATCCGGAGAGGCGAAGCGATCAGTGCCTGCAGGTATTTCGGTATTCCTGATGAGCATGTCCACTACCTGGATTTGCCTTTTTATGAAACCGGGATGGTGGAAAAGAAGCCGTTTGGAAAAGATGATATATCCATTACAAAGAAATTGATCGAGGAGGTAAAACCTCATCAGATATATGCCGCAGGTGATCTTGCAGATCCGCACGGCACCCATGAAGTCTGTTTAAAGATAATTCTGGCCGCCATCGATGAGCTGAAGAAAGAAGCATTTATGAAGGACTGCTGGATGTGGCTGTACAGGGGAGCCTGGCACGAGTATCCCATCGATGAAATTGAAATGGCTGTTCCTATCAGTCCCGATGAACTAATGAAGAAAAGGATTGCTATCTGGCGGCATCAATCCCAGAAGGACGGAGTAGTTTTCCAGGGTGAGGATACAAGAGAATTTTGGGAGCGTGCGGAGGATCGAAATAGAGAAACGGCCAGGTTGTACGATGACCTGGGGCTTGCCGAATACGAATCAATTGAAGCTTTCAAGCGTCATCATTTCTAATTGTCCATTGAAAATCAAATCTCCTAAACTCTCATAATATGCTTTTACAAACCATTGACTGGGTTATTATTTTCACATTTTTTGTCATCGTCCTTGGTATCGGCTGGTTCGCATCAAAGACCGCCGGCAAAAGTTCGGATGAATTTTTCCTTGGTGGCCGCGGCATGCCATGGTGGTTGTTAGGTATTTCCATGGTGGCATGCACCTTTTCAGCCGACACTCCGAATCTTGTAACAGGTTTTGTGAGAGAAAATGGTGTTTCAAAAAACTGGGCATGGTGGGCGTTTCTCATCACGGGCATGGTGACCGTGTTTATTTATGCCCGATTGTGGCGCAAGTCCAACGTGATGACGGATCTGGAATTTTATGAAATCAGATATGGAGGAAAACTTGCGGCATTTCTGAGAGGTTTCCGTTCCATTTACCTTGGTATTTTCTTCAATTGTCTGATCATGGGTACTGTTACGTTGGCAGCCATCAAAATAGGAGGGGTGATGTTAGGCCTTGACCCATGGGTCATTGTTGTGGGAGCATCTGTTGTAGTAGTGATTTATTCTGCGCTTGGGGGAATTAAGGGTGTTGTATGGGCTGATTTTTTCCAGTATGGTGTGGCAATGTTTGGTGCGGTATATGCAGCTGTCGTTGCCGTCCGGCAACCTGAGGTAGGAGGTTTAAGGGCTTTGATCAATAATCCCACTATTCAGTCCAAGATCAATGCTATGCCTGATCTCACCGATCCTTCTGTTTGGGTTCCACTCCTGCTTATACCAATTGCGGTGCAATGGTGGTCTGTCTGGTATCCCGGTGCCGAGCCTGGAGGAGGGGGATACATTGCTCAGAGAATGCTTTCCGCCAAGGACGAAAAAAATGCTGTAGGTGCTACATTGTTATTCAATTTTGCTCATTATGCCTTAAGGCCCTGGCCATGGATCATTGTGGCATTGGCATCAATGGTTATTTATCCTAACCTGGAGGCAATACGGGCTGAATTTCCCGATATAGATCCTACCTACCTGAAAGATGATATTGCTTATCCCGTGATGCTTTCCAAACTTGGTACCGGATGGATAGGATTGGTGGTCGCATCTATCATAGCGGCTTATATGTCCACGATTGGGACTCACCTGAATTGGGGCTCGTCGTATGTTGTAAATGACTTCTATAAAAGATTTGCCAGACCCGGCGCTTCGGAAAAGGAATTGGTAGCGATGGGAAGGGTTACCACGATTGTGCTGATGGTTTTTGCCGGTACACTTTCCCTGACCATTTTGGATAATGCGACTGATGCATTTAACATTCTGTTGCTCTCCGGCGCGGGATCAGGCGCAATTTACCTGCTAAGGTGGTTTTGGTGGAGGATCAATGCTATTACAGAAATAACTGCAATGATAGTGGCCACGATCATGGCTGTGACCCTTGTCCTCTTTGTTGAAGATGAAACTATGCAAACAGCCCTGCTGGATGGGTTTACGGTGAAATTATTATCGACAGTCCTTGTGGTTACGATTGCCTGGTTGATTGCCACACTACTCACAAAACCCGAAGACAAAAAGGTCCTTCGGAGTTTTTACAAGCTGACAAAACCCGGAGGACCGGGATGGAGAAAGCTTGTAAATGAAGCGCAAGAGGAAAATGATCCCCTGGATGAGGAGGGTGCAAAATGGCAGATGCCGAACCAGATATTGCTGGTATTCATAGGCTGTATCACTATTTATTCATCGCTATTTTCTATTGGTGGATTTGTGTACGGAAATATGTTGCAGGGAGGACTGTTATTAATTGTGGCTGCTGCAGGTACGTACTTATTGTTTAGAGTTTTGAATACCATAAAATTCAGCTAGAATGCCTGTTACCGTTGGTATTGATATTGGGGGGACCGGTACGAAACTTGGACTGGTTACCGATGAAGGCGATATCATATCAAGGGTCGAATTCAATACCTGGGATTTTCCAAAGTTTAACGAATACGTTGGTGAACTGGCCAGATCAATAAATTCACTACTGAAATCCGGAAATCAGGGAGAGCCTGTTGGTATTGGTATATGTGCACCTATGGGCAATTACTTCAAGGGAACGATTGACAAGGGATATAACCTGCCATGGCAGGGAGTATTGCCATTGAGGGATCAATTGCAAGGTGCTCTCGGTATTCCGACAATTATTAGCAACGATGCAAACGCCGCAGCCCTTGGAGAGAAGGTATTTGGTGTAGCCAAAGACCTCAATGATTTTGTAATGATCACTCTTGGAACAGGTCTTGGAAGTGGATTTATAAGTAATGGGAAGTTGGTACTGGGATTTGAAGGATTTGCCGGAGAATTGGGTCACGTAAATGGTAAGAAGCCAAGCGGCAGGTTATGTAACTGTGGCAAGAAAGGCTGTCTTGAAACTTATGTTTCTGCAACGGGGATTAAAAGGACTATCTTCAGTTTGCTTGCAGACAGTCATGAAGGTAGTTATTTCAGAACAGTATCCTTTGATGACCTGTCCACAAAGGAAATAACTGAAGCGGCGGAAGAGGGCGATAAGATAGCCCTGGAAGCCTTCGAATATACCGGTGAAATTTTTGGAGGCAAATTGGCAGAAGTAGCTATTTTATTCAATCCCGAAGCTATTATACTGGCAGGCGGGTTGTCTAAGGCCGGTCACTTCATCATCGATCCGACAAAAAGACATATGGAAGATAATCTGATGGATGCGTACAAGGGAAAAATCCGGTTTTTATCATCTCAACTGGGAAGTGAGGGCGCAGCGATCCTTGGAGCGGCGTCTCTGGTCAGGACCTTAAATGCTGAATTGATATAATCCTACAACCGCATAAGCAAATATATAAATAATAAAATCTTGAAAGTGCCTTCGTTCCATGGAATGGAGGTTTCTATATTAACGTGAGTTCGGGTTAAGGAATACGGGGTTTGTGTCCCAAACCTCAAAAAACAGTCTTTTCGACGAAGGAGAAATCTTTCCAGATCATAGTATGCTTGAAATAATGATTTCAAACTTATGAAAGTGAAAAGATATCTCATTTTATTCGATATGACTGTTTTTTTTGAGGTTGCTATCTCGAACTCACGTCATATTAAAACGGATCTATGATCAGGAATCCTGAACTCCTGGATTTGGGAGGCAGGGATCCGTGTGCGTGGCAGTTTAATATTGTGTGTTTTTTATCAAAACCCTAGGCGTTAATACAAACACTCATTTATATTTAATAGTCAATATACTGCACGAAACACTTCACGAATGAGCAACGCACCATGGATAGCAAATTATCCGGAACAAGTTCCAAAAACAATTGATCCCGATAAGTACCCTTCATTAGCCGCACTACTTGAGGATTCCTTTGACAGGTTCACGGACCTGGACGCGTATGAGAGTATGGGCAAATCCTTGAGCTATGGAAAAATGGAGCTGTTCTCCAGAAAGTTCGCTTCCTACTTCCAAAATAACCTTGGACTTGTACCGGGCGATAAGATCGCCATCCAGATGCCCAACATTCTTCAGTACCCTATTGTGCTTTGGGGCGCTTTGAGGGCAGGGCTGGTAGTTGTCAATACTAACCCGTTGTATACCCCGGCCGAAATGAAGCATCAGTTTACGGATGCAGAGGTGAAAGCCATAATTGTGCTGGCCAATTTTGCCGGTAATCTTGAAAAGATAATTTCGGAGACCAGTATCCAGCATGTCATTGTTACCGAGATTGGTGACATGTTGGGCGGACTCAAGGGCAGGATTGTAAATTTCGTGGTGAAGTCTGTCAAAAAAATGGTTCCGGCTTATCATCTTCCCCAGGCCGTACCATTTAAGAAGGTACTGACAATGAATGATCCCGATAGATATTCCAGGCCTGATATTAATGGTGAGGACCTTGCCTTTTTGCAATATACCGGAGGTACTACGGGTGTGTCAAAAGGAGCGATGCTGACCCATCGCAATTTGGTGGCAAACATCGAACAGATCAAGGCCTGGCTGGCGCCCGGAGACATGATCGAAGGAGAAGAAATATTCATAGCGGCATTGCCTCTGTATCACATCTTTGCACTTAATGCTCATGGCCTGATGACTGCCAGTATCGGAGCCAAGAATATTCTCATTGCAAACCCACGAGACATGAAGGGGTTCGTCAAAGAGCTTGGCAAGCATCCTTATACCCTGATTACAGGTGTAAATACGTTGTTCAATGGACTGCTGAACAATCCCGACTTCCATAAGCAGGATCATTCAAGCCTGAAATTGGCATTGGCCGGCGGAATGGCTCTGCAGCGCATTGTTTCCGACAGATGGAAAGAAGTGACGGGTAACACCATAGCTGAAGCGTACGGGTTGACTGAAACATCTCCGGGACTTTGTATAAACCCAATGGATGGGAATATCAAGATTGGCTCAATCGGGCTGCCCCTTCCAAATTCGGATATCATACTACTGGATGACAATGGAGAAAAAGTCGCGGTAGGGGAACCGGGTGAACTATGCTGCAAGGGGCCACAGGTGACGAAGGGTTATTGGAAGCGTGAAGAAGACAACAAAAACTTCTTTGTCGATGGTTATTTTAAGACCGGTGACATTGCCACTATGGATGAACAGGGTTTCTTTAAGATCGTGGACCGGAAAAAAGAAATGATCCTCGTTTCCGGATTTAACGTGTTCCCTAATGAGGTGGAAGACACCATAGCCTCTCATGACAAGGTTCTGGAGGTCGGCGCTATTGCCGTCCCTGATAAGAAATCAACGGAAGCCGTGAAAGTATATGTTGTCAAAAGAGATGATTCGTTAACGGAGGATGAGATCAAAACTTTCTGCAGGGAAAAACTCACTCCATACAAATGTCCGAAGTATGTAGCCTTTACGGACGAACTACCAAAATCCAATGTAGGAAAGATCCTGCGCAGGGTAATCAAGGAAAGAGACCTGGCCGAGAATACATACGACTGAGTTCAGGCTTCTTCTTCTGATCCGTGTGATATCAATCTTAAGTCAGGAAACAAAAATACAAAGCATGAAGTGGCTACACCTTTGAAGTCTTTGTCTTAAACGTGCCAAAACATCAAGGACACCCCTGGTATTTCAGGAATTAAACACAAGGCCGGTCTTTGCCTGATCGATCTGAATTTTGATCTTGACATATTTTTTATTTTACTAAACCCGCATCCGGACTAAATACTTGTTTTCATAGCAATAACTTTTTAAAATATTTAATAAGTATCAAGTTTTTTTGATAATTTATTAGTAACTTTTTGGAGCTTTTGCCATGGATCAACTTTTCAAAAATAGAGGGATTCACAGTCTCGGTGTTGAGCAGAAAAAAGTCTATCTAAAAAAACAAGTCCTTAAAACACTCTACTTCAAGGGCCCTCAATCCAATGCCGATCTGGCCAAGAGTTTGAAGCTGAGTGCACCGAATATTACCGGATTAATTTCCGGTCTGATTGAGGACGAACTTGTGACAGATCTTGGTCAGGGGGGGTCCAGTGGAGGAAGACGCCCGAACATCTACGGTCTTGAAGCAGACGGATTTTACCTTATCGGGATCAATATCGGCCTTTACAGAACCGGCATTTCCATCTTCAACAGCCATAATGATGAAATAGGTGAGCGGGAATACTTTCCCTACAGAATATCTCAGGGCTTTCAAATATTTAATAAGATAAACGATCACCTGAAAGCCAAGATAAAAAATACAGGTATTGATGAAAATAGAATTATCGCGATGGGTATCGAAATGCCGGGCCTTGTAGATCAAAAAAAGGGAATGAACAATACCTACTTTCCGGACCTGGAAAATTTACTATCTCATCTGCAATACATCTTTGATTATCCGGTTTATTTTGAAAATAACGCCAAGGTTCGGGCATTTGCTGAAAGACAATTTGGATTGGCCAAAAGCAGAAAAAATGTGTTGTGCCTCAACGTCGGGTGGGGAATTGGTTTGGGAATTATAACCAACGGAAAGTTATACAGTGGCAAAACAGGTTTTTCAGGAGAATTGGGGCATCTTCAGATTGTCGATAATGGAATTCTCTGCAAATGCGGAAAGCAGGGTTGCCTGGAAACCATTGCCTCTCTCACGGCAATGGTCCGCATGGCCCGGGAAGGGCTGCAATCTTCCGGATCGTCACTTTTAAGTGAGCTTGTAGGGGACGATACCAATAACATTGACCCCGAAATTATTATTCAGGCAGCTTTGGATGGTGATGACCTGTCCACGTTAATACTTACCAATGTGGGTCACTGGCTGGGTAGGAGCATAGCTTATTTGTTACAGATCTTCAACCCGGAATTGATCATTGTAGGCGGGAAAATTTCAAGAGGAAATAACCTTGTCATGGAGCCTATCAGGCAGGCTGTACAGACTTATAGTAACTACAACATTAGTTCCGATACTGAAATACGGTTTTCGGAGCTGGGGCCGAAGGCTGGTATTATTGGAGCTGCAGCGCTGGCGCTGGAGAAAGTGACGAGTGCCAAAACACTCTCCGTGGAGATATGACTATCCCAGTGCGCGTAAAGAGATCGAAAAAGAAGGCGGAAGTAATCACCAGGCTAACTAATGCAAATGCTTATAAAAACTATAAATCATGGAATTATCAGAAGTCAAACTGAAAGTAAAACAAGTTGTTGCCAGGGTTTTAAAAACTGATGAAGCGGATATCTCGGATGACGCAAATTTCATTTTTGACCTGGGCGCGGACTCTATGCAGAGCATGCTCCTTATTGCAGCTTTTGAGGAAGAATTTGACATAGAAATGGATGTCGAAAAAGCCCAGGAGGTCCAGACAGTTGGCGGTGCTGTGGAATTCATCGCAGATTATCTCTGATCACAACAATCATCAATTACGAAGTGTCATGGGCAAGAGAACCGATCTGCATAAGAAAAATCTTCAAACCATTTTCTATCCCGAGTCCGTCGCTATAGTCGGCACGAACAAGGTAAAAGGAACCGTTCCTGGTGATATATTCACTAATATTTTACAGGCGGAACTTAACGGGGTGATTTACCCGGTTAACCCAAGAGAAAAGTGGATTGGAAGTCTAAAAGCATACAAATATATTGTTGACATCCCTGATCCGGTGGATTTAGCTGTTATTGTATTTCCAAGTACTGTTTGCGACAGGGCTTTGGAACAATGTGGTGAAAAAGGCATTAAATCAGCGATCATAATTTCCGCGGGTTTCCGGGAGATTGGAGAAAAAGGCCTTGAAAGGGAAGAGCAAATCAAAGCGATAGCTGAAAAATGGGATATTTCATTTATAGGCCCCAATTGTCTGGGTGTAATCAATACTGATCCCGCATCAAGGTTAAATGCTTCATTCGCCAGGAAATTCCCGGCTGAAGGAAACATTGCCTTTTTATCGCAAAGTGGTGCGTTGTGTACAGCAGTCCTCGATTATGCACAGGCCCGTAACATCGGTTTTTCGAAGTTTGTGAGTTTTGGTAATAAGGCGGACATATCGGAAATAGACCTCCTGTATTATCTAATGGATGACGAGAAAACAAAAGTGATCCTTTTGTATCTCGAAGAAATTACTGACGGGCCCAGTCTGATGAGAGCGGCACGGGATGTAATGGAAAAGAGTCACAAACCCGTTCTCATTATGAAATCAGGAAGAACGTCGGCAGGGGCTTCAGCTGCAGCTTCGCACACAGGCTCATTAGCCGGCAGTGATGAAATCTGCGACGCGGCATTCCGTCAGGCAGGGATCATCCGGTGCGACAACGTGGAGGATATGTTCAACATTGCGATTGCTTTTGCCTATCAGCCACTTCCCAAATCGGAAAAGATTGCAATTATAACAAATGCCGGTGGACCAGGTGTATTGACTACGGATGAAGCGATCCGGCAAGGTCTGAAATTAGCTGAATTCAATGAGGATACTACCGGGAAGTTTAGAAGAAGCTTGCCTACAACCGCCAATATCAGCAACCCGATCGATGTAATTGGAGATGCCCGGGCCGACAGGTATCATGCCGCCATGACCGGTGTATGTCAGGACGATAACGTTGATGGATTGTTTGTAATCCTTACGCCCCAATCAATGACGGATATTGAAAAGATTGCTGAGGAAATCGCAAAAGTTGCTAATGAAAGTAGAAAACCAATCTACACTTCATTTATGGGTGAAGCGGATGTTGCCGCGGGAATCAAGATCCTTCAAAAACACCACATTCCCCATTACACCCTTCCAGAGTCAATGTGTAAACCCTATGCGGCTACTTTATTTTTTAATCAAATGATAAAGCAGAAGGCTGAAAGGCCCACTGTTTTTGATGATGTCGAAAAAGGGAAAGTGCAAAAGGTAGTAAATGAAAACCTGGAATCAGGAAAAACCTACCTGTCTGAGTTTAAAGCCAAAGAAATTATTGAGACCTATGGGTTGCCTGTGATTAAAAGCGGATTGACTACCTCAGAAAAAGAAGCAGGTTCAGTCGCGGAAAGTATAGGGTATCCGGTCGTCATGAAGATCATGTCCGATGATATCGTCCACAAATTTGATGTGGACGGCGTGGTACTAAATGTCAGGAACCGTGAGGAGGCTGAAAAAACCTATACCAGGATTATTTCCAATGTTCAAAAATCCATGCCGGAAGCAAAAATTGACGGTGTTTACATAGCTAAACAGATAGAAAACGGCACAGAGGTCATTCTTGGTGTTAAGCGGGATCCTGCCTTTGGGCCGGTAGTAATGTTCGGACTGGGAGGAATATTTGTGGAGGTATTCAAAGACGTCAGCTTCAGGGTGGCGCCAATTGATAAGGAATCTGCCGTCAATATGATCAAAGAGATCAAGTCATCAAAAATGTTGCTGGGTGCAAGAGGTAGAAAAAACCTGGATATTGACAGCATAGCAGATGCAATCATGAGACTGAGCCAGCTGGCACTGGAGTGTCCCCAAATTGCGGAACTTGACATCAATCCATTGATTGTATTGGAAGATGGTCAGGGTTGTTTTGTTGCGGATACCAGAATTATACTAACAAACTAATATCAATCAAATAAAAGAAAAACGATGAGAATAATAATTCATGATCATTATCAGGATTTAAGCAAATGGACAGCCTACTACATAGCGAACAAAATAAACAATTTTAAACCTACGGCTGACAAGCCGTTTGTATTGGGCTTGCCCACAGGATCATCGCCAATGGGAACTTATGCGGAGCTTGTAGAACTCGTCAAGCAGGGAAGGCTGAGCTTTCAAAACGTGGTTACTTTCAATATGGATGAATACGTAGGTATAGCCGAGGATCATCCGGAAAGCTATCATTATTTCATGCATAAAAACCTTTTCAGTCATATTGATATTCCAGAAGAGAATATCAATATCCTGAATGGCAACGCGAAAGACCTCATGAAAGAATGCGAGGATTATGAAGCTAAAATCGAGAGCTATGGAGGAATCCACCTTTTCCTTGGAGGCATAGGACCTGACGGCCATATTGCATTTAATGAACCCGGCTCTTCCCTGACCTCAAAGACCAGGATCAAAACGTTGACTTTTGATACCATTCTCGCCAACTCCAGGTTTTTCAATAATCAAATAAGTGATGTACCCAAGACTGCATTGACGGTTGGCGTTGATACAGTCATGCAGGCACAGGAGGTGGTGATTATTATCAATGGTTACAACAAGGCCCGTGCCTTGCAGATGGTGGTTGAGGAGGGTGTTAACCACATGTGGACAGTTTCTATTTTGCAATTACACCCGAAAGGAATGATTGTTTGTGACGAGGAATCAACATTTGATTTAAGGGTTGGAACGGTGAAATACTTTAAAGATATTGAAAGCGATGCTATCAAAAATCTTCCTACAGTTTAGTTCTCATGTACAGAAATCTTAGTGATTCGGAAATCTCAATCCTGGAACAACGGGGTTGTTCCGCTGATGATTGGGGAACGGTCTTGGTGAAAGATAATTTTTCACCTGGGCCCATTTCAAACGCTCACTTTGCCGGAGAAGTTAAACTGGGAGTTTTTAAGGAAAAACTGCTTGTGGAAAAGGGGATAAGCAAAGCTTCCGGCATTAGGAACAGCCATGTCGAAAACTGTACAATAGGAGACAATGTTCTGATTTCAAACGTTAACAGCCTG
Source organism: Cyclobacteriaceae bacterium (assembly GCA_028278225.1). Taxonomy (GTDB): domain Bacteria; phylum Bacteroidota; class Bacteroidia; order Cytophagales; family Cyclobacteriaceae; genus JANQEU01. The sequence goes on from JANQEU010000075.1 coordinate 177,800, forward strand.
GTCAACTACGACATTGGTGACAATGTCGCTATTGAAAATGTTGGAACGGTTGTAGTGCATGGAGAAACAGCATTCGGAAACGGTACGGAGATAGAAGTTTTAAATGAAGGTGGAGGACGGGAACTGCCAATTTTCGACAGATTATCGGCGCAGACAGCTTACCTGCTTGTGGTTTACAGGCATGACAAATCATTTATCGAAAACCTGGAAAAACTTATTAGAAAATACGTTGACAAGAAAAGGTCATCCAGGGGCTCAATTGGTGAAAATGCCCGGATTTTGAATACCGTTTCAGTATGTAATGTAGATGTAGGTAGCTATTCGATCGTCTCCGGAGCATCAAACCTGGAGGAGGGAACAATTGTAAGCTGTGCGGAAGATCCGTCAATAATAGGAGAAGATGTTATCGCAAAAGATTTCATTATCCAATCTGGCTCGAAGGTGGATGGTGGCGCGGTTATTACTTCAACGTTTATAGGTCAGGGAGCGCAAATAGGAAAACAGTATTCGTCTGAAGGCTCAGCTTTTTTTGCGAATTGTGAAGCTTTTCACGGTGAAGCCTGCAGCCTTTTTGCTGGCCCATATACCGTAACACATCATAAATCAACACTATTAATTGCCGGCATGTTCTCTTTTTATAATGCAGGCAGTGGTACAAATCAAAGCAACCACATGTATAAGCTGGGGCCGCTTCACCAAGGGATCGTTGAAAGAGGATCAAAAACAGGATCTTTCTCATACATGCTCTGGCCTTGTCATGTAGGTGCTTTTTCGGTGGTTATGGACAAACATGGAGCAAATTTTGACACTTCGGAGCTTCCGTTTTCTTACATCAACGCAGAAGACGGGAAAAGTGTGGTCACACCGGCAATGAATTTATTTACGGTTGGGACTGTCCGGGATAGTGAAAAATGGCCAAAACGTGATCGCAGGGGAGACCCTGACAAGCTAGACCTGATCAATTTTGATTTTTTCAGCCCTTATATTGTTGAAAAGATCATCCGGGGATCAGAGTTACTGTCTGAACTTCACGAATCGACCCCAAAAACAAAAGAGTTTGCCACACATAAAGGGGCCTACATAAACCGGCTGATGTTAAGGACCGCCCGAAGATATTATGACCTGGCCATCAATGTTTATTTGGGAGAAAAAGTAGTCAAGAGACTTGAGAAATCAGGTGATTTAACCGGTATGGAAAAAGTCCGTGAAGTCCTTCAGCCCAAAGCAAAATCCGATGATTCTTCATGGTTGGATCTTTTCGGCCTAATAGTCCCTGACAGCTCGATCTCAACTTTGATGGATGATATAAAGTCCGGGAAGATCTCATCCTTGGACGATCTTCGACGGGCGCTCGTCCAATTACACGAAGCGTATGAAGAAGAAGCATATTCCTGGTGTGCGGACCTGGTTGAGAAAAGGCTGGGAACCAAAGTGGGTGAAATAACCATAGAGGAATTAACAAAGATCATCACCGATTGGAAGGTTAATTCCATTAAACTAAAGAATATGGTTTTGAAAGATGCCGAAAAAGAATTTGACCAGCTAAGCAGAATAGGATTTGGAATTGGCGGGGATGAAGATACGCAGATCCGTGATTTTGAGGCAATCCGTGGTACTTATGAGGACAACTCTTTCGTAAAGAGCCTGAAACAGGAAATAGAGGATATGAAGGCAAAAACATTCACAATAGGGGAAGAAACCCTTGGTGAAATGTGATGCTGTTGAAAAGAATATAGAAATGTTTTGATCGGGCCAACGTCGGGTCGATGAAATAACGAAAATTAGGTGCTAAACCCAAACTATCCGGGTATGACTTTCTCCCGGGACTTACTGGTTTGTCAGATTTATCAAATGGGTCGTAAGTATAATTAGTAAGCAATTTTTAACTTACAATTAATATGGTGGGTCATCCATTTGTGGTTCTCATTATTTTTATTTGATGGAATTTGACTTCAGGATGAGCTCAAAAGATTTCAGTGAGATAACGGGAGGGACTTTGATTACCCAGTTGAAGAAGGGTAATCGTATGGCTTTTAAAGTCATTTATGACCAATATTGGGATGACCTGTTTCAGGCTGCCTACAACGTACTTAAGGACGAGAACATAGCCAAGGACGTAATTCAGGAAGTATTCACTGATTTTTGGAATAGAATCCATCACATCGAAATTTCTAATCTTTCAGGATATCTATACAAGGCGGTCAGGTTTCAGTCGCTGAAACAATTACGAAGAGCAGGGCTTCAGGATATCCATGATTTGAAGTTTCAGGAAGTGCTCGCAGTAAATAATACCCAGGAACAGCTGGATTTTAATCAACTGGAGGAATCGATTGAGAAATCTCTTGGCGAATTACCGGAGAAATACAAGGAAGTATTTGAAATGAGTCGCTACTACAATATGAGCAATAAACAAATTGCCGAGAAACTTAATCTTTCAACCAGGACTGTTGAGTGGTACATTCACACCGTACTAAAGCATCTTAGAACATCATTGACGATTTTGGTATTGGTCGTTCCACATGCAATTAGATTTTTGTAGATATTATGTAAGGATGGAATGAGATTCCTGAATTCCGCTATGCTCCATCAGGAATGACATAAAAAACATATTCGTCATTCCTGTGAATCCTCGACGGACTTGTGTGTTGGAGTGATACAGGGATCTCTTTCCCGGCAATAATGGATTTTTCCCGTATTGAGCCACTACCATCTGAGATTAGAATTGGTTAATAAGGATGTTTTAAGCGAAATGAGAAAAGATTTTTCTCAACACCCTCTACCTCTAAAGGGGTGAGCTAAAGTCCCCTTTAGGGCTAGATAAAGGCACAAATCATTCATAATGAAAAATCTTTTGCCGGGTGACAGTCAAAAAAATTAAAAATCTTTCCAGTAGTTGTGGCTTCCTGTGGTACTTAAGTACAAATGGGAACAATGATCAACTCGCAACTTAGAGAATTGCTGGAAAAATACGAGCAGGGAACCTGTTCTTCAGAAGAAGAGGAGATACTTCACAGTTTTTTTGATTCCTTTCAAAATAGCAATGATGCCTGGAGGGAAATAGGAATAGGCAAAAAAGAAGAAATACACAGTCAGATATTTGATCGGATCGAGCAGAAAACTTACGAGAAGGAGAGAAAGTATCAAGCTCAGAGAAGTATAATCTGGAAAGTAGCGGCTTCAATTGTATTTGTAATTGGAGTTGGACTCAGCGCCGGATTATATTATACCAAGCCGGCAGACGAACCGATCCCCTACATTACCAGGACGGCTCTCGCCGGTCAAAAGGCGGTATTCAGGCTACCGGATGGGTCAACTGTTCATATGAATTCGGGGAGTAGCATTAGTTATCCTGAAAGCTTCGGTGTGCTACGTGAAGTGATGCTGGAAGGGGAAGCATTTTTTGAAGTTGAGGAAAATCCGGATAAGGCATTTATAGTAAAATCGGATGCAGTTCAAACAACTGTTTTGGGCACTTCATTCAATATAAGTGCTTACCCTGAGGAAGATAACATAAAAGTGACAGTTGCAACCGGAAGAGTGAGCGTTACCTCAACGGACATGAGCTATGAATTACAACCGGGCGATCAGGCCACATATTTCAAAGTGGATGAAGCTATGACATTTACTGAAGTCAATATTTACCCTTACCTGGCCTGGAAAGATGGTATTCTCTATTTTGATGGAAATACCATTTCTGAAGTGGTCGAGGAATTAGAGAGATGGTACGGGGTTTCCATTGAATTTGAAGATGATCAACAATCGCATTGTGATCTGAAACTCACATTTGAGGATTTGAGTCTGGAACAAGTTCTGGACCAACTCGAAATCGTGACAGGAATTACCTATCAATTTAGAGATGATAGTAATGTGGAAATCATTGGTATTGGATGTATTAACTAACGGAATAATGCCTATGTAGGAAGAATTAGGATTCAGAGATACTGTACTTACAAGGTAAGGAAAGTAAAACCCGGTCCTGCGCTAACAGAAATCCGGGTTTAAATGGTCATAATATCATTCCGGAACGCGATCCGGATTTACTACTATAACAAAACAAAATTATGAAATCATCATTACTAAACCTATTGATGTTCACATCGAAAAAGGCATTTCAAATATTTCTGATTCAGGTAATAGCCATGCAATTTCTGCTGGCCAATGAATCAAACAGCCAAAACTTAAAAGATATCAGGCTGGGTTTTGAAATCAAAGATGCGAACCTTGAAGAGGTGTTCACAAAGCTTGAAAGTGTAACTCAATTCAAATTTGGGTATGACCGCAATATTTTGAAATCAAAGGTCAGTTTCACTTTCAATGAAAGAAATACAAACGTAGAAGATATTCTACTGGAGATTGCCGAAAAAGCAAGTCTCAGATTCAAAAGGATCAACGACCAGATCCTGGTACTGAAGGATGATCAGGAAAACGATGGAGGACCAAAAATTGAAGTGGTTCAAGACAAAACAGTCACAGGTAAGGTTACAGATTCGGAAAGCGGGGAACCCATTATTGGCGCGACGATTCTGGTCAAGGGTACAACGATCGGTACTGTAAGTGATATTGAGGGACAGTTCCAGCTGTCGATTCCTGCTGATGCGGAAACCCTCGTTGTTTCCTTTGTTGGCTATAAAACACAAGAGCTATCAGTTCTGGATCAGTCAACTTTTGAGGTTCAGATGGCAGTAGATGCCGAACAACTGGAGGAAGTAATTGTCTATGGTTATGGTACTGCAACTAAAGAAAAGTTCAACGGGGCTGTTTCTAAAGTAGAAAGTAAGCAATTGAATTCTTATTCGACTGCCAATTTTGAACAGTCGTTGGTGGGTAACATCCCCGGAATTCAAATTATGCAAAATACGAAAAACCCGGGAGAGAGTTCAGTTGTCCAAATAAGAGGGATTAGCACACTTACGGCAGGGACAGATCCTTTACTCGTGGTTGATGGGGTTCCTTTAACAGAGGGATCTTCTCTCAGTTCAATAAATACAAGGGATATCGAATCTGTAAACGTGTTGAAAGATGCGGCTTCCTCAGCAATCTATGGTTCCAGAGCCTCTAACGGAGTTATTTTGATAACAACAAAAAAAGGAACAAAAGGGAAACCGGTAGTGACGTATGACGGATATTTTGGAGTGAACGCTAAGATCGATGATTTTGAACTCGTTGATGCTTACGATGCAGCCATATTCCACTATGAAGCAAGAAATAATGGGTATGTCTCCAAGGATCCGGAAAACAGGAGTGTGAATGATGACAATGCTACGCGGTTATCAAACGGAGCTGGTAAACGAGAATTGATCCCAACATATTTACAGGATTACCTGGATAAAAGACCTGGGTTAACAAATACAGATTGGGAAGATGAGGTTTACAGAAAAGCAAAACAACAAAGCCATTACATCAATATCAGAGGTGGGTCAGAAAATACGGATTATTCAGTTTCTTTAGGCTATTACAATCAGGAAAATACAGTAATCCATTCTGATTATGAGAGGTATTCTGTTGCTGCTAATGTTAATACAAAATTATCTGATTATGTAAAGTACGGTCTAAATATAAACACGGCATTCGCCAATACTAATCTAACGGATACCAGGGCATGGGCTGATCTTCCTCCTGATCCCGGATTCGCGTTTACTTTGATGGATCCTTATTATCCGGTACATAACGCTAATGGATCTTTAGCGATAGCCGTCCAGTTGGATGACCACAATCAAAACTGGGACGGACCAATTGCTGAAAATGTTGTTGCCCATGCAGCTTTTACTAAAAACTTCCAGAGTGAATTCAGAACCTTTGGTAGTACTTATTTTGAAATTCAACCAATTGAAGGACTGAAGTTTAAAAGTTCATTAGGAGGTGATTACAGAACTACATTCAGGGATTATTTTTCTCCATCATTCCTTGGAAGGTACAGAAGACCGGTGGCAAGCAATCCTGCATCAGCTTTCCAGTCCGATGCCAAGGCTGAAAACTTTCTGAATGAAAATATCCTGACCTATTTCCATGGGCTGGGTGATCACGGATTCAACGTACTTATTGGTCAGAGTTTTCAAAAGGAGACAACCTACTTTACCCAGGTGGACGGGACAGACTTTGTTGATGACAATCTGGACAATATATCAGGAGCAAGCAACTTTTCGGTTGACAACCAAAGGAGTGTTTGGTCTCTTTCTTCACTGTTTAGCAGACTTGAATACGACTATTCTGGTAAATATTTCATATCGGCGGCAGTTAGAAGAGACGGATCTTCAAGATTTGGCTCGGCTTCGAGATTTGCCACATTTTCGGCCTTTTCCGGGGGATGGGCTGTCAGTGAAGAAAACTTCTTTCCAAAAAATGACTTACTAAATTATGCCAAGCTAAGGATCACCTGGGGTCAGAGTGGTAACAATCAGATTGGGGATTTCAGCTCTCAATCTTTATTAGAGCCCGACAATTATACCATAGATGGCCAACTTGTGGGAGGTACGGCCATTTCCACTGCACCCAATGATCGATTGTCCTGGGAAACCAGTACGTCTACCAACTATGGTTTCGATTTCGGATTATTTGAAAGTAAGATTTTACTTACAGCCGAGTACTATGTTGCTGTGACAGAAGATTTATTACTCAATGTTCCAGTTCCTCAGCAAACCGGATATTCCACGTCGTTGCAAAACGTGGGCGAACTGGAAAATAAGGGTTTCGAATTAAGCGTGAGGGGGAATAACTTCAATTTCGGTGATTTGAAAATTGGTTTTAACGCAAACCTGGCAACCAACAAGAATGAAGTGCTCGCATTAGGTAAAGGCCAGAACCAAATTATCGCTGGTTTTAACGGGATTGATTTCCTGACAAAAGTTGGTGAACCTATCGCTCAGTTTTATGCCTACGAAATCATTGGAGTTTTCAAATCACAGGCAGAAATAGACGCAGCGACCAGTAGTGGAGTTATTCCATTAGCAGGAACGATGGTTGGAGACTATATTGTAAGGGATGCGAATGGGGATGGAGAAATTACGCCCGATGACAGGATCACTTTGGGAGACTATAATCCTGAGTTAACCTATGGAATTGGATTTAACCTTGATTATAAAGGATTTGATCTATTAGTTCAATTTGATGGGATCAATGGACGTAAACTCTATGATCGTATGTTGCGAAATGCAGAAGCCGGTGAGGGCTTTGTGATACCATCACAATACTATTTCGACAACTACTGGCATCCCACCAGAAATCCAAATGGGTTTTTTGCAGCCCCAAATTTTGGAAATTTCTCCTCTGCGAGAAGACCTACAAGAGCTTCTAGTTTGTCAGTTCTTGATGCCGATTATTTTCGTCTGAGAAGTTTACAAATTGGATACACTTTGCCAGATGACTTAGTGGAAAAAGTAGGGATGACCAAAGCCCGGGTTTATTTCACGGGAAATAATCTTTTCCATAGCACCAATAACTACCGTGGATTAAGCTCAGAAGCAATTCGTGAGGGAAATATCCTCACCAGGGGTGTAAACTATACGGGAACTCCAACCTCGAGGTTTATTGCGTTGGGTATTACTGCTAACTTTTAAATTCTGATGAAATGAAACGAATTAATGTATATATATGTGCCATATTGTTTGTTACGCTGTTCCAATTTTCATGTGAAAGTGAATTGGAGTTAACACCGTTGACTGAAAAGGGAGCCAGTAACTTTTTCAGTAGTGAAATCGAAATTGAAAGTGCAATTTTCGGGGTTTATGCTCAGCTTCAAAGCAATGGCCTTTATGGACTGGACTTGATTGCAGCCGGTGAAGTGAGTGGAGAAGATTCCTTTGAGGAAATAGCTGCCAATGATGGCGGCAGGTTTGGCCAACTGGATGATTTTTCCACAATTCCCGGTAATGATCTGGTAGGTGATATTTGGAGGGAGAGCTACGTTGCAATACAACGTACCAACGTGATACTTAATAGAATCGATGGGATTGAATTCGATAGTGAATCTACGAAATCTCAGCGCATTGGGGAAATGAAGTTTGTGCGTGCTCTTCTATACTTCAATCTTGTACGTCTGTATGGCGATGTTCCGCTGGTCACTTCGGAGACCAAGGATCCGTCTGAAGCCTTTGGTCAGGGAAGAACTCCTGTTGCGGAGGTTTATTTACAAATAAAAACTGATTTAACCGATGCGATTGCGGATTTACCTGTTAGCAAAGAATCAGGACGTCCCGCTAAAGGAGCAGCTCAGGCGCTTCTTGGGAATGTTCATTTGACTTTGGGAGAATATTCAAGTGCTGTTTCACAATACCAGGCAGTGATAAATTCCGGTGAATATCAGTTGATAGCTGATGTCCAGAACATTTTTGGTACTGCTAATGAAGGGAACACCGAGGTTGTTTTTGAAGTTCAGTTCACCACTGGTTTGGACGGGAATTCTGAGGGAAGCCCTACTTTCTCACAGTTTCGACCATCCGGAACTACAGGTAATGCTAAAGGTCATAATCTGCCAACATCAGATTTTGTCGGGATGTATGACCCATCGGATGCAAGGCTGTCAGCTTATGTGGGCCAACTCCCGGCGAATATCAATTATTTCTCATTAAAGTATGAGGAAACAAGTAATCCGGATGATGGAGGGAGTGACTACATGGTCATACGATACTCGGATGTCATATTGAAATATGCTGAAGCCCTGAACGAAGACAATCAGGTGACAGGAGCTATTACTCAGCTTAATAGTATTCGTAATCGGGCAGGGTTGACAAATACAACCGCCACGACACAATCGGAAGTGAGAGATGCTGTTAAATTGGAAAGGCGATTGGAGTTGATTAGTGAAGGTCACAGATGGTTTGATTTGAAACGGTATGGGACGGCAATTACTGTTATGAATGACTTTTTCACAAATAAGGGCATTAACGTGACTATTGATGACCATGATCTCATTTTACCTGTTCCACAATCTCAGCTGGATACGGATCCGGGAGTGATTGTTCAAAATCCTGGATACTAATTTTTTAATAAAAGGGGGCGGGAATCTCTGTCCCCTACTTTTCTCCATAAAAGACATGCAACTTAAACTAATTCCCCGGTTGGTGTTGTGCATTATTATCCAATCATGCACAAGTGATTTAAGAAAGGATGAAGCCTCAGATGATCCATTGATCAGAGAACCTGACATTCAGAGCCTCATTGAAAACCTGGAGGATTCAAATAACAAGGAAGTAATGGTGATTGCCCATCGTGGCGATTGGCGAAATGCTCCTGAAAATTCCCTTCAGGCAATACAGAATTGTATAGATATGGGAGTAGATATGGTTGAAATCGATGTTCGGGAGACCAAAGATTCCGTACTTGTGCTAATGCATGACAAAACAATCGATCGAACTACAACCGGTTCAGGTTACATTTGGGATTTTACCTACGATTCACTTCAAAACTTTTTCTTGCGGGATGGACTGCTCCATGCTACCCCCCATAAAATACCCACACTAAAAGAAGCACTGGACCTCAGCAACGATAAGATCCTTGTCAATTTGGATACAAAAGATTACGGGAACCTTGGGAAGTACTATGACCTTCTGAAAAAAACCGGCACCCTCGACCAGGTTGTTATCAAAGCACCGATAAAGAAAAAAGAAGCTGAAAGTATTTTTGGAGAATACCTGGAGGAATTGTACTTCATGCCGCTGGTACGAACTGATCATGCCGGAGCAATGGAAATGGTGGATGAATATTTGGAATCAGATCCCCCGATAGCTTTTGAGTTTACTATTCCTTCCGACACTACTTCACTCCTGCCCAGGTTCAGTGAGATTCGAAAGACAGGGTCAAGTATTTGGGTCAATTCATTGCAACCCCATCATTGTGTTGGTCACAACGATGAGCTGGCAGCGATAGACATTTCTACTTATGATTGGTTCATTGAAAACGATATAGATATTATTCAGACCGATCGGCCCAAACTGCTGCTAGAATATTTAAGATCAAAAGGACTTCATAATTAAAAACCTGAAGAAGACAATCATGAGTAGAATTCTCTTGTTATCTCTACCACTTCTGCTGACATTTTGTACTGAAAGAAGTACGGTTGAGGCTTATGAAATCAGGATCAATTCTCAATTCCAAAAGGCAGAGGATATCCTCAGCTGGATGAAATCTCCAACAGATGATTATGTCCTGGTAGTTTCTCATCGAGGTGACTGGAGATATGCCCCTGAAAATTCACTTATGGCCATACAAAGATGTATCGATCTTGGTGTTGACATCATCGAATTGGATTTCAGGTTGACGAAAGATGATCATCTGGTAGCGATGCATGATGAAACAGTGGACCGCACAACCAATGGCTCAGGGAAAGTCAGTGAAATGACGCTGGCTGAAATCAAGAAACTCCGGCTTAAAAACGCATGCGGTGTGAGAGGATCACAACAGCAGGTTCCGACATTGGAAGAAGTCATGAACATGGTAAAGGGGAAAGTTTTGGTCAACCTGGATAAAACAGAAAGCAAGTGGGTGAAGGAGGCGTATGAGGTTCTTAAAAAAACCGGGACCGTAGATCATGCCATATTTAAAGGGAATGATCCGGTATCAGTCATGAGAGCAAAATATGGAAGTATTATGGACAGCATTATTTACATGCCAAAGCTTTGGTATGAAAATCCTGATCTTCAAGGTTTTTACCAGGATTTTGAACAGGACATAGATCCCTTTGTGTATGAGACTCTCTTTGATTCAGAATCTTCCCAGGTCTATGAATTCATACCAAAGTTGAAAGCGGATGGAAATCTTTTCCTTGCTATCGCCTTATGGGATGCATTATGTGCGGGGAGAACAGATGAAATGGCATTATTGGAGGGCCCTGATAAAGCATGGGGATGGTTGATTGAAACCGGAGCAAATGCTATCATGACAGATCGACCTGAAGAACTGTTATTGTACTTGAGAGCTAAAAGGTTACATGACTAACGATCCGAAGTATTTATGAATAAACCTTTCTTCATACATTTGGTTTAGTACAGAGATACCGGTTGCAGGTTGTGACCGGTATTTCTCTTTTACTAAAACGAAATCAATATAACCGGAAAGCCACTCATCTCTATATCTCCGGTAGGTGATTATTTATGAATCGTTGCACGTTTGTTACTATAAAACCATTGTTTGTTACCCATTCATCCCCACTTTGTTTGACCACATATCTTTTTGCCAGTTTCAGTTCATTAGCCGATTCGGTATTCCCTCGTGTTGGTAAGGATCTATCTCCAAATTTTATATCTACTCCGGCTACGGCAACACCATTTTTTTCTATAATCAGATCCAATTCAGCCCCATCCTGGGTTCTGTAATAGTTAAGTATATGCTCTGCTGATTTGTGTTGTATTATCTGTTCCACAACAAATCCTTCCCAGGATGCCCCAAGTATAGGATGGCCAAATAAGTCAGTCTCAGTATGAATATTGAGGAGGTGATGAAGTATTCCTGTATCTCTTAGATATATTTTTGGGGATTTTATCAACCTTTTCTTGGTATTGATGAAGTACGGTGGCAGTACTCTTACCAAATAGGCTTGTTCAAAAAAATCAATGAAGCTTTTTACTTTTTGATTACTAACACCGAGACTTTTAGAGATTGCAGTATAATTAACTGTTTGTCCCTGCAGGTGAGCAAGCATAGTCCAAAGCCTTCGAGTGAGGATAGGTGTTGCACTCAATCCTAGTAAGGGCAAGTCCCTTTCCACATAGTTTCTTATGTAGTTTTCTAACCAGTAATTACTCCTTTCCGGATATAAAAATGCGTCAGGATAACCACCTGATAACCATAATTTATTGATTTCTGATTTAGCATCTATCTCTGACATGTTGAACGTGCCTAATTCTAAATATGCTATTCTACCAGCCAAAGATTCGGAGCTACTTCTGATTAAATCGGGTGATGCCGATCCTAATATTATAAATCTTCCAGGTATCTTGTGTTTATCAATCACGGATCTTAGGACTGGAAAAAGTTCAGGATTTCTTTGAATTTCATCTATAACAATTAGCCGGTGCTTAAACTGGGTAAAAAATGTTTCTGCATTGATTAGTTTGTCTAAATCCGATGGTGACTCCAGATCAAGGTAGATCGAATCCTGAGTGGACTGTGCTATTAACTGTGCAAGTGTTGTCTTGCCAACTTGTCTGGGTCCTAATAAGCCCAGAGCAGGAAATGCCCTGAGCAACTTTATACATTCATCATATAGATACCGTTTGATCATTTTAAGCAAATATTCCTGTAAATTTATGAAATATATGTAAAAATACAGGAATAACCATTCTGCTAATATCTGGTGAATCAAGGATAAATAGCAAGAAGAAGGTTTTAGGATCAGATCCCTCCAATGATGGAGGGAAATCGATCTTTCCTCATACATTTGGTTCAGTACTGAGATACCCATTGTAGGTTGTGACCGGTATTTCTTTTTGTTTCGGGATATTGTTACTCCAATGTGAAAATTCCCTCAGGCCCTAAGACGGGGATCTGACTATTTTTGAAGTCTTTCTTGTTTCTTGTGATCAATCCATCTGTGCTGCCATGAGCCATCGCACAGTAGTGCTGCACGGCATCTTCCAAATCTCGAAACACTGAAGTCAGTGAAGTTTGAAGTTCATTTTTACAGACTGGCTGGATATCAATGAATTGTAAAAGAGGAAGAATATTTAAACCCATAGCAGGTAGGGAAAAGTAACTTTCACCGGTATTAGATTAAATGAAAAAAATCGCCCAAATCTTTACTGTGTTGTTAACAACTGGCTTTGGTCTGTTTGCACAGAATGTGGAAAAAGAGCCAATTCCCCTCAATATTGGGCTTTATGGTCCTTATGTAATCCAACCTGGAATAAAAGTCGGTCCCGCCTTTGGGCTTAAGAAGTGGAGCTTAGAAAGAGGAAGCAGGACCAAGCCAGCAAGTTTATTTGTAAGTCCACAAATTGGTGTATTTGTACGTCCGAAAAACCACATCAGCTATGTAATCAATGGAGATTTAGGTTATAAAATGAAGAGTGGCAAAAGTAATTTTTATATGGCTGCTTCAGCTGGACTTGGTTATTTGATGACTGATCAGTTACTCAGTACTACCATAGATTTAGGTAGTGGTGATGTAGTTGGAAAAGACAGGGAATTAAGAAACTATTTTTTACCTACAATAAATTTTGAACTGGGAAAAGAAGCACAAAAAAAAATCGGATGGTTTACTAAATTTTCGTACAGCCGAAAAATATCCTCTAAAGTTGAGGATTCTGCATTTTTTGCAGTAGAGCTGGGTTTGAAAACAATGATAAAAAGAAATGGTAAATAACTGGTGGTTCCTGTTAAATGAGATTTATCGTGACAAGAAAAGAATTTATTAAGAAGAGTACAGCTTTGGGAATTGGCGCTCCATTCCTGTCCATCCTTTTAGATTCCTGTAGTAAGGAGGATATATTGTTTCCTGATTTTGAGGTTAATTTTTCAGGAAAAGTTATCGTTATAGGTGCCGGTGCTGCCGGCCTTACTGCCGGATATTTATTGGATAAATACAACATTAACTTTCAGATAATTGAAGCCGCACCTGTTTTTGGAGGAAGGCTAAAAAGAGCCGATAATTTCACTGATTTCCCCATTGATCTTGGAGCAGAGTGGATACATGAAGATCCTTCAGTTTTAGCAAGGCTTATCAGTGATCCATCTGTAGATGAAAACATTGAAATTATTACTTACAGTCCGGAAACCATATATAATTGGAAAGATGGCAAACTGAAAAAGCATAATTGGAGTGCTAACTTTTACAGTGAATATAAGTTTAAGAGTACCACATGGTTTGGCTTCTTTGAACGGTTTATCGTTCCAAATATCAGTGATAGAATTGTTTACAATAGTCCGGTAAGTGAGATTGATTATTCTTCTGACAAGGTCATTGTCAAAAATACAGCGGGTGATATTTTTGAGGCCGACAAAGTGTTGGTTACTGTTCCAATAAAGATCTTGCAAACTGAAAGTATAAACTTTGTCCCTGCTTTACCTTCCGTGAAAAAGGCCGCAATAGATAGTGTTGAAATGCCGGATGGTATTAAGGTATTTATTGAGTTTTCAAAGCAATTTTATCCGGACATTCTTTTTACAGATAGGTTGCTAAGTGCAGCGTGGTCTGAGGACAAACTATTTTACAATGCGGCATTTAGAAAAGACTCTGACAAAAATATTCTTGGATTATTTGCTATTGGTAAAAAGGCTTCAGTTTATTCAAACCTGGAAACTGATGATGAAATAATCACCAATATATTAAATGAATTAGATACAATTTTTGACGGAAAGGCAACTAGATTCTATTTAAACCACATCATTCAAAACTGGTCAAAAGAACCTTACATACAAGGATCTTATTCATATGTATTCAATCAATCTGAATCGGCAACAATTGCAAAGCTAAAGGCGCCATTGGATAACAAAGTATATTTTGCCGGTGAAGCCACATCTTCGGATAATGGTGCCACAGTGCCGGGTGCCGGTGAGTCGGCTTATTCGGTAATAGAGGTGATTCTAAAAGAGTGAAAAAACAGCTCCTTTGTAGAATGCCTCCTTATATGGTGTATATCAATGTGTTAATCTTTACATTTTCCGGTAATTGGGTATCACTACACCTACAACTGGAAAATATTCGTCAGGTACTTGTTCCTGATATCGCGATAGACGTAAAAGTCTGAATCAATACTGGCAATCCTGTCGATCCCCAATGTCTCCGATGCTACGATTAATGTGGCATCTGCAAGGTCCATAGGCACATCTTCAAACTTTCGGGTCAGTTCGATTATTCTTAAGATCTGCGACTGATCAATTTCCACGATTTGGATCCCGCCACGGTGTATCCATTCAAGAAGAGCTAGCTGGGCTTTAGTGCTAAAATCAAGCATATGAGAAGCTTCCGTTATTACCGGCCAGGTGGAAAGAAACTTACCTTGAAAATGTTTTATGAACGCTATAGCCTTTTTATGGTATTGATCATTTTTATCAAATAGCGCGATTAACGGACCGGCATCAATGAGTGTGTTTTGCACTGAGTTTTTCTTTTAGTCGTTTTTTGTAGGTAGTGGACTTGTCCTTGTCCTCGCTACCTTCCTGGCCGAAGAGGTCGCTCCCTAGTTGATAGGGTGTTTCGGATTTGATCTTGCCCGCAAAATATACGGCGAGCGCCTCTTTGACTACTGATGTCTTAGAGAGGTTATTTCTTTTGCAGTAGTCAGCCAGTTTTTTCTCCTCATTGTCCGATAACCTTAGTGTCAGCATTCTCTTCTCTATTCAATGTAATACAAATGTAATACAATATCTTCGGATTTCAAAAAAAAAGAAAAAAACGCTATCTAGGTTCCCGTTACCTGAACTACAATCTCCCTGCTCCTGGGCCTTGTATCAAAGTCCATAAAAACGATCTGCTGCCATGTACCCAGGATTAATTTCCCGTTTTCGAAAGGAATGCTCTGTGACGTGCCTATCAATGACGATCGTAAATGAGCCGCGCCGTTATCATCACCCCATGTTTTGTTGTGCTCATAGTTCACACCGTACGGCGCCAGTTTGTCCAGCATATGTGAAATATCGTGATTTACCAAGCCTGGTTCATATTCTACAGTGGTGATCCCGGTAGTGGACCCAATCGCTGACACCAGCACCGAACCTTCCTTTATTTCGGCTTCATCTATCACTCGTTGCACCTGAGACGTGATATCAACGATATCGGTATATCCTTTGGTTTGTAACCGGACACTGTGGGTAACGATCTTCATTTTTCTTTTTCCAGGACGACAATTCCTTCTAATTCTTTGTATGGTATCAGAATTTCCGTAGGGCCATCTGCATAGGAGGCGATTTCGTAATCATTGTAGTAAAGGACAACTCCCTTGCCAGTGAATCCAATGTTTTCCGGCAGTTGGAATTCATTATTATCAAATGTATACCCGGCAGCACCCAGGTCGGCGGTGGCAGACAGAGATTTTGTTTTTCGAAAGGCATTTTCGGCAACCTCCATAAGTTTTGGCCGATCCGTGATCAATGACCTGATCTTAATTTCTCTTCCATTTTGGTTGACATTGAAAAGCAATGTTTCAGTATTTGTATGGGCACCCCCGGTATAAGAGTTGGTTGTTAGCCTGTAGGATATGAACTTATTCACCGCAAAAGTTATCTTTCCATCAACATTTATGGTCCAGGGAGTTTTGCTTTCCGGAAACGCTTCCTTGAACTCACGATAATCAGCAATGAAAGCCTCAGTCAGTCGGTTCAACTTCTTATAACGCTCGCCATCACGAACGAAATCTTGCAGTTGTTTGACAATACGTTTTTCAATTGCCTGATTGAAGCGCTCATTCCCTTCCATTTTCTCAAATCGTATTTCCACTGAACTACAGTTTGACTCGCACTGATCGTCTGTTTTAGTGTAGGAACTTCTCTTTTTCTTAACGCTGAAAGCTATCCCACCTTCCTCTTCCGAGCTAATATTTTCCCGGTCGGAGAATGTAGTACAACCTATTAATAAAATGGCTACGAATACTGCCCGAAGTGGTCTCATTAATCTAAGGTGATTTCCGGATTATTAAGATTATTTTAATTTGTTTTGCGGCAAAATACGGATTCCTCTAATGAAAATAAAAATACTGCTTGTAGCGCTGATTTCATACTCTGTCATTTATGCGCAGGAAGCGGATACAAGTTACTGGAAACTGGGCGGTGCCGCAACACTTACTTTTTCCCAGGTCTCACTTACAAACTGGGCTGCAGGCGGGGATAATTCCGTGTCACTTAATGGATATTTTAATGTCTTTGGCGATTATGCAAAGGATAGGGTAAGTTGGTCAAATAACGTTGAAATGGGTTACGGCATTATCAAACAGGGGGAAGCCTCGGCAAAAAAGACGGATGATATCATAATAGCAACCACACAATTGGGATTAAAAATCAGTGAAAAGCTTTTCTGGTCTTCATTGCTGGATTTCAGGACTCAGTTCTACGAAGGTAAAAATGACAATGGAGAGCGTATCTCGGATTTCATGGCGCCCGGTTATTTGTTGGTAGCGACAGGACTGGACTGGAAGCCTATCCCGGTATTTTCTCTGACCTGTGCCCCCGTTACAGGAAAGTTTACATTCGTAAATGATGAAGAATTAGCCACCGACGGTGCTTTCGGCGTGGATCCGGGACTGAGGGATCCGGTAAGCGGCAGCATTATCGAAAAAGGTAGGTCCTCGCGTGCGGAATTGGGCTCCTTCCTGAAAGTGAGGTTTATCAAAGAAAATATACTGAAGAATGTAAATATTTCTTCGAAACTCGAACTCTTTACAAATTACATGGAAAATCAGGGAGAGATTGATGTGAACTGGCAAAATCAGGTGATCATGAAGGTCAATTCACTTATCACTGTCAACCTCCAGACGCAACTGATCTGGGATGAAGACATCAAATTTGAGAAACTTGATACCAATGGTGATGTGATAAGCTCTGAGAGCAAAATCCAGTATAAGAATGTATTCGGCGTGGGGATCTCCTATGCATTTGGGCAGAAAAAAGAATAGGTCGCTGGAATTAACTTCTATGGGACTAAAAGTGAGGCATCTCCATAGCTTAGAAATCGATATTCATTATCCAAAGCTTCCATATAGACCTTTTTCCAATCTGCCCCTATGAAAGCTGCGACGAGCATAATGAGGGTGGACCCAGGCAGGTGATAATTTGTGATCAGCCCATTGCAAACTTTGAAATTGTATCCCGGAAAAATGAAGATCTCGGTTTCGCCATGCAGTAATTCAATGTTGCGGTTTTTCATAAATGTCAGAACAGCCGTCAGGGACTGGGTTTTGGAAGGATTTGTTTTCCGGTCATAAGGGGAAAGCTTTTTTATCATGAATTGGGGGTTACCTTCCAAAAGCTCCACTCCAAACCAGTAAATCGATTCCAGGGTTCTCATGCTCGTAGTTCCCACCGCGATGATGTGATCATTTTCAATAAGATTTTCAACGTTTACCCGGCTGACACTCAATTGTTCTTTGTGCATCGGATGATCCGCTACACTGGTGTTTATAGGTTGAAAGGTGCCGGCAGAAACATGTAGTGTTACATAATCGACGATTGCTTTTGTGGCAATTTGATCAAGGATTCTTCCATCAAAATGCAGGCCGGCAGTAGGCGCAGCTACAGCCCCCGGCATTTTGGAATAAATGGTCTGATAGCGCAGCCGGTCCAGATGTTCCGGTTCCCTGTTGATATAAGGGGGAAGGGGGATTTTTCCGGCAGCGGCCAGTACCTCCGAAAAAGTTAAGGAATCGTCCCACCGGAACGATACGGATTGGTCAGAATGTCTATAGGCGCTGAGGGAGAGCTTTTCATTCAGCATTAACTCGATTGAGGTTCCGGTTTTCCACCTTTTGGAATTTCCAATCAAAGTGAGCCATTGGCAGGAACCCCGGCAGTCCATCACCTCTTCCGGGACTTTGGAGGGACTGATGGGATCCAGCAGGAATACCTCTATTCGTGCGCCACTTTCCTTTTGGAAGATCAATCTTGCCGGAATAACCCTCGTGTTATTGAACATAACCAGGCTACTCTCTGGTATCAGCTGGGCAATAGACTGGAATTTCAGGTGATCAATCTTTCCCTTGTGATAATATAGTAGTTTTGATGCAGATCGGTCCTCCAGGGGATACCTGGCGATTTTGCTATCAGGAAGATCATAGTAAAATGAGGAGGGATGTATTCCTTCAAAATTCATACTTCGATATGCTGAGGCTCGAATATAAACCGTATACACTTGAATTTAAATTTAAAGCCGGTACATCCCGGGGAGTAATGACCGAAAGGAAAGTGTGGTTTATCAAAATTGATGAGGAGGAAAACCCCGGCTGTTTTGGTGTTGGTGAAGTAGCGCCCTTAAACCGGCTGAGTGTTGAGAATATTGAGGATATTGAGCCTAAGCTGGAAGCCATAAAATTGTCATTGGGTCAATCTGAAATTCCACATGATAATGAAGGCGTTTTTGAACTGGCAGCCTCATTGTCAGGACAGTTTCAAAGTATCCGTTTTGGGCTGGAGACTGCCCTGCTTGATTTGATAAATGGTGGCCGGCAGGTGTGGTTTGAAGGAGATTATACTTACGGGTTAAGGACCATACCCATAAACGGACTCATATGGATGGGAGAGAAAACATTCATGACCGGCCAAATCGATCAAAAGCTGAAGGAAGGCTTTCAATGTATCAAAATGAAAATCGGTGCAATCGATTTTGATGAAGAGTTGGAGGTTTTGAAATATTTGCGAAAGAAATCCGATGATCTGGTGATCCGGGTTGATGCTAATGGTGCTTTTAGAAATAATGAAGCTTTGTCCAGGCTCAGCCGCTTATCTGCATTCAATATTCATTCCATCGAGCAACCTATCTTACCACGACAGGAGGAAGCAATGCATTTACTATGCAGGAAATCCCCGGTGCCCGTTGCATTGGACGAAGAGTTGATCGGGATCCATTCCAAAACTGACAAGGCTGAGCTTCTGGATGAGATACAACCGCAATACATAATTCTGAAGCCCTCTTTACTGGGCGGCTTCCGGGAAACGCAGACATGGATCCAACTAGCGGAATCAAGAGGTATCGGGTGGTGGATCACCTCGGCTTTGGAATCGAACTTAGGGTTGAATGCGATCAGTCAGTTTACGGCACAATATCCCAACCTGTCTTTTCAGGGATTGGGTACCGGACAGCTTTATCATAACAATTTCAAGTCAAAATCCGAAGTTGCAAAAGACCGGATGACTTATGTAGATTCAATCGAAAATGAATTACCATTTTGAATAAATGAAGTATGAAATATCGAAGATTTGGACGAACAGGGTGGCAAGTAAGTGAAATCGGCTATGGTATGTGGGGTCTGGCAGGCTGGAAAGGGCATGATGACAAAGAAGTACTCTTGGCGCTGGATCGATCAGCGGAGTTAGGTTGTAATTTCTACGATACGGCCTGGGGCTATGGCGAGGGAAGAAGCGAAAAGATCCTGGGTGATCTTTTGAAGCGAAACCCTTCGAAAACAATCCATTTTGCAACTAAAATTCCGCCTAAAAACTTCAAATGGCCGTCAAAACCACATTACCCGCTGGAGGAGACATTCCCTTACGATCATATCATCGAATATACTGAGCGTAGTTTAGGAAACCTTGATGTTGATTGCATTGATTTGATGCAATTTCATGTCTGGGAAGATAACTGGTCTGGTCATGATGATTGGAAAAGAGCTGTTCTCAAACTTAAGGAGGATGGGAAAGTCAGATACTTTGGAATAAGTGTGAACCGGTGGGAACCGGACAATGTCCTGGAAACTTTGAAGACCGGACTAATAGATAGTGTCCAGGTGATTTACAACATTTTTGACCAGGCGCCGGAAGATCGGCTTTTCCCACTATGCCGGAAGCTGGATATCGCAACGATCGCAAGAGTCCCGTTTGATGAAGGTACTTTAACCGGAACATTCACCAACGAAACGAGGTTTGATCCTGATGACTGGAGATCCACTTATTTTGTTGAAGAAAATCTGACATCAAGTGTAGCTCATGCGGACGCGCTTAAGCCCCTGGTTCCGGAAAAGATGACTATGGCCGAAATGGCCTTGAGATTTATTTTAAGTAATCCGGATGTTTCCACTATTATCCCCGGTATGAGGAGGATGAAAAATGTCAACATGAATATTGGAGTTAGCGATAGTATGGGATTGGATGAGGAGCTGCTCGCCAAATTAAAAGATCATAGATGGGACCGCGTCCCTACCGAGTGGAGCCAATAAGCCGCGAGACATTAGAAATTAGACACCGGATTTAGTAGTCTAATGCCTGGAATCTAAAATCTCTTAATCTGGTATGTAATTACTTTCATAATTGTAAATCAAACCTTTTCTGCCTACATTCGTATTTATTTCACAATTGTAAATCTTATGAGAAGAGTACAACTAGGGGAATTTGAAGAATTGGTACTACTGGTTACAGCCATTCTGCATGAGGAGGCTTACGGAGTCAATGTGATGGATGAGATAGAAAGACAACTTGAAAAAAAACCAAACATCAGCGCTGTCCATACTGCCCTTGACAGGTTGGAGAAAAAAGGATTTCTGACTTCATATACGGGTGGCGCTACACCGGAAAGAGGTGGCAGGCGAAAGCGTTATTTCAAGGTCACAAATCTTGGTATACAGGCCATCGAGATAAACAGGAAGGTACGTAATGCCTTGTATGATCAGATCCCCAAAATAGCTTTTGAAAACGCTTGATGGAATCATCGAAACCAAATTATCCCATCTGGCCAATAAAGCTATTGAGGTGGTTTTGTAAACCTCATTATAATGAGATCATAGAAGGCGACCTGATCGAGATCTACGAGCGGGAATCAAAAAGAAATATGACTAAAGCAAGATGGTCATTCATTTGGAATGTGATCCGGTTTTTCAGATTGCGATACATAAAAAATATGGAAGAAATAAGACCAAAAAGTTCATTAGGTATGTATAAAAACTATTTTAAAGTCACGATCCGTAATATACGGAAGCATAAGGCCTATGCCCTGATCAATATTCTTGGATTAGCTGTTGGAATTACTTCCTGTTTACTGATAGTTGTACATATCAGTTATCAGATGACCTTTGACAAACATATTCCTGATGCCAATAGCATATACAGAATGGTCAACGAATACGAACCTGGAAAACTGGGTGCCTGGACACCGGCATTACTGGTGAAACAAATGCGGGAGGACTACCCGGAAATTGAGACGGGTGTGAGGATATCAGGATTGTTTCCCGCTGTTTTTGAAGTGGGCCGGGAGTTTATTACCCAGGAGGATGGGATGATAGCAGATTCAACCATCTTCGAAGTTTTTCCAACGCAATTTCTGGCCGGAACTCCCCAGGCAGCGCTGAACGAGCCTAACACAGTTGTGCTGACAAGAAGTGTTGCCCATAAATTATTTGGGAAGGAAGATGTGCTGGGAGAGGTAATTGTCAACAATGGCTATCAGTACAGGGTTTCCGGGGTTGTGATTGATCAACCGAAAAACACAACCATTCCTTACAAGTTCATTATGGCTATTCCTCACGAAGAGTGGGCTACAAATGGCTGGTGGACCGGGAACAATTTCTTTTCTTACGTCAAATTGAGAGAGGGTTCTGACCTGATTGGCCTTGAATTGAAGATACCTGAGTTTGTCAGGAAATATATTTCAGCCGAAATACTTCAGTTTTATAAGGGTTATGACTCCTGGGATGATTATCTGGCAGATGGGAATCACAAGTCTTTTAAGTTTATTCCGCTTTTGGATATTCACCTGAATCATCCGCGCCTGAGCCTGGGAAGGGCAGGCAACAAGGACCATGTGATCACATTTTCGATAATTGCATTTTTCATATTGACCATTGCCTGCATCAATTACATCAATATGTCCACCGCAAGATCCGCCTTAAGGGCCAAGGAAGTAGGCATGCGAAAAGTGATGGGTTCGGTCAGAAAATCATTGATCCTGCAATTTTTGATCGAATCCATGATCATCACCCTGTTTGCTGTGATCCTTGGCATATTGATTTCCGTAGGCATCCTGCCGTATTTCAATCAACTCACCCAAATGGACTACGAATGGATGATACTTTTCACTGGTCAGAGTGTACTTTGGCTGGTGGGGATCATTTTAATTATCGGGCTCCTGGCCGGTAGTTATCCTGCTTTTTACCTTTCGTCGTTTAAGCCGATTACTGCTTTGCACGGGGAGGTGGCGAAAGGCGGTAACAGTAAGATCAGAACAGGGTTGGTGGTATTCCAATTTGCCATTTCCGTTTTCCTGATAACAGGCACATTCATTGTTTTCCAACAGATCTCTCATATGTCAACCAGGGAATTGGGATTGAATACAGACCAGATCTTTGTCATTAAAAATGGAAATAAGCTGGAAGATAAGTACGAGGCTTTCAGAACCGAACTATTGGCACAGTCCGCGATCAGACAAGTAGGTGCACTCAGTCATTATCCGTCAGGAGGAGTGCCCGATTGGGGTTACCAGACCGTGGGCGAAAATCCGGTAACACTCGATCCGGATAATCTTTTTGCTGATGAACATGCTCTCCAGACACTTGGATTAGAGCTGGTCCGGGGCAACTTCTTCTCGGGAATAGCCAGTGATACCGGCGCGGTTATTATAAATGAATCATTTGTTGAGGAAGCCGGATGGGAAGATCCCATAGGTCAAATGGTGGAGCGGGGCGATGATCGAAAATTCCGTGTTACCGGGGTGGTACGGGATTTTGTAATAAGATCAGGCAAAAGGACTGTAAGGCCTCTTATTTTCAGATACACAACGGATCTGACTGAAGTATCATTTTCAAGCGGTCCGTTCATTCACATTGAAATACAAGGTGACTACCAGGAAACCCTGACATTCCTGGAAAACAAGTGGAATACATTCGTTCAGGGTTATCCTTTCGATGGCTTTTTCCTGGATGATTCATTTGACCGGCTGTACAACAGTGAACGAAGATTTGGAAGACTCTTCACAACTTTCTCCGTGCTCGCTATTCTCATCGCTTCAATTGGACTTTTTGCACTCGCTGCTTTCACCCTCGAACGGAGAATGAAGGAAATTGCCATTAGAAAAGTACTGGGTGCATCTGCCAGCCGGGTAATGTATGTTATTGTCTGGGACTTTTTAAAACTCATCATAGCCGGCGCCCTGATTGCAATACCTGTTTCATACTACCTGGGGAATGACTGGCTAAACGGATTCGAATATCGTATTTCCATACAGCCACATTTATTTATCATACCCATCATGATTGTTGGGCTGATTGCCATATTGACAGTAGGCTACAAGAGTTATGTAACTGCCATGGACAACCCTGTAAATGCTTTGAAACAGGAGTAAAAATTAACTGCTTATACCTTATTTTTGCAGCATGAAAACAAGGGTATATATTTCATCGGTTATTGTACTTGTGGCATTAAATTTCGGATGCTCACAAAAGTCTGCGGAAGGTACCACGCAGGAAGGTTTGACTAAATTTGAAACCTATGGCGTGGAAATAACTCCCGAAGGTGCGGTATCAGGGATTAACCTGATCAAATTCATGGAAGGAAAGGACTCAGCGGATGCGAAACTGGAAGGGAAGATCCTCGAGACTTGTGAAATGAAAGGGTGCTGGATGACAGTTGATCTGGGGGACGACCAGGAAATGCGAGTGACTTTCAAAGACTATGGTTTCTTTGTTCCGAAAGAAGGAGCTGAAGGAAAAAGAACCATCTTCGAAGGAACGATCCAAAGGATTATGACTGATGTGGAGACTTTGAAACATTACGCTGAAGATGCAGGGAAATCTCAGGAAGAAATAGATGCCATCACCGAGCCGAAGGAAGAAATAGCGTTTGTTGCTACCGGCGTAATTATAAAGGAAGGTTAGTTCCTATCTGTTCCTTTGATGGCGCCCTTTTTCAATGGATTCATCAAAGATCCGCAGCAATTTTTCTTTTTGCTCATCGTTGCAGATGGCTGATATTGAGGAAATGAATCGTGAAGATTCCACTTCAACTTTCTTCTGAAGGCCATAAAATTTTTGGTAATTCATTTGCAGGCCACTGGTGTCCTCAATGATAATTGCCCTGTTGATCTCTCTTTTGAGTAGCCTCATTTGACGGTTCAGTTCAAACATTTTTCGCTGATGATCCCTAAAGGCTTCACGAAACATTGCTGCCTGATCACGATTTAGATCCAGCTCACGTTGGAAAAAATGACCCTGCATTTCATGGCGGGGAGGTTGATCGCGACGCGGACCTTTACCCGGTCTGTTTCTCCATATAAATCCCAGTAAGATCATATTCACAATGATCAGCAAGATCACAACCCCTGTCAGTATCTTTTGATATGTATTCATTCTTCGGTTATCGGGTTTAGGTAATATGGTTCGTCAATTCCAATGTTCTCATACAGATAATCCAGTTGGGTTTCTGTTGAAATCTGGTCGTTCGTATTGAATTGGTACAAGGTATAAAGGTTAATAGCACCCAGGACCAGCATTGCCGCTACCCCATATCGAAACCATTTCATCCATGATGGCCTGGAAATGAATTGTAGCTTTTGAAACAGAACACGCTCAAAATCCGGAGAAGGTTTTGCCCTTTCCAGGTTTTGAAGGGAATTCATGATTTCATCCGGTTCGTTCTCACGCTTTTTCATAGTAACCTTTTAGTATTTCTCTAAGATTCATTTTGGCTCTGTGTATCAATGACTCCGTCGAAGATTTACTTTTTTCCAGGATCTTCCCGATCTCTTCATGGGATAGTCCTTCCACTTTGTGAAGT
Organism: Cyclobacteriaceae bacterium; assembly: GCA_028278225.1. GTDB lineage: Bacteria > Bacteroidota > Bacteroidia > Cytophagales > Cyclobacteriaceae > JANQEU01. Next base: position 203,132 of record JANQEU010000075.1, read on the forward strand.
GTAAATGCAACTTTTTGACTTGACGGAAGTTGGTCGATGGCCCGGAAAAGAATCGCTGATTTTTCCTTATTCTCAAGCGTAACTCCCGGGTGATAAAACATGTTTGAATCTTTCATTTCCATATCCAGCGACGCATAATCCACATTTCTTTTCAGTGCTTTTTGTTTCCTTAAGTGTTCCAGGCTTTTATTGACCGCAATCCGGTAGATCCAGGTTGACAGTGAAGACCTGTTTTCAAACTGTTCCATTTTCCTGTAGATCTCAATGAAAACTTCCTGGGCCAGGTCTTCAGCATCTTCGAAATTCTTCACAAGACTAAGGCAAGTATTAAAAACTTTGTCTTTGTTATCGCGAACGAGAGAACGAAAGTCTGCTTCAGTCACAGAATAGCATTTGACCCAGGAAGTTAACTAATTAAAAGCCATGAGGCCCTCCCGGATGGCGTTGATTTTTCATTCCCAGGCGCTGATGCAAAAGATCAAACTTTACCTTTTGCTCCTCAGTGAGAATGCCGCGTACGTCCAGTTGATGGTATATCCGGGCTGTCATCTGTTGTTCTGACAAGTTCGAGATTTCATCGATCAAAACATCGATCTCCTTTTTTTCCGGATTATCGGAAGTAATGGAAGCCTGCAATTCAGCTCGTTTAATATTGAGTTGATTCTTCAGACTTTGCATGCTTTTCATGTGCGCAAGTCGATACTCTTCTATTTGAGCTTTCTGATCCTCCGTCAGTTCCAGCCGGTCCAGCATATCGCCTTTTGCCTCGCGTCTCTCACGATTTTCCTGTGGACGATCTTTTCTTGGGCCTCTTTGGGCCATTACCAATGAACCTAGCATTAGTAATAAGACAAATGGAATTACTTTTTTCATTTCTAACTATTTTAAAGTCCTTTTGTAGTTAGATGAAATCCGGGTGGTTAAACTTGCGCCGCTAATCAAAAAAATCCTTTCAAATAATTTCTAATAACTTTCATAATCTACATTCGTAAGCCCATTTAACCGAAAACCAAATAATGACTCTAATTAGAACGCTGTTTTCGTTCATTTCACTGTTCCTGCTTGCATTTGTCTTTGCACAAAAACCCAAATCCTACAATGCAGGGGAGGTCCGCCAGCAACTTAAAAAACTGAATATATTAGGCTCGGTGTTGTACGTCGCAGCACATCCGGACGATGAAAATACCAGGCTAATTGCATACTTTGCCAATGAGGAGCTTTACCGTACGGCTTATTTATCAGCAACCCGTGGCGATGGTGGACAAAATTTGGTTGGTCCGGAAATCAGGGAAGAGCTGGGATTAATACGCACGCAGGAATTACTGGCGGCAAGAAAGATTGATGGAGGGCAGCAATTCTTCTCACGGGCCAATGATTTTGGGTATTCAAAACACCCTGATGAGACGCTGACAATATGGGATCGGGAAAAGGTGTTGTCTGATTTTGTCAGGGTGATCCGGCAATTCAAACCTGATGTCATTATTACCAGGTTTACCACTATCCCAGGTGTAACACATGGTCATCACACCACCTCGGCAATTCTGGCGAGAGAAGCGTTTCATCTGGCGGGCGATCCGGAGGCATTTCCGGAACAACTGGACGATCTGGATCCATGGCAGCCGGAAAAGCTGTTCTGGAATACCAGTTGGTGGTTTTACAGAAGGACCGGACAAAAGTTTGATACAACAGGTTTGAGATCAGTAGATGTAGGTGCGTATAATTATCTCCTCGGGAAATCGTATACTGAAATTGCCGCTGAAAGCAGATCCATGCATAAGAGCCAGGGATTTGGGGCGACCGGAAGCAGAGGGTCGGAAATGGAGTATCTTAAACAATGGGAGGGAGATACCACAAAGCAGATATTTGATGGGATAGATACTTCGTGGGGAAGGGTTGAAAACAGTGAAGGTGTGGCTTTTCACCTTACTCAGGCTGAAAGAAATTTCGACCCCGGCAATCCCGGAAAGACCCTGGATAATCTTTATAGCGCCAGGGAGGAACTACTAAAGTTACCTGACCAATTTTGGAAGGAAATAAAATTAAGTGAACTGGATGAGGTTATCAGGGCAGTTACCGGCACTTATTTGGAGGTAGTAACGAATGATTTTTCGTATGTCGCAGGGGACTCGATCACCTTTAAGGTAGAGGCCATCAGTCGGATAGACGCAAATCTGGCATTGTCAGAGATCGTTGTTGAACCGCTTGGAATCGCAAACAGCATCGATCAGAAGCTGAAAGCAAATGCAAAATTTACTACTGATTTCAAGCTTGTAATCCCGGATGACATAGGCGTGAGTCATCCGTATTGGCTTAATGGGAATTCGACTTTAGGCATGTATCATGTGCCCGATGCATCGGATATCGGAAAACCCGAGAATGACCCGGTATTTATTGCACGGTTCATTCTAAAATGGCAGGACCAGTACCTGGAATATGCGCAACCAGTATCATTCAAAAAGAATGATCCGGTCGATGGTGAAACCTACCGGCCTGTTGAAATCACCCCTCCGGTGATGATCAATTTGGATAGTGATATTATAGTGTTTGGAAATGGTAAGTCAAAAGATGTGGAGGCGAGAGTAATAGCGGGAAAAGACAGTATCCGTGGAAACCTGAAATTTGAGGTCCCTGATGGATGGGAGATCAGGCCCTCAGGCTTCCCTGTTGAAATCGATCGTAAAAATCAGGAGATCACCTATACCTTCAGTATTACTCCCCCTGATGGAGCTCATGAGGTTTCTTTTGTGGCAAATGTGGCGTTGGAAGATGGAAGTATCTCCTCAAGGGGAAAGACAACTATTGAATACGACCATATCCCGACACAAACACTTTATCCGCCGGCAAGGATCAAGCTTGTAAAACTTGATCTCAAGACAAATGGTAAATTGATCGGCTACATAGAAGGCGCGGGCGATGCGATACCAAAGAATCTTGAACAGATAGGATATAATGTACAGATATTAGGAAAGGATCATGTCACCAGTTCGAATTTATCAAAATTTGATGCGGTGATATTGGGTGTTCGTGCGTTCAACACGGTAGATTGGCTTTCTTATAAAAACCATGAGTTGTTTAATTACGTGAAAGAGGGAGGTAATGTAGTCGTACAATACAACACAAGTCACAGATTGGTAACCCAGGATATTGCCCCATACCCATTGAAACTCTCAAGAGATCGCGTAGCCGTTGAATCAGCCGAAATCAGAATTTTGAATGAGGATCACCCTGTTTTAAACTATCCCAATAAGATCACTTCAAAAGATTTTGAGGGATGGGTTCAGGAAAGAGGACTTTATTTTCCGGGGGAGTGGGACGAGCGGTTCATACCGATCCTGAGTTCCAATGATCCGGGAGAAGATCCGAAGGATGGTGGGCTTTTGGTTGGGAAGTACGGAGATGGATATTACGTCTATTCCGGTTACTCCTGGTTTAGAGAGCTTCCGGCAGGTGTACCGGGAGCATATAGAATTTTTACTAATCTGATTTCCTTAGGTAATGGTGAGCAACAATAAACAGTAAATAGAAAATATGAATCCCCCAGAGTACCCCAGAGATAAATATCATGACAGCCCACCTTTATTCAAAAGATGGATTCATATTTACATAGTAGTGATTGCACAATTCCTTGCAACACTATTCATTCTGCACTGTTATCCATCCTGGTTTTAAACCCGACCATCGAAGATGTTATTCAAGTACTTCCCGGGTATTATGAGATTTTCTCGTTGGGTTAAGATGATATTTTCAATGCCGGAACCAACCCAGGCGGTCCTGCACACCGGGATCCCGATCCGTCAACCTAAAAATCTAACCATCATTGCTTATTACGAGATTGGGTTAAATGAACAATATTGATCTTATTGTCCTGGTATGGACACTCGTTTCCATTGTTGCCTATGGAGTTTGGAAAACACGCGGACAACAGAATATTCAAGGTTATTTACTTGGTGACAATACCCTCAAATGGGGGACCATAGGCTTGTCGGTAATGGCCACCCAGGCAAGTGCCATCACCTTTATTTCTACACCGGGACAGGCTTATGAAAGCGGTATGGGTTTTGTCCAGAATTACTTTGGGCTACCCATTGCCCTGGTAATAGTTTCGATGGTATTCATTCCTATTTATTACAAACTAAAGGTATACACTGCCTACGAATACCTGGAGAGAAGATTTGATCTTAAAACACGGATGCTGGGAGCATTCCTTTTCCTGGTTCAAAGAGGACTGGCAGCAGGGATCACTATCTACGCGCCTGCCATCATTCTTTCTACAATCCTGGGTTGGGACCTTACCGGAACTATCCTGGCGACCGGATTTCTGGTTATCATTTACACGGTATCCGGGGGAACAAAGGCCGTAAGTATTACTCAAAAGCATCAGATGGCCGTCATCATGTGCGGGATGTTTGTAGCATTTGGTATGTTAATCTACTACATCTCCGATTTCATTGGGTTTGGTGATGCTGTGGAAGTTGCTTCCGTGCTGAATAAGACGCAGGCGATAGATTTTGATTTGAACTTTGAGAAACGCTATACTTTCTGGTCGGGAATTACAGGAGGACTGTTCCTCGCATTATCATACTTCGGTACGGACCAATCTCAGGTCCAGCGATATCTCGGTGGAAAGAATATTGCGGAGAGTAGGATGGGATTAATGTTTAATGCCATTTTCAAGATCCCGATGCAGTTTTTTATCCTGTTCGTGGGTGTTCTCGTATATGTGTTTTATATCTTTTATACGCCTCCCGTGCATTTCAAGGAGAAATCCCTGGAAATGGTCCGTGAAAGTCCGAGAGCTGGTGAATTAGCAGTTTTCGAATCGGAATATGAGGACATTATCAATAAAAGGAAAGAACTGTCAATTGCTTTTGCCAATGCGGAAAATGAAACTGAAAAAACACGCCTTTCGAACGAGTTGTTTCAGTCGGACAGAAGATCAGAGGAAATAAGAAGTGGTGTAAAAAATCTGATTACTGAAATTGATTCCTCGACGAAAACCAAGGACTCGGATTATGTATTCCTTTCTTTTATATTGGGTTATTTGCCTCATGGCCTGATCGGCCTTCTCATAGCTGTCATTCTATCTGCCGCGATGTCTTCAGTTGCGGGAGAATTAAATGCATTAGCTTCAACTACGGCAGTTGATTTTTACAAAAGAATATTTAAACAGGAGGAATCAGACAGACATTATTTAATGGCCAGCAAAACACTCACGCTATTATGGGGGATAGTTGCCATTTTATTTGCCCTTCTGGCCAAGAACTCCGAGAACCTTATTGAAGCCGTCAACATTGTGGGATCCATTTTCTACGGTCCGATCCTGGGTATTTTTCTGGTAGCATTTTTCCTCAAAAAAGTAGGTGGTTCAGCCACGTTTTACGCAGCTATAATTGCAGAGCTCTTTGTGATCACAAGCCATTTTCTGAGCCAGGCCGGATACTTTGAGCTCGGTTATTTATGGTACAATGCTATTGGTTGTGCAGGTACGGTCTTTCTGGCATTGATACTTGATCAGTTTCCGCCTATGAGGAAGGTTTAGAAGCTGATTGATGGCCGGAAGCCGGAAGTCAGAAGTTGGGAAAGCCGCTAACTCCCGCTCACATCCCAAAGGCAATTTATCTTTGTGGGAATGGAGAAAAAAATTCAGGGTTACAGATGGTGAAGAACTTGTGCATCTTTCTGTCAATGCTGGTTTGCAACATTCAACTGAATGCCCAGAAATCACAGGAAACCAGCAGAAGTTTTTTCTTCATTCAAAATTCAGTTGATCAAAATATCTTTTATGATCAGATAGAGGCAATCCTGCTTGACAAAGATGGATTTCTATGGCTTGCTACTTCGACCGGTCTGTATTCATTTGACGGACATGAATACAATGCTTTCATGCATAATCCGGAATCGAGATCCTCGATATCAGAGAATTTCTCCACCACCTTGTTCGAAGACGAGGCCGGGAAAATTTGGATCGGTACATTTAACAATGGCCTCAATGTATTTGACAAGCAGACCAATACTTTCTATGTGTATCGAAGAGACCCGAATTCAGTAAGTTCAGTAGCTGACAACAAAATTCCGAGGAGATCCCGCGTCATAGCCCAGGATGCCGATGGATTTGTTTGGATCAGTACGCAAGATGTGCTTAACAAAATAGATCACAGAACTAAATCCGTAGAAAGGCATATCATCGGTTTTGAAAACCAAATTCTATACAATGACGTGGATCATACGTTTTGGCTGGGGAGTGAAACATTAAAACAATATTCACCCGGGAAAGGCCTGATTGATCTGGGACTTACCACTAATTCTTTTAACGAGATAACCGAACTCGAAACTGATCTGTTCAATAATGTTTGGTTAGGAACGAATAAGGGCATTTTCATCTACCTGACAGAAGAAAAAACTCTTGTTCCGCTTAATGAATATTTAGATACCGGTTCGGATTCGCTTCCCACCACGGTCATTCGCGGACTTTACCGGGATGTCAATGGCAACATCTGGTTCGGGTCTGGCAAGAAAATTTATATAGCTGAAGTTTCCACGGGTAGGACCACTGTTTTGAAATACAATGAATCAATATCAAACGGGATACTGGATGAAGAAATCAGGGGTATATATGGAAATCAAAACGGATTAATCTATATCACCTACCAGTCCAGAGGAGTGACAAGCATTCAAGTGAATACCAATCATTTCAGGAATCTGGGAGATCAGGACATTTTAATCAAGGGATCGAGTTTAAGCAATGTACGGTCTATTTATCAGGATCAGGAGAATAATTTGTGGCTGGGCACCTACAATCATGGCCTGATCAGGTTTCACCCGGAAAAGGAAACAAAACAATTCGTACACAATGTTCTTGATTGCAATACCATTACCTCTAATTTTATTACCGCGATATTGATTGACTCCCGGAACAGACTGTGGGTTGGATCTTTTGAGAATGGTTATGCCTACACAGAAAATCAATATAACCCGGGATCAATTTCCTTTTCACGTTCAGAGACTACTGATATAGAAATCCACGAGTTTTATGAGGATAAGGCCGGCAATATATGGATTGCAACCAATGAAGGACTATTTATTCATGATAGAACGGATGAATCTGCCAGGCGATATGGCGAAAGATACGGTGAAGATAAACTGGTTCAGAATATCAATGTTCAATCGATGTTGTTTGAAGAGCCCAATGTTCTTTGGTTTGCCAGTTGGAATAAGGGTATTGGACGCCTTGAAGTTAATTCGATGTTTGGAAATGCAAATCGGAAAGACTCCCTGTATCTCTTTGAAAATATTTTTGATATCGAAGGAAGCAGGTTGGATAATAGATTCATAAATCTGTCCCGTGACCCGGATGGGAATTTTTGGGTTGCTTCGAGCTCCAATGGTTTGATAAAGATGACGGTTGGGGATTCTGTTCGATTTCAAAAATATGATATTTCCAAAGGCGCCCCCTCCAATACAATTTATAGTATTGTTTTGGATAAAACAGGTTTCCTTTGGATAAGTACAACCTATGGTCTTGGAAAATTCGATCCTGATCAGGAGCGGTTCTTTAACTACTTCAAAAGCGATGGCCTGCTTTCCAACTCATTCATATGGGATTCCCATTTTCAAAGTGAAGATGGAGAAATCATGTTTGGGAGCATAAAGGGACTGACCAGATTCTATCCGGATAGTATCAGGCAGATTAACCCTTCAATTCAGGCCTATTTGACAAAGCTCTACATCAATCATTCTGAAATTGAGGTGGGACAGGTGATTAATAACAGAGTTCTTCTTGATAAAAATATTCGGTTTCTGGACGAACTAACATTGACTCACAGGGAGATCAATTTTTCCATTGAATTTGCCGCACTTAACGTCCCTAATCCCGCGGAGGTAAAATTTAGCTACAAACTGGATGGCATGGATAAAGATTGGATTCAAACCGTATCCGCAAGCAGGCTGGCTACATATACGAACCTTCGGCCCGGTACCTACTTCTTCAGAGTACGTGCAACCCGAAATGCAAGTGAATGGAGTGAACCAACTGTAAATCTGGAGATCAATGTTCTGCCACCATGGTGGGAAACTACCTGGGCATACAGCCTGTATGCGTTGGTGACAGTCCTGATTATATATTCAGTACAACGGGAGTTTGTGCATCGCACTAAACTCAGACATAAACTGGAGCTGGAAACCTATAAGCACGAAAGAGACAATGAATTGAACAAGGAGAAATTCAAGTTTTTCACGAACCTATCCCACGAGTTACGTACCCCTTTAACATTGATTTTGGGTCCGTTGGCCAGGATGCTTGGAAAAAGGGAAGTTAACAATCGTGTCCGCCAGAACTTACTATTAATTCAGAATCAGGCACTTCGTCTCCAGAATCTGACGAATCAACTCATGGATTTCAGAAAATATGAAATTGAAAATTTAAAACTGAGAGCAGCGGAGGGGAACGTAATAAATTTTATAGAGGAGATCTTTGTCGCCTTTCGTCAGCACGCAAAAATTAAACAAATCAATTTCAAGCTGAATCTTGAAATCGAGTCTTTGATGATGTACTACGACAGGGACAAACTTGAAATCATACTGGTAAATCTTTTATCCAACGCTTTCAAATTCACTTCTCAGAATGGGAAAGTGGAATTATGTGTCGGATTATCTAACGTAGAAAGAGTAAAGCAGCTGATCAATGAATATGATGCGGAATCAAGTTCTATTGAGACATTTTCGCAGGAGACAAGAAAGGTAATAGAGATTGAAGTAAAAGACAATGGGGTGGGTGTATCACAGGATCAACTCGCTCATGTATTTGAACGTTATTTTCAGGCAAGCAATCTTCAATCCATATCAATTGGGGGTACAGGTATTGGGTTGGAAATCACTAAAAACTATGTTGAACTCCATCATGGATGCATTATGGCCCGAAGTGCGCTGGGAAAAGGCACTTCATTTTTTGTGTGGTTACCTGTTGGGAGGGGACATCTCAGGGAAGATGAAATCTTAAGGGATTTCAAACCGAGTGAACATGAAGAACATTACCGGTTTTCTCATGACAAAGGAATAGTGGAGGATCATGTGATGGGCGACCTCTCAGGTATTCAGGCTGATCCGGGCAGACCTACGATCCTGATTGTGGATGATAATCCCGACATAATATATTTTTTGAAGCACAGTTTTGAAAACGAATTCAATGTCATCTCAGCTCAAAATGGGTCAAAGGGTCTGGAGTTAACTCAGCAGCATTTGCCGGATATCATTATCAGTGACATTATGATGCCTGAAATTGATGGCCTGGAATTATGTTACAAAGTGAAGGGTGATGTAAGAACAAGTCATATACCGGTAATCTTACTGACAGCTAGAACCGCCAATGTCTTCCAGGTAGAAGGTTTGGAAAGCGGAGCAGATGATTATATCACCAAACCATTCGACGAACAAATTCTGAATTTAAGGGTCAGAAATTTAATTAAATCAAGAAAGCAACTAAGGGAACGATATAGTAAAGAAACCTCCCTTCTTCCCGAAGACCTGACCATCACGAAACCGGATGAAGAGTTCCTGAAAAAGACGATCGGGATTATTGAAGACAACATAGCCAGTAGCGATCTCAGTGTCGAGTGGCTGGCTCGTCAGGTTGGAATGTCTCACTCTGTTCTTTACAAGAAGATCATTGCTTTGACGGATCTGACCGTGGTGGAGTTTATCAGGTCGGTGAGACTTAAGAAAGCCTCCATCTTGATCTCGGAGACCGATCGCAGGATCTCTGAGATAAGCCGCCAGGTTGGCTTTGCGGATTCAAAATATTTTAGCAAATGTTTCCAAAATTTCTTTGGAAAAACCCCAACCGAGTTTAAGAATAAGGAATAGATATAAGCCTTAATTTCTAGCCGGGGCCCGGACCGGGAGATAGCCTGAAGATCTGATGGTGTAAATTTTCGTCAGGATTTTCTGTGTAACTCTAAGTCACTGTAAACCAGCAATATAACTCGTCATTGTAAAATCAGGTTTGAAAAAAAAACCAATCTGTCTCACTTTTTTTGATGAGAATGCCTACCCTACGAGGGTTTCTGATTCATCATAAACAAATTACTACCACCGGAAAAGTTCGCCAAGGTTTCATTTTTACAGATCAAGTAATTACAGACCGGGTTCCAACCATGCAAAGATGAACCCAATTCAATTAAACAAAACAGTATGATAATGAAAATTAAAATCGTTTCAAATTGGAAAAATCTGGTATTTGTGTCCTCCGTGGCACTACTAGTGCTTTTTGTTGCCTGCGATGATGATAGTGATCCGGGACCACAGGATGAGGAAGTCACAGCAGTGTTTACGGCTACTGCCTCAGGCAATACAGTTACGTTTGTTAATGCATCAGCAAATGCCGACACTTATTCCTGGAATTTTGGTGATGGGGGTACTTCTACAGAAAAAGACCCCGTCCATGAGTATGCTCAGGCCGGAGCCTATATGGTTACACTTACAGCCTCGAATTCTACCTTCTCTGATGAGGTAACGCAGGAAGTGCTTACTGAGAATGCCGGCCCGATAGCTCTGGTTGTATTAGGCAAGAAGTGGATACCAGTTAGAGGTGAGGCATTAGCGATCGCGATGGGACCCCAGGATGATGTTAGCTGGACTTACTCATCGACAGCTAATACATGGTTTACTTACGGCGATCTTGATGGTGCGCAAACTCAGTTACTAAATAGAGCATCACTGGCTAACGATGAGTACACATTTAATTCTGATGGTACTTACGACGTGAATTTCAATGGTGATTTTTGGGGTGAGTATGGCATTTGGGCTGGTACCGATTACGATCAGACGGATATAGACATAAGTGGAGGAACTTTGCCGGCCAGAGCGGATGGAGTTGAGGTGAATGAATTTATAGCAGGTACCTGGAACTGGGTCATAGACGAGGATAACATGACATTAGCTGTCCAGGGAGCTGGTGCTCATATCATGAATCCAAGGTATAAAAATGATCAGAGCTCATATGATGTCGGCACCGGAATCACATATACCGTTGCTAAAGCGGTTGAAGGCCCGGAAGTAGATACGCTTGTACTCTATGTTGAATTGCACGACAATGACTTTAGTTCTGATCCCAGGGAATATCACGTTCTCGCACACTATCATGGAGTAGCGGTACCGGATATGGATCCACTGCCTGAACCCGTCGATCCTCAGTATGAAACATCAGTAAGCGCCGCAACAATCTCTCACACATTTTTAGCTGAAGATGGCCAGGGAACGGGAGTTGCCTCCTTCGATTCCAACTATGATATTGATTATGCTGCCAGTATCGGCGGAGAAAACTGCACCAAACTGACTAAAGATGATACTGAAACTGACCGGTGGACCAATTTCCTCATGTTTGCCGGAACAGCGGGTGATCCGGTTGTAAGATCGGAAATTGATTTTAGCGGTGGAGAAACCGTAGTAAAAGTTGACGTATATATGCCAAGCACAAATGACTTCACAGGGGACTTCAAAAACCTGGTCAGAATCAGATTCATTGACCAGAGTCAATACCCTGAGTTCTGGAATGCATACATTCAGATGGAGCAGGCGGACATTGCCACAGATCAATGGGTTACATTGACATTTGATTTTACAACGGCCCTTGCTGATGGAGCGGCAGTGGATCCTCCAAATAGCCCGGACGGAGTAATGTTTGAGTTTGGTGATGTGAATCACCTAGGTAGTGGAGAGATCTACCTGAAGGATTTCAGGCTGGTAACACCCTAGTGGACTAAACAGATTTTGAATAGCCGGGACCTGATCTTCCCGGTTATTCTTTTCTTCTTTCCCTTAGCAGGCGATTCAATTTTTTCACAACCCTACCCTTGGGTTTTTGTTTAAAGGAGGATAAGAAAATGAATAAAATACTACTCAATATTTTAATATTATGTCTATGTGGCTTATCGCCTCTATCTTTTCAAGCAGTGGCGTCGACCTCTTTTGGGGTACAGGTAGACAAAGAAATCAACGGAAGAGTCCTCGATCCGGAGGGAAATCCACTCATTGGAGTTACAGTGATCATCAAAGGGACTACCATCGGTACCGTCACTGATGTGAATGGGGAGTTTAGACTGATAGTTCCTGAATCAGCGGAACAGGTTGTCTTCAGTTTTGTCGGTTTCGAAGCACAAGAAGTGGAAATTGGTAATCAGGCCTACTTCGAGATTAAAATGAATTACGAGGTAGGTCAACTTGACTATGTTGTTGTCACCGGATACGGACAAACACAAAATGAGTATTTGATTTCTTCTGCAATTACAATGATCAGGCCAGAGACTCTGATCAGGGACAGGCCAATTTCCCGTCTGGAGGGGGCTATACAAGGTGCAACTCCGGCCGTGGTCATATTAAAAGAATCAGGATCGCCCGGAGCACCACTTACCGTCAGAATGAGAGGAGTTGGGACTGCCGGAGATGCTACGCCGTTAATGCTATTGGATGGCTTTCAGATACCTGATATGAATTTTGTTAACCCTAATGACATTTCAGGAATCGGAGTATATAAGGACGCAGCTGCCAGCTCAATATATGGAGCCAGGGGCGGTAACGGGGTTTTGAATACTCAATCCAAAAACGGTGACAGTAGTAAGCCCCTGAGCGTCAGCATCTCTACATACTACGGCGTACAAAGCCTTGCCACTGAGGGAGATTACCTAAACGCCAGGGAATATGCGGAATACTACAATAATTCTTTCAACTATATGATCCGGCAGGGTATCTCTGTAACTGGCAGGGGACGGGTACCTTTTTCAGATGAAGAGATCAATAGGTTGCCGGGAGATCCGTGGATAAGGAATGTAACGGATGAGGCGAGTATTCAGGATTATCATGCCTCCGTTTCCGGTGGTTTTGGAAATACGAACTATTACTTCGGTACAGGGATATTTGATCAGAACGGGATCATCGGATCCACAAATTTCAATCGAAAAACATTGAACCTGAAAGTAAATACTACTCTCGCAAATAGAGTGGATTTGAGTGTTTTGGGCATGTATACAAAAAATAAGAGGAATTTCATTGCTGAAAACAGTGAGAACTCGAGGCTACTTTCATCTGTAGCTTCTCTGCCGGCCATCTATCCGGCATATGACGAATCGGGTGCTAATTTCTTCAATACCGGCTTACAGGGAACGTTGACTTACGATGGAGTAGTCCTCAATTCCATTGCGGAATTTGGAAATCCGCTGGTAGGGCTTAACCACAATGAGAATAGAAGTGACGCGAATATCTACTTTATTAATGCCCTGGCCAGTGCAGAACTTGTTGAGGGAATCAAACTAAATACCTCTTATGGCTATCTCTCCAGGGCAAATGACATCAAACAGTTTAGCCAGCGATTTGACTATCCTGAAACGCAAATGCAAAATCCCATAAATACGTTGGGTGAAGTCTCAATTACGGAAACTTACTGGCAGTGGGAAGGATACATGAGCTACGATAAAAAAATCAATACTCATAGCTTGAGTATAGTGGCTGGGTCAAGCTTGTTGAGGAATGAACTTCTAACAAAAGGACGATTTGGGTCTGATTTTTCGGAAAATACATTCGGAAAAATCGGATTTAACAACATAATAGATGAGTCGCTTATTACCATTGCTACCCCATACGGACAGATAAATACAACGGTCTCCTATTACACCAGGACCAACTACAACTATGACGAAAGGTACTTGGTGGGAGTTACCATGAGGATGGACGCCTCTTCCAAATTTGGTCCGGATTATCGCTGGGGAACATACCCGTCTCTAAACTTTGGGTGGTTACTTTCTAATGAGAACTTCCTGAATGGTGTGTCCTTTCTGAATCAGTTGAAATTGCGTGCAAGTTGGGGTATCAATGGTAATGATCGAATTGCTCCTTACCAGCACTATGACAGATATGCTTACAACAATGCCGGTGTCCCGGAAAAACAGGACTTTAACCGGGACGTAAAATGGGAGGAAATAAGTCAGACAAATGTTGGTCTTGATGTGGATTTACTACAAAACAAAATTGGAATTACCCTGGACTGGTATTTGAAAAAGTCGTCGGATATGCTGATCGGATTTCCAAACCCGGCATTCACAGGTTTACCAGCTCCATCGAGGAATGCTGCAGATGTGGAAAACAAAGGTTTCGAAACCATAATTATGTACCGGGATGAGTTCTTTGGAGATTTTAGTGTTGATGTGAATGCGAACATTGGTTTTAACCAAAATGAGCTGACTTCACTAAATGGTGGATTGCCCATATTCGGTGCATCTACCCGGGTTTTCAATGGAGCGCCGGATTTGTCTATATCCGATGTAGGATCCCCTATAGCCAGTTTTTATGGCTTCAAATTGGAAAGTCTTGATGATGCCGGCAATCCCGTTTATGCGGATTTGGGTGGTCCGGATGGACAACCGGATGGAGAAATAACGGATGAATATGATCGCACAATCATTGGCAATCCCTATCCGGATTTTGTGTATGGGTTGAATTTGACCGTGGGTTATAAAGGATTTGATCTATCTGCATTTGTAATGGGTTCGGAAGGAAACGATGTGGTGAATGCTTCCACGGGTTTTGGGTTCCAGTATTCCAACAGAACCAAACGGGTGTTGAATGCCTGGTCATTGGAGAATCCTGATTCAAAAGTTATGCGGCCTTCAGCGCTGGAAGTGGTGAATCATGAGTTTTCGGATTATTATGTTGAAGATGGTAGTTACCTGAGGGTAAAAAATATAACCCTTGGATATTCACTTCCGGAAAAAGTAATCAACCAGCTTAAATTGACCGATTTTCGAGTATTTGTCAGTGCCAATAACCTGATTACCCTGACAGATTACTCCGGTTATGATCCAGAAATAGGCGCCAATAATGATCCACGTGATGTCGGTGTGGATAGGGGATTTTACCCCCAGGCCAAATCCTTCATAGGTGGAGTTCAATTATCATTCTAAGAAGTTAAACGACTTGAAGAAAATGAACCACAAGAATTTTATTTCCTTACTCCTCATTTGTCTTTTGGCAAATGCATGCACTGATGAATTTTTAGATCAGGAACCGGGTGCGGGTCAAATATTGAGTGAAGACTTATTTTCGCTGGAAGAAAATATTACAGGATTGATACCCGGCGCATATCAGCCGATGCGATGGGAATTTAACAGTGCATTTGGTGATAGTTATTGTATGAGATACCTGTATACGGATGTAAGGTCAGATGATATTATTGTAGAAAATAAGTTCTTTCAGCCTCACAGTCATGGTTTTGAGGACTTTGTAGGATTAACTCCCAGCAATGTAAACGTTCAGGGGATCTGGGCAAAGCTCTTTACCGGGGTTTCGCGAGCGAATCAAATCATTCAGGGTCTCGTACAGGTAAAGGATGAAGTTCTGGGTGCGGATTTGAAGTCATTGTATCTGGCAGAAGCCAGGTTTTTACGCGCATATTATTATTTTGAACTAGTGAAGACCTTTGGAGATGTACCTCTTTTTGGAGATGATCTTGCCGATGTATCCGATCCGAGTCAGATAGCCAGGAAACCGGTTGCTGAAGTCTATATACAAATTGAAAATGATCTGATTATGGCCTCGGAAGGATTACCAACTGTCCAGAGTGAACCATATCGGGCAACTAGGGGAGCAGCTTTGGGTTTACTGTCAAAGGTGTATTTATATCAGGGGAAATGGCAGGAAGCCGCCGATGCAGCTCAGACTGTGATAGATCTCAATATCTATGAATTAGAAGAAAACTACGGTGACAATTTTGATATAAATAATGAATTCGGAAAGGAATCCATTTTTGAGATAAGCTTCGAACCCGATGGATCCGGTGGCTCCTGGGGTCCCGGTGCATTAGCCAGCTTAACCCTACAGTTTTTTGCCCCGAATTTTGCAGGCACGACAGTAGCAGGCTGGTCTTATAACCTGACTACTCCATCCTTGTTGCAGGCTTTCAACGATGAAGGAGATACAGCCAGAAGAAACTCAACGATTATGCTCGAAGGGCACGAGTTTGGTTCGCCCACACTGGCGGCTGCCGGATTTGACCCGATACCGGTCGGCTGGTTTGATACCTGGATCAACAGTGCTGAGTCCGGGGGACTTAGATATGGGGATGATTTTGCATATTCTTTAAAATACTTTCTTACACCCGAAGAACTGGAAGAATCATCTCTGGGATTACAGATGTCAGCGTTGAATCACAAAGTATTGAGATATGCAGAGGTTCTTCTCATTCTGGCAGAGGGGGTAGCCAATGGGGCTACCGGGGCAGGTCAGGAAGCCTTTGATGCGGTAAGGGTAAGAGCGGGATTACCATCAAAACAACTATCCGTTGAAGCCATAAAGATTGAAAGAAGATTGGAGTTGGCAACGGAGGGGAACAGGTTTCATGATTTAGTGAGATGGGGTGATGCCGTATCGGTATTGGCTGATCAGGGATATACATCCGGAAGAGATGAATTTCTGCCTGTACCCATTGAAGACATCCTGCTGAGCGGAACGGATGGTACCGGTGCATTTATCCTCCGGCAAAATCCGGGATACTAAAAGAGGTAGTGGGAAACATGAAGTATTTTCAACCGTTGATGTTGCTTTTGTTTTCACTACAATTGATGGGCCAGTCAAGTGCACATTACGGTGCAGCAAAATATCTCCCGGAGGATAACAAGAAATTTCTGATAATTGGCCAGGACCTGGGTGCTGTGGGAGGCCTGGATGATTATGATGACGGATATGTTGATCATTTGGATCACGTGCCTGCGGGTGTAACCACATACACAGGATTTCCGGGATTATCCGGTTTAAGAAACAAAGCGAACTGGGGGTCAGGAGATGTACATGCAGATGCCTATTTGAGTGATACTACTTTTGACAATACTTTTTTCGTGATCGGCCTGCACCTTGTAGATCAACTGAATAGAATAGTAGCCGGTAATTTTGATGCTGAAATCACAAGTTTAGGCAACTGGATCAAAGATCAAAAGCGTCCTGTATTCCTGAGAATAGGATATGAATTCGATGGTTCCTGGAATGGCTATGATCCTGAAACCTATCAATCAGCCTGGCGATATATCGTGCATGAATTTGATAAAATGGATATAAGAAATATTGCCTATGTCTGGCAATCGGCCGGAATCAATTCGGCCACCGTGGACAGATGGTATCCGGGAGATGAGTATGTCAATTGGGTTGCCTATTCACATTTCGATGGAACAAATCCGGGACAAAGTATTCGCGATTTTGCAGAATCGCATGATAAGCCCATCATGATAGCTGAATCCACTCCGAGAAGGGATCTAAAAATTGGTCCGGGGCAATTTTACTGGGACGAGTGGTATGATCCCCTTTTTGCTACCATTTATGGGAATGATAGAATTCGAGCGCTGGCATACATCAACGTGGATTGGGATAGTCAGTCCATGTGGGAAGGGCAGGGATGGGGAGATTCACGAGTCCAGGTGAACCCAACGGTAATGTTTAATTGGGAGACTGAAATTGAGCAGGACACGTGGGTTGTAGCACATGATGGCTTATTTGATGACCTGGGATATCAGGTGTGGCAGGATTCAACGATCTTAAATGTTAGTTCGCCGGTAGTTGAAATGGAAATGGTCCTTACCCTAAGCGAGAACCACCTGCAAATACATCTTGATAATTCACCCGGACCTAAGTCAGTTGCAGCGATTGACCTAAATGGGAAGCTGATGTATTCAAATCAGACCGGAAGTAGAATTATTGAAATTGACAGGTCCGATTTACCTGGTAATCAAATCATAATAATCAAAGTAACGACTGAGTCAGGCAGTTCAATAAGAAAAATATGGATAAACTGATCGTACGATATAAAAGACCCGCAAAGGGGTTCTGTCAACAATGATGATAGCAGAATGAAAAACAATTACAACTTATATCCTGTTTTCATGGCGTCAATTGTGGCACTTGGGGGATTCCTCCTGGGTTTTGATGGTGTGGTAAATGGAGGCGCCGTGCCGTTTTACCGGGTAACATTCAGAATTTCAGATCAGCCTGCGCTCATTGGGCTCTCTTCCAGCGCGATTATTCTCGGAGCCATGATGGGCAACTTTTGTGTCGCGTTCGCAATTGACAGGATTGGAAGAAAACCCACTCTGATTATCACTTCATTCCTGTTTATGATCGGTGCGGCCGGTACCGCCCTGGCTGCCAACATCGTTTTTTTTATCGTTGCAAAACTCATTGCCGGCCTGGGTGTAGGAATTGCTATATTGGTGGCACCGATGTACATCGCTGAAATCGCGCCACCTAAACAGCGAGGCTGGTTAGTGACCTTTAACCAGCTTAACATTGTGATAGGATTGTCTGTTGCCATGCTGTCCAATTATTTTATCCTCGGGGCGGTGCTTGATCCCGATTTGAACTGGAGGTGGATGTTAGGTGTTGGTTTTTTCCCGGCCCTTTTATATTTCATATTGTTGTTCCTTGTCCCTGAGAGTCCCAGATGGCTCATTCAAAAAGGCAGGATCGAAGAAGGGTTGGCTATTCTTAGGAAATCCTGTGGGGATGATGAAGCGAATAGTGAGTTTGATAAGATCAAAAGGTCCCTAAAGGAATCAGAACATCGAAGTACCGGAAGTTTCAAGGAAGTCTTTTCCAAATCCATGAGGTACATTGTGATGATCGGATTGGGGCTGGCTATTTTTCAGCAACTTTCCGGAATCAATGCAGTGCTCTACTACGCACCTATGATATTTGAAAGTACCGGGAGCGCCATGGATACAGCTTTCCTGATGGCCATAGTAGTAGGTGTGGTTTTTACGATTGCAACGGTTATCTCAATGTTTCTAATTGACAGGTTAGGCAGAAGACCTCTCTTAATCATGGGGTGTACTATAATGTCGTTTTCCTTTTTTATTGTGAGTTACTCATTTCATATGGGAACATACTCCCTGAACAACGAGAAGATCGTTAGCGTGTATGATCAGGCTGTTAACTATGAAATCTCTAATCAGGCAAAGCTTAAATATCCGGGGAACTACATCACCGATAGCACTGTACTTCAACAGGACAGGGCCATGCTCTTTAAGAATGGCGCTTTGATCGGTGAGATTGATTTGAAGAATAACGCTGTCCGAAAAGCGCAAAAGCATGCATTATTACTTAAGGGTGTTTTGGATGAAATGGAGGGGAAAACTTATAGCAGTGAAACTGCTTTTTTTGGATCTATCAGATCAGGGTTACTTGAAAAGTTTTCTAACGATGAAAAGGATATAGCCAGTGAGAATTTTAGTCAATTGTATAAGCCCGCTATCCTGAAGCAATCCATCAACATCAACAATGCGCTGGTGTTATTAGGCATCCTGGGGTTCATTGCGGGTTTTTCAATTTCGCTTGGTCCTGTTATGTGGGCCATGTTTTCTGAGATATTCCCGGGCCGGATAAGGGCAAAAGCAATATCAGTAGTAGGAGCAACTAACGGACTGACCAGTTTTACCGTTGCAACCATTTTTCCTGTAGAACTGGAATACCTGGGATCTGCTGCTACTTACTTACTTTTTGGAGTATTCATGTTTTTGTGTCTTTTGTTTGTGATGAAGGCCATACCGGAGACAAAGGGCAAAACATTGGAAGAACTTGAAGTTGAATTAGTAAAAGCCTGACCGCATGAATATTATAAGGAATCCAATATTAAGAGGATTTAACCCTGACCCGTCTATTGTGCGCGTCGGCGACGACTTTTATATCGCAACAAGTACATTTGAATGGTTTCCAGGTATCCAGATCCATCATTCCCGCGATTTAAAAAACTGGAAACTTGTTGCGAGGGTATTGACCAGAAAATCTCAACTGGATATGCTGGGTGTCCCCGATTCATGCGGTGTATGGGCACCATGCCTGACACACGCAGGCAATACGTTTTATTTAGTGTATTCCAATGTCAGGTCATTTGATGGATGGTGGAAAGACACGCCTAATTACCTGGTTACCACAGATAACATACTTGGAGAATGGTCGGACCCTGTTTTTCTAAGTTCCTCGGGATTTGACGGATCATTATTTCACGATGATGATGGAAGGAAGTGGTACACAAGCATGCTGGTGGATCATAGAAAAGGCAAGTTTTTTGGCGGGATAATTCTCCAGGAATATGATCCGGCGCAAGAGAAATTAATAGGCAAACCCAGACACATATTTGAGGGTACGGAACTTGGCCTAACGGAGGGACCACATATTTATAAGAAGGACGGTTATTATTACTATGCACTTGCTGAAGGAGGAACCGAATATAATCATGCTTTTTCCATTATAAGATCCAAAAACATAGACGGACCATTTGAGGTCCATCCGGAGAATCCAATGATAACCAGCCGGGATAATCCAGGTTTGTTACTTCAGAAAGCGGGGCATGGCGATTTTGTTCAGACACAGCAGGGGGATTGGTATGTCGTTTTCCTGGTGGGACGGCCACTGGCTGAATCAGGCCGATGTACCCTGGGAAGGGAGTCAGCAATTCAGAAAGTCATTTGGAAAGAGGACGATTGGCCCCGGCTTGCGCATGGCTCCAGGGAGCCACTGGTCGAAATTGAAGCCCCGGAACTTCCCCAATACACAGGTGTGGATGAACAGGTATTGGATGATTTCAATACGGAGCATCTTAATATAAATTTTCAATCTCTTCGCCTGCCAATGACCAGGGATTGGGTTTCATTATCAGATCGTCCCGGGTTTCTCAGGTTGAAAGGGCGTGAATCGCTTACATCACTTCATCATCAGAGCCTGGTGGCCAGGAGAGTGCAGCACTCCCATATAGTTGTTTCAACCTGTATTGAATTTGACCCGGACTATTTCCAGCAAATGGCGGGATTGATCTGTTACTACAATACATCCCATTATCATTATTTGTATTTGTCATCAAATGATGAGGGGGATGAAAAACTGTTAAATATTGTGTCATGCGACAAGTTCGAATTGTCCGAACCACTTCCGGAGCCGGTGGATGTAACGGGTGTTAAAAGGATTTTTATGAAAGCAGATTTTGATCATGCCAACCTTCAATTCTACTATGCGACGGAGGAGGATAACTGGAAAAAGATTGGATCTGTATTGGATGGAAGTATTTTATCTGATGACTATGTACAGGAGCATTGTGGCAGATACAGGCCTGCATTTACCGGCGCCTTTGTGGGGTTGGCATGTCAGGATTTGACCGGGAATAAACTTCATGCTGATTTTGATTGGTTTAAGTATGAAGAAATTAATAATTGACCTTAATCTCTTTCAAAATGATCCTTAGAATATTATTTGTCCTCTCAATTGGTGTCATCTTTTCATGCGATGACAATAATCGAAACGATTCAAACCAAATTCGTCAATTGAGACCAAAAGCTAAATTTGAACCTGCAGATGGGAAAGTTATTTTATTTGTTGGCCAGGAGTTAAATGCGATCGGGGGATTAGACAATTACGATGATGGCTACATGGACCATTATCCTACACCTGCCGGCTTCACGATGTACACCAATCTGTCTCCCGGGGATACCTCATTCAATCATGTCAACAAAGGTCTGGATGGTATATGGAGTACTGACGACTGGGGAGATAATGTAAGTAATATGTCATTGCAGTTAGCAAGTCCGAATTTCGAGTTTATGGCACTGGCTATCGGGTTGTCGATGGTCAACCATGAGAAAGCTGTTGCCGCTGGTGAGCGGGATTCCCTCATTTTAAAATTGGGACAGTTTTTGAAAGACCTCGCTCCAAGACCGGTATTTCTCAGGATCGGCTATGAGTTTGACGGGCATGGGTGGAATCACTATGACCGGGAATCTTACATCCTTGCCTATCGAAGAATAAAGGATAAACTGGACTCCATGGAAGCCTCCAACATTGCCTACGTTTGGCAGTCAACCGGCTGGGTAACTACTCCAAAACTGCTTGAAGAGTGGTATCCGGGTGATGAGTATGTGGATTGGTGTGCTTTCTCATTTTTTGCCCGATGGCGTGAACAGGAGATGATTGACTTTGCCAGAAAAAAAGGAAAACCCGTCTTTATCGCTGAAGCTACACCTACCATTTCTGATCATATGATCAAATTCGATGGAAGCACAAAAGAGACCATCCTGTCGAATCAGGAACAGGCCGAGGAGGCCTGGGAAGATTGGTTTGTACCTTTTTTTAAGACAATTGAAGACAATCCGGATGTGGTTAAGGCCATAAGTTACATCAATTGCAACTGGAGATCACATATTATGTGGAAGTCCAATCCAACTTTCAGATACATTGATGCCCGTCTTCACACAAGTCCCTTTATAGATGAAAAGTGGAGGGAAAAAGTGCTGAAGGAAAGATACATCCATTCTTCACCATCGCTTTACAGGGATTTAATGGCCCAGACTGAAAAATGAATAGGAAAATACGTTGGGGAATTATTGGACCTGGAATTATTGCCCATCAGTTCGCACACGATTTCCAATATGTATCACACGGTGAATTGGTAGCGGTCGCTTCCCGGTCAAAGGACCGGGCCAAAGGGTTTGCGGAAAAGTATAAAATACCCACTTCATATGGTTCATATGAAGGGCTATACAAGGATCCGTCAATAGATGTGATATACGTCGCAACACCACATACTTTTCACCTGAGAAATTCGATTGATGCAATGTCCGCCGGGAAGGCAGTCCTGTGCGAAAAGCCCATCACGATCAGTCAAGGGGAATTTGAGGATTTGATCAGGGCTGCAGAAAATTACGGTCAATATTTAATGGAGGGCATGTGGACTTATTTTTTACCGGCAATCAGGAAGGCGAAGGAGTGGGTTGCAGAAGGAAAAATTGGTAAGATAAGACATATCAAATCTGATTTTGGATATCCGATCCCCATGGATCCCACAGGACGGATGTATAATCCGGAATTGGCAGGAGGAGCATTACTTGACATGGGAATATACAATGTGGCCATGGCATGGCTCTTCTGTCAGAAAGACCCAGATCAAATTACATCAATTTCACATTTTGCGGAAACGGGAGTGAATGATGACGTTACTACATTATTTGAATATGATGAAGCCGTTGCACACCTGACTACTTCCTTTCGCTGCAAACTGAACAATTGGGCCTATGTGATCGGGGAGTCGGGCTATATAGCCATTCCTAATTTTTGGAGAGCACGGGAGTGCTCCCTATATCGAAACGAGGAGTGCATCGATCATTTTAAAGACAACAGGAATGGATATGGGTTCAATTTTGAAATTGATGAGGTATCCGGGGATCTCCTCACAAACAAAATGCAATCAGGAACTATGCCGCTTTCTACCAGCCGCAAACTTCAGGAGCATCTGGCATGGATTTCGGAAAAGTTTCATCAAGACAATAACTTTCTTCATACATGAATATCAAATCTTTATCAGAAAAATTCTGGGTAGAGGGTTTTCTTCACATTGAAGATTTTTTCGACCCGTTCCTAATGGACGAAATAAATGCCCTGATTTTGGATCATTTTGGCATGAATCCGGATTGGGAACATACCAATGAATTTATTGAAAAATCCGGTGCAGAGATTGTCCCGTGGTTTCCACAAAGAGAAGGAGTAGAAAAGTTTGACCGCATAAGCCAGCAATCCCTGCTCCGGGAAATTACCGAAGCCATTTTGGGACCCGGATGGGGCGAGCTTTACAGCATGTCGATGTTTTCAAAGAGAGGAACGAAGGGTCAGGCATGGCATCAGGACTGCCCGCCGGAGAATCCTGATCAGTTTAATTTAAATAGACTGGTCTATACGCATGACATTACAGACGACATTGGAGGTCAGGTATTAGTTGTACCTGGCACTCACAAAAAAGGAGAATTGATAACCGGAGGCCCATTTGAAAACATTTACGGGCAGGTAGCTTTAAGTCCGAAAAAAGGAGATCTTGTTTTTTTGCACGGTCATTGTTGGCATAGGGTAATGCCCGTAACAGGGGCTTTTCGGGTCTCGACAAATTACAGGGCCATGCCAAAAGGAACACCTGAAGAAATCACAGACATTGCGGTATATAGGAACATGAGATATAAATTCTCCACGAGTGAGATAATCGAAGAACGGGCTCAGACCTAAGTAAGTCAACAGGTGCAAATAAAAAAAGCTGTCTACCATATGGCGGACAGCTTTTCGCACAAGTCTTCTTGATCGGGACTTACTTCTTAGCTTTCACTTCCGCGATCAGATCTTCATTTCTTTTGATATACCCGAAATCACCTCCCTCATTCGCTTTAGCTGTTGCGATTGATTCTTCAGCGGCAGCAATGGCTTCTTTTTTCATGCCCAACTCGGCCAGGATCCTGGCTTTGGTATAGACATTCCAAAATTGTTTGGAATTTTCGCCGATAGCAAGGTACATGTTGACCCACTCAAGCGCCTGATTCAGGTCTTTACCGGCGTTTAGGTAATAGTTTGCAGCTTGCATGTAGTTTCCGGGTCGGACCTTTGTTTTTGACGCAATGTCTTTCATGACCATTTCATCATACTCCACCTCGATTGGCACGGAAAAAGAAGACTTTTCCCAGCCAAACCAGATGTCTGCCGAAGTATTGTCCGCCGCAATGTTTTGGATGGAAAATGTCATGGTTTCAATATCCCATGGCATTTCAGTGACCTTAACTTTTGTGCTCACCACTTTCTTTTCGTCCTCTACCCTTGACATGTTACCGCCGATTGACGGATCGCTATAAAGAATAAATTCGAATTCCTCCTTACCGGGAACCGACAGGATCAGATAAGTGCCTTCCTTAACATCCACACCTGCCACCTTAGCATCGGTACTAAGGGTAAGTTTGGTTCCGGAATTGGCGCCAGTCCTCCAGAGTTCGCCAAGCTGTAACAGGTAGTCGTCTCCTTCACCAAAAATTTGCCGACCTTTCATACTGGGACGGAAATAATCGATTTTGACTTCGGTCAATCCCACCATGGTGGTTACCGAACCTGCAGGACTTGGAGCAGGCGTATTGATTTGCGCCATTGCTCCGAATGATGCTAATAAACAGATTAAAATTAGTTTTGTTGTCTTCATCATTGTTAATTGATATTTGGTTTAGATTAATGAATGGTATTACAGAATACGTAAAACTTTCACGTTCGTTTTATGTGCGCTCGAATGTAGTGGAAATTGCTGAGGAATTAATAGGAAAATACGTTTTTACTAACATCGACGGACGAGTCACCGGAGGCAGAATTGTGGAGTGCGAAGCATACAACGGAAGAATAGACAGGGCGAGCCATGCATTTGGGAGGAGGACGCCCAGAACAGAAGTGATGTATGGAAAAGGGGGTTTTTCTTATGTTTACCTGTGCTATGGTATCCACAACATGCTGAATGTAGTCACAAATGAAGCAGAAGTTGCGGATGCTGTTCTGATCCGGTCCATTGTTCCCGTTGAGGGCATCGAAACCATGATCGAACGCAGGGGCGGGGATAAAAAATATAAGTTAACGGCTGGCCCCGGATCAGTGGGCAAAGCGCTGGGTCTCAATACTTCTCATTCAGGTATTGATCTGACCGGTGACCGGATCTGGATTGCAAATGGTAGGCGCAATCATGTTCAGATAGAAAGGGACAGGCGGGTAGGGGTGGACTATGCGGAAGAGGATGCACTACTACCCTGGCGATTTTTCGAAAAGGATAACCCCTGGGTGAGTGTCGGGAAACAAAAAGCGATCATCTGAAATGCAATTGTTAATTGATTCCTCCACAAAAGACCTTTTCCCATGGATCAATGCTTTTCGAAAAGAATTGGGAGAAGAAAAAGTAATTACCTGGGATGGCATCACTGATCCGGATGATGTGACAACCGCGGTGGTATGGAACCACCGCAAAGAATTATTTGAACGGCTCCGGAATGTTAAACTGGTGGCTTCCATGGGAGCCGGAGTTGATCATATTCTAAGTGATCCTTTGATTCCCGGGGCGGCATTTATATCGAGAGTCATTAGTCCCCACCTCAGCGAACCAATGTCCAATTATTGTATCGGAGCAGTACTTTATTATAAGAAACAGTTCGACAAATACCTGGAAGATAAAAACAGGAAGAACTGGGATCAGGAATTTGAACCGGAACGTGAAATACAGGTGGGAATCATGGGGCTGGGTGAACTCGGACGGGACCTGGCAATAAAACTTCGAAGTTTAGGGTTCGAGGTCTTTGGTCTGAGCCAGTCCAGGAAGAAAGTGCCTGGTGTGAAGAGCTACCTAAGTACGGAATCGGATGAGTTCCTAAAGCAGATCAATTTGCTAATATGCATGTTACCGGCGACAGCAGAGACTAACGGGATCCTGTCAAAATCATTGTTTGACAGGATGAATCGGGGATCGTTTTTGGTGAACGTTGCACGCGGACACCATCAGGTGAACGAGGACATAGTGGAAGCATTAAATTCAGGAATTCTTGCAGGAGCATTTCTGGATGTATTTCCTGAAGAACCGCTTCCGGAATCGAGCCCTTTGTGGACTCACCCAAAGGTTTTCATAACCCCCCATATTGCTGTTGTAACTAAAATTGAAGCAGCCGTTCCCCAAATTGCGGAGAATCATATGCGTGTTATCAGGGGAGAATTGCCAATAGGGCTGGTGGATAGATCAAAGGGCTATTAAAAACAGAAAATCCCGACGGTGAGACATCGGGATCAATTCATCCATAACACCTTGTTTACTGTATCTTTGCTGTGGATGATTTAGATGGTTTAAGTACAATATTATATCAAATAAATCATAAAAACAAGAAAATATATTAAAATACACATAAATAATACTAAAATATTCATATATGAGATTCCTATTAGGGATGTGGTCATTGTTGATTTCCACTCAATTACTTTCCCAACAATCTGTGATCGAATTCTATGGTGAGGCTCAGTCGATTTCTCGTTTGAATTCGCAGTATGATGAGAATTTCTTATCACTTAGCCCTGATGGTTCACAATTAATTTTTACCCGGCGAAATCATCCCGGGAATGTTGGTGACCGTCATAATCCCGGAGATCTTTGGATTTCGGTTTTTGACTCTTCCTGGTCCATTCCGAGATCTTCGATAAACATTCATCCATCAAAACTTGTAACGCCACTTGGATTTGTCAATGATGGGCAATTCTTCCTTTACAATACAACAACCTTCGACAGGGGGATTTTTATTGGAGAAATATGGATCAGTGAATTGAGCGGGGAAGTACTTGATAATCCTAAAAGATTGGATATTAGAAGCTTTGTCAACCTTTCGGAGCATCAATCCGGATCAATATCAGCAGACGGAAAACATATAGTGTTTAGTATGGAAGGAAATTTCACTTATGGAGTGGAGGATCTTTATGTTTCCAGCCTCCGGGGCGACGGCTCTTGGAGCCCTCCCAGGAATCTCGGGTATCGCATAAATACTTCGTTTCAGGAATACACTCCTTTCCTTGCTGCCGATAACGAAACTCTTATTTTTGCCAGTAACGGAAGGTCTGATGGGCTTGGAAGTTTCGATCTCTACATTACCCAGAGAGCTGACAATACCTGGCAAAACTGGACAGAGCCACAAAACCTGGGCAGTGAGGTGAACTCAAGAGGTTCGGAGACGTCATTCGTATTCAGGTCCGGAGATGAGTATGCCTATTACGTTTCTACCACAAACAGCGATGGTTACGGGGATATCAAGAAGATCAGGATCCGGAGTGATATCCGTGAGGTCTCCCGGGAGGTTCAGCCGTTTGTACTTGAAGAAAAAGAGGAAGACCTTCCTTTGATATTCCGGATTCTTGATAAAACATCTAATGCTGTGATAGACGGCCTGATTAAGATAACCGGCGATACTATTGAGATGCAACTGGAATCCGGGCAGTCTGTTGAATTCAAATTACCTGATATAACTGCAGAGGCTTCAGCCGGCGGCTATTTGACAAAAGTTGTTCAGTTCACAGCAGCCCAGTTGGATGAAAAAGATACCTTCGACATCTCTTTGGATGCACTGACAGTTGGAAATACCATAAATCTTAACAATGTTCTGTTTCACCAGGGCACTGCAAATTTCATCGAAGGATCGGAAAAGGAATTGGATAGGGTCGTATCAATGCTGAGTGAAAACCCCGAAGTAAAGATCATGATAAAGGGACATACGGATAATGTTGGCGATCCCCAGCTCAACCTGGAATTGTCACGAGAGCGGGTAAACGTAGTAATGGACTATATCAGATCGCGGGGGATAAAGTTCAACCGGTTACAGGGCAAGGGATATGGAGGAAATCAGCCCGTAGCACCTAATGACACCGAGGAGAACAGGAGATTGAATAGGAGGGTTGAGTTTACAATAATTGAGAATTGAGGGTTCCAAATGTGATCTCACCTTTGGAACCCTCAATATGATCTGATATTTTTCCCTACATTTTCGGGATGGTCTGACCCAACTCGTATGAATAGGCATTGCACATAGCAGTGACCATATCCATAATCGACGTGTTGTACTTGGTGATATCAACTTCACCCTCCTCATCCCCATCGATATCAGCATCGTTGGACAGCCCATTGGCTGTGGTGAAGATGGCCGCGCCACCGTTCTTGAATGCGTACGTAACTTTTCCCTTCCCAGCTTTGAACTCAGCTATGTTGGAGTCTAATGTTACATTGATGTAAGCCAGGGTTGGTTTGCCTTTTTTGCCCATTCCTACTCTGAATTTTACCTGGGCAGCGCCGTTGCAACCATTGGCTTTTGCGATGTTAGGTACCATTTCCTTGATCTTTGCCACCGCTCCGATTTTTAGCGTTTCGGTATACATGCCCATGCCCGTTACAGATCGTTTGATGATCTCGGAAGTTGTACTTTGCTTCATCACACCTCCGCTGTACTGACGTCCTGTTTTTTCTTCCTTTAATCCAAGGGCGATGTAGTCCTCATTTTCAATCAGGATATCTTTGTCCAGTACCTTGATATTATTTTCTTCAAATACCCGTACTACTTCGTTATAGATTTGATTTGTCAGGCTTTCGTAGTAGTCACTGCCCATTTCCAGCGTGGCCTTCTTTTCCACGTACCAGTTGCTGTGCCTTTTTTCAAAGGTGCTTGGACTGGTTTCCTTGGAGGTAACAAATTCCCCAAAGAATTCCGTGATTACGATTTTGTTGACTTCGTGCTTAAGGACATTTTTGGCATTGACTTTGACGAGCTTCTTCGAGACTTTTGAAATGTCTTTGAATTTTTCAGGATCGTAACTGACCTGAGCCGAGAGCGTACCCGCTAAAAATAAAAAGATGAGTAATAGCGGCCATCGGTAATGGGTTTTTAATTTATTCATGACCTATAAATAGAAGTGAAATTTGGTGACATCTTGAGTATAATAGAACAACATCCAACCACCTGGTTTAATTCATGGTTATGGCACTTTTTAGCTTTGTTTATAAGGTTGTTAGCTATCTGGGAATTTTAAAATAATTGAGGGTTAATACTGCACCCGGCTTATCAGTGAGTGTGTCAGAATAAGGTTGCTTTTGCTGGCTGGCAATTATTTCAAAACAGGTTTGTTGCGCCTTATTCTATCGTTTCAGTGTCAGAAACAGCAACTGTGTAGGTTCGATCAATACCCAAATCCGGCAGCTGGTCGCCGGTCAAAATCCCTCCGCATAGCAGTCTCCTCTGTTTCGATCCGAACCTCCTTCGTAAGTACCATCCGGACGAACAAGGATTGTATTCATTTTGCCAAGTTGAGTTCTGTAAACCAGCTCGTGACCAAGTTCTTCCAGACCCGTAATCACATCTCCGGGCAGGCTGCCTTCCTCAGAAACTATGACGTCCGGGAGCCACTGACTATGCACTCTTGGTGCATCCACGGCGTCCTGCATTGACATTCCATGGTCGATCACATTCAATATACTCTGGAAGACCGAGGTTATGATGGTTGCTCCCCCGGGTGTTCCGGTAACCATAAAAAGTCTTCCATTTTTTTCAACGATAGTGGGTGTCATGCTACTGAGCATGCGCTTGCCTGGTGCAATGGCGTTTGATTCGGCTCCTACTAATCCAAATTGATTAGGAACTCCGGGTTTGGCACTAAAATCGTCCATTTCATTATTAAGGAAGAAACCGGCCCCTCTCACCATCACCTTACATCCAAAATATCCATTCAAAGTGGTGGTAACGGATACTGCATTGCCCTCAACATCTACTATGGAGTAATGCGTGGTTTCGACACTTTCTATGATATCGACCTTACCTTCCTTTATTTCGGTAGAATTCGTCTTCTTATTTCTGCTGATGCTTGAATATCGCTCCTCATTGTATTCCGGATCAAGAAGCATGTTTACCGGAACGTCATAATAATCGGGGTCTCCCAGATATGTTGCCCGGTCCGCATAAACCCGACGTTCAAGTTCCGTCATCAGGTGAATGGTTTCTGAAGTATTATGACCCGTTTTTGAAAAATCAAATCTTTCAGCACCTTGCAGTAGCTGAAGGAGTGCGATTCCTCCACTGGAGGGTGGCGGCATTGAAATGATCCTGTGCCCCCGGTAGATACCTACGGTTGGTTCACGCCATATTGCTTCGTAAGCGTCCAGGTCCTCTTGCGTGATCAGGCCTCCACCGAGTTGCATTTCCTTCACAATCTGATCCGCTACGATCCCTTTGTAAAAACCGTCCCTTCCATTATTTTGAATGAAGGACAAAGTGGCCGCCAGTTCCCGCTGTATCGAACTGTCACCTTCAACCCATCCTTCTTCATTCACTGTCCAGAGTACAAATCGATTAGCGGTTTTAAAGGCCTCTTGTGCCCGGTTAAGATTATGTGCGGCCAATTCCGTAAGGACGTGCCCTTCATAAGCAAGCTTTATGGCCGGTTTGAGAAGGTCAGCCCATGGCAATGAACCATATTTTTGGTGGAGTTCCCACATGCCGGCAACTGATCCGGGAACACCGGCAGCCAGATGACCGATTCTGCTTCTTTCCTGAACAACATCACCGTTCTCATCCAGGTACATGTCTCTTGCAGCTCCGGCCGGAGCCTTTTCACGAAAGTCCAGTGAGGCGATGGATCCGTCCGACTCCCTGATGACGGCAAATCCTCCTCCTCCTATATTTCCTGCTTCGGGAAAAACTACCTGAAGGGCAAAGTGAACGGCTATGGCAGCATCAAAGGCATTCCCGCCCTCTCTTAAAATCTTAACTCCTGCCCTGGTGGCAAGAGGATGGGTAGCTGCCACCATTGCCGAGTCGCCTATCGGACCAATTGCTTTCGGTGTATAGTCCGCGGCCGACCTGGGCGGTTGACAGGAAAGAAGGAAAACAAGAAGAGCTAAAAGACTACTGGCTAGATTTCTTTTCATCAGGACGGTGAGATTTATTTCGTAGGAATGATTTATACCTCACAATTTTAGTCCTTTTTTTCTTCATGTGTTTATTGTGATTATACCAGCTGAAGTGACGTTTTGGCTTTACCAACTTCAGTTTATGGGTTTTGGGGGTGCAGGATATTCCAACCAAAACCAGGATTATGAATGCCGCATATATTGTTCGTCTGTTCATTCCAACTTTCTGCCCTGGATATCTTAACGTGTGAAAATTAAGCTTATTTGCAGTCAAGTGTGTAAATATCTTTTATTATTCCCGATTTCAGATCATAAATCCACCCATGGAGACACAGACCTGAATGCTTTTTCCATTTGGTTTGAATAATGGTGGTATTTGCAGGATTTTGAACTTGTTTCTTAACGTTAAGTTCAGACAACTTATTGACCCTGTTTTCCATATTATCAATTTGGAAGATCGTATCTCAAGTTCTTCATATACTCCATTCATTGAATTGAATTTTTCAAACTATACTCCCTTAAACAGCACCTAGGGTTTTACCAATTTGACGGTCCAGGTACTGTTCATATGGTCCAGAACCTATCACATAACATGTTCAATTTCAAGGGATAAAAATCCCCGATTTAAAGGGAAATATATAAAACGACTTGCGCACACGTGAGAGATTATTTAAATTTCAGTGGCCATAAACCTAAGAATCTTAACTGTGTGAAATAATCTTAATGAAAACCCTCTCTAAAGAATCAGTAACCACCAACGTACCAAAGGGATATAGAGCATATAAAATCAAGGGCGTGGACCACACCATAGTTGCTAAGAAGGGAGGCCCATCCGCCAAGCAGATCAAATCGAAACGCAGTTATCAGGAGCTGAGAAATAATCAAAAAGAATTTGGTGTGGCTTCTATGATGTCCAAAGTCCTTCGGCAATCACTGTCGGAATGTATGTCGGAAATATGTGAATCTTACGTTTCAGGAAAACTAACAGCCGAATTCCGCAACCTGGCAAAGTTGGAGGAAGGCAAAACGGGGACCCGGCCTATGCGATTGAGCAAACATGGACATCTTTTAAGTGGATTCGAATTCAATACGGGGGCTCCGTACAAAAAAATATTTGACGCAAAGTACTTTGTTAAATCCGGCTCAAGGAAGGGCCACGTAATTATTCACTTCCCCGCTTTCATTCCGGAAAAAGCATTTTCCAGACCTGACGATGCAACAAATTTCAAGATCAATGCGCGACTTGTTGCCTTGTCGGATTTCACATTTAACGCGGAGGAAAAGACATATCAGCCAAAAAATGAAGATGTACACGGGATGTTCGGATCGTACGAAAGCCCGATGCTTCCATTGCTGAAGATCCCTACTGAACCAATGACGGCTCAGCTTTCTCTTCCCAATCCTTCCCAGGTGAAGGGGGGCATTGGTCTTTTCCTTGTAATGGCAATAAGCTTTTACAGATACGAGAAAGGAAGATTCATACACCTCGCCAAGGACAGCGGAATGCAGATCCACGAGGTTTACTAGATACTGGCATTATCTCATTCCGGTTCAGAGAGTATATCCAAATACGGGAAACTGACGTATTTAATACTGAACCTCCCCGAGCATTATGAAACAGAAGAGCTCACCCGCAGTTTTATGGACACTGTGTCTTCTCCTTGCGGCGTTGCCGTTCGACCGGACAACGGCGCAATCAAAAGCCTACGATTTGTACATTGAAGCACGTGAATTATTTCATAATCATGATCATGACCTCGCACTCAGCACACTTCAGGAGTCTCTAAGAAGGAGAAAAACACCGGAAGCATTTTACCTGGAAGCCCTGATCTATGATGAAACCAAAAGAGGGATGCAGGCAATTAGTTCCCTAACCAATGTGATTGAAATGCAGGCCGACCATTTGGATGCCTATTTCAAAAGAGGAGAATTGTACTACAGGGAAGGTATTTACATGCAGGCCCTAAAGGATTTTGACTTCATACTTGAGTATGATGGCCCTGCCGAGACCAATGCTATCTACTTCAAGGTTGATCCTAATCAACAGGAGCAGGTACAGGTTGTGACGCTGGTTTCTATGCAACAACAGGTGTATGGTCTCCGGGGACTGGTGTACCAGGCTATCGGTGAGTATGACAAGGCACTGAGCGATCTGTCATATGCGATCGCACTTGATTCCAGTGCCCAAAACCACGTGAATCGTGCATTGCTATTCATGGAGCTCAACCGGAAGGAAGATGCGCGAAGAGATCTGTTGACAGCAACTTCTTTGAGCCCTGATCTGGTTATTGCGTGGTACAATCTGCTACTTGTCGATCAGAATGTTGAAATCCCGGAAAGTATAATGAATGACATTGAATTCATACCAATGATCTCTTACCAGGCGGTTGAAGCTTTGCAGAAAGAAGAATATGAGCTGGCTCAAAGCCTGTTTACCCGGGCGTTAATGATCAATCCTTACGACGCTCTCCTGCTGCTTAACGCCGGGCGTTTGTCTTATAAACTTGAAAACTATGATGAGGCGATAGGGTTTTACAAAAAAGCCCTGGAGATCGAATCAAGCAGATTCGAAGTTTATTATCTGATCGGGAATTCTTTTTTCCAAAAGAAAGATTACGCACAGGCGGCTGCCTACTACGAGCAGTTTCTGGCCAGGGACCGCAGCGATGGAAACGTTTGGTACAATGCCGCACTGACCTACCTGGAACTGGAGGATAATCTGAGGGCCTGCGAATGCTTGAAGAATGCCATGGACAGGGGAATGGCCGTCAGTCCGCGGCTGCTCAGAGATTGCAATCAATAGCTGTTCGAAAGGTTTTGTACCTTTGGAATAATGAACAACTCTCCCCTGAAAATCGATATGCATACGCATATCATCCCAAAAAACCTGCCGAATTTTTCTGAGAAGTTTGGATACGGAGATTTCATAACCTTACTCCATCACAAGCGTGGTTACGCCAGAATGATGAAAGGGGAGAAATTTTTCAGGGAAATCGGAGCAAATTGCTGGGATCCGAAAATCCGTATCTCCGAATACCAAAAGTATAACACCCGGATACAGGTGGTCTGTACCATTCCGGTGATGTTCAGCTACTGGGCCAAGCCGGGTGACACCCTGGATCTATCGAAATTTCTCAATGATGATATTGCCAACATTGTCAGTAAATATTCGAAGAACTACATTGGATTGGGCACCGTTCCGATGCAGGATACAGATCTTGCCATCCGGGAACTGGAAAGATGTAAAGAACTTGGGTTTCCGGGGATACAAATTGGTTCCAATATCAATGGGTTTAACCTGAGCAAACCCAGGTTTTTCGAATTCTTCGCTGCTTGTGAAAGCCTTGGAATGGCAGTATTGATACATCCCTGGGAGATGATGGGTAGTGATCAGATCGAAAAATACTGGCTTCCATGGTTAGTCGGCATGCCCGCTGAAACCACAAGGGCGATTACGTCGATGATCTTTGGGGGTATCTTCGAAAAATATCCTGAACTGAGGGTATGCTTTGCCCATGCCGGGGGCTCATTCATTCCCACTATCGGGCGCATTGAACATGGCTTCAACTGTCGCCCCGATCTTGTGGCGGTTCATAATAATGTGAATCCACGAGAGTATCTCGGTAAATTCTGGGTAGACAGCATCACACATGACCCCAAACTTCTCAGATATGTTTTGGATGAAGTTGGATCAGAAAAAGTGTGCCTGGGATCAGATTACCCCTTTCCGCTGGGAGATCTGGAGATCGGGAAGTTCATAGAGGAAATGGATCTTCCCATAGAGGATGTCGAGAACATTATGTATAAATCAACATTGAGTTGGCTGGGGTTGAGCAATGCCAATGAAGATGCCGAGATCAAAGAACTTATTGCATCTAAATAATTGATGAGCATAATTAAGCCTGAAATAGAAGGCTAATGACGATTCTGCGTTAAAAACCGACGTGTCCCCGGTTGGCCCTCAGATCATTATCAATTTCACATGCCTCCAGCAGTAACATCCTTATTCTGTCGCTATCAATTTCTTTCCTGGAAAGAAAGGTTTTTACGTAAACCTGTTTGCGACGACCTTTTTCCATAAAACTATCCGGATTTGTCAATAGATACCCATTGTTGAAACCTAAGTTAACACCTTCCCCGATTCCTCCCCAGGGAATCGACGCCGGCCACAGGAAGCAAATGTTTCTGTGTCTGGAATAATATGGCACATTGTATGACAGCTTTTCACGGACATCGGGAATAACATCAAAAATCAGATCTCTCAGGAATTCAACAATGACCAGCTCATGCGACGGTATGAAATCAAAGAAATCCTCCAGTGACCTGAACCTTATCCCTTTCTGGAAGTCAGTCATCAGGAAGATTGTCCATCAAGAATCTGACCTGGTTACCACCCATTATCAAACGGATCTCTTTGTCTGTAAATCCCTCCTGGATCAGTGCTTCCGTAAGCATTATTACATTTGCTGCATCAAACCCGGTAACAACAGCTCCATCAAAGTCAGTGCCGAGGGCAACGTGATCAATTCCAACTAAATCCACGACATACCGGATACTTTTTGAGATTGAGAGCGGATGGAGGTCTCCGACAGCGCCGGCCCAGAAACCAATTCCAATCAGACCCCCATTTTCAGCAATTTTACGAATTTGAGTATCTGATAAGTTGCGTGGTGAGTCAAATACACCTTTAACTCCGGTGTGAGAAACGATAACAGGCCGGGTGGCTCCCTGAATGACCTCATCGAACAAGGCAGGTGAGGAGTGGGCCAGGTCAATAATTATTTCCTTCTGCTCCATCCACCTGACAACTCTTCGGCCAAAATCAGTCAATCCCCCTTGCTCTTCGCCCGATGATGAACCGCCGATTTCATTATCAAAGAAGTGAACGAGACCCATTATCCGATATCCGGCATCGTATAGATTTGTCAGGTTTTCAATGTCTCCTTCCAGGGCATGGAGACCTTCTACGGAAAGCAGTCCACCTACAATATAGCTGTTGCTCTTTCTGCGGCTCATAAAATATCTGAGATCACTTTTGGATTTGATGATCTCCAGGGCGGATGATTCGTTGGCTGCTTTATGCAGTTTGTGGCTTTGATGGATCGCTCGTTCGTACAGACTAAACCATGTTTGGAAAGGCCAGCGATTCGCCATGGCCAGTAACCTTATATTGTCAGTCCGGTCATTATTTGATGTATAATTTAAGTCCTTCGGTGTCTTTATTACCGCATCAAAAACCTGGATAGCATAATTTCCTTCGATCAGTCTTGGTATGTCTACATGTCCGTATCTGATCTTCTTGGTTGGATTACGGTCCCAGAGCAGATTATCCGCATGAAGGTCAGCAACCAGTATGGTTTTATGAAGCGCTTCGGCTCTCGATGATATTGTGAAATCATCAATCTTATCTACATCGTTATACATCCGGTCGGAAATCTTTCCGGCAAGGAAGAAAAAGCAGACCAGGCCGATCACCAGCAGGAAGCCCAGTAATCGAAAAAATCTTCTAATCATTCAAAGTGATTTCAATTGTACCACATGCAATTTTAGGATTATTATGCACATCATTGTGTACCTGGAAACATTCCTGAGGAAAATCTTCCATATTTTCATGGATTATCACTGCTCTGCCCACAATATCTTTTTCATCAAGGGAATTCAGACTCCAGAATTCGGAGGAAACAACCAGGGTCCCATTTCCGTTCCCATCGGTCCGGACATTGCCTACATCTCCGGCTTTCGGTCTTGCCCAGATTTCACCCTCACTTGTTTTTCTGCAAAAGTTTTCTTCCGAACCCTGGTTCCAGTGCTGTCCGGGTAGCTGACAGTTTCCGGTATGGATATGAATGGCGTGTCTGTGATATGGCGTGAGCCCGCTCAAGGTAAATGTTGCCGTGACAATTCCTTTAACCTGTTCAAAAGTGACGGCCCCAACTTCAACTGAGTTCTGTATGTAAGAGCTGTCCGATTCTGCGGTAATTGTATAGATCAATGCCTGTGCCGTTACGATCTCCTCATGGCCATTTTCCCCGTCATTACAGGAAAGTATCGTCAGCAACGATCCATACAAGAAATAACCAAGAATCTTTTGTATCATCCTTAAACAAATTTATAACGGGTGATCTATGAATTTGTCTATCAATTTATGACTTTTCTAAAATTAATGCGGACAAGGGCCCAGGCGGCAATCGCGACCCATACAATATTTATAAAAGTTGATGGATAAGCTCCGTAGTACGCCGTATTTATGATCAAAAATAGTGCCCCGGTCAGATTGAGCCACTGGTACAGGTGAGAATGGGAATCGATCTTTCTCGCACTGATCAGGGCGTAGGCCAAAATGACCTCAACTGATCCGATCCATCCGATAATATCTATGATATGTTGAGTTGACATAAAACGAATGTAAAGTTTTTGTAAAAAAATCCGCAGAAGATTGAACCTCAATGATACTTTCCCGACCTTAATAGTGGATGAAAAAGAAACCTGATCAGATTTTTGATGAGTTGCTGGTATTAAAATACCGGACAGGTGATAAAAAAGCCATGTCGCTGCTGATAAAACGCTGGCATGATAAGATCAAGCGGCAAATCACAAGGCACACCTATGAACAACAGGTGGCTGAAGACATTGCCCAGGAAGTTTGGGAGGCAATACTGAAAAGTATTTACAATTTGAGGGAGCCGGCGTTATTTGGGATCTGGGCGATGAGAATAGCAACCAGGAAGGCCATCGACTGGATCCGCTTGCAACAAAAAGAGAGAGAAATGCAGCGGGCGAATGAATTGATGGATGATACAGAGGGGGATGAAGAGGAGCCAATACTTCTTTTACAGCAGGCATTGAAGGAATTACCTGAGGATCAGCGAATGATCTTATTATTATTTTATCTGGAAAAATATTCCGTTGCTGAAGTCGCGACGATTATAGAAGTACCCACGGGAACCGTAAAATCCCGGTTATTTCGTGCAAGACAACATTTAAAAGAAATTATTAAAGAGACCGTATCATGAAGACAAAAACGGATGACATTGACAAATTGATAGAACAGGCGCTTTCCAAGGAGGAAGCGGACTACTATAAACAGCTGGATGACCAGTCAGTACCGGAAATGCTGGCAGGGCTTTACAGGGGTAAACTTGCCTGGATGGGTTACCTGACCGGGGTGATCATTGCCGTTGCATTTGGTTTTTCAATTTATTGTGCTGTCAAGTTCTTCCAGACAGATTCCGTGGAAATGATGCTGAAGTGGGGTGCGGGCGTATTTGTGGGATTGATCTGGACATCCATGCTCAAGCTATGGAACTGGCTGCAAATGGACAAGAATACCCTGATCCGCCATATCAAGTACCTCGAATTTCAGATCTCAGTATTAGCCACTAAAATTGACAAATAATGATATCCTTTATGATCTTGGGTGTCAGTGGATGGAAGAAGAGGTCCGGGAAACAGGGCTGAAAGCTCAAAGAGAATTTTGAGCCTTTATCTCTTCCTGGAGAATTCCGGTAGACCACTTTAGTTTGCCGATCGATCTTCTGTATTTCGATTTGAGCTCGATCAATTTTATCTCTCCTGCGAGTTTCTTGTTTTCCCGGCTATTGAGCAGGAAGACTGAACTTTCGCCATTGTCAAACCTGATTTCTTCGGCAAGAAGCATTCTTTCGTAGTTTTCCAGAATCTGTTCTTGTTGATCGATCATCTCTTTCAGGGTAAACACTTCGTTATAACTCTGCCGGATCTTGTTGATGATTTCCCGGTATTTCCGGCTGGTTTCCAGATCATTTTCCTGTTGTTTCAGCTCCACAATCTTAAGTTTAGCCCGCTCTTTACGGATCAGAAGAGGGAAAGCAAACCGGACACCTAGTTTGTAATCATTGGTATAGAAAGAAGGCTCGGAATCCTGATTTTGCGACGAGGAAAGAAGGTTATAATTGAGATTTACAACAGGTTTTAATTGTTCGCTACTCATTTTCCTGTCCAACTCCAAAATGCTGCTCTTGATGGATAATTTTCTGAGATCCGGGTGGTTTACTATGGCCCAGTCCAAATAGCTATCCAGGTCCGACTCATTTTGTTTGAGACCGTAAGTAGGAGTCAGAAAGTTCAGTTCAATACTATCACTCCAAATGAAATTTTGAAGTAATAACAGGCTATTCCGGAGGTTTAATTCTGCCGTCTCCAGATTATTGGTCCACTGCTGAACCTGGATCAGCATTTCCACAGTGTCTATAGCGGCATTTTCCCCTCTTAGCGCTGCTTCGCGAATTCCCTGAAAGCGCTCGGTGATCAATTCCAGGTTGTTTCTGGCTAACTGGCTTTTTTGGTAATTCTCATACCACCACCAGTAAGCATGATTAGCATCCAGGAGCAGGTTATTCAGTACCGTACTGGCTTCATTTTGAAAGTCTTTTTCCAGGAATCTGCTTTTCTTCAGGGCGATATTCCGCTGGTTATTTACCAGTCCCTGTCCGAGTGGAACGGAAACTCCGGTGTAGTACAGTCCATTTTCAGGAACGGTTCGTTCCGGATCGAGGAACAAACCTTGATTTCTTTCATATCCTGCTTTCAGGTCAATGTTCAGCAGGGTAGGCACCTGTACATAAGTATCCCAAATATCATAATAGTTCTTCCCCTCAAATTCCTTACGGCTATAATTTGACGTGATTTTTGGATCGAATGAGCCTTTTGCTTCCTGTACGGTCAAACTTCCCTGCAAAGTGAGCAGACTTGCCTGCCTGGCAACAGGATGCATCTGATAAACCATGTTATAAAACTGTTCGGGTGGCAGGTCGATGAACGGTTGACCTTGAGACTGGACAACCGTCGGGGTGAGCAGGCTTAGTAGGAAAATATGTTTGAAGATATTCTTCACTTTGCCTTGTTGCCGGTGACTTTCTGATCATCATTCAGGTAGAAATCGGGAGGG
This sequence comes from Cyclobacteriaceae bacterium, assembly GCA_028278225.1. Taxonomy (GTDB): domain Bacteria; phylum Bacteroidota; class Bacteroidia; order Cytophagales; family Cyclobacteriaceae; genus JANQEU01. The sequence continues at coordinate 243,325 of JANQEU010000075.1, forward strand.
AACCCATTCAAATTTCTCCATAGCTCATACCATACAGGTACGTTTTTGAGCATAGCTATCCCATAGGCACCGGAACCCAGCCTCAACAAATTTGGCCAGGGTACGGAATCGGGATCCGGAGCTATCAGTACTCGAAATTTTCCATCCGGACCGGCTCCCTTGTCATAGGCGACGATAGTGCCGGTATATGCTCCAAAAGAAAGACCGGGCCACCCGCTGAACACGAGGGCAGGCCAGCCGTCAAACTGAAGTTGAACTTTGCCGTTTTCCCTGATCAATGGAAGGTCTATCGGGCGAACATACATTTCTACCGCCAGATCATAATTAGCAGGTATGAAACTGAATATTGCTTCACCCTCTTTGATGGTTTCGCCAATTCCGGTTATGATGGCTTTTGTGACATAGCCGTCCTGGGGAGCAGTAATAAAATAGAAACCGGACCTTCTGGCATAGTTGGATTGTTGTACCGACAATTTGTTGAAATCACCTTTGGCTTCCAATGCACTGGACAGGGCCGACATGCGATCCGACTGAGCCTTTGCTATTTTTTCCCGAAAGTCATTTTCGACAGTATTAAGATTCAATTGCGCATTGATATATTCATTTTTGCTGGCCAGCCACTTGTTCTCCCGGGAAATTTTTTTGTTGAGAGCTTCCTGCATTTTTTGCCTGCGCTGTTCAAGTTCCGTCAATGATTTCAGGCCCTGATCATATAGCTTTTCCTGCCTTTCAAATTGCTTTTGGGCGATGTCAAGGTTTATCAAAGCAGTCTCATATTCGATGCTGTCCGATTCTACTTTTAGGGTCGTTTGAATCAAATAGTTTTTCGCTTGCTGCAGCTTTAACCTTTTGTTTTCCGATAAAGCATCGATTTGCCTGGAAAGCGCTTCGGCCTTGTCCTCGTACACTTCAATAGCGGCTTTCTTGGCATTGGTCTGATTGACGGACCTTTCGACTAACTGAGGGTCCAGGTATTCGGCCTTCATTTCTGAAATAAACACGATCGTATCTCCCTGATTTACCAGCTGACCCTCTCTCACAAACCATTTTTCAACCCTGCCGGAAATAATGGAATGAATATTCTGTTCCCGGTTTTCCGGTCTTAGTGTGGTCAGTTTGCCCGTGGCCCTGACATTCTGTGTCCATGGAAGAAACAAAATGATAAATGCCAAAATGAACAGGCTAAACAGTAAATAGACCAACTTTCTGGAAGCCTTGGGTCGCATTACCTCCTGGTAGGAAGACTGACCCTTAAGAACCTTATCCCTGTCAATTGAATTGTAGGAAATGTTGAGCATGGTTGATCTATGTTTAGCGTTCAATATTTCTTTCACGACGAACTACGTCCACGATCCTCCCGTGCTCCAGGGTGACTATTTTGTCACATTTCTCCAGCATAAGCGGATCATTTGTCACCGCTAACAGGGTCCAACCTGAATCCGGATCGGTCAGTATTGAACTGATCTTTTTTCTATCCTCAAAATCCAGTCCAAGCAATGTATTATCCATCACGATTAATTTGGGTTTCTCCGATAACGTTCGGGCCAGGATTATTTTTTGTTTGATACTGGCAGATAATCCCTGGCCTTCTGACAATATTGTAGTATTCAACCCTTTCGGGAGATGTTTGAAAAAATCGGTGAGACCTGCCTGATCAATCGCCCACAGCATATCTTCAAGATCTATATCCTCCTTGCCGACAGAAATGTTCTCAGCCAGTGTTCCGAAAAATATGTCCTGTAATCCCAGATTATCTCCGATCACCGACCTGAAACTCATTATGTCAATGTCACCCAGGGGAATTCCGTTGAATAGTATTGAACCTTCATAATCGTTGTACAATCCCGAAACCAGGGACATGAGTGTAGATTTACCGGATTGATTAATACCCGTGATGCAAACTTTTTCACCCGCTTCCACCTTCAGGCCTACCTGATCGATAGACGGCTTTGCAACCCCGGGAAACCGGTAGGTTAGCCCGGAGAGTTCAAGCGAAATCCCTTTGTCCTTTGAGATCTCATCCAGGTGAATGCCGTCTTCATTTTCAGTTTCAATGTCGGTTACCTGTCCAAGCTTCTCAAGGCCAGTCAAAACATCATACACCGTTTCCATACTTAGTATCAGTTTTTCAGCCGAACCGAGTACAAGAAGTATAATGATTTCAGATGCCACAAACTGCCCAAGATTGATCTCCTGATTGATCACCAGGATACTTCCCAGGATCAGCAGGCCTGCGGTAATAACAGTTTTGAACGCCACAATGTTGGAAAACTGCGTTATGAGTATTTGAAAATGCTGCTTTCGGAATTTCAGGTAGTTGGCGAGATAATCGTTCATCTTATCGATGGGAAGATTTGTTCTGCCGGCCAGTTTGAAGGTGCCCATAACACGCGCAAGTTCTTCCAGCCAATGAGCCACCTGATATTTGTATTTTGATTCCAGTATACTGGTCTTCAATCCTTTGGGACCTGTAACAAAAAATATCAGGGTGATCAGACTCAGCAGAATTATGCCGAAGAAGACAAAAAATGGATGGTAGACCGATAAGAGGATCAATCCAAAAATGATCTGGAGTGAGGACGAGGATACATCGATCAGAATTTTGGATAGCCCTTTTTGTACATTGAGGGTATCAAAAAACCGGTTCATCAATTCGGGGGGGTAAAACCCTGAAATCGACTCCATTTTGAAACGGGGAATTCTGTAGGCAAACTCAAATGAAGCCCTTGTGAAGATCCGCCTTTGGAGAAGTTCGGTCAATGATAATTGAAGGATCTGTATGACCCCGGAGGCCGCCACACCCACAACGACAATGAAGATCAACAATCCCCAGGAGGCCGAATATTCCGCACTGATCACAAATCCGACTATCGCCTGTACACCTAATGGAAGTGAAAGGTTGATCAGTCCATTGAATATGGCATAAGCATAGATTACAAATATTTCACCGCGATCCAGTGAAAGCATCCTGAACAATCTCCTGACAGGCGTAAGTTTGGAATCACTTTGGATACCTATACTTTCTATGTTAATAGTATTACTATTCATCTGAGATAAAAAAATTTACTTAAGCAGTTTGAATGTGGTTTCTTCCAAAAAACAGTAAACCTGTTTCTCCACGGAAATGTTACTCTTCTCTGAAACTTCCGTCAGTGACGGTAAATGTTGGGCAAAAAATGCCTGCTGGTGGGATGCCTCCAGCATAGTGCTCGCAATAGCATGTGGATATCTATAGTTTGGATTGATCCCGGTGAGAACCATCGCGATTTTGTGGCACAAACCCTTAAATACTTTGAAGAGTCCCTGGTTGTTGATTTCATCCACCTGTTTCGTTAAATAGGTCTTGTCAGATTCACTGACAACTACTCTTCTCAATGATGAAATGTTTATTCCGGGTAGATCTATGTCAATAACATCCCTGTCCACATGACAAATGATCTTAATAATTTCCCTGATCTTTTCTTCGTCATCCTGGATATGATGTGTTCGGAAATCGATCACATACTCGATCCATGCCCAATACCAGGTGGTCAGATAAACTAGTAATTTCAGCTTGTTGTCGAAATAACGGTAGATCGATGCCTCTGTAGATTTGATCCTCTCCGCCAGTTTTCTGAAAGTGAACTGCTCAAAACCCAGTTCATCCATTAATTCCATACTTGCCGAAACAATGTTTTTTCCAAGATCCGAAGACTGGGGATCCTTGTTGTAGTATTTTTCACCTATGACAATGGCTATCGTGGACATGAGGTAAAAGTAATAATATTTTTCATGATAGTATTACTATTACGAATATTTAATCAAAAGGTTTTGATTTTTTCTGCGCAGCCCTGAATACTATGATTTCCTGATCTTCCTGGGTTTTGGTTCCGGAAGCTCCTTAACTGTTATCCTGACCAGTTCACTGAGCCATTCCCGGTCTTCAATTTTGTCTCCGATCAAAAAGCTTGATTTGGCTCCGGGATAGGCTGGGGCTTCTACAACATCCCGGATAAATTTTCTACCCGCTTCAGTCGGCTTAATGAACAGTTTATTGTCACAAATCAGCGCAAATAGCTTAGCGTCGGAGTAGATCCCGTATTCTCCGAACATTTTTCTGAATGTAATTTGACCGGCGTTCTCTATCTGATCGACAACAAAATCCACATATTCCTGATCCGATGCCATCTTACTCCTGCATTGTCAGCAATGTTAATTTTTTTGACATGTAGTCAGGTCTTCTGACACTGCAACACGTAAATTATTGGATAAATTCTATAATCCGTATTTATCAATCAGGTAGATCATAGCCGCCATGGATGCAGCGCCAAGTTCAAGTTCCCGTCGGTCCACTGTTTCAAAGACATCATCCGCAGTATGGTGGTACCTGAAATAACGCTGGCTGTCCGGAAGAAGTCCGATTAAAAAAGTGCCTTGCTGCGAAAGGGGTCCAATATCCGCACCTCCTCCCGGATTGCTGAAATCATACAACCCATAAGGTCTGAATAACGGACCCCATGATCTGAATTTCTCAACTTTCTCGTCAGGTCCGGTGGATGTGAATCCTACCGGAAGTAATCCGCCCCGATCGGATTCAATGGCTGCAATGTGTTTCTCGGCCGTTTCCTCAGCAACACGGGCATATTCCCGGCCACCTCTCAATCCGTTTTCTTCATTCATCCACATAACCGCCCTGATCGTCCTTTTAGGGCTTATGTTTAAAGCTTTGAAAAGTCGAACTGCCTCGATCCCCTGCATACACCCTGATCCGTCATCGTGCGCTCCCTCACCGACATCCCAGGAATCCAAATGTCCTCCAACGGCAATATATTCATCAGGATTTTCGGAGCCGTTGATCTGACCGATAACATTGTAGGAAAGCACATCTTCCCTCATTTCACAATGAGATTCAAGATATACCTCTACCTGTGATTGTTTCAGAAGGTCGCTGAGGCGGTTAGCAGCTTTGGTGCTGATCGCAAAAGCAGGTATCCGGTGAACGTTCACCTGGTACCTCATAGAACCGGTATGAGGTGTGTCATCCAGACTTTGAGTTATTGACCGGATGATAACGGCCTTAGCGCCATATTTTGCTGCTTCGGAGGCCCCGGAAGCCCTTTGCCGGACGGCATTTCCATATGCCCGGAAGGTTTGCATTATTGTCGGATCCATGGGTCCGTTATAAAATACGATCTTACCTTTTACCTTTTCTCCCAGCTCCGCCACTTCTTCCATGCCACCTACTTCAATAACTTCCGCCCTGATACCGTCCGGGCCCGTTCCAATAGAATTCCCAAGCGCGATACCTGCAAGTTCCATCGGTCCTGCTTTTGAGTCCACGATCCTGACAATTTCCTTTTTGCCGCGCACCCAGTAGGGAACCATAACCGGCTGCAGAAAAACAGTATCAAAATCATAGGATTCCATCAGCTGCTTTGTATAAGTGACCGCTGCTGCCGCCCCAACAGAACCGCTTAACCTGTGACCTATTTCCTTGCAGAGGTATCGAAGGTTCTCATAAACAGGGCTATTGGACAGCGCTTCATCGTAGATCTGCCTGATCACCACTGAGTCGGAAGATTGAGTAAAAGAAATCGTAGGAAAAAAGATTGCGACAATTAGGAATTTTCTCATGGTTGAGCCTGGTAATTTTTCGGTGAAATTACCGCCTTCTTATTATTCCGGAAAATGAATTACATGATCGGGGGTTTTGGATGGTAATGTCAGCTCTAAGTTCTATTGTGATTTCCGGTGTTTGAAAAGAGGTTATCTGACTGAAACACAAAAAACCAGTTCGTCATCCTGAACCTGTGAAGGATCTTAAGAATGTAAAACCCGTTGAAACCGAGATCCTTCATTTTATTCAGGATGACGGAATGGTTTGGTTTTTTGTGTTATGCTAATTGATTCGACCAGATTATCAATTAATCGGGTTACGGTGGGACTTCTGGAGATTCTGCTGAGAAAAATCTCTACTCTGAAAAATAATTTGCATAGTCAGCCTCCGCCGCGATATAACCGAATGAATGCCAACTATCTTTTTCCAGGATTTCCTCCATGATCTCTTTAGCACGGTCTTTGTTCCCGTTGTAGAAATACCAATTTGCCAGGCCATAGAGGACAGCGTCATTACTGGACGCTTCCGCACCTTCATCAAGGAGTTCGTCCTCAGCCAGTTCTCCTTTATAGAAAAGGCATAGCCTGTGATACGAAAAGTTCTCAATGATCTTCATTTCTGCAAAAATATTATCGAGAAGCTCTTCCGCCTCCGTGTCGTTACCCATTCTTCGGGAGATCATATATAGCCAATGGGTGGAGGAGGCAACATTGTCAGGATATTTCGATGACAACAAACAATTCTTATATGCGTCAAGCGCATTATCCCAATCCTGTTTCAAATAGAATGCCAGGCCAAGGTGATACCAGATGTTGCCATGTGTGGTACTTATTGGAATGTTTTGAGCGTTAGGCTGGCCATCCGGTTCCACTTGGTTTTCAGTTCCGTCAATTAGCTGGGCGGCAAACGAGAGATCCTTAATAGCCAGATCAAATTCTCTTATGGTGATATACCTGTGTCCCCGATGGCGGTAAAATCTGGGATCCGCAGGGAACGATTCAATTCCTTCCGTAAAAATCTTGATTGCAGTCATATAATCCCGTCTGTACGCCGTGAACCTTCCCAGCCAGATCAAATTTTCGGGACTGCTTTCGTTATCGTAATTCTCTTTTGCAGTGTCATATCTTTTTAACAATTCCTCAGATGGAAGTGCAGAATAAAGTGAATCACCCAAAAGCGAAATTGCACCGAATTGAAGAGGGGTGGATATTTCCGGTTCGCGGGATTCCCGGCGAGAACTGCAGTTGATTAAAACCAGTAGCAATGCCAGATATTTGAGCTTCATTCTGTGAAATTGTTGCACCAATACAATGATAGTACATTTTTTGATGCTTCGTCATGGAAGGGTACTAAGCATCGGAAAATCCGGTCCGTACTATTAAATTTATGGACAGGAGAATCGTTTGTCCGGCAATGGCAGGTTGCTATCTTTTCCTGTCAGGTGTGGCACCTAATCCCACAAGGAAAATTCCACCGTTATCAAAGAGTCAATTTGGCTTAATTGATAGTTGATCAATTCCTCATGAATCGCAACTATCCCATCAGTCAATTTGTCCAGTTCCCGGATATAGTTGTGGAACATGAATTGTTTTTCGGCGAAAATTTCCCGGTTCCTTTTTGATAGAATGGGTTGGTAAGTTGTGGAACGGGAATAGCTCCCGTCTCCCTTGACAACGAAATCATCTCCATAAAAATGAAAAAAGCGCAATGTATCAAGTGAATGATGAATTTGAAAGCTCTCATGAACCAGCGACTCAATCTTGTTGAATCTGGCTCGTTCCATTTCCAAAAGGGCCTTTCTGGCATCTATTGACCTGCCGTATTCCAGAATGATCTCCTTCAACTGAGGGCTCTTCACCCGGTAATAATGGTTTTCAATAATTCTCCTGTACTGTTCAGACTGTGTTATGCCCGGATCCCATGTATTGCCAATCAGACCAAAATACACTACAGTTACAATAAGTGACTCATTAAAATTTCCCTCACTATAGGTCATCAGTATCCTCTCAATCCGGGCCTTATCTCTAAGCCTTCTGCCGCTTAATGGTACATCATCAACACTATCGACTTCTTGCCGGAATACATCAATATTTTGCTGCAAATCGTACTGGAATTCCTTTAAGGTGGATAAGTAGTTACCATTTTCCTCTCGCTGTACACGCCAATCCTCAAAGAGAAATGCGCCTATTATCGACAGGAAAACCAATAAAAATTCAATAGAATATCTTTTGTAATTTTTCATATCGGGCTCATTTCACCCACTTCCTGACAAGCGGGAATGTAGTGTTTTATTTTTTTCGCTTCAGCCTTTCTTTATTATTTCTATTAAACCGTTAACTAATCTAAATATTTAAAACCAGCGGAAGAAATGAAGCCAAATGCGCCGGGGACAAAAAAACGGATAACCACATGATTATCCGTCTTAAAAGAAATGGCTGATGATCCTACTTCATCCGAAGTATTACATCACCATGATACGTATTAAAGAGAATTTCTGGGCCACCCGATCCAATGTCTCCTCTCATCCAGCCAATTAATTCGATTTTTGTACCCTTTCCCGATGCGGGTACTTTCTTTGTTTCCACCTTCAGATCAAGATCAAAATCGGAGTAGATCTCTCCCCGGCTTGACTTGACTTTAGCTGATGCATTGATGTTGCCGGGAAATGTAACATCAATATCGCCATGGTAAGTACTAAATGCCATGGGGGCGTTGCTATCCACGGATGTGAATGATATCCTGATTTCACCGTGATGTGTATCGGCAATAACAGATCCGGCAACCGATTCCATCACGATATCATCATGATGACCGTCAGCTTCTATTTCACCGTCCACATCCTTTATTTCAATATAACCATCATGATGTGTCTTCAACTTCAAAGAGAATTCCCGGGGAACCTGAACTTCAAAGTCGGTCCTTTTATTGTTGCTACCGGATAGATTCACCTGATTATCAACTTCCTCAATTGTAAATTGGGTAGCCGTATTCGGAATCCGTCTCAAACCTTCTCGTGTGCGTTCATCATCGTCATCATCGTCGTCCATATATGGTACCACCGTGACGATGACATCCTCTCCGCTATATCCCATAACTTTCACCGATCCCCTGTGAAGCCTTACGCTCAGTACACCCGGAGACCCGGGATCACTCAGCGGAACCTTGAATTCCTGGTTTTGTGTTTGACCATTGACATTGCCACTTATGATCAGACATGCAATTAGTAAAAAATTGATGTATGTATTTTTCATTTTTTTATTGATTAACATTTTCATTTAGTTCTGCGTGATGTAGATGTCACCATGCCAGGTCCTGACATTGAGTTTCGGACCGCCCTTTCCAATTCGGACGGATACCCGGTCATTTACAATGTATTTTGTGCCCCTGTCCGATGCCTTTTCAATTACAGGAGTAGGAATAGGCGACCAGTTGAATGCTGTAAAAAACTCACCATGACGACTTTTTAGGTAAACATCGGCTGAAAGATCTCCAGGGTATTTGATACGGACATCACCATGATGTGTGTAAAATTCACAATCCTCGGAAGGATTCCGAGTAAACGATACCGTAATATCTCCATGGTGATTTTTCAGTTTTGCATTCCCGCCAATGTCTTTTGCTAATAGATCGCTATGGTGGTTTTTGGCATATAAATAACCTTCGATATTCTCTATTTGCAAATTGCTTCTGTGATTGGAGACGTAAATGTCCAAACCTTTGGGCACGCTGAGTGTAATGTCAAAGTTGTATTTAACCTCAAAGCGTTCATTTTTGGATCGATCCCAATCAGATTCGTAATGCCCGTTTCCCTCGGGATCTATCTTGAAGACCCGGTCAGGTGATTCCATGAAGAAGTATATGGTATTATTCAATATGAGACTATCAAACCTGAGGGTTGTTTTGGCTTTTTCCAACCGGACGCTGGAGGCCGATCTAAGCGTTCGATTTAGCTTGAGGGTAGCGGAATTTCCATCTACTCCTGTCACTTTTACATTCCCATTCAGGTTATACAGACGAAATGATTCCAATCCCTGGGTGTTGACCATAAATGTCGTTTCGTCGGAGAATTCCTGGCCCTTGCAAACGAGGGCAAAAGCAAGAGATATGATAATTAGAGTTGATTTCATATTTTGAGTTTTTGTATTATAAATTCATGGTTTCCATTAGGTGCATTTTAACTTCCAGGTCCAGTTCATTCATCTCCAGCAATTTCCGAATTTCGTCGACCGACCCTTCCTGCTGAAGCCGGATGATGACTTCTGCCAAAGTGATCTGAACAATAGGATCATCCTGATAGGTGATGGCTTTTATCAGTAACTCCCTCGACTTGGGATTATCTACAAAATGTAGCATTGCTTCAATCGTGCTAAGACGGACATTAACATTCGGATCATTCACCAGCGTTGTAAAAAGCGCTTCGAACACCTGATCCTCCGGGTTGGTCAGTCCTTTGATATGCTGAATAGCTGCCATCCTGTTGGAGGCAGACTCCCCGGCTGTTAATTGTGCCAGAATTTGATTTTTTCCATTTCCTGAAACTTTATCGACATTTCCGGCCCTGAAAAATCCACTATTGGCAAATAACCCGACACCAACACCAATGATAAATATGGCTGCCCACCTCAGGACTGTATTGATATGCACATATTTTCCACCCGGCATTCGTTCGTTTGCCACCTGTTGGAAATCATTCAGTGTTTGGTAGAATCGCTCCCTGCTTAAGCTGTTTATTTCCGGTACTTCAATGTCATCCAACTCTCTCCATATTTTCCAGGATTTCCGGAGATCATCTGCATATTCCGGATGCCTTCTGATCAGTCTGTCCAGATCAGATTCCCCAAAGTCTTTGTTTTCCAGACCTTCAACGAGGAGGTCCAGTACTTTTTCAAGATCAGTTATATTCTTTTTCATTCCTTCATCCGGTTTAGACTCAATGATCTAATAAATTTCTAAGTTCAGTAAGACCTCTCCTCACCCGGGCTTTTATGGCATTTTCAGTGCAATTGGCGATTACCGCAATTTCCTGGTACTTCAGACCCTGGAATTTACTCAGGATAATAGCCTGCCGCTGTTCGGGTGAAATTCTTTGTAAGGCCTCTCTTAACAATTCTTTTCTTTCTGATGAAACCATTTGTTCCTCTTTATTCTTTTCCTCATTTGACACTTCTTTCACATCCTGAATATCCTGGGAGTGACGGAGCGGATTATTTTTCTTGTACAAATCGAGAAATACATTTTTTGCCACGCCATAGATCCAGTACATAAACTTTCCATCGGGTTGAAATGAATGGCGGTACTTAAGCAAGCGATAAAATACATTTTGAACCAGATCCTCGCTTTGAGCCGGATCATTAGTCATTCTGTAGAAATAGCCAAACAATTCACCGTGATATTGTTCGAATAACACACCCATCTTGCTTAGATCACCGTCTTGCACTTGTTTCATCAAGAAGTTATCCTGTTCTCTCTCCAATGGTTTCGGTTTCAGAGGCATTACTCCGGCTTTTGAGAATAGTTGCTAAGTTTTGAAAGAAAAGATGTTCTCGTCAATAGCCATATTGTTCGAAGGATTGGTTGGCCGGACTTGTTTTCACTATCAGTGTTCTGCCAGGTTTCGTTTTTGGGCTGAATTAGATTCAGTATTTCACATTTTCCGACCCGAAGTTCACAATTGAACTAAGAACCACCTACATGGAATAGGAGCGGATTAAACGCTGGTAACATCATTCTTCAATACGCAGATCATCACTGAGTTCATTGTAGTCTGTCGATTTCCTGACAAACCCATTTTCCAGCAGCATTTCCTTGCTTTGTTCAATGGACCTGACTACACCGTCCGCTATCCGGTTTTCCTTGATACCCTTGATAATCGTACTCAATATTTGTTCCCAATCCTCAGGCTTTACCTTGTCATTTATTCCTTTATCTCCCAGCACCACTACCTGGTGCTCCAACCTGCTGATAAAGATCAAAATGCCAACACGTTCTTCGGTTTCAAAAACTTTTTCCTGCAGAAATGCGTCCATTGCCCTGGTCTGAACCCGCTCGGTTTGCGTTGTCTTGGAGATGATCATTTTCTTAACGGGGGAAAAAAACACCGGTATTAAAAAACCGGCAATCATCACACCTATTGTGAACAATGAAATTTCCAGTGGTGTCAACCGGAAAGGCAATAGCCACAGGTAGGAAGATATCCCGATTGCCAGTAACGCGATCATGCCGAAAATGGTACTAAGGTACCACGACGCTTCATTGTAGTCATCACTTGAGTTCACAAAATAAGGTACGATCTCACCACATGTTTCTTTCTCCGCATCCTGGACAGCTTCCCTTATCCTTTCTTTTTCTTCTTCCGTAAATAAAAACTTTGCCATCTTCTTTATGATAAATATTACCAGCCTCCGGATGCTCCACCACCACCGAAACCGCCGCCACCACCGGAAAATCCTCCGAAACCTTCACCGCCCGAATAACCACTTCCTCCACCCATGTATCCGCCGTAAAACCCACCGCGTCTTCCTCTCCTTCCAACTCCTGAAGGGACGCTGGAAAAAATGGTAATAATGAATGAAATGAATAGGGCACCCAATAACCCGATAAACAACCACCCTATTGCAAAAACAATAAGGAAAGTAATGAATTTGGACATAGGACCTCCCAGTCTTCGCCTCAATAAAGCGTTAAACAATCCGAAAACGATAAATCCAATCACCAGGAACGGGAATACACGGTTGACTTTCCTGCTTCCTGCATATCGATTGTCAGAAATAACTGCGGGAGGAAGTTCCTCGCCCCTGACAGCAGATATGATGACGTCGAGGCCATTATCTATTCCGCGATAAAAATGCCCTGATCGAAACTCCGGTGTAATGACATTGGTGATGACCCGCTTCGCAATGGCGTCAGGTATAGCTCCCTCCAGACCATAGCCAACCTCAATCCGGATCTTTCTATCCTGCAAAGCCACAAGTAACAAAACGCCATCATCCACTCCCTTTCTGCCTAACTGCCAGGCCTCTACCACACGAATACCATACTGTGCTATGGTTTCCTCTCCTGTAGTCGAAATGATCAAAACTGCTATTTGACTTCCTTTTTCGCTTTCGATCGCCTTTAATTTATTCTCCAATACCAACTTTTCCTGGTCTGTCAGTGTATTGGTCTGATCCGTTACACGCCTTTCTAATTTTGGTATGGCGACATCCTGGGCGAGGACACAGGAAAGTGCAAGAACGAATGTTGCAAATAAAATCTCTTTTTTCACGCTGTAGTATATTCTCCCGTAGGTGTAACTTTGAGCTTAAACTTAATAATTAGATATTGAAATCATGAATAAAAAGTGGATCACCATTGGAATCATAGCAGTAGTCATTTTCCTGATCTACAATTTCTTTTCCGGAAAATACAACAGTATGGTTAGCATGGAAGAAAATGTCAATACCCAATGGGCTAATGTGGAAACACAGTATCAAAGGAGATATGACCTGATACCTAACCTGGTGAACACTGTTAAGGGATTTGCCGAGCAAGAGAGAGAAGTGCTTGTGGGGGTCACGGAAGCAAGGGCTAAAGCATCAAGCATGACCATCGATCCCACTAACCTTAATGAATCCAATCTTGCTCAATTTACCGAGGTGCAAAACAATTTGAATTCAGCGCTTTCACGTCTATTGGTGACCGTAGAAAGGTATCCAAACCTCAAGTCGAACCAAAATTTCCTCGAATTGCAGGCGCAGCTGGAGGGTACGGAAAACAGAATTGCCGTGGCAAGAAGGCGTTTTAATGAGTCGGCTCAGCAATACAATACCTACATCAGACAGTTTCCCACCAATACCCTGGCTGGTATGTTCGGTTTTGACAGAAAACCACTATTTCAGGCGGATGAGGACGCTTCGAGCGCTCCCCAGGTGGAGTTCTAGCTTTCCCTGCAGATGGATAAGGGAGGTGGGAGTTTTGTCAGTGTATTATAAAAGACCTCATTGAAATACTACCCATATCTAAGCGATCATTAAAATACACAAGATCTTCATCATTGTGCGTCAACGCGAGTATATAGATCATAGGCAGGTAATGCTCGTTGGTCGGAACAGATAATCTTGCCGCTTCGCCAAGTCTTGGGTAGTCAATGAGGGATCTGAACGCCCTGTGATCAATCAGTGATTTCACTTTTTCATCGAACTCCTTAGCCCAGTCAAAAGGTTCCCGCTGACCCCATTGCGCCATCCCAAGATTATGAACAACATTTCCACTGCCAATGATGAGCACTCCCTTCTCTCTGAAAGAATCCAACTCACCGGCCAACTCAAAATGCTGAAGCGGTGAAAGGTTAACATCCAGGCTGAGCTGAAGCACAGGGATATCGGCGCGAGGAAACATCTGGAGCAAGACTGACCAGGAACCATGGTCCAGTCCCCACCGGTGATCCTCCAGTATGGTATAGTCTCCCGGAGAATTCATTATTTCCTCTGCCAGTTGGGGTGAACCCGGGGCGGGATATTGCTGGTCAAAAAGTTCCTTTGGAAATCCGTAGAAATCATGGATGGTCCTGGGTTTTGGCATTGCGGTAATTTTTGTGCCCTGTGTCTGCCAATGTGCTGAAATTACAAGAACTGCTTTCGGTGGAGGCAGGTCGTCACCAATAGCCCTCCAATTTTGGGAATATTCGTTATTTTCAATAGCATTCATCGGGCTTCCGTGGCCTACGAAAATGGCCGGCAACTTCTTTGAATTCTTATTATCAATTATGTCCCTGAGATTCCTGGCTTCCTGTATTTGCATTGACTCCTGATCCTGATATGAGTTCCTTGAAGAACAAATTCGGATGGTAAAAAATTCTGACAGGGTATGAATAGGGGTGTACTTAATGAGACACCGGATTACATATTTAATCAGGCACTATTTATTTTTATGCTGAATTATGGAAAACGTGGCTTATTTATGATCCTTATCAAAAACATGTACCGCAAAACGCTTTTTAAAATCTCAAATGATGAAGTTTTAAATCAAAGTGGTAAACTTCTGGCAACCGTATCTGACGAAGGTCTGATAAATTTGGACGGGCAATTGATTGTAAAGGTGAAGGGAACGCAGGTTTATTCAGTTACCGAAGATATTGTGATAGCTACGGTGGAAGGCTCAGCGGTCAAAAATACCAGTGGATCTATTATTGGATATGTCGATGGCTCTCCCAACAGGCAATTTGCTCTTGGAGCAGCGGCATTGGTGATGTTTGCGTACTAAATCCGGATTTGTCATTAGCCTTTCTATCCCGAGCTTAAATTACTTCAAAATCAACCGCTAAACATGCCATTGACTCGTTACCGCACCTCACCTTTCGGGGCTGCGCACTTCACCTTTCGAAGCTCCGCACCTCAAGGTGACCTAATAACGGATGGACTTGTCAGTCTGAGGAGTGGAGCGTCTCGAAAACTGACATTGACAAAAACTCCAAATCAAAGAGATTTAGATCATTACAAAATTCTAATGACAAATCCTGGTTAAAACGTCTCTCCCCAAGACAACTACACATATTTATCTAGGCATATTCTTTCCTCAAGATCTTTGCAACTTTTTTCACACCGGTGGTAGCCCGTTCCTCAAACATGTGAAGATTAGGGTAGGAGCGGACCTGCGGAAGTTTTGGATCTACAATGAATTTAGGCGCCGAGGGGCTGACAAAATCGATCAGGCCGGCAGCTGGATAAACTACCATTGATGTTCCCACAATGAGCAAAATATCTGCAGTCATTGCGATGTTGGCTGCTATTTCCATCATCGGAACCATTTCCCCGAACCAGACGATGTGCGGTCTCAATTGACTTCCTTTTTCACATTTATCCCCCTCATTTAGTTCCCATCCATCCATATCATATATCAGGGACGGATCTACGGTACTCCTGGCTTTGAATAGTTCTCCATGAAGGTGCACAACATTTGTGCTGCCGGCGGCCTCATGAAGATTGTCCACATTCTGGGTAATTATGGTGACAGCGAAATCCTGTTCCAGCCTGGCTAGTTCGATGTGTCCCGCATTTGGTAAAGCTTTGAGTGCCTGCTTCCTTCTCTGGTTATAAAAATCCAAAACGAGCGCCCTGTTTTTACGCCATCCTTCAGGAGAAGCAACTTCAGTCACGTCATGCCCTTCCCACAGGCCATCCGCCTCTCTGAATGTCTTCAGGCCGCTTTCGGCACTTATGCCTGCACCTGTCAATACAACCAGATTTTTCATTTCACATTTTTTAAAACACTACTTTCAGCCATTTTAATCAAAAATTTCAAATATCTCTTTTCAATGGAGCATATTTGTGAAATAACTTTTTAAGCAAATGACCATCTGGCTCAATATCCTGGCAATAATCGGATTGTTCCTGCAGCAGTTTGATTGGATCCGCTTTGAACTGGAACAGAGAACCAATCAGGGAGGGAGAACGATCACAACTAATTCCTTGATTTATTTTGCAGAGAACAGCGATTTGGTGATCCATCAGACCAACCCGATGAACATGTATATCCTTAACAATCGGGATGGAGAACTGAAAATTTTCAATCCCGATGAAAACTCCGTCTTCCAAACAATGAATTATAATCTTAATAGTGAGAACAACCAGTTTTACTATTTTCTCATGAACAAAACAGACGATATGGGATTACAACAGCTTGGATTTGATTTGATTGAATCCAGGCTGGAAGGCGGCCTCCTTATTTCTCTGTATGACACTACGCCCCGGGTAAAAGAGTATTTCGATAAAGTAGAGTTGGTTCACAAAGGCAGAACACCAATATTCATTGGTTATCTTGACAAAAAGGATAAGTATATCAAAAAGGTATTTTACTATGATTATGAGAATATATCGGGAATCGATTTTCCAATGGCCATCACAGAAATAAACTATATAGGTAAAAATGATTCGATTATTGCCAAATCATCATTTTCAAATTTCAGGATAAACAATACCCTGGACAAAGAGATGTTAAATTTTCAGATACCTGAAAACGCTACCTTAATCGAATGAGATCCATACTGTGCATAGTGATCCTGATTTTTTCATACCCCGGACTGGCGCAGGAATCCGAAAAAGATTTTGCGCTTTTGGCTGCGCAGGCCAAAATTGAGGTAAGAACGAGTGAGAAAAAGGAAAGAGGTATTTTCAGGATTTATCAAAATCACATTTCCGAGCAAATTCTAAATGATTGTATTTACGAGCATTCATGCAGTAATTTCAGTGAGGGGGCGATCAGGCATTTCGGAATAATAAAAGGCACATTCCTGACAGCGGATAGACTGATGCGATGCAATAGAGCGTCAGCATTGTATATTGCGCCGGTAAGATTTAATAATGATAACAAGATCAAAGATCACTGGGAGTCCTATACATTTAAACATTAGTCTATTTCTCTTTCTGATCATCCCGGCATTATCCCATGGTCAATTATTTCAGACTCATTATCAATTTGCCGAGCATCTCCGAAGTCTTAAAGCTTATGATGAGGGATTATTCTATTTGAACAGGCTTTCGCCGGAAGCACTTACCATCGATCAAAAAGACACACTCAATTATTTGACAGGTAAATTTTACTACTATAAACAGGATCAGACCTATTCCATAAGAGCTTTTGATCAGGTCGGTATTTCGAGTCCTTTTTACAGGGAGTCATGGCTTTTGGCTAATTATCAGAGATTTTACCTGGGTAATTATCTGGCCGGTAAGGAAGGTCTGGGAAAGTATACTACTGGTGATGACCCTCTTACGGTTCAGCTTAAGAACTTTCAATTGGCCGGAGTAGCTTTGCTTGAGAGGGATACTGAAAAATTCGAAGTATTGAGATCTGACTTTAAGGACGATTACAGGGAATTAATACCATCACAGGAAAAGCTGATAGAGATTGCCGAAAGTATTGAGAATTTCAATTCTAAATCTCCATTTGTTGCCGCATTATTCTCGGCAGTGATACCTGGCAGCGGAAGGATTTACAATGGCCGGCTTGGAGAAGGGCTGATTTCTATGTTGGCACATACCATCTTCGCACTTCAAAGCATAGAAGGGTATCAAAAAGATGGACCGGGAAGTGCGAGATTTTTAATATATTCTTCAATTCTTTCAGGATTTTACATAGCCAATGTCTGGGGTAGCGCTTTGAGCGTCAAAATCAGAATGGATGAATTCAATGACCAAACAGATCATACAACATTGCTTACTATGCATGTTCCTTTGCGGTTCCTTTTTGATTAAAGGTCAGACCGCCAGGGAATTATTTGATAGTGAAGCGTACATCGAGGCCGCGGTGGCCTTCGAATACGAATATTTCCGGGATCCTTCCGATAGCACATTATTGTATAAATCATACTGTTACAAAGCACTCGGGGACTATGAAAATGCCCTTGCCATATTGACAAGGATCCAGGGGTTGGATGTACGTTATGAAAAAGCCCTTCTCCATTATCTGAATGAGGATTATGAAAGGAGTAATACCGAACTGCTGAGGCTAAGGCTCGATGGTGTGGAGTTTGATAGAAATCTGGTGGTACTTCAGGTATTGGTTGAAATCTCAAGACTGAAATATAAAGAAGCCAGGGAAGCACTGAAAGAAAATGCAGAACTGCTGGGATTGGAAATACCGGATATTGACTACATCATCGATGCTAAAGCAAAGGCCCGGGATCCCCTTAGGGCGCAAAACCTGTCACTTTGGATCCCAGGGACAGGGCAGTGGTATGCGGGACATTTCGGCAAAGGTCTCCTTTCCGGTTCCATTCAAACAGGCATTGTGGCGTTTACGGGCTGGAGTTTTTATACTGGGTACTTTTTCTCCGGCACCTTAACAGGGGCGACACTTTTTTATACCTTTTACCTGGGTGGGGCCCGTTATGCGAAAAAACTTGCCGGAAAAACCAATGATGAGGTAACTACCAAAATGAAACAAAGGTTGTTTGTCAAAGTGAAATAAAAAACCCCATCCTGGGGGGACGGGGCTTTTAGAGTTAAATATTGTTGTTCTATCCTCCCCACATGAAGAAAGAGTCGTTATTTACATAAGCGCTTATATCATTCTTGACCGCACCGATAAGTAGTACAATCCAGTCTACCAAAGGCACGATTCCGAAAATTCCGAAGCATGTAACAACGTAGATCAAAATGAGCGAGGTTTTACCTCCCAAATAGACCCGGTGTATACCAAGTCCACCTACTACCCATGCCAGTATGAAAGCTATCCACGGATTTGGATCTCCCTGCTCAATAGAGGCAAATGGTAAGTGATCCCCATTGAATTGCATTGTGTTGGCATCGAATACTACCTGGGTGGCTGAATTAAGTTTATTTTCAACTGCCGCATCATCAATATAGTAGTTTGAGCTGCCTGCAAATAAAGCGCAGGCAATAAGCATTGTAAAAGTTGTGGTTAGAAATTTTTTCATATGATAATTGGTTTTAGACTTCTCCAAGATAAGTTAACGATTATTACTACGCAAGAACTTGTTGTAATTATCCCGAAAAATGTGTGAGATTCAATTAACTGCAACAGTATGTAAAACAGTTGTATATAAAAATATAACACATAAATAAATGGAATGCTCACAATATTTTTTCAGATTCTTCAACTATGACTTTCCACACATTTTCGACGTGCTTCCACTCCAGGTAGGTCTGGGCAGTTACCAGCCTGATCACGTAATTTCCGGAAACTTTTGTATGAGTCAGGTAAGCCGATCCCGATTGATTGATCCGATCCAGCAGTTGCTCGTTCAGCTTATCATAGTGATCCGGGTCAATGTTCCCGGGGCAATATCTGAACACTACCATGTTCATTATTCTTGGTACCACCATTTCAAAATCAGAATGATCATTGATTTTATCCTCGATCCATTCACTGAACCCGATATGTTGCCGCATTTTCGATTGTAAGCCGGACACACCGAAATCACGGATTACAAACCACAATTTAAGCGCGCGGAATCTTCGTCCCAGCTGGATCCCCCAGTCCCGGTAATCATTGACTTTTCCCCTGCTCCTTGTCTTCAGGTATTCCGGTAGTATTTCGAATGTTTTGATCAGGCAATCCCTGTCCCTCACAAAATATGCAGAACAATCGAAATTGGTGAACATCCATTTGTGCGGATTGAAAAGATAACTGTCAACAGTTTCAAAACCTTTCGTGTAGTGCTGGTACTCCGGTAAAAGGAAGGCACTTCCGACGTAGGCAGCATCCACATGATGCCAGATACCAAATTCCCTGCAAACCTCCGCTATCTCCGGTACCGGGTCCATGGCCATCGTACCTGTGGTACCCAGGGTGCTGACTACTGCGCAAGGCGTAAATCCCTGATCAATATCCTTCATTATTGATTGCTTCAAATGCTTCACATCCATTGCCAGGTTTTGATCCGTATCAATTTTGACAAGGTTGGAAATCCCTATACCTGCGATTTTTACCGCTTTGTCGATGGAGCTGTGTGTTTGTGAAGAACAGTAGACCCTGAATTTCCTTTCACCGAATCCGTTAAGATTAATATCGTGCCGGCTGGTATTTTCCCTTGCACTCAAAAGCGCCACTAAAGTACCGGTACTTGCCGTGTCCTGGATCACGCCATGCCAGGATTTCGGAAGATTCATCATTTGTTTTAGCCAGAGCATCATCTTTTCCTCAAGCTCAGCCGCTGCCGGGGACGTATCCCAAACCATGCATTGTGCAGCCAAAGCGCTGGTTACCATTTCTCCGAGTAGGGACGGAAAGCTACTGTTGCCGGGAAAATATGCGTGAAAGTTAGGATGTTGCCAGTGTGTCATTCCGGGAATGATCTTGGTATTCAGATCTTCAAGAATAGTGGAGTACGCCTCCGCTTTGTCCGGAGGAGAATCCGGAATTTGACTGAAAATCTCCCCGGGCTGAACGCGGGACTTCACAGGTAACTTTTCAATTGTACTGTAATAGTCCGCGATCCAATCTACGGTTTCATGTCCGTGCTTTCTAAATTCTTCAATGGTCATCTGGGTATGTAAATGATCTTCTTGGTTTCAAAAAATGGTTCGTTAAAATAATCGCCGATCTGTAACTCAATATAAGGACGATTCAATTCCCGTAATTCCTCCGTTAAGTCTCCGCCTTTGAGGCATATGATACCATTGTCAATGTCTCCGATATTTCTTTGACTTATTTTTTGATGGCTCCAGTTCCATATGACCCTGGCTCTTGCAACCGCCCGGGTCACGATGAAGTCAAATTGTTCCGTCAGTTCTTCCGCTCTTTTGTGAGAAAGTTGAATATTCCTAATGGACAGTGCCTTCACTATTTCGCTGGCAACCCGGATTTTCTTACCAACAGAGTCCACCAGGTGAAATTGGGTATCAGGAAACATAATTGACAGCGGGATTCCCGGGAACCCACCTCCCGTACCGATGTCGAGGATCTTTTGCCGCGGAATGAAGGTCACAAATCTGGCGATTGCAAGACTATGTAGTACGTGTCTTAAGTAAAGTTCGTGAATATCCTTCCTGGAAATCACGTTTATTCGATCATTCCAGTATTTGTAAAGGTCATGAAGCTGTAGGAATTGGTGCTTTTGATGATCGGATAATCCCGGGAAATAATTCCAAATTATGGAAGCATCCAATTAGATATGCTGTTTTTTGTCTTTTACAAGATCATACATCAACTCCCTTGCCCTGTGTAATTGCGCTTTTACCGTGCCCAGTGGCGCATCAAGTTCTTTAGCGATTTCCTCATAAGATAATTCGTCAAAATACCTGAGCTTCACGAGACGTTGATATTTTGCCGGAAGTTTGGTTACAAACATCCTGACAAGCTCAATTTTCTGTGTTTTGATGGTCTCTTCGTCGGGTGTCAGCCTGTTGTCTTCCACATCAATATTTACAGAATCTCCGGCATCATCCGTAAAGGATGTATTTAAACTGTATGTTTCGAGCTTCTTTTTACGAATAAAATCGATAGCGTTATTCGTTGCTATTCGAAAAAGCCAGGTGCTGAACGTATAATCTTTTTTAAATCGTTTCAGATTTTTAAAAGCTTTGGCAAAGGCTTCAATAGTCAGGTCTTCGGCATCATCCACATTTCGGACCATTTTGAGGATCATGTGGTAGACTGGTTTTTTGTAGCGCTCCATCAATTCGGCAAAGGCATTTTCATCACCACCCCTGGTGGCTTTATCGATCAAGCTAAAATCGTGCAATGCTTTATCCGAAAACTGTCTGTTTATTTCCATTTGACCTTTTTAGTAAAGGCTGCTACTACACTAGCCGCAGGTACGAAAGTAATATAAATACCTTCCAATATTGGATTTAAAATATAACGATAACCATCACCAATCCTATTCGCCACCCTCCAGTCCAGCAGGCCTTTTATCACAAAATAGCCTATGAATGAGCCTGATACTATTATCGGCTGATAGCCCAAAATAGCTAAAATAATGAAAGTAGCCCAAAGTAAAATCATCGCCAGGAACTTAAAAGTATGCCGGAGTTTTGATGAAAACCTGTAATATTTTCCGACTGAGAAATGTCGCTTTTTTTGTTTCCAGTAATTTTTCAGTGAGTCCTTGGCATCGGAATACACGAGTGTATCTGGTCCGAAAACGACCCTGGTCCTTGATGGTTTGGCATGATAATGAACAAACAAGTCATCATCACCGCCCATGATCCCCTGAAAACGATTATAGCCTTTGACCTTCAAAAATAACGATTTTCGGAATGCCAGATTCCGACCTACACCCATATACGGATTTTTGAGTAGAACGGATGACAAATAATCACTGGCAGTCATAAAAGTTTCGAACCTGATGTATGCGTTCAGTAATCCGTTTTTGCGGGAGTAAGGAGCATAACCAACCAGTACATCGGTGTCGCTTGTCATCTGATTTGCAAAACCGGAGAGCCAGTTTTCCGATTGAGGCCGGCAATCTGCATCTGTGAATAGCAACCATTCGTTAGACGCACCTTTAGCACCCAGTGTCAGGGCATATTTTTTAGGGCTGAAATGATCCGGGAGCTCGTCAATGATTACTGTTTTCAGATTATCATATTGTTTCTCAAATATCTTCATGATGTCCAGACTGTCATCGGAACATCGATCAAGGGCCACCGATACCTCAAAATCGTAGTAGTCCTGTTCCATCAGCTTTGGGATCAGGCTTTTCAGATTTTCAGCCTCATTTCTGGCACTGATAATAATTGATATCGGTGGTGATTTTTCACTCGATGTTTTTTCAGAATACAGGAGGATGACCAGGCTCCTAATCAGCAGTGAAGCAAGATTTACTGCAAGTAAACCAATGAATATATAGAAAATCAGGCTGATTATATCGATCATTTCCTTTTGGAATCCGGTGGCGAAAATAAGACTATAATCTCAGTTGTGGGTGCTATTTTTGCCGTCTTTAATGAAGTTTCAGCTAGAACACCAGGATCCGAAGAGCCATGCCAGAGCAGGTTGCATAATCACTGATCACGGAGAGATCCGTACTCCCATTTTCATGCCGGTAGGTACCGCAGGAACGGTCAAGGCTGTTCATCAGAGAGAATTGCAACAGGATATCGGAGCTCAGATCATCCTTGGAAATACCTACCATCTCTATTTACGCCCGGGATTGGAGATCCTTGCGGCTTCAGGTGGTTTGCATCAATTCAGTGGTTGGGATGGCCCTGTCTTAACGGACAGTGGGGGCTACCAGGTGTATTCGCTTAGCACCAATAGCAAGATAACCGAGCAGGGTGTCCGCTTCCAGTCACACATCGACGGATCATACCACAATTTCACTCCCGAAGTTGTGATGGACATTCAGCGGACGATTGGTGGTGATATCATAATGGCTTTCGATGAGTGCACACCTTATCCCTGTGACAAGACTTATGCTGAAAAATCAATGCATATGACACATCGCTGGCTCACAAGATGTATTGATCATTTTAACAATGCGGAAAGCAAATATGGATTTGAACAAACTTTACTTCCGATTGTCCAGGGCAGTGTTTACCCTGATCTAAGAAAACAATCCGCAGAGTTTATCGCGAAACAAGAGCTTGACGGACATGCCATAGGAGGGCTGTCAGTAGGGGAGCCCAATGAAAAAATGTACGAAATGACAGACCTGGTTTGCCGGGTGCTTCCAAAGGATAAGCCAAGATATCTGATGGGAGTGGGCACTCCCGCAAACATTTTAGAGTGTATTGCCCTTGGTGTTGACATGTTTGACTGTGTCATGCCTACAAGGAACGCCAGAAATGGCATGCTGTTCACTGCAAATGGGATCATAAATATCCGGAATGAAAAGTGGAAGACGGATTTCAGCCCTATTGATAATGAAATAGGGGGGTATGTAGATACTTTTTATTCGAAAGCCTACCTCCGTCACCTTGTCACCAGTAACGAAATTCTTGGAGCTCAGATTGCCAGTATTCATAACCTGACATTTTATCTTTGGCTGGTACGGAAAGCACGGGAACATATCAAAGAAGGAACTTTTTCCGTTTGGAAGAATAGCATGGTGAAGCAGGTCAGTCAGCGTTTGTGATGAAAAAGATCGATAAGTACATCCTGAAGAAGTTTCTTGGAACATTTGTTTTCGTGGTAGTCATACTGATCACCATCATCTGCGTGATCGATTATACCGAAAAGTACGATGATTTCATCAAGAATGAAGTCCCGCCACCACTTATCACCAGGTATTATCTAACATTTATCCCGTTCATGATCAGTTTGCTTACACCGATTACGGTGTTTATAGCGACGACATTTGTAACCGCCAAGATGGCTGCAAATACTGAAGTTATTGCGATTCTGGCCAGTGGTGTAAGTTTCAGAAGAATGATGGTACCTTATTTGATCGGAGCTTCAATGATTGCCCTGGCAAGTTTTTACCTGAATAGCTATGTCATTCCGGACGCCAACAAATTCCGGATTGGCTTTGAAATAGATTACGTCAGAAAGCCATTCTACTTCAGTGAGCGGAATATCCATATCAAGGTGAGCCCAACGGATTACATCTACATGGATCGATACAACAATCACCGGGATATCGGCTACAAAGTGACCCTCGAAAGGATTGAAAATGGTGTCCTGAAGGAAAAGCTGCATGCTAATCGAATTATGTGGGACTCAGCTCTCAACAAGTGGAGCCTGATGAATTGGGAGCGTCGAATTCTGGACAGTGAAAGTGAAAGAATGCTGAAGGGGAAACAAATTGATACGGCGCTTTATTTGAGCCCCTCGGATTTTGACAGTAAGGAAAGAATGTGGGAAACATTGACCCTGGGTGAGTTGAATGATCACATTGAGCTGCAGCTATCGCGTGGCGCTGAGGATGTTCTGATCTATAAAATAGAAAAATACATTCGTTTCATGACGCCATTTACGGTAATCATTCTCATGTTCATAGGGGTAATCGTATCCGCGAAGAAAACAAGAAGGGGGACAGGCTTCCAAATTGCCCTGGGCTTCCTTATTGCGTTCATTTTCATCATATTTTTCATACTTGCCCGGGCAATTGCCGAAGCTAATACGATGAATCCGGTTTTTGCGGTTTGGATACCTAATATAATTTTCAGTGCCGTTGGACTGATTATGTATCACACAGTGCCCAGATGAACCAGGAAGTCAGGGACTATCTGCTTCTGCATTTCATAGTTTTATTATGGGGATTTACCGCCGTAATCGGGCTTTTAATTGAGATCCCTACCGTAGAGTTGGTATTTTTTAGGACACTCCTGTCATCATTACTGCTATTTGCGGTGATCAGGATCTCACAAATTAGTTTTCGGGTTACAAATCGTAAAGATTCGTTCAGGATCATTTTTGTGGGAATTCTCTTTGCTGCTCATTGGATCTTGTTTTTCCTTTCGGCCAGGGTTTCCACAGCATCCATATGTCTGGCGGGTATGGCGACAACTTCGTTGTGGACCAGTTTTATCGAGCCTGTTTATTTCAAAAGAAAAGTAAGGTTATTTGAGGTGATCCTGAGTGTTTTAGCCCTGCTGGGCATGGTCATCATTTTCAGGGTGGAATTGGATTACGTTTTGGGTCTCATACTGGCATTGGGATCGGCCCTTTGCTCGGCATTATTCACAGTTATAAATTCAACGGTGACAAAGCGGAATGATCACTTCGTGATAACTTTTTATGAGATGGGCATTGCCACTGTTGTTGTGGCGCTGTCCTTTCCGTATTACCAATTGTACATCACAGGACAGCCTCTTCAAATGACACCCTCTCTGAGTGATTGGTTTTATATTTTCGTACTGGCGGGAGTTTGCACGGTGTTTGCATATTCCTATTCCATAAAACTAATGAAAAGACTATCGGCCTTTTCCATAAACCTGACTGTGAATCTGGAACCGATCTATGGGATACTCCTGGCTTTGATTATACTCGGAGACAGTGAAAAAATGAGCCCTGGGTTCTATTTGGGTGCAGCATTGATCATGGTTTCAGTTTTGACTTACCCTGTGATTAACAGGAGATATAAACAAAAAGAACTGGAGGTTGATGTTATTAGATGAGTTACGGGTTGCGAGTTGCCCGCAACCAATATAACGAGGATCATCAATAAAATAGATCGCCAAATATCTGACAAATGTAAAATTATAAACAACATATGCTTTTAACTACAACAAACAGTATTGAAGGCCACACCATATCGGAATATTATGGTTTGGTAACAGGTGAGGCCATAATTGGCGCCAACATATTTAAGGACATTTTTGCATCCATTACGGATGTAGTTGGAGGGCGCTCAGGGGCTTATGAAAAAGCGTTGATTGAGGCAAAAGATATTGCGGTAAAAGAAATGAAGGACGCAGCGGCAGCCTTGGGAGCCAATGCCGTGATCGCCATTGATCTCGACTATGAAACGGTTGGAAAATCCAGCGGAATGCTAATGGTCAGTGCCAGTGGAACTGCCGTGAAATTTCAATAATCCGGTTTTCGATTCGTTAATTGCTCAAAGTATATTCCATGAAGTACCTGTTGAGTGTAATAGCGGCCGTTTCTCTTTCCGCAATACCATCTGTCAGGGATGGAAAAGCAACGCAGGAGGAAATAAAGATAATCCTGGATAGGCATAATTTCTGGCGTCAGGAAGTAGGTGTCGGACCACTGGAGTGGTCTGATGAGCTGGCCTCTGATGCTTACAAATGGGCCAGGGAGCTGAAAAAACGGTGTAAATTTTATCACAGCAAAATGGGGCATGGGGAAAATCTATGGAAAGGGACCACAGGTTTTTACACGGTTGCGGACGCTATTGATTCGTGGGCAAGCGAGCGGAAGGATTATAACTACAAAAAGAACAAGTGTAAACCGGGGAAAGTCTGTGGACATTACACACAGATAGTCTGGGCGAATACAACGAAAGTTGGTTGTGCCCGGGTAGAGTGCGACGGATTTACAACCTGGGTTTGTGAGTACGATCCGCCGGGAAATTGGGTTGGGGAGAAACCTTATTAGGTTTTAGACTTTAGATGGTTAGAAATTTAGATACGTGCTTCCAACGGGACCCAAGCAATCCAAGTAAATAGATATCATCGATATGTCTGGACTAAAATCTTTGAGGTTGCTACTATAGTTTTTCCAACAATTTTATAAAAACCCGGTTTCCTGGTTTTTCTTCAATCCGGGGCTCTTTCTTGAATAATCCATAAACTGCTGAACCGCTTCCTGACATGGAGGCAAAAACCGCCCCTTTTTGATACATATTGGACTTGATTTCTTTGATATCAGGATATTCAGGAAATATCGAAGATTCAAAATCATTGGTGACATTGGATTTCCACTCATTGATGGGCCTCGACAGTCGTTTTGACAGAGGGCTGTCCGGGCTTGAAAGTCCAATGCCGGAATAGGCTTGTTCTGTACTCACATGAATTTCAGGACAGATAATAGCAATGTAGTAGTTTGCCAGGTCCAAATTGATTGGTTTTAACTCCGTACCTCTTCCGGAAGCCATTTTCGGCATATTTTGAATGAAAAAAGGACAATCACTACCCAGTTTGCTTGCATATTTTTCCAGTTCGTCTATCCCAAGACCCAGGTCAAAAATTCGGTTCAACAACCTAAGCGTAAATGCGCCATCCGACGAACCGCCTCCTAACCCGGCGCCTGTTGGGATCACTTTGTGAAGGTGGATCTCCACAGGCGGCAGATCGAATGGTTCTTTCAATGAATGATAGGCTTTGACACATAAATTCTCTTTCTGATCTCCCTCGATCGCCAATCCGGTTTGGGAAAATTTAAATTTATCAGCAGGAATGATCTCCAGCACATCCCTCCAGGGTACCGGATACATACAGCTATCAATATTGTGATAACCATCCTCCCTTTTCGAGAGGACGTTGAGTCCTATATTAATCTTTGCATTTGGGAAGCTGAGCATGCAGTACTAGGTATTTGACATTTGGTATTTGGGCAAAAGCTGAAACCTAATACCTTGCGCCTGACTTCATTTCCTAAGTTCCTCGATAATCTCATCCGTAATACCTGAACTGGAGAATCCGCCGTCGTGCATCAGGTTCTGCATAGTCACCATTTTTGTCAGATCAGAAAACATTGCTATACAGTAATCAGCACATGCTTCCGCACTGGCATTGCCAAGCGGGGACATTTTATCTGCGTAGCTGAAAAATATGTCAAATCCAGGCACACCGGAGCCTGCGGTGGTCATCGTTGGAGATTGGGAAATGGTGTTAACTCTTATATTTTTTGATCTGCCCAAGCGGTATCCGTAGCTACGTGCGATTGACTCGAGTACCGATTTGGCTTGCGCCATATCCGAGTAATCAGGAAATGTCCTTTGCGCCGCGATGTATGACAATGCCAGAATTGACCCCCCTTCATTGAAAGCATCCTGCTTGTCTCCGACCTGCATCATTTTGTGAAAGGACAAGGCTGAAACGTCCAACGTCTTTTGAAACCAATCATAGTTCAGATCACCATATTCTTTTTTCTTTCTCACATTTGGACTCATACCGATAGAGTGAAGCAGGAAATCAATTTTACCTCCCAATTTCTCCGTTGAGGTATTGTAGAGATTTTCGAGATCTTCCAGAGATGTTGCGTCTGCCGGAACGACCTCTGTTTTGCAAGCCTCTGCCAGTTTATTGATTTCACCCATCCGCATGGCGATTGGAGCATTGGTAAGTATGATGGAGGCACCTTCCCTGAACGCTTTTTCCGCCACTTTCCAGGCAATGGAGCTGCTATCCAGTGCGCCGGAAATAATTCCTCGTTTTCCTTTAAGTAGATTGTAAGCCATATTTGATCAGTTGAATTCGCAAAAATAGCATTTAGACACTAGACATGGGATACAGGATAGCAGATTCTAAAACCTACAGTCAGAAGTCCGGGTCAATTACCCTATGCCGGTAAAGCCAGTAATTCTCTGGCACTCTCGAATGCCATGGAGGTGGGATTAGTCCCGCCGATCATTTTGGCGATCTCTTCAACACGCTCTTCTTCGCTCAATTGACGGATCTTTGTAACGGATTTTGTTGCCTCGTTGTCCTTAAAAACGAAGAAATGACGATCGCCCCCGGCAGCAAACTGTGGCAGGTGACTAATCGAAATGACCTGGTGATTATTTGCCATTTTTCTCATCATGCGAACCATTTTGATGGCGATTTCACCTGAGACGCCGGTATCAATCTCATCAAATATGACGGTAGGGAGAGCGGTTTTATCGGCAATCAGGTACTTGATTGCGAAGATCAGCCTCGAAAACTCTCCTCCGGAAGCCACGTATTTAAGTTCTTTGGGGACAATTCCCTTATTTGCGGAAAACATCACTTCCACATGATCCAGACCATGTTCCGTAGGATCGGTCCGCAATATTTGAATATCCACATGACCATTCTCGATCCCGATTTCGTGGACCACCGTCTCAATTGACTTACCAAAATCCTCTGCCGCAGCCTGCCTTGAGTTTGTAAGCTTGGTTCCCGCCATCATCATCTCATTTTCGGCTTTTGACAACTCCTCTTCAGCGAACTTGATCTGCTCATCAAGATTGTCTGCGATCAGTAGATCTTCGGAAATCTTATCCCGAATATTGATGAGATCCGAAACGGTTTCCACCTTATGCTTTTTCTGAAGGCGATAGATCTCATCCAACTGGGCTCGTAATTGTTCAATTTGATCAGGGTCATGGATGATGCCGTCATTTTTCCGGTTTAGCTCGTTGTGAATATCCTTGAGTTCCAGGGTTGTACTTTCAATCCGGTCAAGTAACGCATCAAATTCCGGGGAAAGCCGGGACAACTTTCGCAAAATGGAAGTGAGTTCATGAAACTGGTTGTTGATCGAGACTTCCGATTGATCGATGATCTGATCCAGGTTTGTTAAATGCAGTTTTATTTCTTCAGCATTTTCGAGAATATTCAATTCACTTTCAATATCCTCCTGGTTTGTATCATCGAGGTTCGCCTCAGTTAATTCTTTCAGAATAAATCTTTGGTAGTCTTCCTCTTGCGACGAGGCATTTGCCCTGGCTAACAGGTCATCACGATGACGGAGTGACTCCTTAAATGCATGAAACTTTTTTATGTAAGTGTTGATAAGATCGTCGTGTCGGGCAAAAGCATCCAGGATCCGTAGCTGATACAGGTTTGACCCGAGTTGAAGGGATTCGTGCTGAGAATGAATGTCCATCAAACGATAACCAACTTTCCTGAGTATGTCTAATGTTACAGGAGTGTCATTTATGAATGCACGGGATTTGCCACTGGGTGTAATTTCCCTTCGGATTATGCATTGATGATCATAGTCAAGGTCCAATTCATCAAATAGTGCACTCAGGTTATAATCTTCGAGATCGAACTGCCCTTCAACATTACATTTCTTT
Source organism: Cyclobacteriaceae bacterium (assembly GCA_028278225.1). Classification (GTDB taxonomy): domain Bacteria; phylum Bacteroidota; class Bacteroidia; order Cytophagales; family Cyclobacteriaceae; genus JANQEU01. The sequence continues at coordinate 273,756 of JANQEU010000075.1, forward strand.
TGCTCATCCCAAAGTACTTTTGTATCAGCCCTGTTTCCAAGTAGCAATCCCACCGCTCCCAGCATAATTGATTTTCCGGCGCCCGTCTCACCGGTGATTATGCTCAGCTTTGCGGAAGGTGAAAAATCCAATTCTTGAATTAACGCATAATTACGAATGGAAAGCGAGTTGATCATTTAAGTCTTTCGTCTACCCAAATTTCTTGAATATCCTGCAAATGTATTTTCATACGGTGGGACATGGAATTCCTGACTTTAAAAAAACTGTCCTTGATGCTTTCAATTTTTACCAAATGCACTTTCCCATCTTTAAGTACAAAAGAGTATTCCTGTTTGGGGTGTCGTTTGTGATATCCGGGCAGACTGGATGTAGAAATTCGCTTTTGGATCTTAGACATTATTATTTGATCATGTCCTGGAATGCATCCCGTTTCGTTGGATCGATGTTGACCAGAAGGTTATACGCGTTCCTTCTGACGGCAGGATCTCCTTCGGAGAAAATTTGAGCCAATTCGTTTGTTTTGGCATCCATAAAGCTGATGGTCAGTATTGATCTTGGCCTGGCCTGGTTTACATTCAATACTTTTTTGAGCCCGTCGAAGATGTTCTTTCTCGCTTCATCCGGATTAACCTGGAAGATATCCAAACCCTGCAGATGATATTCATAAAGTGCTTCTCTGATTGGCGCCATCTGACTGTTGAGTACATTTTCTGATAGCCAGTACCGGTTCCGGATACTGTTGAATTGTTCCCAACCGGGATAGCCGGTTTGCTGGGCATTGGTCACAACACGGCCAGCCTTTTGAAAATAGGGATCACCACCCAGCTCACTAAAAGTGTCATAGTCAAACCCAAGTATCACATAGGCATAGTAGGCCAGAAGTGAAGTAATATTGTTTATGAACGAATTGTCATTGTATTGAAGGGGTTGTGAGGCTACGTATTCGAAAACCCAATCACGATCGGCAAAGTTGAAAACGATGCTTTCATAACTGGTATTATGGACCGGTCTGGAGGATAGTATCTGAACTGAGGCAGCAAATTTCCCTATACCGGGATCACTGGCTTCGGGATCCAGTGTTAAGATCAGATTGCAATTAATTCGTTCATGGGTACGAAATTCATCTTCCGTCCATTTGGTGTTATTCATAAAATCCGAAAATGCCGTTTCCATTTCCTGGAAAATAGACCTTTCAGTGATCTGAATACGATCCGCATTCACAATCACCCTGCAATTTAATTCCTGGGATCTTGTGGTATAAATGCAAAGGAAAAGAGCTATGTACAGGCAGAAATTACGCATTTAACTTCTTGATAAGCAGATCTACAATATCTTTTGCGACTTCCCTCTTATCTTTTAACTCAAAAGGATACTGATTATTACTACTATCAAAAATAGTGATCTTATTGGTGTCATGGGCAAATCCAGCATTTTCGTCCTTCAAAGAGTTAAGAACGATCATGTCAAAATTCTTTCTGTTCATTTTGCTGATAGCGTTTGCCGTTTCGTTCTCCGTCTCCAGTGCAAATCCGATGTTAATTTGCCCGCTGCTTTTCAGTTTTCCCAATTCAAAGGCGATATCGGGATTTTCTACCAGGTCAATGGAAACTGGTTTGCCATTTCGCTTGTGTTTTTCTTTTGCTGCGGATTTTGGCCTGTAATCTGAAACAGCCGCCGAGAAAAAGGCGATGTCTGTTTTTTTGTACTGGTTCTTTGCCGCCGCAAACATTTCATCGGCACTGCTAACTCTGGTGATCTCTATATTTGAATGTTGGGGCAGTTCATTTACAGGTCCCGAAATGAAGTGCACCTGGGCTCCAAGACCAGCACATACTTCCGCCAATGCCTTTCCCATCTTACCTGACGAGTGATTGCCAATAAAACGTACCGGATCAATTAACTCGTGCGTTGGCCCGGAGGTGATCATCACGCTCTTACCCTTCAGGGATGCTTCGGACATAAACGAGTTTTCAAGTATTGCTACAAGTTCTTCCGGTTCCGCCATTCTTCCGGCTCCATCCAGACCACTGGCCAGTTCACCTTCTTTTGCATCAATTACGAAGTTCCCGTTTTTTTTCAGTTGCTCAAGATTTCCCTGAGTAGCCGGGTGCCGGTACATATCGAGGTCCATGGCAGGAGAGACAAAGACAGGACACCTGGCTGAGAGATAAGTCGCGAGAAGCAAATTATCACAAATACCCATGCTCATTTTGGCAATTGTATTGGCGCTTGCCGGAGCAACTACCATGGCATCGGCCCATAAGCCAAGTTCAACGTGGCTGGTCCATTTACCCGAACTTCTGTCAAAAAAGTCGACATAGACGGGTTTTTTTGAAAGGGTGGAAAGTGTGAGAGGAGTGATGAAATCAGTGGCGCTTTTGGTCATTATGACCTTGACGTCGGCCTGAGCCTTCACCAAAAGACGAACAAAAAAAGCGGTCTTATAGGCAGCAATTGACCCACAGACCGCTAACAATATTTTTTTTCCTGCCAACATGGGCGGATCAAATTTTACTCTACTTCATCTTCGACTTCTTCATCCTGAGGTCTAAACATGATCTCGTCATTCAGGAATTCTTCCGTAGCCGTGGTACTTGGTTTGGGCATTCTCTCGTAGAACTTGGAAATCTCGATCTGTTCTCTATTCTCAAATATCTCCTCCAGATTATCCACTGACGATGCAAATTCTGCCAGTTTACCATTCAATTCCTCTTTTTGAGTAGAGGAAATTTGACGCGCTCTCTTGCCAATTACTACGATCGATTCGTAAATGTTAGTAGTCGGTTCCGATATCTTGTTGTTGTCCCTTGTAACTAAAGATGAGTTAATTGCCATTCTTTACAAATTATTTTGATCCGCAAATTTACGTAATTCTTCAATGGAATCAGCATAAATTCTTTCAGCTTCCTTTAAATACTCACTGTTTGGGTATTTATCCACAAATTTCTCATAATAGTCGACTGCCTCGTTAAACCGCTCCTTCTGTTTGGAGGGAATGCTCACTAATGCAAGTTCATAAGCCGATCTTATTGACAAATAAGATATCTCTTCCTGAAATTTTGAATCGGGGTAGTCTACTTTAAAGTTGTCGAGCGCTACGATTGCTGCTTTATAACTTTCGATCTTATAATACAGTTTGGCATTCTCGTAGGCCTTCCTCTCCAGTTTGACCTGAAGCTCATCTATGATGTCATCAGCTTGCAGGGCATATTCGGAATAAGGATACTTGTCTATAAAAGACTGCATTGCTGTGATAGCCTCGTAGGTTGACGTTTGATCCAACCGGTATTCAGGAGACTGCTTGTACAGTGAATACGCGTGCTGGTATGAAGCTTCCATGGCATATTCACTTCTTGAGTAGACATCTACAAAAGTTTTGAAATAATGCGCTGCTAAAATGAACTGTTTCTGATGAAAATGAGAGTAGGCATAATAGAAATTGGCCAGCTCGGCCTCTTCCGTACCCCGGATTATCGGAAGTATCTCTTCAAAAAGAATGCTGGCCCTGTAATAATCTTCTTCTTCGTAATATGCCAGCGCCGCTTCGTATTTCACTCTCCAATCGGCACTCTTCCTAAGTTTTTGAAATTTTGAGCATCCCGAAATCACAAAGATCAACACAAAAATCCAGTAGCTACCTGTTCGCCTAAACTCCATTTTTTATAAATCGGTCGCAAACTTAATGCACTCCTATGTTAAATAATGTGAAACACCCAAAAAGCTTACCCGCCTTTGCGGCTGACTTGTCTTTTACCCTTCATTTTACCCTTGGCTTTAAACGGTGGAGTTTGTCCTTCAGGTAATTCCTTTATCCTTTTGGTGAAGATATCCTCAAGGCTGGGGCGCTCGAAATCCCTGAGAAAAAACCCTCTTAGACGCTCTACATCAGGAGTAAGTTCATGTGGGGGAACGATTTTCCCCTCGGGCTGCTTGTAAACGGTAATGGTAGATATGTCGTTGTCCTCAAAAGAAATGGACATATCACTGCAGAGCAACCTGTTCATACCCATCAAAACGGAATCACCTTCTTCGAGCAAGTAAAAAATTGTTTCACCATTGCCATCAACACTGACGGTATGCAAATCATTATCTTCAAAAAATGCGGTCATATTTCGTCCTTTCACCTGGTTATAATTGCTTAAGGTATCCTGTGAAATCATGAACGCATTTTGCCTTAATTTCATTTTCTTTATAGCGTTTTCCGTCACTTCCATAATAATGGTATCACTGGAGATTTGTGTCTTCTTTGTCCATAGCACCGGTTCGGAATACATGTAAATAATCGAATCGTGCTGGAAGTAAACGGCGGAATCTGCAAGTCCCTGAAGATTTTTTTTGAATATTCTGATATCCGGGTAGGCTAAAATTCGCTTTTCACTTTCGATCTCGCCATCAAGTGCGATCATTGTATCAGCCGCGATATAAAATGTATCCTCCTTAAGGATTTTTTTCATCACAGGGTCACCATAGATCTTACTGAAACCTTTTTCTTTATCGTAAAATCCCTCGTCCCCGGTAATGATTACATCTCTATCCTTAGCCAATAGTTTTACATTGCCGTTTGCTTTATAATACCTGGCGATATCGTCAAAAAATAACTCATCCCCGTCCAGTGTGTAATCTTCCGTTTCCACCGTTCCTTTGATGAATTCCGACTGGTCAATATAGGTTCTGAAAATTCCACCGTTTGAATGGAGAATAGTGCTGTCCTCATCAACAATTTCCGTAAAACCGTTGGTAGTAGCCACCTTAGTTTGAGTATTATATCTTAAAGTGTCGGCTTTTAGGACAAAATCAGGGGCAATTAGTACTACATTCCCCCAAAAAACAGCATAATCTTCCTGGGAGTAGAAAAATCCGGTTGTACTAGTTAGTGTATTTGTACTATCAAACAATCGCCCTCCACCTCTGTAGGTGGCGATCTCCCGATCCAGATCGTAGTCCAGATTGTCCGTGGACAGTTCGCGTATTCCTTCTTTGTAAATAACATTATCTCTCAGGTAGGCCATCCTGCTATCACCTTCGTAGGTCAATTCCCGCGAGGTAATGACGGTTGAATCATCAGTGATCTTAATATTGCCGAAGGCATCCATTTTATTTTCCTGGCGATAATAAACTGAACTGTCGCAGTTTACCGTAGTGTTTTCCTGGGTGAAAACAACTTGTTCAACCAGTATGCGGATTGCCTTTCCATCTTTTCTAAAAAACTCCTGACGACCTTCAGCCCTGTACTTGATCTTCTTTTGCGCAGCGGATTCCAAACAACCGATTAAAATAATTACAAGCAAAAATACTTTTCGCATCAACTTCCGCTAATTTGGCCACAAAACTAACATTTTAAACGACAGGTTTTCCATTTCAGATACATGTTAAGGGCACTTGACCAGCACATTAAAAAGGAAAAACTATTTGACGCCACCGATCAACTACTTGTAGGTGTCAGTGGAGGTATCGATTCCATTGTGCTCTGTCATTTACTTTCAGGGCTCAGTTACAAGTTCACCATTGCGCATATGAACTTCCAGTTGAGGGGAAATAACTCGGTGGAGGATGAAAAATTTACAAGAAATTTTGCCAGGAATCTTCAGGTACCGTTTTGGACAAAACGTGTTGAAACAGTGAAGTATGCACGTGAGAATGGTATTTCTATTCAAATGGCGGCGAGAACCTTGAGATACGGATGGTTTGAAGAATTGACGAATGAATTGAAATTGGATTACGTCATCACTGCGCATCATGCTGATGATAACCTGGAAACAGCACTGCTTAATCTCACAAAAGGAACAGGAATCCATGGGTTGCGGGGTATTCCATCGAAGGTCAAAAACATTGTCAGGCCTCTTCTCCCTTTCACTAAATCTGAGATTGAAGAGTATGCCATGAGAAATAAATTGATATGGAGAGAAGACCAGTCGAATCAGGATAACAAATACCAGCGGAATAAACTCCGGAATGAAGTAATCCCTGAAATGAAGGAGATTAATCCCGATCTTAGCAAAAACTTCATCCTGTCTCAAAGAAGATTTGCAGGACTGGCAGAGTTACTGGACAAGGAAGCAACACGTATAGAATCCCATCATATCAGGAAAGATGGCGAGCGGTGGATCCTTGATTTGGAGTGGTTGTCGAATCCGGTCATTGACCTGGTGGTGTTGCATGAAATTCTTAAAAAATTTGGCTTTGGATTTAAGGAAACCATTCAGGTGTTTGAAGGTTTGGAGGAACAACCGGGAAAAGAGTTTCTAAATGGAGGTTTCCGGGTCGTTATCGACCGTGGAAGGATACTGATCACCAAAAAAAGTAATGTCGAAATCCCTTCGCAATTAATCGATATCAATGATACGGAACTTCAGACAGTTGCGGGGAATCTGAAAATGAGAATTGAAAATGCTTTAGAAGTTCAGATCGTAGGTTCGGCCACTGTTGCATACCTTGACTTTAATACACTATCTTTTCCTTTGACGATCAGAAAATGGAAGAAAGGCGATCACTTCTATCCGCTGGGCATGGACCATCGCAAGAAGCTCAGTGATTTTTTTATAGACAACAAAATTGACAGGATAGAAAAAGACAAAATACATGTAGTAGAAACTGGCGGGGAGGTTTGTTGGATAGTGGGACATCGCATTGATGAAAGATTTAAAGTGCGTACCTCGACGCAAAAAGTCTTCATAATTGACTGCCATCAGGAAACAAAATGATGGTATTGGGAAATACTTCTTTTCTAATCCGTGCGGTAATTGTAGTTTTGATAAAATTATTTCTTGAACTTTTAAACCTATCAATAAGATGAAAGTAACCGTAGTAGGAGCAGGAGCTGTTGGAGCTACTTGCGCCGAAAATATCGCCAGAAAACAATTGGCTGAGGAACTTGTGTTGTTAGACATAGTTGAGGGTTTTGCGGAAGGCAAGGCAATGGATATGAACCAATGTGCCACCCTTAACGGTTTTGATACCAAAATCACCGGCTCAACCAATGATTACTCTAAAACAGCCGGAAGTTCTGTTGCCGTCATAACCTCCGGGATACCCAGAAAACCGGGGATGACCAGGGAGGAGCTGATAGGTACCAATGCCGGAATTGTTAAGACCGTAACTGAGAACCTTCTAAAACATTCTCCGGATGTGATACTTGTAGTTGTCAGCAATCCTATGGATACAATGACGTATTTGTCTGTTAAATCCAGTGGATTACCCAAGGAGCGCGTGATCGGAATGGGTGGAATCCTTGATAGCAGCAGGTTCAAATACAGATTGAGCGAGGCAATCGGATGTTCACCAAACGACCTTCAGGGAGTTGTGATCGGCGGTCATGGAGACACCACCATGATCCCATTGATCGGGCATGCAACATACAATAGCACTCCGGTGACAAATTTCCTTTCGGAGGAGCAACAGGAGTCTGTCGTAAAGGAAACCATGGTGGGAGGTGCGACCCTCACGAAGCTGCTGGGCACATCGGCGTGGTATGCACCAGGCGCTGCCGGTGCCTACCTGGTCGAGAGTATTGTCAGAGATCAAAAGAAGCTTTTCCCTTGTTGTGTCTACCTGGATGGTGAGTATGGACAATCCGACATATGTATCGGTGTGCCTGTTGTGGTTGGAAGAAACGGCTGGGAAAAAATCGTAGACTATGATCTAAGCTCAGAAGAGCAGGAAAAATTCAACGCATCCGCCGGGGCAGTCAGAAAAATGAATGCCGTTTTAGAGGAGATGAAGTTGATCTAAGATCTGTTAATAAAAAATTCCGGGGAAGCCCCGGAATTTGAATCTCTTAATGAGCCTTTAGGCCAGAGCTGATTTTCAGGCATTACTCGTTTCCGGAATCCAGCGAAACCGCCTTCTTATTTCTGTAAGAAAGATATAAGAAGAAGAATCCGGCAATCAGGATTGCAGGCAATATTCCCAGGCTTTGCATTGCGACCTGTGTCCCCTGGGTATCCAGAACTTTGCCCATCAATGGTAAAAACATGGACACGCTGACCATACCAGCGCCTCCCATTACGGATAACCCGAGCGCACCGCTCTCGGGAATGTATTCCGCAACAAACCCCAGCATTGTTGGCCAGAAATAGCAAATTCCTATCGCAAACACGATTGCCGCAAGCATTGTCATGAATGGACCGCTGGCTATGCTCATCCAGTACAACCCAATGGTAGAAAATACTGCTGAAAGTAAAAGCACGCCGGATGGATTGAAACGATGAACCAACCCGCCGGCAAAGAATCGTCCTACCGCCATCAATCCGGTTATTACCACCAATATCAGCATGGGATTGATCCCGGCATCACCCAGGAGCGCATTTATCCACTGGGTAGTCACAAGTTCAGTAGCTGCAGTCAGAAGCATGAAGAAAAACATGATCGGAAAGATCACGCTTATCTTTTTTATGAAACTGCCTTCTATCAGTGCCGATATAAACAGGATGCCGATTGCCGCAAGGTACATCCAGGATTCACCTAACTGGAAAAAGTTGTTGGCGATTGAAAACATAAAAACTGTGGCAATGAGCAGAACTACAGGGGCCCCCGTAGCATGGATCATCTGTTTGTAGGAGACACCGCTTGCCGCTCTTTCCGTTTCAGGAATAGCCTGCCCGAAGAATAAGTATCCGTAGATAGCCAGCGGGATGAAAAGAATTCCAACATACAGTTGCCAGCTCAACCCCATGGTATCCATCATAAGCCAGGCCAGCAAACCTCCTATGACAATACCACCAGGGAACCAGACATGGAACCTGTTCAGCATTTTGGTCTTCTCATTTGGGTAAACCGTAGCAATCAGGGGATTAAGGGCCGCTTCTACACACCCGTTTCCAAACCCAATAAATACGTTAGCAAGGAATAAAATCTCTTTAGTCGTTGCCATGAGTAATGAGATCGTTCCAATCAGATGTAGAAAAAAAGCTGCTCTTACAATGTTCTTGGTTTTGACTATATCTATGATCAATCCGCCGATCACCATGGCCCCGGTGAATCCCCAGAAGGCAGGTGAAAAGGCCCATCCTACTTCTTCTTTAGTCAATCCGTATCCTTCGACACTTCCGAATACTCCCTCTATTTTGGCTCTCATTGCGAAAGTGAGTGAAGTAACTAACAAAGCCAGGCAACTGGCAACAAACAATCTTGATTTATTATAATCTGAACTCATAGTTTGGTTTGGTTTAGGATGATATTTGGATTTTCAATTAATAAAAGGAAGACGGTTATTCAAAATTTTTTACCCATTTTGTATGGATCGGCTACTGGTTTGCACAAATCAACGTGCCGGAAATTACCAGCAAGATCAAATCATTTTTAAATTGAGTGGTTTATTAATAGTTTTCACAAGCCATACACAATTAAGACATACATAACATTATGCACAACAAAATCAGATTGGGACTTATCGGAGGCGGACCTCGTTCATTTATCGGTCCTGTTCATCGCATTGCCGCCTATATGGTTGAGGAATTTGACTTGACGGGAGGGGTATTTGATGTGGATTTTGAACATAGTTTAAGTTTTGCCAAAGCGCTTGAACTGGATTCTAACAGATGTTATAAGGACCTAGATGCGTTTATCACAGGTGAGTCCAAACTACCGGAGGACACCAGGATTGAGGTTGTGGTCATCCTGACCCCCAATTATCTCCATTTTGAAATGGCAAAGAAGCTGATAGAGGGTGGATTTGATATCATTTGTGAAAAACCTGTAACAGTGTATGCTTCGGAAGCGGAAGAGCTTTCATTGCTTACACAAAAACATGGTACAAAGTTTTGCTTGACACACACCTACACAGGGTATCCGATGGTCCGGCAAATGAAATCGATGATAGAAGAAGGTAAGCTGGGAAGAATTCAAAAAGTAGATGCGCAGTATTATCAGGGTTGGATCAATCCCTTCATTCATGACAGTGAGAAAAGAAAACAGGTCTGGCGACTGGACCCTGCAGTTGCCGGTCAGAGTTGCTGCATGGGAGATATTGGGGTCCATGCTTTTAACCTAATCGAGTACACAACCGGCCTGAAAGTTCAAAAGGTATTGTCCGATCTGGAAACCCTCTATGATGATAATCCCCTGGATGTCGACGGAACCGTATTGATAAGGATGGAAAACGGGGCCAAGGGAGTGGTCAGAAGCAGTCAGATAGCGTCGGGAGAGGAAAATAATATAATCATTTCAGTCTACGGAAAAGACGGTGGACTGAAGTGGGCACAGGAGGATCCTACTTATTTACACTATCTTCCTGAGGGCGAGCCGGCCCAGGTGTTAAAACCTGGAAATCCTTATAACTCAGAATTCGCCATGGACTCCACTAAGATCCCTCCCGGGCATCCCGAAGGACTTTTTGACGCAATGGGAAATATTTATAAGGGATTTTCCAAAGCTATCAGGGGAGAAAGTTATTTTAACGGGGCGTTTCCGGGCATTGAAGACGGCGTCCGTGGTATGCGGTTTATCGAGGCAGTATTGAGATCCAATGCGGAAGGACAAGCCTGGGTGGAAATCTAATAGGAAAAACATTTAATTATGGCAAACAGGAAATTGCGGATGGGAATGGTTGGAGGGAGCAATGAAGCTTTTATAGGAGCAGTACATCGAATGGGGGCCACTCTGGATGGGCAGATCGATCTGGTTTGTGGCGCTTTTAGTTCAAATCCGAACAAATCAAAGAAGACGGGGGCAAGCCTGTATCTCCCTGATAACAGGGTGTATGGCTCATTTTCCGAAATGATAGAGAAGGAATCTGGTCTTCCCGATGATGTTCGCATGGACTTTGTGTCCATAGTGACGCCGAATCACATGCACTACCCGCCGGCAACACTGGCCCTGGATGCGGGTTTTCCGGTGATCATTGATAAACCCATGACTTTTACCCTGGAAGAGGCCAGGTTACTTAGAGAAAAAGTAAGAAAGACAAAATTACCCTTTGCAGTTACCTATACTTATGCCGCTTATCCTATGATCAGACAGGCCCACGCAATGGTCCGGAAAGGAGAGATTGGCAAGGTGAGAAAGGTAATGGTGGAATATCCGCAAGGTTGGTTGACAGGTAAGCTCGAAGATACCGGGCAGAAGCAGGCAGCCTGGAGAGCAGATCCGGATAGAGCCGGCATCAGCAATTGCTTCGGGGACATTGGAACGCACGCTGCGAATATGGCCGAATATATTACCGGCCTTGAGATTACGGAAGTTTTAGCCGAACTGAACGCATTCGTTCCTACGAGAGTTTTGGACGATGATGCAAACGTGCTTTTTCATATGGAGGATGGCGCTAACGGCGTGATATCTGCGTCACAGGTTTCACCAGGGGAGGAAAACAACCTGAAATGCAGGGTATATGGCGACAAGGGCGGACTGGAGTGGAATAATACAGACCACAACACGCTTTTGGTAAAAATTCATGGGCAACCTGTCCGGATCTACAGAACCGGAGTTGATAATGGCTACCTGGAAGAAGCAGCCCTGATACATACCCGCACGCCCTCAGGTCACCCGGAAGGCTACATTGAGGCTTTTGCCAACATTTACAGGAATTTTGCTTTTGAGGTAAGAAAATACCTGTTTGGTGAAGAATATAACGAACTTATGGATTTTCAGGGTGTTGATGACGGATTTAAGGGGATTGCCATGATTGCCGCCGTAGTGGAGTCGTCGAAAAACGGAAATATCTGGACAAAAGTTGAAAATTAGTCGTAATTGAAAATAAACCAAGAATCATGAAGACAATAAAAGGACCTGCGATCTTTCTTGCCCAATTCCTGGATGATGTGGAACCGTTCAATAACCTGAAGAATATTTGTCAATGGGTGGCATCTCTTGGCTATAAAGGTGTACAAATACCTGCGTGGGACGGCCGTGTAATAGACATTTCGAAGGCAGGTGAAAGCAAAGGTTACTGTGATGACATCAAGGGAATTGTTAATGAGGCAGGTCTGGAAATAACAGAACTGGCTACTCATTTGCAGGGCCAACTGGTTGCGGTACACCCTGCGTACGACACTATGTTTGATGCTTTTGCGCCGGCGGAACTGCACGGCAACCCCAAGGCGCGAACAGAATGGGCTGTTAACCAGGTAAAATCCGCAGCTTCTGCCAGTAAACATATGGACATAAATGTGATGGCCAGTTTTTCAGGAGCCCTCGTTTGGCCCTTTTTATATCCCTGGCCACAGCGACCGGGAGGTTTGGTAGAGGCAGGATTTAAAGAACTGGCCCGACGGTGGCTGCCGATACTTGACCATTGCAAAGATGAGGGGGTTGAGGTTTGTTTTGAGATACATCCCGGTGAAGATCTCCATGATGGTGTAACATTCGAAAGATTCCTTGAGGAAACAAATAATCACAGTGCGGCTAAAATTCTGTACGATCCTTCACATTTTGTTTTGCAGCAGTTGGATTATGTGGAGTATATCGACCACTACCATGAATTGATACGGATGTTCCATGTCAAAGACGCCGAGTATAATCCCACAGGGAAATCCGGTGTTTACGGAGGCTATCAGGATTGGGTTGGCAGACCAGGGAGGTTCAGGTCACTGGGCGATGGGGATGTGGATTTCGTGAGCATTTTTACAAAGCTCAGCCAATATGGTTTCGATGGATGGGCGGTGCTGGAATGGGAGTGTTGCATAAAATCCCCGGAGCAAGGTGCAGAGGAAGGCGCTCCGTTTATCAAAGATCATATCATCAGGGTGACAGAGAAGGCATTTGATGATTTTGCGGGAGGATCGGTGGATGACGAAACCAACAGGAAGATCCTCGGCCTATAATCACAATTTATTCTTCCGGAAAACTTGTGGGTTGATGGAGGGAAGTAATATGAGAATTTGTAGTACGGTTTTCCTTGGCTTCCTGACATTTTCAATTTGCGCACAAACGATTGAGGGTAGAATAATCGATGGAACAGATAACACGCCATTGACAGGAGCGAATGTTGTTGAGAAAGGATCGAATTCATATGCGATTTCAGATGCCGGGGGATTCTTCAGGATAGAAGATCTGGCACCAGGAAGATCACAACTGGAAGTGTCCTTTGTTGGTTACAAAACTGCAGTGATCTCGAATATTTGGGTAAAGACAGGAAAGACCGTCAATCTCACCATTCCTTTGGAGTTGGATCCATATCAACTCGGTGAGGTAATCATAAAGTCTACGAATCCTGTTGTCGGACCCGGGCGAAGAACTATTGACGAAGAACAGATCAATCGATTTGCCGCTACCTACTATGATCCGGCGAGATTGATGACTACATCACCGGATGTAGCTGTAATCAACGATCAGAATAACCAGGTTTCGGTCAGAGGTATTTCCCCAAACTATAATCTATGGAGATTGGAGGGAGCTGAAATAGTTAATCCAAATCACCTGTCGAATGCAGGAACAATTACGGATCAGCCTGCCGGTTCGAGCGGTGGTGTCAACATTTTGAGTGCACAGGTTTTAGGTGTGTCATCATTTCATTACGGTGCATTTGACAACACCCTGGGGAATAGTGTTGGCGGCATTTTTGACATGTATTTGAAAGAAGGAATTTCATCTGATTATCAGTTTACCACACAAGCCTCATTAATTGGATTTGATTTAAGCGCTGATGGGCCAATTGTCGCTGACGGGAAGGCAAGCTTCATTACGAACTATCGTTACTCCTTTACCGGACTCCTGACGAATTTCGGCATTGATTTCGGTGGGGAGTCAATAGGTTTCCAGGATCTGTCCGTTATTGTCTCCATACCCTTCAAGGACAACGGAAGGATTAAGATTTTTGGATCGGGAGGACTGAACTTTAACGATTTTGAGCATAAGGAATTTAGCAAATCGGAGAAGGAAAAAGATAGAAATGACATCTACTACGACGGAAAAATGGGTTTGGTTGGTACCAGGCTTGACTACGGCAGGTTCGGCGCTACAATCATTGGTTCAGGTTTCAAAAACAAAAGGGTACAAAGCAGTTATAATGATTTGGACCTGGTTGTGTCAAACGTCGCGGCAAAAAGAAATGAATCCCTGTTGAGCACAAATTTCAGTTATACAATACCCCTGTTATTCGGGACCTACGATATTGGTGTGGTAAATAATTACTATACCTACGGTAGTGTCAGGGAGGGCTTGAGCCGACTTTACCTCAATTCCCTTCTGGACTTCAGGCGGGTCACAATTTCCATGGGATTTTCCATTTCGACCAATGATACTGATGATCCTGTGTTCGACCCGAGAATAATGGTCGAATACCAGGTAAGCAATCCGGTTATGTTTTATGTGGGTATGGGGAGATACAGTCAGTTGCTGAAACCCTCCAATCACTATTACCTTTCCATTCCCGATGAGGAGCCATATACGGTTTTGGATAATTACGGTTTTATCAGGTCTGATCGTTTCACTGGTGGGATAGTGTTTAATACCGATATTTTTTCACTCCAAACTGAATTATTTTACTATCATTTTCCAAAAGTCAATACCATAGTAAGTCTGGCAGATACTGTAAACGAGGACCCTGATGCTGCATCAGTTGGTATATCGCTTACCGCAAATAAAGACTTTAGTAATCTTTGGTATGTGTTGGCAGGCGTAAACCTGTTTAATTCACAATACGGCGGATCGGGTAATAACACTTACAATACAAAACATAATTTCAACTTCTCAATCGGTAAGGAATTCAAAAGGGAAAAGAATGAAAGCCTGAGGACATTGAGTTTTAACATGAAAACCCTCTGGCAGGGCGGAATCTATTATTTCGACATACCGGCCCTGGATGCAGTTCCTTTTCCCGAACCTAGTGATTTAGCGTCGTTGGGTGAGTTTGAGTCGCGACTGGGTAGTTACTTCAGAGTTGACTTCAGGTTACAACGGACAAAGTCGCATCCGGGGTTTACCAGCATTATCGCATTGGATATTCAAAACATTTTTAACCGTGAGAATGAGGGGTACGTTTACTATGACAATTTCCTGAATGAAAAGCAGACATCGTTGCAACTAGGTCTGATTCCTATATTAACTTACCGCCTGGAATTTTAGGAAAAATGAAGGTTATTTATTTCATATTTTTTACCCTGTTTGCAGTATTTGCAGCAGTTCAATTTAATGACCCGGATTCGTTCATCTGGATAATAACTTACGGGGTTGTGGCTCTCGTTTCGTTATTGAGGTTGTTTGGGATTTTCCAGCGCACGATGGTCTTTATACTGATGATTTTGGTGGGTCTTTACGCACTGTTACATGTGCAATATTTTTGGGAATGGCTCGTGACCAGCAATAAAGGAGAGCTGTTCGGGGAAATGATATATGAAAAATCCTATATCGAAGGGACCAGGGAATTTCTGGGCCTGGTTTTGGCTGATCTGACACTGGCCTTTCATCTGTATTGGAAGAATATTTAGTTTTTCACAAAGACCTTTCCTTCCTTTTGATAGTACTTTTCAAAAAGGTAGTAGTTGATACCGTCTTTCAATCCGACATCAGGTATATAGATCGATTTTGACCGGGCAGCTTTCATAATTTCAACATATATATCCGAAGCGGGTAGAATTACATCGGCCCTGTCAGGGTTTAAATGCAGTCGGTTTAATTTCTCGACCATACTTGATCGTTTCAATTGGTTCTGAACATTTTGAATAGCGTCTATGGATATTTTTCTGCTTTTCACCCCGCCTGAAAGTTCATAGATCTTTTTGATGCTGCCACCGGTTCCTATCGCCGTAATTCTTCCATATTGTTTTTTAATGTGCCTGGATATCCATGTCAATAGCTCTCTCCAGGATTGAGTAAAATCCCCAAGCTCGAGACTTCTGACGGACCCGATCCTGAAGGATTCGGATTTGATCTTTTCCTTATTGACATACAGATTGAGCTCTGTACTTCCGCCTCCCACATCGATATGAAGATAAGCCTTATCATCAATGGTTAGGGCGATAACATTGTTGATCATTTCCGCCTCCCTTTTCCCGGATATTATTTCAATGTCAAGCTCCAGTACTTCGTGCACTTTGTCCTGTATTTTTTTGTTGTTCCTGGCTTCACGCATAGCTGAAGTGGCGCAGGCATAATAGTGGTCAATCTCATATAGATCCATCAGGTTTCTAAAAGTCTGAAGTAGCTTCAGCAGGTTTGCCTCCCTTTCTGCACTTACTCTTCCCAGGGAGAATACATCCTGCCCAAGCCGTAAAGGAAAGCGAATGTACTCCAGCCTTTTGAAGGTGATTGCACCATCATATTCCAGAACTTTGGTGATCTGGAGTTTAACAGCATTGGAACCAATATCTATTGCTGCAAGTTTCATTGAAAGGTCTATTCAGCAGCAATGATAACGGGAATGGTTTTTTTATTCTTTGTTGTTAGGCCTATATTTGCCGGATCTTATCAAGAAAGGCAGAGGGATTGGGCCCGTTGACGCCTTAGCAACCTTTGCCGGCAGTACCGTCGGCATTTCGGTGCTAACTCCCACCTGTTCCATCCCGGTAACTCCGGGATCGGAAGGGACAGATAAGGATAAACTCCTTCCAAAACCTTCCTTGATAAGTCGGTATTAAATTGAAAAGAATGGATGTAAGGTCTATAGTAGACAACAGGATCCTGGTACTTGACGGTGCCATGGGTACAATGATACAGCGATACGGGTTGAGTGAAACAGATTTCAGAAATGAGGCGCTGAAGGATCATCCCCACGACCTGAAGGGTAACAACGATCTACTTTCGGTCACAAGACCGGACATTATCAGGGAGATCCACTCCGTTTATTTTGAAGCCGGAGCAGATATTGCCGAGACCAATACATTTAGCGGGACCGCTATTGCCCAGGCCGATTACGGCTTGGCTGCGGATGAATGGGTCTACAAGATCAACTATGAATCCGCCAAAATTGCCAGGGAAGTGGCAGATGACTTTACCCGTAGAGAGCCATCAAAACCACGGTTCGTTGCCGGATCAATAGGGCCGACGAACAGGACTGCCTCGCTTTCACCTGATGTCAACGATCCCGGATTCAGGGCTATCACCTTTGCAGAACTGAGAAATGCCTACAAATTGCAGGCTGAAGCACTTCTGGATGGCAGTGTGGATTTACTATTGGTTGAGACGGTGTTCGATACTTTAAACGCAAAAGCAGCCCTAAACGCTATTGAACTGATTAAAACGGAAAGGGGAATTGACCCGCCGGTTATGGTTTCCGGTACTATCACGGATGCCTCCGGGCGTACACTTTCCGGTCAGACGGCAGAAGCTTTCCTGATTTCGGTTTCTCATGTAAACCCGTTTAGTGTGGGTTTAAACTGTGCGTTGGGAGCAGAGCAGCTAAAACCCTATTTGCAAACGATAAGCAACAAAACCGAGTTTTATGTAAGCGCTCATCCGAATGCGGGCCTGCCGAATGAATTTGGAGAATATGATCAGACACCTGAGGAGATGGCCGGTGAAATTGACGGTTATCTCAAGGAGGGCCTGGTAAATGTAGTTGGCGGATGCTGTGGCACCACCCCCGAACACATTAAAGCAATTTCAGAACTAGTTAAAAATTATAATCCCCGAAAAGCCAGACATGTCATCGAAACTGTATAAGGATATTGATAAGTCGATTTTAAAATCGATCCCAAATCCAACTAAAGAGGCGTATGAAATAAAGATCAAGATCCCGGAGTTCACATTCCTGGGCATCCAGGAACAGCCGGATTTTGCCAATGTATATCTCACGCTGTATCCAAAGAATAAGATCATTGAACTCAAATCCCTCAAATTGTATGTGTTTCAGCTCAGGGATATTGTGGTTTCATATGAACGCCTGATCAATATATTTTACGACCACCTTATGGAAGTATACAATCCCGACAGGCTGAGGATTGTAATGAACTGCAACCCGAGGGGTGGGATAAGTTCAAGGTTAACCATTGACTCTGATTGGGGCATTCGAGGTGGTGAAGAAAAATACAAAGATTGGGTGCACGGAAGTTCCGATGACAACTGGCAGGTACTGATGTAGCCCTATCCCATACACTGAATTCCCAAAATCGCAATATTCTAACTAAATAGCTTGGACAATATTGATGATCATATCCCGCCATTAACTCTTGCCGGTCTTGAGCCCCTGGTGGTTACCCCGGAATCCAACTTCATAAATATTGGTGAACGCACAAATGTCACCGGTTCCAGGAGGTTTGCCAGATTGATTCTTGAGAACAAATATGAGGAAGCGCTGGATGTGGCTTTGAACCAGGTAAGAGGGGGTGCGCAGATCCTGGATGTCAACATGGACGAGGGGATGCTGGATGGAAAAGAAGCAATGGTGAAATTCCTGCATCTGGTAGCTTCTGAACCGGAAATAGCGAGAATCCCTGTAATGATCGATTCTTCCAAGTGGGAAATAATTGAGGCCGGATTGCAGTGTCTGCAGGGTAAAGGCGTTGTCAATTCGATTAGCCTGAAAGAAGGAGAAGAACCTTTTTTGGACCAGGCCCGCAAAATCAAAATGTATGGGGCAGCAACTGTGGTAATGGCCTTTGATGAACACGGACAAGCGGATACATTTGAAAGAAGAATTGAGATCTGCGAACGCTCCTATAAGATGCTGGTAGGTGAGGTAGGGTTTGCTTCCCAGGATATCATCTTTGATCCTAATGTATTTCCCGTGGCGACAGGCATTCCCGAACACAACAACTATGCGGTGGATTTCTTCAGAGCTGCCGAGTGGATCAAAGAAAACTTACCGGGAGCAAAAGTTAGTGGCGGGGTGAGCAACGTATCATTTTCGTTTCGCGGCAACAATGTGGTCCGTGAAGCCATGCATTCGGCATTCCTTTATCATGGTATTAAAGCGGGTATGGATATGGGCATTGTGAATGCCGGAATGATCGAGGTTTATGATGAAATACCAAAGGACCTGCTGGAGCGCGTGGAGGATGTCCTTCTAAATCGGCGAGAAGATGCTACAGAGCGGTTAATCGATTTTGCGGAAAGGGTAAAAGGTTCCGGGAAAACGAAAGTGGTAAATGATACGTGGCGGGAGGGTACGGTAGAAGAGCGACTGTCGCATGCTTTGATCAAAGGGATTGTGGATTACATTGAAGCTGATACAGAAGAAGCCCGTCAGAAATATGACAAACCACTACATGTTATTGAGGGCCCCTTAATGGACGGCATGAACACCGTGGGAGATCTTTTTGGAAGTGGCAAGATGTTTCTTCCCCAGGTCGTGAAAAGTGCCAGGGTTATGAAAAAGGCTGTGGCGTACCTGGTACCCTACCTGGAGGCGGGAAAATCAGATCAAAACAGTAGTAAAGGAAAAATTCTGCTTGCTACGGTAAAAGGTGATGTTCATGATATCGGAAAGAATATCGTTGGTGTAGTCCTGGGATGTAACAACTATGACATCGTGGATTTAGGTGTGATGGTTCCGGCACATAAGATATTGGAACGGGCCGAAGCGGAAAATGCGGATATAATAGGGTTAAGCGGGCTCATAACACCTTCATTGGACGAAATGGTCTATGTAGCAGAGGAGATGGAAAAAAGAGATCTTAAAACACCCCTTTTGATCGGAGGTGCCACAACTTCCAGGATTCATACTGCAGTGAAAATAGCTCCAAAGTACTCCGGTAGTGTGTCCCATGTTCTGGATGCCTCCAAATCAGTGCCTGTAGCTACGCATTTGTTGAGTTCGGAAGCTGACGACTACATCGAGCGTATTAAAAAGGAGTATGAATCTTTGGCGAAAAATCATCTTGCCGGAAGGGGTGAAAAACAACATATTTCTTACGAAGATGCCCGGTTAAATGGGGACCCGGTTGATTGGTCAGGCTACGTCCCACCCGAACCGAATGTGAAAGGGATTGAGGTTCTAAGGGACTTTCCCATATCACAAATACGGGATTACATTGACTGGACACCATTCTTTTCTACCTGGATGATGAAGGGAAAATACCCTGAAATACTCACGGACAGGGTAGTAGGTAATGAGGCAAAAGAATTGTTTAAGGATGCCAATGATCTACTTGATGAAATTGTAGAGAAAAATTTACTCAGAGCAAATGCAGTGATTGGAATTTTTCCTGCGAACTCGGATGGTGATGAGGTGATTGTCGAAAGTAACGAAACATCAGCAACGTTTCAGTTCTTAAGACAGCAGGCAAAAAAAAGAAAGGAAACGCCAAACCTGTCTTTGGCTGATTTCATTGCTCCTAAAGCTTCAGGTAAAGCCGATTTCATCGGTGGATTTGCTGTTACTGCAGGTATTGGTATTGAGGAATTGATTGCCAATTTCGAAAAAGATCATGATGAATACCATGTAATTCTCACGAAGGCAGTGGCGGACCGGCTTGCTGAAGCGTTTGCAGAGTTGATGCATGAAAAGGTCAGAAAAGAGTATTGGGGATACAATGTCAACGAATCTTTCGACAACGAGGACCTCATAAAAGAAAAGTATCAGGGTATAAGGCCGGCACCTGGTTATCCTGCGTGCCCCGATCACACTGAAAAGGACAAGCTATTCAAAATATTGAACGTCACTGAAAACACAGGTATTACACTGACAGAATCATATGCCATGTATCCTGCTGCATCCGTAAGCGGGTTTTATTTTTCACATCCAAGGTCAAGGTACTTCGGTCTCGGAAAGATCTACGAAGACCAGGTGGAGGACTATGCCAAAAGAAAAGAGATGAGTAAGGAAGAGGTAGAGCGCTGGCTGGCACCCGTTTTGGGATATAAATGATTTTATGAAGATTCCCTTGTGGATCAGCCTGATGGCTTGGCGAGGTTGGCATTGAATGGTGATTGAACAGTCGAGAGAATTACTTGCCAGTGGAGTGCCGGTTCTTCATTACTATACCATGAGCAAGTCCATGATGACGAAGAAGATTGCGGCTGCAATCTTTTAAATCGCTTTCATATACCCGTATTTTTACGTCATGAAGATCATAGAGTGTCCCAGGGATGCCATGCAGGGAATTGACAGGTTCATATCTACGGAAAAGAAGGTAGACTACATCAATCAGCTCCTTAAGGTTGGGTTTGATACTATTGATTTTGGAAGCTTTGTCTCTCCAAAAGCAGTTCCGCAGATGCGGGATACCCCTGCGGTCATTGAGCAACTGAATCCGGATCAATCGAAATCAAAGTTGCTGGCCATTGTGGCTAACCTGCGGGGAGCGCAGGAAGCCTGCATTTTTGAACAGATAAGTTACCTGGGATTTCCACTGTCCCTGTCAGAAACCTTCCAACAGAGAAATACTAACAGGTCGGTGAAAGAGGCCTTTGAAACAGTGAGGGAAATACAGGATCTGTGCTTAGTTAAGGGAAAAACACTTGTAGTATACCTGAGTATGGGATTTGGCAACCCTTATGGAGATCCTTACTCCCCCGCTTTCGTGACCGATTTTACGCGGGAACTTGATAAAATCGGGATCAGGATCGTCTCCCTGGCAGATACGATCGGATCGAGTAGTCCCGAACTGATCAGCGACTTGTTCCGGCAGATGGTGATATCATACCCCCAAATAGAATTCGGAGCACATTTACATTCAACACCTTCGACGGCGGACGAGAAAGTAGCAGCTACCCTGGAGTCCGGCTGTCAGCGGATGGATGGAGCGATTTTGGGATTTGGAGGCTGTCCTATGGCAAAGGATGATCTGACCGGTAATATCGCCACTGAAAAAATCATATTTCACACAGGATGGCAGAGGTCCGGGTTAGATAAGGCAGCTTTCGAACTAAGCATGAAAATGGCTACCGATGTGTTCAGGTAGTTACCGCAGTCCACAGTCTGGCGGGTTCAGGTAAAAACATTGCCAGAAACCAGGATTGGTGTAATATGTTCCCGGGACATAAAATAACTGGCTTCAACTAAGCAAACTACTTCAACTGATACTTCTTCCCGGGCAGACTCTTTACAACACCCTGAAACTCGAGATTGAGGAGTAGCGCCGCCAGGTGATTTATCTGGAGTTGTGTTTTCCAGGATAAAACGTCAATTTCAAGTCCGTTTCCGGATCTATGGAGCGCCTCAGCTATCTTTCTTTCGTTTTCGGTCAATGAAGAAAAATCAATTTTAACCTTGTCCTTGGCCTTAGACTTCTTAACCCAGTTTAGGTAGTAAACCAGATCGCTCACTTCTGTATATGCCAGGGCTTTTTGCGATCTCAGAAGTCTGTTGCATCCCACCGAGTGTTCCTGATCCAGATTTCCCGGCACTGCAAAGACCGGCTTGTTGTAGGAATCTGCAATATTCGCCGTGATTAAAGCGCCACCTCTTTTACCGGCTTCAACTACGATGGTGGCATCCCCGAGGCCTGCAATTATTCTGTTTCGCGCCGGAAACATGTGAGCTTCAGGTTTGGTCAGGGGTGGGTACTCTGACAACAATCCGCCCTTTTCCAGCATTTGTGTTGCTACGTACTCATGGTTTCTGGGATAAATTCGATCCAACCCTCCGGCCAGAACAGCGATTGTCGGCAATTTATTTACCAGACTATGACGATGACTTTCAATGTCAATGCCATAGGCAAGACCACTAACAACTGTCGGTGCATAGGGTTTCAATCCCTTTACGATCTTCTCCGTAATCTTTCGTCCGTAATCTGTCGCGCTTCTTGTGCCTACGATACTTATGGTTTGCATGGCGTTCAGATCCCCGTTTCCCATATAATAAAGAATAGTAGGGGCGTCATAGATCCCTTTTAATCTCGTAGGGAAGTCCCTCGAAGTGTAATGCAGAATCCGGATATTGAGTTTTTCACAGTTCCTGAGAATTTCCTCTGCCTCTGAAAAGGTCTTTTTATTCAGGATCTCCTGTATCGTATTTTTTCTTATACCCGGAATACGAGATAATTCCTTCTTCGAACTGTTGAAAACACTTTCTACGTCCCCGATGTAGCTTATAAGGCTTTTGGTGTTGGCATTTCCTACACCTGGAGTAAGATGCAATGCGACATGAAGCAGAAGGTTATCCTTCATTCGGGAAGATCATCCCTGAGTCTGACTAGAAAATCTCTAACGTTTTTGAGTGATCGAAGCAGCTCAATCCTGTCTGAAGCATCATCAACACCATTCTTGATGAAGTCTCTCGCCCCCTGAAGCGTATAGCCCTTTTCCTTGACCAGATGAAAAATCAACTTGACATTTTTGATGTCTTCCTTGGTGAACTGACGGTTTCCTTTCCGGTTTTTCTTGGGTTTGATAATGTCAAACTCACTCTCCCAGAACCGGATAAGAGAGGTGGCGACACCGAGGTCATCGGCAACTTCACCGATGGTGAAGTACTTTTTTTCTATTTCCTTTTCTTTATAAGGCATTTGCTACTAGTTAGGTCGGTGTCTCCACGCTGGTAAAAACTTTATCCTTATAGGGATTTAAAGATAAGGATTTGACATAAAAATTGAATTGCACTCACACTTTTTATTTAAAAGAATTTTAAAATTCTGAATTAATGCCCCTGCTGCCGGATCAATCCTGTTTCTTCTATGCGGACAGGACTATCAGGGAAGTCCGCTTCTGACAATTCCCGTATCCTTTTCAACGCCCTCAATTTGGTGTCGGCAACAGGTCCATAGGTGTAATCCTGAATAAATGAATCAATTCTGCCTGATATGAATTTGCCATTGCGATCGACATTTACACGCAATACCGGTGCATAAGCATTAGGACCCCGTAAATTAAACCTCCCATAAGTAAGAAAATTTCCAAGACTATAAGCGATAAGGCGGTTTTGATATAACTCAATGGCCCTGACAACATGAGGACCATGACCAAAGATGAGATCCGCCCCAGCATCCACCAACAAATGCGCAAATTCATAAACGTTTCCCCGGTCCTCTCCAAAATAGAATTCTCTTTTCCGGGGAACATGCTGGTTTTTAGCACCTTCCGCACCTGCATGGAATGATACCACCACTATGTCAGTAATCAGATCCAGTTCCCGGACCATCTCCGTTGCCCGTTGCTCATCGTGAATATTAATGGTCCCTTTATTTGGTGCAAATGCGACGAAACCAACAGTAAATCCTTTCCTTTTTAGTATTCCAAAAGGACGCTCTTCCGAACCGGCATGAACAATGCCGAGGGAATCCAGTACATACTGCGTGTTCAATCTGCCAGGTAAACCAAAATCATTGGCATGATTATTAGCAAGGCTAAGCAGATCGAATCCATTGTCAGCGAAATGGTAGCTCAAGGAGTCGGGAGTTCGGAATAAGTAGCAGTTTTTCGGATTCCTGCATTCTTTTTGATCACCTCCCTGTGTGAGTATTACACCTTCCAGGTTCCCGAATGTGACATCCGCATTTAATAGTATTCCGGAGGTGGCTTTCCATAGGTCCAGTCCGTTATTTCCCGGAAGGTATGATCCATTGGGAAAATTTGTCCCCATCATGATATCTCCTACTGCTGCAAACGAAATAGAGTCCCTCCGTACTTTTGAGGTGGTGAGATCCCATTCTTCGTTCAGGTGTTTCAGCGTATCTCCTTTGGAGGTGATAAAGTAAGTAATTGAATCCACCGGTTCTCCTTCTTTAGATATGAGCTCGGTGGAATCAGTTTTGGCAACTGTTGAAAGATCGTAAACAGTCTTTGAGGATTTGCAACTGCTGGCCAGTATTAATATGAGACCGGTTTGGAGGAGAAAACTTAAAAAAAAAGCCAGTTTTCCAACTGGCTTTCTGTTATTTCTATCTGCTGCCGGATCAATAGGATCCAAGAGCCTGATTTTCGATTGATGCCAATCGCAAAATTTCTTCATATTCATCAGCTGTCAGATCCCGGCTGAAATAATGTATTGGATTGATCTTTTTGCCATTCAAACGTACTTCGTAGTGAAGATGCGGCGCAGTGGACTTACCGGAATTTCCTGAATATCCGATCAAATCCCCTCTTTTCACCTGCTGACCTTTTTTTACGATGAACTTGTCCAAATGGGCATATTTCGTTACATAGCCAAATCCATGATCGATCTCGATCTGCTTTCCGTAGCCACCAAAACTGGACCTTGTCCACCTTATTTTTCCGTCACCCGTGGCATATACAGGAGTACCTACCTCCAGTGAAAAGTCTACACCCCAGTGCATTCTCCGTGTCTTGTAGATCGGATCCATCCTATATCCAAACCCGGAGCTCAAACGTCTCAATTCTTTATTTGATACCGGCTGAATTGCCGGTAGCGAGGCCAGCATGTCTTCTTTGTTTTTCGCCAGATCCACAATGTCATCATAGGATTTTGTCTGGATGTACATCTGCTTTTTCAGCCGATCCAGTTTCTCGTGATTGCTGATAATAAGCTCTTCCCGAATAAGATTACTCTCAGTCAAATCCTTGTACCGGTTGACACCACCTGTACCGGCTGATCTGATCTCCTCAGGTATGGGATCAACACCAAAAATTACCCTGTAAATATTGTCATCACGATCCTGAAGTGTTGAAAGCATTTTTTCAGCATCCTGAAGATCCTGACTTAACAGATCGTAATACATCATGAGTTCCGCATTCTCCTTCCTGAGAATTGCCTCTTCCGGAGATTCGAAATACTTGATGTAAAGGAATACTATTCCCAATGCGAGGATAAGAGAAACCGTCAGGAATCCAAG
This sequence comes from Cyclobacteriaceae bacterium, assembly GCA_028278225.1. Classification (GTDB taxonomy): domain Bacteria; phylum Bacteroidota; class Bacteroidia; order Cytophagales; family Cyclobacteriaceae; genus JANQEU01. The sequence goes on from JANQEU010000075.1 coordinate 299,297, forward strand.
TGAATTCCATATAATGTCCCATGTAGAAACTCTGATTCGCTCGTATCTACACGACTCAGTGTCGTAATAATACTTTATTCTTGCCATTGGTATTTATAGCGGTAATTTTGCCTTTCGAATTTTATTACGTAATAACGTTTAGGGTGGCTTATGGTACGGGCAAATTTACCCAATATTGGATTATTTGCAAAAACTGTGAAAATAGCGCCACTGAAGTAGAGAAATGGAGTCAAAGGTCATACGAGAGAAATTTCTTCGATTTTTTGAAGACAAAAAGCATAAAATCGTTTCTTCCGCACCTATTGTAGTGCAAAATGATCCCACATTGATGTTCACCAATGCCGGGATGAACCAGTTCAAAGATTTCTTTCTGGGCAATAAAAGTGCGGAATTCAAGAGAATTGCGGACACCCAAAAGTGTCTGAGAGTATCAGGAAAACACAATGATCTGGAGGAGGTTGGTTTTGATACATATCATCACACGATGTTTGAGATGCTTGGAAACTGGTCGTTTGGCAATTATTTCAAAAAGGAAGCTATTTCCTGGGCGTGGGAGTTGCTTACAAAGGAGTTTGGTTTACCCGAGAACAGGATGTATGCTACGGTCTTTGAAGGAGATAAGGCTGAAAACCTGGCTGCTGATGACGAATCGAAGACCTATTGGGCGGAAATCATACCTAAAGACAGGATTTTGAATGGTTCCAAATCGGACAATTTCTGGGAAATGGGAGATACTGGGCCTTGCGGGCCATGCTCGGAGATACATATTGACTTAAGGCCTCAGAATAAAGTGGAGGAGGTTCCGGGACATGAACTGGTGAACAAAGATCATCCTCAGGTTGTGGAAATCTGGAACCTGGTATTTATTGAATTCAACAGGTTAAGTGACAATTCCCTGGAGAACCTGCCTGAAAAACATGTGGACACGGGAATGGGGTTGGAACGGCTTGTTATGGCCATTCAGGGTGAGCAATCCAATTATGATACAGATCTTTTCCAACCTCTGATCAAGGAAATAGCGAAAAAGGCCAATGTCAGGTATGGTGAAAATGAAAAAACGGACATTGCCATAAGGGTAATTTCCGATCATATCCGGGCGATATCCTTTACGATAGCTGATGGTCAGATCCCTGGCAATGCCAAAGCTGGATATGTAGTGAGAAGGATTCTGAGAAGGGCAGTAAGGTATGGATACACTTTTCTTTCGTTTAACGAACCATTTCTGTTTGAATTAGTGCCGATTCTGGCAGATCAATTTGTGGATGTTTTCCCTGAATTAGCATCACAAAAGGAATTCGTGTCAAAGGTTATCCACGAGGAAGAAGTATCATTCTTACGAACCCTGGAAAACGGACTAAAGCGTTTTGACCTGCTCAAGAGACAATCGAAAAACGGTGTAATAAATGGGAAGTCTGTGTTTGAATTATTCGATACCTATGGTTTTCCGGTCGACCTTACCACCTTAATTGCGAAGGAAAACAACCTGAGGGTTGATATAAAAGAATTTGAGGCAGAGATGTCTAAACAGAAAGAGCGCTCCAAAAGTGCTGCTTCGCAGGATAAGGGAGACTGGGCTGATGTTGTCGCCACGGATGATCACTCACAATTCATTGGATATGGTCATCTTAGTTCGGAAAGTTCAATCGTAAATTACCGGGAAGTAAGGGAGAAAAACAAAACCTACTTTCAGATAGTATTGGACCGGACACCCTTCTATGCAGAATCCGGCGGACAGGTAGGAGATACGGGTTACTTCAAGCAGGGGGAAAAGAGTGTTCGGATCTTCGATACGAAAAAGGAAAACGAATTGATTGTCCATTATGCTGATAAACTTCCTGACAACGCGGCTGATCCGGTGTCCACTCTGGTGGATGGCGAGCGTCGAAAGCTAATTATGAACAATCACTCTGCCACGCATCTGGCTCATGCTGCTTTGAAAAGTGTATTGGGCGATCATGTTCAGCAGCGAGGTTCTTTGGTAAACGAACATCATTTCCGGTTCGATTTTTCACATTTCAGTAAGATGACGGACGAGGAGATTGAAAAAGTCGAAAAAATCGTTAATACCAAGATCCGTGAGAATATCCCGTTAGAAGAGCAGCGAAATGTACCGATAGATGAGGCCAAGGCCATGGGCGCTACGGCCCTGTTTGGTGAAAAATACGGGGATTTCGTGAGGGTGATCTCATTTGATAAAAACTATAGTGTCGAGCTGTGCGGAGGTACGCATGTACAGGCGACCGGTCAGATAGGTCAGTTCAAAATCATAAGTGAGTCATCAATTGCAGCCGGTGTAAGGCGTATCGAAGCGATCACAGCTGAAAAAACAGAAGACTACATCAACAAGAGGCTTGTTTTGCTCGATCAGGTTAACACATTGCTAAAACACCCAAAAGATCTCCTTAAGACCCTGGATGACCTGATCAGGGAAAAGCAAAAACTGTCAAAAGAACTGGAGGAGATCAATAAAGAAAGATCCAAAGGGATCAAACAGGATATTGTGGACAGCAAGGAAATGATAGGTGAGATCACTACTATTTTCTTCTCAGGAAAATTCACGTCAAACGATGTTATTAAGCAAATAGCTTTTGACCTTAAAAATGAAGTAAAAAACCTGCTTCTGGTGATTGGTGGCGATGTGCAGGGCAAACCAAATCTGACCGTTATGATCTCTGAAAATTTGGTGAAGGAAAAGGATCTGAATGCCTCCAATCTTGTGCGGGAAATGGCCAGGTCTATTAAAGGCGGCGGCGGCGGTCAGCCTTTTTTTGCCACAGCCGGAGGTAAGGATGTCAACGGCCTCAAAGATGCACTTCAAACGGGAAGGGCACTGATATTGGAATCGTTAGGAGTTTCGGTATAATGTTGGATCGGGAAAATTACGAACCTGTCATTGGCCTGGAAGTTCATGTCCAGTTGTCCACGAAATCGAAGATCTTTTCTTCTGACATCAATTCCTTCGGTCAGGAGCCCAACGAGAACATAAGCGCCATTACGATTGCGCATCCGGGTGTTCTTCCCCTGATCAATAAATCAGTCGTGGACTGTGCCATCAAAATGGGATTGGCACTTAATTGTGATATCAGCAGGAAATTGATCTTTGACCGGAAGAATTATTTTTACCCCGATTTGCCAAAGGGCTATCAAATCACCCAGGACACCACTCCGATCTGCCGGAACGGAGGATTGGAGATCAGGTCCTCAAATGGTAGCAAAAGTTATATTGCGCTCACGAAAATTCATCTGGAGGAAGATGCCGGAAAGTCTATTCACATCTCGGGTGAAGATTTCACAAAAGTAGATCTCAACAGGGCGGGCGTGCCATTGATCGAAATTGTGACGGAACCCGTCCTCAAGTCTTCAGATGAAGCAGCAATATTCTTGAGTGAAATAAGGAAGATCGCCAGATATCTTGAAATCAGCGATGGTAATATGGAGGAGGGTTCGTTGAGATGTGACGCCAATGTCTCCATTCACAGGAAAGGAGAAGCCCTTGGGAATAAAGTGGAAGTAAAGAATATGAACTCTTTTCGGAATGTTGCCAGGGCAATAGATAAAGAAATAGAGAGGCAACTGGAACTAAAGAAAGCCGGTAAAGAGATCATTTCGGAAACCCGTACCTTCAATCCGGCCACTGGAGAAACCTCCGAAATGAGAACGAAAGAAGTCCTCAATGACTATCGCTATTTTCCGGAGCCTGATATCAGCCCGATCATTGTAGATGATAGATGGATAGACGGGATCAAATCACAAATGCCAGCACTTCCCCATGAAGTTAAATTGAGATTAATTGAAGAGTTTGGGTTACCTGAGTATGATGCCGGGGTACTAACTGAGGAAAAGTCCAAAGCCAATTATTTCATTGAAGTGACAGCATATATTGATGAATATAAACAGATTTCAAATTGGTTGATGGGACCCGTACGGTCTTATTTAAATGACAATAACCTTTCGATAGATCGGTTTCCCCTAAAACCAAAAGTGATAGCGGAGATCATTGAATTGGTAAGATCAGGAAGGATCAGTCAGACCATAGCCACGCAAAGCCTGTTCAGGTATTTGCTCAAACACCCGGAAGTGACACCTGCTGATGCAGTAGATCGCCTGAATATTGTGCAGGAAGGGAACTCTAAAAAAATTCAATCGCTTGTAAACGAAATACTGGAGGCAAATCCGGATAAGGTGAAAGCCTATCACAATGGAAAGAAAGGATTAACCGGCATGTTCATGGGTGAGCTGATGAAAAAATCATCCGGGAAAGTAGATCCGAAATTAGCCAACAGATTGATTGTAGATTCGTTAGAAAGCAGAAGACAAAAGATATGAAAAAGCTATATTTTATTGCAGTCATCATTTTATTCGCCGCTTGCACCAAAAAAAGTGAGGGTATACTGATCTCGGGCAAAGTGGCAAACCCTGTTCCCGGTGAAATGACATACCTTTTATGGTTAGGTGAATCCGGCCTTGAGGTAGTTGATTCCATTGAGGTAGGCGATAATGGTGAATTTGAGACATACCTGAAAGTAAATCAACCGGAGTTTTACCGTGTCAGCTTCTATGACCGTCAATTTATCAACCTGATCCTTACCGGTGAAGAGAAGAAAGTTTACATCGAAGCCGATGGATCCGATCCCAACGGCAAAAACAATGTTACGGGATCCTATCATACAGATTTGATGAGACAGCTGGATAGCATTGCCAGAAAAAAGCAGAGTGACATTCAGTTGTTGAATCAGGAAGCGATGCAGGCCAGATCAAGGGGCGATGTGAAAACTATGAATGAGATCACCGATCAGTACTATTATCTGAATGGGAAACACAACCGAAACATGAAAATCCGGATCAGGCAATCACTTCCGTCGCTGGCGGCCTTGTACGGTATAAATTACATCGATGTCGAGCAGGAATTTCAATTTGCAGACAGCCTCGTCACCATATTCAAGAGCTCGCTTCCTGATAATACATTGACAAAAGAATTAAGCGCGCGGATAGACGTACTAAGAAAACTTGCCGTGGGTGCCGATGCACCTGAGATATCTTTGCCGACCCCTGAAGGGGATCATGTAACATTAAGTTCGCTTAAAGGCAACTACGTCTTAATTGATTTTTGGGCGGCATGGTGCAGACCCTGCCGGATGGAAAATCCAAATGTTGTCAAACTTTATAACAAATACAAAGACAGGAATTTTGAGATCTATGGTGTTTCCCTGGACCGGAAGCGGGAGGCTTGGCTTAAAGCCATTGAAGATGATGGATTGATGTGGAGGCATGTATCCGACCTTAAATATTTTAATTCGGAAGCTGCCCGGCAGTATAACATCAATGCAATCCCCGCTACTTACCTCATTGATCCGGATGGTAAGATCATGGCCAAAGGATTGCGAGGTGAGTCTCTTAGACTAAAACTGGAAGAGATCTTCGGTTAGGATCCAAAACCAAATTTGAAGCAAGCAACTCAAACTAATATAGATGGAGAATCTTTAACTTTAGGATCGAAAATTGCAATATCAATGGACATTCAAACAACCAAAATTAACCTTATTCATTGGTTAACTGAACTTAAAGATCCTGATATCTTAAGGCAGCTTGAAGTAATAAAAAGCGGACAGGATTGGTGGGATGAGATCAGCGAAGAAGAACGTTTAGCAATTGATGAAGGCTTAGCTCAACTGGATCGGGGAGAAGGTGTCTCTCACCAGGAGGTGATGGCAAGGGTAAAAGAGAAGTTTTGATCTGTGACAAGGCAAATTGAGTGGTCTCCTCGTGCTACGAAAGAGTATTTGAACCTGATTGACTATTTGCTCGATGAATGGGGGGAGAGGCCGGCGAGAAAATTTGCCAATCGCCTGGAAACCATCTTAGCAGAAATATCAGAAAGACCAAAAATGTATCCCGTTACAATCAGTCGTAGAAATGTGAGACGATGTGTGGTTAGCAAACAAGCAAGTTTGTATTACCGAATCAGGAATGAAAAGATTGAGTTGATAACCATCTTTGATACCAGACAAAATCCCTCTATGAAGAAACTGTAGCTCTATTTGAGATACCCCCTGAAATTAAATATACTGTAGCCTGTAAAAATTTGGGAAAAGAAATACCTGGTGAATCGGACGAAGCAAAATAGGATCAAAACTAATCACGGATTGGGTCCGGCATCAACCGTATGTATCCGGCTAAATTCCAAACCATTTTTTGAGTGCCTCCCAGAACAAGAGCTTCTCCCCGGGGTTAGATGCCAGGAATGCCAGGGGTTTGGAAATGAAAGTGTTTCCATAACTTGTTTGAGTGGGTTCATACAATGTATTTACACCGAGCGCCGGTTTAAATTCTTCCCCAAAAACAATAAGCTTATCTGATTTGGCTTTCAATTCCTCAATGGATCTGGCAAGCGTAACCGTGACAGGGTCCACACCCAGTCCTTTCAGGGTTTTATTCAGATTTTCCAATTCCAATTGATCGAATGATCCCAATACGGTTACCGGGGCGGTCACTTCATTTTCTTCGGAAATCGATTCCACGTTATCCCGATCGGAATCAGTCTTTTCCGGAACCGGTTCTTTTACTTTTCCCCTGACATCGTAAAGTTCTTCGGTTATAAATTGATGTAGATGCCTGTCCTCGATCATTGAAGCTTGAATATTGACTTCAGTTCGTTTGCGTCTTCGGGTTTCATTCTTTTGGCAAGGACAAGACGCAGTTGTCTTCTTCGCAAAGCGCCTTCATAAAGCTCCATCTCCAGGTCGGACTCAGGATGTACTTCAGGTACGTCGATAGGTCGTCCCGTTTGATCAACTGCGACAAACGTGAAGAAGGCGGAATTGGTTTCAGTCTTTCTGCCGGAAGGAATGTCCTCGGCAGAAACCTGGATGAATACCTCCATTGAGGAGTTAAATGCCCTGGTCACAAAGGCCTCAAGTGTAACGACATTTCCCAGGTTAATGGGTTTGCTAAATGATATATTGTCAACGGACGCAGTTACTACGATCCTGTTGGAATGCTTTTGTGCGGAAATTGCCGCTGCAATATCCATCCAATGCATCAGGCGTCCACCCATAAGATTATTCAACGGATTCGTATCATTCGGGAGTACCAGTTCCGTCATGGTTACCAGGGAATCATTACATTTTTTGTGGATTTTTTTCATGTGTTTATCTCCAGCCTTCTTCGCCGAGCAAAGGTACAAAACTGAACCGGTCATATTCCTTTTTGGAAATCCTGTTTTCATCAATTTTAGTGACCTTTACCATTTTCTGTATCCGCTTGCCACCGACCGGTATGACCAGTTTACCGTTCGGATTCAGCTGGTTGATCAATTCGGAAGGTACGTTCGGAGCGGCAGCCGTTACCAGAATACCGTCATATGGTGCGTGGTCAGGCAATCCCTTCGATCCGTCTCCATAGAACAGGTTGGTTTTGTAACCGATTTTCGGAAGAAATCTTACAGTTCTTTTGTACAGTACCTCATTATATTCTATGGAATACACAACAGCTCCGAGTTCGAGTAAGATACAGGCCTGATAACCTGACCCCGTTCCGATCTCCAGTATTTTCTTACCGGGTTTTATCTCCAGCAATTCAGTCTGGAAAGCAACCGTGTATGGCTGCGAAATAGTCTGACCCTCACCTATGGGAAACGCTTTATCCTCATAGGCGTGCTCAATGAATATCGGATCAAAGAAAAAGTGTCGTGGAACCTTCCGGAATGCCTCCAGGATCCGTTCGCTTTTTATTCCCTTTTTGGCAATTTCTTTTACCAAAATATTACGTAATCCACGAGCCCGATAACTGTCTTCCAATTTCTCCATTAAATTGCCCCCAAATCTAGTATAAGCGCTACAAAGAAGTCATGTTTACAGGTATTATCGAAGCAACCGGGGTACTCAAAGAAGTAGTGAAATCCGGCAGCAATATGGATTTTTGTTTTCAATCGGAAATCGGGAAGGAACTATCAATTGATCAAAGCGTCAGCCATAATGGCGTTTGTCTTACCATAACCAAAACCGAGGGAGATCTTCACTGGGTTACGGCTGTTGATGAAACATTGAAGCGGTCAAATTTGGGAGTTTTGAAAATCGGGTCAGAGATAAACCTTGAGAGGTGTCTGAAAGCAGACAGCAGATTTGACGGTCATATCGTGCAGGGACATGTAGACCTGATGGCTGAGGTCAAAAAGATCACAGATGAAGATGGGAGTTGGCTCTATGACTTTCAGTACGATGATACGGACGAAGTAATGGTCGATAAAGGCAGTATTTCCGTGAATGGAGTAAGTCTTACCTGCTTTGATACAACTTTTAACTCATTTCGAGTCGCTATTATCCCTTACACTTACGATCACACTAACTTTCATGAAATGCGGGTCGGAGACAAAGTCAATCTCGAATTTGACATATTAGGTAAATACGTCCAAAAATTACTGGAGAAAAGGGGACTTCAGTTGTCCTGAGCCCAGTATGATCATTATTCTGAAAACCAGGTAAGCAAGTAATCCCCCGACGATAAATCCTGCCAGGACATCTCCGGGGTAATGAACTCCCAGGTAAATGCGTGAGAAACCCACCAATCCCGACCAGGTGATTAAAGTCCGGCCGACCCACTTTTTATCCAGTAAAAAGAAATTAAAGAGAGCAAAACCCATGGTGTTTGCGGCATGTGATGAAGCAAATCCGTATTTCCCACCGCAACCTTTTATGATAAAAATAGTGTCGGCAAATTGCGGATTATGACACGGTCGCAGCCTTTCAAAAAATGGTTTCATGAAAGAAGAAGTCACCTGATCCGTCAATGTGACCAGGACAATCAGGGATAGAACCGGTATCCAAAATCTGGTGCCAAATTTTTGGTAGATCAAAAAAACAACCAAAGCATATAATGGGATCCAGATGTATTTGTCCGAGAGCCATAACATTGGGGCATCCAGGTAAGGGTGACCAAATCCATTGAGGATCAGGAAGAGTTTTTCATCCAGATCCAGCAGTTGATCAATCATCTGATAACCAGTCTATCCCCCGGACTAACCACTTCAATGTTTGTTCCTCGCGTGTACCGGCTTTAGGCCGGTAATCATACTTCCAGTTCGCAAGTGGAGGCAGGGACATTAAGATTGACTCTGTCCTGCCACCGGTTTCCAGGCCGAATTTGGTGCCTTTGTCGTAAACGAGATTGAATTCAACGTATCTTCCCCTTCGAATCAACTGCCAGGCTTTTTCAACATTTGTGTAGCTCTTGTCTCGATTTCTGTTGATTAATTCGACATAGGTAGGTAAAAAAGCCTCTCCAACTGCCTGAGTGAAGTTTTGATAATGGTCGAATTCCTCCTCGGTTTTGCCACACAGTCTGTCGAAGAAAATACCGCCGATCCCCCTGGTTTCATCACGATGCGCAATAAAAAAGTAATCATCCGCCCATTTCTTGAACTTTGGATAGTAAAGAGGATCATACTTGTCGCAAACATCTTTCAATTGTTTGTGGAAGAACCTGGCGTCTTCAGGAATAACATAGTGAGGCGTAAGGTCTATTCCTCCACCAAACCAGTATACACCATTACTCATTTCAAAATACCTCACATTCATATGGACGATCGGTACCCAGGGGTTTACGGGATGCAAAACGATGGAGACACCAGTGGCAAAAAAGTCGGACTCATCCAATTCCAAAGCTGCCAGTATCTTTTTCGGTGTTTTTCCAAAAACGGCTGAAAAATTTACCCCGCCCTTCTCGATGACGTCACCATTTTCAAAAGCGCGGGATCTGCCGCCGCCACCACCTTCCCTGGTCCATGTATCTTCCAGAAATTTACCATGTCTGTCTGTCTGTTCAAGTCCATTGCATATTTGATCCTGCAGACTCTTAAACCGGTTTTGTATGGTGTCTTTTTTGGACATATCAAAACGGGAATCCAATTCCCAGGTTTAAATTGGTCTTGTTGCTTAAAAAACTTTTATCAGATTCATTGTTTCCAAAACGTGACAAAAAATTGATGTTGTCCAGCACGAATCGTTCTCCCGGTGCCTGCGCCGGATCCACAACCTGTGCCGCCCAATCCAGTCGAAATATCAGGAAAGAAAAATCTAACCTTAATCCAAGTCCGGCTCCAACGGCAAATTCACTTAGAAAATTTTCAAATTGAAATATTCCGTCATCTCCCTGTTGGTCAAGTATTTTCTGGTCGCTATTGATGATCCATATATTTCCCGCATCAAGGAACAACGCATAGTCTACAAATCCAATTAAATTTTTGCGATACTCCAGACTGGTTTCAATAACCATATCTCCACCTTGCTCTAGCTGGTAACTTATCTCTGATAGTCCATGCTTGTCCGCGATTGTCGTTTTGATATCCCCGTATGCCCCCGGGCCTAATCGTCGAACAGGCCAGGCCCTGAGACTGTTGCTTCCACCGACATAAAATCTTTTATTGTATGGAAGTGTCAGACTTTGTCTATCGCCATAGGGTGAGGCAACTCCAAAGTTGAACCTGAAAGCCAGACTCGATTTTGAATCAATGATCTTCAGATTCCGGTAATCCAGATGCAACTTCCACCATTTGAATACTGAAAAGGTCGTATCCGTGCCGAAGACATCCTCCCCAAGCAAATTGAGAAAAGTGCCGCCGGATTCAGTTAAGACCCGGAAAAAGGACGAGTTTTTCTGATACGAGCCGTATTCATTTACGTTATAGGCCACTTCAAATGATGTACTTGAGATCCAGGAAGAGTTGAAAGCCGCTTGTAGGGCCCCGTTTCCCAGTTCGGTCTGATCATCCAGGAAATCCTGGAAGTCCGAATCAATGCGTGTTACATCTATATAGCTGCCAGTAAATGGCTTGAAAGAATACCGAATGCTATTCTTCACTCTCCATATGTAGGCCAGGGAAGTTTCAATTTTACTCCTTTCATAATCCCCTAACCGGTCTTCATAGATATATCCCACCGATATTTGTGTTTGCGGATTGAACGCTCCGATTCTTTTTTTGAAAGAGTCTGATGCCGGAAAAAGGAATTGGGGGAAGGTCAGGGTTCCCTGTCCCTCAAACTGGCGGAGCGAGTAGTCGCTGGAAGTGGAAGCAGAATCCACTGAAGGAAGCCCTAACAATGAAAAGTTTCCATTTAACTGAAAAATATCGAGACCCCCGAAGACATTCCGGATTTTGAGCCCTAAATTGATAAAAGGACCTGGCTGTTGCTGAGAAGCCGAAATGAAACCAATCTCATTCGTGGTTTGATATTTATTCATCGGTTTGGTGAATATATTGGCTACTAATCCTTCGGTACCGGCCGAGTCATAATTTATATTAACAAATCTGAAAGCATCGAGGTAAGAAAGTTGCCTTTGAGTCTCAAGAGTTTGACTTCTGCTGAAAAGGCTATCTCTGGCAATAAATATACGTGATGTGAGAACTTTCGGGCTGTACCTGCTTTCCCCAAAGGAATAAGTTATGCCCTGGTAATCATTAGCCTGGTATTGTGCGGGGCCGCCTGACACCGTAGAAAATATAATTGAGTCGACTTGATATTGTTTATGTTTCCCAATCTGCGGATCACGGACCAAAACGTTCAGAATGGCCTTATGGTCTCCAAGGGAGGCAGTATCCACCTGGAAGCTAACATATTGTTTGGAAAAGGTGTAATAACCATTGTCCGTAAGTAATTGATAGATCCGTTCTCTTTCCCGTTCCATAGAGGGCTGGTCATAACTCAGTGTTGTCCGGATTTCCGCAAAGTTCCGGTTAGTTTCGAGCAATTCGGATATCAGTGGATCATTAACCTGGTAACAAATTGAATCAATGGTATATCTTGGTCCTGTTTTAACCACGTAATTCAGGCTAAGCTTTCTTTGACCGATAAAGTTTGTATTGAACCGTGCTTTTCCTTGCAGAAATCCCCTGGTGTTAAGATATGTCTCAATTTGATTGACCGTTTGATCCTGAATGGGTTCATTGTAAATAGCCAGCACCTCACCGTTCCTCATCAACCAGTTACCCTCTGTTTTTTTCAATTCCAGCTTATCGGTTTTTTGCCGTTGTTTTGCGATGAGACGATTGCGACGTTTTGTCGACTTGACACTGCTGATTTTCTTGTCAAATTTGGAATTAACACTATCGATTCGTACCTGGCACTTATCCGGGCTAAATTTTTTCAAACCCATTTGATAAGCATGGGCGAGGTAAACGATGGGCAGGAATCCTAAAAATTTTTTGTTGGGTTGTTGAATAATCAGTGATTCCACCTCCTCTTTCAGGGAACCTTTCACCCCCTGCACTTTTGCTTTGCGAACGATCAATCGCTCATTTGCCTCCAGATAGCGCGTACCCATGCAAGAGGAAAAAAGTACTCCTATTACAAGATAATAGATATATTGCCTCAAATCATTAATCACCCAATGATCTCAAAAAACGAGTTAAAGTATATCAAATCACTCAAACTAAAGAAATATCGTGCCAGAGAGAAAAAGTTTTTGGTTGAGGGCATAAAAAATGTTTCGGAACTATTGAAATCAGATTTTGAGGTGGATTATTTGATATGTACAAAAGAATACAGCCATCTTTTTTCACAATTTCACATTGTTGTTTCAAGGGATCAACTCCAGGCAATCAGTACTTTGAAAACAAACGAAACCTGCCTGGCCGTTGCAAAAATAAAATCTTTTCGAAAGGAAACCATTGACTTTTCCGACCATGTAATTATTCTTGATCAGGTGAGTGACCCCGGGAATCTGGGGACAATCGTAAGATCACTGGATTGGTTCGGGTTTTCTCAACTGATCCTGAGTCCTGATTCGGCAGATTTTTATAATCCCAAAACGATTGCATCCACAATGGGTTCTTTTACCAGACTTAAACCTTTTTACGTAGATCTAAGGTCATTGCTCAGGGACCGGAATGAGAACATTTATGGTTTGACGCTTGACGGTGAAAATGTGAGTGCCGTGGAAATCAACGAACCATCAATTTTCGTTTTGGGAAGTGAATCGCATGGTATAAGTAAGGCACTTGGAGATCTCATCAGCAAAGAGCTAACAATTCCGGGACCGGGCCGGGCGGAATCGTTGAATGTGGCTGTTGCCACCTCGATCCTGCTTTATCAGCTAAGACTTAACAAACGATAGATATTGGTCCAAAATAGCTTTAGTGGAGTTATCATGATTTTCACCCGGAGCGGACTGCTTTATTTCTTTCAGTATGTTTCCTGCCAACTGTTTACCAAGTTCCACTCCCCATTGGTCAAAACTGAAGATATTCCATACCACACCCTGTACAAAGATCTTATGTTCGTAGAGCGCAATAAGTGAGCCCAATGCCTGAGGAGTGAGTTTTTTCATCAGTATGGTGTTGGTGGGCTTATTTCCCTGAAATACTTTGAATGGAAGCAGTTTTTCAATTTCCGATTCCGTCATGCCTTGAGATTTCAATTCATTTCGTACCGCCTTCTCTGATTTGCCTGTCATGAGTGCTTCTGTCTGAGCAATGAAGTTGGCGATAAGCTTTTCCTGGTGATCAACCATTTCATGAGCCGGTTGTGCGGCCGCGATGAAATCACAGGGGATGAGTTTGGTGCCCTGATGGATCAATTGGAAAAATGCGTGTTGACTATTGGTGCCAGGTTCGCCCCATACGATCGGACCGGTTTGAATATCTGTAGGCCTTCCTGATCGATCTACATACTTTCCATTGCTTTCCATGTCCCCCTGTTGCAGGTATTTGCTGAAATTTCTCATCAAATGGTCATACGCAAGGATCGCCTGGGTTTCGGCCTTGAAGAAATTATTATACCAGATACCTATGAATGCCAGCAGGGTGGGTAGGTTTTTCTCGAAAGGTTCGTTGAGAAAGTGATTATCCATTTTCTCAGCGCCGGAAAGCAAAGCTTCGAAATTTTCATAGCCTACCGTACAGGCGATGCTCAACCCAATAGTGGACCACAGGGAATATCTTCCACCGACCCAATCCCAAAACTCAAACATATTGTCCAGGTTAATTCCGAATTCCCGGACCTTCTCCGAATTAGTAGATACGGCAACGAAATGTTTGGCCACATGGTTCGGATCTTTGGCATAAGAAAGAAACCAGTCTCTTGCGGAGTTGGCATTGGTCATGGTCTCCTGCGTAGTAAATGTTTTGGAAGCAATGATGAAAAGGGTTGTTTCCGGATCTATTTGCTCAAAAACCTCCTTCAGGTTGCTGGCGTCAACGTTTGAAACGAAAAACGGCCTGATCCCGGCCTGCCAGTAGGGTTTCAATGATTCGGAGACCATATACGGGCCGAGGTCAGAACCTCCAATACCAATATTTACAATGGACTGAAGTTTTTTCCCGGTGTATCCCTTCAGTTCGCCTCCGTGTAAACGACCGGCGAAATCCTTGACTTTGTCCAGCTCTCCGAAGACTAAAGGCATAACATCCTCACCGTCGACATTGACAGGCCGGTTCGATAAATTTCGAAGAGCTGTATGCAGCACAGCCCGATCCTCCGTTTCGTTGATCTTATCTCCACGGAACATTGCGGTTTTTGCGGCTTTAAGCTGCACTTCCTCGGCTAGCAATTTGAAGTGGGAGATCGTTTCCTTATTGATCAGGTTTTTGGAAAAATCAAAGAAGATATCCTCAAATGTGAATGTGAGATAGTCACATCTTTGCGGTTCTTCACGGAAGAGATCTGACAAATGTTTGGCACGGATGGATTGGAAATGTTCCGATAGACTTGACCATGCTTTTGTTTGTAGGGGATTGATTTTTGCGAGCATCGTTTTTCTTTTTTGCTGCAAACATCAACACTAATTTCAAAATCTGCAATGATCTATAGCCGCATAAACAAATAGTACATATAGGCTGCAAAGCCAATGAGGTAGACACCTCCTTCCGCCCGGTCAAGCTTGTACTTGTTCAGGGTGAACATGAAGATGAATAGGAGAAACGTCCCCAGCATTACAATGTACAGATCAATATTCAGTACGGAATTAAAATTCAAAGGAGAGTGTGCAATAGCCGTAACGCCAAGAACCAGTAGTAAATTGAAAATGTTGGATCCCACAATATTGCCAACCGCCAGATCGGATTTTTTGTGAAAAGCCGCTACTGCCGACGTAGCCAATTCAGGTAGTGAAGTGCCGGCTGCGAGGATGGTCAATCCGATGAGTTTCTGGCTGACGTTAAACCTCTCAGCTATTGAAACGGCATTGTCCACGATCATCTGGCCACCAAATACCAGCCCCGCAATACCTAATACGATCATGATGGTCGTTTTTACACTGCCGAACATCACAATATCCTCAACTTCTCCGTCAGGGTTTCTTTTGAGATTGAGAAATATGTAAAGTATGAACAATCCAAACATCACCAGGAGAATCGAACCGTCATATACGTTCAAGGAGTTTGAATCGGCCTCAAAAAAAAGGACGTCATTTACCAGAATAAAAAAGACAAAAGTGGCGAGTAGGGAATAGGGTACTTCCTTCCATAGTGCGTTTCGCTGGACGGTCAAAGGATAGATGACTGCCGAAACACCCAGGATTAAAAAGATGTTAAAAATATTGGATCCGATAATATTTCCGAAGACAACGTCATTGCCACCATCAGCTGAGACTTCAGTACCGGCAATAAGGTTAACTACCAATTCTGGTGCGGATGTTCCCATCGCAACAACCGTTAATCCAATTGCGATATCGGAGACATTGAATCGCTTGGCAAGAGAAGAAGCACCGTTAACTAAGAAATCCGCACCTTTGATAAGGAGAATGAATCCCACTATAACAAGTAAAACATTAACTAGTACTTCCAAGTCAGTTGTTTAATATGGTGATAGCGAAGTAAATATAACTTTTTCTGGTTCTTGCGTATGGATCGGCGCAAAATAAACATTTGCCTAAAAAAAATATAATTATTTCTTAAAATTTTTTAATTCAGTTTTCTATTGTTTGAGCAAGTTGACTGATTTTTTGCTCGAGCTGACTGGCGATTGCAAAATAATCAGATTTATTTGCTAATTCCTTATTAACGGAAAAATAAAACTTGATCTTGGGTTCTGTCCCTGAGGGTCTTATGGAGATCTTTGAATCATCTTCAGTAATAAATTGTAATACATTGGACTTGGGCAGGTGGACTTCTGTAATATCTCCTGTGAGGATGTCTTTTCTTGTACCTGATTGATAATCGATAGCAATTTTAATTTTTGAACCTGCAAGTTCCTCAGGCGGATTTTCCCTGAATTTCACCATCATCTGTTGTATTTCCTCGGAACCGGATTTACCTTTTTTGGTAACGGATTTCAAGCCCTCCAGATACAGTCCGTACTTTTCGGAGATTTCGATCAGGAGGTCGAAAAGTGATTTGCCATTTGCTTTCGCCCATGCCGTCATCTCCGCAATAATTGCACAGGATGCTATGGCGTCTTTATCTCTTACTTTGTCACCAATCATGTACCCGTAGCTTTCTTCCCCACCTCCTATAAATTGCTCCTTGCCTTCGAGTTCCTTGATTTTCGCAGCAATGAACTTAAATCCGGTAAGTGTATCAAAACTTTTCACACCGAAACCATCCGCAATTTTTTTGATCAGCTCCGTGGTAACAATGGTTTTCACAATGAATTCATTACCACTCAATTTGCCATTTTCTTTCCACTTTGTTAGCAGGTAATAAATCAACAGGGCACCGGTCTGATTTCCATTAAGCAGCTGGAACTTTCCATCGGGGTTTTTTGTGGCAATGCCCACCCTGTCGGCATCGGGATCTGTCGCCATGATCAGGTCGGCATCTATTTCCTCAGCCTTTTTCAATGCCAGTGACAGGGCTTCCGCTTCCTCGGGATTTGGGTAGACAACGGTTGGAAAGTTTCCGTCAGGCGTGCTTTGCTCCTCAACGAGGCTGACGTTAGTGAAGCCAAACCTTTGCAATATTTGCGGCACCAGCGTTATTCCTGTTCCGTGTATTGCCGAGAAAACGATCTTAAGATCATTCTGCTCTCTAATTTCATCAGGAGATAAACTCAGCTCTTTGATCATATCCAGATAAGATTCATCTATGTCTGATCCGATGGTCTGTATCAAATCGGGATTGCGATCAAAATTTACATTGTCAATGGACCCGATAGCCATCACTTCGTCAATAACGTTTTTGTCATGGGGAGCGATCATTTGCGCTCCATCATCCCAATATGCTTTGTACCCGTTATACTCTTTTGGATTGTGTGATGCCGTAACCACCACTCCACTTTGACACCCTAAAGTTCTGATGGCATAGGAAAGCTCAGGTGTGGGTCTCAATTCTCCGAACAGGTACACTTTAATCCCATTAGCTGAGAATACATCTGCCGTTGTTCCTGCGAAATGATGACTGTTGTTGCGGCTGTCACAGGCAATGGCAACGCTAATTTCCTGATTTGTGAAAGTTTTCATCAGGTAGTTTGCCAGCCCCTGTGTGGCCATCCCCACGGTATACTTATTCATCCGGTTGGTGCCTACTCCCATGATACCTCTCAGGCCTCCCGTTCCGAATTCCAGATCTTTATAAAACGCGTCAATAAAGCCAGTGGGATCTTCCTTTTGAAGCCGCGAGATCTCTTGTCGTGAGGAATCATCAAGATTTTTGGATGATAACCAGGATTCAGCTTTTTGTTCGGGGGTCATAATAGTAATTCAATTACGGTGATCAATACTTTTGATATTTGAAGATGATTTAAACAATTGTAGAAAAGAAAGTACAATTGTCCAAGGCAATTCCAACATCTATGCCAGGCATAATTTACAACTAATATCCGGCCTTTGACTTAACCCTGGCCAATACTTCGGATGCTACTTCCGTCGCTCTTTTCTCACCATCCTTCAGAAGGTCCTCCAGGTGGGAGGGATTGTTCATCAGTTCGTCAAATGCCTGCCTCTCTTTTTCATATTTCTTCGTGATAAGCTCGAATAATTCCTGCTTCGCCTGACCATAACCATAGTTGCCTCCCTCGTATTTTTGGCGCATCTCTTCTGTCTGGGAATCAGACGCCAGCAGCCTGTACAAACTAAAAACATTACAGGTGTCCGGGTTCTTAGGCTCTTCCAGTGGCGTACTATCCGTAATAATTGACATTACGTTCTTTCGTAATGATTTATCAGGCTGGAAAATGTCAATGATATTTCCGTAGGATTTACTCATTTTCTGACCGTCTGTACCAGGAACTGTCATCAGGTCTTTTTGGATCTGGGCTTCCGGGATCACAAATGTCTCTCCAAATCGATGGTTAAATGAATTAGCAATGTCCCTGGTCATCTCCAGGTGTTGCTTCTGATCCTTTCCGACGGGAACAATGTTCGCATCATATAATAATATGTCTGCTGCCATTAAAACTGGGTAAGAAAACAATCCCGCATTCACGTCTGATAACTTGTCCGCCTTATCCTTAAAGGAATGCGCATTTGCCAGCATCGGATAAGGGGTGAAACAGCTCAGATACCACATCAATTCACAAACCAGGGGAACCTTGGACTGACGATAAAACAGGTTTTTGCCGGTGTCAAAGCCACATGCAATCCAGGCTGCTGCTACTGAACGCGTATTTTCCAGTCTAACCTTCTCATCCTTTATTGTGGTGAGAGAGTGCAGGTCGGCAATGAAAAAAAAGCAATCATTGGCCGGATCCTTTGACAATTCAATAGCCGGAAGGATTGCACCCAAAAGATTTCCCAGGTGGGGTTTTCCCGAACTTTGAATACCTGTTAATATCCTAGCCATTTTTAATTTTCCGCAAACCTATTCTCCAAAAATGATATTTTGATCCAATGAGCTTATTATTTCCAATTTCACTCTAATTTTGAATTAAGGTTTAGGAATTATGAAAGCAATAATTTTTTTCGGCACATTGCTGTTGGCGGGATTATGTTTGGGTCAAAGCGGCCTTCAATTTGAAAAAGTACGTCATGATTTCGGGGAGATAAAGGAGCAGGATGGCGCTGCCGAATACACATTTCGATTTGTCAATAACTCATCGGATACCCTAAAGATCACCGGGGTTCGCACCTCTTGCGGCTGTACCACTCCGGGATGGACGAAAGAAGCCATCACGCCCGGTGATTCGGGATATGTCACCGCTAGCTACAATCCTTACAACCGACCGGGCCCATTCAATAAAACATTGCGTGTTTCGGCCTCGGACCGGACAACAACGACACTTTACATCAAGGGAATTGTGAAGCCCCGTCCAAGGACCATAGCGGACGATCTGCCAACAAAACTTGGCGCAATGAGAATAAAATACAGATCCCTGAATGTTGGCAAAATCACTACCGAAAAAGAAGTTTCAAAAGTATTTGTGATCTACAATGACAGTGACAGCGCCTTCACATTTGTGGATGGCGAAGGTGTCTATCCCGGGCATGTAAATGTGACTTTTGATCCGGAGACCCTGGCGCCAAAAGAAAAGGGTCTGATCGTGGTAAATTATGATCCTACTGTTAAAGGGGAATTGGGTTTTAATTCTGATCAATTAGTGATCAAGACAACGGACCCCCTGATGCAATCAAAGAGCTTTTCGGTTGTGGCCACCATTGAAGAGTACTTTCCACCCATGTCGGAAGAAGAATTGGCAAATGCGCCCAAACTTGTTTTCAACAAAGACTTGTTGGATTTCGGGGTGATCCAGGATGAAAATGCGGAAGGAGAATTCATTTTGACCAATGAGGGAAAGTCTCCATTGAATATCAGGGCGGTCAAATCCAACTGCTCCTGTGTTGGAGTAAAACTTGACAAAGAAGACTTGAAAGCAGGGGAGTCAATTACCATGAAGGTCACGTTTAATCCTCAACGGCGTAGGGGCAGACAGTATAAAACTGTTACTGTCTTCTCCAGTGATCCCAGATCACCGACCCAGGTATTGTCGATCAAAGCAGATGTTAAACGATAGCATCTATTTTCCGGAAAAAGTGTTGTTTTTTCTGTTTACATCGGCCATACGACGGCTTGCATCAATTTCCATGTGCCTTATGTCCTCAAATGGTATTGGAACTGTAAAGTCATAGAAGGGGGATGTCCAGTACCAGTCTTTCAATACGGTTCGGTTCATACTGGACTCATTTTTTTTCTCCCCTCGCATCACTCCCAGCGGAATGTAGAACAACTCCCGGGTTTCGTCTTTTCTTGTGATCACCAGATCTATTGGCATAGGTATTTTGCCTGACCTTTTTAAAACTATCTTTGTTCCATCACCAGCCGCAAATACACTATCGATACCATAATCAATTGTTTTGGTAGTGTTGATCCACCAGTCAAAATACCAGTCAAGTTCCATTTCCGATTCCTTTTCCATGATCCGAATAAAATCATTTCTATCCGGATGTTTGAATTTCCAGGTGTCGAAATACCTGCGTAAGCCATTCATCAGGACATCATTACCAATAATATATCCCAATTGTGACAAGGTAACGGCACCTTTTGAATAGGCGGCTCTTCCATAAGCGAAATTGGTTTCGAAATGGTCCGAGTGTGTTGTCATCGGCTCTTCAAAGCCACTTTTTGCAAGGGCAAAATAACCGGCATAGTTTCCAGCGTGAGGCGAGGGGTCGAGACCACCATACAGATAGTTTTTGGTGAGGTTCTCGGCGAATTCAGTAAATCCTTCATCCATCCAGGCGTAATAGCTTTCATTGGTGGCCAGCACTCCCTGGTACCAACTGTGAAATGCTTCATGAACGGTTACACTCAGCAAGCTGGTCATACTTCGGTGGCCATTGATCAATGTCGACATTGGGTACTCCATTCCACCGTCCCCACCCTGAATGACATAGAAATCGGAGTACGGATACTTGCCAAATGTTTTGCTCATGTATTGAAACGCCTCTGATGTAAGTTTCGGAAGCTTTTTCCAGTTTTCAGCGAGGGTGTCTCCTTGATAGAAAAAATGCAGAAGCGGTCCGTCCGGCACCTGTAATTTCTCATGGACATAGTCGGGATCGGCAGCCCACATAAAATCATGGACGTTTTCAGCTTTGAATTTCCAGGTAAGTTTTTTCCCTCTCCGCTGCTGTACTTTATCTTCTTCTATGTAGCCGTATCCGATTTCTTCCGGGTTCTGCAACACCGCTCCCGCTGCTAGTACAAAGTCCTTGTCAATAGTAATGTTCACGTTGAAATCTCCCCAAGACCCGTAAAATTCCCGTGCGATATAAGGATGAGCATGCCAGCCACTCTTATCATATTCAGCGAGCTTTGGATACCATTGAGCCATAGAATATGAAATGCCCTCGGCGTTGTCCCGTCCACTTCTTCTCACTTGTAACGGAACCTGGCTGTTAAACTTCATAGTGAATACGGTGCTGGCTCCCGGGAGTATCGGTTTCACCAGCTTAACCTCCGCAACGGTATTCTCAATTTCGTAAGAAACTGACTCGCCATCCTGTTTCAGTTCTTCGATTTCATGGAAGCCGACTTCATTTTCTTTCAGGTGCAATATCCGGTCCCTGACCCTCCTGTCCGGATCAGGCAGGACCCTGCTTCTCACATCCATCATACTATTTGGCTGGAACGCATTGAAGTACAGATGATAAAACACTTTTTCCAGTGTGTCCGGGGAGTTATTATAGTATTTTAAAATTTGTAAACCTTTGAATGTGTGGTCATTGACATTGAAATCAATATCCATTTGGTATTCCACGCGTTGCTGCCAATATCCTTGCCCAAGGGATAAAAGGGGTGCAAATATTAAGAGCAACAATAGATTTTTCATTCAGCAGAAGAGCGGTTATGAGTGGATATCAGATATCCACATTAGCGTATTTGGCATTTTTTTCGATAAAGTCCCGACGCGGAGCTACCTCATCGCCCATCAGCATTGAGAAAAGGTGATCTGCTTCCGCCGCCGATTCTATGGTCACCTGCTTCAGGCTGCGATACTCAGGGTCCATCGTGGTCGTCCAAAGCTGTTCGGGATTCATTTCACCGAGACCCTTGTATCGTTGGACATTAACTGTATCTTCCTTACCATCAGCTATTTCCATTACTATCCGTTCCCTGTCCTCTTCGGTCCAGGCGTACCTTTCCGATTTTCCTTTCTTGAGCAGATAAAGAGGGGGCAAGGCAATATACAAATAGCCTCTTTCGATCAGTTCGCGCATGTATCTGAAAAAGAAAGTGAGTATCAGGGTCCTGATATGACTGCCGTCAATATCGGCATCTGTCATGATAATGATCTTATGATATCGAAGTTTTTCCAGGTTCAGTGCTTTTTCATCCTCTTCCGTACCGAAAGAAACACCCAGGGCGGTGATCATGTTTTTGATTTCCTCATTGTCGTAGATCTTATGTTCCTGGGCTTTTTCGACATTCAGAATTTTTCCCCGTAAGGGGAGAATGGCCTGGAATCTACGATCTCTTCCCTGCTTGGCTGATCCGCCCGCCGAATCACCTTCCACCAGGTAGATCTCGCAAACTCCGGGGTCCTTATCAGAACAATCAGCAAGTTTACCAGGCAAGCCTGTTCCGGAGAGTACATTTTTGCGCTGTACCATCTCCCTGGCTTTTCTTGCAGCATGACGTGCCTGAGCGGCGAGAATCACTTTTGATACAATTTGCTTCGCTTCCCTGGGGTTTTCCTCGAGAAATTCGGCGAGCATATCGCCAACACACGTGTCTACAGCGCCCATCACCTCGGAGTTACCAAGTTTCGTTTTGGTTTGCCCCTCAAATTGAGGTTCGGCAACTTTCACGGAAATCACTCCGGTCAAACCTTCTCTAAAGTCGTCCCCGCTGATTTCCACTTTCACCTTTTCAAGCAAACCCGATTTGTCGGCATATGATTTTAGCGTCCTGGTAAGCGCCCGTCTGAATCCTGCAACGTGTGTCCCACCCTCGATAGTGTTGATGTTGTTTACATACGAAACCACATGTTCATTAAAGGAGGTATTATAGCTCATGGCGACCTGTACGGGAATACCTCCCTTGTCTCCGTCTATGAAAATGGGAATTGGAATAAGCTTTTCCCTTGATTCATCAAGATATTCCACAAATTCGGCTAATCCTCCCTCAGAAAAGAATTCATCAGATTTGTTATTCCCATCTTCGTCCTTTTCACGGTGATCAAGCAATTTGATCCTGATGCCAGCATTCAGGAAGGAAAGCTCTCTCAACCTCGAAGCTATGGTGTCATAGTTATAAGCTGAAACCGTGAATATGGCGTCATCAGGCAGAAATTGAACGATCGTTCCCGTGATATCAGTTTTTCCGGTTTCCCTTACCGGTGCATTCGGGATTCCCCGCTGATAGGATTGCTCAAAGATTTTACCGTTTCTATGGACGGTTGCCGTGAGTTTTGATGAAAGGGCATTTACACAGGAAACCCCAACGCCATGGAGTCCGCCGGATACCTTGTAGGTGTCCTTATCAAATTTTCCACCTGCATGGAGCACGGTCATTACGACTTCCAGGGCCGAGCGTTTTTCCTTCTTATGCATGTCCGTAGGTATACCCCGGCCATTGTCTTTGACGGTGATTGAATTGTCCTCGTTGATCTCAACATTAATCTCATCGCAGTAGCCTGCCAATGCTTCATCTATGGAGTTGTCCACAACCTCCCAAACCATATGATGAAGTCCTTTTACACTCACATCGCCGATGTACATCGCCGGACGTTTTCTTACAGCCTCCAGTCCCTCAAGAACTTGTATATTACTCGCAGAATAACTGCTTTTTGACTGCTTATTTTGCTCTTCCATGCATTACTTTATAAAAGCTGCAAAAATAACATAAAAGTATCGTTTCGATCTTATTGAATTTACACTAAAGGATATTATGTTTACAAACTAAGTTTTTAGTTATGAGATTAATAATTTGGTGCTTTGCTACTACCTTGATGACAGGCCAGATCCTTGCTCAGGTGGCTTCAGGAGATAAGGAAGAAGCAAAGGAAAGGATAGACCGCCAACGGGCATTGATAAGGTCTTTCGAGCGGGATCCGCAGGCTTTCAGGGACTCACTGGCTGCAGTTCGAAAAAAGCTGGCGGAAACTGAAGGGATCAGGCGTGTGGAACGTTACAGGAAGAATACCAGAGTGGATACACTAACGGAGATCAACCTTAGTAACGCGAGGCTATCTGCAATCCCGGATTTTGTGCTATTGGCCGAAAACCTGAAAGTTCTGAAAATAGAGAATAATCAAATAAGCAAACTTCCCCGAAAGCTTCGTAAACTGGATTCCCTCCAAAAAATTTACTGGAGCGGAAATGAGACCGGTGGCAGGATCCGGATTCCTCGGCTGGCGGGTCTAAGGGATCTCAGGCTCAATGACGATGGATTGGAAAATGTACCGAACTTCAGGAAACTCAAATCGCTTGAAAGGCTCGAACTCTCCAAAAACAAACTGAGTGCAATTCCGATTGCAAAACTCAGGGGTGCCAGAAGTCTTGAAGAAGTCGTAATGAAAGAAAACCCGTTAATCATTGGAGAAGGACGATACGATAAACTGGGTTTCATCAAAGTGTTAAAACTGAATAAATGCGGTTTAACCTCCATTCATCCCAGTTTATATACAATGGAAAACCTGCATGAACTTCAATTGCAGGAAAACAAGCTGAAGAGTATTCCGGACGGGATATCGAATATGTCGAAATTAACCAAGCTAAGTCTTTATAAAAATCAGCTCCAAGCCCTGCCAACAGATCTTTTTGATATACCTGGCCTGGTGGTAGTGGATTTATATTACAACCGGCTGACGAAAGTTCCATCTTCAGTCAGGAACGCCGTAGCAATAGAAATTCTGTTCCTGTCACACAATGAAATATATGACATTCCCGAAGAAGTGGGTATGTTGACCAGGTTGGAAGAATTATACCTCCATCATAACCGCATCAGCGTTTTGCCCGCTTCCCTTTCGCAGTTATCCGAACTCCGGGTATTACGTGTTAACCATAATCACCTGAGCGACTTTCCTGAGCAAATTCTCAAACTGAGGAATTTGACAGATTTGGATATTGAGGATAATTATCTCACAGCAATACCGGCCAAAATCGGTAATCTTCCAAAACTCGGATTGTTTACCTATGACGGCAATCAAATTGATTTCAATGCTCCCGAAAATGGAGATCTTGCTAAAACAATCCATGAAATGACGCAACGCGGCGTAATTTGTAAGCCTGAGATATCGCTGGAACATGTTGATGAGGAGGGTAACGTTGTGACGGGAGATTTGGATTGACCCTGTCACAATCTAATTCCGGGATTTTGCATGGAGTAGAAAGGATATATGACAATTCCAGGTTTAATAAAGACCAACACTGAGCATGGTGAGCGTACAGGCATTAATGGTTTCAATACCTTTGGCTCTGGCCTTTTTAGCAAATTTGAAATTTTCCGTACCAGGATTGAAAATGATACGTCTGGGATGGATAGAGAGAATGTAATCTTCCCACGGCTTCTGATTCGTAGGATTGAGATACAACGTGACCGTGTCAATATCCTCCAGTACAGGTCTGTCATTCAGGTTAAGGATTTCTTTGTCCAAAACCGAACCTTTTTTGATCCCCACCGGGACAAAATCGTGCCCGTTATTGTCCAGTCGTTCAGCAGCAAAATAGGCATAACGCAAGGGATTCGTCGTAGCTCCTATAATTGCTGTTTTTTTCTGACTCATATTATTTGTTAAATAATTTCCGTGTAGAACTCAGCCATCCGAGATTGATGCCCACCACAATGGGAAGATAAAATTCACTTTGATCCAGTTCCATGAACAATCCATCCACAAAATCACTGTTTTCATATTGTTTCTCCCAGCTCCTGAATCCAATATCGATCCCAACAAATGAATCGATCGTAAACCCGCCCCCCGATGCAGTTCTCATCCACCGCCATCCTACAAACAGTCCGTAAGCCGCAGTAGTTTCCTTTGCATTAGCAGTGACAACTTCAAACCCTGTATCCTGATTGGAATAGTCTGTGTAATAGTTACTTTGGGAAAAAGAAAGGTTGTGACCGAAATGGATCATACCATACTCAGTATCCCGGCTGTAAAATTTTTGACGAAACCTTATCATATGGCCTCTTTGATAGATATCCTCCAGCTGAGTTCTGGGCTCTTCCGAAAAGAGATTTTCTGAAAAAGGGTCTCTCAGATAAATGTATTGCACCTCGTATCCCAGTCTTTCCTGTATGTAGTACTCGATACTAAATGGTAGCTCGCCCAGGGTCATCCAAACTGGATTCGTTGCAAAGATCAACCCGGTAAATTCATTGATCACAGCATCAAAGTACCGTATACTACGATTTTTATATCGGTAATCAGGTTTTTCCACGGAATATCTCACAAAATCTTCATCCACAACATCGTGGATCCGGTAAATAGGTCTATCCTCCTCGTAGATGGGTTTGTACTTTCCGACAATATTTCCTTCACGGTCCAGCAGGGACCATTCACCCACCCGCTTGGTTCCTTCCAGTTGCCCGGTCATCTTGATAATGCCGTCATCATAAAAGCCTTTATACTCACCCAGGCCATCCTGATAGATTGCTTCGCCATCTTTATTCCCGGATTCATCGAAAAACTCCCATAGCCCGGACTTTTTACCATTGATTACGGCACCCTTTGCAAGAATAGTTCCGCTGGGGTAGTACTCCGTAATAACACCTGAACCATTTTCGTATTGTCCTTCGCTCTTGATGATGCCATTTTCATAGTAAAGATTCCACGACCCGTTTCGCTGGTCGTCCTTCATGGATCCCTGTGAACTGACATTCCCGTTTTCATGATAATAATTCCAATTCCCGGATCTAAGTCCATTCAAGTAGTTTCCTTCCGAAGATTTTTGTCCATTGGCATGATAATATACCCATCGACCTTCTCGCTTTCCATCGATGAAATTCCCTATGCCACGCAATTCACCGCTTTCGTAATAATATTTCCATTGACCCTGGCTTACCTCGTTTCTGTTGTATCCTTCCATTTTCAACTTTCCCGAAGGAAAGAATTCCTTGTAGTTTCCTTCTCCATTTTCAAAAAAGGCCTGAGCCTTGGACGTTCCATCTTCGAAAAAATAATTCCACATTCCGTTTTTGGTGTTTTCAACAAACTCACCCACACTTTTCCTTGTACCATTTTCGAAGTAATTGGTCCAGATCCCGTTTTTAACACCATTTGTTAAAGGTCCTTTTGATTTCAGATTTCCATTTTCGTAGAAATATTGCCATTCTCCTGTTTGTTCGCCGCGGACCAGCGGACCGGATGCTTTTTCTTTACCACTCTCGAAAAAATAGATCCACATACCAGAAGGCAGATTGCTGGAATAATTGCCTTTTGCCAGGGGAGCTCCATTTTGATAATAGGAAATGTATGGACCGTGTACAGTGGAGTCAGCCTCAGTAAGTGTGATGATTTCCTTCAGTTCGGTCCGGCCCTCATCATAATAGGTACGGTATTCAAAAGTCTGGGCTTTTAACAAGCCGGTTGTCAATAGAAAAACGCCATATGTGAGAAACCGGGTAAGCAAGATTAATTGACATTTTTAACAGGAAACAACTTCGAGCAAATTCGCCTTATTCGCATTATCAAGGTAAATTTGAGCCATAATTAAATGAAAACAAAAATAACCCCGTATGTCTGTAGCCGTTGAGACTCAAAATAGTGATGTAAAACGAAAGCATTTTGTTGATGATTTCGAATCACCTGATTTTTACCATATTGATGACCTTTTGACCGATGAGCATAAACTCATCAGGGAGTCTACCAGGGACTTTGTTAAAAAGGAGATTACGCCATACATTGAGGATTGGGCGGAAAATAATCATTTTCCCGGGGAGATTGTAAGGAAGTTCGGGGAAATGGGTTGTTTCGGACCAACTGTACCGATAGAGTATGGAGGTGGAGGACTGGACTACATCTCTTACGGTCTTATCATGCAGGAGATTGAGCGAGGTGATAGTGGCATGCGGTCTACAGCATCCGTCCAGGGATCACTGGTCATGTTTCCGATCTATGCTTTTGGAAGTGAGGAGCAGAAACAGAAGTACCTTCCAAGACTTTCATCCGGTGAGATTTTAGGATGTTTTGGCCTGACCGAGCCCAATCATGGTTCGAATCCCGCCGGAATGGAGACTCGATTTGAGGACAGGGGAGATCATTACCTGCTCAACGGCGCCAAGATGTGGATATCAAATTCGCCGCAGGCGGACATAGCTGTTGTTTGGGCCAAAAATGAGGAAGGAAGAATCCATGGTTTGATCGTGGAACGCGGAATGGAAGGCTTCACCACTCCCGAAACACACGGCAAATGGTCACTGAGGGCATCCTGTACCGGTGAACTGGTTTTTAGTGATGTCAAAGTGCCAAAAGAAAATCTCTTTCCCGATAAAAATGGTCTGGGTGCGCCCATGATGTGTCTGGACAAGGCGCGATACGGTATTGCCTGGGGTGTAGTGGGAGCGGCAATGGATTGCTATGAATCAGCCCGGAAGTATTCACTTGAAAGGATTCAATTTGACAAGCCAATAGCCTCCTTTCAACTTGTGCAGAAAAAACTGGCTGAGATGCTAACCGAGATTACAAAGGCGCAGTTGCTCAACTGGAAACTTGGAAAGATGATGGATGAAGGAAAGGCAACAACGCAGCAGATCTCATTGGCGAAAAGGAACAACGTCGAAGTTGCATTGAATATTGCCAGAGAAGCACGGCAGATCCATGGCGGAATGGGGATCACCGGCGAGTATCCCATGATGCGTCACATGATGAACCTGGAATCCGTAGTGACTTATGAGGGCACACACGATATTCACTTATTAATTCTAGGCGCAGATATTACAGGTATTCCTGCCTTTAAGTGATCGCTGGATCAATTACGAATTATAAATTACAAATTACGAATCGAGAATTACGAATTCTAGTTCCATTCGTAATTCCTAATTCGTAATTTATAATTCGTAATTCATTCATTCATCTCTCAGCGACTCCACCGGATTGGCAATTGCCGCTTTAATGGACTGGTAACTGACAGTCAGGAGACCAATCAGTAAGGCTACAACGCCGGCAAGGACGAATGCACTCCAGCCAATTCCAACGGCATAAGCAAAATTGTCAAGCCACTTATCCATCCAATAATAGGACGCGGGAATAGCAATGACAGCTCCTATCAGGATCAGCTTGGTAAAGTCTTTGGATAACAAAGTAATGATCTGGGGCACTGTTGCACCAAGCACCTTCCGGACACCGATCTCTTTTACACGCTGGTTGATCACGAAAGCCGACAGTCCAAGCAGCCCCACACACGCGATCACAATCGCCAGAAATGTGAAAATGCCGAAGATCCTGCCGGTGGCTTTTTCGGTTGCATAGAATTGCTCCATATCAGAATCGAGGAAATAGGAAGTGAACGGAGATTGAGGTGCAAACTCATTCCATTTGGATTCTATCGTGTTCAATGTTCCGTTCACATTCTCACCCCGGATATTGACCACCAGCTTATTAAAAAATGGTGCAGGACCCTCCAGGCTGGTAAATGCACATGGTTTCAGGTCCTTATGCAGTGACTGGAAATGAAAATCGGAAATTACCCCTATGATGGTGTATTCTATCGGATCGTTTCCTGCAGCGATCTCCAGGATTTTCTTGCCTATCGGATCTGTCAGACCCAGCTTGGTAACTGCAGATTCATTGAGAACCATTGATAGCGTATCTTCAAACTTATCGGAAAAGAACCTTCCTTCGATCATTGCCATTTGTAATGTTTCGGGTATTTCATCATCAAAAACCATCCTTCGCATAACCATACTTTCTTTTTGCCCGGCTCCCGGCAAACTGATCATGAAGTCACCGGTCAGTTCACCGGGCATCGTGTTAGTATAGGCACTTAGTTTTACACCCGGCAGTTGGTTGATTTCATTTTTGAAAGTCTCAAACCGGGCAATTCCAGCATTCGGATCGGTATTGATCTGACCGATATTTTCAATGACAATTACATTTTCCTTTTCAAATCCAAGCGGCTTCTCCAGCATGAAATTCATCTGGTTATATACGATCAGTGTCGAGCTGATCAATGTTATGGAAATTGCAAATTGCAGTACCACCAATACATTTCGTAAACTGGTACTTCCTTTTCCACCTTTCAGTTTTCCTCTTAAAACAGCCAAAGGTGAGAATGATGAAATGAAAAAAGCAGGATACAAGCCGGCCAGCAATCCGATAATCAGAACAATGGCTCCAATGGTTATCAAAGGGACAGTGGCTACGAACTGCAAGATACTTAAAGGCCTGTTTGCCAGTTCATTGAACTGTGGTAGAACCAGATAGGCCAGTGCAAGCGCAACTAGTGAAGCAATGATCGTAATGATCACCGATTCGGCTAAGAATTGTCCCATCAATTGTCGCCTTGCGGAACCAAGTACTTTTCTGATCCCCACTTCCTTTCCTCTTTCTGTAGAACGTGCGGTAGAAAGGTTCATAAAGTTGATACATGCGATGACCAGAATGAAAACTGCTATGATGGAGAAAATATAGATGTAGTTGATATTGCCATTTGCTTTAATCTCATTTTCAAGATTGGAGTATAAATGAATGTCTTCAATATGGTGCAGATTGTAGTTGTAACCATTACCTGCCGCAATGTATTCATCGTAGGAAATGCCATTTCGGTCCTGGATCTGACCTTCGGCGTACTGCTTCACAAAGGAAGGAAACTTGCTTTCCAGATCCCTTGGGTCGGTACCGGGACGCAGTTTTAAGTAAGTCATCGCGGAAAAGCCAACCCAATTTTCCTGGTTGAAGAAACCAAACTGATGTAATGGCATCAAATAATCATACTCAAAATGGGACTGGGCGGGATAGTCATATCCAACGCCTGTGACAGTCACTGATTGTCCGAATATTTCGATGGTTTTGCCAATAGCTTCCTCTTCTCCAAATAGTTTCTTTGCAATCGATTCGGAAACGATTACTGAATTCACCTCATCCAGGGCTGTTTCGGGATCCCCGGATTTCAACGGCAAATAAAATACATCCAAAAAAGTGGAATCTGCCATTACAATCCTGTCCTCCAGATAGTAGTCGTCTTCGTATTGCACCGTGGTCGGATTATTGAGGGGGAAACATCTTCCCTGAGCTTCGATCTCCGGGAAATCCAGCACCAGCTGTGGCCCAAAGGAATGCGGTACAAACGGATAATTAACTTCCCTTTCCGGATAAACCCTGTTGATCCACATGCGGTAGGTATTGTCATCCTGGAAATCATCATATGCCAGATCATATGTGACATAGAGCGAAATGAGCAGGCAGGTGGCCATACCCAGCGCCAGGCCGAGGACATTGACCAGGGTAAAGCCGAATTTCTTTTTCAGGCTTCTCAATGCAGAAACGATGTAATTTTTGAGCATTTTGACTTTTAATTAGGTGTTTAAAATTATACGGTGATATCACAAATGGTTTACACCATTCATGTAAATTATAAAATCAAGCCTTCTTGCATTAACTAAATTCGTGATAATTAAATCATAACCTAATGAAGAGATATATATCATTACTTTTTGCTGTCTCTTTCATTACACTCTCATTCGCCCAGGACAACTTCCCCCGGAATGGGACCCGTGATGAAAGACCCTCAACCTACGCATTTACCAATGCAACCATTTTCCAGGACTATCAAACCAGGTTAGAAAATGCCACACTGATCATTCAGGATGGAAAAGTTTTAAGTGTTGGTACAAACCTGTCTATGCCAGCCGGTGCGATTATTACGGACCTGGATGGAAAATGGGTCTATCCGGCACTGGTCGATCCCTACACCTCCTATGGACTTCCGGAGGTTAAGCGCAGATCCGGTTTTGGTGGCACACCCCAGTATGATTCAAAAAAGGAAGGCGCCTATGGCTGGAATGAGTCTGTGAAATCAGACTATACAGCCTCTGCCGAATTCAAAGTAGATGACAAAGCCGCCAAAAAGCTACGGGATCAGGGATTCGGATCGGTGCTGACTTTCAGAGCGGATGGTGTGATCCGCGGTTCAGGTGCATTCGTATCAACAGGGAACGAGGAAGACCATCTCATGGTGATCAACCCCGGCGTTTCTTCACATCTTTCCTTTAACAAAGGGACTTCCCGGCAACTGTATCCAACTTCGATCATGGGCATGGTCGCCCTGATCCGTCAGACTTACTATGACGCGCAGTGGTACAAAAACGGAGGTAATGAAGAACAGACTAATCAGACCTTAGAAAGTTTCAACAAGCTGCAGTCTTTACCTCAGATCTTTGAGGCAAACAGCGATAAGATACGTGTATTGCTGGCCGACAAGGTTGGTGATGAGTTTGGCACTCAATATATTATCAAAGGGAATGGTGATGAGTACCAGCGCATCAATGAGATCAAAGCGACAGGGGCTTCTCTCATTATTCCATTGAATTTTCCGAAAGTGTACGACGTGGACGACCCTATCGATGCACTTGAAATATCAATGACAGACCTCAAGCATTGGGAACTTGCCCCAACTAATCCCGGCAGACTAGCCAATGCAGGGATCAATATTGCATTGACAGCCCATGGCCTCAAAGACATCAAAGACTACTGGAAAAATGTGAAAAAGGCTGTGGAATATGGCATGAGTGAAACACAAGCCCTAAAGGCCATGACCTACACCCCAGCATCGCTGGTAGACATGCAAAATGAGGTAGGTAGCCTGCAGCCTGGCAGAAGGGCCAACTTCATCATCGCGTCTGGCAACCTTTTCGACGATGGGAAGATCTTTGAAACCTGGGTACACGGTACCGGCTATGAAGTGGCCGAAAAGGACCCAATGGATCTGGCCGGTAAATACCATTTCCAGGCAGGAGATGATACACATGTATTGGAGATCAGCGGAGAGGCCGGAAAACACAAAGCTAAAATTGTAGTCAATGATACGACTTCCATTGATGTGAAACTGAAGGTAGATGATCAATCGCTGTCTATGAATTTTTCACATAAGGATAGTGAAGGATCAATGAGATTGACAGGTTGGACGGATGGCAGAAACCTGAAAGGAACCGGCCTCAACGAACGGTCCGAATGGATTAGCTGGACGGCGACTTTTACGGAGGATATAGAGAAAAAAGACGAGAAAAAAGACCAGGAGGACGCTACAGTCGAAGTAGGCGACATGATCTACCCGTTTGTACCATATGGCTGGAAAGAGCAACCCAAACAGGAAACGATCCTGTTCAGGAATGCAACAGTCTGGACGATGGAGGGAGATGGTAAATTGGAGAATGCGGACGTTTTGGTTCAAAATGGCAAGATTGCTCAGGTAGGACAAAACCTGTCTGTTTCCGGAGCCCGGATCGTGGATGCCACCGGAAAACACGTTACACCCGGTATCATTGACGAACACAGTCATGCGGCGCTAAGTGGAGTGAATGAGAGTTCGCATGCCATCACCGGAGAGGTTCGCCAGTATGATGCGGTTGATTCCGAGGATGTGAATATATACCGTCAACTGGCCGGTGGTGTTGTAGCAGCCCAGTTGCTTCATGGATCAGCTAATCCTGTTGGCGGGCAATCCGCTTTAATTAAGTTCAGGTGGGGGAGCACTCCGGAAGGGTTACGTATACAGGGTGCAGATGAGTATATCAAGTTTGCACTGGGTGAAAATGTCAAACAATCCAACAGGAGCCCTCAATGGAACACCCGGTTCCCTCAAACACGCATGGGAGTGGAACAGGTCTTTGTGGATGGCTTTACCCGGGCCAGGGTTTATGACCAGGAGTGGAAAGCTTACAATGGGCTTTCAGCCAAGGTGAAGGCCCGTACTACCCCGCCGAGAAGAGACCTTCAACTGGAAGCATTGGCAGAGATCCTGAATAGTGAGCGATTTATCAGTTGCCATAGCTATGTGCAGTCAGAGATCAACATGCTTATGAAAGTGGCGGAACAATTTGATTTCAGGGTCAACACATTCACACATATCCTGGAGGGATATAAAGTGGCTGATAAAATGGCTGCTCATGGGGTGGGGGGATCTACCTTCTCCGACTGGTGGGCGTACAAATATGAAGTCAGGGAGGCCATACCCTACAATGCCGCCCTGATGACGCAGGCGGGTGTTGTCGTGGCCATTAATTCGGACAGCCAGGAAATGGCGCGACGACTGAACCAGGAGGCGGGCAAATCCATTAAGTATGGCGGAATGGATGAGGTAGAGGCGCTGAAAATGGTAACCATAAACCCAGCGAAGCTACTTCACCTCGATGACCGTATGGGTAGCCTGAAAGCCGGCAAAGACGGTGATGTAGTGTTATGGGATGATCATCCTCTTTCCATCTACGCCAAACCCGAAATGACATTGGTGGACGGCATTGTCTATTTTGATGCGCCGAAAGATGCCGAAATGAGAGATTGGATCAGGGCTGAGAGAACGAGATTGATCAATAAAATGAAGAATGCCAAAAAGAACGGGGCCAAAATACAAAAGGTTATGCGGAAGGAAAGGCATAACTGGCATTGTGATGATATTGTTGAAGAATTGGGAACTGTAAACGAATAAGATCATGAAGATATTTACATACATATTCATATTGCTTCTAGGTGCTAATGTAGCGGCACAGACGCCGAGGCCGGCTGATCCTCAGTCAGAGCCCATTGCCATTGTAAATGCTACGGCACACATCGGGAACGGACAGGTTATTGACAATTCCTTTGTCACTTTTGATGGAGGCAAGATCACAGGAATAGGAAATGCCTCGGAGGCGCCTGATCTGTCCGGACACCGGCAAATCGATGCATCCGGCAAGCATGTTTATCCCGGGCTGATCCTGCCAGGTAGCAGGGTAGGACTGGAAGATATAGGCGCGGTGCGACCTACCAGGGATCATACCGAAGTAGGTGAGGTCACACCTAATGTCAGAAGTCAGATCGCATTCAATACAGATAGCGATATGCTGCCTACTTACCGATTCAATGGGATTTTGTTGGCCCAGGTGACGCCTTCCGGTGGGACGGTAACGGGAACTTCCAGTATCATGATGCTGGATGGATGGAACTGGGAAGACGCAACCTACCGTAAGGATGATGCTGTACATGTGAACTGGCCGGCCAAGACATTTGGTGCAAGGTGGTGGATGGGTGAGACAGAAAGACGTGAAAACAAAAATTATGACAGCCAGGTGAATGCTATCCTCGGCCTGATCAAAGATGCCAAAGCTTATCACGCGGGTGATAACAAGGAAGTCAACCTGAAACTGGAAGCGATGAAGGGTGTGCTGGATGGCAGTCAGAACCTGTTTGTAAATGCCGGAAGGGCCAGGCAGATCGTAGAAGCTATAACGAAGCTAAAGGACGCCGGTATCAATAATATTGTACTGGTAGGGGCCAGGGATGCCTGGTATGTGAAAGACCTGATCAAAGACAACAACATTCCCGTGGTTCTGGACCAGGTGCATCGTACCCCTTCCCGGGAGGAAGAAGATATCAAAATGCCATTTAAGCTGCCGGCTTTACTGAATGCCGAAGGTATTAAGGTGTCTTTACGTCAGAGCGGAAGCTTGATGGCCGGACGTAACCTGCCGTTTTATGCGGGTACGGCTGCAGCATATGGGGTAGCAAAAGAAGATGCCCTTAAAATGATCACCTCCAATACTGCCGAGATCCTGGGCATAGCTGACAGGACCGGAACACTGGAGACAGGGAAAGATGCTAACATCGTCATTTCCGATGGAGATATCCTGGACATGAAGTCCAGCATCATATCATATGCCTTCATTCAGGGACGGGAAGTGATCATTGAAGGGAAGCAGCAGGAGTTATATCGGCGCTACAGAGACAAGTACTCCAACTAGCCCCCCATACGTCATACCGGAAAAAATTGACCTGAATTTCTCCTTAGGTCAATTTTTGTCCGGTATCATCGACGTTTCACATACACCTCCTGTTTGACCTGCTGCCAACAATCCTGAATAATGCTGTACAAAAGGAGGTTAATAGGTATGTATTGCCATCTCCGGGAGGACATTTTTTAGTTTGTATAACCTGAAATAAATGAAGACCCATTGAGGTTTAAAAATGGAAGATAAAGATTGCAGTTGATTTCCCGTTAAGACGTATTGACAGCGTAGCAGGAGGATAAGACTTACTCTTGCACAACTCAAACTTTTCCGGAATACGAATAATTCAAAGCCCTTAACCTGTCTTCATAATAATCTATGTAACGTTTCTTTGCAACTTCTCCCAAGAAACTTCGTTCCACCAGCGTTTTGACATCAGGTTGATCCTGTCTGAAGAAATCAAGGAGCTTCCTGATCCGGGGATCTGATATCCCGGTCTTTGATCCAAACTCGTAAAAATCATCATAGGCGTAAAAGCCATTGACTTCATAGCTTTCCGTAAGGTAACTACCCGTAAATAACCCATCAGATAGCGCCATTGCCGTATCATTTTGGATGTGGATGCGGGTATTGATCAGATCATAGGCCGGTGAAAGCAGGTAATCCCCACTATCCGTACGTTGCAGGGAAAAGTTTTTTAAATGAGCGTCACCATTTGAGAACAGGTAGTTAAATAATACCAGGGCAAAAAACTTCTCAATTTCAACGGGATATGCGGCCACGGTTTTTCTCATGATTTCAGACATAGCCTCATAGCTGCCTTCATTTTTAAACGCTTCACCATGCGTGTGGCGGGTACGAAGCATTAACGAGGCAAAATCTTCCTGTGCAGTCCGGGTTCCATCCCCGACAATATCGAATCGTCTGGTAAGGTATGCCGGCTCGCCATTCTTAAAGAGGATTATGGCATTTTCTGCTACATTCAGTTTGTAGACCTGCCTCGCGATCTGCATGGTCACGTGTTCGTTGGCCGGCAATTCTTCAATTGCTCCGATCGTTTCCCGGCGTGGGATCGGTTTTAAGATGAACATGCCATTTTCTCCCACTTTTGTTAACCTCAACCGGTTTTTTTCAAGGATGAGCGATTGCTTCACCTGAACCCCTGATATGGAGAATGTCCTTCGGTTTAGACGAAATTGTTCAGCCGCTTCCTCACTTTCATGCGGAGGATCAAATGGCAGAATATGGCTGACCTTTTTGCCGTTAAAAAGTTTTTTCAGTGCGGTTGGGCTGTAACTGTTGAATCCTTCCGAGAGAGTGGAGGGGCAATATTTAATTTCCGAAAAACTCATGACTCAAGTGGAATGACCGTGATCGGGCCAATGGTGTCGTGCTGTGCTGTTTGACACAAAATACCGAAATGGTCCCTTTTGTCAATTTTCAGGTACCTGCTTTGCAAACTTAAATTGGCGCCTTCCGCCAGTAGATTGAAAAAGAATGAAAACAGGTGGTCTGAATGATATTCCTGCCGGCTTTTGGGGAGGGTAATGCTTATCATGGGTTTTTTAGTGTCCAGAAAGTAGCGCTCATCATAACGAAAGCTAAAGGTCCGGTCATCGTGTTCCGTCAAGATGCCTGCTTTCTCTCCATTGTAAAGCACCTCGGCCTGTCTCACGGATTAAACTTTAATTGCTTCACCTCCAGTCTGAGCTCCATTCCCAAAACATCAGCCAGTCTATTTAAAACTCCAACTGAAGGGTTGGCCTGACCTCTTTCGATCTTATAAAGGGTATTCACGCTTACTCCGGCCATTTCCGCCAGGACCGGTTGTGTGATGCGCAATGCATTCCTGCGTGCCTTTATTGCACTTCCTAATTCTAAAAATAACATTATAATGTGATTTTCAGTGTAAATATAGCATGCTCTTAACTAAAAATCAAACATAATCACATTATAATATGATTTTTCATAATTCTCCGATTAGTGTGTGACCACATACACTCCCACATGCAACACTTCCCTGTAACCTTTGTCTTTGGGTGGAGTAGTCTAAACATCCAATGTCCATGCTCCACAACTATCTCAAAATAGCTCTGAGGTCTTTCACTAGAAACAAAGGCTACACCATCCTCAATCTCGTAGGACTTTCGACAGGTCTTACAACTTTCATATTGATTGTCCTTTATGTGAATTACGAGTTCAGCTTTGATAACTATCATGAACATAAGGACCGCATCTACAGAATAGTAAAGGAAGATAAGTTTTTTTACCAGGGGAGTAATAAATATGGAGTTACACCTGCGCCATTGGGCCCGGTACTTCCACTGGAATTTCCGGAGATCGAAAAAGTTACAAGGATTGATCCAAATTCAGGCGTGTTGATCGGGGTCGGCGACAAGGTGTTTTTCGAATCACGGATCCACGGGCTGGACAGTGATGCATTTAAGATTTTCACTTTCAATGTTGCCCATGGCGACATCCGTGAATTTTTAACCGGGAAATATACGGCGGTACTTTCAAGGTCGGCTTCCGAAAGATTTTTTGGTGATGAAAATCCGATTGGTAAGACTATTCGATACAGGGACAAGACGCCTTTTGCAGTGGTGGGTGTGATCGAGGACATGCCAAAAAATTCGCATTTCAGAATGGATGTGATGCTGGACTTTGAAAGTACACTGGAAGCCGATAATCAAAGTTTAACAAGATGGAACAGCAATTCCTACTATACCTATTTTCTTGTAAAAGAAGGTGCAGACCCGGAACAAATTGAGGCCAGATTCCCTCAGCTGCGGGATAAGTATACCAATGACAAAATAGATGAAGACGGCCAGTCGACCAGGTACTTTCTGCAGGAATTCACTGATATTCACCTGTTTTCCGATGTGAATTTTGATATAGCGCCTGTGACTAATGGCAGGCTGCTGCGGCTTTATCTGCTAATTGCTTTTTTGATCCTGGTTATCGCATGTGTTAATTATGTCAACCTGGCTACCGCCCGTGCCCTGAAGAGAGCAAAGGAGGTAGGTATCCGTAAGGTGGTCGGAGCGGTCCGCGGAAACCTGATCATGCAATTCCTGGTGGAATCCCTGGCGCTGTCTTTCATCGCGCTTGTTGTTTCATTAGTCAGCGCTTACCTGATATTACCGGTATTTTCGCAATTCACAGATCGTGATCTGACCTTGCAACTGGGATTCGGTTCAGGATTTGTCACTGAAGCGGTTGTGTTGTTCGTGGCTGTTGGTATTATTTCCGGTGCATATCCTGCATACATTTTATCTTCTGTTCGCCCTGTACATTCGCTGAAAGGTGGTAGTACATCCACAGGAACCGGTAAATCCACGGTAAGAAATGCATTGGTTATTCTACAATTCACCATATCCGGTATTCTGATTATTGGTACCCTCGTCATTTACCATCAGATGCAATTTATTCAGAATAAGGAAATGGGTTATGACCGGGATCAGATCGTTGTAATATTCCTTCGTGACCAGGATTTACGTCAGAGATTTCCGGTATTTAAAAACGCATTATTAAAAATACCCGGAGTGTCAATGGTAGCGGTGTCCTCATCGTTACCCAATAATATTGGCTCAAATTCACGACCGAACTGGCCGGGGAAACCTGAAGATCTGGATATTCCCCTTTTCTACCACGCAAGAGCAGACCATGATTTTCTTGATCTGTATGGAATTGAGATGGCGGCGGGCAGGAATTTTTCAGAGGAAATGGGAGATGGGAAAAACACCATGCTCATCAATGAAACCGCTGCTAGCATGTTAGGGTGGGAGCAACCGCTGGGACAGCAAATGATCAGTGGGAAGGATACGGCCAGGATCATTGGTATCATTAAAGATTTCCATCAACATTCCCTGCACCTGGGTTTCAAACCGCTACAACTGTTCTTCGGTGAGGATCAACGCAGGGTTTCCATAAAAATCGAATCCGAACATTTTGATGAGGTGATTACCTCCATCGAGGAAACCTATAATACATTTTCATCGAAATACCCTTTCGACTATCAGTTTTTTGATGACATTTTTTACAGGGCATATCAAAATGAGCAGAGAACATCTGTGCTGGCCACCTGGTCTACATTCCTTACCATTATCATCGCTTGCCTTGGATTATATGGCCTGGCAACTTACAGTGCCGAAAGACGTCTCAGAGAAATCGGAATAAGAAAAGTACTGGGGGCCACATTGAAGAACCTGCTGATATTGCTGTCGAAAGATTTCGCCATACTGATCATGATCTCATTTTTGATCGCGATCCCTGTTGCCTACTATGCCATTGGCAAGTGGCTGGAGAATTTTGCGTTTCATGTTCCTATTGGAGCAGTGGATTTTCTGGTTTCATTTACACTTTTAATGGTGATAGGAGGTGTAACGATCGGCTATCGAACGTTCATGGCATGTTCCAATAATCCCGTTGACGTTTTGAGAAATGAATAGACAGACAATGGGAACAACAGAAATATTTCACAACCGGAGCAACCAAGTTACCGGTATTACATCTTTCAGATAGTTAATAGTTGAGCTACCTTTATAAAGCATCACAAAAAACTCGAAATCTCATGAAAACCCTCTCCTCATTTTTCTCCATTCTTTTGATTGTTTCACTTCATGCCCAGGACATCACCGGGGACTGGCACGGACTCCGGGAGTACCCCGACCGGCCGTTGCGGATGGTATTGCACCTGTCATATGAAGATAGTGTGCTGAAGGCCAACTATGACAGCCCGGAAAATGACCTGACAGGTCTGGTACTGGATTCCGTATCCTATGAAAACAGTATTTTATATCTCAGGTATTCCAATGCGGATGTGACCTTCAGGGGATTCGTGGACCTGCCGAACCAGAAGATCTCCGGAATGTATACTGCGGGGGCCAACACCCAGATGCCGCTGGTACTTACCCGCAATCCGCTTCCACCGCAAAAGAATGGATTCGCCTACCTGAAGGCGAACTTTACCAAGAAAGAAGTCTATATCCCTATGCGGGATGGGACAAGACTGTTTACCTCCATCTACACCTCTAAAAATCCAAAAGGTGACAACCCGATCCTATTGGTTCGCACACCCTATAACATCGAACCCGATGAGGATAGTTATACTGGACGATTATTCAGTATGGATCACCTGTGGTCCAATGGGTACATTATCGTGTTCCAGGATGTGAGAGGGCGTTTCATGAGTGAGGGGAAATTTGTAGATGTCCGGCCCTATATCCCCAACAAAAAGAAAAAAGAATTTGACGACAACAGCGATACATGGGACACGATCGACTGGCTCATCAGGAATGTCGACAACAACAATGGCAGAGTAGGTATCTTCGGGATCTCCTATCCGGGATTTTATTCAACCATGTCACTGCCCGATGCTCATCCTGCATTGAAAGCCGTTTCGCCCCAGGCACCGGTTAGTAACTGGTTCATCGGAGATGACTGGCATCACAACGGGGCGTTCTTCCTGTTGGATGCGTTTTCGTTTTATTCCTCAGTTGGCCGCCCACGACCTGAACCTACCCGGGAATGGCCTAGTCCTTTCCAGTTCAATAATGATGACAACTACGATTTCTTTCTGGATCTGGGTCCTGTTAAGAATGCGGCGGCGAAGTACTTTGGAGATACGATCCAGTTTTGGGATGACCTTATGACCCATCCGGATTATGATGACTTTTGGAAGGCCAGGGACATTCTGCAACACATGAGCGATATCAAACCAGCTGTACTTACAGTCGGAGGGTGGTTTGATGCTGAGGACCTTTATGGGCCACTGGCAACCTACCAGTCCATCGAGTCCAAAAACCCAAATAATCAAAACCGGCTGATCATGGGGCCCTGGTCGCACGGACAATGGTCGGGAACTGACGGAGATAACATGGGGAACATGCATTGGGGGAGCAACACCACAAAATTCTTCAAAGAGGTAGAGGCGAAGTTCTTCAACTACTATTTGAAAGATGAGGGAACGATG
The DNA here is from genome assembly GCA_028278225.1 of Cyclobacteriaceae bacterium. Classification (GTDB taxonomy): domain Bacteria; phylum Bacteroidota; class Bacteroidia; order Cytophagales; family Cyclobacteriaceae; genus JANQEU01. Next base: position 340,999 of record JANQEU010000075.1, read on the forward strand.
GACCTTGCCGAAGCAACCATGTTTATCACTGGCGCGAATGAATGGAAGAACTTTGATGCCTGGCCACCGGCAGCTTCCACTGAACGACAGCTTTATCTCAGGGGAAACGGTGAATTATCGTTTTCCGCTCCCGGAACGGATGAAGGTTATGATGAGTATATCGTCGATCCCGGTAAGCCAGTGCCATACACCGAAGATGTTCATCTGGGTCGTACACGTGAATATATGACTGACGACCAGCGTTTCGCTAGCCGAAGACCCGATGTTATGGTATATCAGACCGGTATTCTTGATGAGAAAGTTGTATTGACAGGTCCGATTGATGTGAAGTTCTATGCCAGTACTACCGGCACGGATGCCGACTATGTCGTGAAACTAATAGATGTTTTCCCGGATCAGGTCGAAGACTATCCGGAGAATGATAAGGATGTCCCCATAGGAGGATACCAGATGCTCGTTCGCGGTGAAGTACTTCGTGGAAGATATCGAAACAGCTTTGAAAAGCCCGAGGCGTTTGTGCCCGGGGAAGTAACGGAAGTATCATTCAGAATCCCCGATGTGGCGCATTCTTTTGAACCAGGACACAAGATCATGATCCAGGTGCAGAACTCGTGGTTCCCGCTTATTGACCGTAATCCGCAGCAGTTTGTGAATATATATGAATGTGATGAGGAGGATTTTATTAAGGCAACACACAGGATATATCATACTTCGGAGTACCCGTCTGGTGTAACAGTCAGGGTTTTGGCTAATTGATAATTCATTGCCGGTTGCTTAAAAATTGATTCAAGGAGAATTTAGACTAGTTCCATCACTATGACGTAAAGGCGATATCATGGTTGGGGAGCCTGTGTGATGATGATATAGGAACAGGTCAGACCTTTGAGTTGTGTGACGTGCGGTCATTTTGGTCATTACATAGGCGATGTTCTTCATCAAGCCCAAATGTGTGACAGGCGACAAGGAGAAAAATCATATCGAAATATGTCAAATATTCCTACAAATTCTCCGTAAAATTCTATTTTTTTGCATCATCAAAACATCCCGGAAATGATGAACAATAAAAGTTTCTACGTTTTTTCTTACGGATCGAATCTCCTTTTAGAAAGGATTAAAGCGCGTATCGATTCTGTTGAAGTTGTGACAACACATAAGTTCGAAGGATACCGGATAGTCTTCAATAAGAAGAGTGTTGATGGATCTACCAAAGCCAATTTGAAGTATACGGGTAATGCAGATGATTTTGTTCTTGGGGTGATCCACCGGATCGATGCAAATGACAAAGCTGCACTGGATTTGTACGAAGGACTCGGGTTCGGTTATGAATCCAGGGAGTTTAAGGTGCAACTCAATGGCGAGGCGAAAGGTATTCACTTTTACATCGCCACTGATGATCAGCATTTACGAGACGGTAGACCCTACAGCTGGTATCATGACTTTGTAGTGGCAGGCGCGAAGCAGAATGGCTTTCCGGTTGCCTACATTAGTGCCTTGGAAGAAGTAGAAACAGTCAAGGATGGTAATGGCGAAAGGGAAGAGATCAACCAGAAGATCCTGATGGGAGAACCTGTATTGAACTGATAGCTTTTAGTTAAATAACCGGATTCGTTCCGGTCTTACAATATTCCCGGACTTGTTCCGGGATTTTTTTGCCCCTGTTAGCCGGAATTCCCATTCCCAGATCATTCCTGACGAAGCAAGGTGGGACTCAGGAATCTCATGGAAAAAGATTACTGCATGCACAGGAATGACGTTTGGAGTTTGTTTACAACGACAATGCCACCAGCTCACCCGGATGCCCCCTGGCGCCTACGGCCATCACGATGTATTGTTTACCATTGATGGAGTAGGTCATGGGAACACCAGCCTGGTTGGCGGGGAGCGTGAACTCGGAGAGGATTTCACCTGTTGCCTTGTCGTGAGCCCTGAACTTGTTGCCTCCGGCGCCTTCCGCGGCATACAAACCGGCACCCTCCCCGGCGAAGAGCAGGGATTTGGTAACCAGCAGTCCAACCCGGTCAGGAGAACCGGTTCTGGGTAAGTTGATGTTTTTCAGTTTGGGGTGATCTCGCACCCACTCCGGGGTGTCACTATTGGGTACCATCCAGACATGCTCACCTTCATTCATATTAATCGCGGTAATCCTTCCCCATGGAGGTTTCACAAATGGAAGCCCGAATGGTCCTTCGAGTCCATTGCCCGCCCAGGCTACATAGTTCATATCGGAAACATCCGGTTCGGATTGTAAGCCAACAGGCCGCATGACCGTGGTGGAGGAAACGTACAGCATGTTCGTTTCGGGATCGAGCACGGCCCCTTGCCAGTTCGCGCCTCCGATGGGGCTGGGCATTACTAATGTCGGTAGACCTTTGGGAGGACTCACCAGACCTACAGGTGTGTATAGGTCTCCGGTCCGGTATTGCGATGTGATCCGAAGGGCTTCTTCCCTGATCTCAGGTGTAAAGTCGATCAGGACATCTTCATCAAAGGCGATGCGGTCGAAAGGTGGAGGTTTCATTGGGAACGGCTGCGTCGGAGAAGCAACCTCTCCGGGCACATCACTCACTGAAACAGGGCGTTCTTCGACCGGCCAGACGGGTTCGCCGGTTTCCCGGTCAAAAGCAAACGTAAGCGCCTGCTTTGTTACCTGGATGACCGCTTTGATCACCTCCCCGTTGATATTCAGATCTGCCAGGACAGGGGGAGCGGGAAGATCATAGTCCCAGATATCATGGTGTACGATCTGGTAGTGCCATACGCGTTTACCGGTTTTGGCATTCAGACACACGAGGCTGCCGGAGAAAAGGTTATCTCCCGGGCGATGGCCACCATAGTAGTCTCCGGTGGCTGCTTCGAGGGGGACATAAACATACCCCAATTCGGGATCGGCGGAGAGAATGGTCCATGCTGCCACGTTTCCTGTATATTTCCAACTGTCTCCTTCCCAGGTATCATTTCCGAATTCACCCTCCTGCGGAATGGTATGGAAGATCCAGAGGCGTTTCCCGGTCTTAACGTCGAATCCCATTATATCCCCGCGTATCTGGTTACGGGATGGAGGTGATAACCCCGGAGGAAAACATGAACCTACAACGATGACATCGTTTACGATAGTAGGCGGAGAAGTTGAACCGATTGGAGTTTTGATGGGATCAACATGATCCCCCAGCGCTTTTTTAAGATCGACTACACCCTCGTTCCCGAAGGACGGGATCACCTGGCCGGTAAGTGCATCAAGCATCACCATCTGGTAACCTGGTGTAATGTAGATGATCCTCCCGTCTCCTTCTTGTGTTTCCCAAAACGCGACGCCCCGGCCGGAGTTCTGGCGTGGATTGTAAATGGTACGTTCTCCTTCATCCATACGGTGTGACCAGAGCGTCTCGCCGGTCATAGCGTTTATGGCTACTACAGTCCTGCGCGAACCGGCAGTAGTATATAATATACCATTTGCCATTAGTGGTGTGACCTTGAAATAATATTCAGGATTAGGGCCGTAATTATCCGATTTCCATCGCCAGGCAATCCTGAGCTTGTCCACATTTGTAGCATTGATCTGGTCCAGTGGCGAGTAATTTGTACTTGCCAGGGTAGATCGATTTTGCCGCCAGTCAGCTTCGATTGTTTCCGCCCCTTTTTCCGGTTGTGCAACGGTATATTTATAGGTGATCTTGAAGGGGGGAGGCGGTCCGAAAAGGAACCGATCCAGTTCCTTTTTTGCTGTTGCCAGTGGTGTTTCGCCTGCCGGGTATTTGTTATAACTCAGGACGTAAGCCAGGAGAGAAGTATACGTTTCATCGTCATAAACACCGGGATTAGCCACTGGCATGGATGACTTTGTGTAGGTAAAGAGTTCGCCAATGGTTTTTTCGGCCCATTTGTATTGAAACCGGCTTCCCACGAGGGAATTTCCGCCTTCCGTTCCACGGAGATCATGTCCATGACAGTTTGCGCAATCCCTGGCAAATACTTCCGCGCCTTTTTTTACCTGCTCTTCTGTGAAGATCCCATCCATAGCGGTTGGTTTAGTACTATTATCCGTCGAGGTGTTTTGACATGAGGTCAATACCCATGTATTAATTAAAAGAAGCAGGAATTGACAGGCTAGATGTTTTTTCATGGATTGGTTCTAGAAAGATAAGGTAAAGGGAGGAAACGGACTAAGGACATTTTATCGACCGTGTCCAGTAAATATTTTGAATGAAAAGGACACTTGGTTGATTCATTTTCTTTTGTTGGCCCATTTGCTAACTTGTAATTGGTGAAAAAAGCAACGTGGATCTTTTTATTGATCATTCTGGCTGCCTGTGATGTCAATGATAAATCCATATACCGTGCCTTCCCCCTTGAGGTAAAGGTGGAAAGAGATCGAATTGATATCGACTGTGCGCACGGGACAGAGGTGAAATTTGATGGCATTCGGGAAGTATCCATGGTGGAGTCCATGCCCGATATAATCATCCGGACAGGAGGAGTGAGCATTGCTGATAAAGTGAATTACGGCAATTTTAAATTAGAAGAGATTGGAGATGGGAAGTTGTACCTGCAGTCGAGGGAATCTCCTTATGTGAAGATTGACCTAAAGAATGGCAGTTTCATTTTTATCAATTTCGATGAATCCTCTAAAACCAAAAAACTGTACGTATATATAGTCGAGCGAATGAAGGATTATTACACAGAATAAGCCGGATCTTTTCTCTTTTGATTTCGCACTTCACATCAATGAAAACTTCAGGGACGTTTGATTCCGGACAGATGAGGACCAGATGCGGGAAGGAAGAAATCTGTCATAGAATATATTTTTGATCAGATATCTCGTTGGACGCTTCCGGTGCTGATGTTGACTGCTTCCATCGGTGTTCAGCCATATTAAGAATTTTTCAAAGTATGGAAATCCCATTTTTTATTTCAAAATCGTTGTTTTCAGTTTTTAGGGATCGTCTTTGACCTGGAATTCGCGTAAAACATGCAATTCTTCTTGATTACATTTCATAAAATACCCTCTTTCATTGGAAAATGTGTAAATATTCACTTACTAGGTTAAAAAAATAATCTACATAACTTGATAATACGCATAAGTGTCTTTTTTTGCATCGGAAATTAACCGATTAATAAAGAATTTACGAAAAACTAGGAATTGGACATGAAAAACGAACTAACCACTGCTACTATTAGTGATGCAGCCATTGAAGCGGCCGCTGGTAGTGCGACATCTACGGATATGGGATCTGTAGATGCGGCGGTCACCTCGACCGCAGAGTTATCCATTGAACTTGGAGATGCATTTTTGACAGCAAATAACCTGTGGATGATGCTGGCCACTGCGTTGGTCTTCATCATGCATCTGGGGTTTGCTGGTGTTGAGGCCGGATTCGGACAGGCGAAGAACACTGTGAATATTCTTTTTAAGAACACACTGACCCCGATCATCGGGATCCTGACTTATTTTATTGTAGGTTTCAACCTGATGTATCCGGGATTTGAGGTGCCTGGCTGGTTGGGGTTTGCGGGCTTTGGTCTTGAGACATCAACAACTGCTGATGTGACTACCAAATATGCCGGTGGAGGATATACCTACTGGACGGACTTCCTGTTCCAGGCGATGTTTGCCGCAACAGCTGCCACGATTGTGTCAGGAGCGGTAGCAGAAAGGATAAAGCTTGGATCATACCTGCTATTTACAATCGTCTTTGTGGGGATTGTTTACCCGATCATAGGAAGCTGGAAGTGGGGTGGTGGTGCTCTTGATGCGATGGGATTCTATGATTTCGCCGGCTCCACCCTAGTACATTCAGTTGGTGGTTGGGGTGCACTTGCCGGAGTAATTGTATTAGGTCCGAGGCTGGGAAAATATGTGAATGGTAAAGTTGTTGACAAACCCGGTTCCAGTGTTCCACTTGCTGTGATAGGGGTGTTCCTTTTATGGTTAGGATGGTTCGGGTTCAATGGCGGATCTGTTTTGTCAGCTGATCCGGGAGTAGTTTCGTTTGTGTTGGTAACTACATCTTTGGCAGCTTGTGCAGGCGGTCTTGGAGGATTTTTCGCAGCATATGCCCTTTTCAGGAGACTTGATCTCGGTATGGTGCTAAATGGCATCCTTGCCGGTCTTGTAGGTATCACGGCAGGAGCGGATGTGATCGAGCCTTTAAATGCGATCCTGGTTGGACTTGTCGCTGGTATTATCGTGGTTATTTCGGCCACAACACTTGATAGACTGAAGCTGGATGATGTCGTCGGTGCTGTATCAGTTCACCTTGTTTGTGGAATCTGGGGTACCCTTGCCGTAGGATTATTTTCAGTTAATCCTGCACACACATTTATCGCTCAATTAGTGGGTGTTGGGATTTGTGGTGCTGCAGCTTTTGCAGCCGCGTTTCTGATCTTTCATTTACTGAAGGTAACCGTGGGTATCCGGGTGTCGAAGGAACATGAGGAAGAGGGACTCGACAGTCATGAACACGGGATCAGGGGATATACCATTACATATGAATAAATCAATAAATCATTTTGAGATTAGTGGTGGACGACTTGAGATGCACGAAATTCAATACATCTAAAATCCGAAATGGCTAATCCGGAATTACAATTCAAATAACAAAACAAACTTTTAGAAAACATTGGAAAAAAACGGGTCTCCCTCGGAATTGGACACTCAGACAGGAGACCCTCAATTCATTAATTAACCAAAACAGTCAATTATTATGAACATGAAAACAAAGGTATCAATTAAATCCACATTGTTGCTAATGACAATGGTGTTCCCGGGCACAGCACTTTTGGCCCAGGATGGAGAAAGCAGTATTCCATTTACGATCTCAGGATCGGTCGACGCGTACTTTCGCAGTAATCTTAACTCTACGAATGATACGGAAAACGGAGGAGACCTTGCCCCCGCAACATCATTTGCCAACTTGCCGGGATTTTCTCTGGGTATGGCCAATATTGTAGGTTCAATCGAGGGTGAAAAAGTAGGTTTCGTGACGGATTTCGTTTTCGGACCAAGAGGTGACGAGGCTGTATTCGGATCGGTAGACCCCTCCGGCGATCCCTCAAACCGGGCGATCGTAAACCAGTTGTACACGTACCTGAATGTTGGAGAGCATCTCACTTTCACACTTGGAAACTTCAATACCTTCCTTGGCTATGAAGTGATCTCACCGACGGGGAATTTCAATTATTCGACATCATATATGTTTTCTTACGGACCATTCTCCCATACAGGTTTAAAAGCCGATTTGAGCTTTGACAATGGGTTCAGTTTTATGGCAGGTATCTTCAATCCAACCGATGCCACGGATTTCAACCCGAGTGGTAGTTATGTAGGAGGTGTGCAGTTGGGATATGAGGGCGGTGCCGGTGGAACCTGGGTAAACTTCCTTTTCGAAGATGGTTTTTACCAGCTGGATCTGACAACGGGCTACGACATAACTGAAAAAGTGTACCTGGGTCTCAACAGCACTACCGCATCAGATAGCTTCTGGGGAGTTGCCGGTTATGTGCAAACATCATTAACAGAATCATTTGGTTTGGGTATACGAGGAGAATATTTCACCGATAAAGGTTTAGGCGTACTTACAGAAGATGAAAGTGTGATCGATGTTACGATCTCCGGGAATTATACGGTAGGCGGATTAACAATCATTCCTGAATTCAGGCTGGACGCATTCAGTGAAGATGATGTGGTTATGACAGACGGATTGAAAGGTGAAACTGCGAATTCGCTGTCTTCATTCCTGTTAGCAGCAGTGTATGCTTTTTAGGAAAATGAAAAATTGGATAGAATCGGTTTCTATTTTACCCTACTATGATTTATAGAATGCAAAAATGGTATTTATAGGTATAAATAATGATTTACTAATATCATATTTACGTATTTATGTATAATTAAAGGTATATTTGTATCCAATAAATTAGAATTTTGCAAAAAAACTAAAACACACCAAAAAACTACACCATGATCAAATCAAAACTTGAATACATCTGGTTGGATGGTTATAAACCCACCCAGAGTTTGAGAAGCAAAACGAAGATCGTAAAGGACTTTAGTGGTAAACTGGAAGATGTGCCTATGTGGTCTTTCGATGGCAGTTCAACTGAACAGGCAGAGGGTAATTCTTCTGATTGCCTGTTAAAACCTGTCGCAATATTTCCGGATCCCGGAAGGAAGAATGGATACCTTGTCATGACAGAGGTATTGAACGCGGATGGAACAGCTCATGAATCCAATGGTCGTGCAATTATTGATGATGACGATAATGATTTCTGGTTTGGGTTTGAGCAGGAATATTTCCTGTGGAATCCGGAAACTGATCTTCCATTTGGATTTCCATCAAACGGATTTCCGGCTCCTCAGGGTCCCTATTATTGCTCGGTGGGTGCAAAGAATGCATATGGACGAGAGATTATTGAAGAACATCTTGATCTGTGCCTCGATGCAGGTATTAATGTGGAAGGGATCAATGCCGAGGTTGCAACAGGACAATGGGAATTTCAGATCTTTGCCAAAGGTGCCAAAGAAGCTGGCGACCAGGTCTGGATAGCCAGGTATCTGATTGAGCGAACTGCCGAGAAGTACGGACTTGCCATCAACTGGCATCCCAAGCCGCTGGGTGATACGGATTGGAATGGTTCCGGAATGCACGCAAACTTCTCTAACAGCCTTTTAAGGGGTGCAGGATCAAAGGAAGTTTATGAAAAAGTATGCGATGCCTTTGCACCGGTGGTTGAAGAACACATTGCCGTATATGGAGCAGATAATGATCAGCGTTTGACTGGTAAACACGAAACACAGTCAATTGATCAGTTCAGCTACGGTGTTTCGGACAGGGGAGCTTCTATCAGAATTCCCGTCGCAACAGTCGAGAATGGATGGAAAGGATGGCTTGAGGACAGAAGGCCAGCTTCCAATGGTGATCCATACAAAATAGCTGCCAGAATTATCAAAACGGTCAAATCTTCTGAGATTACATTGAGTGAACAAAAAGCAGCTTAATTTTTAGACGGGAATGACTGTGTGTAAGGCTGCTCACCATCTGGTGAGTGGCCTTTTTTATGCCTGGTTCTTTCAGCGCCGCGTCCTATTTTACCATACAAAGCAATCGAAAGAATCAACAGCATCCTCCGCCATCATAGTGATATGTTGAGTCAGAAATGTAAATATCAGGATTACCCAGGCCCGCCAGGGCATTGGCAGTTTTGTCGCAAACGGCTAAAGGCTGATTTTGCATCAGTACATGACCTTTTCGATCGTCGAAAAATTCTTCGTCACCAAAGTAAATAGCAGCTTTACCCGTAAAAACACATGGCCCGTCGTTCGGCATCTGGTCCTTAATAGCGCAAACTTCCACACTCTCAATGATAATGTTTTCGTCAGTGTCATAGAGATTTGGAGACAGAATGCGGTATGGTCTTCTGGCCCGGATTTCTATTGTACCAAAACCTGCCTCCGTCAACATTCTGACATATTCCTTTAACGGTAGTGCACCACTCAGACATAATGCCCTAAGTCGTTCGTCGTTCCTCAAATGTTCCGGCATCATTTGATCGCATACGGGATCAGAAAGTACCAGCCGGCCATGTGGCTTAAGTACCCTATACATTTCCTGAAGGGCCTGCCGGAGGTCTTCCTCGCTGAAAATGTTAAAAAGGCAATTTTGAGCAGCAACATCCACGGTCTCATTCGCAACCGGAAGTTTCATGGCACTCCCTTTTCGCAGGTCGATGAAATCTGATTGGAACCAGGCATTTACCGCTTCTGCCGATTTTAGGTTTTCCGCAGAAGCCTGAAGCATGGCATCGACAACATCGATTCCGATAACAGCACCCTTTTTTCTTGAAAAATAGGCGAACTGCAGCAGTTCCATTCCGCCTCCGACACCGACATACAGTGTGGTCGGATCATTGGAGAGGTCCCGGGGATGAACTGTCGAACCACAACCATAGTTCATTTCCAGCATTTTCTTTGGGATTTTTAAATCCGGCAGTTCCCACACGGGTGTGGTCGTACAGCACAAACCGACATTAGGATTTAGGGCAGCATCCCTGTAAATGTCCCTGGCGGTTTTCAAATAGGTTTCCATTTCAGATTCGTTTTAGTAGTTCACTAAATAACACGACCAGATCTTTTTCTGCTTCCCTTGCGGTATTAAGTACCTCTTCAATGTCTATGGGAGCAAGATTATCCGGATCGCAATCATCAGTGAGTACTGAAACAGCGCTTACCGGGAGTCCCATCTGGTTGGCAGCAATTACTTCGGGGACCGTAGACATCCCCACAATGTCTGCTCCGATATTTCTCAAATACCTGTATTCTGCCCGGGTTTCCAGGTTGGGCCCGGAAACTGCAACAAAAACTCCCTGGTTAAGCCTGATCCCATTCTCTTTTGCAATGACAGCGAGCTTTTTGTTCATGTCCGGATCATACGGGCAACTCATGTCCGTAAAAATGGATCCAAATTGAGGGGCTCCATTTCCACGCAGGGCATTGTCCGGCAGAAGGTTTATATGATCATCAATGAGCATTAACTCACCTTTTTTCCAATCCATATTCATATTTCCAGCCGCATTGGAAATGAGAAGCTTCCCAATGCCCAGATATTTCATAACGCGAACAGGGAAAACAATTTCAGCAAGGGAGTACCCTTCGTAATAATGGAACCGGCCCTGCATCGCAATTACTTTCTTGTCTGAGAGATTTCCGTACAATAATTTTCCTTTGTGAAACTCCACCGTTGCTATGGGGAAATTAGGGATGTCTTTGTATTCCAGTTCCTGCTCCACATCGATTTTATCAGCCAGTGCTCCAAGACCCGTTCCCAGGATAATTCCAACGTCCGGAGATTCAAACCCACGTGCTTTCAGTGATCCTACGGTTTCGTTGACTTTTTCTATCATATCCTATGTGGTTGTTCCCTGGCAACCGGAGCCTGCACCGGCCGTACATCCGAAGCAATGCTGATTGATTACAATGTTCCTTTCATTGAGGGATTCCAGATCGAATTCACTAATATGCGTTCCTGCCTTACTTTCTATTTGTAGTTTTAGCATTTGATTGAAATCACAGTCGTAAAGATTTCCGGCATGATCTACTGAAATAGTATTTCGACACATGACTCCTTCCGCAGCTTTCGGATTGTATGCCAGGACGAGTTCTTCCATGTAGTCCTCATAATTATCTGTTTCGATCAAATAATCCAGAAACCGGCTTATCGGAAGATTGGTAATACTTAAAAGATTATTGAATTCGATATCAAAGTGATCCTTCAATTCTCTCTTAAAATCCGCTTCCAATAAGGATTGCTCAGCCGGCAGAAATGCTCCGGATGGATTATACACCAGATCCAATATCAGGCCTGTGTCCTGCTTGCCAAACCCCGCCTTATTCAACATTTTTAATGCCTCAATGGATTTGGCAAAAACTCCCTCACCTCTTTGTCGATCGGTTTTATCGGCATTGTAAAATGGGAGCGAGGAGACCACTCTTATGTTATGTTTCTTATAAAAATCGGGAAGATCCAGATATTTGCCATTGGCGAGAATAATGGTCAGATTACATCGCACTATGATTTCGCCGGAATACTCCTTTCTTAACTCTTCGATAAACCATCGGAAATCGGGATTCATTTCCGGAGCCCCTCCCGTTATATCCACGCTTTTTATTGTGTGATTGATGATTACCTCGAGGCACTGTTTCATTGTTTCCTTTGTCATGACTTCAGTCCGGTCGGGACCAGCATCCACATGACAATGCTTACAGGTTTGGTTGCACATGTAGCCAACATTCATCTGAAAAACCTCAATCCCGGTTGGCTTTAAAGGTAAGAGCCCGGATGTTTTGAGTTTTTCTCTGAAAGTCGGTAAATAGTGCCTGGTAAAGATCTCACTATTCAGGACTTCCAGTTGATGATGAGTGTCCGAAAGCTCATGGTGCCTGGCATGTAGTGATTTTATGGTTTTCACATTAACATCTTTTTGGCTTTGTTCATCATTTGTACCCCGTGCACGAGGCTGGCTCCGCCTCTTATCGCGCCTGCTACGTGAACGGCTTCCATCATTTGTTCTTCCGATGCGCCTCGTTTGATGGAATCGGATGTATAGGCGTCAATACAGTATGGGCATTGAATGGCGTGAGATACAGCCAGGGCGATAAGGCATTTCTCCCTGGAGGAGAGTGCTCCATCCTTGAATACATCATTATACCAATTAAAGAATTTATCGGCTAAATCCTGTCCGTATTCGGCGATATCTCCAAACTTTTTCAGGTCCGCAGGGTCATAGTAGGTCTTCTGCATGTCGTTATGATTTTAAACAATTAAGAATGAAATAAGTGCGCTAGTTAATTAAAACATAGCCAAGTACATGTCAATATTATTACAAAAAGTACAGTAATTGACAAACATGTATGACTTGATAAACTTTTTCAGGATTTCGTTTGCATAAAATATCGATTGAAAAATTGATCAGAATATTTGCCGTTTGTATAAATTGAAATGAAAACTGAAATTCACGTCTTATGAAACGGCTATTATTCGTTATTTTATTCTTCGCTGCTGTGCAACTTAGCGCACAATCACCGTTGGTTTCTGTTCCATTTATTCAGCATGGAGACCACATTTTTGTACAGCTTGAGGTTGATGATTCGAGGGAACTTGATTTCATTTTTGACTCGGGCGATTCATTTACCGTCATTGATATCAATGTTGCAAGGGAACTTGATCTGAAATTCAAAAAGACCGACATCAATGAAATAGTCAACCAGCTCATTGAGATCAAGCACAATAAAGTAGAGATCAGGCATTTTCTGATGGAAAGCAACATAAAGGTTTATGCTGCTTCGCTCGACCACCTGGAGATCAGCATCGGACGGAATGTGGACGGCATTATCGGGTACGATCTGTTGAGACATCATGATGTTCGTATTGATTATGACAACATGGTATTCGAGGTATATGACCAGGGAAAATCTCCAAGCAAAGGCGAGGCTGTTCCATTCAAGTTGGACAGACTTCATATACCTGTTGTGACTGCTACCGTGACACTAAACAATGATGAGGTCCTGACCGCTGAATACTTTGTCAACACCGGAGCCGGAACAACCATGGACTTCAATGCGCCATATGCCAGTGCAAACCGTATTGCGGACAAGACCGGTGATCACTACTCTTACTTTATCAAGGGGATCGAAGAGGAGGAACATAAACATTATGAGGGAAGAGTGAAAAGCTTCCAGTTGGGGTCTACAATCTTTGAAAATCTACCTATTGGAATAAGTGAGTCACAAGCAGGACTGCAGAATCACAAAGTCGTTGCTGGTATAATTGGAAACAGGGTGTTGCGTAAGTTCAACATTACCTTCAATTACGGGACATCTACAATGTATCTGGAGCAACATGATGACCATGGCGATCCTATCCTGGTTAATTGCAGCGGCATTGACGTGCAGTTGAGCAAGGATAAAACCGAAGTATTGATACATCAGGTTTTCGAAAAAGGCCCTGCGATAGAAGCAGGTATCCAAGAAAATGATATCCTCGTGGAAATAAACGGAAAAGATGCGATGGATGTGGGGCTGATAGGAGTAGAAGAAATCCTGAAGAAAGCCGGAGAGTCTGTAGATCTGATTGTGCGGGGAAGCGACGGAACCGAGAAAAAAGTGACGCTTCAGTTGGAGGAATTAATATAAGCCAAAACGAAACCTGAAGAGACAGAAAGTCCAAAACGGGTGGTTGTTACCGTAGAGCCTCCGAGTCGGGGACGCCCAGTCGGGGACGCCCAGTCGGGGACGCCCAGTCGGGGACGCCCAGTCGGACGCTTTGTCAACCCGACAGTGACGGTAGCCTTTGCTTTTTACTAGAAGGTTCAGGGATGTATTGAATCAATGGCATCCAGAATTTTGTGGCAAGCCATTTTAATTTCTTCCTCGGTAATTGTAAGAGGAGGAGCGATACGCATACTGTTGTCACAAAACAGGAACCAGTCCGTAATAACGCCCAGGCCCAGAGCGCTGTCAATGATTTTTTTGAGTATTTTAAAAGACTCAAATTCCAGTGCCATCATCAGTCCTTTACTCCTGATTTCTCTTATCGCCGGGTGCTGAAGTTTGGATTTGAACAGCTCCTCTTTACCGGAAACTTCCGGAACGAGGTTCTCCTCCCGGATCGTTTGCAGTGTGGCAAGTGAAGCCGCCGCACTCACGGGGTGTCCGCCAAAAGTGGTAATGTGCCCGAGGATCGGATTGTTTTTGAGCACACTCATTATTTCCGGCGAAGAAATAAAACAACCGATCGGCATACCACCTCCCATACCTTTTGCTGCTGTGAGAATATCAGGAGTGATATCGTAATGTTCAAAAGCCCAGAATTTACCTGTTCGTCCGAAACCACATTGGATCTCATCCAGGATCAGCAGTGCGCCGTTTTTGTCGCATTGTCTTCTCAATTCCTGAAAATAATCCTGTTCAGCAATCCTGATACCCGCCTCTCCCTGGATCGTTTCCACCAAAACAGCAGCTGTTTTTTCTGAAATAAGATCCAGGTCCTGAATATTTCCAAATTGAACATGTTGGAACCCCGGTACCAGCGGCCGAAAATTTCTTTTGAATTTTTCATTTCCCGAAGCGGATAGGGCGCCATGAGAGGAGCCATGATAGGCATTTTTGCAGGAGATGACCTCAGCGCGACCGGTAAACCTTTTTGCCAGCTTTATAGCCCCCTCGACAGCCTCGCTTCCGGAGTTGACGAAATAACAGGATGATAATGGCCGGGGGAGGGTCGAAGCCAGGGCCTGCGCCAGCCGGACCTGCGGGGACTGTATGTATTCCCCGTATACCATGAGGTGCAAATGTTTGTCCACCTGGTTTTTGATTGCCGACACAACTTTAGGATGCCGGTGACCTACATTGCTTACCCCAATGCCGGAAATTAAATCAACATACCTTTTTCCATCTTTATCGAAAAGATAAACCCCTTCTGCATTTACGATTTCCAGCATCAAAGGAAAATCGGAAGTTTGGGCTACATACTGCAGAAAAAGCTGACGATCAGAGGGCATTACCCTTTCCTCTGGATGGATTTCTTTGCTGCGTTAACAATATCCTGAGTGCCAAGGCCGTATTTGTCAAGTAGCTCCTCAGGTTTACCACTTTCCCCGAATTCGTCGTTCACCGCCACAAATTCCTGAGGGACGGGGTGATTTCTGACAAGTACCTGTGCGACACTTTCACCCATTCCCCCGTGGACCTGGTGTTCTTCGGCTGTAACAACGCAACCTGTCTTTGATACTGACCGAAGAATGGCATCATTATCCAGTGGTTTGATCGTGTGAAGGTTGATGACCTCGGCGGAGATACCTTCATCTGCGAGCCGGGCTTCTGCCTCGATCGCCTTCCAGACCATATGACCTGTTGCGAAAATCGTCACATCGGTCCCTTCAATCAGATGTTGGGCTTTACCGATCACAAATGGTTCATCATTAGTGAAAATGGGCCATTTTGGCCTGCCAAATCTAAGATAAACCGGTCCAACATGATCCGCAATGGCTATTGTCGCGGCTTTCGTTTGATTGTAATCGCATGGAACAACCACAGTAAAATTCGGGAGCATTTTTGTCATGCCAATATCTTCCAGCATTTGATGGGTGGCTCCATCTTCGCCCAGGGTGAGGCCCGCGTGGGACGCGCACACTTTTACGTTCTTTTCCGAGTAAGCAATTGATTGTCTTAATTGATCATAAACACGACCCGTGGAAAAGTTCGCAAAAGTTCCGGTAAACGGGATTTTGCCCGCCGTAGCAAGTCCTGCGGCAATACCCATCATATTTGCTTCGGCAATTCCGACCTGAAAGAAGCGATCCGGAAATTCTTTTTGAAAAGCACCCATTTTCAGAGATCCGATCAGGTCCGCACACAAACCGACGACGTTGGAGTTTGACTTTCCCAGTTCGTATAATCCATCTCCAAAACCGGAGCGTGTGTCTTTTTTTTCCGTGAATGTGAATTTGGTCATGATCAATAATCTCCTATCGTTTCCTCCAATTGATTTAAAGCATTTTCCAGATCTTCATCACTTGGTGGTATTCCGTGCCACTTGTGAGAGCCTTCCATGAAATCAACTCCTTTACCCATCTCAGTCTTCATGCAGATCACTATGGGCTTGCCCTGACCTGATCTGTCTTTAGCAATATTTAGTTTGTCTATGATCTCTTGTATGTTGTTCCCATTACAGCTAAGCACATCCCATCCGAAGGATTCGTATTTGCCGGCCAGATCTCCAAGTGACATTACCTCGTCCACAGGTCCATCTATCTGCTGACCGTTATAGTCAATAGTGGCAATGAGGTTGTCAATTTTATGATGGGCGGCAAACATAGCCGCCTCCCATACCTGTCCTTCCTCCTGCTCACCATCACCCATAAGCACAAATACATGATGTGGATCGCCGTCAATTTTCTTTGCGAGCGCGGCGCCGCAGGCCACGGACAATCCCTGACCTAAAGATCCCGATGCTACCCGTACACCAGGAAGGTTTTCTTCTGTTGCCGGGTGACCCTGTAACCGTGTATTTATCTCCCGGAAGGTGGATAGTTCATTGAGCTCAAAGAAACCGGCCCTTGCCAGTGTGGCGTACCATCCCGGTGAGATGTGACCGTTTGACAAAAAGAACATATCTTCTCCTTTGCCTGTCATTTTGAACGGATTGCTGTATTTCATTACATTGAAGTACAGCGCTACCAGGTAATCCGTACAGCCCAGAGATCCGCCGGGATGACCCGACTGGACGCCATGAACCATTCTTACAATATCCCTGCGTATTTGAGTGGCTAAATTGTTTAATTTGCTTAGGTCGGACATAGTGATTCAGATAAGGAAGCGAAGATAATAAAAACAGGAAGTAACCTTCAAGATTGACAGTTTTAAAAGCCAATAATTCCATGAGATATTTTACAACAGCTATTATTATTTGTGGATTTCTGAGCGCCCCGGGGCAGTACCTGCAGACTGATCCGATGATCTACGATATTATTGATCAGGTGAGTGCCGAAAGGCTTGAAAAGGACGTGAGAAAACTGGCTGGATTCGGTACAAGACATACGATGTCAGATACGGTTTCGGAGACAAGAGGAATAGGTGCAGCGAGGAGGTGGATCAAATCGGAATTTGAGAAAATTTCAGCAGACTGTGGTGGATGCCTTGAGGTATTTGAGCAAAGAACATTGGTCGAAGGTGATCCTGAAACGAGGATCACAAAGGATACCTGGATTGTGAACGTGTATGCTGTGAAAAGAGGCACACAATATCCGGACAGGTATATTATTATGAGCGGGGATATTGACTCGCGCGTTTCTGACTCGAAAAATTATACGGATGACTCGCCGGGTGCCAATGATAATGCCACCGGCATGGCAGGAGCGATTGAACTGGCGAGGGTATTGTCTAAATTCAATTTTCCGACCAGTATACTTCTGGCAGGTCTTTCGGGTGAAGAACAGGGCCTGTATGGTGGCCGGTTTCTGGCCCAAAAAGCGACGGTCGAAGACTGGGAAGTAGTTGGCATCCTGAATAATGATATGATTGGGAATATTGAAGGCGTGGATGGCGTAATTGACAATAGAACGTTCAGGATTTTTTCTGAGCCATATTCTGCTACGGAAACGGAGCAGGAGCTGAAACGAAAACGCTTCTATGGAGGAGAAAATGATGGGGTATCGCGTCAGCTTGCCCGCTATGTGTATCAGGTCACCAAAACGTATATGCCCCAGATGAATCCCCTGATGATCTACCGGCTGGACCGGTTTGGCAGAGGTGGTCATCATCGTCCGTTCAACGAAGCAGGGTATGCAGGTGTGAGAATAATGGAGGCACATGAAAATTACAACAGGCAGCACCAGGACCTCAGGACTGAAAATGGAATTGCATACGGTGATGTTATTGAAGGCGTGAATTTCGAATACTGTGCAAAAATGACTGCTGTTAATGCTGCTTCACTGGCTGCTATTGCATTAGCTCCCAGGTCGCCACAAAATGTTAAGATCGGCGGAATAGTAAGACCTTCGACGATCCTCTCCTGGGACGGGGTCGAGGGTGCATCCGGCTACAAAATCTACTGGAGGGATACGACTTCACCCACATGGCAATATAGCCGGCTGGTCGGATCGGAAGTTACGGAATTCACCCTTGAAGGCATTGTGATTGACAATTTCCTGTTTGGCGTTGCTGCTGTGGGGGACAACGGGCATGAGAGCGTTGTCAGTTACCCGGATGGCCTGATCAGGTGATAAGCCCTCCGATCGATGATCAGACCTGTTTCACACATTTTTTGGATAGTACCTACA
Source organism: Cyclobacteriaceae bacterium (assembly GCA_028278225.1). GTDB lineage: Bacteria > Bacteroidota > Bacteroidia > Cytophagales > Cyclobacteriaceae > JANQEU01. The sequence goes on from JANQEU010000075.1 coordinate 359,326, forward strand.
TTTGTGGTCCATTCGGGGTTTATTAATTGAGAAAGCTGCAAAAGATATTGCTCATTGATGATGATGATTCCACAAATTTTCTCAATAAGATCATTATCAGGCAGGCAAACTGTGCGAAAGAAGTTATATCTAAGATCAGTGGACAAGATGCATTGACTTACCTGCAACAGGAAGTCAAAGAGGGTTCTGTCCCCGAGTTGATCCTTCTTGATATCAACATGCCCATCATGGACGGGTGGGATTTTATAGAAAAATACGCTGAATTGGATATCAACAAACAATCGAGGGTAGTGATGTTGACCTCATCGGTCAATCCTGAGGATGAAAACAAAGCAAAAGGCATAGCAGCTATCTCCGGTTTCAGGTCAAAACCACTTTCAAACCAAATGCTAAGCGAAATTATTTCCAGCCTGCCTGCATGAGCTAGGAAAGTACGGAGGTAATTAGCGTATGATGCTCTGTCCGGGCCGGCAGCTCGATGGTAAAGACGGTGCCCTTTCCGGGCTCACTACTAACTGAGATGTTTCCCCCCAGGTTTTCTACCTGATTTTTTACAATATATAATCCAATCCCTCTTCCCTCCACATCAAGATGGAATCGTTGGTACATCTTGAATATCTTGTCATCAAATTGCTTAAGATCTATACCCTGACCGTTGTCGGAAAAGACAAGGTTAAAGTGCTCAGCAGTTTTACCGGCCGAAAGTTCAATTTCCAGTGGTACATCCGGGTTGTTGTACTTCAATGAGTTTGATAGTAGATGAAATAGGATATTTCGGACATAGGATCTATTGGAAAAGATCACAAAATCTTCATCAAAATCAAGATTTATATTCGCACTGACCTTATCAATCTGCTCCTGCAGATCCCGTTTGATTTCCAAAACACAATCAAAAAGCCTAAAGTCCTGTTTCGACTGTCCATTTCCATCCTGATGATTGAGGACAAGACTTAGATCCTTTATGACATTATCCAGGTCCACGGTCGCATTATTGATCCTGTGGATAATCTCCTGCTGAAGAGATTGTGAATCTATCTCGTCATAGACCTTTGACAATCCCATGATTTGCGTTACGGGACTTCTAAGATTATGGGAAATGACATTTGCAAACTCCTGGAGGTTTTGGTTCTTTTTCAGGAGCTGTTCAATGAGTATGCCTTTTTCACGTTCCAGCTTTTTATTCTGAGATGTGGAATAAGCTGTGGAGATTATGTCAGCCAGTGAGCCCGCGAAACGTTGATCCGAATAGGTCCATTGGACGGGAGTGTCTGTTTTTACAAAACTGATAACCCCTGTCAGTTTGTTATCAATATACACCGGAGCATCCAGGATTGATCGTATCTGGTGCTTTTTCAGGTATTCACTCCGGAACTCGAAATTTCTGTTATCCTCGAATACATTGTCAACAGCCACCGTACGGTTGTTGAATAATTCGTTGAAATAGTTTGGATAATTATCCTCATATTCCTTTTCACCGGAGGTGTAACCACTGATGGAGCCATCAAATTTTTTCACGCAGTGAATTGCCTTTTCGTCAGCATCATAGCTCCAGAATGAGGCTTTTTCAACCCCAAGAATTCCCGTTGTTTCCTTTAGCAGATACTCAATGAATTCTTCAAAATCGTGGTCTTTAAGGTTGGCAGACTTTGAAAGCCTGAGGAGGGAGCTTATGATTGATTTTTCTTTTCTTTCCAGTAGTACCTTTTTAGTCCGGTCAAGGTTAGAGCCATATATTCTAACCAGTTCACCATCGTTGAATTCCGGTACCATCTTGATTGAGAAGTATTGGATATTCCCTTTTTCATCAGGCACCTCTACCTCCACAGTTGCGGGCTCACCTTTTGATTCCACCTCTTGAAAGGTTTCTATTATTTTTTTGAATTCTTCCGGTCTTAACTTGCGCTTGATGATCTCCACGGACGGAACCATGGAGTTGGTGTCGAGGCCAAACTGCCGGAATGTCTCATCAGTCCAGTTCATTCTCCCGGTTCTGAAATTATACTCCCAACTACCAAGTTTGGTAATGATCTGACTCTCAATTAACATTTTGTTGGTTGTTGATAGCTGGGTATCCAACTGTTCGTTGATCTCCTCGATTTCGCGGTTTTTGCGAGTTATGATTTTATTCAGGCTATTTAATTCATCTGAATTTCTACTAGCCTGTTTCAACCATCGATTGTATTGAAAAAGAAAAGCGGACAAAATCAAAACAAGAAAAGAAACGCTCAGAATCACTATGGATTTGATCCTGCCGGACTGCTTCTCCGTTATCTGCTGTTCTCTTAAGAGTTTGTTCTCCGTTTCGCGCAACTCGGCGTTTAATGCCTCCTGAATTTTTACTATGCTGTTGACGAATGTTTCTCTTCCCAGACTATCTTTCAGTGACTGGTATCTGAGCAAATAATGATTGGCCACCCTGTAATCCCCAATAGAACTGTAATACTGTGACTTACTTGAGTAGCTGTCGTTAAGCAAATCATAAGCCTTGATCTTTTTTGAAAGCAATTCAGCCTGGTCATAGAAATCAATCGACCTGTCACGCTGTCCGAGCTCATTATGATATGATCCCAGCTTCAGGAGAGATTGTACCTCACCTCTTACATCCTTTATATTTTGGCGAAGTGCCAGTGCGTTCTCATGTATGACTATTGATTGCTGTAAACCACCTTTTCGGTATTCAATTTCAGCCATTCCGTACAATGCATAAGCCATTCCCCTGTCGTTTTCATCCAGCAAAGCAAAATCGTAAGATTTCGAGTAGTAGCGTTCAGCCGAATCCATATTATTCATAAGGAAGTGGAGTTCGGCAATATTCGATGCAAGGATGGAGGGGTAGCGGTCCGGTATTTTATTTTGTGCGATCCACCAGGCCGTGTGGTAATACTTTAACGCCGAATCGTATTGATTTTTCTTCTTAAATACTTCACCAATGTTGTTATTCACTTTAGCCAGGTTCACGTAATTGTCCTCCACATTAAGTGTCAAGGCCTCCAGGTAGTAGTACAGGGCAAGATCCGGCAGTCCGCTTATCCAGAAACCGCTACCTTTGTTTACCGTTGCCCGGAATAATCCTTTTTCGTAATCAATGGATCCGGCGAGATCTTTCGCTTTGTTGACCAACTCGATGCCCTTTGAAGGGTCGGACTTGAGGTATTCGAAAGAGAGTGCATTAAGCAGATCGATATACTCCTCATTGACTGTCAATCTCTCGTTCAAGGCATTTTCAAGACTGTCGGTAATCAGGTTTTGGGAAGGTGAAAAATATGAGAGGAAAACCAGAAGAAGCGCGCCCACAGATCGAAACATCCGGCGAATTTAAACCATTTTTCCTGAGCATAATTTCAGGAATAAATATTTAGGAGTAATCGGGAATTATTCCGGTTGGAAAGGAGAAAAATCACATTTAAAATATACTTTTTACAATTTCTCCAACTCTGACTTTGCCTTGTCCAATTTGCCTGCGATATTCCAGCCAATATCTACAATATTTTGAAAATAAGTCCTGGCCATTTCATGGTCACGGGATTTATAATAATCTCCCAGAAAGTCGTATGCCATTATTGTGTACCAGAATGGCTGGAAGCCCTGAGCTTCGGCAATGTTGCTGAAATGTTCCAGGGCCTTTTGTTTATTATTGATATGCTGGTAGTGAAAACCAAGGAAAATGTTGGCATAGGGGTCCATTGGATTTTTTTGGAGAAGCTGATCTCCGACCTGTTCAATTAGTTGGTCATAGTCCCTGACATTTGCATCCTTGGAAAGTGTTGTAAGTAATATCAACAATGATTGGCTACTGTGGTCCTGAAGGTTTGGGAAATTTCGGACCGCCAGATCCACAAGTTGCCTGCTTTTTTCAAATTCCGCGTGATCTGCATGTCCGATGAAACTCGCAGCAATGGCCCTGGCAAGGATTGCCTGTCGATAATAAACAGCGTAATCACTTTTAGCAAAATCGACCCCCGATCCAATAAGAGCATCCGCTTCAATTGGATTGGGTCCGGATGAAATTTCAAAAACAAAATGTTTTAAAAAACTCATTGCAAACAGTGAGAATGTTACATCCCCATTTATCAACCTGGCCGGATCACTCATCAGGTTGTTGTTAGCCAGCAATATCAGTGTCAGATTGTCTTCAGGTATTTTTAGTAAAAGACTTGAATAACAATCTTCCTGACCGTATGCCCAGATAATCTTTTTCTCCATAAAATCCTGTGTGAATACACCCATGCCATAAGGGCTCATTGCGTGGGAGATTGGGAATGGGGAGAACATTTTAATCCTGTTAGCCCCGGAAATCAATACTCCGCCGGAAAGTGCATGATCGAATCGGGAGAGATCCCGGACTGTTGATGCAATGCCGCTTGATGCATTAAATCCGGTATCAAAATGGCCGTCTTCCACTTCACCGTAATAATAGTAGGGCTTTGCAATTCTATCTCTTACAAGATCAAGTACACTATCAGACGCCAATGGCAGCGTGTTTTCCAACTGCAGGGGATTAAGGATTTTGTTCTTTAACAGTTCGGGGATAGATTTTCCTGCTGCCTGTTCTATTACAGCAGTCAGTAACCCAAACCTGCCACTATAATTAAAAAAGGTTCCCGGAATGCCTTCTGATGTATGTGACATAACGTGCCTGATCCTGATATCATCCGGGAAACTCCTTTCCGGGACATATTTGTTAACAGGTTCATCCAGGTCCAGTTTCCCATCTTCCACCAGTTGCATAAGAAGAACTGCGGCAAATGTTTTTGTAACAGAGGCGATTGGAAACAATGTTGCAGAATCAACAGGTCTTCTTGTATCCAAATCGGCAAAACCAAAATACTTCTCATACTTGATATTGCCATTTTCAGTTACAATAGCTGCCATTCCCGGAATGTGAAAGTACTCTTTCAATGATTCCAGGTCCTCATCAAAAGCCCTGTTGGCTGATCTACCTGATTTGTCATCACAGAAACTGAGTACCGCCCCAAGGAGCAGAAAGAAAACGGACCTGGCAACAACATTCATTAATTCAAATATCCTGGGGAAAAACATGCTGTTACTTTTTTTGTGATTCTTGTAAAGTTGATTGAATTTGTCCTGATTTATGCACTGCTAGCGAATAATGTGCTGGGGCTTCGTGGTCTCAGTCTCTAAAAGTAATAACTGAAAGGTTCCCTACCGTATTTCCATATCATCTTCGCTGGATAATGCGGGACTCAACAAGCCAATTGTCAAGGAGAGAGGATCTCATGAGATATTCCGGCGCAGGGGAACAAACCAAAAATAAGCGTGTTATTATTGCTATTTTTACCCTCAAATCCTACATCATGATCAAATCAAGACTTGTTACAATTTTCCTTACAGTGCTTTTCACGTTCCTGATGCTCTCATGCCAACCTCCGGAGTCAAGGCTGAAACAGGAAACCCTGGCATCTCTTGGCGACAAATTCAAAAAGGAATACATCCGGGCAATTGAAGACCTTGAAACAAAAGCTGCGGAGGAGCCAACAAGCATTGATGCACTACTGGGCTTGGCAGAGACGAATATAATACTTTACATCTTTGGGTTTTCTTCGCGGGAAGAAACGCTGCCCGCCGCCCGCGCAGCTTTTCAAAAGGCCTGGGATCTGGACTCTTTGGATACAAATGCATTGAGGCTTTCCGGAATCTTAAGTTTGCTGGACTGGGAGTGGGAAAAGTCAGAGGCTGCATTGCAAAAAGCTATCGAAGCTGACCCTGGAAACCTCAATGCCCATCATTGGTATTCATTGTATTTATCGGCTATGGGTAAGTTTGATGAAGCGATGGCGCAATCAGACACAATTATGACTATGGATCCCGGAGGCGATTACCTGATAGGGAGAGGATCCCTGTATTATTTTGCGCGTCGCAATGAAGAATTGAGGGATCTCATGATCGAGACCATTGCACAGGATACGATCGTCCCATGGGGATATGACTGGCTGGGTATGGCTTATTGCGAGTTAAAAGAATTTGAAACTTCCATTGATACATATTACACGGCATTTGAGTTATCGGATGGATTGGCTGAGGTTGGGGGTGGCCTGGGACATGCGCTGGGTCTGGGAGGTCAAAATGAAATCGCCAAACAAATTGCAGATTACTATGCCGAAGTTGCAAAAAACAGGTATGTACCACCTGTTCAGCGAGCTTTTATTCATATAGGGCTTGGTGAGTATGATGAAGCCATCGCTTTGCTTGAACAGGCGTATGATGAGAACTCGTGGTTTATTGTTTTCATCCAGGTGGAGCCGTGGTATGATCCGATCAGGGGTGATAAGAGATTTGAGGAAATCATGAACAGGATGAATTTTCCTGTCATATACAGGCCTTCTAATTAGTTTTCGTATTCTACATGTGTGACTAAAAAAACCAGCCAATCTGTCTTTCTACTCACTTTTAGCCCTTGTTTGTCTCTCATGCGATTTTCCATGAAGAAGTACTTGTCCCGGATCATGAATTTTCTTTGCCAGTGCGGCCAATACAGGATATAGATCAGACGGCGGTCGTTCCACATGCATTTTTTGCGAAAACATCTTTTTTCACGAAAGGTATAAACAGCACCGGAATCCAGATGGATGGTATGCTCGTCGATCAGTATGGTGCCGCTTTTGCCATAAGCTTCTTTCTTACCCTCTTCATCATAAGTATAGTACCCATTGTAATGGATGGACATTTTGTTGTATTCAACAGGTGCCGCACATGAGATTAAAGTGAGTACCACAGCTATGAGGAAGAATTTATGTACCGGAAAGTTGATTTCCACAGCTTACGATATTTTCGGGATACTTACCATTACAATATGCGGTTCCGGCCCAGGGATTGGATTTCGTTTTATATACGCAGAAGAAAGAACCGGAGTTAGTACTATCAATATTCGCAGGCCGGTCTTTCATGGTACAGGTACTTCTTAGGGATATGTATGTTTGATTGAGGCTTCAAATTATTTCAAAATATGATTTATTAATAAAGAATAAATATTTATTGTTTATCAATAAATATTGTTTAAATTACGATAAGTATCCTAAAGGTATAGAGATGGAAAATCAGACTATTTCAAAGAGAAAATCGTTCATTTATGTCCTTATCCTGGTTTTTCGCATTTTCTATTTTCTTTTTTGGCTGTCCTCATTCCTTGTATTTATGGTTGCCCTTTATGCCCTGCCCAGATTAGATATTTCGGTCAAATTATTACAGCCTTTTGAATTCCCGGTTTTATTTACCTATGCTGAAAAAGAAGCGCTTGTTAATTGGTCACCCGATCTGACAACAGAGGTACAAATGAATTACGGTATGGGAGTAATCGAAACGGCGACTGTACCCGGTGGATTTTTGTTCGTGTATTGTCTTATCATTTTAGCGAGTTTGGTTTGCATCATATTATCTATTCGGTATACAATCAGGATCTTGAAGTCGCTCAGGGGAGGTTCTTTCTTTATTGTGGAAAATGGGATAAGATTACGATGGATCGCAGTGCTAAGTATTGTGGTTTTCATCACGGACAAATTGGGATTGATTGTTTCTTCCAGTTACATGCGCGACAAGCTGGACTATCCTCATCTCAAATTCTCAGCCTTCAATTTATATGCAATAGTGAACATTGAAACCATCCTAAGTGCGCTTTTCCTACTGGTAATTGCCGAGGTATTTAGAGTAGGAGCAAAGTTGAAACAGGAGAATGACTTGACGATCTGACTTATGCCAATCGTAATAAACCTCGATGTGATGCTCGCGAAACGAAAGATGTCCCTCACGGAACTTTCTGAAAAAGTAGGCATCACCATGTCAAACCTTTCTATTCTAAAAAAAGGGAAAGCAAGAGCTATTCGATTCAGTACGTTAGAGGCAATATGTCAGGTACTGGACTGCCAACCAGCTGACATTCTGGAGTATCGATCTGACCAGGATTGATTGACAACCATCCAGTGCTTTATTGAAAGAAAGTTCACTTCTTCAGGTCGCTCCAGATACGATTCGTAATTTTCCAATCTCCGGACTCCATTTTCTGGTAAATGGTAATAGCATAAGATTCGGTTTCCCGATCCATTCTAAAATCACCTTTCACGTAGGTAAAAGACAAATTTCCCCGTTCATATGTATATGCGAAGTCACCCGCTCCCCCTATATCAAGAATCTCAAGGTCGTAAGAATGAATTGTGGTAATGGAGCCGTCATTTGGGAACCAAAAATTTCTTATGGAATCAAGGCCCTGGATTGGAAGGAGTCCGCTGGGATTAATTACCGAGCTATCTGCATACAGCCCCAGAACCCTGGCAGAGTCATTGTCCTCCCAGCCTTCAGAATAATCCCTGCAGATCCGCCTTATTTGTTCGATATCCTCATCGGACAAGACCGGGGTTTTCTTTGACCGCTCCTGCATTTCATTGCAGCAGATCAGGAGGAATAGCAGAAGAATGGGGAAGGGTGAAATCAGTTTCCTGGTGAAGCTAAATAAGCCTTTGGCAAGCATTAATGAAACAACGCAGGTACTTTCCTGAAGGTTGCAACATCCTGAAAGACGTTTTAGGTATTGTACCTTACGGGAAAATTGTATGGTTTGAAAAGGGTAGATCAAAGTGTGGTTTTGATCCTTGGGTAATTGCAAGTAACTTTTAAAAAACAACCCAATTGATTTTATCAAAATTCCTTTCATGAAGCATATAAGCACTTTTCTGGCGTACTTCTGCTTTTTCCACATTACCATAGGTCAGGTCCGGGATGTGAACTGGAAAAGTGAACGGATCGCGGAAGGGATCATTTGGAAATATCATCACTTTCAATCGCTGAATGGTTCAAAACAATTTGTCAGCGTCCTGGAAATCGATCAGAATGACAAATCCCTGGAGGTCGACTTGGCCTTCAGTGATAGCACTTTATATCAAACAGAGATCCTTGCAGAAAGTAAAGGTGCGATTGCAGCAGTGAATGCCACCTACTTCAATATGAAAGAAGGAGGCTCCACGAAATACCTGAAAGTGGATGACAGGGTCATCAACAAGATCCGTATAGAGGCCGGGAAGGATTATGCGGGCCAGGGTGCGCTTACCATTGATCCTGACAAGCGGGTAAGGATATTGCGGCGATTGTATTGATGGCATGATGAACTGGTGGAACTGTATGAAGACCTGGTGGCGGCAGGACCATTATTGATCCATGATTCCCGGATCCAACTTTTCGAGCAGGATGCTTTTAACCTGTCGCGACATCCTCGCGCTGCTTGCTGCACGACTTCAAATGGAAAATTGATCCTGTTGACTGTTGATGGCAGATCTTCCGAATCCGGAGGAATGACCATTGATGAGCTGGCTTTATTGATGAAGGACCTGAATTGTGTAAACGCACTGAACCTCGATGGAGGAGGGTCTACTACTATGTGGATCAAAGGGAAGGGTGTTGTCAATCATCCCTCGGATAATGGGAAATTTGACCACGAAGGGGCACGTGCGGTGGCCAATGCCATTATAGTGAAACAAAATTGAGTGTTAGAGAAAGGAATTTGTAGGTCAGGGCACAATATCCATATACAAACTCACTTTTAGTGAATTTAAATAATTGGAGAGAGAGGTGTAATCTTAGCATCAGAAGCGTTATCTTTCAATTATGACTGCAATGAAACAAAGGCCCCGCGCATGGGAAAATGATTTCTACCAATGGAATATAGGGCTAGTGCCGGAAACCATCGAGGTAAACGGGAAGCCGGAACCACATCCTGCTAAAAAATGCGGTGTGTTTGTGGTTCATGGCATGGGTGACCAGGAGTATTTGGATACCGCAGCAGGTTTAAGAAATGGATTTGAAATTGCACTGACAAGAATTGTAGAATGGCAGAATGGACGTAGCAAAAAGGATACGAAATTTACCCGGGGTAGCCTTGGTGACTATGTAAACAAAACGAAAAGACCCATTCCCTCCCCATTTGTATACGGAGGCTACTGGGGTGATTACCAGAATCTCAGGAGGACTTTTCCCGATACCTGGAAGCGTTTTACGGAGCGGGAAAAAACATTCTTTTCGAAATTGTGGAAATTGCGGCTGACCTCAGCCTTTCGTTCCTTTCGCTGGATCCTGTGGGAGCAACTGAAATTGTTAAGCCCCAGGGTATTCTTCAAAGTGGGACCGTTCCTGTGGCTGTTGTACCTGATAATGCAGCCTGTTTTACTGGTGGCCTTTCTATTCATGCTGATCCGCTCACCTAAAATACTTAGTGACTACATCGCAGACGTTCGCTTGTATTGTGATCCCAGAGGGGATGTGGAAAAAGCTACGGTCCAGCGCATTGATCATAGGGTGGGAGCACAATTCCTTCAAATGCTGGGGCTGGATTGGGACTTTAGAAAGTTGGACAACGACAAATTGATCAAAGTGCAGAATAAGGCTATTGTATTCGATCGCGTTGTATGGGTGAGCCATAGTCTGGGTACGGTTATCAGTTACAATGTCATGAGTGATCTACTGGCCAGAGCGGGTGAAATTTCCAGACATGCAAAGGATCCCTCGTATCAGGATCAGCAGGAGGGAGTGCGTAAATTCAGGGAATCTCTGAAGAAGTTCATTACCATGGGGAGCCCCCTGGATAAAGTTTCATTCTTGTTTGGCGGGAAGGCATTGAAACCATGGCGGAAAGCTGATTTTGAATGGTTCATGGGCGAAAGAGACGCGAGAATAAAAGAAGGCATCGGCAATTGGTGGACCAATTTTTATCATGTCATGGATCCCGTTTCCGGTGCAATCGGTGAGAAAGAGATATGTGAAGGACATCCACCGTCAAATTACCACATTGCCCTATGGGGATGGCCGGGACTTGCCCATGTTCAATACTGGAGTGACATTGGAGTGCTGAGATTTATTCTGGGCAGGAGTTATGGGAAAGACAGCATTACTGACAGGCCACGTAAGAAAAAGCCCCGGCTGCTTCTTACGGTCCTGGCCATGCTGAGCTACCTTACGTTTCTTCTCCTCACTGTTGGTATAATTTATTTTGCCATATTGTATCGTGCGGAGATCTGGGAGTTTATGAAAGGTCAGTTTTGAAATTGGTGCTGAATTCCCACCGTCGATTAGGTGATACAATTTACCCCCGGATGTACACTCCCATCCTGTCCGTTGAGTTCCATCAAGGTGACTGTGTTATCAAAAGGTATCGGGCACTTTCCAACGTTGTCAGAAAGACACTGTGAAACAGGGGTAACGATCTCTACTTGTCCGGATCAACCCCGTTAGCAATCCACTCAATTCCTACTCTTTCCCAATCTTGCTCGGAAGAAGAATCAATATACCTTTCCCATTCATAGATGCCCGTTTGCTGTGCAATCCGTTTAAATTGAAGTTTCGTAATCGAATTATCTACGATTACCACGGAACGAACCATGCCCTTCTTCTTATACAATTTTTGTCCCGTTTGCATTTGTTCCTGTGAATCTTTGGGAAGAGGTTTTAGCATTCTCATATCCACGAAAACACCAAAATCGCCGGGAGCATTTTCAAGCACTTTTTCTGACTCAGCTACCCAGTTTTCCATTTCTGCGGCCTTAATAAAATCGCTGAATGTGAGTTTGTAGCCGTAGTCTTTGTTCTCAATTTGATACATGTTATTTGTCTTATGCTCTTTGAATAAGTTTAATTTCTAAAAACAGACAAATACCTTGTGAGATTCTGCTGTAAATTAATGTTTCGAAATGAGTTTTCCATAAGTGATGAAGCCAACGGGAAAAACTCATTAATAAAATGTAATTATTTTGACTGAGGGGTTAGCATGTCATTTTGACCATTGCCTATGGTCCAGTTTTGACCAATTGGAGAACAGCCGGGATACTTTAAGTTTGGATTGAATATGAAGTACTGCAGATTATTTCATACCTTGAAAAGGGTAAAAGTTTTTGAGATGAGTACGCAAAAAGAAAGAATTATCATTGGCCGGATTCGGGCCGGAACAGGGCTGATCACATCCCTCATTTTCCTGCTTTTCACACTTTGGTCCCGGGATGGCCGGGCACAGAATATTGTTGAGGTGGGGGACCCGGATCAGTTTGCAAACTGCCTGGAGGATCCCGATTGTATAAACAGGCTGCATCCCGACATTCCGATGGCAGCTCGTGTGAGGCCGGGAGCTACTTTTGTGCTTCACACCCGTAATGCATCCGATTTCAATCTCGATCCGTCTGCAGCGCCTGATCCGCGTGCCGGGGCAGATGCAATCCCTACGGTTCACCCGCTCACCGGTCCGGTATATATTGAGGGAGCCGAACCTGGTGATATACTAAAAGTACGAATTATTGATATTGATCCCGGGCCATGGGCTTACACCTCCATTACCCCTATTGGATTTGTTGCCGATAAGTTTGAGAAACCACTACGCGTCCTGTGGAAGTTGAACAGGGACTATGCGGTTTCAGATGACCTCCCTGGTATTCGAATTCCAAACCGCAGTTTCCCGGGAGTTGTAACCGTTCTTCCCGGAGCCGAACAACTTGAAATGATGCTGGCACGTGAAAAGGCGCTCATGGAGGCAGGAGGCGCCGGTACACCACTTAGTGCCGAATATGCTTCACCGGAAGAAATATGCGGAGAAAACGGCAGCAAAGCAGACGAATGCCTGAGGACGCTGCCACCGAGGGAACACGGTGGTAATATGGACATCCGATACCTGCAGACCGGTGTTTCAATCTATTTGCCATGTTATATCCCGGGATGCGGACTGGCGGTGGGTGACCTTCACTTTGCGCAGGGAGATGGTGAAGTGACAGGAACCGCCCTGGAAATGGACGCCACCGTCACCCTGACGACTGAGTTAATCAAAGATGGAAGAAAACTGGGCAATGGCCCGCATTACGAAGGATCATCGACATTACTTGATATACCATCAAGGACCTTCTACGCCACTACCGGTTTCCCGGTCAAGAAGAAGGGGGAAGTACCTCCTGATATGAAATACCTTGAATCGGGTAAAGTTGCTGATCTCGAAAATCTGTCAAAGGATATTTCGCTGGCAGCCAGAAATGCCCTGCTCGAGATGATCGACTACATTTCAGATACCTATGGCTACACGAAGGAACAGGCCTATATCATTACATCGGTTGCCGTTGACCTGCGGATTGGTCAACTGGTAGATGCACCCAATGTGGGAGTAACTGCCATCCTGCCCCTGGATATTTTCGAAGAGCGGTAAGAAGTAACAATGTATCCGATCTGCCCGCTTGTGCAAGTTTTAAACTTTCACGAGCACTCCATTTCCTGGATTTTACCGCAACAATTTGTCCAATGCCCTTCCCTTGGTTAACCATGCTATTCCAAAAGCAAAAAGCGCTACGGCTTCACCAATGAAAATGTCGAACTCTGTTATTTCAAATTTGAAAATGAACTCCATGGCCAGAAAAGCGATGCTCAGCCAGATAATCAGACCGCAAGCCCTGTAGAGTCTCTTTCTCCTTTTTACGAGCCTTTCGGGAAAGCCCTCACCAATTGTCCTGTAAAACCTAAAATAAGACATCCAGCCTATTATGATAAAAAACAGGCCTGCAGCAATGAGATGGATGGTTTTAACCAATTGAATGCCGTGTTCATAGCAGGCTAAGTCAGGATCTATGTTTCCACATAGTTTTACAAGTGTGGGAAGCAACGCCACCAGGATCGCCAGGGCACCGGCGATATTCGTTATAAGGTTGTCTTTGATCCGGTCTTCCACACCTTTGTTCCCTTTATACCCCCTGTATGAGATCAGGAACAATCCAAAAGCCCAAAGTACGCCAACGAAGACATTCCGCATTTTGGTGTAATAGTAAAGGCTTACTGAGCATTGCACCTGGAGACTACCGGCAAAAATCGAATCGCCGATAATAAGAATGATGGGCAATGAAACCCCCAGGATACCAAGTAGGGTTCTTAGCGTCAGAAAGGAGATCACGAGGTTGTTTCCTGAGTTGTTTTCCATGGTATTGTTGGTTTGCTTGTAATGATTCCTGTGTTCGGAAGGACTGTTTATATTTTTCGAACAACTGAAAGATAATGGATAAATCTCACAATGTCAAGGACTTGAGTTTGTGTGTGATGCCACTGCTATCGTAAGTTTCAAACCTGATGTTATTGGCTTAGCTTGAAAATTATGGGTATGACCATGCGGACATTTACTGCCTGTCCTCTTTGCTTACCGGGATTCCATTTAGGTGCCAAACGCAATACACGGATTGCTTCCTCATCACAACCTGATCCAATCCCTTTGATCACCTGGATATCCGTGATCTCACCTTGGTCACTGATCACAAACTGCACAAAGACCTTTCCCTCGGTACCTACGATCCTTGCCTGGTTAGGATATTTAATTTGTTTGCCGAGGTATGTATAAAATGCGTCATAGCCGCCTATTGGCACTGGCATCACCTCCACGATTCCATCGTATACTTCTATCTTTTCTTCGGGTATTTCTTCAACGGGTGCCCAGTCCAAATCCGGGTCCTCAAACAGATCATTATCGATGACGATCTCAATGTCTTCTATTTCCTCCTCTTCACTGACTTCTTCAATGACGGGATTAATGATTTTGGGTTTAGGCGGACTGGGTGGTTTGATAACTGTCCGCTGAATGATGATTTCATCCATCAGATCGATGTTGCTGGCATTGAGGTCTACTTTAGGTCCCTGGATAGACCTCCATTCAAATGCTGTGATTGCCAGGGTGATTGCTGCACTTAGTCCAACAAAAAAGTAAAGGTTTCTTGATTTCTCCAGGTCTGATCTTGGATTCTTCTTCTTTTCCATAATATTATTTTGTGATTTACGAAATTTGAAGAATTATCATCTAAAATCATGCCATATTGGAGTACGAACTACCAAAAGTGAGAGACAAACTGAAAAAGTCGGACATGTCCATGAAAATCCGGGTTTAAAGCTTTCTTGGATCTCCTGCCTCTGCCTGAAAGATTTAATTGACCACTTATCGCAAATACCGTAAGGTCATTTCAAAGATGCACAAAATCTTTTAAAGGTATTCAGTAACCTTCGGCTATATCGGAGAGTATTTCATCTGGCTGCAAAAAGGCTAAAAAGTTGCTTTGGCGCAGATGGTGCTATGGTATTACCTGCCCGAACTGAAAATTGATGTCAGCAGAGCTGAAAGGTCATACTACTTTCTCTTCGGACGTTCGGGCCGGTCCGGAGTGCTCTTTTTTTAACTCAAAATTCAAGGTCAATGATCAAAAATCATTTTAAGCTTATCGTACGGAATCTGTTTAAAAGAAAATGGTACGCGTTAATCAATATTTTCGGATTGGTTATCGGGACTTCAACATTCCTGACCATAGTGCAATATGTCCGGTTTGAAACCAGCTATGATGACTTTCATGAAAACGGTGACTACGTTTACCGGACACTTGTCAAACGCTGGACCGGAGAAGAATTCAAAGGTAACTCCACGGTTACAGGGTATGCCCTGGGACCCAGCTTATACCAGGACTATCCGGAAGTTGAATCATTCTGCAGGATCCACCCGCAATACGGAGGTGCAGTTGTGGCTGCTGATGTAGAAGGAGTGCGAAAAAAATTTTACGAGAAGAATATGCTTTTTGCAGATTCCACCTTTTTCGAAATGTTCACCTTCCAAAGCGTAGCCGGGGATGCCAGGACGTCATTGCAGAAACCCTTTTCTATTGTGCTGACAAATGAAATGGCAAAAAAATGCTTTGGCAGATCCAATGCGGTAGGAGAAGAAATCTTCGTAAATGGCGGATGGGCGGAGGGAGATTATACGGTAACTGCTGTGCTGAAAGATATTCCTGAAAATTCCCACCTTGATTTTGATTACTTATTAAGTTTTCATGATCTGCTTACCCAGGGTCAATATACCGGGGATGATGGCTGGGGATGGTACAATTTCATTACCTACGTCAAACTGACCGCAGGAAGTGATGCGCAAACACTTGAATCCAAGTTGGGACCCTTCATTGAAAAGTATGAAGGGGAAGAATTGGCACAGGAAAACAGGAAACATGAAATCAATTTTCAACCCATCCGGGATATTCATCTGACCCAGGGGCTATCTGAGGAACAGGCTGCTACGGGCAGTGCAACCACGGTCTATGCTTTTCTGGTGGTAGGCATTTTCATTTTGGTCATTGCGTGGATCAACTATGTTAACCTGTCCACGGCAAGGGCAACGGAACGTGCGAGGGAAGTAGGTGTGAAGAAGGTTGTTGGCGCCAGCAGATCTCAGCTCATCGCGCAATTCCTGCTTGAATCATTTTTCCTGAATACTGTTGCTGTGATCTCGGGATTATTGATACTTTTTCTCACCCTTCCTGAGCTTGGAGATGAAATGGGTAAAAAATTGAGCCTGGATCTTACCCACGATTTGACACTATGGGCGATTGCAGTTTTTATGATATCTACCGGATCGATTTTGTCCGGTATCTATCCGGCTTTCGTTCTTTCCTCCTTCCGGCCTGTTTCGACGTTCAGGTTCCAAAATGCCGGGGAAAAAGGATTATTATTCAGACGAGCCCTCGTAGTTCTTCAATTTGGGGCTTCCCTGGCTTTGATTGCCGGTACGTTGACCGTTTACAAGCAGGTATCCTACATGCGAAATCAGGACCTTGGCTTCAACCAGGATCAGGTTCTGGTAGTGCATGGCCCTAGAATTCTGCCGGATGATCTATCTCATACTGAAATATTCAACACATTTAAGACAGAGCTGCTGCGTCATCCAACCATTCAGAATGTAGCGTCATCGGGAACTGTCCCGGGCGGAGGATTCAACTGGAAAACCTCTTTTCGCAAAGTAGGAGATCAACCGGAAGAGGCGGAGTCGGGGCATGTAACATGGGTGGACCTAGCTTTCATAAATACTTATGACCTTTCGGTCCTGGCTGGAAGAAAATGGAATCTTGAGTTAACATCCGACCGGAGAATGCTTATGGTGAATGAAGCTGCCCTGAATGCATATGGTCTCGGTACCCCGGAGGAAGCGCTGGAAAAGGAATTGATTGTCGGAGACGATACCATTGGCATTATCGGCGTTCTCCAAGATTTTCATTGGAGCTCGTTGAAGACATCAAGAGAGGCTATTCTCCTGGCTCCGGCACGATCTCATTCGAGTTACTATTCCCTGAAGCTCGACTCCAAAGACCTTCGATCCACCATGGACCTGGTGGAGGAGTACTATGCCAGGTTCTTTCCCGGAAATCCGTTTGATTACTTTTTTATAGATGATTTCTTCAGCAGGCAATATAAGGATGACATAAAGTTTGGAGAGCTATTCACCTTTTTTTCGATCCTGGCAATCATCATTGCCTGTATGGGATTATCAGGCCTTGTGTCCATAACTATTGTACAGCGTACGAAGGAGATCGGTATCCGAAAAGTGTTTGGTGCGAGTGCCAGGCATATTATGATTCAATTTCTCGGGAAGTTCATCCGTTTGGTCTTCATTGCGTGTAGTGTGGTACTACCCATGGTCTATTGGGGAATAAGGAATTGGCTGACAGGGTATGCATTTCGCATAGATATCGGATGGCAGCTGCTGATTATTCCGGTTTTGATATTGTTGGCCATAGCTACCATCACAGTCTGCGCTCAATCGATCAGGGCTGCGACAAGGAATCCCGCATATTCATTGAGGACGGAATAGCGTCAGGTGTAGCTTACTTTACTGGATTTGCAATCTAGGACGCATGTGATGCCACAAAACAAAACCTTTTCAGTTGGTAATTTTGCATTGGATGCGTCCTAGAAATCCTAGGTTGTTGTGCGTGAAAAATGCCGGAAAACTTGGTCACAATGTAATTGAGATCGGGCTAGGAAATTGATTTCACTAGCTCTTTATAATGTAATGGATCTTTTTTTATTTCATCAATAAGATCAGAGACTGCATATTCAATATCGCATATCAAATCTGAGTTTTTTGTCATTCTTTCAATATTATTTGAGTGACTGAAGTAGTGAAACACTTTTAGGATTCTCTTAGACCTTTCAGCACCCCAAAGTTGGTCGGCTCGTATATCGACTGTCGAACTACGATTACCAGGCAATCGCGAGTAAGTGTATAGTTCAGTAAACCTTCTTACGGCATTCGGAATATTCTGCAACACACCATAGTCTGTTTTATTAGAACTTTTGTTGAAGTCATATATTTCTTTAAACAAGTAGTGGTACTCAGAGTTATACTTTTGTATTGCGGATGGCAGCTTAGATATTGTAGCTTCATCAGCACTTATTCTTTTCACAAAGTAATATGAATGTTGTTGGTCAGCCTTTGGTAGTTCGCGGAGAAGTGTGAAAAAGTCAAAATTGTGAGTTGAGACGAACAACTGATCACATTTCAATTCCCAGCTGCTGTTTTCGTCATGTTTGTGAAAGAAAAAATCTTTTAACAAGGCATTAACTTGAAAGATATGATTACTATCAAGACTTGAGACTGGGTCATCAATATAAACGATTGCAGTTTTTAAATCTTCAAGTTCTAGCAGTTTCGTTAAGAAAAATGAAAAAGCAATAGCTGTTTTCTCTCCTTCACTCAAGTTAATAGCCTTATCATCATTCCGCTTAAGGGTGAAATATTCGTTTTCCCCGTCTTTTATCACTTCTACATTTATTTCCTCCCGTCCTAGAAAGGAGTGTATGTATTTATTGAGTTTTTCTCGGCCCTTTTGGGCATTACTAATTTGAGCTTCAATCTGCTGTATCTCCTTACTCAGGGATTGTTTTGCCGCACGCAATCTTTGTTCCCTTGCTTCATAAAGGGCAATTTTATTTTCTCGATTTGCAAGGTCAAGCTGTTGAACTAGCTCACCTACATAATGATTTTTTAATTCTGTTATTGCAGATTTTTTGTTATTATCAAACTCCTCCGTGTTTTTATTATTTTTCCGAATTACTTCATTGAAGTCAGAGTTGTGTTGTAATACAGTTGTGCTGTAATCAGTGATGGTCGAGAAATCGGTAATTGCCTCAAAAGGCGTATTGCTTTTTAATTGTATAATCTTGTTAAGTTCATCAAGTTGTTTGTTGTAATTTTTTAGAGATTCGTTTCTACTAATTGATATCTTTTCAAATTCATCTCGAAACAATGGATACAAATCTCTTTTTTCAAGCTGCGATACTTGGAGTTTGGATGCTTCAATGCGTTCACTTAAACTTTGAAGCTCGGTTTTGTGATTTTTTAGATCTTCAGAAAAGTGTGCTAATAATTCATCTTTTCGCTTTTCGGGAATGATATTACCGCAATAATTGCACTCATTTTTCCCTTCATGATATTTAAGACCTGTCTCAACCCATTTGGCAACTTCCGGATTTTCCAAAAAGAAGTCAATTGTTCTGGAGATTTCTGGCACTTTTTTAACTAGTTCTTTTACCTCATCAATTAATTGAGATAAGTTTATTGATAGGTTGATTTCCTGAATCTCTGGAAGTTTATCATCTTCGGACGCTTTGGCTTGTTTCAACAATTCTTGCTCTTTAGTACTGTCCACCATGTACACATCAACATTTTGCCGAACCGCCTCAAAAATTGGACGCAGGTGTATTTTCGTAAAAGTGTCTACTAACTCCAATTTGATCTTAATGGTTGAAGCTGTATTTGTCAGTCCACTTTCAATCTCATTGGTAAGTCCCGTGTGTATTTGGTTTACACTACCGATCAGTTTATCAATTTTCTCAATTTTCTTTTTCTTAATTTCTATTTCAGCTTTTGCCTCAATAGATTCTTCCCCTAGCAACAATATCGGATCAAATGTTTCACCATCCCATTTCAGATTCTTTCTGATAAAGTCAGAATCGAAAACTCGAATGTCGGTGTTGGGGATCGATAAGCTTACATTAGAATATTTACGGTCGTCCAAATCCAATATCTCAAATTCACAATTCGCATAATCTGAATTTAACTCCTCCTTTTCAAAGCAATTGAAAAGTCTAGCAATTGTTGTTTTTCCAGAGTAATTCCAACCGTAAATAATATTGAGTTTTTTGAAGTCTTGGATGTCCCCAGTTCTTTTGTAGTCTCGAAACACCCCAAAATTCTTAATATTTAAAATTCTCCTAATCAATGTCTTGATTTAAGGAACTTGTAGCAAGCCAAATAGACAGTTCAGTGTAATATTATTCCAAAGAACTTAACCTTGGACCCAAACTTTTTTATGTCGTCCACCATTAAATTCAACTTAATTTAACATTATTTATCCATAAATACAGTATGTGCCAAGATGATATTTGTCATACATCGGCCTTCTTAATCCTTCAAAGCTGAGGAAAGTATTCACTCATTCATGGAATCGCCTTGCGCCATCCTTCGGCAAGCTGCCGGGAAAGTGATTCAATCAATTCCTGCTTTCCTTCGTTTTCTGCCAGATTGACGGTTTCATCAGGATCATTCGTGCGGTCATACAATTCGGCCGCAATGTAATTACCCCGGGTTCCGGAAAGATGGTCCCACGTGTACCATTCGATGTAGTGATACTCTTCCGTATTGATGGAGTACCCCATATATCTTCCTCCGTCCGCGGCTACTTTCGGCCGCCGGTGGAACTGGCTGAAAGCGGCTTTTTTCCAGGGACGATCAGGATCGTTGAGTAATGGCACAAAACTCTGTCCCTGCATATAATCCGGTATGTCAATACCGGCCAGTTCACACAAGGAAGGAAAAATATCCACCAGCTCCGTAATGGCAAAAGTCTGCACGCCTCTCTTTTCCTGTTCAGGGTAACGGATCATCATAGGCACTTTCAGATCGATATTATAGTTCGTCATCTTTCCCCAGCTATTATGGTCGCCCAGTTTCCAGCCATGGTCACCCCATACAATGATGATGGTGTTATCATAGAGATCCAGGGCTTTCAGGTGAGCGATCAACTGCCCGAACAACGCGTCTATGTAGCTGACACTTGCATAATATCCCTGTTTCAGGATACGGGCGGTGTCCTCACTCATCCGGTAGGTGGAAGTGGGGTGGCCGATATGGCCAAAACCATCGTAGTGCCTCAGTTCGTACATAGAGTTCATGGTAAAGACGGGTGCGCCTTCGGGGAGGTTCGGGTTGGCAGCCAGGGGTATTTCCCCGGGATCATATAGGTCCCAGTATTTTTTCGGGACGGCAAAAGGCAGGTGAGGACGGAAATAACCCAGGGCCAGGTAGAAGGGCTTGTTCATTTTGGCGAGCCTTGTCAGGGTTTCTTTGGCCAGTTTGGTTTGTGCGCCATCATAGTACATGGTATCGTGAACATCGGCCATTTCCCATGCCGGACCTGTATTCCAGCCATCGGCGTACCGTACGGGTCTGAGCTTCAGCAGCGAATCGCGCCGGATCTCCTGCGATCGCTGGATCTCCTCACTGATATAAAAGGTTTCCCCGTCTCTTCCCAGCCAGTCCGGCCTCACATACCGTGCCGGTCGCAGGTCGGGTTCGTCCCATGAGACGGAGTCAGGCATGTAGTTGTGAAAGATCTTGCCGATGTTCACCGTATGATAGCCAAACCGGCTGAAGTATTGCGGCATGGTCACGGTTTCCGGATTGATCTCACGAAACTTGTCACCCAGGTGCCACACACGTGTAGAATCAGGCCGTAAACCCGTCATAAGGCTGGCCCGGGACGGTGCACAAACAGCGGACTGACAAAAGGTTTGTCTGAAGGTCATCCCTTCATCGGCAAATTGATCCAGGTTTGGCGTAATGGCCACGGGATCGTCATAAGCACCAAGGGTTGGGCGGAGATCGTCAATGGAGACGAACAGGATGTTGGGTTTTGTTCGTTGCACGGATTGCTCACCGCACCCTGCCAGCATTGTGACGATGGCAAAACCGGTCAACACGGAAAACAGGAGATTTCTGACCATAATGATATTTCAGGAATTAAGTTGGAGCTGTAGCATCTAAAAAGTCTCGATTATCAGCATTCAAAAATCCCTATTATGTGATCTCTTTCCAACACTTATTTAGTAAATTAGAATACAACGCTCAATTTATGAACTCTCCAAAATTATAGCTATGGGAAAAAATAAAAGTAAAACGGAAGAAGTTGAGGCTTCCGAAAGGATATGGAAATGGCAAAACAAGTTATTGCCCTGGTTCATTATTATGCCTACAGTTCTGGTAGGTGTGTTCATTTACCTTGCCTCACAGCAACTGATCAGATTTAACAACGCCCTTGAGACGCAACCGGATACGGTACTTATCGGCAAGCTCATACCGGCGCCGCAGGACATTCCGGACAGTATCCTGAAAAGCCAGCAGTATCTCCGGTGGATCACCTTAACCAAAATGGAGCAGGAAAGCTTCTATCGAAGATACAATCAGGGCGGTCTGCTGCTGATGTCGAGGATCTATACGAAGTACCTGGGATTTTTCACCGGGATGATACTGGCGATTGTAGGAGCGGTTTTCATCATCGGGAAGATCAGGGAGGGGACCTCCAAAGTTTCAGGTTCGGTAAATGAAATGATGAAATTCAGTATTGTCTCATCGTCGCCGGGGATAATTTTTGGTACACTCGGCACAATTCTGATGCTGGCAACAATTCTGACCCACAACGAGGTTATGATCCAGGATTCTCCCCTGTATTTAAATCCACAGACCATCTTATCCACTGAGCTTATGAGTGCGGATGATGGGAAAGGCCTCTCGGAGAAAACACGAAATAATCTTAAGAACATATACTCGGGAAAGAACAATCAAGCAGAAAAGCAGGACAAACCCGACACGCCATGAAAAGAATTTATTCATTATATACAATTTCAGTTTTGTTACTCACAACTACATTGAATGCGCAGATCATCATTGATCATGAACGCTATAATCGATTGCTTGAGCGAGGGGACTGCAGCACATTGGTGGATGAGACGGTAGAAATAAGGAGCTCTGAGGAATATGGCAAGAACTGGATGATTGATTATTACATAGCCATGGGGTTATGTTGCCTCGAGGAGGCGGAACTTGCTGAAGATGTGTTCAGCTACATTGATTCCGAATACCCGGATAACAAGGAATTGAATGAGTTCGTTGCGATGAGCCAGGCATCCTGCGGTCCCCAACCCGTGGATTCCGAGCTGGATGAGCTCGCCAGGATCCTTGTAGCCAATTGGAGCGGAGGATCTGAGCCTTCGTTTGTAAAAGGAAAGCTGGGATATGTTCTCAATTGCAAACAGGACATTGGTCAGTACCAGTTTAACCCTGCTTTTAATCAGTCCGAACTCCAAAAGAGATTGTTTGAGATTGATGAAGTTGATTCAGCCATTCAATACTACTCCAATTCCCTTCCTTCGGGAAAATACAATATCGGTGCTTCCGGACGATTCATTTACGTTACTCCCTCAAACAAGAGCCTTGAAGATCGATCTCTGCGGGATATTACCGGGCAGTTGGAGAAGGCTTATCAATTTATGGTCAATTATTACCAGGTCAGACCTCCCGATAAACTCATTACAGTGTATCTAATGGGTAATAAACAACGCCTGGCTGAAGTTGCAAGAGATACACACGGCCTGGAAATCCCCGAAGAAAATTATGGTTATTCCAACCTGGCAGACCTGAGTGTTTTAGGTAATTCAACCAGCAAGGGACTTGGAACTATAATGCATGAGTTATTTCACCTGATCATCAGGACGGATATAGGGGATATACCGGGGTGGCTTGATGAGGGAATAGCATGCCTGTATGAAGAATCTCATTGGGAAAATGATACATTGTTAAGAAGCAACGAGAACGTATGGCGCACATGGGTTCTCAGATCCAATGACAAGACCAATAGCCCATTACCATTCCTGAGCACCATCATTGAGAACAACTGGAGTGAATTCATGCCCAATTCCGCCACTTCAATTTGTGATCTCTCAATTAACTATGCCATGGCCAAGCACTTCGCCATGTATCTCGAAAGGCAAGACCTTCTGCCAAAAGTAGTTACGGCATTCAAGGAGAGGAAAAATGTACTTGTAGATACCTCATATTCCAATGAAAGTTCGATATCCATATTGGAAAACGCCCTGGGTAAAAAAATGCCGGTGATACAGAGTGAATTTGACCAATGGTTGAAGGCCAATTATCGTATTAGTGCAAGACGGGATATTTCTTCAATTAAAAATCGGCTGGAGCGTCTTTACCGTGACGGTATGAGGTATGAATGTGAGGAATATCCCGGGTTTGCTGAGATCGAGGATCGATACCACTTGTTGCTGGCTGAATTGAATGAAACCATGGGTTCCGAGGTATCCCTTGATTTACTCACCAGGTGTATGGACCTGATTTCCGATGCAGAAAACATGGCCCTGGATTGTTACAGACACTGGCGTGAAAGGGAATTGTACTGACGGGAGAGCTCGTTGATGGCTAAAAATAAATCGAACTACGTTGTATTTCACGTATGATGCTTTTATCATTACCAATGTAGACTTGAAATCCTAACTTGTATCGATAATATTCGTTTCTAATTCAAAAAGCTTACATGAAACATATCCTAACCCTAATCATTGTTTTACTGGGCGCAATTGTTTGCTACTCCATTGGTTTTAGTCTTGGTGTCAATATTTTCATTTTCGGTGGCGTTATACT
Source organism: Cyclobacteriaceae bacterium (assembly GCA_028278225.1). Lineage (GTDB taxonomy): Bacteria > Bacteroidota > Bacteroidia > Cytophagales > Cyclobacteriaceae > JANQEU01. The sequence goes on from JANQEU010000075.1 coordinate 383,855, forward strand.
GGAAATATGGTTTTGGATTTTGGCATTGAGAGGATCACGACAGGGAGCTGGTTAAACACTGAATTGTAACAGTCTGGCCAACGAAAGCTAATCAGCCAGGCGTTATTTCAATGCATGCCCGCATTCTAAAGATGGCCTAACTTACTACAGGCTTTTGTTGCATTCTCCACTCCAGACAGATCCTGCCTGCCAGGTTCCCAGGCGTGAGCTTTGTGACTGCACTTATTCCGGTTTACCGGAATCTGCTGCCAGGCCAGTTTTTCTTTTTCTAATAGCAGCTCTGATAAAATGGAATGCGAGAACCAGCCAGATCATCAACCCGACAAGATGTTGCAAAGGACTTTCAGAAGTATAACTGGCAATGACCTTTTCACCGAGCGCAAAAACAGATATCACACTCATGATAGCGTTAAACCAAAACGATTCAATGAATGATTTAATAGTTCCTTTCATTGTTTTGAGTTTTTAAGTATTAAATGAGATGTGACCTTTTCATCTCCTTAGCTTTAAGTTAATCAATCTCATTCGGATTATTTCCATGGGGCTGGACAATGCCCGCACTGAGCAAATATTTCAACACGAATATCCGCTCAATGCCAAAAAACCATCGTTTCCACTACTTTACCTGAAGGCTATTTATCATTTTTCCAATCCCGCTATGCTTGTAAATCCTCGCCAGTGGTGAAAGGTGTAGCATCTCCTTTCTTACTTTGTTCAAAACATCCGGACTGACATTTCTTTCTCCGGATACAACCTGGTATGCAATGGCGGTTTTAAGTGTTGAGGCTTTGACACGCACGGTATGAGGGGAATACCGGCCGGGATGCATATGAATGTAGCGCCCGGGATCATTGCCTTTCCTCAGCACCCATTCGGAATCGTCGACAACCTTGAGTTTCAGGTATTGATGCCGATGGATCATCTGAAAGAAATCTTCTTTTTCAAAAGAGTGTGTATCCGTCAATTGAGTTTTCATTTGCCGACAAAGTTCTTCCGGTAAAAGTTCGCCAAAGTACAGGTCCATTTGTGATTCACCGATCCTCAATAAGTCATTTTGAAGTTGATTTTCGCTTGTGTTTTCGATATAAGTCCTGATGTATCCGAGGTGATGCTTTAGCGGATTGAATAGAAATGGTACAGGAACGATCACTCTTTGATCTCGTATATCATGCCATCAGGACCCGCATTGATCACCGTGGTGCCTCCAATCTCTACGATCTGTCCGGCGGATTCATGAATGTGACCGCAAACTACCAGCTTTGGTGTTTTTTCATCTATAAAATTGCGAACCGCGACGCTCCCCAGACTCCTGCCGATGGATGATACATCCGCAATTCCTTTTGGAGGGGAGTGGGAGATAAGTACTGCGTTTGCCGGGCAGTCTCTTAAAAGTTCCTCGGCCTCCTCTTCGGTAAAGTCATAGCTCCACGACCCAAAGGGGGTGACCGGTATGCCCCCGCCAAGCCCGTAAAATTCAATGCCTTCAAACCGGGTGCCACTGCCATGCAGGACAGTAGCCTGATCCCAGGTCTGACATGCCTCTTTCAGCTCGTCATAACTTTCGGAATTGCCCGGGACCAGCAGTGTGGGTTTTTTAATGACACTTAGGAATTCAATGGTCTTTTTGAGACCCCTCCGAACGGTTGCGAAATCTCCGGCGCCTAGCAGAAGATCGACATCCCCGGACTTTTCGGAGATCTTTTCACAGGCCATTCGATTGATGTGGATATCACTGAAAAGAAGTAACTTCATCTGAAGAGATTTTTATTATTCCTGTAGGTAAATTTATTAATTATGAATTTTGAAATCGAAAAAGAGACCTATGACAAGATTGCTTCAGTGATTGGGAGTGATGCAAGTCCCGTAGGTATTGATGCAAAGAAGACCCATATTATCATCCTGAAAATGCTCAGTGAAATTACCGGAAGGCTGGATGATCTTGAAAAAAGAATTGAAAAGTTATCGAATGATTGACTGGCTGTAAAGCCGGACTCCGGACATCAGTTAAAGATGGCTCCTGTTCTATCGGTCATGAAACTCAGAAAGAATATTCTAACCCGAGTTCCTATGTTAAAACTGAACTAAAACCATGTCTACTGCATCTTTGAACAATTTTTAGGAATGAATTCTTCAAAGAGGCTGTCTTCAAAAAGCAAAGTTACTGTCAGGTTGACTTGGCGTCCCCGAGGCTCTCGAAACCTATTTTTAAGCATCTACAAGAAACATTTCGAGAAACCTCGGGGACGCCAAGTTAATGTGACATCAACGTGATTTTAGAGCTTTTTGAGAACAGCCTCTTCGGTTTCCTTCCCAAAATCCTCCTAAAACCAAAAAAATACGGAGGCCGCAAAAGGTGGTTTTTGTTGGATCCTCACATTTTCTTATCCCGAGCTCATGTTATTTTATACTTTTTTGAAATGAACAATAACGGAAGGTATCAAACCGATCAGGACGATGCCTTCCAGTAGCAGCCACATAGGGTCCCGCGAGATGAAGTATATCCAAAGTAAAAAAGCCACAATGGCGCTCCTTGCATAAATGGTCAGAACGTAATACTTCCAGTCTTCGAACTTCAGTATTCTGTAGATGAGAAAACCCAGTACACACATGAACATACCAACCACTCTTGGCATTATATCACCGTATTCGCCTGTTGACAGGAATAACTTCAGGATTTGAGCCGGGAAAAAGGCAAAGCCAACACCGCCGATAAATAGGTAGGTTGTCAGGTAGGTCAGGGTGAGCTTTTTGGCTTTCATGGCTTGGTGTTGAACTGTTAAGTTACAAAATGTAGGAAATACACTACTTTCCGTCTCAAGTGAAACACTCCCGTATCAAAAACCTGCTATTACGCACCGATCATAGTGACCGGGCTAGGAGCCTTCCAAAATCTGTTCCGTGTGGTTCTTTGTATTGACCTTGGTAAAGACGTTTTCAATCATTCCATTTTCGTCGATCACGAAGGTGGTCCTTAATGTCCCCATGTATGTCCTCCCGTACAATTTTTTCTCACCCCAAACACCGTACAAATTATGAACTGTATGATCCGTGTCAGCCAAAAGTGAAAATGGCAGGTTTTGTTTCCTGATGAAATTCTGATGGGATCTTTCGCTGTCCTGGCTTACCCCCAGGATAGCATATCCCTTTTCCAGGAGGGTTTGGTAATTGTCACGCAAATTACAGGCAGTGGCTGTGCAGCCAGGAGTATTATCCTTAGGGTAGAAGTAAAGAACGAGCTTTTTACCACTGAAATCAGATAATTTTACGGTCTTACCGTCCTGATCAACTCCCTCGAATTGTGGCGTTTTATCGCCGGTTTTTAGTGTAGTCATAGTTTTCTTTTTATTTCGGCTATGTTGCCAAGATTGTCTTCAACTTTCAATATAAACTCTCCCGAGAGTGGGATGTTCGGATCTTTCGGCTGGGCCATTAGCAGGTCCTGTTTGCTCTCGTAACGCATCAACAGGAATCTGCCGTTAATGGTAGCATTGTACTTTTTTATACCGGATCCACTGTCTTCTATCTTCATTTTGAGGTTGGTCCTTGACCAGTTGATGGGGGTGATCACTGGTGGTATGGTATCATAAGCGATCGTATACCTGAGCAGATCCCGCGCTTCAAATTCGTAACTTCCATTCTCCAGTTTTTCGCTTTCTACATAGCTCAACTTCGAACGTGAGACAGTGAATACTCCCGACTTGTCACCATAAACGCTATCCGGTTTCAAGGTTACCCTGGCTTCAGCCCGGAGGGGAGTTATCCTGTTTTTGAATTGGAACAACTCCCGGTTATTCAATGTATCGTATCCTTTTTCGAACCTGAGATAGAGGGTATCGAAAAGCGTGTAGCCATCCGTTTCAATATCGAAATCCCTGTTATAAAAATTGAATTCAAACCCGGGAGGGATTGTCACATACAGGTCCGGTTTTATTTTGGTTCGCCCCGAGATTATGGAGTCCGGAAGCGCTTTACGCAAATCCCAGAGGTAGTAATACCAGGACTTGTTGGATGTGTACGGTTTTATCCCTGATTTGTCATAATTATGATAAACAGTCGCGGTGGAGTCCCCTGACCGGAACTGTAAATGGTTTTCATAAATTTGAAAGTGGGTCTTCAAAGGCGTCTCGGGATAAACGATCCTCCTGTTGTTTACAGTGGTCTGAAACTCGGAGAAGTTGTTGTGATTATCACGCAGAACGATCTTCAGCTCATGGGGATTTTCATCAAAGAAATTACTTCTTTGCGTTTTTTTATATATATCCAGGAGATTGCCATCACTAAGGTACAGCTTGTTGTATCTCCTTTTGCGCCATACATAAGTGGGGTAGTCCAGGTGGACCAGGATATTTCTGTTCTGATTGAAAGACATTCGCTCCTTCACTTGGTGGAAAGCGGTATCATCATCTATGAAAAAAGTTACCTCCGGAATTCCATTCCGGCTGTAGGTCCCGTTCAGATTATCATAGTGGTAGATCTCCACGCCAATGTTCCCATTAAGCGCTATTGGTTTTCGGGTTGTGTATTTTCCCTCCACCTTGATGATCTCAAATTCAAACCTGCCAAATGCGCCGTTGACCCTGGCATTTCCGTCCCTTGTAACGAATGCAATCGATTTTACGAAAGGAGAAATATTGTCTTTTATCTCGGTATATCCAAACTCCTGCGGATTGAGGAACCGGTGATCCTGGTCCCTTATCTCAAAATGGAGGTGAGGTCCGGAAGAACTTCCCGTATTCCCTGAATAACCTATGATCTCACCCTTTTGGAAGTAGAACTGATCTCTGTCGGGAAAAAGCCTGATCTCGTATGATTCCTCTTCGTATTGCTTCATCCGAAGGAACTTTTCTATCTCGTCCTCGAACAGGTTCATGTGGCCATAAACAGATATCAACCCATCCGTATGTGTCAGGTAGAGCACATGGCCGTACCCCCCGGTTCCGGCCTGGATCCGGGAAATGTACCCGTCGGCTGTAGCGTATACCGGCAGGCCTGTTCTTCCGCCTGTCCGGATGTCTATTCCCCCGTGGAAATGAGAGCCTCGCATTTCCCCCATGGTTCCGGCCAGAAAATTGGGCTCGCCGGGCCTGACGGGGAACAAATATCCGGAATTGTTTCGTGGAGGTTGTGCGAAAAGTAAGATTGGTAAAAGAAGTAACGGAATAACGCTACTTAACCATGAAATCAAACATTTTTTTCTCTTCAATAAATCCTTCAAGTCGGTCTCCGATAATGACTGGGCCTACTCCTTTTGGAGTTCCCGTAAATATAATGTCCCCTTTTTTTAAAGTAATGAATTTTGAGACGTAAGAGATGATTTCGTCAACCGGGAACAACATAAGAGAAGTATTTGCCTTTTGTACTTCCTCTCCGTTCTTCAGCAGGCGGAAGTTGATGTTTTTTACGTCATAGCCTTCTTTTGATATGAACTTTGAAATCGGGGCAGACCCGTTGAAGCCTTTTGCCAGTTCCCATGGTAGTCCTTTCTTTTTTGCAATTGCCTGTATATCCCTTGCGGTGAAGTCTATACCTAATCCGATCTCATTGTAATACTTATGCGCAAACTTTGGAGCAATGGATTTTCCAACTTCCCTGATCTTGATCAAAAGTTCAACTTCGTGATGGACGTCTTTTGTGAAATCAGGATAGTAAAATGGCTCATTGTTCCTTACAATGGCCGAGTCAGGCTTCATAAAGATCACGGGACTTTCGGGCTTTTCATTCCCGAGCTCTTCTATGTGCTCCGCGTAGTTGCGGCCAATGCAGATTATTTTCATGCTCCTATCAATTCCGGCTCCCGTACGTCAACTGTGCCGTCTTCCGAAATACTGTCAAGCTGCACTTCTTTCAGTTCATTGACCAGAATCGGATCATATTTGGTTCTGACCCTCACATAGTTTTCAGTGAATCCATGCATATAGCCATCCTCAATGTCATCTTCAAAAAGTACCGTTGAGATGTGGTTCAGTTGAGACTCATAGAAATATCTTCTTTTTTTCACGGAAAGATTCCGCAGCATCTTCGACCTTCGCTGACGTTCCGGGATGGGAACAGCATTTTCCAGCAGCAGGGCAGGTGTGTTTGCTCTTTCGGAGTAGGTAAACACATGGAGGTAGGATACATCCAATTCATTGAGGAATTCGTAGGTTTTCAGGAATTCCTCTTCCGTTTCACCCGGAAAACCGGTAATTACATCTACACCAATGCAGCAATCGGGAATTAGTGACTTAATGGTTGTCACCCTGTCCCTGTAAAGATCACTCAGATATCGCCTGTTCATGGCCTGGAGGATATTGTCACTTCCGGATTGAAGCGGAACATGAAAGTGTGGAACAAACTTCCTGGAGGACACTACAAATTCGATGATTTCATTGGTAAGCAGATTGGGTTCAATAGAGGAGATCCTGAATCGTTCAATACCATCTACCTCATCGAGTGCCCTGATAAGATCGTGGAAAGACTCTTTTCTTCTTCCATTCCGGATACCAAAATCACCAATATTTACCCCAGTTAAAACCACTTCCTTCACTTCCGTCTTTCCTATTTCTCTGGCTTGCTTAACAATATTCAAAATGGTATCACTTCGGCTCTTGCCTCGTGCAAGTGGTATGGTACAAAATGCACATCCGTAATTACATCCGTCCTGAACTTTAAGAAAAGTACGTGTCCGGTCTCCAAAGGAATACGAAGGATTGTAGATATTGACCTCTTTGATCCCGGAGGCAAAGACTTTGGGTCCGGAATTGGCTTTAAAATTGCCCAGGTAATCAAACAACCGGAATTTTTCTGCCGCACCTAAAACAGCGTCCACACCAGGTATTTCACTGATTTCTTTTGGTTTCAACTGGGCATAACACCCCAGAATAGTTATAAAGGAATGTGATGATATCTTCTTTGCTTCACGGACGATCTTGCGACATTTTTTATCCGCATTTTCAGTAACTGAGCAGGTGTTTATGATGAAAATGTCAGGTGAATCATGAAAATCCACCTTCCGGAACCCCCGGTCTTCAAACATCCTGGAAATTGTGGAGGTCTCAGCGTAATTCAGCTTACAGCCCAAAGTGTAAAATGCCACCTTTTTCATCAAGCTGCAAAGATAATTCGAATAACCAAACCAGCTTGTTCCGGCAAATCCCTGTAATTTAAAAGATAAGAGGATATTGAAATCTTTTTATCTTAAAATAATCAAAAATCCAATGACTCATTTCAATAATGGCTTTGATTTAAATCATAATAGCAGCTCTTTGCGATTGACCATAATTTGGTAATTATGTGCAAGCTGCATTTTGCGGATCTAACCGATTATTACTGAACCTAAACCCAATTTAATTATGCTGTCAAAAAAACAAGCAAAACTATTTTTTTTGGGGGGTACCGCTTTTTTTATGGTCATTTTCTTTGGTTTATCCATCCATTCACTGACCGTTGGTATTCCTGAAAACACCAATGCTGACCAACTTAATGAAGAAATTCTGCTTGGTCGTAAACTATGGGATCAAAACAACTGTATGGGTTGCCATACGCTGATGGGTGAAGGTGCATACTACGCTCCCGAGCTTACCCGCGTTTACGATCGAAAGGGACCAGACTACATCCGGACCGTACTCAATACCAAAACCGGGTGGGGACCCCGGGGCCGCATGATGGTCGGATATGACTTTACTCAGGAAGAGGTAGAGGGACTTGTCGCATTCTTTGAATGGATGAACAATACCGATCTAAACGGATTTCCACCTGAACCATCATTATCCAAGTAACCTTAAAGAAGAATACGATGAAATTTGAATCTCAAAAAATAGCATATCACTTTTTTGCACTCAGCATGCTGCTGCTGGTATTGCAGATTATTTATGGATTTATCATGGGCTTTGCGCATATGGGGTATGATGTATTCCATGAGTGGATCCCATTTAATACAGCGGTAACAACTCATAAAAATCTCCTGGTTGTCTGGATCCTTTCAGGCTTTATGGGAGCTGCTTACTACATCATACCGGATGAGTCGGATCATCCGCTATTTTCAACCGGTCTGGCGAAGCTACAATTCTGGAGTTTTGCTATTGTAGGCGTCATTGCTGTTGCAGGTTTTCATGTTGGGTGGTGGGAAGGACGTAAGTTCCTGGAAATTCCACGACCGCTGGATTGGCTAGTAGCTGCAAATGTCATTTTATTCCTGGTGATCATATTGATGACACTGATCAAAGGAAAACAACAAACCACAACATCCTGGGTACTGACAATGGGATTGGTCTTTGCCGCGCTCCTGTACCTTCCGGGGATGGTCTATTTTGATAATATATCCGTTGATTCTTTCTTCAGGTGGTGGGTTGTTCACCTTTGGGTCGAGGGTGTCTGGGAGCTGATCATGGGTGGAATTCTGGCGTATCTGCTCATTAAGCTCACAGGTGTGGACCGTGAGGTCATCGAGAAATGGTTGTATGTAGTGGTCGGACTGACCTTCCTGTCGGGTATCCTGGGAACCGGTCACCACTATTATTACACCGGGGGACCGAGTTACTGGTTGATGATCGGTGGTATTTTTTCAGCTCTCGAACCACTGGCATTCCTAGGGATGACGGTCTTTGCCATCACAATGTATCGAAAAGGTAATAAGCGGCACCCAAACAAGCTGGCACTGTTCTGGACATTGAGTACCGCAATTGTTTCCTTCCTCGGAGCGGGGTTGCTGGGACTGGCCCATACTTTGCCGCCTGTTAATCTGTACACTCACGGGACCCTTGTCACAGCCATGCACGGGCATTTGGCATTCTGGGGAGCTTATGCTTCACTGGTTCTGGCCATCATGAGCTATGCGATGCCATTGATGACGGGCCGAAAGATATTTGACAATCGAATGGGGAACCTGGCTTTCTGGTGCTCGAATATCGGCATGTTTGCCATGACAACGGCTTTTGCCGCCGCAGGGGTTGCGCAGGTATATCTTGAGCGTATTGCCGGTTTTGAATTTATGGTGGCAGCTGAGGAAACCAAACCTCATTTCTTCGTGCTGATCTTAGCTGCAACGCTGTTCACAGTCGGAATTGGGATGTTCATTTCCAACTTCCTGAAATTCGGCTTACCCAATGATGAAGCATTGGGCACGGAAAATGAATTTAAGCCTCTGCAGGCTTCATAAAATGGGGAAATGGATGATTTTTTGGGCTAACTTGAGAACAGGTTAGCCCTTTTCAATACTTTGAGAATTGAATTTAGATGGAAGCAAAGTCGGTCAAAATTGATGTTAACAGTGTAGCCGAACCATTCTACAAGGCGATCGGCAATGAAATTGGTGTTTTCGAACACTCCTTCAACAACCGGTTGCCCCTTTTGCTCAAGGGACCTACAGGGACCGGTAAATCACGTTTTGTAGAATATATGGCTCACAGGCTGTCTATGCCATTGATCACGGTAGCCTGTCATGAAGAAACTTCATCCACTGACCTGATCGGCAGGTTCATCCTCAAGGGAGCTGAAACGGTATGGCAGGACGGCCCGCTGACCAGGGCTGTACGGGAGGGAGCGATTATCTATTTGGATGAAATAGCTGAAGCCCGGCCAGATGTTATTGTGGCAGTTCATTCGCTGACAGATTTCCGGAGAAAACTCTACATCGATAAGCTGGGCGAGGAGGTAGAAGCTGACAGGAATTTCATGTTTGTCGCTTCTTTTAATCCCGGTTACCAGCGGGGATTTAAGGAGTTGAAACCATCCACGCGACAAAGATTTGTCTCCGTATCGTTTGATTATCCGGATCCTAAGCTCGAATCGGAGATCGTGGCTGTAGAGTCCGGGGTGAATGATTCTGAGGCTCGCAAGCTTGTCAAAATAGCTAACAAGATCAGGAACCTTACCGAACTCGGTCTGACTGAAACCGTCTCGACCAGGCTCCTGGTAGATGCTGCCAAGCTGATCCATTCGGGATTGCCAAAAAGGTTGTCTGTAGAGGTAGCGGTAGTAGAACCACTTACCGATGATGAAGACACCCTGGAAGCTTTGAAAGATCTTTCTTCCATGATGATCTGAGATTGGACAGGTTGCAAGATGGAACTTGATCAGCTGCTTTTCAAACGGGTACTCAATTATTTCAAAAAAAGAGCCAGGGAATCAGATCCTAACAAAGCATTTGAAGTAACGTTAGAATCCCTCCATCCACGGCTGAGCATTCTCGGCCGTGCGCTTTCAGGTGCGAGCATACAGGTTGTCTCCTCGGAACGGGAGGGAGGCTGGAAGGATAACACCTTCTTTTTGCCAAAGGAAATTTCGCTTCATGAAGACGTCGACCTGAATGTCGATCACTATTTATTCAGGATATTCTATCTGGCAAAGCAACGTGAACTTGGCCTTAACTGGAAGAGCGGTGACACTGAAAAAGATCAACATGAATCCCAAAAGGCCGCGTTAAACTCTTCAGAACGGGTATTACGGGAAGTGTTTTCGGAATTCCCGTTACTCAAGGATGTATATCATCGGTTAAGAGCCGGTTTGCAACGGCAGCAAAGTGAAGACACTTTCGATACGAGCTGGCTATATGGTCGTTGGATGAAAAACTCCGGGAGGTTTGAAGAGGAACTGTTGGCACACACGGATCAGAAAACGTTTCAGGCGGATCAGACCAATCCTGAAACTGAACTCAAAGCTCAGCACGCTGATGAGGTAGAGGTGTTGACTGTGGACCGGAAGGCACAGGAGGACTACGTGTTGACCCATAATTTTGAGAAAGTTGAAACCGCGGAAGAATTTACCGGCGTTTGGCGCGACTTTGATGGTGATGATTCCCTTAAGGAGGATGCTGATGCACTGAATGATGTGAATGTCAGCCAGCTGGTCAGGGTAGATGATCCGGTACATTCAATTTACCAGGCGGAACTGGCAGACAATGTTAATATTGCTGAGAGCAAAGAGGTTAATTACGAAGGCCGGTATTTTTCATACCCGGAGTGGATCCAGTCGGAACGTACTTACAAGATGGATTTCTGCAAAGTCTTCCCCGAATTTCATGATGTGGAAAACAGGGATTATTATCTGAAAACCATACACCATAACAGGAGGGTACTTCATCAATTGCAGAAAACATTTGCCAGATTAAATAATGACAGGGAGCAGGTAAAGCGGCAATTGACCGGGGAGAACATTGATCTGGATGCAGTTGTGGACCTGTATGCTGACCTGAAAGCTCAGCATACACCTGATGAACGGCTATTCTTATCCTCGCGCAAACGCAGGAAAGAGCTTTCCATGCTTTTTCTGCTTGACCTGAGCCTGTCCAGTGATGGGTACGCAAAGGGTAACCGGATCATTGATGTCGAAAAGCAGGTTTCAATTCTTTTTGGAGAGGTGTTGAGTGATTACGACGTAGATTTTCAGATTGATGGTTTCTATTCAAAAACGAGAAATTACACAAAGTATATTCACCTGAAAAGCTTTGATCAGCCCTGGCAGAACTCAAAGTGGAATATTGGGTCCGTACAACCACAGGGCTATACACGGATCGGCCCGGCCATGCGGCATGCGACGGCCTTGCTAAAAAGAAGAAAAACCCGGAAAAAGTGGCTGATATTCATATCGGACGGTAAACCAAACGACTATGACCGGTACGAAGGTAAACATGGTATTCAGGATGTGAAGCAAGCCCTACGGGAGATGGGCAGGGAGGGGATCAGCAACTATGCCATCGCAATTGAGGAGCAGGCCAAATATTATCTGCCTCAAATGTTTGGTGACAATCACTACAACATCCTTTCGGGTCCAATCGAAATGATAGATTCTCTAACAAAATTGTATCGCAGGATCCAGCAGGACTAGGGTAGGATTTATTGTCCAACCAAAATGAAGGGTGCCCAATAGTATGGGTCATTGTAAGTGTTTGACCCTATCATTTTCAGCTTAGCCTCGCGGAGTGCAGTACTGAAATTCTTCACATGATCAAAGAAAAGGTGTTGGCGATAAAACTCGATCATTAATTCTGCCGTCGACTGATCCGTCACCTGCCATAGTGAAACCATTAGATTTTGAGCACCAGCGTAAAGCAGGGCACGTGACAATCCGACAATACCTTCCCCTTTGGCAATTTTTCCAAGCCCTGTTTCACATGCCGATAGTGACACAAGTTCCGCATTGATCTTCAGGTTGTAAATATCCCCGGAATACAATGAACCATCTTCGTTTTCACCGGGAGAAAGGAAGATCCTCGATAACTCCGGTTTTGATTCATTGACCATTCCGTGAGTTGCAAAATGCAGGTAACGATACCTGTCAAGACCATTACTCTTTATGAACTCCTCCGAAGCTTCTTTTCGGATCCTGGAATCTATTCCCCATTGATTTCCTCTAAACAGAAATCCAATTTCTTTAAGTTCTTCCTCCGAGGCCGGCAGACTGTTCAACCGGGTCGTTGCTCCACCGAAGTCTACGGGTGCTACCAGGAGAATGTCTTTGTTTTCCACCTGATCGAAGTTCTGCTGACTTCTTTCCGCCATCAGGCTTGTCGAATAATCATATGATACACTGTACTGTTGTACCAGGAAGTCTTTTGTTTCAGGGTTGATCAGTGTTTCATAGGGTACAGTGTTCAATATCCCGTCCGGGATCAATATGAGCTGTGCCAGATCTTTTGGCAGCTCCGGGATGAGTGTTTCGTAAAGAGACATTGCCAGGAACTCATAGTCACCCATGATCCTGTATTTGATGGAGTTCCTTAGCCCACTGATCATCTTATATATTTCCGGATCTTTAAATTTTTCTTCGATAGTTAAATTCTTGTTGGTGAGGGTGAAGATATAAAGCGTATTTGCCGCGTCGTAATAAGACACAATTGCTTCCTGATCGGACAGATGATCCTGTATCGATCCGATATCAAAAGAGGAGGACTGATATTTGAGGTTGAAGTATTTCGGGTACTCCCGCTCCAACCTGTCAATATGATCGCGATATGCCTGCTGATAGGCAAACAGACTGGTTTGATTCTCCTGCATATTCTCACCGCCGGCAATTTTTTGTTGGTAGAAGGCAATCTCGTTTTTTACACTATCCTCAAAGTCAATCAAATTCTGCGGTATGCCGGAGAATGACTTGGCTTTCGTCTCTTGTATCGCTTCAAGCAACACGGACGATTTGCTTCTTTCACAAAACCGGAATGCGATCTCGTTGTATTTTCTATCGTGAAATGGCTGATCTGCCAGTACAAGAGATAACCTGATGCCATTCCCATAAATGAGCCTGGATATTTCTCCCAACCTTATTTTGTCCTTTTCTGTAACGCGGATTTTGCGGATTTCCGTGACCAGGGTATCTGCCACTCTGTAGGTGTCGATCGCTCTTTTCAGGTCTCGTGCCTTGAGTGTTTTTTCGAAATGGAGTGCCTCGAGTGCTTTTGCCTTTCCAAGTAAGGCAGACAACAAAATATCCGGATTCAGATAGTTAGCCAGCGTGGGACTGTCCTCTATACCTGTGAATTGCTGACCCGGAAGATTGGCGAAAATTGATTGCTGGTACGCGTAGACTGCTTCCTTATAATCTTCCAGATCTTTGTGCACTTCACCCATCAGAAAATAAACATTAGCCACTTCGGGATGCTTGTCACCGAATAGTTTGATGTATTGCTGCAGGGCTATTTCCTGGAAATGAAGCGCCTGGGAGAAATTTCCCTGATTTCGATAGATACGACTTAATGCAAGGGTTGTAAATGATTTATTGGGATGGTCATCAGTGTAGATTTTATCCCAGATCTGGACCACACGGTCAATTATATCGGTGGCCTCACTGTACAAACCCTGTTTACTTCTGGCCAAAGCGAGATTGATAAGTGTGAAAGCTACCTTCGGGTGTACGGTGCCAAAAGTTCTCTCATAGGTTTTCAGTGCCCGGTTAAAATATATGCCTGCTTGCAGTCCATCTTCATCAGCATAGATCAAACCGATGTTGTTGTAGGTGTCAGCGACTTCCATGCTTTCATTACCAAGATTGCGTTTTCGTATGTCAAGGGCCTGATTAAGGTATTGAAGAGCGAGATCTCTGTTCTCATTGTTGAAATAGATCACGCCCAGTTGGTTGAAAGCTTCCGCGCGTTCTATTTCTGCTTCCGGCGGATAAAGCCTTTCCGCTTTTAACAGGATCTCACGTGCCTCATCATTTTTTCCAATGTTCAGCAACGCATCTCCCTGGGCACGATAAGCTTCCGCAATGAGAAAGTCATTTCCTGACAACACTTCGTTGACATAGGAGATCGTATTGTCCGCCAACTCAATGCTTTGATTATAGGCAGCAAGCCTTGAAAAGCAGAAAGCCATTCGAATGTTGCAGACAGCGTAATTTTCTAGTTGATTGTCAGTCTGAAACGCAAGTCCGGCTGATTTGTAAGTTTGAAAGGCCTCCTGATATTGTGCAGTTTGAAATTGCCGTTCTGCTAAAAGGAACAGGCTATCCTGTGCATTGCAAAATACCGGGATCAGGATCAGAATGATGGCTCTCAAATATCTCATATCTGTTTAAAAACGATAGATATAACTAAAACTCAACACATTATCCCGGGTGAGCCCATCGGGGTTTACCTTCCTGTCCACCAATTTATAGCCATAGATCAGTTTCACGGCATTGCTTACGTTGAGGTTATATCCAGCACTGGCCAATACGGAAAGTGCCAATCCTGTGGTCTTCGGTATCTTTTCCCTTTTACCTGATGTTGGCATAAACGCTTCATCTTTGGTTATTCTATAAATAGGCAACACTCCGAAACTGAAGTTGAAATTTGTAAACCGGAAGTTCCTTTCCGCGCGAAACATGACGTCTGTTCCACGCTTTAGCTGTCGACCTACGTTGTTTTTCTTCAGGTAAACATCCTGGTCGGGATAATTGGGCCAGTCGCTCCACTGAAATTGATTTTCATTTTCAGTCAGAGCAACCTGTATTCCTGTTGCAAACAACCAATCCTTTGTGATCCAGCTGACTCCGCCTACAGCATCCCAGGATCCTAAGGTTACCTGATAGTACATGGGAAGGTCAACGGTTTCCCCGTTGGTATGGTCACTGCTGAATTTGGATGTTGAGTTACCGGACGGGATTTTGGCACCGATAGTGCCACTGAAGTCTCCCCCTGCAATGGGGGTCAGGCTTCGTGTATAACTTACAGATATGTCACCTACTCCGCTGTTATCGCCCAAATTGCCGGATGTAAACATGTAAGGAACTTTGACCTGAACGGAATTGAGTTCACCTAGGCTTGCGTTAAACTCAAGGGTATGCGCACTGATCACAGGTGAAATAGGTGTTTTTCCTTCGTAATAGTTGTACTCAATGGAGCGGACTTTGAATTTTACACGTTTGTTGTAGTTCTGATCCGGCCGCATTGCACCCATAGTACAAAAACCGGCATCACTGCACCCCTGGGGATATACCTTCCCGAGTGTAAGAACGGCCAATATTGCTAGTAAAAATCTCATTATTAAAGGAGTGTAAGAGCAAACTTAACGTTTTCGACAAATGTGGTGTTGCAATATTCATTAAATAATTAATTGGTTCTGTACAATTAAACCTTCGAAAAAGAAAATTAAAAAAATTGTCTTTTGACATTAAACCTTTCGAAGCGCATCCTGTCATAGTGCCGTAATTAAACTTTGAAACTGAAATAATTTGATCATGAAGAATTTATTGTTTTTGATGAGTTTGCTAATGCTGATAGGATTTTCGGCGTGTAACGACGATGAAGGCAGTATCCAGGAAACGGAAGTTGATGTGGATTCCGAGGCATCCATTGAATCCACATTTGAGGATGTTGACAATATTGCTGAAGCGGGTATGGATGACAATACCAGTGGTCGTACGGAAGGTGAGCGGGATGCACTATTGGGATGTGCTGAAGTGACCAGGGATGACGAAACCAATACAATTACCATTGATTTTGGTGATGGCTGTACCGGACCAAACGGAAGGGTAAGGACCGGAAGGATCATAATCGTTCATGATGGCCGACGATTCCAGCCCGGTGCCTTCAGGACTATCACGTTTGATAATTTCACTGTGGACACAATCAAGGTGGAAGGAACAAGAACTGTGAAGAACATCTCCGATTCAACGTCGGCAAGTCCTGTCTTCGAAATAAGCCTGACCGGCGGAAAACTGACATTTCCTGATGGAACTACTGCTACCAGGGAAGCCACATGGACGCGAACCTGGGAGCGCGCGCTGAACCCGCTGGAGGACATTACCAGGGTCGATGGCTCCGCATCAGGAACCAACAGAGAAGGGGTTGAATATTCCGTGGATATAACACAGGAGCTCGTTTATGACAGGGGATGTCGATTGTCCGGGATCTTTATTCCGGTTTCGGGAGTAAAAGTCTTTACGGCAGGAGAAAATGTTGTAACGATCGATTACGGAGATGGCAATTGTGATAACCTCGTGACGGTAACCAGGAATGGTGAGACAGTGGAGAAAGAAATAAATATAAGAAAGAGGTTGGGAGGCTAAGAATAAGAATTTTTTCAGGTAGGTGCCCCGGCCCTTGACTCTATGTGATGGTGGAGTGGAGGTAGCCGGGGTTTTTTCATTTGTTTCGGCACAGTCTTTAACAACTGCTCACCTGGCATGGGTGCTTTCCGATCAAATTATTCAAGATTCCCAAGTACCCATTGTACAAGATCCACTTCATCGACAATAGACCAGGAATGGGGGTGTCTCATTCCGTTACTGCGATAACCGGGCTGCCGGGCCGTTAAGAATTCGGCTTTTTCGTTACCTAAAAGTAATAGTCTGTTTATCAATTCGGATGATTGAAGCTGGTTTGAGTCATAAAGACTTCTCCTCCTGTTTTTTAACTGCCATTCGACATCAATGTCATGGTAAACCCTAACAGCGGTATTCAGTAGGAATTTTTCATTTCCAGGAGCCTCCAGATCGGTATTGAAAGGCGTCAGTTTGTTGTATTCATTAGCATTATTTGCAGGATCTCCTATTTCATCAAGCATGATTTCTGAAATGAATTTTGCTTCGCCAACGCCTGCATCCGAATAATTTCTCCTGATCTCTCGCTCGAAATAATCCCATATCTTGAAGAGATCCACCGGTGAGTCCACAGTGAAGACGGCTTGTGGGATAGCCGGCACTTCAGTATCCTTTTTATTGCAGTATTGAACATATCTCAGGCTGATGGTTCCCCCGGCTGAGAAACCTCCGATCACGAATTTGTCGGGAGGAACGTTGTATCTGTTTTTGATGTGACCAATGGCATCATCAAGCCTGTTTATCACGGATTCATCTGCGTATAGTTTTCGACCACCGGCAATTGCTACAGTGAGAATGTTATTGGCATAGGCGATGTTTGGAAGTTTGGATTGAGGGAAAATACTCTCTGCATTCTCTCCAAATCCAGGCAGAAGCAGCATCACTCCTTTTATTTCTGTAGAAGCAGGCCGCAATGCTAAATAATAACCTTCAGAATGTGATTTGTCAAATGTGACTTTCTCAAAGTTCTGGCTGAAAAGGGTAAGAGAGAAAAGGAGCGGAATAATTACTAATCCAGATTTCATGTTAAGGGAAATTTAATCGGAATAAATTGGTGCTAAGTGGACCTATCCGGTCTGGTTCAAGATATAAAATAGAGAGATCTAATCCCGAAGATTAACATAGATTAACATCGGCCGGATACCGGTGAGTAAGTGAAGCTATTTGGTCATAGATCTGAACATCAACTGTTCTTTACCCTGAATTTTGGTGATCTTCAGTAATATCCTGAAAAGGAATTTCACTTTGTTGCATCCAGTATCTGATGTTGTGATTTCCTCACTTTTTGCCAGGAGAGTATTTCCACAATCTAACAATTCTCATTCCGATTAATTATTTTTATTATTACAGGCTATTCTTCTGTATTGGATCAGAAAACGGATTGTCTCCTCTGATACTGGTGACGTGCCATCGGAGGTGAATTTCCGGACGGATAATGAGGATCTTTTTTGTACTGCTGACATTCATTTTCTTGATAAATGCTGTGGCACAACGGCACCAAATTGACAGCCTTTCAGTTCTCTTAAATCAACATGGTGCTGAAGATAGTGCCCGGGTGTCCCTGCTGAATGAACTTTCACATGCTTATCGTGAAACAAACCCGGATACCTCTATATCACTGGGAAATGAGGCACTGGAACTGGCCGGAAAGCTGGAATTAACGATTCAGAAAGCATGGGCGTTAAATCACATTGGTGTTGCCTATTGGATGAAAGCCCACTATCCTGATGCGCTAAGGTATGCACAGGAGGCGTTACAGCTTTTTGAAATATCTCAGGTTAATGATGGGATCGCCCAAAGCTACAACAGTATTGCCAATACATATAATATGCAGGGGGAACATCTCAGGTCACTGGAATACTACCAAAAATCAATAAACATTTATGAGATACTCAAAGATGATCACAACATAGCTCGTGCTCATGCCAACATTGGCCGGACGCATTATATGCTGGGAGAATTTTCGGAAGCACTGGAAAGCCTTCAAAGAGTGCTTCACATGATGGAGGACCAGCCCCAAACAAAGCTTTATGCAATTGTTTTAAATACAAGTGGAGACGTATACCAGGAACAGGGAAGATATGACGAAGCATTGAGGTCTTACCTGGAGGCATTGGAAATCACCGAGGCTTTGAAAATTCCCCGGATCATAACTTATAGTACACGTGGGCTCAGCGAAATCTACCAACTAAAAGAGGATCTGTCATCCAGCAACTCATATGCGCGGCAGACACTTGAAATTTCCAGGGAAATCGGTTATCTGGAAAACGTCAAAAATGCAGCATTGATCCTCTCTGAGAACTACAAAAAACAAAATGATTTCAGCAAGGCTTATGATTACTACATTGAGTATACCATGGCGAAGGATAGCATGTTCAACCTCGAGAGACAAAGGGAACTTCAGAAATTGCAGGAAAGCCATGAAATCGCTCAGCAGCAAAAGGAAATATTGCTTTTAAAGACCGAAAAAGAACTCCAGGCAGAAGAAAGCAACAAACAGAAGCTATTTCTGTACAGCCTGGGGATTGTCACAGCCTTAATAATAATCCTTGTGGTCATATTGTATAGAAGAAATCAACTCAAGCAAAAGGCAAATCGACTACTGTGGCTCCAGAAAAATACTTTGGCCCGGCAGAATATTGAGATCAAACAGCAAAGAGAAGAACTTAAAGCACATTCCGAAAAATTGAAAGAGGTTGGCAGAATGAAGGACAAGCTATTTTCGATTGTTTCCCACGATCTGAAAAGCCCGTTCAATTCATTGCTGGCAATTACATCACTACTGGATAATCAGGCGATTTCCAGGGAGGATTTGAGCAGTCTGAAGAATGATCTGAATACTAAAATCAGTGCGCTGCTTGAGATGCTCAATAACCTGTTATTCTGGGCCCAGAGTCAATTGAAAGGTACAAAAACCAAAAAAGAATCTTTCAATCTGGTCGATTTGATCAGGAAAAATGTGGAAGTATTTGAATTAATGGCCAGGGAAAAAAAGATAGGTCTAAAGACACAATTTGGTGATGACGAATTTGTGTTCGGGGATATTGACCAGATTGATTGTGTCATAAGAAACCTGGTGAACAATGCCATTAAATTCACCAAAGAAAATGGCCGGGTTACTGTTGGTTTCGGGGATCACAGTGAGACTCATAAGAGAGTATGGGTGGAAGATACCGGGGTAGGTATGGAGCCTGAGATCACCGAAAAGCTGTTTGATCCGCAGGAGGATATAAAAACCAGCGGAACCGCCAATGAACCCGGTTCAGGTATTGGTCTTTTTCTTTGTAAAGATTTTGTTGAGAACAATGGCGGCCGGCTTTGGCTGGAAAGCGAAGCAGATATTGGAACGACGTTCTATTTTACTGTTCCTGCTGATCAGGAAAGTTCGAATGTGGCACCGGATGAGTAAAAGCTATATCTCCGGCGGTCAGGTTTTGTAGTCATTCATTCTGTAAACGGAAGATCCACTTTCTGTTTCTGATTTTTTCTTTGAGATCTTTCCCGGAATGAATGGTCTTCCTACCAAAACTACAATTAAGAAAAAACCTGCTATATTTACAAAACTACAATTAGGAAAAAACTCATGAAGAGATATCAGTTAGGGGAATTTGAGGAAATGGTTTTGCTAACCGTTTGTGTACTCCAGGAGGAAGCGTACGGCGTTTCAATTAAAGAGGAACTGGAGGATCGTCTCAATAGAAATGTAAGTGTCGGGGCTCTGCAGTCTGCACTTCGGAGAATGGAGGACAAAGGTTTTTTGGATTCATGGGAAGGAGAAACGACCAGTCAAAGGGGGGGCAGACCAAGACGTTATTTCAAGATCACGCTTTTTGGGGTAAAAGCAATTGAATACACCAGGGAGATCCGGTCCGGACTTTGGAGGGATATACCGAAAGCCGTACTGCAATCATAGATGTTGTGGCTTATATCTACCGATAGACTGGAAAAAGAATGATCAAGCGAATTGCAGACTGGCTGTTGAAATTGCTTTGCTACCCAAAGTACCACAGGGATATCAGGGGTGATCTTGAGGAGATCCATAACAAAAGGAAGAAGAGGGGTCGCATCGTTGCGGATCTTATGTACCTGAAGGAAGTGATATCGCTCATGAGGCCAAGTGTGGTCAAACCCTTCAGGTTTACATTTTTCAACAGTTCACTAGGTATCGTCAGGAATTACATCGTCATTGCAATCCGGCAAATGCTCAGAAATAAAGTACACGCAGCCATCAATATATCCGGACTGGCCATCGGGTTGGCATGCTGCCTGCTCATTTCACTTTACATTCTGGATGAACTGAGTTTTGATAAATTTCATCATAATGCCGACCGCATTTACCGGATCAACTCACATTCCAGCATCGGAGGGAATGAGAGACAATGGGCATTATCACCCTCATCTTTGGCGCCTGCACTCCTGGAGACCCTGCCTCAGGTTGAATCGATTGCCAGAATCGGTACGATTGGCAAATCCTCTCAGTTTGTCAAATACAATGAGGTAGTATATGACGAATCCTCCGGGTACGGCCCTTACGGCAAAGCATTCTTCATTGATTCGACTTTCTTTGAGGTATTCACCTACAAACCCCTGGCCGGATCACTTGAAATCGCCTCGAAGAAACCACAAAGTGCCATTATAACCAGACGGATTGCCGAAAAGATCTTCGGGGAAAGACAGGTGATAGGTGAATCCTTGGAATTTGCAAATCTCGGGAAATACGAGATTACCGCGGTCATCGGTGATCCACCTGGAAACGCTCATTTCCAGTTCGACTATTTACTGACTAATGAGTTTGATACTGAAAGTCCAAGAAATTTCTTCTGGGCCCGGTCATACGTGTTAATGCATAATGGTGCCGGACTGGATGGGATTGTAAAAAAGATCGATTCAATTGGATTGGCTACCGAACCCGGATTGGAAAAGAACGGGATCTATATGAGTTATGAACTTCAGCCCGTCACGGATATTCACCTGAATGCAGGATATGAATATGAACTTTATCCAGCCAATGACATCCGGTATGTTTATATACTGTCCATAGTATCCGTATTTATTTTGCTCATTGCCACGATCAATTTCATCAATCTGTCAACAGCGCAACTCACACGGCGATCCAGAGAGTTTGGCATTCGCAATGTTATCGGGGCGGGCAGGGGACAGATCATGCTGCAGTTTTTCATTCAGTCCCTTTCGACAACTATGATTGCCGCAATAATCGGGATCCTGATAAGTATTTTTGCACTTGACGTTTTTAATCAGTTTACCGGTAAGCAGCTATCACTTTCATCTATTGCTACATGGCAGGGATTGTCTGTGGTGGCTCTGATGCTGGGAGCTATTTCTTTTGTTACCGGGTTGTATCCTCTGGCAATCACGAATAGTGCTACTCCGATCTCAATGCTAAAGGAAGAACTTAAACCTGGTTCCACTACGGATTTTTTGAGAAAGGTGATGGTGGTCTTCCAGTTTGGCATATCCGTAACTTTAATGGCAGCGACTTTCATAATAATTCAACAATTGCACTTTTTGCAAAATGAAGATCTGGGATTCAACACGGATCAGATCCTTTTGTTGTCAGTGGATGGAAAAGTACCTGTAAATCGTCTCAATGCCATTAAGCATGGTGTGCAGCAGGTGTCATCGGTGCAGTGGGCTACACTCCATTCAGGCGGTCCGGGAAAGCACACCAATGTTATGGTTATGGTTCCCGAAGGCTTTGACGACAAGACTACCCATCGCATAGACGGGATCTACGCGGATTTTGATTTTGTCAAAACCTACGGGTTTAAGCTGATTGCAGGGCGGGACTTCAATCCGGCATTGCCAACCGATTCATTAAATTTTATCTTAAACCGAAGTGCTGTCAGGAAATTCGGCTGGGAAGTGGAAGAGGCTGTCGGTCGGAAAATCAACTATCCTTCCGGCGGGCCGGCCAGAGGTCCCGCCAAAGGAGGTACCGTTATCGGTGTAACCGAGGATTTTCACTATGCCTCATTGCACAATGAGATAGGGCCTTTCATGATCGGGATCCACTCCAGTAATTTTAGAGGGCTGGGATTCAGTTTTTTATCGGTGAAAACACATTCGTCAAACATAAAAGAGACCCTTACCCGTATAGGTTCGGTTTGGGATGACCTGGAGCCCAACCGGCCGATCAACTATTCCTTTCTGGATCAATCTTATGCAAATCAATATCGATCCGAAGAAAAGCTGAGCCAAACCATTTCCATATTTGCAGGATTAGCCATTTTTATCGCGTGCCTGGGCTTACTGGGACTGGTGTTATTTGTGACGCAGGAAAAAACCAAAGAGATCGGGATCCGAAAAGTACTGGGCGCATCCCTGCCACAGATCATTGTTCTGCTGACTACCGGATTTTTCAAACTGATCCTCATTGGAAACATTATTGCCTGGCCGGTGACATACATTTTTCTGAAGGACTGGCTTGAGGGATTTGCTTATCACGTGGATATAAATTTGTTGGTTTTTGTATTTGCGGGAATATCAACCGTAATCATTGCGGCTCTCACAATCGGGTATCAGACACTGGTGGCAGCTCTTTCAAATCCCGTGAATTCCCTGAGGTACGAGTAAAAAGTTTCTTCCGGTTTGTGATATAATCTGATTTGTCATACAAATATCAAATAAATTATGATTAGTTTTATGTTTGTATGATATATAGATTATGAAAGGAACTTTCATTGGAGAATTGGAGGAATTGGTATTGCTTACCAGTGCGTTTCTTGCAAATGAGGCGTATGGGGTGGCGATTGTAGCTGAAATAAAAGCGACGACCGGCAGGGAAGTGAACATTGGTGCTATTCATACGGTGCTCCACCGCTTGGAACGAAAAGGTTTCCTGACCTCGCGCCTTGGTGGCGCCACATCCGAACGCGGAGGAAGGCGAAAACGCATCTTTTCTCTGACGCCTTCCGGTGAATCGGCGTTAACGCGAATATTTCAGATAAGGACCAGGTTGTACAAGAAAATCCAGCCTACTTTTTCATGAATCATTCACCGCCCAAATGGACAATTAAATTTCTTCGATGGTTTTGTCGGCCTGTTTTTCTGGAAGAGGTAGAAGGCGATCTTACGGAAATATTCCGGTCCAGGGTCAGGGAAAGGGGATCGGATCACGCCAGGAGGACTTTCATTTTTGACGTTTTGAAGTTCTTACGCTGGACAATGCTGAGAAAACCGGATTTTGCGGTGTATTCGCTCAATCGCGGACTTTGGCTTTATAATATGAAGATTGCGTTCCGGGTTTTCCGGCGAAACCTGTTACACTCCACAATCAATTTGTTTGGATTGACAATGGGAATATTGTCATTCATTGTGCTGACCATTTACTATCTGAATGAGAACAGTTTTGACCGGTTTCCGGACTCCGATCAGATTTATCGCATAGCCACATCCCTGGAGGATGATGGTTATTATACCGAATCTGCACAAAGTCCTGTTCCCATTCTGCCAATGTTAGTCCAGGACTTGCCGCAAATACGGTCTTCTGTACGTTTACTGCCTCTTACCGGGTATCTGAAAAAAGCCGGACCTCTCCGGTTCAGGGAGGAGCAGTTGGTCTTCACGGATGAAACCTTTTTCGAAGTATTTCAAATATCAGTGCTAAAGGGTAATATGGAAGAGGCTTTGACGCAGCCTTTTACCATGGTACTCACAGAAGAAAAAGCTGCCCAGTATTTCGGTGATGGCAACGCGATCGGTGAAATGTTGATTTTTGAGGATGAAGACAATCAATTTGAATTTACAGTCACAGCTGTAGTTTCCAACTTTAGCCATCATTCTCATCTGAATGTAGATTTTCTGGTTTCGTTTCAAAGTCTCAATCAGGTAATGCCCTGGCACAACAACTGGTTTTATCCCACACTTCACTCATATGTCCGCCTTGTGCCTGATCATGATGCCGGTGAGGTTGAAATTGCGGCCAACCGGGTTCTGCAGAATTATGCAGAAGAAAAGTACCTTGAAAAAAGCCCTGAACTCGTATTTCAGCCGGTCCATACGCTTCATCTTTCATCTGACCGTCAGGGTGAATGGGAGCCAAACAGTACCCAGATCAATGTGCAATACTTTTTCGTTCTGGGTTTGATCATACTTGGCATAGCTATGATCAATTATATCAATCTCAGCACTGCAAACAGCATTCAAAGGTCCAAAGAGATTGGAATGAAGAAGGCCATGGGTTCTTCACGCCCACAACTTATCAGGCAGTTTTTTTCAGAGTCGTTTCTGATGGTAAGCGGCTCAGCGATCATATCCCTTGTACTGCTTCTATTGTTCTGGTCACCTTTTTCCACACAACTCTTTGGAAGACAAATTTCATTGTATGAGTTCCTCACCCTCAGATTTCTAACATACGGATTATCAGTGATCTTTCTGTTGACTTTAGCCGCCGGTTTCTATCCGACTTTACTGGTTTCAAGATTCAGGACACTTGATGTTCTCAGGAATCGGCTTTCAGGTTATCAGGGTAAAGGAATCCAGAGAAAAATACTTGTGACCATCCAGTTTTCCATATCGATGGTTTTGATACTGGCAACACTATTACTGGTCGAACAATATCAATATTTACTGCGCAAGGGTTTGGGGTTTCAAAAGGAATACCGCGTAGCGATCAAACTCGTGGAAGAAGAGGATAAAAAGAACTATAAGGCCCTGAAAGATGCTCTTAAACAACTGTCATTCGTAGATAATGTTGCGGTATCCAACACTATCCTGGGGTCTGAAACGGGATTCTATGGCTTTGAAATATCGCTGCCCGATAAACCGGAACTGGGAACATTTGAATGGTATACACTGGGTGTCGATGAAGATTATCTTGATACTTACGGACTTGAGCTGACAGCCGGACGTGATTTCAGTAGATCCCTGGCTACAGACCAGCATGAAGCAGTCATAATCAATGAGACTGCCGCTCGCTATCTGGGCTGGAAGGGAGATGCTGTTGGAAAGGGTCTGAATCTCACCATTTACACCGGAAAGAGAGAAACCCGCAACGCTAAGATCATTGGTGTAGTCCGGGATTTCCACTATCAGTCTCTTTATGAATCCGTCAAACCGCTTGTGATTTACATTAACAAACATCACTACTACACAGACAACCTCAACCTTAAACTACAACCGGGCGGATCAGTAAGAGACCGGATAAACCGGATTGAAAAAATCTATGGTCAATTCAACCCTGACAAACCTATTGAACTCGTTTTCATGGAAGAAAGAATTGCTCACACTTATCACAGGGAACTGTTGAATACAAGGATCCTCAGCATCTTTACCATTCTTTCGATTTTCATTGCGGGGTTGGGCGTTTTTGGACTCATCACATTCTCTACCCATAAGAGAATCAAGGAAATAGGGATCAGAAAGGTGTTGGGGGCATCGTTTCTACAGATCTCAGGGATCTTTACGAAGGAATATCTCTATTTGATCGTTGTTGCATGTGTGATCTCCTGGCCAGTCGTTCACTGGTTTTCTACCAAATGGCTTCAAAATTTTGCTTATTCCGTTGATTTCGGGATATTGAACTATCTCGCCGGATTTTCTGTGGTTCTGATCATAGGATTGATTTCCAGTTTGCATCGCATCATTTGGGTGGCAAAGATGAATCCGGTGGATCACCTCAGGAACGAATAGCAGCCGGATCCCTTTTGATGCAGCTTATATTGCTCTGGCCGGGGGGAGATAACGGAGATGGAAGGGTCGAGTCACATCCAGCGCCTGACATTCATTTTATAAACTTTCCCAATGGGGATCGGAACTTCAACATGTGAAGAAGGTGCTCAATAACTGAATTTTGGACAGGTAGCAACGTGTGATAACATAATCAACCAACAATTTTTGTCCTTTCACTGAGTCCGGGAATAGGCTGAAAACAATGCCTGTATGAAATCATGAAAAAACCCATATCCAGTTTATGGATATGGGCTCACAACCAGTTCTTAATGAGTGTCCCTCAATCACATCAAAAGTCAATGTGACAAATGATGTTCCTGGGGTTATCACTCTTGGAATCTACTAACATAATTCAACAACCCTATTATTTCAAAACGAAATCATATGATAAAAATCAGTTAGGTGATTTCCGCATGGCAGTTTAAGTACACAGGTCATTCAACGAATGAATTTTATGATTTAACTCCTCAATGGATCTTTTTAGGTGCATTACCAGCGTTCGATCGGTATTGCTGAATGATTCCATTTTCAGTATGAAGTCCACCAGTCTTGTGATTACCGAGATGAGATCTCTGAGCTCATGAAAGTTTACAAACGAAATTTTTCTCAGTTTTTGTACATGAGATAACAACTGCTCCTGTAGTTGCATCCTATCCGAAATATCTTCCAGGGACAAAACAGTTTTTAACGCAATTCCGGAATTATCTCTATCGAAGACCTGCTGTATTAGCCGTACCCATGTGTATTCTTGCTTTGACTTTTTTAACCGGAAGACAGTTTCTACTGATTCTCCGAAACCTGATTCGTTCACCTTTTTAAGATTTTCACGGACCATTTCGCGATCTTTTGGGTGTATGAATTTTTCAAAGTCCTTTTCAATGAGTTTCACCATTAGTATTTATTAAGTGCTGTCATCAATTCAAAACCAAAATTCACTTCACCGGAATAGTGCATATTTCTGGAGTTCATTAATATGACGACACCTGTCCCTGTCGATTTATTGAATCCCATAAAAGAATTATAAGACAACGTACCCCCATTGTGCCAATGGATTTCCTGCCCATCCTCGAGCTTTGTAACAATCCATGCCAGTCCAATATCACTACCTTCAGGTGTGTGGTAGGTGTTGGTTTTGGTATGGGTCATTTGCATGGCAGTAGATAATTCTCCACCTGCATGGGTTGTTAGTTGGGCCTCCAGGTAACTCATCATATCTGATATGTTCGAATTCAAAACACCGGCACCTTCGAATACCTCTGAAAACTTCATTTGCGTCTTTTGTTTGCTTCCCACATGACCAGTGGCTACGTTGGTGTGATTGACTTCTTCGAAATTCAGAACTGTTTCATCCATTCCAAGCGGGATCAAAATTTCATCACGGACCAGATCGAAATACGTCTTATTTTGCTGTTCTTTCAATACATAACCCAGGATACCCATACCGATATTTGAATATTCGGACTTGCTGCCGATAGGTCTGGTCAAAGTGTATGAGTTTATGAAACTGTAAAAGTCCTCAATATCATATTCCTCAAATAGAGTGGCCTCATTGTCTCCAATATTGGAAGGTAGTCGTGGCAAAGACGATGTATGATTTGCCAACTGTTTCAGCCGGATCTCCTGGTCATTATATTTTGGAACAATAATGGTCCCGTCAAAATATTGTTGAAGGGGATCTTCCATATCCACATCGCCTTTCAAATGTAATTTGGCGAGCAGGGTAGCTGTAAAAGTTTTCGTTATTGAGCCGATTTCGAACATTGTATTTTCATCTATTTCGCCACCGTCTTTTAAACTTTTTACTCCATATGAGTAGAATTGAGTGATGCCGTTGTCATATGTCCCGATTGCAATGCCTACTCTTTCTCCGGAAAGGATGTAAGGTTTGGCGATCATATTAATTTCTTCAGTAAGGTTCCGCGGATTGATCTCCTCCTGATCGCAACCAAACAATCCGAATGTTATGATCGAAAGGATAAGTATATTTTTCATGATAATCATATTTATAAAAATTGTCTACCTTATGTATTTGGAAATAGTGATTTCAGTCCTCTGAAATGTTTGCGCAATTGGGATATGCTTTTGTGTGCTCAATGGTCCGGAAAGTAATTGGAAGTAAACATTTGTGCCGATCCTGTAGTCATTTTTCAAACGCCTGCTATATCCCAAACTAAAAGGAATGCTGTTTGATATTTTCTTGAAATATGGTTTTACATCTGATTTGGTACCTGTGTATTCGTCGTTGAATTCTGCACTCAGCAGGTTATTCAGACCAAAACCGATCTTGAAATTCACGCTATTTGCCCTTTGTGAATTGGTGGAGGCTCCCAGGAAAAAGGTGTTTTTCAATACTGTGAGATTTGTTCTCCTTTTTTCAAAACCTCCTCCTTCCCAGGAAATGTCGAGATCATATTCTACAAACAGGTTCTCATTCATATGAAACTTCCCATACCCACCAATAAATGGTCTCACCCAGGTATCTTTTGACGTGGTGACATCCAAAAAGCTACCTGTCCAAAACTTTGGCTTCTGGAAGCCCACTTTTACACCGGCTTCAAAAGCAGTCTGAGCTGATGCTGCCGAAACCAGCAGCATCAGACAAATTATTAAAGACTTGATTCTTGCGATCATGATTCCTCATTCATTACTTGAAAGATCCGAATCGCAGACTCAAACTACCAAAGGCTGATGACAGGTCCTGACTGTCCACTGCCGGAATATCAGACCCAACAACCAATCGGTATCCGCTACCGACACCCACTTTCAACCAATTGGTTACGGCAAATTCTACTTCAGCTTTTGGTCTGGCTATCCATACATCATCGCTCTTCTTTATACCTTCTTCCTTTTTTGTTACACCACCATAACCGCCCATCACCTGGAAGTTGAGGCTTAGTTTTTCTTGTGCTGTCATCCATTCCTTACCTAAAAACATACCTCCGTAGCCAAGGGTGTATACTTTTCCTTCACCGGAGGCATCGACCCCGTACCCTCCGCCACCGATATAGAAATTGTTTGTCAGATATCCACCGCCAAACCCCCCGGTCTCGATTGCTAAATTTCCTCCCAGCCCCGTAATCTGAAATGCTGGTCCTCCGAATCCACCTTCTTCCAAAGTTTCAGTGGATTGTGCTGTGCTGATTCCCCATGCTAGTATGGACAATACTGCAATGCTGAATTTGATCATCTTTTTCATTTTGATTTTGATTTTTGTTAATTATTGATTTGTCTAGGGAGATGGTTTAATATCTTTTCATCAAATCGATGATTTTGGTCCCGATCTGAAAAGCGAACAGTTCTTCTTCCAGTCTCTCGTCTATTTCAGTGTTGAAAAACAGGACTACACCCAAATTCCTCTCTTTTACAAAACCGATAAATGCGATTGTACCTTGTGTGCCACCATCGTGCCAGGTCAGTGTTTCGTTCTCAGTTTGATGAGGATAGTTAACCCATGCAAGACCTACACCTATTGGATTGTTTAAAGTCTGGGTATTGGTATGAGTGAGTATAATCGAGCCGTCCAGGGGTGTTTGGTTTACACCCATATTGGCCTCAAGGTACTTCATCATGTCCGGTAGGGTAGAAAGTACCCCGGCTGCACCAAAGGTGGCCTCCGTAAAACTCCAGGGAATTACCGGATCCAGGTTACCATTGTGAGGCTGTGCCAGATCAGGGTCTTCCGAGGGGACCTCGGTCAACGTGCCAGACATTTTTAGCGGGCTGAAAATGTAATCGGAGAAAAGATTTCTGACAGGTTTTTTCTCCACCTGCGCCAATACGTAACCCAGCAAACCGAAGGCAATATTTGAATATTCCATCTCGGACCCAATCGGGACCTGAAGTGAGTAGCTGCTCATGAAATCCAGCAACATTTGCTCTGTGTAGTTGGCAAACGGATCGTTTTCATCAAATTCTTCATTCAGGAAATTGTCAGGAATACTGGGCAATGAAGAAGTGTGGTTTGCTAAATGTTGTAAGGTGATTGCCTCACCATTTAAAACCGGCATGGTTGCTCCCTGCGGAAGGTAATTTTGTACAGGGTCGTCAATCCGGATTTTCTGATCCAAAACCAATTGCGCCAGGATTGTAGCGGTCATTGTCTTGGTGATTGATCCAATTTCATACAAGGTGTTTTCATCCGTTACTTCGCCACCTATGTGCTTTTCTCCGAAGAAGAACATTTGATTTTGCCCTTCTTCTATAATGCCCACTGATGCACCTACAGTGATTTTGTCGTCAATGAGTGGCTGTATCAGGTTTGTGATTTCCAGCTCCAGCTCGGAAACTGCCGGATGCGGATCATCTTCGTCATTGCATGATGCTGTCGTCATTATGATGGCCAGCAATAGAAGTTTAATTGTTTTCATGGTTTTAAATCTTAAGTTTTTGAAATAGCTGCCGTTTGATTTTCAAATGGCAGCGCCAAAGTAGTGGTCAACATCCGGGTCAAATAATTTGATTGACGAGGTGCAACAGATTATTGATATGTGGTAAATTCTCGGGTTTTTTGCGATTCGTCAGTAATTACTGACAGGTTGTCAATGGAGGGTTCACTGTTGTAAAGAATATTTGCAGTCCGTTCATTGATAACTCATCTTTAAGTAAGAATAGCCCGAAATGAAGCAAGTCAATTGGAAAAGAATAGTTGTACACATTCCGGTATGGTTGGTTTTACTGATGTTGATCAATTCTGATCTTCTCGACCTCGAATGGGGCCCCTACAAACATTCGGAAGGTACTCTGTTGTTTCCCTCGGTAGTTGGCATGGTCGTAAATGCGGTTATATTTTATCTAAACGCATATTATTTAATACCGCATTTTTTGAAGAAAAAGAAGTTGACCGCGTACTGGATAAAGACAATTACGATAGTTGTCGCTTTTACATTGGTTGAAGTTGGATTTGACATAATCTACCTCATCCGGGCAGGAGTGATCAGTTATGCTGATTTTCAGAAAGTTGAAATGATACCGGACGTAGGAGTTCTTGGAGTCTCAACGCTGATTTTTAACACTTTTTATTGGGGTATAGCATTTTTGTATCGGCTGCCATCAGACTGGATGCAGAATGAACGTATCAAAAATCAGTTAACCCGGGACAAACTTTCAGCGGAACTCGAATTTCTTAAAGCACAGATCAATCCGCATTTTTTGTTTAATGGGATCAATAGCATTTATCACCTCATAGGCTTTGACGATCAATCCGCCAGGGATGTGCTCCTGAGGTTTTCGGGATTATTGCGATATCAGTTGTATGAGTGCAAGGAAGAATTCATTTCCTTGCCAAAGGAATTGGAATATCTCGCCAACTATATCAAATTAGAGGAAATCAGGAAAGGGGAGGATGCCTGTTTTGTAATAGACATGCCGCAGGATGAGCAACAATCGCACCGTGAACTAAAGGTTGCGCCTTTATTATTTACACCTTTCCTGGAGAATGCTTTCAAATATCTGAGTCATTATACGGATAAAGAGGAGAATAAATTCTTTCTTAACATAAACATAGCCAACGGCGTATTGGATTTTGTAGTGGAGAACTCAGTCAATCTGGAAATGGTAAAAAGGCAGTCCGGGGAAAAGGGCGGGATTGGGTTGGAAAATGTGAAAAGGAGGCTCAAGCTTCTATACCCTGATCGTCATAAACTGACCATCCAAAATGAGGAAAACAAATTTCATGTGCATTTGAAATTGGATTTGGTTTGAAGTGTGTTTGATCCTTCGTAAGGAAGTTGAAAGATATGAATATTAATTGCGTAATTGTGGATGATGAAGCCCTGGCAAGAAAGGGCCTCGAGCAATATGTAAAGAAAATTGAGTTTTTGAAACTTGTTGGGATTTGTAAAAATGCCATGCAGGTCAATACTTTGATCAACGAGGAAAATATTGATCTTTTGTTCCTGGATATAGAAATGCCAATGATCTCCGGAATAGAATTTTTAAAATCCCTCAAGAGCACACCGAAGGTGATATTCACTACGGCGTATTCGGAATATGCTATCGACAGCTTTGAGTTTGACGTGGTTGACTATCTGGTTAAACCAATTTCATTTGAGCGTTTTCTGCAGGCGTCTAATAAAGCCTATCGGCAGATTGCAAGGGAAAAGCAAAAGGAACAAATTGTAAAAGAACCGGAAATTAAAGAAGAAGAGGATTTTATTTTCATCAAGGCGGATAACAGACTCGTAAAAGTCATGCTCAATGACATACTTTATGTCGAGTCAATGCAAAACTATATCCGGATCATCACCAAGTCAGAAAACCTGATTACGCTTGTTCCGCTTAAGAAAATTCGTGAATTACTTCCGGAAAAGGATTTTATACAGATTCATAAATCATTCATTGTAGCAAAGAGCAAAGTGGAAGCCATCTCAGGTAACCAGGTAGTAATTGGCGATCACAAAATCAAAATTGCCAGGACCTCAAGGGATGCAACGATCAAAGCTCTCACCGCAGAAAAAATATTGAAGAAGTAAGCCTTATCGGGGCGGGCAACTGATATTCGACTCCAGGGCAATTGAATTAATCCAAATACACCAGAATGGTTTGGTATCATTATTGCGACGGAAATGATATCCACATCACCATTGTCTCATGTTCATGAAAATTAATAGTTCTATATTCTTTGTGACCCCGTTTTTGATGCTCTTTTCCTGTAGTGAAAAGGATTGTTGCATGCCAGCGGAAATTCCACCTGAAGAATGCTGCGTGCCATATGATGAAAGTTCGAGCATGGTAGGTGAATGGCATGTTTTCGAGTATGGTTATTCTCCAGGCGCTGGTTATATTATTGAAGAAGTGCCTGAAGAGCCAGCGCAAGTCCTGCAATTTAAATCCGGTAACAAGTTTAGCTCCAATTATAAACAACTTGTGAAATTCCATTACTATCTGATCCTGGATGATGGGTCACAAGGTTACATTTTGGCACTGTATGAGGAATTGCCCGAGGATACTGAAAACATTGACACAAGAGACCTGGAACATAGCTATAGTATTGTGGATAAAGGAGATACTTTGGAATTGTGGTTTCGGTTTTGTATTGAAGGCTGTCATATAGGTCTGAAAAGGGTAGAGTGAAATTGTTGAATACTTCTTACGAATAAATACGATTATACTTTTGGTATAATACTTTTGGTATAATACCTTTGGTATAATGAGTTTTAGCCATCCAGGTACGCCCTTCCCGGTATCGGGGTATTACGGACCACAATATTTCTGTGATCGGGAGGAAGAGCTCAGTTGGCTTAGGCAGCAGGTCAATGGAAGTGTACCGGCTGTTATTATCGGGATCAGAAGATTGGGAAAGACGGGACTTATAAAGCATATGTTCCATCACATAGCTTCATCCAAAGTTCATCCCGTATTCGTTGATTTAATGGGAACAAGATCATTGCGTGATATGATCTCCCGTATTGGAGATGGCATTGCCGATGCATTTCCGGAAGACAACTATACGAAAGTCTGGAAAATGCTAAGATCCCTGAGGCCGACGATGACTTTTGACCCGTTTGATGGCAGACCACAACTGGAATTTGACCTCAGGCATGAGGATGAGTCACTAAAAACACTTGGTAGTCTGCTTAAACTTCTATCGGACCAAAAGAAGAAGGTTGTACTGGCTTTGGATGAGTTCCAGGAGATCGGAAAGTATCCTGAAGATACGGAATCCACCATACGTTCTGAAATGCAGCGTTATGCCGATATTCGCTACATTTTTTCCGGGAGCCAGACCCATATGCTCAGTCAGATGTTTACCGAAGGAACACGTCCGTTTTTCGGAGGTGCTCAAAAACTGTACCTGGAGAAACTTTCCACCGACCGATATGCCGGTTTTATCAAAAACCAATTTGAGAAGTACAAAAAGAAGATTTCCAATGAAATAATTCAGGAAATAATTTCATGGACAGCGTGTCACACTTATTATGCTCAGTATGTATGCAATCAACTTTTTCTGCGCTCCGCGAAACAAGTACGGGAGGAAGATATGAAGGGGATTCAAAACGACCTGATGAAAACTTCAAGAATTGATTTTTTTCAGTTAAGGGATACATTAAGTTCGGGGCATTGGAAAATTCTGGTAGCAGCTGCCAGGGAAAAACAACTGAAGAATCCTACATCCGGAAAAATCATCAAGAAATATGATCTTGGCACTCCCAGGGCAGTCCAGAAAGGGATAGGTGTTTTGCTGGACAAACAGTATCTGTTTCAGGGATTAACTACAGAAAATGAGAAGTTCTTTCAATTGACAGATGTTTTTCTGATGAGATGGATCGACCAGAATATGTGATCTCTGTATTTACTGATTCTCCACGAAAACGTAAGAGATAATATTGGCCCCCATTCTGAGCGCCTGCTGCCTCAATTGTTCAGGATCGTTGTAAACTGACTGATCTTCCCAGCCATTTCCAAGGTCGCATTCGTAGGAATAAAACACTACCAATCGCCCTTCATGAATAATGCCAAATCCCTGTGGAGGCTTGCCATCATGTTCATGTACCTTGGGAAGTCCGTCATTAAAATGGTATTTCTGGTGGTAGATCGGGTGATCGAACGGGACTTCAACAAATTCCCTTTCCGGAAATATCTTTTTGATCTCAAGCCGGATAAAGGGATCAAGGCCATAATTGTCATCAATATGCAAAAAGCCTCCTGAAACCAGGTATTTTCGGAGATTCTCCGCCTGATCATCACTAAATACAACATTTCCGTGGCCTGTCATATACACATATGGATAGAGGAATAGATCAGGACTGCCAACCTCGACAATATCTTCGTTCCTGTAAATATTTGTTCCCAGGTTTTCATTGCAGAATTTGATGAGGTTTGGTAAAGCAGTTTTATTGGCATACCAATCTCCACCACCATCATATTTCAGTTTAGCCAACTTCAATGGCTGTGAAAAAGTCAGCACAGGGAGCAGCAACAGTATGAGCAGGACATTTTTCATACCATACTTTAACCGATTAACTGTGCAATTTGTTCAATAGATATTGATTTGAAGTCATCAACAATCATATCAGCATCCAGATCAGACCGGTCATGGGAAGTCGCAACACCAATGACTTTTGATCCCGAGGCTTTTCCGGCCTGGATCCCTAACACGGCATCCTCAAACACAACACATCTGTTGTTGGGTAGTCCGATTGCTGCAGCACATTTTTGATAAATTTCAGGATCCGGTTTCCCCCGGGTAACCGCGCTTTCATCCAATATATCTGTGAAATAATGTCTGATCCCTGTCCCGTTCATGATGTATTTGACGTTTTCGCTGGGCGCGCTGGTACCAATGACCATTGGAATATTCAGTTTGTTAGCATCTGAAAGTAATTTGAGAAGACCGGTAGTAGGGGAAATATACGGTTGATAGAGTTCCCTGTAAACGCGTTCTTTTTCAAGTCCTATTTCACGTATTTTTTCCGGCGTCAGGGAGTCATCGAGAACATGCGCCACAATTTCATTTAATGTTCTGCCGTTCATACGATCCCTGTAGTGTATGGCATCCAAATGCTTACCATGTCGCTCATATACGACCTGCCAGGCCCGGAAATGGTAATGATTGTTGTTCACAATCACACCGTCCATGTCAAATATCAATCCAATGTTCATTTACTAATCCGACTCATTGTCTGAAGCCTTAAAAATGATCTCAGCTACGAGACCGGTCCACCCAGTCTGATGAGATGCCCCAAGTCCGAAGCCATTGTCGCCGTGAAAGTATTCATAAAATAGTATGTAATCTTTGAAATGCGGATCTTTTTGGAGTTTCTCAATGCTTCCATATACCGGCCTTTCCCCTTTCGTATCTTTCAGAAAAATGGACACCAGACGATCACTGATCTCCCTGGCTATTTCCTTCAGGTTTTCGTATTTTCCACTTCCGGTAGGGAATTCGACTTTGAATTCCTCTCCATAGTATTGATGAAATTTTAATAATGACTCGATCAACAAAAAATTCACAGGGAACCACACGGGTCCTCTCCAATTCGAGTTTCCACCAAAAAAGGATGAATCGGACTCACCGGGAAGATATTTTACCTCCATGATCTCATCGTCCACTTCAAACCGGTAGGGGTGTTTCAGATGATATTTTGACAGTGCCCGAACACCATATTTTGAAAGGAATTCTTCTTCGCTAAGCATTTTCTCCAGGACTTTCTTGATTCTGAACCCTCTCATGATACTCAAAAGCCTGCGATGTTCGATTCCCTGTTCCTCGAATCTCGAAACGAGGGAGGATAGCTCAGGTCTTTCTTTTAAGAAGAACTCGAGCCTTTCCCTGAATCTGCCAAGTGATTTGTAAGTCTCGGAATTTAATATTTCCACCGCATACAGGGGAATCAGCCCTACCATGGATCTGACTTTCAACTGTTGATTTTGTACTTCGGGCGTATGAATAACATCATAATAGAAATTATCACCCTCGTCCCACAGGTCTACATTGTCAATCCCTATGCTGTTCATGGCTCCACCTATGTACAGGAAGTGCTCAAAAAACTTGATAGCCATGTCCTGGTACAAATCAAACTTCAGGGACAGATCCAGTGCGATCTTGAGCATGTTTAATGCAAACATGGCCATCCAGCTCGTACTGTCCGCTTGTTCAAGGTGGGCATGTTCTACGATCGGGTGGTTTCGGTCAAAGACGCCGATGTTGTCCAGTCCGAGAAACCCGCCTTCGAAAACATTGTTGCCATTTTCGTCTTTCCGGTTTACCCACCAGGTAAAATTCAGCAGCAGCTTATGAAAAGCACTTTGCAGAAAGTTGTAATCTCCCTCACCGCTATTCATTTTCTTGTCGATAGAAAATACTTCCAGCACTGCCCATGCATGGACCGGTGGATTCACATCACTGAAATTCCATTCATAAGCTGGAATCTGTCCATTTGGATGCAGATATCTTTCGCTTAGAAGAAGAAGCAATTGATCTTTGGCAAAATCCGGATCGATCCGGGCAATCGGAATGGTATGGAAAGCAAGATCCCAGGCAGCGTACCATGGATATTCCCATTTGTCAGGCATGCTGATCACATTGTAGTTAAACATATGTTGCCATTCCGTGTTCCTTCCTTCCTTTCTTACGGAAGGGGGGGAATGCCTCCCCGGATCTCCATGGATCCACTTTTTTACATTGTAGTAATAAAACTGCTTGTTCCACATCATACCTGCAAACCCCTGCCTTTGAATTGATTTCAATTCCTCCGTAAGCACAGTTTTCTGAACGGTATGGTAAAATTCATCAGCCTCTTCCTTTCGCTGACGGAAAATTTCATCGTAGTCATCCCAGGGTGTTAGTAAGCAGGTTTTGGTAAATCTGACACGGACCGTCTTGCTTTGTCCGGGGGGAATTTTTAAACGATAAACGCCCGACGCTTTTGTGCCCTGGTTCCTGGGATCAACGGTTTTCCTGCCTTGAATGATATAGTCATTTATTCCGTCCTTGGGGTATTCCTCAATGTTTTTGGCTCCATAAAGTTTTTCCCGGTTTGTCTCATTGTTACAGAAGACCACCTCATCCATCTGATCGAAATACATGAAATATTCTCCCAGCAAGTGATGTTCGATTTTTAATCGAAATGGTGCGTCAAGTCTTATGAGTGGCTTAACCCGATCTCTTCCGGATGACCAGGTGTTTCTCAACCAAAGTGTTGGAAGAATCACAATTTCAGCTTCCTCATCACCACGGTTGCAGACCTCAGCGGTAAACAGGAAATCTTCGGGACTGTTCTTTGCATAACTCAGGAAAATATCGAAATATTCATCTTTGTCAAATATACCGGTATCGAATATTTCATATTCAGGATCTTTTTTGGTTCTTGTTTTATTTTCCTCTACAAGAGCCTTATATGGAAATTCATTTTGAGGATACTTGTAAAGCATTCTCATGAAAGAATGGGTAGGGGTACTGTCGAGATAGTAATACAGTTCCTTGACATCCTCCCCATGGTTACCCTCATAGCTGGTCAAACCAAACAATCGTTCCTTCAGAATGGGATCTCTCCCGTTCCAGAATGCCCATGCGAAACAGACCCTTTGATCTCCGTTGCAAAAACCGCCTATCCCGTCTTCTCCCCAGCGGTAGGCCTTGCTCCTTGATTGTTCATGTACCAGACTTTCCCACACATTCCCATCCTCAGAGTAATCCTCACGGACTGTAGCCCACTGTCTTTCAGATAAATACGGCCCCCAGGATTTCCACTTGATCCCCTCCCGATCTTCCCTTAAACGATCGTGTTCTTTAGTATGCATATTTTTGGAAGGGCGCTAAGGAAATGAAAAATCCTGTAATTTCAAACAGGGGGTAGGTCACTTCTTTTATTCTACTAATTTTGCGCCATGTCAGAGAAAATTCTCATCCTTGATTTTGGTGGGCAATACACCCAGTTAATTGCCAGAAGAGTTCGTGAATTAAACGTTTACTGTGAGATCCATCCATTTAATCATTACCCTCAAATCGATGAAACTATCAAGGGAATAATTCTTTCGGGAAGTCCCTGTTCCGTCCTGGATGAAGGAGCTCCTGATCTTGATATTCTGGCATTGGAAAACCGGCCGATACTAGGCATTTGCTATGGGGCGCAGCTTCTGGCAAGCAAGCACGGAGGTAAGGTAACTCCCTCTGCACATCGCGAGTATGGAAGGGCTAATTTGACAAAAATTGATTCTCATTTCGAGTTACTGAAGGAGGTGGATTCCGGAAGTCAGATATGGATGTCTCATGGCGATACGATTACGGACCTGCCAAAAGACCTCATACCCATAGCATCCACTGAAAGTATCCCTGTGGCTGCCTACAAGGTGCAGGACCGCCCGATTTACGGAATCCAGTTTCATCCGGAAGTAACCCATACCCTTCAGGGCAAAGAGGTTCTGAGAAATTTTGTTGTACATATCTGCGGAACACAACAAGACTGGACTTCCGAGATTTTCGCAGAAAGCACCATTAAGGACCTGAAGGACAGACTTGGGGATGACAAAGTTGTTCTTGGTTTGTCGGGAGGAGTGGATTCGAGTGTGGCGGCTACACTCATACACAGGGCCATTGGAAACAACCTGTATTGTATATTTGTAGACAATGGTTTGCTTAGGAAAAATGAATTTGATCTTGTATTGGAATCCTATAAAGGCCTTGGTCTGAATGTCACAGGAGTAGACGCCAGTCCCAAGTTTTATGCTGCCTTAAAAGGAATTGTGGAGCCGGAAAAAAAGCGAAAAGCCATAGGAAAGGTTTTCATAGATGTTTTTGATGAGGAAGCCCACAAAATTGAAGATGTGAAATGGTTGGGTCAGGGCACAATTTATCCGGACGTCATCGAATCTGTCTCCGTAAAAGGGCCATCGGTTACAATTAAATCTCATCATAATGTTGGCGGATTACCGGAAAAAATGAAATTGAAAGTGGTTGAGCCACTAAATACCCTGTTCAAGGATGAAGTAAGGAATGTTGGCCGTTCACTTGGGATTCCCGATCAGATCCTGGGGAGGCATCCGTTTCCGGGACCGGGTCTTGGAATTCGAATTTTAAGCGATATCACGCCCGAGAAAGTTACGATCCTGCAGGAGGTAGATCACATTTTTGTCGAAGGATTAAAGGCACATGGATTGTATGACGACGTGTGGCAGGCTGCAGCCATTCTGCTTCCCGTTCAGTCAGTGGGGGTGATGGGAGATGAGCGAACATATGAAAACGTGATTGCCTTGAGGGCAGTTGCAAGCCTGGACGGCATGACAGCGGATTGGTGTCATTTACCTTACGAATTTCTCGGAGATGTATCCAATCAGATAATAAATAAGGTAAAAGGGGTGAATCGTGTGGTTTATGACATATCTTCGAAACCACCGGCTACTATCGAATGGGAATAAATTTGCGCTTATTAAGATACCAGCTGCCGTTTTTGATTGCATTCGTTTCAACGGGTGTTTTCGCTCAGACAAATCAGAATGAATACCTTGAGGCGAAAAGACTTTTCAACAACGGCAATTACGCGGCTTCAGCAGGGGCCTTTGGAGCCTTGAAAGAGGACGGAACTTTTGGCCCTTATGCACGGTTTTACAACGCTCTGGCCAGGTATAAAGTCGGGAGTTTTCGAAATGCCCGGGAAGAATGGAAAACATTACGTTCATTATATCCCACATGGCAGCATACAATTGAGGTTCTCTATTGGCTGACAATATCTTCATTTGAGTTGGGCGAAATTGAAGAAGGCCTGGAATTTCTTGAAACTTATACGGACCGGGCAACGTCAGTTTCCCTTTCAAGACAGACCATACCAAAATACTTGGCAAACTCGGAATTAGATGATTTGATCACATATAATGAGGCTTATCCCAAGAACAGGGAAATAGCGATGATGCTGGCAACCAAAGTTAGTCAGCAACCTTACTCACAGCGTGATTCGGAGTTGCTGGAAAGATTGATTCTTGATCACAATCTTGAACCAACAGGATTGATCGATAAAGATATTGAGAACGTATTCCGGTCTGCTTATACTGTGGCAATAGTCCTCCCATTTATGTTCGAGTCATATGAAAACGCAGGTGCTGTGATCCGGAATAAGCTGGTGATGGACTTCTACCAGGGACTGCTTCTGGCTCAGGAGGATCTGGACACATTAGGGATGAGACTGGAATTATTACCCTACGATACAAAAAAGAGTGAGGATACTACCAGGGAATTATTAACCCACATTGAAAATGCCGATTTGATCGTTGGCCCGCTGTATCCGGGCCCGATAGAAGTCATCCGGGAACTCTCAAAAGCAGAGAAAATCAACATGGTCAACCCCTTGACGAGCAATACGGAGTACATAGGGGACAATCCGTTTGCTTATTTGTTCCGGGCGGGTTACCCGACAATGGCCCGCCAGCTTGCGGCATATGCCGCGTCAAACCATGACAATAACAGCGCGTTGGTTTACTTCGGCAATAACATTCGAGACTCTCTCTTTGCAGAGCAATACAGGGAGGTCATGATAGCCGAAGGAAAAGAGATCCTGGATTTCAGGTCGCTCGATGAACTTTCAGCAAAAGCACTGCTGGACACGTTGATTGAACAATACGAAGAAATCTACCCAAAGGAAGTGGCCGATTCAATTGCCGAGATCGAGGGAAGGTTTGTGAAGACCAGGAGACTTAAAACAGATGAGGAGGAACTAATGGAGGAAGATCCTGAATTTACCATTCCATACTTCCTGGAAGAAGATGAGGAAGGAAATGTGGTCGAGGAAGACCCCGAGAAGCTTGTGGCATACGAGATGAAATTTAAAGTTCGCAGAGACACAGCGGGTTCGATTCTCATTGCCACCAGATCCAATACCATTGCAAACAATATAATTAGTGCAGTGGCGACACGTGAAGACAGCACCGGTTTATATGGCTATGGAAACTGGTTTGAATTCAAAGTTGCCACATACCATTTGCTCGAACAGGTGAGGGCAAAGGTGGTCTTGCCTGATTTTCTGGATAAGACCTCCGACCGGTATCGGGAACTCGAAAACCGGTTTATGCTAAGCTATTCCGCCATTCCGTCGGAGTATCACTTTCATGGATATGAGTTCGGCCGGTTTATCGGAAAGATGCTCCATGAAAATGGAAAGTATTTTCAAAATGGTTTCTATGATTCCGGCCTTATTCCGGGATACCTGTCTGCGGGATTTGATTTTAGAGGTGCTAATGACAACCAGATCGCTCCAATTGTTACTATCCAGAATTATAAGATATTTCCTGTAAATAATCGAATCATTGAAAGCGAAGAACAGTAATTCACTTTTTTCCAGGGCCGTTGACATTATTCCCGGTGGAGTCAATTCACCCGTACGGGCCTTTAAAGCTGTTGGAGGTGACCCGCTATTTATAAAATCCGCCCGGGGAGCCTATTTAACTGATGAGGATGATAATAGGTACATTGACATGATCAATTCCTGGGGTCCGATGATCCTGGGTCATGCCAAACCGGAGGTGGAGGAGGCAATTATGAAAGCGGTGAGAGATTCACCTTCTTTCGGAGCTCCGGGGAGAAAAGAAGTGGAAATAGCAGAGTTAATCGTTGACATGGTACCCTCCGTGGAAAAAATCAGGATGGTCAATTCGGGAACGGAGGCAACAATGTCTGCCATAAGATTAGCACGTGGATTTACGGGTCGTGATAAGATCATAAAGTTTGAAGGCTGCTATCATGGTCATGGAGATTCATTTCTTATTGCTGCCGGCAGCGGTGCAGCGACTATGGGAACTCCTGACAGTCCCGGTGTTACAAAAAGTACAGCTGGGGATACGCTTCTGGCCTCTTTCAATAACCTTGAAGCAGTGTCGGATCTGGTTCAGCGGCATTCCAAAGATCTGGCAGCGATCATTGTGGAGCCCGTGGGAGGGAACATGGGATGTGTACTCCCGGAAGCGGGCTTTCTTGAAGGACTGAGGAAGCTTTGTGATGAAAATGGAATAGTGTTAATCTTTGATGAGGTAATGACCGGGTTTCGCCTGGCGAAAGGAGGCGCACAGGAGCGGTTTGGAGTCACCCCTGATCTCACAACACTTGGGAAAATTATTGGTGGCGGACTCCCCGTAGGTGCATACGGCGGGAAAAGAGAAATAATGGATTTCGTTTCTCCTCAGGGTCCGGTATATCAGGCAGGTACTTTATCAGGAAACCCGGTGGCGATGGCAGCAGGGATTGCCACATTAAAAGTTTTACAGCATGATACTTCGATTTACAATCACCTGGAAAAAGTCGGCTCAAGGATCGTTGAGAGCCTGGAGCAGGGCCTGATCAAATATAATCTCCCATATACCATCAATCGGATTGGGAGCATGTTTACGCTTTTCTTTACAGATCAGAAGGTTATTGATTTCGAAACGGCAAAGTCCTGTAACCTTGATTTATTCGGGAGATACTTCAGGCAAATGCTGGATAGAGGAGTCTATCTGGCGCCGAGTCAATTTGAGAGTTTATTTATTTCATTAGCCATAAATGAGTCTGAAATTGATCATATCATCAAAGCCCATGAGAAATCGCTTGAGGTTCTTTGATCATAAATACCAAGCCATTTACAAACAAATTCAGACAGTCCAATTGTGTTAAGAATTCTTCTGCTGGTAATAGGAATACTTGAGGGTGATTAGTCCATTAGATTAATTATGTGTTCGATTGATTATTTTTGAAAAAATGAACATACATACCAAATATCAATCTTTGAGCCCTGATGCCAAGAAGCAGGTTGAAAACTTTCTGGACTTTCTTCTGAGTAAGCAACAACATGGGGAGACATTTGATATCGATACCTGGAAAAAAAATATAAAAAATATTCCCAAGTGGTCAGATGAGGAGTTAGCTGTTTTCGAAGAGAATAGAAAGTTATTTAACAAGTGGCCTTCGCCAAAATGGTAATCGATACAGGAATATTCATTGATTATTTAAGGGCAAGTAATAAATCAAAAACTGCGCTTTTTCAACTGAAATCAGATCAGGAAATATATGTGTCCCCGGTCACAGTTTATGAACTTTACATGGGTGCAACCGATTCGGTCAAACATGAACATGTGTCTAAGTTACTCGACAAAATACCAATTTTAGAGTTTAATGAAGCTGTAGCCATTAAATCTGCCGAAATTTAT
The DNA here is from genome assembly GCA_028278225.1 of Cyclobacteriaceae bacterium. Taxonomy (GTDB): domain Bacteria; phylum Bacteroidota; class Bacteroidia; order Cytophagales; family Cyclobacteriaceae; genus JANQEU01. Next base: position 427,643 of record JANQEU010000075.1, read on the forward strand.
CATATGCTCAGAAAAAGAAATGAGATGATAGATTTCAGGGATATTTTTATTGGAGCAACAGCTATTGTCTATGAACTAGCTTTAAACACATTGAATAAAAAACATTTTCAAAGAATTTCAGGACTGCAACTGGTATAAGATTTTGACAATTTTTATAGGCACATGATCAACGACCCAGAAAATTCCATTTCTGTTGAACTCCTGTCATAAAAACCAATAATCCCTTCCTTCCTCCAGGCTTAACTGATTAAGATAATTGTTGATTTCTGCCCGGACATTGGGCAGGGGATATACGGCGATTAAAATTTGCGGTGAATCAAACTTTTCATTTCCTTGTAGCAGGTGATATTTTTACCTTGCATCATTTTTTCCTGTGAGGGGATGTCCATCCAATGGAAATCACGCTTATGATTGTCCAAAAGTTTGGCCGTTATCTTCCCCTTGGTATTTGTGCCCCACAAAAGGAGATCGCCTTTTTTGTCATCCAGGGCCAGAAATTGTCCAATTTTTAGTTTGAAAAATGATTCCTGATTGTATCCTTCAAACAATTTTGAAGCCCTGTTTTCATGTTCCCGCCACTTCAATGTGATTTCCGGTACACATTTGATATTAAACCTGTTTTTGTACCATTTGAAAGCTAAGTGATAATCATCCGGGTATTCAAGATGATCGAATCCATCTATCTTTTTTAAATCGGCAGTCCTTCCCATCCAATTCGGTGCTGCTACTATACATTCCCTGTATATATTCTTCCATTGGTTACCATGCAGGTTTATGTCATTCAGCCAGTTCTCATATTTTTTATATCCCTCGCTTACACCCGCCTGCGGGAAGTATTTGATCAACCCTGTGATAATGGTGTTCCCGGGTGATCCTTCTATTGCTTCAACCATCTTTTTCAACCAATTCACCGGCATAATATCGTCTCCATCCATTCTTGTCAGGTAGGTACCCCTTACCTTGTGGAAACCTGTTTTCAAAGCATCAATCAATCCACTTCCCTCGTTTCGGAAGAGGCGAATGCGATTATCACCAACCAGGTATTTTTGTATAATGAAGGCCGTCTTGTCTGTGGAATGGTCATCTATTATAACCAGCTCCCAGTCTTCAAATGTTTGATTTTTAATGGAATCCAGACAGTCACTGATAAATGGCTCCTCATTTCTAACAGGTATTAAAATACTTACTTCCGGACGCATTTTTCGAATCCTGTCTCAGGAGTCCTTCCTTTTGTCTTCTTTTATAAATTTATTTGTCAGCCAGGACAGGCCCCACAGGCCTAAAGCCGCCAGTGTATACTCCATTTGATTTTCCTGGCTTCTTATAGAAATCCAGAAGGCTATGATCGCCAGAATGATCAAAGTCCAGACAACAACACGCTTGACCTCAATCATTAAGAGAGATTATTCGTTCCAGATCCTCCGGAGAGTCTATTCCCGAGCTTTCGAATTGGGTCTCATTAAGTTTTATCCCGTACCCATTTTCAAGCCAGCGCAGTTGTTCGAGGCTTTCAGCAATTTCCAGACCGGAGGTCGGAAGCATGCTGATTTTTTTCAGTATATCAGCTCTGTAGCCATAAATGCCGATATGTTTCCAGAATGTGTGGTCAACTAATCGGCTCTTACCGGAAACACTTCCTGTATGTGGTATGCATTGCCTGCTGAAATATAGAGCTTGACGGTTTTTATCTACTGTTACCTTCACTACATTGGGATTATCGAGTTCGGAACTATCCCTGATTTCCTTCATCAAAGTGACTATTTCGTTTTTCCCATTGCAAATACTAATCAACTCATCAATTTGCCCGGGGTGGAGAAATGGCTCGTCCCCCTGAATATTTAAAATGTAATCCGAATCCAGATCTGCGGCAATTTCCGCACATCTTTCGGTTCCATTCCTGTGCGCCGAAGAAGTCATCACAACTTTTCCATCGAAGGATTCGACCTCTTTGAAAATTCTTTCGTCGTCTGTGGCAACTAAGATGTCGGAAAGCCGGTTTGATTTGCTTGCCTGTTCATAGACCCTGCGGATCATTGTCTTCCCACTGATATCAATTAATGGCTTTCCGGGAAATCTGACAGATTGATACCGTGAAGGGATTATCCCTGTTACTTTCATTTAATTTTCTTCACTTTTAGCGAAGTTCCCTGGGCTGAAATCACTTCCACTTCATCTCCTTGATTAATGTAGTCTCCCCTGGTAAAGGCATCATAAATATCACCATTGATCATTATTTTACCGCTTGGTCTAAGTACCGTATAAGCAGTGCCTTTTTTCCCCACCAGGGAGTCATCATAAAACATAGAGGTAAATCCTTCCTGACTTTCCTGTGTCTCCTGCAACGCAATACGACTGAAGACCCTGCTATTCGCCAGACGGACTCCTCCGAAGAACATCACAATGACGGCTCCCAGAAGCGCTGCCAGGGTAGTGGCAATAGCCTTGAATATTTCTCCAGGATCCACAAAGTCGAATTGAAATCCGTCATTATTGATCATGACAAGGACCAGGGCTCCGAGTGTGCAGACAATACCCAATACTCCAGCCACCCCAAATCCAGGCAGGACAAATATTTCCACCGCTATTAAGATCACCCCGATGATGAACATTGCAATTTCCCAGTTTTCCGCAAGCCCATTCAGGTAGTATGGAATAAAATACAGGAGTGCCGCAATGATGGATGCTGCAATCGGGAATCCAACACCTGGAGTCTGAAGTTCAAAATAGATGCCGCCAATGATGATCAGAATCAGAATACCACTTACAAATGGATTGAGGAACAGGGAAATCACCTTTTCAGTACTGTCCAATTCAAAAACTTCAATTTCATAATTCTCCACGTTGGTTCTTTCCAGTATTTCCTCTACACTTTCAGCTCTTCCCTCACAATAACCCCATCTAATGGCTTCGGATACCGAAAACGTGAGAACCTTGCCCTCCGTGGCGATGCTATCCAGGTCAATGTCCTCATCCACCATAGCTTCGGCAATTTTAGGATCCCGCCCCTGTGCTTCAGCAGTAGACCTCATAATCGATCTCATGTATGACTGGTATTTGTCAGGCGCTGCTTCTCCATCCATGACAACAACAGTTGCTGCTCCGATACTTGATCCCCGTGCCATGTAAATGCTGTCGCAGGCAATGGAAATCAAAGCCCCGGCTGAAGCAGCGTCTTTATTGATAAATGCATATATCGGCCTGTCAAAATTCAGGATCCTCGTCCTTATTTCGTCGGCATCATTAAGCGCACCGCCATAGGTATCGAGTTCCAGGACTACAAGATCGGCATCAATATCTTCTGCGCGATCCAGTCCCAGTTCCGTATACCTGTTGGTTCTGGGGTCGATGTTGTCCTGGACCTTCAAATGCAGGACTTTAGTTGGTTCCTCCTGACTTAATCCCGGGTTTGCCAGCAGTAGGAGTCCGGCCACTAATCCAAAAATCTTCATATTTGCTTTTCTTCTCAAGGAACAAATTTTCTTTAAAAATAATCCAAAGTGACCTCATCAGTTTCACCCGATTTCAATAAATCATTTGAGGAGATCATTTGGCAAATATGTTTTGATTGTCAAAATGATCAGATCCTTTTGGAATTGCGAAATGAATCATCATTGGATCTGCACTATCACATCATTTCACTCGACAGTTATCGGCATCAAAATGTCGCCAAACCTGAAAAAGTGGATTGGTGGTCCTCCGTGAAAGGACTTTACGGAAATTTGATTGCTATCCTTCAGTATGAGGATCAGAATAATCCCGGACCGGCAACTTTGATCATATTTGATTATGTAAATGGCACGATCAATAAAGAGATCTCCAGCTTTCTTCCTGATCGAATTGATGGCAATGTCCTTACAGGTAGGGTGTACGAAAACCATACGGAAAAAGGGATCAAACTGGATCTGAATGATTACGTGGATGGTGAGAAAAACAAAGATCCGGCTAAAGTGTCTTTTCCATTTTTTATAGACGCTGCCAATCCGGATTTTGAGGTAATCCGGGGATATCTTGAGGGAATTGATACCAATCCAGTTCTGGGAGCTGATTATTTGGAGCACGGCCCAAATATTTTTTTAAGTTATTACGTTAAGTCCACTAAAGGATTTGATCGGTTCATCCTTTGGATCTATCGTGGAAATATCAGGCTGCACGAGAAGATGGATGAAAACATGAAAGGAGTATCTTCAGAAAGTTTTATTACTTCGCCAAACCGACTAATATTTGTAAAAAACAGGAGGACATTGGTTTTATATGAAATTTGAGTTCTTTATCACCGCACTTTTTCTGTCAGTTCAGTCTTTCGGAATTACTTCCGACTCAATTCGACTGGAGGAAAAGCGAGGTAATTATTTCATTATTCACCAGGTAGATCCGGGGGAGACAGTTTATTCCCTGGCAAAACGGTACAACGCAGATGTAAGCTTAATAAACCGCATAAATCGCATTCAAAACAATGAAATTAATGTTGGACAGTTTTTGGAAATCCCGTATGGAGAAGTCACACTGTCCGGTGAAATACATATTGTCAAAAGGGGTGAGACATTGTTCAGTATTGCTAGGGATTATGGTGTGAAAGTGGAAGAGATCAAGCGCTGGAATAATCTGAGATCAAATAGCCTTTCGATCGGACAGGAATTAAGTATCGGTGAAGTGATGCCGGTCACTCCGGTCAACGAAACGGATAGTGCTGAAGTGGAATCTGACAGCAAGGAATTTTTATATTATGTCCAGACCGGAGAAACCATAGAATCCATTGCTGCCCGGCTCAACACGACCGTCGATAGCATCAGGTTGTGGAATGATCTTGCGACGAACCAGGTACAAATCGGTCAGAAGTTGATTTTTCCCTTTGAAGTTGAACCTGATAGTATGGACAGGATAAGTGAAGTTGTAGATTATACAAACACATCTTATGGCTCGAAAATCCGAAAAAAGGAAGAGGGAGGTATTGTGAAAGTTTATGAGCAGGGACTGGCAAAAAAGATTGATACAACCTTTGATACTGATAAATTTCTAGCCTTGCACCGAAAGCTCAAAGTCGGATCAATTCTTCAGGTGAAGAATATGATGAATAATGAGACGATCTATGTCCGGATCGTGGGCAAACTGCCTGATACGGGGTTGAATAAAAATGTCATGATCCGTCTGACGCCAATAGCCTTTAAGCGCCTCAGAATTGTTGACGACAGGTCTCTTGTCGAGATCAATTATTTCGAGAACTGATGAGGGGTGGCATTTGATCCGGCTTTAAAAGATTTTCTTGACGAAAAGGTTGATTTATACAACCAGAAGGATTTCATCCCAAATGATCCCATTTCTATCCCTCATCGGTATTCAAAAAAACAGGATATTGAAATTACGGGTCTGGTAGCGGCTGTCCTGGCATGGGGTCAGAGGACTACCATAATCAAAAAAGCGAATGAATTTTTTTCTTATATGGATAACGATCCGCACAATTTCATTCTGCACCACTCGGAGGACGACCTCCGGCCCATATTAAAGTTCAGGCATCGTACATTCAATGACACCGATGCACTTTACTTCATTGAATGGTTCAGGTGGTATTATAAGGATCACAACTCCCTTGAGGATGCATTCTATGGTGAAGGCGTTTCTGACCAAAAATCTGCTCTTATCAGATTTTACAACCTCTTTTTCTCACTACCGGATCATCCTCATCGAACACGAAAACACATACAAACTCCCGAACGGAAGTCAGCATGCAAGAGGATGAACATGTATCTCAGGTGGATGATCCGCAAAGATGAGAAAGGAGTGGATTTCGGGTTATGGAAAAAGGCGAAACCGAGCCAGTTGATATGTCCCTGTGATCTGCATGTAGATCGTGTCGGAAGAAAGCTTGGATTGATTTCCAGGAAACAAACCGACTGGGGTACAGCTGTCGAACTGACGGAAAATCTCAGGGAATTTGATCCGGAAGATCCGGTCAAATATGATTATGCACTTTTTGGATTAGGCATCATTGAAAAGCTATGAAGTGCTAAGTTGATTCCCGGAAGTTCTGTTACATGAATCAGGCTGAGTGTTTCCCCCATTCGGAAGGATTATCCCTCCAGCTATTTAGTGTATCCAGCAGTTCCGGTTTGATCAATCCTGTGGAGATGGCAGTACTGAGCAGAAGAGAATATTCGCTCAGATAAACAAGATCCACCTCACTTTTCTCAAAATTGTATCTGGATAAAGGAAACCCGTAGGTGAAAATGGATATCATACCCAGCACTTCCATTTTGGCATGCCTGATGGCCTCTACTGCCGCCAGTGAACTCCCACCGGTTGAAACCAGATCTTCCAAAACAACAATTTTCTGCCCCTTTTTGGTTTTACCCTCAATTTGATTTGTCAATCCATGTGATTTGGTCCTGGATCTCACATATATGAACGGAAGCCCCAGTAAGTCAGCAACCAGTGCCCCTTGCGGAATGCCTGCTGTCGCTACACCTGCAATTGCTTCGGCACCTTTATACTCAGTCTCGATCAGGGATTTGAATGCATGCTTTATCCTGTCTCTTAATTTCGGATAGGACAGACTCAGACGATTATCACAGTAAATGGGACTTTTCCATCCGGACGCCCAGGTAAAAGGTTTTTCAGGACTCAACTTTATCGCCTTTATCTTGAGAAGTTCCCGGGCAATTTCCCGACCCAGTTCGGGATCATAACATTTATAAATCATAAAGAGACCTTAACAAAAAATTCAATTATAGGGGTTGCAAATTTGTAAGTATAACATCATTATTACATCTCGATTAAAGATTAATTTTTGAAAATCTTCATAAACGATATTCCGGTTTATCTGGTAAGCACTTCCAAAGTCGGAGGTTTGTCTCAATACGATCTGGTGATCAAAGAGAATAACCGGAAGATTGTTCCCAAAAAATTACTGGATGATGTACTGATCCTGAATGCCAATCCCGAAAGGGTGGAGGAGCTCCTGGAGCTTATGACTGACAAAAAATTCAAAGAAGTAGATTCCATAACTTTCGCAAGTGACGACAAACGAAAAATGATTGAGTTTGTCAAAACCAAATTCAAAGTTGTTGAAGCTGCGGGAGGATTAGTAGAGGGGGACGGTAAGAATTTGCTGATTTACAGGCAGGGGAGATGGGATATCCCAAAAGGCAAGATCGATCGTGGTGAGAAACGCAGAGCCTGCGCCATTAGGGAGGTTCAGGAGGAAACCGGTGTGAAAGTGGAAATAGCCTTTAAAATTGGTCATACATGGCATACTTATATGAGAAACAACAAATACATTCTCAAGAAAACCCACTGGTACAGTATGAGGTGCCTGGATGACTCGAAAATGAAACCCCAAAAAAAGGAGGGAATTGAAGACGTTCGCTGGATGACCTTAAGTGAAATGCGGGCCGCATTATATGACTCCTATCGCTCCATCCGGGTGGTGGTTCAGGAGTACCATAAGCAGTTGAAACTTAAGCAGGTACTTCACAATTCGTAAGGAAGAAAGGGAGAAACATCACCTCCATATTTGTGCACTTCCCGGATTATGGAAGAACTGATAGGGGCGAGTTCAGGAGAGGTTATCAGGAAAATAGTTTCCAGTTCCGTATTCAGATATTTATTGATTTGGGATATTGAATTTTCGTATTCAAAATCCGTGGTATTTCTCAAGCCTCTCACCAGGTATCTGGCGTTATACTTTTCTGCAAGCTTGGCGGTGAGTTCGTCATATATTGTGACTTTGACATTGTCGTGTCGGGAAAAGGCCTGTTCTATCCGTCCAAGCATATAGTTCAATTCGAAATACCTTTTCTTACTCGAGTTATCCCCGATTGCGACGACCACTTCATCGAAAATGCTAAGCGAACGAAGGACAATATCTTCGTGTCCTTTTGTAAAAGGATCAAAAGAGCCAGGAAAAATGGCCACCCTTGCCATTATTAGCAGAGGTGAATGTTGAAAAGATCAAAGTATTGATGCTCCGGTATTTCGTCAAACTGAAAACTGCACTTCAGAAATTGCGGGCGACTCCCGTATGAGACATCTCTGATGTACTTTTTCATCAGGTCAATGTGCGGCGAATTTTGCTTGATACTCCCCCAAACGATCACTTTCGTTGTTTTTTGCTTCAGTTGTAACTCTTTGAAGACCAACATGGTATACTTCAGGATGTCTTCACTTTTCCTGACCGCAAACTGATTATAATAGAGTAGTTTTTGCTTTTCTGTGACAACTATATGTAATATGCCTCGATCTACCAGTGAAAACATTGATCGATCAGGGGAGTGGTCATCATATCGAAGGACACCTTCTATGAAAGCAGTGCCCTGATGAATTATATCCACTGGCTTAGATACATAGACAGAACGGATCCATTTTATGAGTCGAATATCTCCAACAAATACGTTAACAGCTTCCGACTCCTGGTGTTTGTGAAAATAAACCTCTTCAATTGATGGTTTTACCTCGTTGTTAATAGCAATGTAGTCGCTCTTTGATTTCTCATCAAATTGAGGTTCCGGGATGAGGGTAAATTTGTGTGTTTTCAGGCCCAGCTTTATGTTCTTCCAGAATCCGGCCTTCAGAAAGTGGTGATTATCAAACACTTCTTTTAACACACGAACCCTTGAATTGATTGTTTTGATACCCTCAAGTTTCAGATCTTCCAGGTAACAAAGCTTATTATCCGGATCTGTTACACATAGCTGAAGATCTCTGATCCCCACGAGAACTGACAATGAATAATTCTGAATATCATCGATATCAAACTTTTCATCCTTGATCCGTTTGATTTGCCGATATCCTTTGACCGCGGGAGTAGTCATTCAGCCTATTCCCAGTTTCCGGCTGTGGTCACACTTGTTCTGGATCCGAATCTTAGTGGTTTCTTCGTATTGAATTCACTATCTTCCTTTCTCTCGGGATCGACGGGTGATGGATTCCAAACCTCCACTACATCCACCATCAGTCCGGCCTTGGGTATTTTATCTGCCCACATCGAAAACCGAACCGGAGGATCGAGACCGGGAACAATCGGAAGAAGCTGAAGATCAAAGTTCGGATACTTTGAGAAAACCGAGTCCCTGACAAGAATTGTTCCTAGTGTATCAATCTCCACGTACAGACTATCAGCGCCATAGTCCAGTGTTATAATGGTCTCCGTCCTCTCCGTAATATAAAACTGACCGGTATCAACGAACGCCAGCAATTTATCCCACTCACTTGTATAAGTGCCATTGACGGCCTTAAATGCCAACTGGGCGTCACGTATCTGGATAAGCTGATCGATTATTGCCGCTTCCATTCTCGCAATTCTTTTAGTTTCCTGGATGCTGCTATTTATTGACCTGAACAGCAAATAGGCAAGTACAACTGAAGTAATGGCGAAAGTTATAGTTAGGATCTTAGTGGTGTTCATCTTATGTTCCTGTGATTTTTTGCAATAATAATGATTTTAGAGGTTAGAACTAAAATGCTATTTTATCAAATATTTCGAAAATTATAAAAACCTCTTAAGTTGATGATACCTTGTGAGTTTCGACAGAATCTAAAAGCATTGTGTTTATGGCTGGGAGTCATTATATCCAATTTGTCATATGGTAAAAATTTTGCCTCCGTGATTATCTGATTTTCTTCCGAATACTCCGGGTCTGAGCCAAGTTTCATAACGCCTGACACGTAGGTTACGGAAAAGAATAATTCAATGGCGTGCAGCCTTTTGTCGAAATATTCATTTACAAACAGAAAGTCATCTACTTCAATTTCGAGGCTCACTTCTTCCTTAAACTCCCTGATGAGCGCTTCCTCGGCTGTTTCATCAAACTCAATGCCTCCTCCGGGGGGTGACCAGATAAATCCTTCAGGGCCTAAACCCTCATGTTTAAGGAGAAGTATGGAGTTGTCTTTTATCAATAAACCGCAAACTCTTGCACGCGTTTTACCGAACAATTCAGGATCTGTCATGGAGCTGTTTTCATTACTTCGGTTATAACTTCGAAAACGAATAATGTAAATTTGACGTTAATCCTGTGAAAGTGACGCTAAAAGTGGTGAAATTAACATCAGAATTTGGGCGTGCACCTGTGATAATTAAAATAGATTGAAACGAACATGAAAAGATATCTTGGTTTTGTACTCGTAATAATTGGATTTTGTGCTGCAGCTCAGCAACCTGCGGTTTTTGAGGAGCCGCAAAACGGACCCAGAATCAATTTCAGTGAGGATTCATTTGATTTTGGAGATATCGTGCAAGGTCAGGTTGTAGAGCACATTTTTGAATTCGAAAATTCCGGAAACGAACCATTGATCCTGAGCAATGTATTGACCACCTGTGGCTGTACAGCCCCGTCATGGCCGAGAGAGCCAATTCCCCCGGGTGAAACGGCATCCATTCTGGTCAAGTTTAACAGTCAGGGAAAGATCGGCATGCAGAATAAAGTAATTACGATCATCTCCAATGCCATTAATCAGAGAGAACGCATAAAAATTGTGACAAATGTGATGATGAAGGCCCCTGAAGGAGGATAAATGGCCTAATGACATTGAAGTACCTGAGGTACCACTAATAGTTTCTTTCTCCAAAAATTGCCGATCCGATCCGTATCATCGTTGATCCATTTTCCAGTGCAATTTTATAATCGCCTGTCATTCCCATGGAAAGATGCGTCATTTGAATTGCCGGGTGATCAAATTGTGTGGTTACCTTGTCATAGATCTTTTTCAATGATGAAAATTCGAAACTGATTTGAGTTCGATCATTCGTATTTGTGGCCATTCCCATCAGGCCTTCTACCCTCACATTTTTCAACATCCTGAACTCCTCTCTGTTCAGCAATTCAAGTAATTCCGATTCGTTCAGGCCAAACTTGGTCGATTCCATTGCTATGTGGACCTGAAGCAGAATGCTGATCACCCGATCATGCTTAATAGCCTGTTTGTTGATTTCCTGTAGCAGCTTCAGGCTATCTACACTATGGATCAGATGTACAAAAGGGGCGATGTATTTAACCTTATTACGCTGGAGATGACCGACCATGTGCCACCTGATCTCAGGAGGTAGCTTTTGCTGTTTGTCAACTAATTCCTGGACTTTGTTCTCGCCAAAATGAAGGTGTCCCGTCTCATAACCCTCGCGGATCAGTTCCACAGGCTTGGTTTTGGAAATGGCTACCAGTGTAGCTCCGAAGGGCTCTAATTCACTTTTGAACTGCAATATTGACTCTGAAACTTTCCCCATTATTTTGATCGTTAATCCATTAACTTTGGTACACCTCAGGTGTCGGAGGTACGAACAATGCAGGTTTAAAAGGACTGGATGGCAATATTAGGTACTTTACTCAAAAAAGGGATAACTCTGCGGGAAAGTTTTGAGCAGTTGTACACCTCGCCTGTTGAACTCCAAAAGCAGGAATTGAGGAAGTTGCTTATCCACTGTCAAACCACCCGTTTTGGTCAGCATTTCAATTTTGAAGGAATACTACGATCACTCAAATCCGAGGACGTTAATTCATTCTACAAGACATTCAAATCTAATATTCCGATCCACGACTACAATGAAATGTATGAGAAATGGTGGTGCTTTGCAAAAGACGGAAAACGCAACATTTGCTGGCCCGGGACAATCAAATATTTTGCGCTGAGTTCAGGGACCTCAGGTGCATCCAGCAAGTACATACCTATTACCAAGGAGATGCTGAAGTCCATACGGAAGACGTCCATAAGACAAATACTGACACTATCAAAGTATGACCTGCCCGGCACACTGTTTACCAAAGGGATATTAATGCTCGGAGGAAGTACGAACCTGCGGAGAAGCGGTCATTACTTTGAAGGTGACCTAAGCGGCATCACCACGGCACAAATTCCATTCTGGTTTCAGCACTTCTACAAGCCAGGCAAACGAATCTCAAAAACGGAGTGGTCTGAAAAACTGGATGAGATAACGCTTAAAGCCCGGGAGTGGGACATTGGGATCATTGTTGGTGTCCCGGCCTGGCTGCAACTTTTGCTCGAGAAGGTTGTAGATCACTACAAAGTCAATACCATACATGACATATGGCCTAATCTTGAAATTTTTGTGCATGGCGGAGTCTCTTTTGAACCATATAAGAAGGGATTTGAAAAATTACTTGCCAGAGACCTGATCTACGTTGAAACTTATCTGGCTTCAGAGGGATTTCTTGCCTTCCAGTCCGGACCAGGTAAGAAAGCAATGCGCCTGGTCCTGAACAATGGGATTTTTTATGAGTTCATTCCATTTAATTCGGAGAATTTCTCAGAAGACGGAGAATTACGTAACAACCCTGTGACCTACAAGATCGACGAGGTGAAGGAAGGCCCTGAATATGCGGTTTTGATCACCACAAATGCAGGGGCCTGGAGATACATAATCGGTGATGTCATAAAATTTACTTCTGTGAAAGATTGCGAAATAGTCATTACCGGTCGAACAAAATTGTTTTTGAGCCTTTGTGGTGAGCATCTGTCCCTTGACAATATTAACAAAGCAGTCCAACTGGTAGAGAACGAATTAAATCTGGACATAAGGGAATTCACAGTGGTAGGTGAATCAACTAACGGTGTATTTGGTCATCGTTGGTTTATCGGGACTGACGACCCGGTGGATGCTGAGGTACTCAAGGTGAAACTTGATGGATATCTAAAGGTTTTGAACGACGACTACAGGGTGGAGCGAAACCATGCGCTCGGTAATATGGAGCTCCATGCAATACCTACAACGGTTATTTATGACTGGATGGAAATTCAGGGTAAGGTAGGTGCATCAAACAAATTTCCGCGGGTGATGAAAAAAGAAAAGGCGAGGGACTGGATAGAATATCTTCGTACGGAGAACCATTTTGTGGCCTGAGGAGCCCTGGTTTTCGGGATAGTGATACATCTTTCCGTGAAGTTGTCGGATCAATTGCTTTGCCTTCAATAGACCGGGACTTCCGTTTCCTTCAGAGTTGTGAATTCCCTGCAAATAGTGATGGTGAAAGTTTTGATCACCTCGCCCCCCAGGATGATCTCAACCTTACGACTGTTGTCTATTTCTCTGAAGGCATCTCTCAGGGATTGGGGAATATCATTTGCGGAAACATATACCCCATCAAATTGTTGAAATTCGTACTGTTCAATACCAGGCCAAAGGTCAAATTGATTCAACCTTCTGCCCAGATTAATGTTAATGGGTTGCCCGGTGGACTTTGAGTAAAAAGCGACTTCACTGGCCACATGATAGCTGTCACTGAAAACGAAGAACCTGTTGAGTTCCGCTTCATTAATAGCCAGATCGACTTCCCTACCCAGTTTTTCCCAGCCATATAACCGGACTATCGGATCCCGCTTTGGTGGTAGGATCTTACCCAGCCCAAAAGATTGTAAATAGTAACTAAAGTAGAAGGCCGCGAAGATCAGGACCACCGATGCTATTGCCAGCACAGACAGCTTTTTTTCCCGCTTCATGTCTACGGCATAATCTGAGATCAATATCGGAATACTGAAATACGCAAAAAAAGTCCAGTTAACTTCAACACGCCTGAACAATGAATATATAAAGAAAAAACCTAAAACAACTGCCGGTGCGATAAGCAAGTACATCCGGATTTCATCCCTTTTTCTCAGAATTTTACCCACCGCCGGAACCAGGAGAAACATCAGGAAAGGCGAAATAAATCCAATTTGCCCACCCAGGTATTCACTTACTGACTTAATGGTATCGGAGAAGGTAAAATCACGGGATCCAATGGCAGATACATGTTTAAATGAGATGAAATCGTGTTGAAAGTTCCAGTGAAGTACCGGAACCATCATGATCGCTGCAATCAATGCGCTTAGGTAGAGCCAGGGATTGGATAAAACTTTCTTTTTGTATAATAGCACATATGCAAGGCCTGTGATGCCAAATAGCAGCATTGCGTATTTGGATAAAAAACCTAATCCGATAAACACGCCCAAAAGAACCCAATCTCTTTTTATGTCATACCGGAGTGCCCTCCAAAAGAATATAGTTCCCAGAGACCAAAAAACCAGCAGCGGTGCATCTGTCATGAAAACATTAAACACGGTATGGTTCAGGGGCATTGCGTAGACCAGGAGAGAAGCCAGAAATGCTTTTTTTCTGTTTCCCAGGAGTTCAATTGTGAATGTGTAGGTAAGCAAAGAATAGATAAATCCAAGGACAAGGCCATTGATTTTAACCGCCAATTCGGTGTCGCCAAGCAGGGAAGTGGAGAAGTAGTTGAAATATGCAACAAGAGGAGGCTTGCTGTAATAAGAGAGGTCCGGTCTTTTTGACCACAGCCAATATTGAGCTTCCTCTATGAACAGATCCGCCGGTCCGAGAACAGCATATAGCCCTCTCAGGAAAAAGATAAGAAAATGAAACAAAATGATCTTTCTAAGACCTCTATCCATTGGAGTACCCTGCGGTAACCGGGTGTCAAATATTTCCTAAGATTCCAGAATTCTCCTTAAGTAATTGATCTGACCCAGGTGCCACATCATATGACCATACAGGTGGAGCATAAACTTTTCCGTAGATGCCTGATCCTGGAAAACGTCAATGGGATATCGCGATGTTAAATCATCAGTGGTGAGGGTATTCAATGTTTTAGCTACAATATTCCTTGCAGCATCTATTTGATTGATAATTTCAGATTTGGATACATTTTTTCCTGCAAATTCAAACTCACGGTCCCTGATATAATCTGTTTTCCCAAGAACGGCACCAATAAAATGTTGGAGGTTCCCTGAGATATGTATGGCAAGGTTACCCGATGAATTTTTTACGTCGCCGGTAGTTTCCCAAAGATTGGATTCGTCTTTAAACAATTCAATTTCGGTTTTCAGCTTATCCAGGTCACGCTGAAACAGGGATATCAGAGATTCGATCATTCTTATCTTTTTCCCAAAAGTAACAAGGCTTTTCGTGAATGAGTATGTCTATGGTTGTAGTATCAAAGGCAGGTCTCCCATTCCTTTATCCCTTGGAATTCCATAAGATCACGAACTATCTTTCGATTTCCAAGATTCTTCACTCCATAACATTCCGTTTAGAGTGACGTTTGATCTTAAAGCAGTTTAAGCCCGGGATAGAAGGCCAATAACAATTCCGGTTTTAGCAAGTGAGGATGAAATAATAACCTGATGTAAGGGAAGGCATTCAATGCAAGAATTGCACTGATCAATTAGATCATTCCAGTTCTTTTCCCCTAAAGTATCGAGGCTTGTCGGGTAAGGTGATTGGAGGATAAGGTTTAAATTTCAATTCATTTGGATAGATGAACTTTCCCCTGCTTCTTTCGCCGGTGAGCGGATTTACTATTATCAGGGAATATCGTGTATCCGGGTCAACCCGGATCCTTCCCGGAGGTATCCGTCGGGATTGTGGCCTGATCACTCTTAAGGAGTACCCTGTGGAACCCGATTCATTGAAGGTATGAGTTCTTTCCCTGTTGATTTGTTCAAAGGTTCTCATGGAATCGGCACGAAAATCCTGCGACAATGCGATGGATGGAAATACCATTGCCCCAAGAAGCAAAAAGGTACCTTTCATGCTATCTAATTTAGCTCAATTGTTGGTGAAAAGGAATTTCTTTAACCGAATTTAGGGATATTTAACAGCCTCACTTGAGGTCCCGTCGAGTGAGTAGTCCGTATACACCGGCCAGGTAAATCAAAAGCCATCCGGAGCTTATCAAAATTGCCTTTAATGGCACGTAATCCGTGATTTCCTGGAAGATATATCTACCAAAGGGTATCGGTATGAGATCATTTAGCGCATGAATAGGGAAGAAAGGAGTCAGCCTGGGCCAGATTCCATTTTCGAAGTACGGTGCATGCTCCAGGATAACGGTCAGGATGGGTTCGAACATGATGGAGTACAGGAATAAAAGTACAATGACAAATCCTGCCTTCCTGATCAGAAGCGCCAGCAAAAATGCCAGGCAGCAAAACACGAAGATGTCAAAGAAATAAGCGCCCAGAAACTCCAGTTCGTCAAAGATATAGGACCGTCCCCAGACGTCAGAGTAAATTGATCCGTTGACAAGCCCTGCCACAAAGAGTGTTGTGGTGCTGACAAGCGCCAGAAAGAAAATCAGGGAAATCTTGCTTAATACATATTCGCGTTTGCTGATGCCATCGATCACATTCTGCCTCAGCGTGTGATATGTGACGTCATTGTTTACCGATATGATTACGATAAATGCTAAAAGCATCTTCAAAAATGATCCGAGATACGTAGTGTTTTGCCAGATATCAGGGAAGTCGTAGATAGGAATGATGGTGGGGTCCAACCCGTCGAAATCCGCACCTTTTGATTTTAACCACTCCAGGAAAAAGACCCCGAACGAGCAAATTATCAATAATGCCAGTATGTACATTCCTAACAAGATCCAGAAAACCTTGTAATGTCTGAGTTTCAGCCATTCCAGCTTGAATGCTCTAATCATTTTCCTTTAATATTTTGAGAAACTCCTGTTCCAGTGACCGGGTTTGCGGTATCAGCTTGTGAAGTGTAATACCTTTTTCATGACAAAAGGCGTTTACATCAGTTGCTGAGAAGTTTGATTCCAATTCCGCAAAAAGACTTCCGTTTTGCTGGTACTTGGCTTTTATACCCTTAAACTCATCCAATTTCCTGTCAAGTTGATCCAAATTGTTACATGACAACTCCACTTTGTTAGTTTCGCCCAATATGTCCTGAACGGGCCCTTCGTGCAGCTTATTGCCGTTTTTCAATACGCAAAAGTCTGTACATACTTTCTGAACTTCATCCAGGAGATGACTTGCAATAATGATGGTCTTACCTTGATTTGCTATGTCCTTAATTAAGCTTCTAACTTCGGCAATTCCTTCAGGATCCAGGCCATTAGTCGGCTCATCTAAAATCAGGACAGGGGGATCCGACAAGAGCGCCGCCGCAATTGAAAGACGTTGCTTCATGCCGAGACTGTAATTCCTGAATTTGTCGTCCTTTCGATCGAACAAACTCACCTGCTTTAGAATTGAATCAATATTTCCGGTCCCGCATTTTTTGATGTGAGCCACGACCCTGAGGTTTTGAACAGCTGTCAGGTAAGGATAGAAGCTGGGAGTTTCCAGGATGGAACCAATTTTTTTTCGGGCATCTACTGCTGCCTCATTTCCGCCGAACCATTCAAAGATTCCGGCTGTAGGCGCAATCACATGCAGTATTAGTCCGAGTGTGGTAGTTTTTCCGCTTCCATTCGGGCCCAGTATACCATAGACCTGACCGGTTTCAACGGTAAGGTTTAGCTGATTGACCGCCACGAGTTTCCCGAATCGTTTGGTTAGGTTTTGTATGGAAAGAACTTTAGTCATGAAAGTCTGAAATGTTCAACTCAAAAACATTGATGATATCATTTTGTTGTAAGGTATTAAACAGCTCCGGGATCTTTTGCCAGGCAATTGATCCGTTTAAATAAAACGCCGCGGCATTTTCCCTGTTACCAAAAACACCTACCATTTGATTGTTGCGACCTTCCTTACCATAAAGAAAGAGGTTAGTATTCCCCCATACGGATGCATATTCCTCAAAGCCCTCCTCTTTGTAGTCATCTATGATTCCGGTATACGATTTATCGGCGATAGCAGCCGAATCCAGCACATAGATCAGTAGCTTGTTAACTCCGCTTACCAGGTCATTGTATGCTTCGTTTTCACTAATGTTAACCATTCTCAAAGTGCTGGCATAAAAACAATAGGCCATCTTTTTGTTAGCCTCTCCATACTCCTTGACAATGTGCTCCTGTGAAAACAAGGGCTGCCAAAGCAGCCCCGTAATAATCGATATAAGAAAATATCTCATCTAATTGTTTCCCTCTCCCTTGTCAATTTTCTCCAGGTGCTTAAACCCGTCAACATGCATTGATCGCGCAATCTTCGAAATGTTTTTCAGATCAATTTCCCCATAAAGACTAAGGATCACAAATTTCTTTTTTCCACCGGCGACCATCACCAGCTCCTCGATTATACCCTTACTTTCTTTGATCGAAAATTTGAAATTTTCTTCAGCATCTATGACGGTCATCAGTTCCTCGAACCCTTCCGAGTCAACATCCCTGATCGCCTGGTCAAAGAGCTTTCCGGCATCCCTGGGAACGCTGTCGCCCAAAACCATTTTCAATCCCTCCAGTTTGCTCACTGCCTTAAGGAATTCTTCCTCCTCTTCACTTCCTGCCTCCAACTCGGTAAAAAGTGAAAACATTTTGCTGCTGATTGAGACTTTCACATAGTCTTCATTATCACCAAGCTGATCGAAATACTTGTTCACGACCGATCCCTGGGCCAATAAACCAAGTGAAAGGGTCATTAATGTTATGGTAAAAAATAACTTTTTCATTTTTCTAATTCTTTAACAATTTTCTCTGCTTCATTTAAATTTTTAAGTTCACCCGTATATGCTGTCCCCTCATTCAGTGAGGTGGAGACCATCAACAATGCCTTACGGGTAATCTCATAGGCTTCTTGCGGATCTTCGATCACAAACTCACGCTGTTTACGTGCATCCTGGATCACGAGGAATGCTACCGACAAACCAAGCACCAGGGAAGCGGCTATCGACAGCCAGGTCCGTGTCTGAAACTTTCCGGGATGCTTAAAGCTGTTTGTCCCCTGTCTTTTCTCGTTCAACGTAGCAAAATATCTTCCTTCGGGGGTGAGGGATGGATTATTTCTGAAGTGATCCCTGATCCTGGATTCTTCCTTGAGAGATGACTCACCTTCCCAGTATTTTGCTAACAAGTCTTCAATTCGCGATTCCATAAGCTTCAATTTGTTGTAATGCCGATCGTATCCTGTTCCGTGCGCGATGAAGGTATACCTTCACTTCGCTCATACTGAGGGAAAGCACCTCCGAGATCTCGTGATAGCTCATTCCTTCTATTTCTCTCAGGTGGAATATTTCCCTCTGTTTTTCCGGAATAGTTGACAACACCTTGTCCAGCCATTTTTGATGATCTTCCATAAGCGTATCGTGATCCGCCTTTATCTGATCTTCCTGCTCAATCTCCTCGCCGGAGAGGGCAGTATACCGATTGGCCTTTACCCAATCGTAACACTGATTGCGGGTGACCCGCATAGCCCATGCTTCATGGTTCTGCACCTCATTTAGCATTCGGCGCTTATCCCATATTTTAGTCAGACACTCCTGAACGACATCATGTGCCTGCTCTTCATTTTTCAATATTGACAATGCGTACCGGTACATTTTATCCGATGCAGGAATGATATGTTGCTCAAAGAGTTTCGACATTCTGACGAGGAGACCTGCTTGCTAAAGAATTTGTTACAAGTTCAGCAATATTTTTCGCAAGAAATCGATCTATGTCAATTATCAGGGCCTTTTGTGATGAAAATTAGCTTTTTGATCCTCCCGGTCGGGCTAGCTTTGTGCCTTGAAAACATCTGCCGTCTTGGAACTCATTTACGACGATATATTTAAAGAGCATGACACGGGCATGCATCCTGAGAATAAGAAGCGCCTGGAATCACTTGGGAGCATCAGGTCATCAGAAATAACTTATGATGAAAGCGCTCCGAAGATCATCCATGGTGAATCATACATCGACCGTGTGAAAGAGTACAGCAGTCATAGCAGACATATGGATGCTGATACGATTACTTCCCCGAAAACTTACGAGGCAGCTGTTTACGCTGTTAATGCTACCATTCAGGCTTCCGAAACAAATGACTTTGCTGTCGTCAGACCTCCGGGTCACCATGCATATCCTCATCACTCCAGTGGTTTTTGCCTTTTCAATAATGTGGCAATTGCCAGTCAAAAGTTGGTTGACGAAGGTAAACGCGTTTTGATCATTGATTTCGATGGTCATCTTGGAGACGGCACTTCCGAGATCTTCTATAATAGCGACAAAGTACTTTACTGGTCCCTGCATCAGTTTCCGGCATTCCCGGGTCACGGCAGGGCAGACGAAATCGGAAAAGACAGAGGCAGCGGTTTCACGTTCAATGTGATGCTTCCTCCGCAAAGTGGTGATGACATATTTATGGACGGATTCAATACCATTTTGCCGGTGGCTGAGCAATTCAACCCCGATGTGGTAGCGTTGTCTGCCGGTTTTGATGCGCACCAGTACGATTTATTACTGGAACTGAGATTGACCGTTGATACTTACTACGAAATCGGAAAGATATTGTCGAATAAATTTTCCAGGATGTTTGCGACACTGGAAGGTGGCTATAATGTTGAGGAACTGCCTAAATGCCTCTACAATTTCCGTGATGGAATAAATGGTCAAAAGAAAAAATACACGGAAAAGCATACGGATACGGATATTAAGATCTGGGATGAATACGAGATCAATATGAACAACCTACTTACACGTTTAAAAGACTACTGGAAGATATGAATGCTTTAGATAAAATTTTTAACCCTAATACTGTAGCAGTGATCGGCGCCTCCAATACGGAAGGTAGCGTTGGTTATGAGTTGATCAGAAACCTGGTAGGATCCGGATTTAAAGGAACGGTTTACCCTATCAACTTCAAACATAAAAGCATATACGGAGTAAGAAGTTACAGTAAACTGAGTGAAACACGGGATGAGATCGATCTGGCAGTAATTGCTACTCCGGCACATACGGTCCCCGATCTGGTGAAAGAGTGTGGGGAATATGGCGTAGGTGGAATTGTCATCATTTCTGCCGGTTTTATGGAAGCCGGTGATGAAGGTCATAAGATGAGTGATATCATCCTTGGCTATGCCAGGAAATATAAAATGCGTATCATAGGGCCCAACTGCCTCGGGTTCATCAAACCTTCCATAAAGCTTAATGTAAGTTTTGCTAACAAGATGGCATTACCAGGTAAGATCGCCCTGATCTCACAAAGTGGAGCGCTATGTACTGCAATCCTGGATTGGTCGGTCGAACAGAATGTTGGATTCAGTCATTTCGTTTCAATTGGTTCGATGATCGATGTAGGATTTCATGATCTCATAGACTACTTCGGGAATGACCCGAATACTTCCAGTATTGTCATTTACATGGAGTCTTTGACAAATACCCGCAAATTCATGAGCGCTGCAAGGGCATTTGCCAGGAACAAACCCATTATTGTCCTCAAAGCCGGGAAAAGCGACGCCGGAGCTAAAGTTGCGCTTTCACATACGGGTACTTTGGCTGGAAATGATATTGCTTTTGACGCCGCATTCAAGCGGGCAGGGATCATCCCCGTCGATACCATTGAGCAATTGTTTAATGCTGCACAGTCGCTTGCCATGCAACCACGTCCGCAGGGAGACAGGCTTGCAATCATTACCAATGCCGGAGGACCCGGCGTCCTGGCGACCGATCATCTGATCAAACAGAATGGAAAGCTTGCCCAACTTTCTGAGGAGACAATGAAGAAATTGGATGCAGTGTTGCCCAAGGTTTGGAGTCACGGAAATCCCATTGACGTTCTGGGCGATGCAACCTCGGAAAGGTATAAGGCGGCGACTGAGATCATTTTGCAGGATAGCAATGTTGACGGTGTTTTGATCATTTTGACGCCGCAGGCAATGACCCACCCTGATCTAATCGCAAGGGAAGTCGTCACCGTGGCGGGGTCCTCAAAAAAACCAATTTTAGCGTCCTGGATGGGTGAAGGTGATGTTGCGGAAGGTTGCGAGATCCTGGAAAACGGAAATATCCCGGTATTTAGAATTCCGGAGAATGCGGTGAATACCTTCATGAATATGGTGAGTTATACCCGAAATATTGAGGCGCTGTATGAAACGCCATCTACCATACCCCATGTCTTCACCCCGGAAACAGATAAGAGCTATGAGCTGATCAGGTCCGTGATGGACGAAAATCGCTTCGTGTTGACGGAAGATGAGGCAAAAGACTTGCTGGACCTGTATGACATTCCAATAGCCCGGCACCAACTGGCAGCTACGGAAGAAGAAGCGCTGAAGGTTTGTGAAGAGATCGGATATCCGGTAGTTATGAAAATTGCCTCTCCTGATATCACTCACAAAACAGACGTGGGAGGAGTAGTAGTCAACATAAGAAAACCGGAAGATGCAAAAGAAGCTTTTAACGGAATTCTAAACTCTGCCAAAGCTGCTAAACCCGAGGCAAATATCCTTGGTGTTCTGGTTGAGCAGATGGTCTCCAAAAAATATGAATTGATTATCGGGTCGAAGAAGGATCCGATCTTTGGGCCGGTCATTGTTTTCGGAATGGGTGGTGTGGCAGTCGAAGTGTTCAAAGATCTCAACGTTGGCCTGCCGCCATTAAATATGGTCCTGGCAAAAAGGTTGATCGAGGAAACCAAGATCTACCGGCTGTTGAAAGGTTACAGGGGCATGGACAGTGTGGACATTGAGTCCATCCAGTTTCTTCTGTACAAGTTTGCCTATCTGGTTATGGATTTCCCGCAGATAAAGGAAATTGATATCAATCCGTTCGTGGTAGATGAAGAAGGAGGGGTCGTCCTGGATGCAAAAGTGGTTCTGGATGAGAACGTAACTCCCGAGAGGATCAGAAACTACGATCATCTGGTCATAACACCTTATCCCAAGGAACTTGTTTCCATGTGGACGATGCGAAATGGTGAGGAAGTCAAGATCCGACCGATCCGACCTGAGGATGAACCAATGGAAAAGGAAATGTTCGGCAAGCTCTCCAAGCAAACGCAGTATTTCCGCTTCTTCGGATATCTCGGTCAGGTAACACACGAGATGCTGACGCGATATACTCAGATCGATTACGACAGGGAAATAGCATTGATTGCAAGGATAATTGATAAGGACGGTGAGAAAAAGATGATAGGTGTTGTTCGGATCGTATCCGATCCTGATGGTGAAGCAGCTGAATTCGCCATAGTGATTGCGGATAAGTGGCAGGGATACGGACTTGGGAACAAGTTTATGGATACGATAATCAAGGTAGCAGCAAGGCGTGGTATCAGAAAGATCTATGCGAACGTTCTTCAATCCAATTCCACCATGTTGCATATGTTCCGTAAACGCGGATTCACCATAAAGCAGGCCGATGAGGAATCAAACTATGCTGAGAAAATCATTGAGGAAAAAACCGTCGAGCCGGTAAGCTGATCCCGTGTTGTTGATTCATAAATGACTTTAATCATAGTTGCAGGACTCTGTCTTTAGTAAATTCATGGAGTAATCCATAGATTAATGCAGGGATCCTTACATAAAGAACGCAAGAGGCCGCGGGAAATAGAAAAAACCCTGTTTTGGCTGTTTATCCTTCTTGTAATTTTGATCGTCCTCGTCAGTTGATTCAAATGATTCCATGATGACTAAAAATCGCAATTCCATGGCTTCGAAGGAGAGGATCAGGAAAATATTGCTCTGGGTATTCATCATAGTGGTAATTCTGATTTTCCTTGGAAGTTGTGCTACGCAAACTAAGGAGATAATAGAGGATCCACCTGGATTCTGGTACGGTCTATTGCATGGTTTTATCGTTCTTTTCAGTTTCATCGCAAGTTTCTTTACAGACTATACCATTTATGCATTTCCTAATTCGGGCGGCTGGTATGATTTCGGATTTCTATTGGGAGTGATGATATTTTTCGGAGGAAGCGGTGCCGGAGCAAGACGTTAACATTTTTTGAGATGTCCGATTACCTGTTAAATAATTACAGTTTTCATTTGTCGTAAGCTGTACTATATTGGGAGCGACGAGTTGTTGATCCCAAAAGACATCAAATGAAACGTATACTATCACTAACTGCATTATTATTTTCTTTTATGCTCCTCCTCGCCCAGGAGGACAAATACATCTGGTTGGAAGAAATTGATGGAGAGAAACAGTTGAAATGGGTGGAAGAATGGAACAAAAAATCCGAGGAAGTTCTAACGAAACACGAAAAGTATGACGAGGTTTTCAAGAAAAGCCTGGAAATATACAATTCATCTGAAAGAATTGCCCGTCCGACTTTGTTAGGTGATTACATCTATAATTTCTGGCAGGACGCGGAGCACGTCCGTGGCATATGGAGAAGATCACCCAAAAGGGTCTACCTGGACGGCAATCCGCAGTGGGAAACCCTGATAGATATCGATGAAATGTATGCTATGGATAGCATCAAGTGGGTTTACAAAGGAGCAAGCGGATTGTCCCCTGACTATAAAAGATTCATGGTTTATCTGTCTAAAGGAGGAGGGGATGCCACTGTGATACGTGAATATGACGTTGACACGAAGACATTCGTGGAAAATGGTTTTTCGCTTGAAGAATCCAAAGGCGGGGTAAGCTGGCTGGATGAAAACACGCTCATGGTTTCACGCGATTTCGGAGAGGGTACAATGACAACTTCGGGTTACCCCAGACAGGTTAAGATATGGAAAAGAGGTACAGGCATTGACGAAGCTGAATTGGTTTATGAAGGAGAAGAAACAGATGTGGGTACCTGGGGATTTGCTTTTAAAAAAGGCGAGAAAACCTATGCCGGGGTTGCGCAGGCCATCACATTTTACACTTCAAACCTTTTCATGTTTGATAATGAAGAACTTGTTAAAATCGACATACCTCAGGATGCGGATTTCTCTGATATTCTGGGAGATCAAGCAATAATATCGTTGAAATCGGACTGGACTATTGGAGAAAAAACATTTAAACAGGGATCAGTCATAAGTGCTCACTATCCGTCACTGCTAGAAGGAAAGCATGATCTCACACTTATTGTGGAGCCGGATGAGAGATCCAGTGTCACGTCATCTATTGCGACTAAAAACAGGCTGGTCTTCAATATGTTGAATAACGTCAAAAGTGAGCTCTACAGTTACCGGTTTGAAAATGGCAGATGGGAACGGGAAAAAATTGAAGCGCCGGCACTCGGTGCGATAAGATTGGGATCCAATGATGATGTCTCGGACGAATTTTTCTTCTATTACGAAAATTTCCTGACACCATCTTCACTTCATTTTGCAAACGCCAGTGACAACTCTTTTAAGATCATCAAATCATTGCCTTCATTCTTTGATAGTGAAAAGTATAAGGTCCTCCAGTACGAGGCGGAATCTAAAGACGGCACTATGATCCCGTATTTTGTTATTGGCGCCAAGGAGTTGGAATCAACACCACAGAATCCAACATTGCTATATGCGTATGGTGGCTTTGAGGTATCAAGACTTCCTTTTTACTCTGCAACATGGGGAAGTACCTGGCTGGATAACGGAGGTGTCTTCGTAATGGCTAATATCCGTGGTGGAGGAGAATTCGGTCCCAGGTGGCATCAGGCAGGATTGAAAGAGAATCGCCAAAGAGTATACGATGATTTCCATGCGGTAGCCGAGGATCTGATTGAACGAAAAATTACCGCAAGTCGCAATCTTGGTATTTACGGAGGTAGTAACGGTGGACTGCTGGTGGGTGCAGCTTTCACTCAAAGGCCGGATTTGTATGAAGCCGTGGTGTGTGCAGTGCCGTTACTGGACATGAAACGATACAACAAACTGCTTGCGGGGGCCAGCTGGATGGGAGAATATGGAAATCCTGACATTCCGGAGGAATGGGAGTATATAAAGAAATATTCTCCTTATCACAATCTGAAGGAAGACATGAAATATCCTGAAGTGCTCTTCATGACTTCCACCAGGGATGATAGGGTTCACCCGGGCCATGCCCGTAAGATGGTTGCCAAGATGGCCGATATGGGACATAAAATTTACTACTACGAAAATACCGAAGGAGGGCATGCAGGCTCTTCCACAAATGAACAGCGTGCGAAAGCACAGGCACTAAGAATATCTTATCTGTTGATGAAGCTCAGCGACAGTATGCAACCCCCAAAAATTGAGATGAGATGAAAAAAACCATTCTGATCACCCTAATTCTTTCAATTCCGTTTTTTGTCTCTGCGCAAAACGAGAAACCACAAAAGCCCATCCCGGAGGCTAAGGTTTCTACCACAAAACAGAATGTGCGGATTAATGGAACTAATATCGCCTTGACTGCAAAAGCAGGCACAATGCTGCTCAGGGATGAGAATAATGATCCGATAGCTTTATTCGGATTTACCAGTTATACCAGGGATGGGTCCAATAGCAACAGACCCATTGTATTTGCTTACAATGGTGGTCCGGGCTCGTCATCATTCTGGCTGCACATGGGTGTATTGGGGCCAAAACGAATAGTTGTGAATGACCCTGTTTCGACCCCTGCTGCTCCGTATCAGGTTATTAACAATGACTATTCAATTTTGGATGTGGCCGATCTCGTCATGATGGATCCCGTTGGAACCGGGTTGAGCATCCCTGTAGGAGATGCTGAATTTGAGGATTTCTGGGGGGTTGATCAGGATATCAGAAGCATAAGCCTGTTTATTACCCAATATCTGATTAATAATGGGCGGATGAATTCTCCGAAGTACCTCCTTGGGGAAAGTTATGGGACATTTCGAAATGCGGGAGTAATGAACAAACTTTTAAGCCAGGGGATTGCATTGAATGGCGTCATTATGGTGTCGGCAGTCTTTGATCTGAGAACTTTGGTATTCCCGCCAAATGAAGATCTGTCATATATTGTCCATTTTCCAACTTATGCTGCCACGGCCTGGTATCATGATCAGATAGCTAATAAAGATCCCGATCTCTACGCTTTCCTTGATGAGATAAGGGACTTTACGGAAAATGAATATGCTCCGGCATTATTTAAAGGTGACCAACTGGCGGAAGACGATAAAAAGGCAATCGCGTCAAAGTTGGCTAGCTATACCGGAACCGATACGGATTATTGGATACGGGCTGACCTCAGAGTTACCAACTCGGAGTTTTTCGCTGAAGCACTCAGGGAAAAAGGGGAAATAGTGGGACGACTCGATTCAAGGTTTACCGGTATCAACCAGGATTTGATAAGTCAGCGTGGA
This sequence comes from Cyclobacteriaceae bacterium, assembly GCA_028278225.1. Taxonomy (GTDB): domain Bacteria; phylum Bacteroidota; class Bacteroidia; order Cytophagales; family Cyclobacteriaceae; genus JANQEU01. Next base: position 454,493 of record JANQEU010000075.1, read on the forward strand.
AGCCATGACCCTCAAAGTGCCGCAATCTCACCGGCGTACATTACCGGGTTTCTGGATTACTTCTACGGCGATCTGGGGGTTAGCAGGGATTTGATGTACACGGTCACGGCAGGAAGGAGGGAAGGTTTCAAATGGGACTGGAAGCATGAAGGCAATATGCGATGGGGAACGCAAGCAGGAATAACTACCGGAATTGACATGGCCCAGGCGCTCTCCAGGGATCCGAATATGAAAGTGCTGATCCTGAATGGCATCTATGATATTGCCACTGTGTTTTATGGAGTGGAGTACACCATTGATCATCTCGGACTAAGGCCCGAGATCAAGGACAACATTATCATGAAATATTATGAAGCCGGTCATATGATGTACACGCATCAGCCTTCCCTGGAAAAATTCAAAGCCGATGTTGCCGGGTTTATTAATGATACCCAGACGAGCATGGGGCAACCATTGCCGGCCAGACGATGATATTCCAGGGTGGCTCAAAAAGCTCAAAAAAATTTTAAAGTGAGGTCAGGTCTTTCGACCTGACCAGCTTAATCCGTTACCTTAGTTTCTTTAATTTTTTCATATTTTGCGAAAATGGGTCTCAGAAATCGTGGATTGTACATTGATCAACGTTGTTTTTTTATAACTACCTCTTGCGTTCGCAGAAAACGTTTGATTCAAATGTCCAACAGCTACCTGACACTGGAGGAAAGCTTATCTTTTGTGAACGGCAAATACAATGCATCCATATTGGGATATGTAATAATGCCGAACCATATTCATTTGATTGTATTCTTTGAGGAAGACAATCACCTTTCGGCTTACATGCGAGATTTCAAAAAATACACCTCAACCCGAATAAGACAAAGATTAGGATTGATAGCAGGTGAAGTTGCCTTGGATGAAATTAGAGTAAACCAACCAGGAAGAGCTTTTCAGGTGTGGGAGGATCGATTTGATGATGTTTACCTTGAGGATAAGAAGTTGCTGGAAGTAAAGCTTGATTATATACATTCAAATCCACTGCAAGCCCATTGGAATTTGGTAACGTATCCGGAGGACTATCCATATTCCAGCTCTAAATTTTATGAAACAGGTGTCCAAAACGGCCTAAATGTGAGAGACTACAGGGAATTTTTTGAATAACGCCAGCCAGGTCCAAAGACCCGGCTGCACTAAAGTGTTAGTTACCAAGCGATATTCGCAGAGCTCCGAAGTTTCAAAAACTTCGGAGCTCTGCGTACTAAAATCCGGAGTTTGAAGTGCTACTCCATTTTTTCAAACAGAACATTCCAGACTCTGCCGTCGGACAAAGTGAATGATGATTTATTTTCACTAAATGCCAGTGTTGCCCCATTTAGTCTGAAAGCATTCCGGAATAAGGATTCCAGACTGGCGGACTCCATTTTCCGGTGATGGAATACCAGTGTGGAGTCGCCCACTTCAAACCGGTATTCGGTATCAAGCTCTTTTGAATGATAAATCCCCTCAAATACCCTTAGGTCGGAAAGTAAAGGATCCCATGACGCCCTTCGATAGCGGAGTTCTCCATCAGGTAAAAACCTCGCAGTTCCCTCACCAATTGGACCGGCAATCAATTCCAATTTGGCGGATGTACCCTTCAACAAATATTCATTTTCGGCGGTCCTCATGAGTTTGTAATCTCTTCCTCCTCTGTACACCAGGGTGTCTTCTTCCAGGCCGATTCTGTAGATGTTATTGCTCAATGGATGTACATAAACCCCAACGAACAAATCAAGATTGTCTGGCGGATCAAGTTCATTCACTTCTTCGTCCTCTTCTGATTTGGGCTCCATCTGTTCCTTAAGGTATACTTCAGCCACTTGCCGGGCCAGGCTACCGGGGTTTGAGGATGGAAAATTACACAAAACCGAAATCGTAAGATCATGGTCCGGGAACCTCAGGAAATTGCTGCGGTAACCAGCATCAGCTCCCCCATGGGAGACAGTCATGAGTCCGCGATAGTCACCCTCGGCAAGTCCGTGCATATAATTAAGTGTATCTCCATTTTTAAGAATGATCTGGTCGTAAAACCTTGAGAATGCTTCATCACCACCCACCTGCTTTGTGTAAAAGTTTTTATCCCAAATGGCCAGGTCCCGGACAGTTGTAAACAGGCTGGTTGCTCCCACTACATCGAAATCCGGAATGGAGATCCTGTACCCAAGGTATCCATTGTCATCGGAAGCGTATCCCCAGGCCCTGTTAGGTACGATCATTTCATGATCATCGTGAAAGTGTGTGTCGCTCATCCCCAGAGGTTTGAATATTCGATCTTCGCAAAATTCCCTTAAAGTTTTATCCGTAATCCGCTCCACCACTACTGCTAACAACGTAAAACCTGTATTAGAATAGAGATACCGTTCTTCCGGTTGGAAATTAAGGGCTGTTTGTCTCGACGTGATATCAAGGACGTCCTTTTGTGTAACCACATCGGCTTCCCACCGCCATCCCGCTCTATACAGTAAATTCCATTGGTCACGTATCCCACTGACGTGATGGACCAGTTGCCGGAGTGTAATGGTAGTTCCGAAATCCGGAACTTCAGGCACATACTTTCTTATATCATCATCCCAGGAAATCTTCCCCTCATTGACCAACAATTCAATGGCCATTGCGGTGAAGTGTTTTGAAACGGAAGCCACGTGGAAGATGGAAGTAGGTGTGATCTCTATCCCATACTCGAAATTGGCTATTCCAAAGCCATTTTCATAGATAATATTTCCTTCCCTGGTCACGGAGCATGCACATCCCGGCGTAGTTGTACTGTCCATATGAGCAAAAACTGCATCCACCTGTTGATCGATTTTTGAGGTTTCGGTACATCCCATTTGCAAAAGGCCGAGGATAGAAAGTAATGGCAGTAAAAGTGGTTTCCTTTTCATAATTTTGATCAGATCGTTATATCCGTAAAATACTAAATAATTGTATGGGGATTGAGAAAGATTATATCCTTGGATGAGAATTCCCCGGAATAGAAAAAATGAATGGGAATTAGCTTAATTTTAACTCCAAATTGAATTCATTCGTGATGTACAAAAGGTCGAAACTAATTCTGGGAATTATCTGCATTTCTTTTCTATCAATTCAGGCACAGGACAGAGGGTCTTTCGGTGTTAAAGGAGGATTTAACCTAACCGATATCCGTGGAGATTCTGACAATGATGTGAGACTGGCAATGCATGGAGGGGGCTATGTCCAACTCGATTTTCTGGATGAGGTATTCCTGCAATCTGATGTACTGTTTTCGGGGCAGGGTCACAATGCGAGAACAAGTCTCGATAACAAACTTCGTTTGGTTTATCTTAATATCCCTATCGTCGTCGGGTATAGGGTCACGGACCAGGTCAATGTTCACGGTGGTCCTCAACTTGGATTTCTGGTCAAGGCAAAATCAGAGTTTGCAGGAACGAAAACGGACGTGAAGAACAATTTTAACTCCACGGATATTGCCTTTGTAGTCGGAGGAGGATATGAATTTATGGATGTATTTACCGGGACAATCCGGTACGTCAGGGGACTAAATGACATCAGCAGTAGCATAAATCCCGGAACCAGGAAAAATACAGCTATTCAACTTTCCATTGCTGTAAAACTGGCGGGGTTTAGCGGACTATAGCGTTAAAGCCAACACAATTTCCACTCCCAAAATGAAGCATGCGCTTGTCTCTTAAGTCGTTGATTGTCAAGACTATTAAACGCAATTACCGGAATTAATAATTTTAGTGAAGTAATTAATCGCTTAAAAACCTCTTTGCATATTCTTATATTATAAATAACGAAATTATTCACTGATTTAAAGTTTCACCAATAATTAATTCCCCTAATTGTCTCAAATTCTCAATTTTAAGATTGATCACTCTCAATATTTTGCATATTTTTAAGTGACCTAAAACAATTATCAGCTGTGTTAAAAGCGTTTCTTAAATTCCTTGGTGGGGAAGAAGGTGAAGAGCAGCAAATGTGGTTACTCCTTGGCCTGGGATTCTGTATGGGAGTTTTCATTGCAACGTACCAGGTTGGTTCGGAGTCGTTATTTCTTCAGACGCTCGGTGAAGACTGGCTGGATAAGGCTTTCTTCACAACCGGAGCATTGGGGATCGTATCCGCCGGATTGTTTGTTTTTCTCCAGAAGAAGATCAACTATACTACCCTTGCCATATCTACGAACTTTATCATATTCGTTTTCATAGGTGTTACACGATTTGCATTCTACTATATTGACTATGAAAACTATGTAGGCTTTCCGTATCTGCCATATATTTTATTTGTAATGATGGGCCCGGTAACGGCCCTGTCATTGCTAAGCTTTTGGGGACTTTTCGGCAGGTTATTTGACACCAGGCAGGCAAAGCGAATTATAGGAGGGATAGACACGGGGCAATTAACGGCTACTATGATCGCCTTTTTTTCCATTCCGATTATTACCCGTCTCCCTTTCGTTGATAATACTTATGACCTGCTTTTTGTTTCGGGAGTGGCATCTTTTGGCATGTTGTATTTCACAGTTTATGTTTCGCTCTACTGGAACATAAACAAGATGACACAGATCAAGAAGGGTGAAGAAGTTGAGAAGGTGAATTACTTCACCATTTTCAGAAATCCTTATACCAGGATGTTGTCGATCTTCCTGATGTTTTCGGTGGGAGCTGCTGTTTTTGTCGAGTACACCTACCTGTCGACTGTAGAGATCATGTTCACTGATAGGGAAACCGGTGTAATTGATGAACAAAAGCTGAATGATTTCCTTTCATTCTTCTCAGGGACCGTAATGATCATGAGTTTCCTCATCCAGAGTTTTATTAATGATTTTATCATTGGCCGGTTTGGTTTGAAGATCGCCCTGATGACCATGCCGATGATCCTGATTCTGTTTACTTTAGGCGGGATTGCAACAGGACATGTATTTGGATATGGAGGAGAATCACAAATGTTCCTGTTGTTCTTCTTGTTTACGGTTTCGGCCAAGGCCTTTACTTACTCCTTGCGGGATGCTTTGGAATCGCCAGCTTTTAAGCTGTTCTTCCTGCCTTTTAATGTGAAAGTAAGGTTTGACATTCAGACCAGGGTTGAGGGAGTTATCAACCAAATTGCGTTTTTGGCAGCTGGTGCTGCGCAGATCATCCTTGGATTCATGGTATTTTTCAAACTTATACATTATTCCTATTTGATTATAGGGTTGGCCGGTATCGTGATGTGGCTTGCTTACAAATTGTATGGTGAGTATAAAGTGGCACTTAAGCAGACGCTCGAGAAGCAGCGGGCGGAACTCGAGGATACCGGAAAAAGGAATGAGAAAAGTACAATCAATATCCTTAAGCAGGAAGTCAATACCAGGGAGGAAGATCGCGTATTTAATGCCCTCAGGTTACTGGAGAAAATTGATCCGATTGAATTCGAATTTGCATTGTTGGACAGGCTTGCTTCGAAATATGCCAGGATCCGGAAGAAAGCGTATCGCAAGCTCAATCAGCTAAATTGTTTTGATGCATTAGACATTATCAAGCGGGAAATAAAAACCGAAGGTGAAGAAGACGTCCTGGCGGAAGCTAAGAAAACCCTGGCGTCACTCCGGGAATCCCATGAGTTTGAATTGACGGATGAATCCATCCGGTCACTCGTCCGTTCCGTTGATGCCGGAGACCGGATCAGGGGGGCAAGGATGCTGGTGAAACTCACTGATGATAAGCATTTGCCATTCCTGGTCGAACTTCTAAGGGATATCAACCCTGAAGTTCGCACTGCCGCTATGGAAACGGCCGGTAAATTAAGAAGGCCGGAATTCTGGCCGATTTTGGTTGAAAACCTCCACTTGTCCACGTATAGTAATGCAGCTATGGCGGCGTTGGTGCATTCCGGAGAAGCTGCTTTCCATGCTGTAGATTCATCATTCTATAGAACAGGTCAGTACAAAAGCACTATGCTCAGGGTAGTCCAGATCCTGGGTAGGGTCGGTGGCCGTCAGGCCCTTGAGTTACTGTGGAAAAAGATCGACTTCCCCGATAAACAGGTCACAACGGAATTATTACTTTCCCTGAGTTATATCGGGTTCGAAGCACGTGATTTTCAGGCGTCACGAATTCAATTGATCATTGAAAAACTGATCGGTGATATCGCATGGAATATTAAAGTACTTCAGGATATCCCCGAAGAAGATCCGCGGGACGTCCGGATCAGGGACGCGATAATCGAGGAGAACAAGGTCAACTACGACAACATATTCATGTTGCTCGGTATGATTTACGACCCTCAAAATGTAATGCTTGTTAAGGAAAACATCGAACTTGATACCACCGATTCCGTCAGCTTTGCCGTGGAAATGATGGACGTGTTCTGTTCTGATGAATTGAAGCCAAAATTGTTCCCGGTGATGGACGACATGAGAGATAGGGACCGGCTTGACAAGTTGCTAAGCTTCTACCCACCTGAGCATTTTGAATCCTACGAAGACGCACTGAAGCAAATTGTCAACAGGGATTACAATAGCATTACCAGGTATACTAAAGCATTGACCCTTTACAGGTTGCAGGAGATAGAAGCAATGGAAGTGAGCTATGACCTGATTGCGAATTTGTTCAACCCCGATCCGATCCTGTTGCAGACTGCTGCCCATGCAATTTACAAGCTTGACGAAACAAGCTATCAGGTCAACACGCGCAGGCTGAAACCATCGGTGAAGAAAGAATTGGATAAAGCTGTTTTACCACCTGTATTTATCGAAGAAGGTGAGGAGTACCACCAGGAGCTTTTGCTCGTGGAGATTGTAATGTTCCTGAAGGAAATGCGTGAATTCGAGGAAATACCAGGTGAATTGATCACCTATATTGCTGAGGTACTTACAGAGATCAGAGTGAGACCGGATACTGTGCTGATCGAAAAGGGAGACAGTGGAATTGAGCCACTCTACATCGTAGTAGATGGGAATGTGGACCTTATCGCCGAGGGAAAAACCCTGGACAGCATCGGGCGCGGGAGGATGTTCGGGGAACATTTGCTGCTGGAGTCGGAATCTTTCGATTTTGAGGCTCGCAGTACGGAAACTACCACCCTGCTGGTCTTCAGAAAAGAAGAATTGATGAACCTGATGTCAAGGAATGTGGAAATTGCGGAGATGTATATCAGGGTTCTGAATTATGATTTTGATAAAGAAGTGGAGAAAGAAGAAGAATGGGATCTAAGTATTTTTCATACCTAACTAGCTAACTAATCTAATTCTGTCACTGAATGAAATCGAACCAAGAAATACTAATCACCTATGCCGAAGCTGATGATCAACCCATTGATGGCGGAGTAGGTTGGGTATCTAATTTTAACAAGTTTCTGACCAACCTCCTTTTTCAGATCAACAAGGTGGAACCGAAGGTTCGACTTGTCTCCGACGATAAACTGACCGATAAAGACCTGACAGGCGCAACAGTTGTGATTGCCGTCCTGAGTGATTCACTTGAAAAAACTGCTGTTGATAAAATAGAAAACTGGGCGCAGGGGTTACACAAGTCGGGCAAACTCGTATCAGGCGGGATTTCGAAGTTTTGTAAAGTTCTGAAAACACCTATTGATCCTGACAAACTGTTTCCCTCCCTTTCGGAACTGGTGTCATATGACTTCTACTTTGTAGATGCGCGGACCGGCGAAATGCAGGAATTCACAAGGTTTTTCGGGTCGGACGCGGAGCGAAGCTTCTGGATGAAACTTGTGGATATTTCTTATGATATCTCCTATTTATTGAGTGCTGATGATAAGGGAAGTAAAAAAACCGGAGCCGAAGTTGGCAGGGACAAAACAGTTTACCTGGCAAGCTCAGGTATGGACCTCCTGATCCAGCGGGATGTGATCAAACGTGAACTTAAGCGACATGGCTATGAGGTACTCCCCAACACCGCCCTGCCAAAGGATGCGAGTGAACTCGAGAAAATGGTTCGTGAAGATCTTTCAAAATGCCGTCTTTCTATCCATATGGTGGGAGAGGACTACGGTTATCGACCAACAGGGTCCGAGTTGTCAGTGGTAGACATTCAAAATCGCGTTGCTCAGGAGTATACGACTGAAATGTCGGAATACAACAAAAAGCATGACAATGAAAAACCTTTCAGCCGCCTGATCTGGCTGTCTCCTGATCTGCTCAATGTCAGTGAGCGTCAGCGAATTTTCATAGAGGATATCAAGAGTAGTGCGGCGCTTCTCGAAGAAGCTGAAGTATTGCAGATCCAGCTTCAGGAGCTAAAGGCGATCATCAGGGAGGAACTTATGACGGGTGGACGCTTTAATGTGAAACGTGAAGTGGCAGGATATGACACGACGGACGAAGAAGGCACTAAGGTGATCTACCTGATCACGGATAAAAGTGATCTCAAAGAAAGCAAAGCAATCCAGGATTTCCTGACAAAACAGGGTTTCAAGGTACTCGCCCCCAGTTTTGAAGGAGAGCTGGTTGACATACGATACATTCATCAGGAAAATCTGAGACGTTGCGACGGGTCCATTATTTATTATGGAAATGCAACTTCCGAATGGATAAAAACCAAATTGCAGGACTTATTGAAAGCGCCTGGATTTGGCCGTGAAAAGCCTCTGCGGGTGAAAGCGGTATACCTGGAAGGCAAGAAAGAAATTGACACCAGTCACTTCGAAAAAAACAAAACGCTAGTACTCGGAAATACGGATAAATTCGATCCGAAAAACCTGGCACCATTTTTAACTAAACTCGACAACTGACCATGAGTGAAAAAGACATTGATCTCAAACAAGGTACCGGACAGGATATCGTTGATATCACGGAACTGATAAACCCATTCCCCGGGCTGAGGCCATTCGGCGTGGAAGAAAGCCATCTCTTTTTTGGAAGGGAGGGTCAAAATGATGAAGCCCTGGTAAAACTGGCTGATAATCGCTTCGTAGCAATTCTCGGAGCATCCGGTAGTGGTAAATCCTCTTTCGTGTATTGCGGGCTGATCCCCACATTACATGGGGGATTCATGACGGATGCGGGATCTAACTGGCGGATCGTCACATGCCGCCCGGGCGGTGGTCCCATTGACAACCTCGCCGAAGCCCTCCTTATCAAGGATCAGGAGTACCAGATGCTTTCTGAGGAAGACCAACTGATCAGGAAAACTATTATCGGTACTGTATTGAGAAGTTCTTCTTTGGGCCTTGTTGAAGTGATCAAACAATTGAAAACTGATGATTTCCAGAATGTGCTGGTGCTTGTTGACCAGTTCGAGGAATTGTTCCGTTTCTCAAAGCTGGAGGCGCAAAGCTCTGATCAGAACGAATCGGCGGCATTTGTCAACCTGCTGCTGGAAGCATCCCAGTACCTGGATGAGCCTATTTATGTGGCATTGACCATGCGTTCCGATTTTATCGGGGAATGTGCCAAATATCCGGATCTGACTCAATTGATCAACGATTCGCACTATCTTATTCCACAGATGACGCGTGATCAGAAACGAATGATCATCGAAGGCCCGGTAGCTGTTGGTGGTGGCAAGATCGCTCCAAGGCTGACGCAGCAGTTGTTGAACGATCTGGGAGATAATCCGGATCAGTTACCGATCCTGCAGCATGCCCTCATGAGGACCTGGTCGAAATGGGTGGAGATCCGCAAAGAGGGTGAGCCCATGGACCTGAATCACTATAACGCCATTGGTACCCTAAGGGAAGCGCTGTCACAACATGCCAACGAAGCGTACGATCTGCTAAGCAAGCGTGAGAAAGAGATCTGCGAGATCATGTTTAAGGCGCTCACCGAGAAAGGAGCTGAAAACCAGGGGATCAGGCGGCCTACAAAACTGAGTACAATCGCCTCAATTGCCGGGGTTACCGAAGAGGAAGTGGAAAAGGTGATCGATCGCTTCAGGGAGCCGGGCAGGTCGTTGCTGATGCCTCCTTATGGCGTGAAATTGCAATCCGATTCAGTAATAGATATTTCCCATGAAAGTCTGATGCGGATCTGGGATCGCCTGAAGCAATGGCTGGATGAGGAATCCAAGTCAGCTGAGATGTATATAAAGCTTTCCGATGCGGCAACCAAATTCCAGGAAGGAAAAGCAAGCCTGTGGAAAATGCCTGACTTACAATTAGCAATCAACTGGAGAGCAGACAATAAACCGACCTTTGTTTGGGGATCAAGGTATAACCAGGCATTCGAGCGGACCATGGTCTTCCTCGATACCTCGATCAAGGCCTTTGAGACGGAGGAAGCCAACAAGGTTTTGTTACAAAAGCGGAAAGTAAGGTTTGTTCGGACCTTCTCCATCATTGCCGGAGCGCTTGCAATGGTGATGCTGTTCCTGTCTGTGTATGCCCAGTTGAAAGCAAATGAGGCAGCGGAAAATGCCATTATTGCTCAAGAAAATGCGGCTGAGGCTGAAATTCAAAGACAGGCAGCTGTTGAGCAGGCTGCACTAGCCCGGGAAGCCCAGGCAGAGGCTGAAGCTCAAAAGGTCATTGCAGATGAGCAAAGAGATGAGGCCATTTTACAGACTCAAATTGCACAGGCAGAGCGAGCCAGAGCCGAGCAGCAGCAGAAATTAGCTGAGCAAAATGCAGCAGAAGCACGTCGGCAACAAGGTATCGCCCAGGAAAATGAAGCGGAAGCTAATCTCCAAAGAGATTTAGCGAATATTGCCAGAGACCAGGCCGATTCAGCCAGGTTGGCTGCTGAACGCCTTAGGTTCCAGTCCATTGCCCAGTCCATGGCCATTAAGGCAAAAGATGTACCTGACCCGCAATTGAAGGCGCTTGTTGCCAAGCAGGGTTATGATTTCTACCAGGAATACAAAGATGAAACCAAGGAATACAATGGTGACATCTACTCCGGTGCGTACTACGGATTGCAGGGTTTGATCAGGGCCAAAACTATGGCAGAGAACCCCACCTTCGGACAGGAAATTGCATATCCCATTGGGGATTCATTATTGAATCAGTATCATGGTCATAAACCATTGCTTGAAGCAGACAAGCAGGTAGCCGTTCGGTCTGTATCATACTCACAGGACGGACAGCGCATGTATTCTGCCGGTGGCGACGGACGATTGATAGCCTGGAATGTAGCAAACAGATCATATACCGAAATATACCAAAGTGACCGTGTCAACCGTGTGGTAAATATCAGCCCCAATGAGCGGTGGCTGGCGCTGGCAACTGATGCCAATGAGATCGACCTGTTTGATCTGAGAAACACGGCGGCCGACCCCAGAAGGATCAGATCCCACAGGGGCGCCATTTATGATCTGGTCTTCCTTCCTGATAACTCAGGATTCATTTCAGTTGGTGCCGATCAGAGAATTCTGCGAACGACCCTGGCAAACAACGATGTTCAGGAAGTGGCGATAGTGACTTCAAAGGTTCAGACTATTGCCGTAAGCCCTGATGGAAATACCCTGGCCGTTGGATCGATTGGCGGGGATGTGGTACTTTATGACCTGAATGTTGCAGCTGAAGATCAGTCCGAAAAACGTGTTTTCCGTAGGAATGAGGATCAACTGGCCGTTACAGACCTGAGTTTCAGTAACACCGGAAAATACCTTGCGATTGGGGGATATAATGTTGCCACCGGTTTTGGTTACATAACCTTATGGGATCTTGAGCTCAAAGAGCAATTCGGACCACAGCTGATTGGCTACACCGCCCGGGTCAATGACATTGAGTTCAGCGAGGGTGATCTTCTGGTAGCCGGAGCCAGTCATGACGGATCAGTCAGGATGTGGGACATGGGGCCTGATAACATCTTCGACCTGCCCACGGTATTTGACGATCACACGGATTGGGTTTGGGATCTTGATTTCAACCCCGATGGGGATGGATTGATGACGGCTTCTGCGGACGGATTGATCAGGTATTTTTCCACGAAACCGGATGAGATGGTAAGTCAAATGTGCGGGTACCTGGAAAGAAATATGAGTGATATCGAATGGAGACAATTTGTAGCGGATGTAAATGATATAGCCTGGGTAGAAACTTGTGAAGGGAAGCCAAAACCAGTACCGGAAGAAGAATAAAAGGATCCCTTTATGAATGATATGAAGAAATTTCTGTTTGCCTCTGCGCTGGGGGTGATGGCGCTTGGGTTGCATGCCCAGACATGGTCTCAACGGCTGAGCGCAGCCGAAAGGGATTACGAAGAAGGTCGATTGACCGGCATCCCGGAAAGACTCCAGGGTGGATTGGATCTCAAGACCAAAGAGGGAGGATTCACACATGAAGAGCGTATAAGGACCCACAAGCTGATCACCAAGGTTTACATATTCATTGATGATGAACCCAAGGCTGAAGAGTCGCTTGTAAACCTGCTCAAGACCGACAAGGAACACTCACTGAATCCTGTTGTGGACCCTGCAGAATTGTATTTCCTGTATGAGAAGTTCAGAACAAAACCCATCTTCAGGGTTGCTGTGAAAGCTGGCTCAAATAAATCTTTTCCTAACGTAATAGAAACCTTCAGCCCTTCAAACACGGTAGTAACCGAAAAGATCTATAACGGTAATGGGGACGCGCCTGGTGCCGGAACGATGAATGGCACTTTAGGGCTGGGTTACTGGCTGGAGGCTACTGCTGAACGACATCTCTGGTATGGGATCGAGGCGGGAACGGGATTCCATCTACGAAGCTCAAGATATGATGTTGACAATTACGTAGTAGATGGTGCAACAGGTGAACCAACACTGAGTTCTTATATAGCGAATCAGCAGACATACCTGCGTTTTCCGCTTTATGCGAGGTACAACTTCATGTACTTTAAGGGGTCCGGACCAATCCCATATGTCAACCTCGGACTGAGCTATGACTTTTTGCTAAATGCCCAATATACGGAAGCCTCCAGGAGAGGTGGAACTGCTTTTACATTAAGTACAAATAATAATCTGAAGGACCTTGGAATGGTGGAGCGATCAAACATGTCTGCCACCATTGGGGCGGGGGTCAAGCTTAGGGTTAAAACGCACTTTTTGACCCTTGAGTTAAGATATGATAAAAGTATGTTCAATTATATAAATGAGAATAAACGCTGGAATGGAAATCAATTCCTGACCTACGATCTGGCATTCGTCGAGGACGACCTGGCGCTGGACATGATTTCATTTTCAGTTGGATTTACCTACTCTGTTTATAGTCCAAAGAAACTAAAAGAATTTCGATGAGTTCACTACGAAGTTTAATCCTCGGCTGTTCGGCCATTTCAATCGGGATTATATCATCTTGTGTATTCGAAGACGACAATGCTCCACATCCTTCCGAAGTTTTTGTGAAGTACTATGGTTCTTCAGGTACCCAGGAGATCAAGGATATGATTGTTAATTCAGCCGGTAATGTTGTTATACTCGGTAACCAAACCCTGGCAACCACGGCTGCCAATCAAAATGTACTTGTGATAGAGGTCGACACCCTCGGAAACGAGATATCCAGCCGTAGCCTGTCATTGGATACTTCCACCGTGGAGCTGGCGGAAAGCATCAAGGAGATCAGCAGCGGTTACCTGATTACAGGGTCATTCGCGGAACTGATAGGTGGCCAGACTCAACAATTCGGTATTTTTTGGGCACACCTGGATGCTGACCTTGGACTGGTTAAATTGGATACCATTTTGCAAGGGACGGACAATGTGACAGGGATGGACATTATGATGACCGCAGCAGATCAGAATGTAGTCATTGTAGGCAGTACGGACAGAAAGGAAGCGAACGATGTTACCTCCAATGCCGGAGATCAGTTCTTTCTCATCAAGCGCGATTTCCAGGCGGATACTACGATTTGGAGGAAGTCCTATGGTTTTTCTAACTCAGATGAAGAAGCGATAGCAGTCTTCGAATTACCCAGTACGGAAATAGCGATTATAGGAAGCGCCACCAACAGGCTGGGTGAAGGAGGAGCCACAGGTAAAAATGTAGTGATGATGATTTTCAATGATTTGGCCACGTCACAGGTTACCGCGCCAACATTTGGCGTATCTATAGATGCGGATAATAGTGTAGATGACCAGCCTAACGATGTAATCAGGACTTCAGGTGGGTTTGTTGTGGTTGGTACGAGCACTCAAGGTCAGAACCAACGACCATTTTTGATGGGAATACTCGAATCAGGAACTCTAATATTCAACCAGGCCCTGGAATCGGTCCATGCCAATGATAATATCAGTGCACAGGGAAATTCCGTAACACAGACCCGTGAAAATGACCTGGCCGTGGTCGGGACCTATCCGAGTTTCTCAATAACTGATGTAACGGTAAAGCCGGAATTCCGGGACAAGAACGGTGAGGTCATGTACATGCGTGCGGGACAAACCGGACTTACAAAGACAGAATACGAAGGAAATTTCGGATTGGTATCAGGTAATGACGTAGGGGAGGTAGTGCTCACCCTTCCCGACGGTTCCATTTTAATTGGCGCCACGATAGATTTTGGAAGTAATCAGACGATGATCGCTTTGATGAAACTCAATGACCGGGGCATTTTACAAGAACAATAGACGGCCATACCCATATGTTCACCAAAATATTCAGAATTGTTGGAATTCATTCGCTCTTTAACCGACAAACCAGTATGAAACGACTAGCACTATCATTAATAGTTATCATTAGCTCATTTGTTGTATTTGCGCAACCAACTTTTACAAACGCACATTTCTATGATACTGATGGAAATGGTAATGTGGATGAAGTTGTTATTGAAATGAGTGGACCTATAAATGATGTCTCCATAACTCTTGGAGATTTTGATATTGGTGGAGCGGCTCCGTCATCTGTTTTAACCGGAGGGAGTAGCTTGAATTCCTTGGATCCGGATGTTGGTGATGATAAATATTTCACGTTTCAGGTTAGCTTGACAGGTTCAGGTGTTGCTTCTGTGGCGTATACGCAGGGAACATTGAGCGATGGCGCATTGGTAGCAACTGATCCATCAATCAGTACTGTAGATGCGGCCTTACCGATATTTACGGACGCTCACTTTTTCGATACTGATGGGGACGGGAACATAGATGAGGTGGTCATTGAGATGAGTGAGGAGGTAGATGAGACG
>JANQEU010000081.1 GCA_028278225.1 Cyclobacteriaceae bacterium
GCTCGATCTGTTCCGGTGCGGATATCACACTGTCTTCCGTGGGGGATGCTTCAGGGGGAAAAGGGACCATTCGTTATCAGTGGGAGTCCTCATCTACCGATACGGGCGGATGGATTGATGTCAGTTTACCAACAGCTGATGAGGCCAGTTTGACCGACCTGCCGATTACAAGCACTCACAAATATTACCGCAGGAAAACCTGGTCTGATTTCAATGAGAATCTATATTCAAATGTATTGGACCTTAATAACCTGACGGTAAATGATCCGCTTAGTGCCGGGTCATTGAATTCCCAGACACTGTGCTCGGGTCAAACTGCCAACGAAATAACAGGAGATACTCCCACAGGAGGGGGTGGCGGTTACACCTATACATGGCAATTTTCATCTGATAATGTCAACTGGGGGTCTCCGATCCAGGGGGGGATCACTTTTACCGATGTCGCCACTCATGCCAGCGACCTGACGAGCGATCTGTATGTAAGACGGAATGTGACTTCAACCTGCGTAACATCTTTCAGTGAGGTAACTATCGATGTGCTGGATGCCAGTACTCCCATATGTGTTCTGGGAGGGCTGACGGATCTGAATTCACCTTCGACAACTGATCTGTTTTATTACGATCAGGCATCAATTGAAATTCAGTGGGGGTATTATCCACAATTGATTGGGGCAAATATTTACTATCGTCAAAATAGTGTTTTAAATACCATTGTGGAGGAGTTACCTGTTGTGGATAATGGCGGGTTTATGTCGTATTCATGGGATGTGCCTGCCCCGGTTTCGGGTCAGTTTGATTTGTTAGTGACAGATAAAAGTGGACTTGTGGATTTTGAGGCCAATGACCTGGAATTTGTGAACAAAATTGAATTGTCTGTAAATGGTGGCTCTATCCAGATACTGGACAAACCGCTTGATATAAGCTGGACGGGGGGTTCTGATAACTGGACCTTTCAACTGGATATCTTCGAAGTCGGAAATCCCACCCCGTTGTTGACGGAAACAAATATTGCGGGCCGCCAGTACACGGGTTTATTGGAGGGATTAGCTACGGGTACGGATTATACAATCAGGATCAGTCAAAATAACCTGCTGGAAGAGTTTCCCATGCATGTCGAAAACTGTAGCAATGTACCTGCTTCAACAGATCATAATTACGTGAAATCATATAGCGCCCGTACGGAATCGACGGAATGCCTTTCAAACAATGCTGATCCGGCATCATCAATTCAGACGATCGAATACTATGATGGTCTGGGACGTCTGGAACAATCTGTTTCTAAAAGTGCTTCTTTTGGCTCTTTAAAGGATATAGTAACTCCTGTAACATATGATGAATTCGGACGACAAGACAAATCATGGTTGCCTTTTATATGGAATGATGACCAGGGATTATTTGTAGATAATGCCGCCACCATCGAGCAGCCTTCTTATTACAACACAATCTATGCCGATGATAAAGACTTTGCTTATTCAGAACAGGTTTATGAACCATCTCCGCTTAATCGTGTCGTAAAATCGGCAGCGCCCGGCGCTGCCTGGGAGAAGGGCACCGGAAATACAATTGACTTTATATACGGTGTAAACCAGGATAGCGCAGTGCGAATATTGACGGTGGAGAATAATCTACTTGTATATGACAGGGGATTTTATGCAGGGGGAGAGCTTTATAAGACCACCACAACGGATGAAAATAACCTCGAATTGGAGGGTGAGATCATTGAGTTCAAAAATAAAAGGGATCAGGTAGTCTTAAAAAAAGTGAAGCTCAGTGAATCAGCCGGCATTAAGTCCTACGCATTGACATATTATATCTATGACGAATTTGGTAACCTGCGGCACGTTATTCAGCCCGAAGGAGTGGAAGAAATATTAACTGGCGATTGGAGCCTTGTTGCCGATCCCGGTTTCCAATCACGGTGGATGTTTAGCTATGTATACGATGACCGGCAGCGTATGATCTCAAAACAGGTTCCCGGTGCTGCGATCATTTATATGGTGTATGATAAATGGGACAGACTGGTACTGACCCAGGATGGAAATCAACGCTTAAGAGATGAATGGTTATTTACCAAGTATGACCACCTGAACCGTCCGATCATTACCGGGCTTATTACGGATAATTCAAATGAGACTACTGTTCGGGATTCCGTGGCAGCCTCTGCGGTGAGGTATGAGACATTTGACACAAATGCTACAACGACATTCCGGTATAGCAATAACAGTTACCCCGTAACGGACGTTAACACAGAGTTTCAGACAGTTACATACTACGACAACTATGATTTCATCACAGGTAGCGACCTGTCCGGTACGACCTATACGACCCCCGCTGAGTTAAGTACCCAGGATCAATTCCATATCCTGCCGCAGGATATTGACAAAGTTATGGGCAAGCCTACAGGCACATTGACCAAGGTGCTGGGAACAAACGATTTTCTGACTGCATTGACGTTTTATGATGACAGGTACAGGGTAATCCAGGTTGTAGCGGAAAACCACACCGGAGAAGTTGATACGATCAATACCCAATATGATTTTACAGGGAATGTACGCAAGATCAGGTCGGTGTATGCGGGTTATGGTGAGACATCTGCCATACTGATCGAATATACATATGACCATATGAACAGGCTAATATCAGCCTTTCATACACTCAATGAGGGGACAAGGATCGAACTATTCACTAATGAGTACAACGAAGTGGGAGAGCTGGTCAGCAAAAAGCTGTTTAGTACTCTAGCGAGCGCTGATTATTTACAAACCGTTGACTATGAGTATAATATCCGGGGATGGCTAAAGTCAATCAACAAGGACTACCTCGAGGATCTGCCGTCTGCTGACCCTAAAGATATTTTCGGTATGGAACTCCTGTATTACGAATCCCTGAACACAAACAACTAGAAGAAGATGAAGCAATTACATAAAAACATATACGGAGGAATACGTGTGATGGCAGGTGCCATCCTGGTCATATGGAGTATGGAGTGTCACGGACAGGGCTTGCAGGATAGTGTTACAATTTTGAACGATACTATTGAAATCGGGACAATAAGAGAAGCAGAGGCCTCCACAGCGATTACGGTGGCAGGAGATAATACAACGGTATTGGTAGATGGTGATGGGAGTACGGGGGGTCACCTGATTTTACAGGCAGGGGAGGCGATCTATCTTAGATCCGGATTTTGGGCAAAGAGAGGGGCAAGTTTTGTTGCTACGGTGGATAAAAGTTTGGCCATTTCCCCTGATACTACATTGACTCATACATTGCAGCACAATGGCAATATATCGGCAATACGGTGGAAAGGGCATACGGATATAAAAAGCCATGCGTTTTCGTATGGATACGATCCAATGGGTCGCATAAAATCAGGATACTATGCGAAAGAAAATGCCGGTAGCTACACACAACACAAAGGCCGGTATTCCATACCGGAGATTACCTATGATGCCAATGGGAATATCCAAAGCCTGATGCGCCAGGGCACAACTGATGACGGAAAGCACAGGGTCATTGACAAACTTGCCTATGGTTACTGGGGGGGTAGTAACAAACTGCAATATGTGCAGGACACGGCATACAACGATTTGGGATTTAAGGATGGCGCCCCCGGCACATCTGCGGATTATACCTATGATGCCAATGGTAATATGATCACTGATGCCAACAAGGGCATACTTCAGATAGAATATAATTACCTGAATTTACCCCGGAAAGTAATTTTTGAAACAGATGGGGACAGCGTTGTTTACATTTATGATGCGGCTGGGACCAAGCTTCAGCAAAAGGTTTACGAAGGAGGGCAATTGAAGACCAAGCGGGATTATATCAGCGGAGTGCACTATGTCAACGACACGCTGGCATTCATACAGCATGAAGAAGGCAGAGTATTGTCAAAAGAAGGCAACTGGGACTACCAGTTTCATATCAAAGACCACCTGGGGAATATAAGGGCAACCGTATCGAATTCAAATGAAGTCTATAGGACAGTTGAAACCATGGAAACGGGAGAGAACAGTGGATTTGGCAATATCAATCATCATGTCAATGCCAACGCCAATACTACCCTTGGAGGAGACGAGGTGGACCTGTTAACTGCCCAGACGATTGGGGCTATGGTGATGGTAAGCGTAATGAAACGTGACACGGTATGGCTGTCAGTGCAGGCCAACTACGAGACGGCGCCGGCGACAAACAATCTTCTGGGTATTCTGGCCAGTGCATTATTTTCGTCATTTGACCTGGGGATAGGAGGTGGAGAGACGAGCGCAGCAATGGAGAACGAATTCAACGAGGCATTAGCCGGGGCAGGTATGGCCGGAAAGAACGGCAGCAGCACGGCGCCGATGGCATTTTTGAATTATATTTATTTTGACGAAGAGATGAATTACGTGAGTGCGGGATACAAACAGATCAGTACGGCAGCGCAGGGGATCGGAGTGCATGAGATGGTAAGCCTCACCGAACCGGTCGTCGCAGACCGCAATGGCTATATCCTGGCCTATCTGAGTAATGAAAATACCGAACCTGTAAATGTACACTTCGATGATTTCACCGTGACGCAGGCTACAACAAATGTGGTTCAGAGTGATGATTACTATCCTTTTGGACTCACCTTCAATAGTTACACAAGTGGTACCGAAAACAAGTATTTATTCCAGGGGCAAGAGCATCAGGACGAAACCGGATGGGATCAATTCAGATGGAGAAACCATGATCCGGCAATAGGCAGGTTCTTCAATATTGATCCATTGGCTGAGAGTTTTTATTACAATTCACCGTATGCTTTTGCTGAGAATAAAGTAATTGATCATATCGAGCTAGAAGGTTTGGAGGGTATTCAAATTCATGAGTTTAACGATAATGATGAGCTAACCAAAATCGTTTATCAGTTAGATATTGTTGTAGTTACTAATTCAGGGGGGGATAATCCAAGCGGATTGTCTAGTTCTGATGTGTCTGATATCGAAGGCTTCTTAGGAAATATCTTTGGAGGATCATTTACTGACCCAGAAAGCGGAGTTGAAGTTGGTTTTGAATTTAATGTGAGTGAGCTTGATAAATCCACTACTAAAACCAAGCGAAATGGTAAAGAGAAAACTGTTGCAGGAGATTTTTCCGATAAAGAGGTTAATCTCGAAGTAGCAAATCGTTCTCAAAAGGTTGATGATGGAACTAGATCTGCTGCAGCTTTAATTTTTGAGGGGAATGTGCCTGGAACAGACGGGGGTAGAGCTGGATCGACTGTAAAGTTTGATAGGAATTCACCGGAAGGTGCCCAGAATGCTTTTGGACATGAAGTATTGCATTTTATGTTGGATAGACATAAGGGCGATGATCATAGGCTTGGAGGGCTTCTGGGAAGACCTATCAGAGGAAAGAATATCAATAAAGCTATTCTGAAAAAGCTGAAAGAAAATGTGCCAAGATCTTCTAGCAAGGATAGAAGGTAAATACTCAAGCTATGATCAGGAATTTATTTGCAGCTCTAATGATACTCCAGTTTACTGGGGTATCATACTGTCAACTGAAGGATGGCTTTTATGTGTCATCTGACAGAGGATACAATACTCAAGGGAAGGACTTCATATGTGTTAATGGTGACGAGTTTAAGTTGTTGAGAATTACAGATGTAGAGGATGGTTACGGTGAAGGGTTTTATCAAATCATCAATGACACTTTACATCTTAGATTTAGCGAGAAGGCACAAAAGCCCACCTTTGCAATTGAATCATTAGAAAGTGCAGAATCGGATAGCGTTTGTTTTGATTTTATTGTGTCTGATCAGCGTAAAGGTTATGGAATGATGGGTGTCACTCTCATACATGATAATACCAAACGAAGTGTCCTTACAGATACTGAAGGTTATGGTCAGCTAAAGATTGCCACAAGCGAGTTGTCTGAAAATGATTTTTTCAAGACATCATACGTTGGTTATTCTGAACAAAAAATACCTGCTCAATTACATAGTGGATATCATCAGAAAGTGAAAGTTGAGCTTGCTTCAGGTTACTACTATTTTGGTGAAAATGACCTGCTAGTGTATCCTATCAAGAGAGATCAAAGAGTTTTTTCCTTGAAAATTTATGAGGAATATGTAGTGTTCAGTAGAACCTCCAAGAAAAAATTCAACAAAGCAATTAAAGCCTTTAATGCTTTGAAGTAAATGCTATCTATCCATTGAACGAAAGAACAGAAAGCCTCTGAGAGATCAGGGGCTTTTTCAATACTTCGCTTCCTCAGCATGACCATTGTCGACTAGCCACTGATTGATATTTTCACCTTCATAGTAAATCTCGGCAATCCATCTTCCGTAGTTGTTCCGCTTCTTGCTCTCAATGGTAACGATGGTGTCCGGTGGGTAGCGATCAGTCACGATCTGCTTTACTTTTTTACCTTCTTCCTTCTCCGCCCGCGAAGCTCCGGTGTGTCGATCCTGGCAAGTCTGAGACGTTCTTCTTTGTGGGTGTAAAAACCTAAATCGATCATGCAGAGTAGTGTGTCACCGTCCACCCATCGAATGACCCTTGCTTTGTATTGGTACAATATGGTCCCGTTATTTGTTCACACCAATTTAACAAAGATTTGAGCATACTGTGGCTCATCATCTAAAATCCTCTCTCAAAACTCAACGAGCGTCATTTATTGCATAAATTGAGTCATGGGAAGAAAACCATTAGCAGACCGTTTCAATCGAACACTCACACAGGTAGGAGGACAAAGCCTTAGCATTACCATTCCAGTAGAATATCTGCAAGAACTTAACTGGGAAAAAGGGAAAGAGCTGAAGGTCAGACTAAATATAATCATATTGATAATAACCATCATGTTAATGATTGTAGTGCGCAATCAATGACTAATTGTTCAGGCGAAGTTGAAATCCAATACGAGAAGACTAGTCGGGAAATCAAACAAGATGGACTTAAGACTGATCGAAAAATGAAGTCTGTATCAATCGAATTCTTAAATCACTTTGATCATAAGGTTATAGGGTATGTCAATGGGGAGTTAATGTTTGAAGATACGGTTATTACTGATGATGTAACAGGAATGTCTGAGCAGTATTTTGGGTACAATTATTCAAATGATGACAGTCTTCCATCGATTAAAGTTAATATTGAAGGAGTTGATTGCTTTGAACTAGAAGTGTTGAAAAAGTATAAATTGATTTATGTTTTTCTGACTGAAACGAATACGGTCATTGGTCATTGTTCGATACTCAAACACAATTTATGAAGTAGAATAAAGTATTATGGCCACTGCTCCCTTAAGCTTCCAGGCTTAAGGCTTTTATGTAAAATCGTTATATTTGATTTGTGTCAGGCGAATACAAGATCAAAGGTCCGCAGGGTATCTATGATATAACATTTGCCACTGTAGAATGGGTGGAAATGCATATGAGTGTTCGCGGTAAGAATAGAAATTTGTTCGATATCTCCGGTTCAACAGGCCTAGTTAGTCGAAATTGATCGTGATTGTTTACCTTTTTCCAAAAATCCGACTTAAGTATAGCACGGAACCATAATAATCCTTGCATATAGAGAATGCTTTTGATCCATTTCCTTATTAAATGTTTTCTGTTTTGCGTGTTGATCGTCTGCACATTTGACTCGTCGGCGCAGGTGGAAGTAGGCGCTACTCCCACCGGCAAACATGCGAAAGCTATTAATACCCTCAGGGAGACAAGGGCAGCTGCCAAAAAACGTAAAAAACAAGCGGAAAAATACCAGGCCCAGATCAAAGCCAGGGAAGAATATCGTAAAAAATACGACAGCCTGATGCATCTCAGAATTAACTCCGCAAAGGATAAGTACAACAATGCCCTGGACCTTGCCAAAACCGATACCCTCGGATCCTACGGCAGAGCATATTTCGATTCTGTTACCCGAACGTACAGGGATTCCTTGCAGTTCAGAAAATACGAATGGACTAAAGAAGATTCCTTAGAAGTTTCCGAATTCATCATCAGTCAATCCAAATATCCGGAGGAGTACGAAAAACTTCTTGTGGAAGTTATTGTATTTGACTCTTCCTACAAGGAAGTTGGAAAGAGAGAATTACGCCGATTTCAGGGTGAGGCCGAGCGAACAGCTATCGGTTACCTTCCTGACGAAGTCCCTCAACAGGATATGGAGATCGTACCGGCGGACCCATTGAAGGATGATGAATTGAATGAAAATGCCTTGACTGCAAGTCTTGTCAAATTCAAGCCAAATCCGTTCCTGGTGCAGCCGGACCAGGCAAGACAATTAATGTCCAGTGTGAAAGAAGAGGACATGAATGTCATACGGGATAATCTTGATGGTTTGAAAAAAAAATATTCCAGCGTCAGCGATTCGAGGGACTTGTCTACAGGTATCAAGCGCAATTCCCTGCAGGATATGCCGGTTGGGAAACGTTTCCATTTTGGCGGGAATTTTAATGTAACATCTACGGACCCAGTTATCATAGCGTCGAACCTCCAGGTTGGATATTGGATCAACAAAAAATGGCTGGCAGGGGTAGGATTCATCGTGCAGGAACAATTCAATGACCGTGATTCGCTAAGTATAAGGGGGGATTCCCGTGGATATAGTGTGTTTAGCAGGTATGATGTCTTGCAGCAGTTTTTCATTTGGGGTGAACTCGAGCGCCAGATCAATAAATCACTGTTCCATAGTGATTTTAAAGTGAATGCTACCTGGCAGCAGGCTTACCTGCTTGGTGTGGGACGGGAATTTAGCCTTGGGCCGCTCATGGTAACGACATTATTGTTATATGATTTCAATCATCGCCAAAATGAATTGAATGCGAGACCCATCGTGTTCAAGTTTGGCTTCCGGTTAAATCAACTTAACCTGATACCCAGGTCATTGAGGGATGAGGATCCTCTCTAGCAAATACCTTTAGGTTTAGTCCCGGTGGATCAGGCTTCGAAATGTTCAAGGCCTGCATCCGCATACCAAAAACGGGAAACGTTCTCCATTTAACTCATGCGGTGAATATGGATGTTTACCTTTTCCGCAAAATCTTACTTAAGAGTGAAGACAGGTATTCCCGGTCATAAAAATTGTGAAAGATGATAATGCTTTTTCGTATGAATTTTCCATTTCTAAAATATTTAAAAATCAGCATAGTGTCACTGGTTCTGATCATCTCACCTACAGATCAGGCCATTGCGCAATGTTATGATCTGAACGGTACAGGTCTCGAATGTGACTCTGCGAAACTGCAGGTAGCTGTTACAGGGTTGGGTTTGACGTATGCTAACGGCGTGTTATCCATTGAGGGGCTCAGTAGTTTCAACCTGGCTGGCACTGAAAAAGGCTCATTGATCGGAGGGGATGGCCTGAACTGGAATGGGACACACCTGGATATTGACGGCCCGGGGCTTGCCGGATCAGGCTTTTCATGGGGCAGTTCAAACTGGAATTTGGACGGCAACGCTACCGGGTCTCAACTGACGTGGATCAATGATAAACTTACCCCGGATTTTGGGGCAGCAGGAGTATTTCAGGGCATGGATCATGAGACCATCCATTTCACCGCAGCAAATCCTTCTTCGACACAAATAACCATCGGCAGGTCATCTCCTGTCCCTGGGCAAATGCTTACAGTCGGCGGTGGTATGATATCAGTAGGACTGATGGTAGATGATGTTTCCGACGGGTGGCCGGACTATGTATTCGAGGAAGATTATCCATTACGGTCACTCACTGATCTTGAGGATTACCTGAAAACCGAAAAACATTTGCCGGGAATACCATCCGCCACGAAGATTAAGGAGGAAGGCCTGGATCTTGGCAGAATGAATGTGTTGCTGCTGAAAAAAATTGAAGAACTGACGCTCTATGTTTTGGAACGTGAAGAATCCTTAAAAAAACAGAATAATACCATCGCGAAATTGAAATCACAACAACGAGAAATGTTGGAGATTTTTAATAAGCGCGTCAACTAAAAAAGACTAAAAAACTAGAATCATGAATATTGTTACTAACTCTAACACCAATAGCATTTTCAAAATCCTCTTACTGAGTTTGTTATTTACATTCAGGTTTGATGCTTTTAGCCAGATAGCCTCCCAGGAGAACGATATAATAAGTTATACGATAACAGGCCAGAGTGAATCGACAGTCATAGACACGGTAAACTACACGGTCACTGTTAGCTTTGCACCGGGGACTGATCTAACGAATTTGGTAGCGACATTCACCTTGTCTGCGGGGGCGACGGCAGAGGTAGGAGAGGTGATCCAGGTGAGTGATTCCAGTGCCCATGATTTCACATTACCGGTAGAATATGTAGTAAGGGCCGAGGACCAGGTCACGACGCAGGACTGGATGGTTTATGCCAGGATAGTCTACCCTGAGATGGGTTTGACCTCATACAGTCCACAGGAGAATTCGATAGTTAGCAGTAGTACGAATATTAGTTTGACTTTATCAGATACGGTCAATTTATCTACGGCAGCAACAGGTATTCGTGTGGCGGGTTCTTATTCGGGTCTGATTTCAGGGAGTTGGAGCGCTTCGGGGAATACGATCACGTTTGATCCGACGAATAACTTCTATCCGGGTGAGGTAGTGACAGTGACGATGACCCATGGTTTGGAGAATGATTCCGGGACGATCTATGGATTGCCCTACAGCTGGGAATTCAATGTAGAGTCGGGGGTATCCTCCCAGAGTCCGGCAATTTTCGGGAGTAACCAAATCATTGATTTGGGTACCACACAAAGTCCATGGATGCTAGGTTCGGGTGATTTGGATCAGGATGGAGATATTGATTTATTAGCAACAGACTACAGTAAGAAGGAAATTTACTGGTATTCCAATGATGGTACCGGATCTTTCACGAAGAGTGTAGTTTACTCTGGGTCTACGTATGCGAATGATATATATGGTGTAAATCTGGGAGATATTGACAACGATGGCGACAATGATCTTGTAGCCTACCGTCAGTATGCCCTGGTATGGTTTGAGAATGATGGGGCTGAATCCTTTACACCGCATAATATTCCGGATAATTTGGGTTCAGGCGTTACAAATTCTTC
This sequence comes from Cyclobacteriaceae bacterium, assembly GCA_028278225.1. GTDB lineage: Bacteria > Bacteroidota > Bacteroidia > Cytophagales > Cyclobacteriaceae > JANQEU01. The sequence continues at coordinate 11,033 of JANQEU010000081.1, forward strand.
ATTAGGGGATTTTGATAATGATGGAAATCTCGATATAGTAATAAGTAGTTATTATGGTGATCATATTTACTGGTATCAGAATGATGGACTGGGTAATTTTCACGAGACCATGATTGCAACTGGTCTGGATAATCTTAACTGTGTAGAGGTTGCAGATTTGGATTTGGACGGAGATGTGGATATCGTATCGGGGACCCAGGGTAGTCGACTGGATTGGTTTGAAAATGACGGTTCGGGAGTTTTTACGACGCATTCGATTTCTACATCCAGTTACAGTCCGCGGTCGCTTTCAAGTGGAGATATTGATGGAGATGGGGATGTTGATTTGTTGACCACTGGTAATCGTTTAATGTGGTGGGAGAATGATGGTCAGGGGGGGTTCACCGGACATCAGGTTTCGACACTTAACGTTGGGTTCAGTGTTACGGGGGCAGATATTGATGGAGATGGGGATTATGATATTGTGACAATAGATAGTAATACTGACAGGGTATTATGGTATGAGAATGATGGGTCAGGGAATTTCACAGAGTATGTTATACCAACACCGGCGGATTATCCGCGGTTTGTAACGGTAGCTGACCTGGATGGGGACGGAGACATTGATATCGCATCATCATCAGATGGTGATGATAAAATAGCTTGGTACCCAAACATTGGTTCACCAATTACCGATGCTAATGACATTCTCTCCTTTTCACTACCTGGTCAGGTCGGTGCATCAGATATAGATACTGCATCCCATAGTGTTGTATTGAATTATATGAGTGGGACAGATCTCAGTAATCTGATTGCAACATTTGAGATATCCCTTGGTGCTACTACTGACATTTCAGGTACGCCACAAGTTAGCGGCACTACCGCCAATGATTTCACTTCGCCTGTCATTTATACGGTTACTGCAGGTGATGGAACGACCATGCAGGACTGGACCGTAACTGCCCATATCATGTCCAGCGAAACAGGGATTTTAGCATTCAGTCTGGAAAACCAGGCAGGGTCATCAGTGATGGATACTGTAGCCAATACCATAACATCCAGTTTTTATACAGGGGCAGATGTAACCAGCCTTACCGCAACATTCACACTATCCACCGGGGCAACAGCGACAGTGTCATCCGTGGTACAGGAAAGTGGTGTAACACTTAATGATTATACTCTGCCTGTCGTGTACACTGTACTTTCAGAAGACAGTACAACAACTCAGGATTGGACGGTCAACACCTACTTCCTTTCTAATGAAACGGATGTTCTCACTTATTCTTTACCCGGACAAACCAGTTCAAACATAGATACTGCCACACATACCATCACGATTGGTATGCCGGAATTTGTTGACTTGATAAACTTGATAGCGACGTTTACTATTTCGGGCAATGCGACAGTATCAGTCGGAGGAGTGGCCCAGCAATCCGGTGTTACAGCCAATGACTTCAGTACATCGGTAGTTTATGTAATAACGGCGGAAGATAGTGTGACCACTCAGGATTGGACGGTCAACATTCAGACCTTGTCCTCAACCGCTGCCATCACCGATTTCAATATACCTGGTGCTCTTAATCCCGGCGCCATCGATACAACTAATTATACGATTTCAATTGACTTCATGACGGGAACGGACGTATCTGCATTGGTTGCATCATTTACAGCATCAGCCGGATCGACAGTTTCCGTTTCAGGACAAGAACAGGCAAGCGGGATGTCAGTGAATAATTTTTCATCGCCGTTGGTCTACACTGTATTGGCGGAAGACCAGACCACTTCGGCAGATTGGACCGTAACAGTCAATTTCGTTTCATTGTGTGATCTATTGGCAGGGTTGGGATTGGAATGTGATGCGGAATCGAGGCTAGCCGTGCAGGCTACTATCGCCGGAGAGGGACTGACCTGGGATGATGGCATACTCAGTGTCACGGACAATGCCAACTTCAACCTCGCATACAATGAGAGAGGCTCCGTAATTGGCGGAACAGGGTTAAATTGGAACGGAGCACAACTTGACATCGATGGAGGTAACCTGGCGGGACTGGGTCTTGCATGGACAGGATCATCTTTCGAATTTGATCCGACCAATATAATCAGTGATGATTTCGAGTGGGATCCGGTGGCAAAAGAATTAAGTCTAAAGGATAGTGTGGTGAGTTTATTCACCAAAGTTGACGATTCATCCATTCATTTTGCTGCACCGAATGCGGAGAATACCAAAGTAGGGATTGGAACTAGTAATATTCCTTCAGGATACATGCTTGCAGTGGCGGGCGATGTTGTGGCCAATCTTGTGAAGGTGGAACTCCAGGGTGCCTGGCCAGATTATGTTTTCGGCGATGAATATGATCTTATGTCATTAACGGAACTGAATGAATATATCAGGAAGAATAAACATTTACCAGGTATCCCTGATGCTCAGACAATAGAAGAACAGGGTATTGATTTGGGTGAAATGAACATTTTGCTGCTGAAAAAAGTTGAAGAGTTGACATTATATGCCATCGATCAGGAAAAAAGAATGAAGGAACAAGATGTCACATTGAAGGATCTCATAGAGCATAACAAAAAAATATTGCTTAAACTTCAACCTCAGGGTGAGTAACCCTCTGATCCAGATGATTCTTTGTTGAATAGTGATTGAGGTTATTTGTATCGAATAGCGCTTATTGTCCTTTTGGTTTGGATTTGTAAGCGCTGTGTCCAAAATTTCTATGACCTGAGCTGGTTATGAAACCTGTACCGGACTATTTGGTGAGGCATCCGAAAATTGTAACCATCAGCAGGAACGACTTGTTCCATGAATATCAGAATGACCCGTAGCCTTTTGACCAAAAATTTTCAATTCCAAACGTTTGCATTGAAAAACCTGTAAATCAGCGGTTTAAACGTTAATAGTTTTTGCTTTTTTCTTCGTAATATGGTCTTTACTTAGCGTAAACCTGGTAAGACTATGGCTGATTTTACACTTACTTTCGTCGATTCCTCGATCGTAATCGCATACCTGCTGTTTGTAGTAATTCTTGGATTGTACATAGGGTCAAAGCACAAAGATGCGGAGGATTATTTCCTGGCGGGGAGAAACCTGACATGGCCTTTAATTGGATTTTCCCTGTTTGCTTCCAATATGTCCAGTAACTCATTGGTGGGATTAACGGGTTCAGGCTATGTCGGGGGATTTTCAGTATTCAGTTATGAATGGATGGCCATAATTGTGCTAATTCTTTTTGCCGTTTTCTTTCTTCCGTTTTACCTCAGGAACAAGATCTTCACAGTTCCGGAATTTCTGGAACGTCGATTCAATTATGTAGCAAGAGCATATGCATCAGTGATCGCAGTAATATTGAATGTACTGGTGGATATTGCAGCGACTCTGTATGCCGGCGGAGTGCTGTTGCAGCTTATTTTCCCACAATTTGAATTATGGCAAATCATTGCCATACTCGCGGTGGTAGCCGGACTATATACCATTTCCGGGGGATTGAGTGCTGTTGTTTATACCGATGCCGTTCAGGCGGTCATACTCATTTTTGGAAGCATCCTTATTACCTACTTTGCATGGAATGAGTCAGGTGGATTTGCCGAAGTAATGAAGATCACAGACAAGTCTCACTTCAATATTATCAAATCCGCAAGCGACCCTGAATTGCCCTGGCCCGGGTTAATGGGAGTCCTCCTCCTCGGCTTTTATTTCTGGGGGACCAACCAGTACATCACCCAACGCGCACTGGCTTCAAAAACTACGACGCAGGGCCAATGGGGATCAATGTTCGCGGGGTTCCTCAAGATATCCATCCTGTTCATCATGATCTTTCCGGGAGTTTTTGCCCGGGTGCTATATCCGGAGATGGAAAGAGTCGATCAGCTTTATCCGACAATGTTATTTGACCTGTTACCAACGGGTATTCTGGGATTGGTCCTGGCAGGATTTATCGCCGCCCTCATGTCCAGTATTGACTCCGGATTAAATTCTGTCTCCACGCTGGTTACCATGGATTTTATTACCAAGCTAAAACCTCATAAATCTACCCGTGAATTGATGAATGTCGGGAGGTGGGTCACATTCGTGGTAATGGTAATAGCCACCGCATGGGCGCCGCAAATTGTCCATTTTGAAAAACTCTGGGATTACCTGCAACAGGCGCTGTCCTGGTTCTGTCCACCGATTATTGCTTTGTTTGTAATGGGTTTGTTTTGGAAAGGAGCAAATAATCGGGGTGTGTACTGGACAATAGTAGTAGGCTCAGTTCTTACCATTTTTTCCATTGTTTTCAATTCAGCCCCCTGGAAGCCACATTTCCTTTATATGACCACTTTCCATTTCCTCTTGTCATGTCTGGCGATGGTAATGGGATCACTACTGGGAGAAAAAGGCCGGGAGGAGGAACTTGAGGATGTCGTCTGGTCCAAAAAGGATTATGCCAATGAAAGTATCCAGTTAAAGGCACTTCCCTGGTATAAAAACTACAGGTATCACGCAGCATTTTTAATTGTTATTGTTATTGTCATTTTGATCGCCTACTAATCCGAAAGAAATGAGTTACATCCTCGCCCTTGATCAGGGGACAACAAGTTCACGAGCCATACTTTTTGATGATAAAGGTCAGATAGCAGGGGTACGTCAAAAAGAGTTTACACAGTATTTCCCACAATCGGGGTGGGTGGAACATGATCCTGAGGAGATATGGAACACACAATTCGAAGTGTTCAGAACACTGGTAGCCGAGCTTCAAATACCACTCATAGAAATAAAAGCGATTGGGATCACTAACCAGCGCGAGACTACGGTTGTCTGGGATGCAGAAACCGGCATTCCTGTCTACAACGCCATCGTCTGGCAGGATAAAAGGACAACCGGATTCTGCGAAGAACTTAAGAAGAATGGCAGGGAGAAGTTGGTGAAAACCAGAACCGGACTCGTCATTGATTCCTACTTCTCCGGAACAAAGGCACACTGGATTCTTGAAAATGTGGAAGGAGCCAGGGATAAGGCAAGTAAAGGTCAATTAAGATTCGGTACCATCGACACGTGGTTAATCTGGAAAATGACCGGAGGAGAGTGCCACATAACCGATTATACAAATGCTTCCCGTACCATGATGTTTAACATCCGGTCAAAACAATGGGACGGGGATCTGCTTGAAATGCTGGGAGTCCCTGAATCCATGCTGCCATCCGTTGCTCCAAGCTCCCATCACTTTGGGGATTTCGATTATCAGGGGAATAAAATCCCGATCATGGGAATTGCCGGAGATCAGCAGGCTGCATTATTCGGGCAGGCATGTTTGGGGCCCGGAGAGGCGAAAAATACGTACGGAACGGGGTGTTTTATGCTCATGAACACAGGTGATGAATGCAGGGATTCTGAAAACGGATTGCTGACGACAATGGCCTGTAGCATTGATGAGGATCCCGTCTATGCGCTGGAAGGAAGTATTTTTATCGCCGGGGCAGCAATACAATGGCTAAGGGATGCCCTTAAAGTGATTGATCACGCCGGAGATTCGGAATATTTCGCCAAAAAAGTCGATTCCAGTGAAGTTTATCTCGTTCCTGCTTTTGCCGGGCTGGGGGCACCCTATTGGGATCAGTTTTCGCGAGGTGCTATTTTCGGTTTGACCAGGGATACTGGCAAAAACCATATCATTAAAGCTGCCCTGGAATCCATCGCCTTTCAAACACGTGATGTGCTGGCCGCAATGGAGGAAGATTCGGGGATATCAATCAGCAGATTGAATGTGGATGGGGGAGCCACATCCAATGACTATCTGATGCAATTCCAGTCTGATATACTCGGCGTAGAGGTGGACAGACCGCAAATCACTGAGTCAACCGCATTGGGAGCGGCATTTCTGGCAGGTTTAAAAGCTGGAGTTTGGACGCTGGAGGATATAAAACAGGTACGAAAAACACAACAGTTGTTTAAACCGGTTCTCACTTCGGAAAGACGGGAATCCCTTTACAAAACATGGAAAAAGGCTGTTGAGCGCACACTGAATTGGTCAAAAACGGAATGAATTGTTTCGATACCCGGAAAAGGTCAAATCTGATAGATAAGATTGTTCGGACGCCTTTCGATCTGGCAATTATCGGAGGGGGTATAACCGGCGCAGGAATTGCCCTCGATGCAGCCTCTAGAGGGCTTAAGACAGCATTGATCGAAAAGTGTGATTTTGCTTCCGGTACATCAAGCAAATCAACCAAACTCATACATGGCGGACTAAGATACCTGAAACAGTTTGAAATAGCGCTGGTGCGGGAAGTCGGCAGAGAAAGGGCTGTTGTGCATAAGTTGGCGCCGCATCTCGTGAGATCCGAAAAGATGTTGCTGCCGTTGATCAAAGACGGTACATACGGTACAATATTGACATCCCTGGGCTTAATGGTTTATGACGTCCTGGCCGGTGTGGAAAAGGTGGATCAGCGAAAAATGCTGACGAAGGAAGAGACATTAGAGCTTGAACCTCTGCTAAGAGCAGATGTCCTTGAGGGGGGAGGAGTTTACGCGGAGTACAGGACGGATGATGCCAGATTGACCATGGAGGTATTAAAGACAGCCGGAAATTACGGAGCTAAAATCATCAATTATGCCGAAGCAATGGACTTCATTTATGACGGAAACGAGATCTGTGGTCTTAAATGGCGAGATAATCTTTCCTATGAAGAGTTCACCTTGCATTCGAAATATACAATAAGCGCAGCAGGGCCATGGGTGGACCAATTGCGTGACATAAACAAATCGCTTGCCGGGAAACACCTGCATCTTACTAAAGGAGTACATATTGTGGTTCCACATCATCGCTTTCCTGTAAGGCAGTCTGTCTATTTTGATGTTCCGGATGGCAGGATGATTTTTGCAATTCCCAGGGATAGGGTGACGTATATAGGGACCACCGACACTGACTACCATGGTGATCTTAACGATGTCCGTACCACCCCCGATGATGTCCGGTACTTATTGGAGGGGGTTAACCACATTTTCCCCAAAGCGGCTTTAAACGTTGACGATGTGGAATCGTCGTGGGTAGGATTACGTCCTTTGATTGAGGAGGAAGGTAAATCAGCTTCACAATTATCAAGGAAAGACGAAATATTCGAGTCAGAATCCGGTCTGCTGTCAATAGCGGGTGGCAAGTTGACAGGATACAGGAAAATGGCTGAAAGGATTGTTGACAGGATTGTGAAAAAAGAAAATGAAGCAGGCAACAGGCTGGAGCAGTGTAAGACTGAAAATATTCAGCTTATAGGAGGCCCTTTCAGCAATTCCAAAGCGGTTGAGGAATTCACCAAAGAAATTAGCGACAGATTGGCCAAAACAGGACTTTCACATATGGCGGATTATTTGGTGAGTAATTATGGGAAACAATCAGAGATTATCCTTGAAACTTTTGAAGCCCTGGAAAATGGAGATCCGGAGGTAAGACTCGGGATATCCGAATTGATATTCGCGTTGGAATATGAAGCAGTTTTCACACTACTTGATTTCTTCGAAAGGAGAACGGGGAAACTCAATTTTCATATTGCGTCTGTCCGGAAGCTAAAAGAACCTGTCAGTCAATATTTGGGGAAGTATTTTGGGTGGTCCGCAAAAAGACTGAAAGAAGAAGATGAATCATTGGAAAGAGCGCTTTATCAGGCTAGTTGTTTTGAATAAATCCGCAAACCGTGTACGATCCTAGACTCAAATCACTACTGAAAGAGATCCTTGATGATCTGGAGATCGGGTTCGATGCTGATTTTGGGATCAGGCTCAGCACAAACTTTGATGCGATATACGGTCTGTTCGAAAGACTCTATCCTGATCGCGATGACCTGGCGATTCATATTCGTACACTGGTTGAGCGTTTAGCCGCGGCTTACCGGCAGAGATCACCTGTTTTGAAGCAGATGGATATTGAAAGGGAATCAGACTATCATTGGTTTTTGAGTGAAAAGTTGGTGGGCATGATGCTCTATGTCGACCGTTTTTGTGGCGACCTGAAAAATTTTAAAACGAAACTTTCCTACTTCAAAGACCTGGGTGTGAACCTGGTACACCTCATGCCCCTGCTAAAATGTCCGCGTGACAATAATGATGGCGGGTATGCTGTAAGTGACTTTAGAAAAGTAAACCCTGAATTAGGGACAATTGAGGACATCAGGGATATTGCTGATACTTTCAGAAAAGAAGGGATGTGTCTGATGCTTGATTTGGCGGTCAATCATACATCAGATGAGCACAAATGGGCCAAGGCAGCGCTAAAAGGCGATCCAAAGTATCAGGCTTATTATTACATGTTTGATGATCGCCGGATCCCGGATCAGTTTGAGGCTTCGTTACCGGAGGTTTTTCCGGAAACAGCACCGGGCAATTTTACCAACCTCAAAGAGCTGGACAAATGGGTGATGACCGTATTCCATGAATACCAGTGGGATTTGAATTACACCAATCCTGAAGTATTCATCGAGATGCTGGACAACTTGTTATTTCTGGCAAACCAGGGTATTGACGTCATCCGGTTGGATGCCCTGGCTTTTTTGTGGAAAAGGATTGGAACACAGTCACAAAATCTGGAAGAAGCTCATTTGATTATCCAGGCGTTCAAGGCCTGTGCGCAGGTTGTGGCTCCCGGGGTTCTTTTCCTTGCAGAGGCCATTGTAGCACCAAATGAGATCATAGGATATTTTGGTCATCCGAAAACTGTCAGCAACGAGTGCGACATGGCTTATAATGCAACGTTAATGACGTTGCTTTGGGAGTCCATTGCTACAAAGAACAATAAACTATTGCATGCATCACTAAACAACATTCCGGCCAAGCCATTCGGCAGAACCTGGTTAAACTATGTCAGGTGTCATGATGATATCGGACTTGGTTATGAAGATCTCCATGCCTCCTGGGCAGGATATGACGCCCGCTTACATAGAAAATTTGTCACGGATTTTCTCGCCGGCAGCATCTCATGGTCATTTGCCAGAGGAGCAAAGTTCATGGAAGACCGGAAAAATGGCGATGCGAGAATATCCGGTTCCCTTGCTTCACTTGCGGGATTGGAGTTGGCACTGGATAAGAAGGATGATACAGCAATTGAGATGGCCATTAAAAGGATCACAATGTTAAATGCCGTTATCCTGTCCTACGGAGGCATTCCGATTTTCTATATGGGAGATGAAATTGGAATGACAAACGACTATTCCTATCTGGAAGACGAACTTCGAAAAGATGACAACAGGTGGATGCATCGCCCGGAAATGAACTGGGAGAGAGAGCAACTGAAGACGAAAAAAGGCACTGTTGAGAATAGAATTTACAAAACCCTTCAACACCTTGTGGCACTGAGAAAATCAAGTCCGGAATTTGCGGATCACAACAACACTGTTCGTGTGGATTGCAGGAATGAGCATTTATTTGCATTTATTCGTCAAAGGGATGGCTACAGATCATTTTGTGTATTCAACCTCAATGACCATCCCGAACTACTCTATAAAGATGTCCTGGATGGCAACGGGTTTGAGACAGCTTTAGGAGTTAGAGACAGGATATCCGGCAAAGTGCTTAACTTCCTGAATTATAACGTAATGATGGAACCGTACCAGTCTTTTTGGATTTCATCAATTTAAGCAATGGAGATGAAAAGAGCCTGGTGGAAAGAAAGTGTAGTTTACCAGATCTACCCTCGCAGTTTTTTTGATGGTAATGGCGACGGTATCGGGGACTTGCAGGGAATAATCGGCAAGCTCGACTATATCAAAAGCCTGGGGGTCGATGTGATCTGGATATGTCCCATCTATGAATCGCCTAATGACGACAATGGCTATGACATAAGTGACTACCGGAGTATCATGAAGGAGTTTGGTGATATGGGAGATTTCAAACAGCTCCTGGAAGGTATTCACCAAAGAGAAATGAAACTGGTAATGGATCTGGTGGTCAATCATACTTCCGATGAACATCCATGGTTTACTGAATCACGATCCGGTATTCACAATCCAAAAAGGGATTACTATATATGGAGGCACGGTGAAAACGGCAAACCCCCCAATAACTGGCAGTCATTTTTTGGAGGAGACGCTTGGGAGTATGATGAAGATTCGGGGGAATATTACCTGCACTTATTTTCAAAAAAGCAACCTGACCTGAACTGGGAAAACCCCGATGTGCGAGCGGAAGTGTATGATATCATGAGATTCTGGCTGGAACAAGGTGTTGATGGTTTCCGGATGGATGTTATTTCGTTGATTTCGAAAGGAGAATTTGCTGATACTCCATATGAAATCTTGAATGACACTACTCAACAGGTTTATGCCAGCGGACCGAGGATTCATGAATTTCTCCATGAAATGAACCAGGAAGTCATCCGGCATTTCGACATACTGACGGTTGGCGAGGGACCGGGCATAACTTTGGCAGAAGGACTGGATTATGTAAAGGAAGATCGAAATGAACTTGGCATGATTTTTCACTTTGACCACATGGTTATCGACCATGGAAATGGCGGAAGATTCGATCCTGTGTTGCTTGATTTCATTAAATTCAAAAAGATCTTCATGGAGTGGGACCAAATCGTGAAAAAAGGGGGTTGGACAAGCATTTTTCTGGGGAATCATGATTTTTCAAGGATCGTCTCACGATTTGGGGATGACGGAGAGTTCTGGGAAAAATCAGCAAAGGCCCTCTGTATGATGCTGCTGTCTTTGCGTGGAACGACCTATCTGTACAATGGTGATGAGATCGGCATGACTAATGTCGCCTATGATAGTTGGGAAGATTATCGCGATCTAGTGACCCTTCATGCCATACATGATGCCAAAAACAACGGGGCTGATACGGAGGTGCTGAAAAAAGCTATAGATGAACAGGGCAGAGACAATTCAAGAACCCCGATGCAGTGGACGTCCGGTGAGAATGGTGGATTTTCAGAGGTGGAGCCATGGATAAAAACGAATCCCAACTATCATAGTATAAACATCCAATCTCAGGATGATGATCCAAATTCCATCTTGAATTTCTATCGTGAAATGATCAAAATCAGAAAAACTTATAAAACCCTGGTATACGGAGAATTCGAACCAATAGCAATCGATCACCCTGAAGTCTTTGCATACTGGAGAGCTGACCAACATGATGTATTTCTTTCTGTAATAAACTTTTCAAAGAAAGATGTCATTTTTGAAGCGGATGGCCGGTATGACCTGAGTAATGCGGTGATAATCATGTCTAATTATAATCGCACAGTTTTACCTGAACCAGGTAAATTCAATTTAGCGCCCTGGGAGGCCATGTTGATTTCAGCAAACTAATATTTTCAAAATGTCTGTATGGGGTATTGATCTGGGCGGTACAAAAATCGAAGGAGTCATCCTGGATAGCTTACACAATCGGGAAGTCCTGTTCAGGGAAAGAATACCAACTGAATCAGAAAAGGGATACGGGCATATGCTTGACAGGGTTAAGCTTTTGGTTAAAAAAATGAGCAACGAATCCGGTGTGAAGCCGGTTAAGATTGGTTTTGCTACTCCGGGAATCCTGGATCCGGGCTCAAATACCATGAAAAACTGCAATACAACGTGCCTGAACGGGCAGTCTCTGAAAAATGATTTGGAAGATAAACTTGGGTTACCCATCGAAATCGCCAATGATGCAAACTGTTTTGCATTGGCAGAAACGAGAATGGGGTCGGTAAGGGAAAAAGCGCCTGATGCCAAAGTTGTGTTTGGAGTGATCATGGGAACAGGTGTAGGTGGTGGTATAATTGTGAACGGTGAAGTTCTGACCGGAAAGCAGGGAATTGGCGGAGAGTGGGGACACAATTTCCTGGATGAATCAGGGGGAGAATGTTACTGTGGCAAAACCGGGTGCGTTGAAACGATTTTGTCAGGAAAAGCGCTGGAACGGTATCACGAAGAAACTTTTGGTACCCGAAAAAAACTTAAGGAAATCTATCTGGAACATATCGATGGCACAAATGAAGATTCATCGCGCACAATTAACAGATTGATAACATATTTCGGCAAGGCGATGGCTGTAGTCATCAATATATTGGACCCTGATGTTGTTGTGCTGGGTGGAGGGGTTGGTAACATTGACTTATTGTATGAGCAAGGAGTGGAAGAGGTGAAGAAACATATATTTAATACAGGATTTGATACAGTTTTTTTGAAACCCATTCTCGGTGACAGTGCCGGTGTTTTTGGTGCGGCCTCCCTGGTAGCTTAAGATGAGTAATTTTGAAGATCTCCAACAGTGTAGTCTATGACAATCTTGAAAAGCTTTTTCAAGAATCGCCTGGTCAGGAATTAGATAGCCAGGATAAATGGGTCATATTCAGTGACCTCCATATGGGAGACGGTGGATCCACTGACGATTTTAAGCAGAACTCGGATTTGTTTCTAAAAGCGCTGAAATCTTATTATCTCAACCGCAACTACTCCTTATTCCTAAACGGTGATATTGAAGAACTCCAAAGGTTCCCTCTGAAAAAAATAGAAAAACAATGGAAGACGGTTTACGATGTTTTTGACCTGTTCGCCGACCATCAAAGTTTGATCAAGACTTTAGGAAATCACGACCTTTTACTATCCCTGGATGGTGAGAACCCATTCGATTACCTTCTTTCAGAAGGCTTTAAGTTTACTTACAAGGACAATTCGATTTTTCTTTTTCATGGTCACCAGGCCTCAAAAAAGTATCATAAGCACAATGAACTCATTGGATTTACTTTGAAGTATTTTGCAAATCCACTTAGGATCAAGAGTTTTTCCGTTTCGCATGATTCTTTGAAACAGTATAAAATTGAAAAAAGGGCGTATCAATACTCCGCTTCCAGGAAGCGTGTATCCATCATAGGCCATACACATAGACCACTATTCGAGTCACTTCATAAAACTGAACGCCTCAAATTTAAGATTGAACAACTTTGCCGGGATTATGCTGACGGCGTACACGCCGGTGAGGAATCGATCAAAGAAAGTATCAAGGCTTATAAAAAGGAACTTGAGAGCTACTACGGAGAAAATAAAAGCCACAATTATAACAGCTACGTTTACAATTCCATTTTCGCGATCCCATGCCTGTTCAATTCCGGGACTGTAGTTGGAAAGCGGGGGATGACCTGCATTGAGATTGAGGATAGACACATGAGCCTTGTGCATTGGTTTGACAAGACCATATCAAAAAAATACCTGCAACAGACAGGATATAAACCGCAACAACTAAATAATACAGATTATTATAGGATGGTCATTAACCGGGAGACACTGGATTATATTTTTACCAGGATAAAATTCCTCTCATCATGAAATATGCAATACTTATCTTAATGGTGGGTTCAATAATTAGTTGCTCGAAAATGGTCGACTCAAAAAGTGCAAATCAGAGAAAGACCTCCGGCCTCGACATACAAGGTCATCGCGGAGCCCGGGGTTTAATGCCCGAAAATTCCATTCCCGGTTTTCTGAAAGCTATGGATCTGGGTGTTACCACTTTGGAGATGGATGTATGTGTCACCGGGGACGGCCAGGTTGTAGTCAGTCATGAGCCATACTTTTCCCCGGATTTTTGCCTGCGTCCTGATGGATCGGGGATCCCGGACGACAGCATGCATTTATACAACGTCTACCAAATGGATTATTCAGAGATCCGGCGATTTGATTGTGGCTCAAAAGACCATCCGAAATTTCCTGATCAGGAAAAAATGGCAGTTTTTAAACCATTGCTCGCTGAAGTATTTATTGCCGTCGAGGATTACATTTCCGGTAAAAACGTTTCCCCGGTCCGGTATAACATAGAGCTTAAGTCCGAAGAACAAAATGAAGGTATATCCCACCCTTCGCCGGAAGCGTTTTCAGACCTGGTCTTCAGGCAAGTAGATGGCGTGATAGAATGGGACAGAGTCACCATCCAATCATTTGATTTCAGGGTGTTGCGCTACTTCAGGGAGATATATCCTGATGTAAGATTAGCACAGCTGATAGCGAATGATCGTTCCTGGAGGCAAAACGTGGAAGATTTAGGTTTCATACCTGAGATATATAGCTGTCACCACACGCTGCTGGAGGCTGAAACCATCAGTGAAATTCAGGAATCCGGCATGAGAGTAATTCCCTGGACTGTAAATGACGCAAAACGTATGAGGGAGCTAGCCGCATGGGGCGTGGATGGCATTATTACAGATTACCCTAATATTGCCATCGAATTGTTCAAACCATAGGGAATATAGGATATGCATAGTGATCTATTCAATCCGGAGAGGTCTTAGGTATGATGACCCTCCGGATACTAAAGGGATCTGCAATCTATGTAACCGGTGCAAATTCAACGGGAACACATGAAAAAATATGATGTATACGCCATAGGTAATGCTATGGTAGACTATGAGATAAAGGTTGACGATCAATTCTTATCTGCACATAATGTTGAAAAGGGCCTGATGACATTGGTCGATGAGGATCGCCAGAAAGAATTACTATCTGCTGTGGACGGGAGGATCGCGAAAAAACAGGGAGGTGGTTCTGCGGCCAATACCATGGTGGCTTTCAGTCAACTGGGCGGAAAGGGATTTTACTCCTGTAAAGTGGCAAATGATCCTGACGGAAGATTTTATCTCCGGAATTTGCATGAAAACGGACTGGACACAAACCTGAAGCTTGACAGTCTTTCGGAAGGCACAACCGGAAAGTGTCTTGTCATGATCTCTCCTGATGCCGAAAGGACAATGAACACATACTTGGGCATTACTACTGATTTTTCTGTATCCGAGTTATCGGAGGAGGCTATTCAGAACTCAGAATATATCTATATCGAAGGTGCCCTGATTGCTTCTCCAACGGGGAGGATCGCAATGAAGAAAGCTAAAGAAATTGCTCAGGCCCATGACGTAAAAGTTTCATTGACATTTTGGGATCCCTCAATGGTAAAATACTTCCAAAAGGAAATGATCGATTTAGTTGGGGAAGGGATCGATCTTATATTTTGTAATGAGGAGGAGGCCATGTTATTCACAGGATCGGATTCCTTTGGACCGGCCAGGGAAGCACTGACCGGAGTGGCCAGGAATATTGCAATAACCAGGGGAAAGGAAGGAGCAGCAATTTGGGATGGTGAAAACTGGATAGATATCCCTCCTTTTCCCGTTGAAGCCATAGATACAACTGGCGCCGGGGATATGTTTGCAGGCGCTTTCCTGTATGGTATCACAAAACATTATCCTTATGATCGCTCCGGTAAATTAGCAAGTATGGCAAGTTCGAAAGTGGTCTCCAGGTATGGACCCAGACTTGAGCTGGACCAAATGGAAGAAATTAAAAACGCGGCACTCGTTTAGACTTCACGGCAGATAGATTTCTGAAGTTTGTAAAACTTGGGAAGTCTATCTACTTTTGCCCTCCGTTTTTAAGTAACTGCAGTATAAGATGAAAAGGACATTTCAACCTTCAGTGAGGAAAAGAAGAAATAAGCATGGATTCAGGTCCAGGATGGAATCTGTCAGCGGCAGAAGTGTTATCGCAAGAAGAAGAGCCAAAGGCAGAAAGAAATTAACAGTTTCTGACGAGAAGCATACGAAATAAATGAAGCAGTTGGGCTGCTTGGAGAAATAATGGCCCAAAAAAGAAGATTTACTTTCAGTAAAGCTGAAAGGCTAAAAAGCAAAAAGAAAATAGAGGAATTGTTCAAAAACGGTTCCTCTTTTCATTTATATCCGTTTTTGGTACGTTTTGTCAGTAAGGGAGAGGAGGACACGACAAATGAAGTGATGATCTCGGTACCAAAGAAATATCATAAGCTGGCGGTCAAAAGAAACCTGATCAAAAGGAGGGTCCGTGAGGCATATCGGCTAAATAAACACCTGCTCAATGAGAATTGTGCAAATGGATTTCTGTTGGCTTTTATGTATCTTTCGAATGACATCCTTTCATTTCAGGAGATTCAGGAAAAACTAACCTCCGCATTACATCGTTTATCGAAAGAGGTCGAAGCGTAAGAATTTATAATTATGAAAAGAGCACTGAAAATAAGCATAGTAATCACTATTGTCTCCTTTGTTGTATTGGCGTTCAAGCCTGTTTCGGATAATGACAGGTACTTCCAGATTGTCAAAAACCTTGACATATTCGCCACTTTGTTCAAAGAAGTGAATTCCTACTATGTGGATGAGATAAATCCGGGAGAATTGATGAAGGTGGGGATTGACGCCATGCTGAAGTCTCTTGATCCCTATACCAACTACATTCCCGAAGACGACATAGAAGATTACCTTACCATGACCACTGGAGAGTACGGAGGGATCGGCGCACTGGTGGATAGAAAAGGAGGTGTTAACACAGTGGTCATGCATTACAAGGACTCACCAGCTGAAAAGGCCGGCTTGAAGATCGGAGATCAAATATTGGAAATAAACGGCATTAGTCTGGAGGACAAGGACAGTGACGATATCGGTAAATTACTGGATGGGGCTTCTCGCTCCGAAATAAAGCTTCTTATCAGGCGCTTTGACCGGGATGAACCGTTCGAGGTATTTCTGAAGCGCGAAAAGATTACCATTGACAATGTACCTTACTTCGGTATGATCAATGAAGATATCGGGTATATCCGGTTGACAGATTTTACAACCAAAGCGGGAAAAGAAGTTGGAAGTGCTTTGAAAGAATTGAAAGAGGAGGGTGCTGCCAAAATGATACTCGATCTCCGCGGTAATCCCGGTGGATTATTGGATGAAGCAGTCAACGTTTCAAATGTTTTTGTGCCAAAAGGACGGGAGATTGTCAGTACAAAGGGTAAACTGGACTCCTGGACAAAGGTTTACAGAGCTCCTGCCGAAGCAGTGGACAATGAGATCCCCCTGGTTGTTTTGACTGATAATGGCAGTGCTTCCGCGGCTGAGATTGTTTCCGGTGTAGTTCAGGATTACGATAGAGGTGTATTAGTCGGAAGAAAAACCTATGGAAAGGGACTGGTACAGCAGACCAGACCTTTGGCATACAATTCTCAGTTGAAAGTAACAACCGCAAAATATTATATCCCAAGTGGGCGGTGTATTCAGGCAATTGACTACAGCTCAAGGAATCCGGATGGCAGTGTAGGTAAAATCGCCGATTCGCTAAAAACCGAATTCACAACTTCAAATGGAAGGATAGTGTATGATGGTGGCGGTCTGGATCCTGATATTCATGTTGAGCAGTTCAGGTATGCACCGATCACTTACGCCCTGATGAGAAAAGATCTGATCTTTCATTATGCGACTGAATACTACTACGGCAATGAAGAAATAGCAAAAGCTTCGGAGTTCGCACTTCCTGACGAAGATTATGAATATTTTGTGAGTTGGTTAACCGACAAAGACTATGACTACACAACAAATGTTGAAAAAAATCTTGAAAAGTTAATTGAGGTGGCAAAACAGGAAAAATACTATCCTGAGATCAAGGAACAGATAGAAGCATTGCAGAAGGCTACCTTACATAATAAGGAATCCGATCTCATAACCTTTAAAAAGGAGATCAAAGCATTAATTGAGCAGGAGATTGCCAGTAGATATTATTTGCAACAGGGGGCGATCGAATCTACCTTTAATAAGGACAGGGACATACTTACTGCAGTGGATCTGCTTCAGGATCATGACAAATATCTTTCGCTACTGAATCGACAATAAATATTTTGATCCTGAGTATTGAAACTTCCACCAAGGTTTGTTCAGTTGGCTTGCACGACCGCGGTCATTTAGTGGCTGATCAGAGCTATCACCTTTCAAAATCCCATTCCTCGCTACTTCCCGGGATCATAAATGAGCTGCTGGAAAATAGTTCAGTGGCTAAAGCTGATCTCAATGCTGTAGCCGTGTCTGCCGGCCCCGGCTCTTATACCGGATTGAGGATCGGAGTTTCATCAGCAAAGGGACTATGTTTTGGATTACGGATTCCCTTGATTTCAATACCGACACTTGAGATTTTATTGGAAAAAGCAATATCGGTTGTCAATGGAACCTGTTACATACTTCCCATGATTGATGCCCGAAGAATGGAAGTATATACAATGATTACAAATGAAACGGGGAAAATCATAGAGG
The DNA here is from genome assembly GCA_028278225.1 of Cyclobacteriaceae bacterium. Classification (GTDB taxonomy): domain Bacteria; phylum Bacteroidota; class Bacteroidia; order Cytophagales; family Cyclobacteriaceae; genus JANQEU01. The sequence continues at coordinate 29,059 of JANQEU010000081.1, forward strand.
AAACCCATGCTTTGGTGCTGGAGGAGAGTACATTTGATCATCTAACCGGTAAACCTGTTTGGCTGGTCGGAAATGGTGCGGAAAAATTCAAATCGATAAACCACCGGCCCGATATCAGGATAGAGGGCGAGTGGTTTCCTGATGCCAGGTATATGGGACGGATTGCTTACAGAAGATTTCGTAAAGAAGAATTTGAGGATCTTGCATATTTTGAACCGGATTATCTTAAGGAATTTCAAACTAAAAAGGCTAAAAATCAATTAAGAGTATAGTATGGAAGCCGGACCAATAGTAAACAGGGTAGCAAGTAGTCCACTCGTCACTTTGGATATTGAGGAATATCTCGACAAAAGTGATCGTGTACATTTTGATATCAGGGAAGCATTGGGAGAGGATCCGATACTTCGTGAGAAGCCTTTCAGGCAATTCATAAAGGACCATGATTGGTCGCAATATCAGGGAAAAAATGTACTTATCACTATCATTGATGAAATGATTATTCCGGATTGGGCTAATATGCTGATCATCTCCAGGTTGCAACCCTATGCAAATGAAGTTGCCGTGGGTGAGGATCTGGATTTGGAAAAAACCCTGATTGATCAGGGGATTGGAAAAATTGACTTTCAGCAACTGACAAACAAGAAAGTTGTGGTAAAGGGTTGCGGGGAATTGAAAGCCCGTAATTACGCCTATGCCGAGCTCACAAAAAAACTTGTCCCGATAGCTTCCAGCGTCATGTATGGAGAGCCATGCAGCACGGTTCCTGTTTATAAAAAGCCGAAGTGATTTTTGGTTTCAGTCGCCCTGAGGCGGTACACTCTCGTTCCTGTCACCCTGAGGTGCGCAGCCTCGAAGGGTGACAATGGACCATGTTTAAGATTTCCTTTTTCTCTTCGACAATTCCGGCAGCTTATCCCAATCACGATTGATCAGGGCTTCCTTTTTATCCCGTCTCCATCCTTTTATCTGTTTCTCAAATTCAATAGCCTGATTGATATCATGAAAATGTTCCTGGAAAACAAGTCTGACAGGTCTTCTGTTGTAGGTGAACGATTTTTTATTGAACCCTGTCTGATGTTCGTAGAGCCTTCTCTCGATATCATTGGTCACCCCTACATAATACAAACTATCGGCACATTTTAAGATATACACAGTATACAGGTCCATTCATTCAAAAATAACTAACACAATGATCTTCTAAGTTGCTAAGGATCTCCGGTTATGATTGAATGTCCGGATTATCCCGGAATGTCAGTCATCGAGACGCTCTGCTCCTCAGTCTTCGAGATGCTTCGCTCCTCAGACTGACATTCGATCGTTTTGTCGCCCTGAGGTGCGCAGCCTCGAAGGGTGACTTTGAGAAGTGCTTTTGATTTAACTAGGTGTGAAGTCTATGTTTCGACTCTTTCAACTAAGCTTAGGCTGGCTCACATGACAATTATTTCTTTCCTGTCAGTCATCGAGACGCTCCGCTTCTCAGACTGACATTCGATCTTTTTGTCGCCCTGAGGTGCGTAGCCTCGAAGGGTGACTTTGAGAAGTGCTTTTGATTTAATTAGGTGTGAAGTCTATGTTTCGACCCTTTCAACTAAGCTTAGGATGGTTAGCATGACAATCAGTTCCGGTCACCCTGATCAATATATGATATTTAATAATTAGATTTCGCATCCAATTATGAGTTCCATATTCAAAAAACTTGGGCCCGCAACCATGGTAGCGGCTGCATTCATTGGCCCGGGTACAGTTGTGACCTGTTCGATTGCGGGGGCATCTTTTGGTTATTCTTTGATTTGGGCATTGGTATTCAGCGTCATTGCCACAATTTTCTTACAGGAGATGACCGGGAGACTGGGTGCGATAAAGGGAATGGGACTCTCGGATGCAATTCGGGTCGGGTTAAGTAACAGATACCTCAGAACTGTTATGACCATCCTTTCATTATTGGCAATTCTTGTGGGTAACGCTGCTTATCAATCAGGGAACATCACCGGCGCCACCCTTGGATTGAGCGAACTTGTCCCTGGTGACTTTTCCATGGCCGGCAAGAACCTTTTCATTATCTGGATACTGGGATCCATTGCTTTCATCCTCCTGTATTTTGGAAAATACAAGCTGATTGAGAAAACACTCGTAATCCTCGTTTCGCTGATGAGCCTTATCTTCTTATTTACGGTAATCGTCTTACCAGTCAATATTTTTGAAATATTCAGAGGTGCCTTCATACCCACTTTTCCTGATAATTCACTGTTTGTCGTAATGGCATTGATCGGTACGACCATAGTTCCCTACAACTTCTTCCTGCATTCATCGGCAGTGGCCACAAAGTGGAGCGGGGCCGAACATCTTAGAACGGTTAGAGCCGATGTTTTGGTGTCAGTTATTTTAGGCGGGATCATTTCTATTCTTATTATAATCACCTCAGCTGCTACATTGTACGTCAACGGTCAGGAGGTTACAGGTCTTGCTGACCTGGCCACTCAGCTAAGGCCCCTTCTTGGAGAATATTCTACAATAATGCTCTCAGTTGGGATCTTCTCAGCAGGGTTAACCTCAATGATCACGGCTCCTGTGGCCGCGGCATATACGGTTTCAGGTCTCTTGGGAAAGCAGTCATCATTCGGATCTGCTACCTTTAGATTAAGTTGGTTTGGTGTTCTTATCACGGGAGTAATAGTGGCCAGCTTAGGAATTAAACCGCTACTACTTATTCAAATTGCACAATTTGCAAATGGACTCTTATTACCCGTAATTGGACTTTTCCTTATGATCGTAATGAATCAAAGGGATTTGAGAGAATTCCGAAACGGCTGGATTTCGAACACAGTTGGAGGATTTATAATTCTGATCATTACTTTTTTGGGTTTAAAAGGTATTTTGTCATCAATTCAAGTACTATGAAGTATTCGATAGATATAAACTGTGACCTGGGAGAAGGCTTTGGTAATTATCGAATCCCTGACGAAAAGGAACTGTTATCCGTAATCTCTTCGTGCAATATTGCCTGCGGTTTTCATGCGGGAGACCCGGTTGTTATTTCCGATACCATTCAGCAGGCCCTCGAGCGTAATGTAAAAATTGGGGCACATCCATCTTACCCTGATTTACAGGGATTCGGAAGAAGGCAGATGTTTATGAAGCCGGAGGAATTACGGACGGCAATGCTATACCAGGTCAGCGCACTGAAAGGAATGGTAGAGGCTTATGGCGGACGATTGAGCCATGTGAAACCTCACGGTGCCCTGTACAATCACTCTGCGGGTGATATTGAAGTAGCCAAAATCATTTGTGGAGCGATTCATCAAATCGATCCGGACCTGGCTTATATGGGCATGCCAAACTCATGTCATCAGGAAGCCGCAAAACAATTGGATCATCCCTTTCGGAGGGAGGGGTTTGGGGATCGCAAATACAATGATGACGGGATGCTCGTAAGTCGCACAATTCGAGGATCTGTGTTGGACAGTCCGGAGGATGTTGCTGCCCAGATTATCCGAATGGTCATAGATCAGGAAGTAGAAACCGCAACAAATAAGAAAATTAAAATGGAGGTCGACACCATTTGCATTCATGGAGACAACCCCGAAGCTTTACAGATATTGGCTCATCTACTGAGGGAGTTTGCGAAAAACCATATTGAAATCACGGCTGACAAATGAAAGTTGATTTCTTTTTGATGGGGGATTCAATTATTGAAATGAGATTGGATTCCAGTCAGATTGAGATCTACCTGCAGCTTCAGGATTTCATAAGCAGTCAAAAGCTGGTTGGGATCAGAGAATTCATCCCCACATCAACGGCCCTGGCATTTACATATGACCAGGATGAATTTGACCTGAGAGAATTTGAAAATATACTCGGAAATTTCAGGGTTGATGAAAATGCTTATAGGCGGAGAAGAGAAATTTTAGAAATCCCGGTATGCTATGATACTTCACTGGGTATAGATCTCGGGGAGCTTTCGGAAACCCTCAATTTGGAGATAAACGAAATCATTGAGTTTCATTGCGGATCCGAATACCAGGTGGCGATGTTTGGATTTGTTCCCGGATTCGTTTACCTGAATGGTTTGCCAGAGCCTTTGAGAGTCAAAAGGAAGGATTCGCCAAACCTGGCAATTCCACCTGGATCAGTAGCAATAGCAGGGGATCAGTGCGGCATTTATCCGGCCAAAGTCCCGGGCGGATGGCATGTTGTAGGCAGAACCCCCTTGAGTATGGTCGATTTCGATAGGGAAGACCCGTTTCCACTGGAATTGGGTCAACTTGTGAAATTCCGTCCAATAGAATTGAAAGAATTTAACGCGTACAATGATTGAAATTCTGAATACGGGTTCGCTGATGACCATACAGGACAATGGAAGGTTCGGTTACCGGAAGTTTGCCGTTCCGGAATCGGGAGCTCTTGACCAATACAGTGCGCGACTGGCGAATTGGTTAGTGCACAAAAATGAAAACCATCCGTTGATAGAGACCATTCTCAGTGGGGCCAGAATAAAGTTTCATGAAACAATGGCTGTGGGAGTTACCGGCGCTGCAGCAGGGTGTCATGTTAACGGGAAGTTCGTGCCAGATCAAAAAACGATCTATGTTCAAAAAGGTGATACCCTGGAGATCAGGGAAACCAATGAAGGTCTGGCAACCTATATCTCTTTTTCAGGGGATATTGAAATGAAAGAAATTTTAGGATCAGTCGCGACTTACATGAATTCGAAGCTTGGCGGAATTAACGGCGAAGCCCTGAAAAAGGGCGATCAGTTAATTATTAGGGCACAGGATTGTGCGGTAAGAGAAATCCCCCGGGACTTGCAAAGAAGATTTACAAAATCATACTCGATCCGCCTCATGAAGGGTCCTGAATATGACCTGATGGAGGACCAGGCAAAAAAATCTTTGCTTTCAAGTCCTTTCAGAGTATCGGAAAAGAGTAACCGGATTGGATTCCGCTTGTTGGGCGAAGACTTACATGCCAGCACCTATGATATTGCATCACGTCCTGTTTTCAGGGGTACTGTACAGCTAACACCTTCGGGACCTATCCTGCTAATGAATGATTGCCAGACAACAGGCGGGTATCCTCGCATTGCCCAGGTAATACATGCGGATCTTGACTATTGCGGTCAATTGGCTCCGGGGAATACGGTCAGATTCAGGAAAGTGGATTTAAGGGAAGCCAGGATGCTTTGGAAAAATCTGCAGTCAAAATTCAAAGACATACTTGATTGAGCGAGACTAACAGCCTCGCTCAATACTTGTAGTGGCTTTCGGATTACTCTTTCTTTTTGCTTGAGGTCTTGCTTCCTCCGGCTATCGATTCTCTCATTTCCGTGTCAGCTTGAATATTCTGGAACTTGTAATAATCCATAATTCCCATATTTCCACTTCTAAATGCGTCAGCCATTGCCTTCGGAACCTCGGCCTCAGCTAAAATCACTTTTGCTCTCGCATCCTGGGCTTTGGCGATCATTTCCTGCTCTTCAGCTACTGCCATGGCCCTTCTTTCTTCTGCTTTGGCTTCAGCCACTTTAAGGTCGGCTGCCGCCTGATCAGTTTGAAGTTTTGCCCCGATATTGGCCCCGACATCCACATCAGCTATATCGATTGATAGTATTTCAAAAGCTGTCCCTGCATCAAGTCCTCTTTGCAAAACCAGTTTGGATATTTTATCAGGATTTTCAAGCACTTCTTTATGAGTGGCGGCCGATCCTACCGAAGTGACAATACCTTCACCTACTCTGGCTAAAATTGTCTCTTCACCGGCGCCTCCAACCAACTGCTGGATATTTGCGCGAATCGTAACTCTTGCCTTGGCGACAAGTTGAATTCCATCTGCAGCTACTGCGGCTACTGAAGGTGTGTTGATGACCTTGGGATTTACTGATATTTGTACTGCCTCAAAAACTTCACGTCCGGCCAGGTCAATTGCTGTTGCTTGTTTGAAAGTCAGATTAATATTGGCTTTATCGGCGGATATTAATGCCTTTATAACTTGTGGTACATTACCGCCGGCCAGGTAGTGGGTTTCCAGGTCTGATGCCTTCAGTTTCCTCCTTTCATCACTGCCTGGTATATCTTCTGAAATCGTCAAGCCTGCCTTCGTTGCAGTGATCAGCGAGTTTACAACTATTGATGGCGGAACTTTCCTGATTCGCATAAACACCAACTCCAGAAGTCCCACACGGACCCCTGAGAATATGGCGGTAATCCACAGGTTGATCGGTACAAAATACAGGAAAATAAAGAAGCCAACTATTATGGCGAAAATGATTAGTACTAAAGAAAGACTGCCCATATTATGATTCAGTTATAGGTTCTACAAATATTTTATTCTGTTCAATTTTTATGATTCTCACCTTGCTTTTCTCCCGCACATATCCACCCATCGACCGTACCTCTACCTCTTGTTCATTGAAGAGGGCCTTGCCTATTGGTTTCAGGGACGAAATGGATTCACCTTCCTCTCCCACCTGCAGATCCTGTTTAAACTCCTCATTGAATTTGGAGTCCATCGTTTTCTTTAGCGAAAACTTTTCCCAGGATTTTGTTTTTAACGAGTAAACCAGTGCAATCAGGCAGAAAACACCTGTGATGACTAAGGTAATGATACCGGTTGAAGTGCCGAAATCCTGGAAAGCTACATAAATACCATAGCCCATGCATGCCAAGCCGCCTATCCCGACGATAGTTGTCCCAGGCACAAAAACAATTTCAATAATAATCAGGATTATGCCGAGTACAATAAAGCCGATGATCATTAACCATTCCATTCCTCAAACTTAATAGGCTCTTGCGAACAATACTTTTTGCTTTGAAGGTTTTCCTGTTACCATACACTTTCCTGACTCCTCAGGAGAATTTAGTGGAATGCAGCGAATCGTTGCTTTCGTTTCTTCTTTTATTTTCTCTTCGGTTTCCTCTGTGCCATCCCAGTGTGCATATATAAATCCACCTTCCTCGATTTTATTCCTGAATTCATCATAAGTTTCTACATGGCACGTGTTTTCCGTTCTGAAATTTAATGCTTTTTGATAGATATTATCCTGAATTTCGTCAAGCAAATCCGGTATCTTATCTATTGCTTCATTGCGTGGCATGACTACCTTCTCCTTTGTATCCCTTCGGGCGATTTCTACAGTTTCATTCTCCAGGTCTCTCGGCCCGATAGCTATGCGGATGGGTACACCTTGCAGTTCATATTGTGCAAATTTCCAACCGGGTTTCTGTGAATCCCTGTCATCATATTTTACAGTGAGCCCCTTAGCCTTCAGCGAATCCCTGATCTTACTGGCCACTTCAGAGATGGCGGGCAGTTGATCGAGTCCCTTATAAATAGGAACGATTACAACCTGATCCGGAGCCAGTTTAGGAGGCAGGATCAGACCATCGTCATCAGAATGCACCATTATCAACGCCCCCATCAATCTTGTGCTGGTCCCCCAGGATGTTCCCCATACAAAATCTTCATGCCCTTCCCTGGTAGCGAAACGAACGTCAAATGCTTTCGCAAAATTTTGCCCCAGAAAATGGGAAGTACCCGCCTGAAGCGCTTTCCCGTCCTGCATCAGTGCTTCAATACAGTAAGTATCGACAGCCCCGGCAAATTTCTCACTTTCTGTCTTGAGACCTTTGATAACAGGGGTTGCCATGTAGTTTTCCACGAAATCGGCATAAACATTCAACATTTGGATCGTCTCATCAATGGCTTCCTGTTTTGTTGCATGAGCGGTATGGCCTTCCTGCCACAAAAACTCTGAGGTCCTCAAAAATAACCGGGTGCGCATTTCCCATCTGACCACATTAGCCCATTGATTGAGCAATAAGGGGAGATCACGATATGACTGGATCCAGTTTTTATAAGAATCCCAGATCACGGTTTCCGATGTTGGGCGAACAACTAATTCTTCTTCCAGCTTAGCCTCCGGATCTACGACGACACCTGTCTGATCCGAGCTGTTTTTCAGACGGTAGTGAGTGACAACAGCGCATTCCTTTGCGAATCCTTCCACGTGGTCCGCCTCCCGACTTAAATAGGACTTTGGAATGAAAAGAGGAAAATATGCATTTGAATGGCCGGTTTCTTTGAACATGTCATCCATTTGCCTTTGCATTTTCTCCCAGATCGCAAATCCATAGGGCTTGATCACCATGCAACCTCTTACCGGACTGTTTTCGGCTAATTCAGCTTTTTTTACCAATTCATTATACCATAAAGAATAATCCTCCGATTTACTTGGAATTGCCTTGGCCATTTATTTGTTTGATTTTTTGGTATAGTAATTGCTACAATCTAGGTGTAAAGTAAAAGGCCTCAAATATAGGGGTAGAAGGTGGAACTTATGAGTAGCATTGGTTAATTTAAAGCTTGATATTATGAAAAAGATCAGCTCATTCAAAAAATTGGTATTATCCACTCTTATGTTGGTGATCTGTGGTGGATTATCAGCCCAGGAGTATGATGATATGTACTTTACGAAAAAGGACAGGAAGAAAGTAAGCTACGAGCTGAAAAGCACATCCGATGATTCCCAGGCAACATACCAGGCCTACACGGCGAACAGCTATACTGATAACTATTCGGCGAAACGAGTGAATCCGGAGTACATTGCAAAATATACAAGTCAGTCCAAGCAGTATTATACCGAGGATACCTTAAGAAATCCAAATTTCGGAGTGTACAATGAGTATTACCCGGAGGAAACGGAATACTATCCTGAAGAGGAAGAGGATCCTGTTATCATCAATAATTATTATGGTACAAACTTCAATTCTCCATGGGTATCCAACAGGTGGAGGCCTTATGGTAGCATGATGTATAACCCATGGTCAGGATGGAACTGGGGATTTGGTATATCTTTTGGATCTCCGTGGTACTATGATCCCTTCTGGTATGATCCGTTTTTTGGGTATTCATATTACGATCCCTGGTATTGGAGGACCCCGTACTATGGTTATTATGACCCCTTCTGGAGTCCATTCAGATACAACAGGTGGCGGTACAACAGCTATTACAATGGTTTTTATGACGGCTATTTTTATGGAGGCGGATTTGGTGGTTATGTTGTGAGGGATGTGGCGGTCAGAAGATACATACGTGGTGGCAGGTATAACAGGGGTGGAGTTGTTGTGGGGAATAGCAGATCCACCGTGACCTCAAACAGATCTGCAACAGTGGCTTCAGATCAGCGGGGTTCATCCGGAAGGAGGGACTATAGCAGTACTCAAAATGAGTATTACAACAGGTCGACAAGAACAAGTACAAATAACGCGTACTCCCGCACCAGAGGTACTGCCTCCGGGAATAGATCCGGTTCAACAGCATACAGGCCGAATTCCAGGTACTCAGGTTCAGGAAATACCAGTAGTGGTACCTACAATAGCAGATCAAACAGATCTTCATATTCCGGTACTAACAGGTCTACTTCCGGGTCGGGAACCTCCAGGGTAGGTACTTCCTCATCCAGTTCCAGAAGATACAGCAGCGGGAGTAGCAGCTCCAGGTCCGGTACCTATAAAAACAGGAGCTATACACCGAGTAGCGGCTCCAGGTCCGGAAGCAGCTATAATAGAAGTAGCTCGAGCTCCAGGAGCTATTCAAGTGGAAGTAGTTCGAGAAGTAGTTATTCTTCCGGACGATCGTCATCTGGCTCCAGCAGAAGTAGCGGAAGCAGTCGATCATCATCAGGAGGTAGCAGATCAAGAAGAGGCGGATAGTAGTTCACGGTAAATTTTGAAAAAATGAAATTCTTTAGACTTATATTATTAAGTGCAGGATTGGTAGGTCTTTGCACAACGGTCAATGCCCAAATCGGATACTATAATGATGCATTGCTATTCAGTCAAACCAGCTACAATGGATCGGCCAGGGTACAGGGCATAGGAGGAACACAGGTGGCCCTGGGGGGTGATGTAAGTTTGGCGAATTCAAATCCGGCCGGCCTGGGCTTTTTCAACAGGAGTGTTTTTTCCATTACACCGGCACTGGATTTTAATACGTCAGATGCCAACTTCTTCGGCCAAAGCACTCACTCTTTCAAAAACAATTTCAATTTCAACCAGATCGGAGGGGTAATCAATTACGGGAAAGGAGATATAGTTCAAAGTAAGTTTAAAGGAGGATCACTAGCCATATCACTAAACAGGATTAACAATTTCCACAATGAGATCAACTACGACAATTACAACAATGAGAGCTCTGTTGTGGACTCATTTATTGACGCTGTAGGGGATGCGTTTCCTGAGGACCTGGGGGGACTAAACGGAGCGGCGTATGATCACTTTCTGATAGAAGAAGCGGACTATAACTCCGATATCGATTATTTCCTGGATGAGGTAAACGGCAGAACGTATATCACACCGAATTTTGGAGATGGAACTATTGAAGGTTACTCATCCCTGGTTGGCAGGTTTGCCGGATCCTTACCAAGGCAAAATGAGGTGCTTGAACTCCGGGGGGCTCAATATCAATTCAATGTTGCGTGGGGAGGTAATTATGATGACAGATTATACTTTGGGGGAGGAATCGGGATACAATCCGTTGATTACACACAAAAGAGGACTTTCCTGGAAACAGAATATGCCTTTGGGGATGGCTCACCTGATAATATTCTCAATGCAATCGAAATTACGGACAGGCTGGATATCGAGGGAGCCGGTATCAATGCAACCGTTGGATTGATTGCCAGACCGGTCGAGTATGTAACGATTGGGATTTCCTACATTTCTCCAACATACCTGGCACTGAATGAGGAAAGTGACTACATATTTTCTACGGATTGGAATTCCAACTATTCATACATATCAGGAACGGATACGACCGAACTGGGCTTTATATCAACAGCCAGTGATATCTTTATTTCAGATTACACACTTAAGACGCCTTCGAAAGTTAACCTGGGAACGGCATTATTTTTGGGCAAATACGGATTTGTGTCAGGAGATCTGGAGTTTGTTGATTACTCAAACGCTCTTTTGAAATCAAGTGATTTCGTGGTGACTGAAGACAACAATGCCATCAAGGACATATACGAATCAGTAGTGAATTTCAGAATGGGGGGAGAGTTGAGATTTGAAGAGATCAGGGTTAGGGGAGGATATTCCCGGCAGGCTGACCCTTACAAGAACAGCGAGTACGACCGGACAATATCCAGTACGTCTTTTGGCCTTGGATACAGAACACGTGACTATTTCGTGGATCTGGCGTTGATTAACAGAAAGGGCAATAATTTCTACAATCCTTATACACTGGCCTCTGACTCACCCGTAGTGGAATTGGAAAATGAAACAACCACCTTGGCCGTGACAGTTGGATTTACATTTTGATGATCAAAGGGAACCTGTAGCCTTGATTTTTTCTACTATACTTCCAAGGTCCTCTTCTTGTGTGACGATTATGCTGGCTTCTTCGTAAAATGACTTTCTGGAAATATAAAGGTTCCTGAGATTACCGGAAAGATCCCCACTTTGGAGTAGTGGCCTGTCATCATTTTCCAGGAGTCTCAATTCCAAACCCTCAACCGGAACATCTACAAACACAGTCTTACCGGACTTTTTCATGAAGTCCATATTATCATAAAAACAGGGTGTCCCACCACCACATGCAAGTACCATTTCCTGTTTTTCAGAGATGATCCTGTGGAGAGACTCACGCTCAATTTTCCTGAAATAATCTTCACCCTCTTTCTCAAAAATATTGGGGATGGATCTTTGTTCGGCATTTACGATAATATCATCCAGATCAAAGAAGGGTATATGGATCTTTTCCGCAATTTGCCGGCCCAATGTGCTTTTGCCGGCGCCCGGCATTCCAATCAAGAAGATCCTGTTCACGGTAATAACCTGGCCACCTCTGAGCGTGAGGGTACGTCATTATGATGCCATTTGCCAAGAACAGTTCCATTATTGAGCAACAAAATACCCGGAGATGAGCGGATAATTGCTTTTGAGACTGTGGCATCCACATAGTAATAGGGAACGTCCCATCCTGCTCCTTTCGCGAAAGCCTCATATTCATCTCCTGATGATGAGGTGAGGGACCAGACCTCCAGATTACGGAGTCCGCTTATGAGGTCCCGGATCTGGTCATTCCGTTTTGTGGTTGTTTTGTCAATGCTATGCGTAATGAGCAGAAGCTTCTGACCCTGCAACATCTCATCTGTGTATTCGCCCTCATCATTCCAAACTGCAAGATCTGTGATTTTTGGCTGGACTTCAGGGTTCAATACGTTCATCGCCTTAAACGTATAAGATTTATCCGATGGGTATTGCTCAAAGGAATACTCTTTTCCGTCCTTTTCCATCACGTACTCATATTTCAATTCCCCTGATGGCAGCATCAATTCCGGAATGTTATTGCCAATAGCATATGAACGGAAATCAATAAACGGAAGATGCCGGATAGCATATGTGGCAATAAGTATGAAAATAAGTGTATCAGCAGCCATAGCGATGTGACTGATCCGGATTGGAAGGATCGGGGAATATGTGTCCCGTTTCCAGAATATCACCACAATTAAGATCAAAAGGATGACATCCTTGTAAAATGATTGCCAGGGAGTGAGCTTGATGGCGTCGCCAAAACATCCGCAGTCTGTCACTTTATTGAAATAGGCAGAATAGAATGTGAGAAAAGTGAAGAATACAATAAGCACGAGCATGGCCCATGCAGTGATCCTCATCTGGTACCCGATCAGAAGGGCAACACCCAGTACCACCTCCAGGACACTCAGGACCACAGATAAAAATAACACTCCCGGTATGAACCATTCGAAGAAAGGGGCAAAATCATAAGCAAATACCTGGAAATACTCCTCAAGCTTGATGGCGGTACCTACAGGATCATTTACTTTGATGAGACCTGAGAAGATAAATAAAACGCCTACGAAAATTCTTGCTGCTTCTTTAATGATATTCATTCTTCACTCGACTTTATAAGACAGAAAACCGCATAATTGATCATAACCAGGTAATTGGCCCCGATGCCTTCGGACATTGTTGTTTTCCCCGGGTTATTTTCAATTCCTCTGACACGCATTAATTTCATTAGTATAAGTGGCTAAATTAGCCATTTCACATGCAAATCTAATACAATTGAAAAGTCTGAAATCCATAAATGTCGGAGGTGATCTGATCACATTTGACACTCCAAAGGTGATGGGCATAATTAACATTACCCCTGATTCTTTTTACCAGGGTAGCAGGACTCGGAAATTGGATGAAATCCTCCAAAGAGCTCATCAAATGGTGGATGAGGGGGCGTTTTTTCTGGATGTGGGTGGTTATTCTTCCAGGCCTGGTGCAGAGGACATTCCGGTTGCCGAGGAAATATCCAGGATCAAAGAACCAATAACTCAAATCCGGAATGAACTGCCTTCGGTGGTCATTTCGGTTGACACTTTCAGGGTTGAGGTTGCACAAGAAGCCCTGATGGCAGGAGCAAACATCGTGAATGACATATCCGGGGGTAAACTGGATGAGAATATGGTCAGTTTTATCACTGAAAATAAAATCCCCTACATCGCTATGCATATGAAGGGATCACCCCGGACAATGATGGAAATGACTGAATATGAAGACCTGCCGGGGGAAATCATTTATTATTTTTCCGAGCTGATGGACAGGTTGGTTCAGAAAGGATTTGGTGACCTGATCGTTGATCCTGGTTTTGGCTTTGCCAAGAATGTGGACCAGAGTTTTGAATTGCTGAATGTGCTGGAACTGCTGCAGACACTTAACAAACCGATTATGGTTGGTTTGTCCCGCAAATCCATGATTTATAAAACACTGGGGGTTGCACCGGAAAATGCACTTAATGGTACAAGCGTATTAAATGCATTAGCTTTGTACAAGGGGGCTGATATACTGAGAGTGCATGATGTAAAGCCTGCTGCCGAGGCAATTCGGCTGGTTCAAAAAATGAGAGAGAAAGCTTGATATTAGGGTTTACCATAGGATTTCTGGATATAAAATGGGTAGATATACTGGATGTCATTTTTGTGACCATACTATTATTTAATGTCTACAAGCTGATCCGCGGCAGTATCGCCATTAAGGTCTTTCTGGGATTCCTGTTCCTTTATCTTGCATATTTACTTGTTAAGGCTGCCAATATGGAGTTGCTTACTTCCATATTAGGACAGTTTATGGGAGTTGGTGTTCTTGCCGTTATCATCCTGTTCCAGCAGGAAATAAGAAAATTTCTTCTTATCCTTGGTAGGACAACCGCCTTTAACGAAGGTAATCTGATAAGGAATGTTAGATTCTGGTCCACAAACGGCAGCCTGAGAACCGCAGAAGTCAATCCGATCATTGATGCTGCCAAGACCCTGGGAGGATCGAATACGGGAGCATTGATCGTCCTTTCCAAAAATTCGGAGTTAAAATTCTATGCGGATTCAGGTGATCGCATGGATTCACTGTTATCCAAGAGGCTGTTGTTGTCAATATTTAACAAATACAGCCCCCTGCATGACGGTGCCGTGATCGTTTACAACAACAGAATTGTCGCGGCCCGGTGCATTTTACCAGTTACGGAACGCGACGATATAAATCCAAGTTTCGGATTGCGGCACAGGGCGGCAATAGGAATGTCTGAAGCAACGGATGTATTGATCATTGTGGTCTCGGAGGAAACCGGCCAGATATCCGTGGCAACGAACGGAGGAATATCCACCAATCTGTCTCCAAAAGAACTACGGGCGGCGATCAATGACTACTTGTTTGAAGAACAAATTGACAATACATCCATTCTCGACAAAGTGAAATCAGAGGAATCCCGGGAAGAAGAAAAGTCTAGCTGATCACCTCAAGTTCCCTTCCCACTTCCGTGAATGCTTTAATAGCCTTGTCCAAGTGCTCTTTTTCATGTACTGCTGAGATCTGTACGCGGATCCGTGCCTGACCTTTGGGAACTACCGGATAATAGAATCCGATAACATAAATTCCTTTCTCCAAAAGCTTTTCTGCCATTTGCTGGGAGAGGACGGCATCATAAAGCATGATGGGAACTATGGGGTGATCGCCGGGCTTTATATCGAACCCGGCCCTGGTCATACTTTCCCTGAAATATTTTGTGTTCGATTCCAACTTGTCACGTAGCTCGGTAGTTTCGCTTAGCATATCAATTACGGCAATGGAAGCACCCGTGATCGAAGGCGCCAGTGTATTTGAAAAGAGATATGGCCTGGACCTTTGGCGTAAAATATCGATTATTTCCTTGCGTCCAGAGGTGAAACCTCCGGAGGCTCCGCCAAGTGCTTTACCAAGAGTGCCGGTGATGACATCCAGGCGATCTATAACATTTCTGTATTCGTGTACGCCCCGTCCCGTCTTGCCCATAAACCCGGTTGAGTGGCATTCGTCTGAAACAACTACGGCATCATACTTTTCAGCCAGATCACAGATTTTATCTAATTGAGCAATAGTGCCGTCCATTGAAAAAACCCCATCGGTTACAATCATCTTACACTTGGCAGCAGAAGCTTCCTTGAGTTTAGCTTCGAGATCTTCCATATCATTGTGGTTATACCTGAACCTTTGCGCTTTGCAAAGCCTTACTCCGTCAATGATCGAAGCGTGATTGAGTGCATCTGAAATAATTGCATCTTCAGGACCCAGAAGAGGTTCGAATAAGCCTCCGTTAGCATCAAAAGCCGCAGCATAGAGAATGGTATCTTCCATACCGAGAAAATCGGATATCTTTTTCTCCAGTTTCTTGTGAATATCCTGAGTACCACAGATAAATCTCACAGATGACATGCCGTATCCATGCGTATCAATAGCATCTTTCGCGGCATCAATAACTTTAGGGTGTGAGGAAAGGCCCAGATAATTATTAGCGCAAAAGTTTACGACTTCTTTTCCATCGGTAAGCCGGATTACAGCATCCTGGGGTGTGGAGATATATCTTTCGCTTTTATATAGACCGGCTTCTTTAATTCCGTCAATTTCCTTTTCAAGTTTGGTTTTCAGTGTGTCGTACATGTCATTTTTTTATTCTTGGTACTATTTTAGGTTTGATGTGTTGTTTAGCTTTTGGTTTTTCATCCGCACGCTCTGATTTTAAAGGATAAGTTCTCCTGATCTCATTTATGAGGAACAACTTCTGAGCAGTGAAACTATTGGGGTGGACCTGACTGAACAAGTCCGAAAACTCGGTGTATCGACTTTCATCATGCTCTTTAAAGCTTTTCCAGTCAATTTTTTTGCTAGTCAAATACTCGTTAAATTCTGTCATCAGGAATGCAAATTTATGATATGCATAAATAATAATTACGTTACTATTTTTACCACCCCAAAGATGTACGACATAACCCATGAATAAAATACTTGTAGTTGGTGCCGGGGGTCAGTTAGGCATTGAATTGGTTGAAGGTTTGAGGCAGCTACACGGTGCTGAAAATACCATAGCCTCCGATTTGAAGCCATTTGAAGAGACGCAATTACCTGAACCCTACATAACACTCGATGCGACAGATGCGACAGCGGTCAAAGGAATAATTGAAGAGCATAATGTCACACAGATCTATCACCTGGCGGCTATACTTTCAGCCAAGGGTGAAAAGAATCCTCTTTTGGCGTGGGACATCAATATGAGAAGCCTGCTGACCATACTGGAGGTAGGTAAGATGGAAAAGGTGGAAAAAATATTTTGGCCCAGCTCTATCGCTGTATTTGGCCCGGACACGCCTAAAACAAAAACTCCGCAAACAACGACAATGAACCCTAACACCGTCTACGGGATCAGTAAGTTGGCAGGAGAACAGTGGTGTGAGTACTATTTCCGGAAATTTGGAGTTGACATCAGGAGCCTGAGATACCCGGGGCTCATCGGGTATAAAACGTTACCCGGTGGAGGGACGACCGATTATGCTGTTGATATATACCACAAGGCCATTAAAGGTGAAGTATTTAACTGTTTCCTTGATAAAGACACAAGGTTGCCCATGATGTACATGAAGGATGCCGTGAAAGCCACCATTGATTTGATGCAGGCCCCTTCTGACCGGTTAACCGTAAGGTCAAGCTACAATGTAGCGGGAATGAGTTTCACCCCACAGGAGATCTTTCAATCCGTGAGAAGTCACTTTCCCGATTTTCAGATCGTTTATGATCCTGATTATCGCCAGAATATTGCCGAAAGCTGGCCGGAAAGCATTGACGACAGTACGGCAAGATCAGATTGGGGTTGGGAGCACAACTATGACCTTAACTCTATGACTGAGGACATTTTGTCCCATCTCTCCCAACTGCTGTCCTAACATTATTATTGAGAAAAATCAGGGAGGATTTTCAAGGTAAAGTTTGACTATATCTGAATTTTGATATTTCTTTCACCTTACAACCAAAAGCTGGACACAGATGTCAGATTTTCAGAACCTGCTGCTTTCCACCTCAGGAAATATACTAAACATCACCATAAACCGGGAAAGCAAACTAAATGCTCTGAACCAGGCTACGATGCTGGAACTCAGGCAAGTCATTCAGTCAATCTATGAGGATACGGATATTCGCGGTGTAATTCTGACCGGTGCCGGTGAGAAAGCATTTGTAGCTGGAGCGGATATTTCGGAATTCACGGATCTGAACGAGATGAATGCGCGGAAATTTTCGGAGGATGGACAGGAAATTTTTGACCTGATTGAAAATTGCCATACACCAATAATTGCAGTTGTAAACGGGTTTGCATTGGGAGGTGGAAGTGAATTGGCGATGGCATGCCATATGAGAGTGGCGACCGAAGATGCGAAATTTGGGCAGCCGGAAGTAAATCTGGGGATCATACCGGGGTATGGCGGGACGCAGCGACTCACACAACTTATCGGCAAAGGTCGGGCCTTTGAATTCACCATGACGGCTGAGATGATCGATGCAAGAACGGCCCTTGCCTGGGGATTGGTAAACCATGTAGCCGAGACAAAGGACAAAGCCATTGAGATCGCGACCTCAATCCTGTCTAAAATTGCCTCCAAAGCACCTATTGCGATTGAACTGGCAGTTGAATGCATTAATGCGGTTTTCAAACACGATGAGAATGGGTATCAGACTGAGGCAAATGCCTTTGCCAAGTGCTGCGGCACGGAGGATTTTAAAGAGGGTGCAGCGGCATTTCTGGAGAAAAGAGCTCCGGAATTCAAAGGTCACTAAGTTCTGAATGGTATACTGATAGCAGGATTTAAGGTCCAATACAAAATTCCTCCTGAATATCGTTATTTTTGTGGTTTGTAAGCAAAACGAATTTTACATGTAGTTGTATCCTGCCGTTTGATCTGAAGCGGGATGACGTTCAGGATCAGGCAGGGAACAATCAGGGATAAACTACGTTAACATCTTCTCAGAATACAGTACGAAAAGCTGAATGGTTTACTGAATGATATTTAGAATTCTCTTATTTATATCAATATCATTTTTGGTTCCGGACATTTCGGCGCAGAAGCGCAAAAAGGAAAAGGATGTTCCGCCGGCGTTCGGATTGTCCGAAGATGTCCGGATGAAGGCGGAAAGCTCTTTCATCGAAGCAGAAAAACAGCTTCTGCTGGAAAACTACACAAAGGCGTTTGACTTATTCCTGCTTGCCAATGAATTGAACCCTAATAATGCGGCGATCCACTACAAACTGTCTGAGGTAATGGTAAAAACCGGGGATTATGAGCGGGGCATTGACTACATCAGTGACGCCATTTCCCTGGATCCTGACAATAAATACTACTATATCTTCAAAGCTGATGTTCTTACTTCACAGCAAAGATTCTCGGAAGCGGTGGAGGTTTATCAGGATCTGATCGCCAGGATTCCCGGAACTGAACAATACCTCTATGATCTGGCTTCTATTTACCAATACCAGGAGAAATGGGATAAGGCTATCGAATACTATGACCGTGCCGAAGTGAAATTCGGGAAGTCGGAAGCGGTGATGTATGAAAAACAGAAGATCTACCTGAGGCAAAACAATATGAAGAATCTGATCGTGGAGTGGGATGAGTTCATTTTGCAAAACCCCCATGAGCCACGATATGTGCTGGAATTGTGTAATATACTGATTGCCAACAATATGGATGAAGAAGCCGTCTTGCGGCTTGAAAAGTACAACACTGATTATCCTGATGATCCCAACTCCTATTTGTTGCTGTCCGAAATTTCCAGGAAAAACGGTGACTTTCAGCAGTCCCTCAAATACCTCAGTCGTCCGGTTTCATCTTTGCAAGTTGAGATCGGGCCGAAAATTCAACTGTTGAATAATTATCTGGCATTGTCAGAAAACTTCGAGGTACGACCGCAATTGATCACCCTGGTTGATGAGCTTGTAGAAACCCACCCTGAATCGTATGATGCCATTGCTTTTGCGGGAGATGTCTTCTTCCAGTTCCAGGAGTTGGACAGATCCCTGGTTTATTACCTGAAAGCAGTAAGTATCAGCCCAGCCAATTTTGCCGCATGGAACAACATCATTTCCATAGAATCCCAAAAAGAAGCATTTGACAGCTTGATACTCCATACGGAAAGGGCCCTCGAGTTTTTTCCGAATCAATCAATTCTATACTATTACAACGGCTGGGCGAATTATATACAAAAAAACTTCCAAAAGGCAGTCAGATCCCTTGAGCAGGGTAAAAAGTACACTTCGGACCCCGGCCTGCTGACGGTATTTTACGGACAATTAGGAGATGCCTATAACAGCTTAAAGGAATATGAGAAATCCGATGAGTCCTACGAATCAGCGCTCAAAAATGACCCGGATAATGATCACGTCTTAAATAACTATAGCTACTTTCTTTCCCTCAGAGGTTCCCAGTTGGAAAAAGCGGTTTCTATGTCAAAGAAACTTATTGAAAGAAATCCTGATAACGGAACCTATCTTGATACTTATGGATGGGTATTGTACATGACAGGCGATTACATTTCTGCCGAAAAAATATTGAAAAAAGCTTCGGAAATTGAGGAAGATGGAACGATAATTGAACATTATGGAGATGTGTTGTTTAAATTGGGCCAGGAAATTGAGGCCGTGGAACAATGGAAAAGAGCCAAAGAGCTTGGTGGAACAACCGATGAAATTGACAGGAAGATCGCGGAAAGAATGATCTATGAGTAAGTATATACCTATATTTCTTATACTCCTGCTGACACTTGGATCGTGCAGCAAGAGAATCATTGGATTTAAAAAGGACCTGGAGGTAGATAGTTTTGATTTTCAGTACCTGACAGCCAGGGCGAAAATCAAATTTGAAGATGGGAAAAAAGACCTGGTCGGAAATGCCAATATCCGGGTACAAAAAGACAGTGCGATATGGGTTTCACTATCTCCGGGGATGGGTGTAGAGGTAGCCCGGATGTTGATATCAAGGGACAGTGTTTATTTCATAGACCGGATTAACAAGTCATTTTTGAAGCTCAGTTTCGAGCAAATCAGTACAGAATACGATTTCGAAATTGATTATCATCTGATAGAATCCATCATCATTGGCAACCTGATCTATCCTTATCGACGGGAAAGCCTTGTTCGTAATGAAGACGGACTGTCTTACGAACAGAACTTTGAGAACTATACTTTCAATAATTTTATTGGCAATGAAACCCGAAAACTTGAAAAGTTGGACGTGAAGGATTTGGATACCGAAAGCGCTATTTCGGTAAATTATGGTAAATTTCAAGAAGTTGGAGATGAGATTTTTCCGTTTCAGATAAACGCAACAATTGAATACCTTGCCAGTGCAAAACAAAAAACCAGTATTGTTATTGGCTTCAACAAGGCTCAGATTGGTGACAAACCTCTCAAATTTCCATTCAATGTGCCTTCCAAATACAGAGCTTTATAGGTCCCTGTTATTCCTGGTTCTCGTTCTTATTTCTATTCCTCTTCTCGCTCAGAAGACCAAAGCCGATCTGGAGAAAGAAAAGCGCGAAAATCTCAGAAGAATAGCCGAAGCAGAGAAGATTCTTTCCGAAACCGAATCTCAGAAAAAAGTAACAATCGGTCAGCTTACTGCAATCAACGAGCAGATCAGGGCAAGGGAGTCCCTGATCTTTGCCCTGAGCGAGGAAATATCCATCCTGGACGGAGAGATCAATGATCTGAATATCGTTGTATCATCGCTTCAGCGAGACCTGGAGAATCTAAAGAAAGAGTATGCAGCTATGATCTATGCGGCTTACAAGTCAAACCATGGATTCAATTTGCTGACTTTCCTGTTCTCATCGGCGACATTCAACCAACTCTACATGAGACTCAAGTACATGGAACAATATTCCGAAGCAAGGCAGCTTCAGGCTCAGCAAATAGAAGAAGTAGCTAAAGCCCTTAACCAGCAAAGAGAGGCAGTACAAATAAAACGTGATGAGCAGAACACCCTTTTGAACCAGCAGGTAAGAGAAAACCGCAAGCTTGTAAACCTGAAAAACCGGAAAAGCAATCTTGTAGCTGAGCTGAACAAAAAAGAGGGGGAACTAAGGAAGGAGATGGCTGACAGAAAAAAATCAGTTGAGCGCCTGGACAGATTGATTGCAGATCTGATCCACAGGGAAATTGAGAGGAACAAATCAATGTCGACTGCGGCAATAGCGGATGAGGAGGAGTTGTCCGGGAAATTTGAGTTAAGCAAAAATAAATTGATGTGGCCTGTAGCCACAGGTTTTATATCCTCCAGGTTTGGCCAACAGCCACACCCGGTCTGGAAAGGAATTATGATTGATAATACCGGGATTGATATACAGACCAATGGCGATCAGGAGGTTCGGTCCATATTCGAGGGTGAGGTCAAGACAAAAGCATTCGTTCCGGGGATGAACAATGTCGTTATTGTGAAACATGGCGATTATTATACCGTATATTCCAGACTGAAGGATGTGATGGTGGACAAAGGTCAGAAGCTGGAGGCCACCGATGTCATCGGGAAAGTGTATACAGACGGCAAGGGTGTTTCTGAAGTTCATTTCGAAATATGGAAGAACACGGAGAAACTCGATCCGGAAAAGTGGCTGGCAAACTGAAATCAATAGACTTATTATCTCTATCTTTGATTAAATATTAAAAAATAATTCATGAACACAGTATTAGCGTTTGGAATGCCGGGAGGCTGGGAATGGATTGTAATTGTACTTTTCGTCGTAATATTCTTTGGCGCAAAGAAAATTCCTGAAATAGCCAGAGGTCTTGGGAAAGGCATCAGGGAGTTTAAGGATGCCACCAAGGAAATCAAAAATGAAATAGAAGAGGGTGCCAAGCAACCTGAGGAGAAAGCCTCTAAGAGTTGAAAAAATACTCTTCCTACACTCAGGTTCGTGAGGATTTATTCAGGGGTGCGGTAACGTGCACTCAATTGGCGGGCCATCACCTTGAGCAAATCCAAAACAAAAACCCGCTCATCAATGCTTTTCTTGAAGTTTTTGGCGAATCATCAATGGCGCAAGCCCGCCGGGTAGATGAAAAAATACAACAGGGTAATGCTGGAAAACTGGCCGGCCTTGTAGTGGGAATAAAGGATCTATTCTGTTATGATGGCCATCGGTTAACCTGTAGCTCAAAAATCCTTGAGGGCTTTGAAAGTCAGATCACCGCCACCGCAGTTCAGCGATTGATCAACGAAGATGCCATTATCATCGGGCGCCAGAACTGCGATGAGTTTGCAATGGGTTCGTCAAACGAAAACTCCACCTACAAGGTAGTAAGAAATCCCCATGACCCGGAAAGAGTGCCGGGCGGCTCCTCCGGGGGGAGCGCTGCGGCTGTTGCATCCGGTATGTGCATGCTTTCCATTGGATCGGATACGGGAGGCTCTGTCAGGCAGCCGGCTTCGTTTTGTGGGGTTGTTGGATTAAAACCAACATATTCAAGAATTTCAAGATATGGTCTGACAGCATATTCCAGTTCCTTTGACACCGTAGGCATTTTGTCAAAGACAATTGAAGATGCAGCATTGATATTGGAAGTTATTGCCGGAGAAGACAAATACGATGGCACATCCTCAAAAAAAGAGGTCCCTGAATACACCAATCAATTAATTGCCGGGGATAAATGCAAAATAGCGCTGATCAAAGACTTCAATGAGGCGGATGGTTTCGAGGAAGACGTGAAATCCAACTTTGCTGCAATAGTGGATGAGTTGAAATCTGCCGGCCATGAATTTGGGGAAATAGAATTTCCTTACCTGGATTATCTGTTGCCAACATACTATATACTGACCTCCGCGGAAGCCAGCGCCAATCTATCCAGGTATGACGGAGTACGTTACGGATACCGGGTGCCGGATCCCAAAGATATGGAATCGATGTACAAAAACTCCCGTACTATAGGATTTGGGAAAGAGGTCCTTCGCAGAATTCTGCTGGGCACATTCGTGCTTTCGGCTTCCTACCACGACGCATTCTACACCAAAGCCCAAAAGGCCAGAAATCTTATCAGACAATTTACCCTGGGCGTTTTAAAGGATTATGATTTCATAATGATGCCCACCACACCTACGGCAGCTTTCGGTATTGGCTCCAAAACGCTGGATCCGATCCAAATGTATTTGTCCGACCTGTTTACCGTACAGGCGTCAGTGTCAGGGATACCTGCAATATCTATTCCCAAGGGTGTGGATCATAATGGAATGCCACTGGGGATACAGCTTATGAATAATGCTTTTGAGGAAGGGAAATTGCTTAGATTTTCAAAAGAAATTGAAGAATTGTAATTTTCGGCCATGAAAAACCTGCTTCTGTTACCGGCCCTGTGGGCAATTGTATTTGAAATATCAGGTCAGGAACGCCTGCAATACGATCATATTCCGGATGCATCTTATGAGGTGGTGGAAGAGAGACTTCAAAAAATTGAATCGGAGATCCCACTTCATTTCAATGAACGGGTGAAGGGATTCATCGACTACTTCACCGTAAGAGACAGGGTTTATACCGTCGGGATCCTGAATCGTAAGGATTACTATTTTTCCATATTTGAAGAGTACCTGGCAAAATATGATATGCCTGATGAAATAAAATATCTGGCCATAGTGGAGTCGGGGCTGAGGCCCAATGCCATTTCCAGGGCCAGTGCCGTGGGGCTCTGGCAGTTTATTTCATCCACCGGGAAGATCTACGGACTAAAGAGCAACTGGTACGTGGACGACAGGATGGATCCTTACAAATCCACGGATGCGGCTTGCAGGCATTTGATGGATCTCCATCGCATGTTTGGTGACTGGGAACTGGCCCTGGCAGCTTACAATTGCGGCCCTGGTAATGTAAGAAAGGCCATGCGAAGGAGCGGATATAAACAGAATTTCTGGGATATCTACAGATACCTGCCCAGGGAAACACGGTCCTATGTACCACAATTCGTGGCAATGATTTACACCATCAATTATGCTGAGGAGCATAATTTATATCCCGATCAGATCTATACTATTGCAAAGAACGATACTATTATCGTGAGTCAATACATGCACCTCGAAACCCTGGCAAATAATCTTAACATTTGTGTAGATGAATTAATTAACCTGAATCCCAATATCAAGCGGGGCGCTATACCTGACGGCGCGGGAAATTTTGCCTTGCGAGTACCGGCACACATCAAAGACGACATTGCGGAAAGAAGATCCTTCCTGTACGACACTGCCTCGAAGGTTGGTAAGAAAGAGCTTGAGTATTTAGCCCGTAATTCGCCGGGAAGTACCTATGGGCGTACAAAACAAATATACAGGGTGCGAAGCGGAGATGTTCTGGGAACAATTGCGCAGCGATACCACGTGAGGATTTCAGATATCAAAAAGTGGAATAATCTCAATTCCAATCTGATAAGGATTGGTCAGAGGCTGAATATTTGGGTTTTGCCTGCATACAGCAGCTCTACGAAAGATCTCTATGTTTCGGCAAACAAATCTCAGCAGACTACGGCAATGTCCGGCACAAACTCAAATCAGAAAGTTTACAGTGTACGCCCTGGTGATACGCTGTGGGAAATTTCGAAATCGGAAAACACTACGGTCGAAAAGATCAAGGAGCTGAACAATCTGCGGTCCAACACTATCCACGCCGGTCAGCAGCTTATAGTTGGCAGTCGTTAATACGGAAAAACCGTCCCAGTATTCTTACATTTGCCACAAGCGAAGTGTATTATGAGCAAATTGATGAAAGTACTGGCCCTGGTGATAATACTGGGCTGTAAGGAAGGGAACAACGATCTTCAAAAAGAGTTTATGCCGACAGCCAGGGGGGATGTCGGAGAGATCATTTTGGTGATGGACTCGGCCCAGTATGAAGGCCCGTTGGGAGATGCCATAAAGCGGACTTTCCGGGAACCGATGAAAGGATTACCACAGGATGAACCAATGTTTAGTGTGGGCAAAGCCAGCCCCAAGCGGCTGAATTCAGTTTTAAAATCCGCTACCAACATGATCTTTGTGATGACACTCGACAGTGAGGGATCGGAAAGCAATGTATTGAGAGGGTACTTCACCAATCAATCGCTGAAAACCATTCAGAGGGATTCGACGATCTTTTATACTACCAGGAGGGATGAATTTGCCAAAGGGCAGGTGGTACTCTATCTGTTTGCACAGACAGAAGATATCCTCATCCAAAAAATCGACGAAAACAGAACCCGCCTTCAGGAGCTATTTGAGTCTGTGGAAAGAGATAGGATCAAGGCTAAACTCTTCAAGAGTACGGAGAAAAGTATTGAGAAAACCATAGCTGAAGACCATAATTTCACTATTAACGTTCCGTATGGCTGGGAGCTTGGCAAAAATTCCCGCAATTTTGTATGGTTTCGCCTGCTTGAGGCCAATAGGGAACAGAATGTATTTGTTTATTATGAGCCCTATCATTCTGCAGATGTCTTTGAAAACATCGGTGGGTTCAGGGATAAGATAACGGAAACCAATTTGCGGGATAGCGAAAAACCTGAATTACACATTACCCGCCAGCAGCGTGATGATATCCGGTCAATTTTTACTGAAAACACCACATTTGATGGGAAATATGCGATCAAATCACGTGGTCTGTGGAAAATAAGTGACAATTCCGGTGGCGGACCCTACATTAGTTACACATTGGTGGATGAAGATCAGCAGATGGTCTATTACCTGGAAGGTTATGTCTATTCGCCGGGAACACAAAAAAAGAACTACATACGGGATCTGGATGCCATCTTAAGAACATTTAAAACCTCTAAAACGAGTTCTTAAAAGGGTGCAAGGTCCTCCGGAGCCTTTTGCTAATGCACTTTTTTTGTCTAATCTTGAATATTAGCAATATTGCAACCTATTCTTCCTAACCAATAGATTATCATATGATCGCGTATGTTGAGGGAAAGCTGGTAGTAAAAGAACCAACTCATTTAGTCGTCGATGTTCAAGGTATAGGTTATGAAATAAAGATCTCACTCAATACATACAGTGCAGTCAAATCACTTGATGCTGTTAAGGTTTACACCCACCTGCACATCAAGGAAGACGCTCATACCCTTTACGGGTTTTTTGACCGTTCCGAGAAAGTGAGATTTCTTGATCTTATTTCCATCAGCGGTGTAGGACCGAGTACAGCCCTTATGGTACTGTCCTCCCTCTCTCCGGAAGAACTCCAAAGCGCTATAGCGAGTGGAGATGACCGTACAATTCAGGGTGTGAAAGGGATTGGTGCCAAAACAGCCCAGAGAATTGTGCTTGAGCTCAAGGACAAAATGAAAAAAGAGGGGATTTTGGACAAAATAGCTGATTTTTCTCCTGCTATTGACAATAGTTTGAGCTCTGAGGCGTTATCCGCCTTGACAACCTTAGGTATCAGCAAACCAGCCGCGGAAAAGAGTATAAATGCCATCTTAAGAGAGCATAAAGACCTTTCACTGGAAGAGCTGATCAAATTAGCACTGAAGAGAGCCTAAAAGAACTACTTTACTTGAAGCGGGGGACAAACATAAGAGCATTCTTTGCCATATGTATATGGATCTGTTGCGGCATGTCCTCAGCACGGGCAGATCATTGGCAGACCGTCCAGGACTCGGTGCCGGTAACTCCGGCGGAAATCCCGCAAGACTCACTTCCGTATCAACCGTCCAATGCACCAACATATCAGCCGTCCTACAGGTTTGGCGACCCATTCTCCAGTGAAATCAGCGCATCCCCCCTGTTACTTGACGATCCGTCTCAGCTCGATTTTGAAGTTGATTATGACTCGGGTTTCAGGTATTCGATTTACGAACGCATCGGTGATCTGAACTTTCGGCCGGCAACCACAATGTCCTTCAATGAGTATGATGCTTTCAACGACCGGCAGGTCGTTAAGGAGTACTGGAGGGAGCAATCGATAGGGCTCGACGGGGAGAGTGCGGTAAGTGGTCGCAGACTGATCCCAAAATTGTACATAAGTCCCGTGTTTGACCGGATTTTCGGTGGAAGCTACGTTGATATCCAACCTACAGGGTTTGTGAATCTTGATTTTGGCGGACTCTTTCAGTTTATTGATAACCCGCAGGTACCCGAGCGGCAACGCCGAAACGGCGGCTTCAATTTCAATATGCAGATCAGCTCCAATGTCGTAGGAAAAATTGGCGATAAACTGGCCGTGACCTTCAATTTTGACAACAACAACACCTTCGACTTTCAGAATGACATGAAAGTGGAATATACAGGTTATGAAGAGGAGATCATCAAGAAAATTGAAATTGGCAATGTGAGTATGCCCGTGTCAAACAGCCTGATATCAGGTGCGCAATCTTTGTTTGGGATAAAAACCCAGTTGCAATTTGGTAAACTTTATGTCACGGGGATCGCCTCGAGGCAAAGAGGCCGGAATGACGTGATCTCAATAGAGAACGGCGTAGATGAACAGCAATTTGAGATCAGGGCGTCAAACTATGACGAAAACAGGCATTTCTTCCTTGGACACTTCTTCAGGGAGAATTATGAGTCATTTCTTTCCGGACTTCCGCAAATTATATCAGGTGTCAATATCACCCGGGTGGAGGTGTATGTTCTCAACCGTAATAACAATACTGAAAACACCAGAAACTTCCTGGCCCTGATGGATCTTGGAGAAGGTCAGCGCGTACATAACGCCGAAGTCATGTCGAGGGTGCCGGGGCCCACGCAAAACACGGCGAATGACCTGTTCGGCAGACTCAGAAATAATGAAGGACTCAGGATCCCTGACAATGCAAACCAGATCCTGGAATCAGACTTCAATATGACCGAATCCACAGATTTTGTAAAAGTGACGACAGCTCGCAAGCTTGAGATCTCCGAGTACCGCATCAACTCCGAACTGGGGTACATCACCTTGCTCAGAAAACTTCAGAACGATGAAGTGCTGGCTGTATCTTACGAGTATACCTTCAATGGGCGGGTGTACAAGGTTGGAGAGCTTACCGAAGACTACCAGGGTCTCTCTGATGATAAGCTGATATACCTGAAGATGCTTCGTCCCAACAAGATCAATACACGGGTTCCAACATGGGATCTGATGATGAAAAACATCTACAACCTCAATACCGGGCAGGTACAGCGTGAAGGGTTCACGCTGCGGGTGCATTATCGTGATGACCGCACCGGGATTGATAATCCCTCATTGCACGAGGGCCGGCTTACAAAAGACAAACCGCTGATTGAGCTGCTTGGGCTCGATCAGTTAAACCGCAACAATGATCGCCAGCGCGACGGTAATTTTGATTTCATTGAAGAAATTACAATAGACACCAGGAACGGAAATATCATATTCCCGGTACTGGAACCCTTTGGAGGGCACCTCCAGTCCAGGTTTGATCCGTCGGAGACCACTTTAATTGACAAATATGTGTACGATACCCTGTATCGGACCACTAAGGCTGACGCGGAGCTGGTAGCCTCCAAGAACAAGTACTTCATTTTAGGGAAATTCAGCGGAGGCAGGTCGTCTGAAATCGTATTGCCGGGTATCAATGTCGCACCCAATTCTGTGGTCGTCCTGGCGGGGAATACACCTCTGACCGAGGGATTGGATTACACCGTTGATTATAACCTGGGCAGGGTAAGGATATTGAATGAAGGGATACTGAATTCCGGAAAGAACATCCAGATCTCATATGAAAAGGCTGACCTGTTCAATTTTCAGACAAGGTGGTTGACCGGGGCGCAATTTGACTATATCGTGAGCGACAAGCTCAACATTGGTGCGACGATCTTAAATCTAAATGAGCGGCCCGGCGGGATTACCCGGTTCAGCATTGGCGATGAACCCACCAGGAATACAAAGTATGGCATGAACATCAATTACCAGGATGACGTTCCGTTCCTTACCAAAGCCCTTGATGCCATTCCCCTTATCAATACCAAGGAGCCTTCCAATGTTACTTTTAGTGCGGAATTTGCACAGCTCAAGCCGGGAACATCCAATATCATCCAGGGTGAGGGCACCTCCTACATTGACGATTTTGAGAATGCTGTAAATCCTATCAATATCGGAGGTTGGGCAGGCTGGAAATTAGCTTCCACCCCAACGCCACCAAACAGGAATTTTGATGAAAGCAGTTCCAGCGGGTCTTCGCTCGGCATAAATTACAAACGAGCCAAACTGGCATGGTACACCATCGACAATTCCGTTTTCTACAGGTCTACAGGTAGCAACCGGCCAGATAATATCAAAGAAAATGACCTGAATAATCACTATGTAAAGGCGGTATTGCCCCAGGACATTTTCCAGCAGCGTGACAGGACGCTGGTAACTGTAAATGAGCCAACCCTGGACCTGGCGTATTTTCCCAATGAAAGGGGCCAGTACAACTATAATCCAAACCTGGTGGTCCGGAATGGGAGACCGTTACTGGTCAACCCTGAACAGAATTGGGCAGGAATAAGCAGGGCCATTACCAATGAAGTGGACTTTGATAAGATCAATGTAGAATACCTGGAATTCTGGTTACTTGATCCTTTTATCGGGGCAGTAAACGGGGATCCCAACGGCAAAGTACTGGATGGCATTTTCAATGAAAACAACACTACAGGCGGAGAAGTGGTGTTCAATTTGGGTAGCATATCGGAGGATGTGATGCGGGACGGGAAACATGCTTTTGAAAACGGGCTCCCCGGTAACGGGGACCTGACACAGGCTACGCAAAATGAATGGGGATATGTCACAAATCAGCAGTACCTCACCAATTACTTTGAGAATTCAAAGTCAGATCGTGAAAATCAGGACGTAGGCCTGGATGGGTTGCGGAATGACCTGGAAGAAGATTTCTTCAGATCCAACTTCGTTGATCAGGTACCGGCAAGTGTGCGCCCACTTATCACGGATGATGTTTCCGCCGACAATTTCAGTTATTACCTGGGCGGCCACCTGGATGCAGCAGATGCCCAGATCATAGAGCGTTATAAAAATTTCAACGGCCTGGACGGAAACTCACCGGTAAGCAGTAACAACCTCACCCGTGCTTCCACTGTGATTCCGGACAACGAGGACCTCAATCGTGACAACACCATCTCCACACTGGAAGAATATTATGAATATCGTGTGAACCTCAGGCCGGGGGAACTGGCTGTCGGAAATGGCCATATTGTGGATCAGGTTAAGGACAGGGCAGATGCTATGTGGTATCTGTTCAGGATCCCGATCCGTAATCCTGACAGGATTCAGGGAGAGATCGAAGGATTCAAATCCATCCGATACATCAGAATGTATATGACGGGATGGGAACAACCGGTGGTACTCAGATTGGCAAAGTTTCAGCTGGTTGGGAGTCAATGGCGAAAATTTCAGGAGGCACTTAACGAAACGGGCTTCAATGAAGTGCCGGAAATCACAACCTCGGATTTCAATGTTTCCGTGGTAAATATTGAAGAGAACAGCGTAGCTGATGATGAAACCAGTCCTTATGTAGTGCCGCCGGGCCTGGACAGGGATCGTGACAACACAACTTTTCTAAACAGGAGGAACAACGAACAGTCCCTGCAGATCTGTGTGGAAGACCTGGAGGACAAAGATGCCCGGGCAGTATTCAAAAACGTAGGTTATGACCTCATCAACTATGGGCGATTGAAAATGTTTTTCCACGCCGAAGCATACCGGGGCGATATTGTCAATGATGACGAGGTATCCGCATTCCTCAGGTTTGGAACAGACTTCACGGAAAACTTTTATGAAATTGAAGTCCCGCTCAAAATAACGCCAAAAAATCTCAACCTGTCAGGGAGTGCCCTGGAGCGGGCGGTCTGGCCGGAAGAAAACGAAATTGACATTTCCATTAACGAGATCCTGGGTCTGAAGTCGGAACGCAACCGGAATAATATTGACATTCAGGTACCTTATTCCACGCCGTCAAATGATGGCAGATACAAGCTGACCATCAAAGGACGCCCGGATATCAGCGATGTCCTGACCATGATGATCGGTATACGAAACCCGGAAACGGAAGACCGGGCTCCCAAGTCCGTTTGCATATGGGCCAATGAACTGAGAGTCACCGATTTCGATACAAAAAGAGGGTGGGCGGCAAATGCCCGTATCGCTACCAAGCTGGCAGACCTGGGAAACATCACGGCTTCCACCAGGTACACCTCCATCGGATTCGGGTCGATTCAGCAGCGAATATCTGAAAGATCAAGGAATGAAACATTCCAGTACGATATCAGCGCCAATATCAATGTCGAAAAGTTCCTCCTCCCGCAAAAAACCGGGTTGAGGGTACCAATGTTCGTGAGCTATGAAAAGACAAGAATAACACCGCAATTCGATCCGCTTGACCCTGATGTGCCGCTTGATGCATCCCTGGAAAGCTTTAATACCCCGGAAGAAAGAGATCAATACCGGAGGCTGGTCGAGGACAGGGTCACCAGGAGGAGTCTCAATTTTACCAACGTAAGAAAAGAAAAGGTAAAAGAAGGCGCAAAACCACAGATCTACGACATATCCAATTTCTCCTTCTCCTATGCCTACAGCGACCAGATATCAAGCAATGTAAATACCCAGTCATACATCCGGAAGTCTCAGGCAGGGGGGGTGTCATACAATTATTCGCCACCGAACTTCTCTATACAGCCTTTTGCTAATTCCGGTCTCTTCGAAAGCCCATATCTGAAACTGATAAAAGATATTAATTTTTCTCCTTTCCCCAGTAATTTATCAGCCAGGGCCGACCTGAATCGAAGCTTCACCATGACGCAACTGTACAATGACAGGCTCACTACCGAGGGTATTGCTCCATTTTATGAGAGATTGTTCACATTTAACAGGTCCTATAATCTCAGATGGAACCTTTTCAATAATCTGAGCCTGGACTACAATGCCCGCGCCAACGCTGTGATCGATGAGCTCGATCCTGAAAACGGAGGGCCTGTCGAGGGAGATATCAATACACCCCTGGAGCGGGAATACATCTGGGATCAGATCAAAAACCTGGGACGTATGAAAAACTTCACCCAGGATGCCTCCGCAAATTATGGTCTGCCGTTTGATAAACTTCCCTTTACGGACTGGGTAAGCGGTGACATCAGGTATGCAGTGGGTTATAACTGGATTGCCGGTTCCCTGGGACAGGAAGATGAAAATCAGAATTTCTTTGGTCACCGTATTCAAAACAGCCGGGATCGCTCCGCAACAGGTAAGATCGACATGGTGAAATTATACAACAAGGTAACTTTCCTGAAAGACGCCAATACTCCTGCGCGTCGCAGGGGGAGAAGCCAGCAAGGTGAAGAAGAGGAGGGACAGGGTGCTAAAAAAGTTGTCAATGGATTTTTGAGGACCCTGATGTCACTTAGATCCATCAGTGTTACCTACGGTATTCGTGAAACTACGGGATTGTCTGGATTTCTTCCTACGGCCTATTTATTCGGACTTGATTCCGGCTTTTCAGCTCCGGGTGTAGAGTTCATCCTGGGAAGCCAGGACCCTGACATCAGGACCCGGGCAGCAGACAACGGATGGCTGACCCGGTCTCCTGTGCTGACCGCGCCCTTTGAGCAGACGGCAACGAGAGACCTGGGGATCAGGGCCGCAATTGAACCCTACGGCGATCTGAAGATCCAGTTGGATGCCACGAGGACCAACGGGGCCAATTTCCAGGAGATATTCAGGTATGACACGCTGATCAGCGACTATAACAGCCTTACACCATCCCGGGCAGGGAGCTATAGCATTTCGTATCTCACGATCAATACGGCGTTTGAGAAGCAAACCAACAACATATCCGGTGCTTTTGAGCGATTCCGTGAAAACATCGGTATCATCAACGGGAGATTAAACGACGAGGTATTGAATCAGGATCCCGGACAGACCGGCAGATACAGTAATATATCCCAGGATGTACTGATACCTGCTTTCCTGGCGGCATATTCCGGCAACAGTGCCGACAAGATCGACCTGAAACCTTTTCCGGTCATCCCTATTCCAAACTGGCGGGTGGATTTTGCGGGTTTGACCAAAATACCGGGACTGAGCGATATCTTTTCTTCCATCAACCTCACACATAGCTACCGGTCCACTTTCAATATCAGCAACTATACAAACTCGCTTCAATACACGGAACATCTTAGCCTCGACAATGATATTCTCGACTATCCTCTTGCCACGGTTGCCGATGATTCCAGCCAGTTGATTCCCGTTTATATTATCAATCAGGTAACCATTGCCGAGCAGTTTGCTCCCTTCCTGGGGATCAATGTCAGGACCAAATCCAATCTCAATGTCAGGCTCGACTACAAGTTTGACCGAAACCTTTCCCTGGACCTTTCCAATGTACAGGTGGCGGAAACCAGGAATGAGGACGTCTCCATGGATTTTGGCTGGACAAAAGATAACCTCAAACTACCTTTTAAAGTACAGGGCCGTACGATCACCATAGAAAATGACGTGATGTTCAGGGTAAATATGACGATCAGGGATTCCAAAACCATTCAGCGTAAGCTGGAAGGAGATAGCGCGGAAGAAAGGAACAAAGTAACGGTCGGGAATAAGAGCTTCCAGCTCAGGCCTTCGCTGGGCTATAAACTGAATGACCAACTGGACCTGACCATGTACTTTGAGCGGAGCATTACCAACCCGCGGGTCGGGTCGTTCAGACGAGCTACGACCGCATTTGGTGTTCAATTGAGGTTTAGTCTGGCTCAGATATGATGTTTTTCAGGAATCCGTATATTTTTGTCGACTCATATACCTTAATGAAGAAAACAGATGAACGTACCAGCAGATTTAAAGTATACCAGGGATCATGAGTGGATCAGGATCGAAGGGGATACTGCTACCATTGGGATCACGGATTTTGCCCAGGGTGAATTAGGAGATATCGTTTACGTGGAAGTGGAAACAGTGGGTGAAAGCCTGAATACCGGGGATGTATTCGGTACAGTGGAAGCGGTAAAAACGGTATCCGATCTGTTTATGCCGGTGAGTGGCGAGATCCTGGAATTCAATGACAGCCTGGAGTCCAATCCTGAGGTCATCAACTCCGATCCGTACGGAGGAGGATGGATGATCAAAGTAAAACTTTCGGACCAGGGAGATAATCTTATATCAGCAGACGACTATCAGGGACTAATCGAAGCATAATCTTGTTATTCAGGGTATTTTCATACGTTTGGTTGGCCTTAACCTTATATGTCCTGTTAAAACCCGGACTTGGTTTTGAGGAAGTGGTCTTTTTCAGGCACGAAGATAAAGTGGCCCACTTCGGCCTTTTTCTGAACCTGACACTGCTTTGGTACCGTGAATTTGCCATCAATCTTGGAATTGAGCACCGCAAATCATTGCTGGCAGTAGTGGTGTTTGGCGTAATTATTGCCGGGTTTACCGAAGTATTGCAAAAGTATATTCCGAATCG
Source organism: Cyclobacteriaceae bacterium (assembly GCA_028278225.1). Taxonomy (GTDB): domain Bacteria; phylum Bacteroidota; class Bacteroidia; order Cytophagales; family Cyclobacteriaceae; genus JANQEU01. The sequence continues at coordinate 63,811 of JANQEU010000081.1, forward strand.
CGGAATGGATGCGATAGATTTTATTTTTAATTTATTAGGGGTATTTAGCGGTGTGTTTTTTTATTTGATACTCGAAAAAACGAAGCAATACTTGGTTAAATAATAATTGAAAGTAATATCTTTGATATTCTGCAGGTTTTATAAACTCTAAAATTAATTATGGAATTAAAGAAAAATCCTAAGATCGATTTGTCAAAAAAGTCTACGATGCTTTTAAATCTTGGACTTTCGATAAGTTTATTATTAGTGCTGGTGGCGTTTGAGTGGAGATCATATGATGATTCCGGATTGCTGGACCTGGGTCAGGTTGAGGATGATTTTGAGGACATCATGGAAATCCCACCCACCGAGCAGCCACCTCCGCCTCCGCCAAAAGTTCAATTGCCGGAGATCATCGAGGTGCCTGATGAAGAAGAAATTGAGGAAGAAATAGAAGTGGAACTGGACGTGGAAGTTACCGAGGAGACGGTTGTGGAAGACATCGTTTTCGAGGAAGCTCCCGAGGAGGAAGAGGTTGACGAAGTATTTACAATTGTAGAAGACCAGCCGGCTTTCCCCGGTGGAATGCCTGCGTTTTACAAGTTTGTAAGTGACAATATGAACTATCCTGCACAAGCCAGAAGGATGGGTATCGAGGGACGTGTATTCGTTCAGTTCGTAGTGGACAAGGACGGGTCGGTTACCGAGGTAAAAGCTGTGAAAGGTATCGGCGCCGGATGTGACGAGGAAGCGGAACGAGTGCTTAGAAGCTCCCCGAAGTTCAAGCCCGGTAAGCAAAGAGGAAGGGCAGTGAAGGTGAGAATGGTACTGCCGATCATCTTCAAGCTGAACAACTAGAAGTTACATACTTGTATCGATATAAACCCTGGGTCTTTGGATCCGGGGTTTTTTGTTAGCAGCCAGCACAAAGTGCTACTCCGGTGCTGTCTGGTCTTCCGACCTGACAGCGGCCAGGACGCATGCAATTGCCGCCAGGCAGGATAGATATCAAATATTCTGGCCTCAGCGGGACGCTAAAACCGGTAAGAGGTTCATTTTGTTAAGTCTACTGGCCAGTATGCGAACACCGGAACAATCAAACTATGGATTAGGTTAACGAACAAATCTGAGGCGTGTTGGCCGGAAAATGCCTGCGGATGCGCGATTAGGGCCGTGTTGGAGGAGAGCCGTTTGGTCCGCCAGCCGGCGGATGGGCGGGCCAACTTGGGGGGCTGTGGGTTTTTCATTTTCCGAAGGCTTTTTGCCAACTTTTTGGCCTCAAAAAGTTTGAGCCCGCCTGGCTTGAAGGCAAAGGATTACAGGGAGCAAAGCAGGATGTAACGGAGCGGTAACAAGCGCCATGAGGTCATTTCCTGTGCTACCGGGTCTTTCGACCTGACAGCGACCAGGACGCATGCAATTGCCGCCAGGCAGGATGAATATGATATCAAATATTCTGGTCTCGGCGGGACGCTAAGACCGGTAAGAGGTTCATTTTGTTAATGCTATTGGCCAGTATGCAAACACCGGCACAATCAGAATATGGATTAGCTTAACGAACAAATCAGAGGTGTGTTGGGCGGAAAATGCTGGCGGATGCGCGATTAGGGCCGTGTTGGAGGAGAGCCGTTTGGTCCGCCAGCTGGCGGATGGGCAGGCCAACTGGGAAGGCCGTGCGTTTTTCATTTTCCGAAGGCTTTTTGCGAACTTTTTGGCCTCAAAAAGTTTGAGCCCGCCTGGCTTGAAGGCTAAGGATTACAGGGAGCAAAGCAGGATGTAACGGAGCGGTAACAAGTACAATGAGGTCACCCCCAGCCCGGTCGCAATAGCATTGCGGCTGAAATATTCTTCCGCCATATAAGGTAAATACACGCAATTGCGTTTATTTATAGTTGTGCTTCATGAACACGAATACGTGTTAACCAATCCGCATTTTGTGTGGTCCATCTAATTGATTGTATCATAACTTTGCTGAAAATGCAGATATGGATAAGGAAATCTTGCGTTCGAAATCAATAGCTGAATTACACATTGGAATGGGATTGAATAAACCAACTCACCCTCTCATCAGCATCATTAATACGGCAGATCTTCAATATGGTGAAGAATTCGTTGGTTCTCGATTTACTTCCGATCTGTATTGCATCGCATTGAAAGATAAAGGATGCGGAATAGATTACGGTCGAAACCACTATGATTTCAATGAAGGGGTGCTGCTTTTTATGGCACCCGATCAGGTCTATACTGTGCTCAGATCCCAACAACTCAATGAAGTTCAGGGGTGGATGCTCTATTTTCATCCGGACCTGATCCGAAATACACCTTTGGGAAAAATAATAGACAAGTACACTTTCTTTAACTATGAGGTTCACGAAGCACTTCATTTGTCAGAAAGGGAGCAAGAAACCCTGAATCAGATAGTTAACTTAATTCAAAGCGAAATAAAGGAGAGAATTGATAATCATAGTCAACAAGTCCTTGTTTCCAATATTCAATTGATTCTTGACTACTGCGTGAGGTTTTATGAGCGGCAAATGAATACACGCTCGGCCCAAAATAGTGATGTTATTTCAAAGGTAGAAACACTACTTAAGGAGTATTATCTGAAAAACGATCTTATTGAATCGGGGCAACCAACCATAGAATATCTGGCTGGCAACTGCCATCTTTCCCCACATTATTTAAGTGATCTGCTTACCAAGGAAACAGGTAGATCAGCAAAGGATCACATCAATGACTTTTTGATCGAAAAGGCAAAACATCTTCTACTAAGTTCGCCTGATTCAGTGAGTGGCATTGCCTATTCACTTGGTTTCAACTACCCGCATTATTTCGGAAGACTGTTCAAGCAAAAAACGGGTAAAACTCCTCAGGAATATCGTCGACTGAATTGAATTAATCTGCAATTTGTGTTTAACCTTCAACGGTTCGTGCTATTTAAGTAATCCGGGTTTCCTGATCTTTGGTGTATCATTAAAACATGCAAGGATGAAAAATAAAAGAGCATTAATCGTTATAACGAATCATTCAGATTTTAAACACCCAAAAGCCGAACCAACAGGACTGTGGTTATCTGAACTAACACATTTCTATGATGTTTTTGAAGAAGGAAATATCCCAATGGATATTGTAAGCATAACCGGAGGAAATATCCCTGTTGATAAGAGAAGTCTGGGTTGGATGGTACTTGATAAGGCGACTAAAAGAAGAAACGAAGATTCAAAATTCATGTCTTTATTAAAAAACACAAAATCCATTTCGGAAATAAAAACTGAAGATTATGACATCATTTATTTCGCTGGTGGGCACGGAGCCATGTGGGATTTTGAAGACAATGAACTGCTGAAATCAATGACCAGAGAGATGTATGAGAGTGGAAAAATAGTTGCTGCCGTATGTCATGGAGTGTCTGCTTTGCAAAATGTAAAACTGAGTAATGGTGAGCACCTGATAAAGGGAAAAAAGGGAACTGGATTCTCGTATTTTGATGAGTCGATAGCAGGGGTAAAAAAGTTCGTTCCATACAACCTTCAACAACGATTAAAAGACAGAGGGATGGAATACAGCAAAGCATTCTTTCCGCTTGCCGGTCATACAGTTGTAGATGGACTACTAATAACAGGTCAGAATCCTAACTCAGCTACCAAAACCGCTCAAATGGCACTGGAAGTTCTGAAAGAAATATAATTTGGAAAATACGAAGCACAACAGTGTATAAGCGGCATTAAAAGCGACCGCTTATACTAACTGCCGGCACCCATATAGATTCCTGTCCTAATAGCCGAAAATGTAACCTGTGTTTACGCGTGTTCCGTGGACTTTTCTCTTTTGCCAAATAATTTCCTGTTGTAGATATAGGAGATCAACAGAATTACAAGGGCTATTACCGGGGCCAATACTCCGCCGTCTCTGGCCATTGCATGAGCAAAAGCTGCCATGATGAAATCAACAGCAAAACCTGCGTAGGCTAGTTCTTTCAGTAATCTTGACCTGTCCACCCAAATTGCCAGCAAACCGAGGAGCTTAGCTATTGCAAGTGGATAAATAATTGAACCGGGAACGCCCAAAGATTCAAACATTTCGTTTACCATGTCATACCTCAAAAAATAGACGGCTACTGTAAAAAGCATGTGAGCCGTGAAGATACTCGTAACAACTCTGTAGATAATTAGGTCTTTTGTGTTCATATTTCGATTTTAAAATTGATTTTATATTTCATGTAAATATTTTCCATGTAAAGTATTTAAATAAATTTTTTTAGCCCCTGAACTTATCCAAAATACTACTTACATAATTTGCGTCCCTGGCAGAGATATTATTATTCAGTGCTTTTTGTATCACACTTTCTTTCTGATTTATCTCTTCAAAAAGTTTCAGGCCCGTTTCGGAAATCCTCACGCGTACTACCCTACGATCTTTCGCACTTGCTCTCCGCTCAATGAGCCGCTTCTTCAACAGTTTGTCGACAAGACGAGTCGCATTCGGGGACTTTTCCATAAGACCATCCTTTACTTCTGACATGGTGGTCCAATCTCCTATACCTTTAAGGATCCTTAGGATATTGTACTGCTGGGGAGACACGTCAAAAGGTTTAAGGTCTTCCACAAAAGCATTCTGTACCCAGTTAGCCGTAAACACTAAATTGGTGACAAAACGGTGTTGCGCATTTGTGAATTTGGACTTTATTTCTGAATCAATCCTGGCCATTCCGGTTGTAAATCTTACAAATATATGAAAATTATTTACCTAGGAAAATAATTACATGAAATATATTAATCTTGAAATAGAGAACATTAGAGTCCGGCTCGGTTGCAATTGCATTGCGACCGTAATATTTTTCCGGGCATTTGTAATGCCCGATGCCATCCGCTCTAATGGCGCAAACATCATACCGTGGATAAAGCCAAACGATTTTGAATGTTTTTTTCTGGATCATAAATACTGTCATTCTTCCAGAGCGCATATATAAGTAGGAGGAGTTTTTTAGCTATTGCCATGATACCTTGTTTTTTAGATACTTGCCGTTGGTTTAGTTGTTTGTACATTATTTTCAACCGTTCGTTTCGGTGGGCAGCATTAAGAGCTGGCATATACAGAGCTTTACGGATATGAACATTTCCTTTTTTGCTGAGCTTACCTTTTTTCTGGAGTTTCCCGGATTGGACTACCTGAACATCAAACCCTGAATAGCCGATCAATTGTTTTTGGTTTTTGATGAATTCAAAACCATTTGTTTCGGCCAAAACCGTGCTGATTGTGATTAATGATACTCCTTTGATTGTCTGAATTCTATCTATCCTTTGCTTCAACTCCGATTGGGTGCTGATGATCCTGTTGATCTCTAATTCAATTTCAGCAATCTGCTTAGTGATTAGCCGTATCCGACTTTTCAATCTTTTTTGCGATGATTTTGAGTTATTAAATGAACTCTCCTGTGCATGGAGCTTATTTTTCAAAATGGATTTTTCTTCGATCAAACCAGATCGCTCTCTGGTTAAAGTCCTGAGATTCAAAAAGATTGGCTTTGATGGTTGCCAATTTTTTAAGTCGCGCTCTAGTCCCATTTGACACAACAATCTTGCATCAATTTTATCAGTTTTTGCACGTTGATTGATGCTCTTCATAAATGATCTTGCCATGTTCGGCAAAAGAATTACCACATTGAAGCCTTGGGTATGCAATGTATTAGCCAGTTTCTCATGATAAACTCCGGTGGCCTCCATGATAAACTGTAAATGCACATCGACAACATGCTTTTTTATATCCTTTATCATCGATTTGATTCCTTGCTCGGAATTGGTGTATGTTTTTTCTAAAAGAAAGTGATTTTCCAAGCAATTTGATAGCCTTCCCAAGGCCATTTTGAAATCATCCTTTGACAGGTCAATTCCTACAGATTGTTTTAAGATTTTCATAACTTAAGGTTTAACAGAAATAAGGTTTGGGCTTTGTTCCTTTTGACGTGGTGTTATACAAGATGCTCAAGGCTCTTTAAATACCGTTCAGGATACAAAACATGGAGGGGAAAAGAACATATGATGCTTACAATATCTCTCTAAGAGTATTTTCCGCTTGTAATTCTTTTTCCCTCTCCAAACAAAATTTAATTAAATCTCAACATACGTCTGCTCGTGCTTTTCTTACATAAAGGACATTCCAGGTTGTCCAAAAAGTCAAAAATTGACGTATTCTTGAGATTTCGAAAGATCTCATCATTTTAATAGTTAGCGTCTTACAAATATGAGATTCTTCCCCCGATATGATCGGGGTCAGAAATCGGGACTTTTTGGACAGACCAACCAACGTCCCCAGCTCGGTTGCAATTGCATTGCGACCGTAATATTTTTCCGGGCATTAGTAATGCCCAATGCGATCCCCTCTACCAGCGCAGGCATCTGCTTTGTGCATTTGACGATTCCCACACCCTGCCTCATCTCAAAAGAGGTGTGCAACCGAATGCCGTAATCTCTCATCATATTGTTGTGACGATCAATTGAAGCCTTGATGGACGATCACCGTAAGAAAATAATTGCCTGTCTGTTCGTTTTGTGTTATTCCTTCCACGGATTTACACAAGAACAGAAAATAGCCCGGACAGACAATCAATTGCTCACCGAACTGGACCAGGTGGTTGACGAAGAGATACAACAGGCTATTGGAGACTGTCCTTTTTTTGGGATATCGATCGGGATATATGCAGAGGGAAAGAAATCTTTTTACAACTACGGAACCATAGAAAAGGGCAGGGATCAGTTACCCACACGAAATACCATATATGAGATCGGGTCCATCACAAAGACATTTACCGGTGTCCTGCTGGCCCATGCCGTCATCGGAAACAAGGTCAGATTAAGCGATGATGTTCGCCTTTACTTACCGGAAGCATATGAGCACCTGGAATATCGTGGAAATCCTGTTGAAATAGTGCATCTGGCAAATCACACGGCAGGATTGCCCGAGGACATCATACCCAACGAGCTTCACGATCTTGAAGATCCGACTATGTTCGATGTCATCAACCTCTTTGAAGGTGATTCATTGCAACGATTCCTGGAGGGATTGAGGGGGATCACAGTTGATACGCTGCCAGGCACAAAAATCAAATATTCCAACACGGGGATGATATTATTGGGACTGGTCCTGGAAAAGGTATATAACAGATCTTATTCGGCCCTTGTAAAAAAATACGTTACGGAACCTTTAGGCATGGATTACACTGATATTGTTCGCTACGTAAGTGATACTACCAGCTACACAAAAGGATATGATCCCGGCGGCAACACCATGCCACATATTACCTTCCAGATTGCCGGTGCGGCGGGAGGATTGACCAGTACAGCAGATGACATGCTTAAGTATATTGTTGAGAATATTCGGGAGTCCGATGAAGCTATCAGATTATCCCATGAGGCCACCATCCGTAACGGAAACGAGATCTTAGGGCTGGGCTGGCAGATCAGGGAAGATCACGGAAAAGATGTCATATTGTGGCATGATGGCGGCGAACCGGGTTTTAGCAGCTATATCGGGATCATTCCCGGTGAGGGAGCCGGAATTATCTGCCTGGCCAATCGAAGGGGAATACAATATGAACTGGAAATGGCCGGTATCAATATCCTGAATAGAATTCGTGGTAATTAAGTAGCAATAGTTGGCCAAAAGCATTCTTGGTGCCGACAGGTCTTCCGACCTGATGGCGATATCAGCTCAATATTTGATAAAAGCATTGCAAATGCCGTATAAGATTTAGGCCGCAATGCAATTGCGGCTAGGCGGGTTTAACTTAACGAACAAATCTGAGGCGTGTTGGCCGGAAAATGCCTGCGGATGCGCGATTAGGGCCGTGTTGGAGGAGAGCCGTTTGGTCCGCCATCCGGCGGATGGGCAGGCCAACCGGG
>JANQEU010000048.1 GCA_028278225.1 Cyclobacteriaceae bacterium
GAATGTTATCAACGATCGCTAAAAAATGCCGCCTGAAACAATTGAAAATATTAACTTAACAACTTTGCCTTTTGGTCCTAATAATGGGGAGTATTACAAATTGCTTTTCTAAATTTTGCAAACTGAAAAACTACCGAATATCTTTTTTGTAAATATTTGGTAACCTCCTTGTTATCGAAGACAGATAAATAAAGTTTTTGAAAATTATATTCACCATCCTCACCGAAAGAGAAATATCCTGTTTCATGCGGTTCCTCTTCTTTTGATGGGAAAAATTGTGTTCTACATGTAATAACAATAAACCTAAACTTATGGACTGCATTTAAAATTGTGTTTAACCTGGATTTATAATCGGATAAAGCTTCAAGGTCTTCATCAAATGCATCAAGGAGAAGAATAGTATTATCCTTATCATCTATTGAAACGATATCATCCAATATTCCTTGTTTTCCAAGAGGAAAAAGCTTGATGTCATATTTTGGGTTTGTACTAAAAAATGTCAATTGATTCTTGTAAGATATGTACAGGTTTATGAGAAAGGTTGTTTTTCCCATTCCAGAATCTGCCAGAATAAAGTAGAACTTATTAGTATTTGTACTTCTAAATACTTTTTTCAGAAATAGCGGAGTAATTTTATTTTTAGCTGATGCAACATATCTTCTTCCCGGTTCTTCATCTTCTGAAGGAGCAACATTTTGATACTTGAGTGGTACATAAAATCGAGTCGACCTCTCTACATCTCCAGGTGAATAATATGGATGCAAGTCCTTGTTTAGCCGTCTTTGTTTAATTGCAAGTGAAATGAATCTATATAAATTCAGAAACTGCTTAGAGACAATAAAGATCACGGAGGTTAATAAAATGATTATTGCTAGATCATTTACTAGCCACTGTGGGCATCCTAAACGTTTACATAATTCTTCAAATACTTGATTGTACTCCAAAATTTTAGATGTTCAAAACTGAATGCTTCAAAAGATAATTAAATCTATTCCATTGCATTGAATTATTAAAAATTCATAGGGTATATCCTAGTTGTACTAATTGTTATCCCAGCGGCTATTCCACTAGCTAGAAGATGAAGAGAAAGGACCAAAGGGCTTTCTCATACTTTGGAGTATAACAATTCTAGTTTTGTATATAGGTCATATTTGATGAAAATGAATACAGCTAGGACTAAAAGAAATCTGAAGGAATGACATCAACAAAATATGCCCTGATGAAGTGAGCTATAAAAAGAAAAGGCCATTTTCGAAATTCGCTTGCCTCTACTAATGGAGCCAAGGATTTAATTCCAGCTTTAAGACATATTAATGCATGAATATCACTGACTAGATAGTTCGATATTTCGACCTTAGTGTCTGCACACAAGCTCGTTTGCAAATTTGTAAACGAGCTTTTTTTATTTCTTTATCCAGGGTATTGGAAATTGTCATGTAATTCGTGCTGTCCCTAGGGGGCTCCACTGCCCGCTTCGCTCTCTGGCCCTTCGCTAAAATCTTCCACAGGAAGATTTCTTAACACTCAGTCCTCCTAGTGTCTGCAAGGAGCTAGGAGCCATTTCGCATCGCGGAATGGCTTTTTTTGTGGAGTGAAACGTAACAAAAAAGGAATCGAGGTTTATCCTGACGTAGGAAGGAATGCCTCTCGTTGTTTTAAGTGTTCTGTAAGGACACTTGAAACTCACAAGGAAAACAAGTGTCTCTGACACGGAAGTTTAATTTTCTCAATTTGTGTTGTGTCAAGGACACTCGTATCCATATAAATCTTTTCAAGTCATCCTTCGGAAGACTTAAAAGACCCCCTTGTTGTTTTAAGTGTTCTGTAAGGACACTTGAAACTCACAAGGAAAACAAGTGTCTCTGACACGGAAGTTTAATTTCTTCAATTTGTGTTGTGTCAAAGACACTCGTATCCATATAAATCTTTCAAGTCATCCTTCGGAAGACTTAAAAGAACCTAGCCCAATTTACTATTGAAATAGCGCCAGAGCATGATCATTGGATTCTTTGATCTTCAACATACTTCCAGGTCACACTTATCCACCAGATCAGTCGGCACACAAATGATCTAAGACTTCTTCTGATGGTCCAGGATCTGCTGATCGAGCTTTTCAGCAAATTCCTTTATGGAAACATTCTCTTCCCCAACATTATGCACATGAACGAAAACATTATACCGTGAAAAGAAGAGGGAAGATTGTACTTCCGCATGACCAGCGAAACCAATGTCACCGGCATTTATACCTTTCTCCTCAATCTTAGGTATGCCCGTAGCCATACAGTGCGATAACCTGTTTATTATCTCATCATGCGCTCCAAGAATGGTATCGAATTCAATGATGGAGACTGCTATGACCACATTGGTATTACTAATATTCCGGTAGTTCTCGGTGAATGCATGCCGAAATCCCGGGTATGCCTTTCTGGATTCAAACTCATACCCGTCAAATTCCTGTCGAACAGGCATGAACCTCCGGCACAGATTACCTGAAAAAGATTTTGATCGTCCAGCCCAATCGGCAAATCCGTATTTTGACTTAACCGATTCCCTGAATATATTGGATTCACTCATTTTTACAATCAATTAATTAACAATGATCATATGACTAATCGTCTTCCATTCTGGGTATCCGGAAAAGGACCTCTGGGCACACACTTTCCAATACCATTACTATTATTCTGTGCCAGCCTTTCCCTATAGTCCCAGGATGTAAAAGGCGTGCCTACCGGTAATGTAGGATTCATAGGCAGTGTTGTGAATTTCACGTTAGTCGGCAATTTTGCAACACGACCGGAATCCGGTTGGTTCCAGGGATCATTGCTGTTATCAAGCTTCAGGCAAGCGTCAAAGATCATGTCATTGTATCCGAGTCCGTCGATCCAGCCCACCTCATGATACGCAAACTGGTTACCCGGAGGGAACGGGTAATCCCATGCCGTTCCGCCTATGGCAATGATCTTGTTACACTTAAACGCGTCCAGTTGACCGCCCGCAACAGAGTACATAGTGGACTCAGTAATATTGCATCCGATACTATTGGCGAAAGTAGCCACTATCGTAGCGCAATCGGTGCAATTCACAATCCTACCCTTCCCGGTACCTCCATTGAGAAATTCTAAGAACTCGGTACATAGGAATTGGTATTTTCCACCGCTACTGCGTAAAGTATATACTGACGCTCCATGGCTGGTATCGTAGGTCAGCCCAATAGCACCATTTACCTGGGTTGTAATGGCTGTAGCGGCATCGGTTTGATTGGTTTTGCCATTTGCCCAATCGCAGGCAAAATCAAGTACATCCGTCCAGGGCACCTGGGTATCTGATGGCAGCTCGTCAGGAGTCCAGGGTAAATTGGGAGACTCCAAAACTACGTAGATCCGGTGATTGGTAGTTGCCATGGTCGTCCAACTGCCTCCTGAAGGCTGATACTGCCAGACCCATGAAATATCCGCCTTATTTATACCTCCTCCTGCAATGTTCAAATGACTCAGCGGAATGGTCACATATTCCGGATCGGAAACCCCGTTTTTAAATGTAACTGTGACCGGATCTATTGCTCCCAAAATACCACCGCCCGTTGCCTGGATTTGGAGTGATGTGTCGGATTTCGTGTCAATGTTGAATTTTACCTGAACAGATACGGTTTTGCCGCTAGTTTCCTTGATCGAGTAGGCAGCGGGAGAATCGGCAGCATTTATATTCCCCGGCTGCCACTCCGGAATGGTGACAGGAGTCGTATAATTCTCTCGGATATTAATTGCGTCCAATCCCTTATTGCCCGTGTCATAGTTAAATTTTATTGCCGCTAAAGTCACCGTTGGCAGCGGATCGCAGGAAGAGGGACGTTCATTATATTCCTTGATAAACAGGATTACCGTTGCAGCAAGTGAGGCGATAGTATCTGCAGCGCCAACGCCAATAAATTTCAGCACCAGTTTTGCCAGCATTCTGAACAAAGCCCACCACCCGAGATCGACCATTAGCTTTACCAGGTCTTTTAGCAAACCTGCCCGATACATGATTTGACCAACCTGGAATATTACCATAGCCGTAATAGCCACTCCCGCTGCTATCCGGGCCCTGATTGCCGCGTTGACAAGAACACGGGTTGAAATAAAATTGATCACTTTTTGCTCAAGTCTTGCCGATAAGCCAAAAAAAGCGTCCAGGAATCCTGCAACAACTATGAAAACCAGTCTCACCTTCCACATGGTACAATCGCTTATGGTATCTTCCTCCGCCACATACGCCACATGTGTACCACGTTTGGTATGGCACAACATTACATCTTTGCCTTCAATTTTGTGATCCGTCAGCAGGAAAGGGATCTCCTTTGGGTTATTCTGATATTTGCCGGTTATTTCCTTCCACTCTGTATCCAGCTTTTGGCGGGCTTTATCCAACTCCTTGCCGGTAAACATGGTTGACAGTTCGTCAAGTGATGCCTGACGGGCTTTCTCCAGTTGCTCTCCATTTTCCTTCATAAAATCACTCAGGTCCAAAGATTCGCGTATTGAGTCAATGGCATCCTGGCTAATTCCATGATCTTCGTAAGCATAACTTATCTCTTCAACAGTATCCGGCGCCGGTCCGCTTTGATGGCTTAGTTCAGCGCCATCGGTCAATCCGATCGGGTGTCCGTTTACCATATTCCGTGCGGGCGCACTTTCAAAGTTATATATCGCCTGCAGCCCTTCACTATCAACAGCCGGTGCCGCTTCCATATACTGCACAATATCCGCTGCCGATAATGCCGTTTCCCAAACCGAAACATGTGAAATGTATCCCTGGAAGCAGGCCGTACCCGTAGGTATACCAGCTGACTGCCCCGCTCCGATCACGAGCTGACTTTCAAGCTGAATATTCGGTATGGGGCCAAAAGCCCCTGATGTGTCCAGCACCCCATTGACATAGATCGATAAGGTGGTACCATCGAAGGTTGTAGCAAGATTGACCCACGTATTGGGTGATACGGTATTTGTAGAAGTCAGGATATCATCTTCGGAGTCGCTCGATCCCCTTTGAGATTTTACGAAAAATCCGGCTGCCATGCTATCATACTCCAGGTACAGCGCCATGCCGCTATCCATTTCCAGATCATCATTTATAAAGATCATTTGCTGCTCAACATTGGTATCCGCTACGTATACCCATGTCTGGACCGTATAGGGATCAACCTGATATCCACCGGGGTTGACCATTTTGTCGTGTAAAGGCTTGGCATAAGCTGTGCCTGTCAGAGAAAGTGCCGGGAAATTGATTACCATTTTGGCATTTTCTTTTAACTGAATGGGAAGGTCTTGGGAACCTTTGTCTTTAGGTGGATTCTGCAAAAAATCAAACCAGGCCACAATTGTGGATGCTTCCGGGTCATTATACATGTTTGCAAATACCGTGTCCCGGTCGAGCTCCTTGTTATAAACCCTCACGGCTTTCATCAATGCCTGGAGTCCATTTCCAAGCAGGTATGGATCACTTCCAGTTGTACCGGAGCCAGAAATTCCCTGGAGTACGTTGAATTCACCGTCAATATATATTCTTACCTGTCCACCACTATAGGTTACACATATGTAGTGCCATGTCTCATCGTCGAGTGCCGTGACAGACGGCTTGGATTGTACAGGGGGATAACCGCTAATCTGAAAGATCACGGTATTTCCACTTATACCCAAGTCAAATACCCCCTGCTTCGATAGGATCGACGCACTGGAACACAACCCGTTAAATTTAATCCATGCATCTATCGAGAAAGGAGTACTGCCGTCAAGGTTAATTCCAATATCAGCAGCGGTTTGTGCGTAAGCATTCGCAGACAGTTTTAACAGGGTATAATTTACGGGGTTCGTCGCACTCATTTTTCTTTATCTAGATCTAGAGGGTGTCTTGTGAAACTCAGGAAATAAACGCTGTAGCCGTTGAGCCAAGCAGAACAAGCACTCCGTTTTCTGTATGATGCTCTGCCAGTTCTTCCCGGCTGACACCAATCTCCTCCAGTGGCGTAGCGTACTTGGCAGCCTCAGAATCGGCATCCTGACCTACATACAGTTTAGTGGAAATATTTGCGCCGTCGGGCCAGGAAGTTGTGCCGGAAGGAAGTGAAGCAAATGTGGTGACATTACCACTGAAGTTTGCCGGCACCATTCCGGAGGCAGTCAGGATCGTTCCCTGCGAAACCGCTTGTTCCTTATTTATATCACATGGCGCACAGGTCACCCCGAAGATAGTACCGCCTGGCAGGGGCCCCGATGCCGTCAATTGGATGAGTATTGGAACAGGCTCGTTTTCAGGGTTCTGAAATTCATCCAATCGTTCGAACTGACGATCGGGAAAATCCTGTATTGTATTCAGATTCCTGCCGCAGATATTCTGGTTATTCCTTATCCAATTCCAATAATCGTCATAATTGCTGAAACTACCCGGCAGCGCGGGATCAGGGGTTTGGCTTGCGATACCAACGACGCAGAAATAATTACTTTGCAAAGCGTCAAGAATGAAATAATCATTTCCAACTGCAACTTGTCCCGACTGAACTGGGTCAACGGTAACATAATCAACTCCACTTTGCGTCTTAAGTTTATAGTCTTTCCAAAGACTTGGAGTAAGCCATAACGTCGAAGGGCTTCTGTACACAGAAATGTACCATCCGCTTTGTGTACTATCTGCAAGATTTTTCGCGCGTACATAAACGAAATTCAAATGGCTCCCCAGCTGAACGGGTTGGTTTGGATCCGAATTGTAGTTATTGGTAAAGTATGTTTTTGGATCAGCTACCTGAGCGTGACAAATAACATCCGGTGAATAGTAAGGGTATCCGGGTGAGGGTACTACCCCGGTATCTTGCAGGGTATCCCTCATGAGCAATCCATCAAATAATGACATATTGTTAGATTTTAGTTAGGTTGTAGAATTTTAGCCAATACCGGCGGTGCATTGAATTTAGTGAAATTTTACCTGAAACTTGATACGTGAGGTGTAATTACCTGATTGTGGGTATGAAAATACCTTATTTTAGGTAATGATCCCGAAAGATACGGATAGCTACTAACGTGATAGCGGACAAGGAGGTTACCTGATTGAACGATTGTCGCCTCTAACAAAACAAACTGTATGTTATTCTATTTAATTTAGAAGTTAAGACCATCAATTGATTTTGTATCAGGCGTGTTTAGAAAAAAATTCGCAGACATACATCAATGATTTACCAAAAACGTCCATGACCTCCAGAAGAAAGTTTATTCGCAGATCCTCCTTTGGCTTGCTTGGAGCCCCCCTGCTCCCCGGCCTTTTTCAGGGAAATCAGGAATTTCGAAAGCTACTTGATGATCCGGGCCAGGACCCTTTTGAAATCCTGCGTGACGAGCTTCTACTTGAACCGGGACTGATTTACATGAATACCGCCACACTTGGACCCACTCCAAAAAGCATTGTAGACGGAGTGCTTGACCTTACCGGCAAACTGGAGAAAAATCCTGCGGTTATGAACTGGGGTGAACTCGGAAAGGAAATGGAAAACACCCGTGATATCATAGCCCAATCCGTAGGATGTCAGAAAGATGAAGTTTTGCTCACACGGAATACAACGGAAGGACTAAGCCTGGTCATATCGCAAATAGATCTGAAGCAGGGTGATGAGATCCTGACGACCAATCACGAACATGGAGGCGGTTACCTTGGTCCGGAATATATGGTGAAGCATAGAGGAGCCATAATGAAAAAGATGAAATTGCCGTTACCAGTAACCTCTAAACAAGAGATCCTCGATCTTGTTGAGGAGAATCTCACGGATCGCACGAAAGTTGTCTTGTTAAGTCATGTGAGCACAGTGGATGGGCTGAAAATGCCGCTTGGGGAGATTTCGCAATTAACACGACCAAAAGGAATATTTCTGTTGGCTGACGGGGCACAGGCGCCCGGACAAGTCGAGGTAAACGTAAAAGAGCTGGGAGTTGATGCATACGCCACCAGCGGACACAAGTGGCTGCTTGGCCCAAAAGAAACCGGGTACCTGTATATCAGGAGGGAAAAACAGTCCATGTTCAATCCCATTTTTACCCACAGTGGATTTCAGGCCTATTCAGCTTCATCCGGTACACGCAATGCCGCCAACATAATTGGATTGGGAGAAACGATTAAGATGCATGACGCCATAGGATTTGATCGTATTGGGCGGAGATGTCTTCGGTTAAAAGGATACTGTCAGGACAAATTAGGTGATATCAGGGAGCTAAAAGTCATAAGCCCCACATCCGATGATCTTTCCTGTGGGATAGTGAGTGTTGATTTACTTGATAAAAAGAATGGGGAGGTTGCGACGGAACTTAAGAACCGTGGCATCATCGTGAAACTACTTCCGAACTACAACGCGCTTCGCTTTAGTTGTCATATCTTCAACAACGAAGGCGACATTGACACGCTTTGCGAAAATCTTGATGAAATTTTGAATAGCTGAACTATTAATCATCATCCTGACAAGTTCCAATGTAATTGGTACGAGGAAGAATCTTAGAAAGCTATTTATTTACGGCTATTTTCCGATTTCTAAGACTCTTCACTCCATTTCATTTCGTTCAGAGTGACGTAAGGTTTTTGTTTGTCTCTGTGTTTTCGATTACCAAGACTTCTTTTTATTCCGCCATTCTGACGAGTTCTGATGCAATCGGAACGAGGAAGAATCTTAGAAATCTACGTAGTTATGGACTATCTTCCAATTTCTAAGACTCTTCGCTACATTTCACTCCGCTCAGAGTGACGTAAGGTTTTTGTTTGTCCCTGTACTTTCGATTACCAAGACTTCTTTTTATTCCGTCATTCTGACGAGTTCCGATGCAATTGGAACGAGGAAGAATCTTAGAAATCTATGTAGCCACGTGCTGTCTTCCAATTTCTAAGACTCTTCGCTTCATTTCACTCCGCTCAGAGTGACGTAAGGCTTTTGTTTGTTCCTGTATTTTCGATTACCAAGACTTCTTTTTAGTCCGTCATTCTGACGAGTTCCGATAAAATCGGAACGAGGAAGAATCTTAGAAATCTACGTAGTCACAAGTCGTCTTCCGATTTCTAAGACTCTTCACTTCATTGCATTCCGTTCAGAGTGACGTAAGGTTTTTGCTGGTCCTGTGATTTTTGATAAACAACGCATTTTTGTCCGTCAT
>JANQEU010000102.1 GCA_028278225.1 Cyclobacteriaceae bacterium
AGGAGAAAAAGTGGAGTAAAGCTACCTTTTGAATTGAAGATAAAAAGAGGGAAAGGAGTAAGACCGATACTTAACAAGGGTGTTCGAAACCGAGTGTTACCCGCCAGTTAGTGGACACCGTGCTGGTCACCTTTCCCTGCTTCTTTAATCTGAACAGTTCATTGGGTAAACCCAGTAAAGTAGCTCTGGTGCTGTAGCAAATAAACTGATCACACAGGTATCAAGTATTTGGAATGGTGAAATCCGGTAGAGACTATAATCAAAATTACGAAATGGAAATTGCCAAATAAGCTCGCTTTTTACCACAGTTCACAGCGCAGGACATTATATAACAATCTAGGGATTTTGCAATTAGGCATCTGAAGCGTAATTAGCAATAAGACAGGCATTCACCTCTCTCCTTCCTCTATCCCTCCCAATGAGAGCTGAAAGAGTGCTCTGACTAATTACAATGCTGAAGTATAGGCTCCCACCCTATCCAAGAACTTTATTTGCCTGCCCAAAACCAAGGCAATTTAACCTGCCTGCCGGAGGTAATTAACTGAAATCAGGTGTACCAACTGGTCAGGGATCCTAAATAATCACACCGATTTATATTAACATTCCCCTTGACGAATGTCATCAGTATTCATAGTTGATTGTTTTAATTTTTACGTGAATTCAACAACGACCCAAACATGTTAGAAATCCGAGGCCATGCCAGAGGCGGTCAGGGAATGGTCACCGCTTTCGAAATACTGGCAAAGATCTTTAGTAAACTCGGGGATTTCCATGTACAATCATTTCCTGCTTTTGGTGTTGAACGTACCGGAGCTCCCATTCAGGCCTTTCTGCGCGTAGCTAAAGGCGAAATTTTGAATCGAAGTAATATTTACCATCCAAATCTCATAGTAGTATTTGATGAAACCCTCATCGATATGGTACCTGTTTTTGATGGTCTCCAGGAAAAGGGTTCAATATTGCTAAATACAGAAAAACCCATCTCAGAATATTCGGAACAATGCAGCAGCGTATATACTGTTCCAGCCACTCAGATTTCAATTGATAAGGGTCTTGGAAGTAAATCACTCCCAATCGTAAATGCGGCAATGATTGGAGCAATTATGAGGATTCTTGAAGGGGACCCGGAAATTGCCAAGATGGTTGTTACCAAAGAAGTACCCGCTAATCCTGATGCAAACGCCGAATCTATGCTCCTGGCCTATCAAGGTGTTTTAGGATTAGAAAACAAAAATGAAATACTCATTGAATCGTTTCATAAAACTGAGATAGACGATATTCATTTCAATATAGAAGAAATTCTAGCCGCTGAAAAAGATAAACGGATTGAGGAGGTTGTAACTCCTTCCTGGGTGCAGCCCATGTCCTTAAACAAGACTGGTAATTGGCGAGTACTCACACCAACTTACCTTACCAAAACACCTCCCTGTACATCCAACTGCCCTGCAGGAACCGATGTTAGAGAATTTGTGAATCTCGCTGCAGAAGAAAAATTTAATGAAGCCTTTGATATAATCTATTCAAGGAATCCATTCCCTTCAATTTGCGGAAGGGTTTGTCCTCATTTCTGTGAACAAAATTGTAACAGAAAAGCGTTGGATGAAGGTTTAAATATTGGTGCCATTGAACGGTTTTTAGGAGACAGACAATTTGATCGGAAAATCGAAAAAGTCCCTGTAACGAAGAAGGAAAAAATTGCGGTAATTGGAGCGGGTCCAGCCGGATTAACTACCGCACTTAGATTGATTGAAAAAGGCTATGAAACCACGGTTTTTGATGCGCTACCTTACGCCGGCGGGATGATGAGAACCGGTATTCCTGAATTCCGTCTTCCTAAAAATGCACTCGACAGCGAGATCGAAAACATCGAAAAACGCGGTGTCAGAATAGTTCTCAATAAGAAGGTTTCCATCGATGAACTTTCAGGAAGTTATTCTGCAATTGTTGCGGCAGTAGGTTCTCATATTGGATCCTCCATGCGCATTGAAAATGAGGATCTCGCTATCGAAGGATTATCATTTTTGCGGAAGTTCAAACTGGAAGGCGACAACGCCGGCATTAAAAAAGGTGAAGAGATAGCAATTATAGGTGGCGGTAATACGGCTATTGATGTTTCCCGTACTTCCCTCAGATTAGGAGCATTACCAACCATTTACTACCGTAGAACACCCAACGAAATGCCGGCAATTTCTCACGAAGTTGAGGAGGCAATTGAAGAAGGTGTAAAATTTAAGTTTCTC
Organism: Cyclobacteriaceae bacterium; assembly: GCA_028278225.1. GTDB lineage: Bacteria > Bacteroidota > Bacteroidia > Cytophagales > Cyclobacteriaceae > JANQEU01. The sequence goes on from JANQEU010000102.1 coordinate 2,241, forward strand.
TCGGCCCCTACTGCCTTGCATAACGGTTCCAATGGAAAACTCGAGATGGAGCTGATTGAAATGGAGTTGGGGGAACCAGACGATTCTGGCAGAAGAAGACCGGTACCTATTAAAGGTTCTGAACAAATTATAAAAGTTGACAAAGTCATTACCGCCATCGGACAATGGTACGATGAATATGTCTTCAACGGTAACGAAGTAAAACCAGAACAGGGGAAAATTGAATATACTACAAAAACTCCTGTGTTCTGTGCCGGTGATATGGCTTGGGGAGGAACGGTAACCGAGGCAATAGGCAGCGGAAATAAAGCGGCTGAGGAAATTCATGCTTTGCTCCAGGATCTACCTTACAGCCACGAGGAGACTTTGCCTGAGGTCGTACTACCAAAGGATATAAATTTTGCCTACTATCTGCCCAGTGCAAGATTTGAAGGACATGTGCATCAACCAAAAGATCTGTATAACGATTTTACAGAAGTGGTTGAAGGATTAGCAGAAGCAGATATACTTTCCGAAGGAGGAAGATGTTTACACTGTGGAGAATGTTTCAACTGCGGTAACTGCTACAATTACTGCCCGGATGCAGCCATACATATTGATGAAATCGGCCGCATAAGAATTGATTATGACTATTGCAAGGGCTGCGGAATATGTGTGAATGAATGTCCTTGTTCTGCAATGAATTTTAACTTTAACGAGGTGCCTAATGAACAACAATATAGCTGATAATACCGATGTTTTAAATACTAAAGCCGAAAGAGGTTTTGTCAAGTATCCCCGGCACGAATCCATGATCATGAAAGGCAATTTCGCTGCCGCGGAAGCCGCAAAATTATGCAGAGTCGGATTTATCCCGGCCTACCCTATTACGCCGCAGACATCTATTGTTGAGGAGCTTTCAGAGAAAGTATCCAGCGGAGAAATGGATGCTACATATATCAATATGGACAGTGAGCACTCTGGTTTTTCAGCTGCGATGGGAGCTGCAATTGTCGGAGAAAGAGTATTTACTGCGACAAGCGGACAGGGCCTTTTTTACGCACACGAGGTGCTTCACGCAATCGCTCACTTCAGATTACCGATGGTAATCTGTAATGTTGGCAGACCTTCAATCCCCTGGAATATTTGGTCTGACCAATCGGACTCACTTTCACAAAGAGATACAGGTTGGATCCAGTACTATGGAGAAAGTTCCCAGGAAGTACTTGATTCTATTATTCAATCCTATGTTATCTCTGAAAAACTGAATATTCCGGTAATGGTTGTGCTGGATGCCTTTTATCAAAGTCACACCAGTGAGAATATCTGGATACCGGATCAATCTTTGGTAGATGAGTTTTTACCTGAAAAGAAATTAACCGGTAATGAAGTAAACGCTGAAGAACCCAAAGTTATTGGTGGACTAATTCCACCTGAACATTATGCAAAATTCAACTATACGTACTGGAAGGATATAAATACGGTTGAAGAGGTATCGACAGAAGTTTCAAATGATTTTGAAAAGCATTTCGGAAGAAAATATCATAATGTAGAAGCCGTAAATATTGGGTCTCATACAAAGACCGTTTTGGTGACCATGTCAAGTGTTACCACTACGGCAAAGGGTGTGATCAGGAAATACCCTGATGTTGGTCTACTCAAGTTGAGGCTATTCAAACCCTTCCCGAAAAAATCAGTAAACGAAGTCCTTAAAGTGCTATCGGATGACGCAGTAATAGCTTGTGTTGAAAGAAACTTTTTGGGCGATAATGAAGGGGCCATCATGCAGGAAATGCAGCGTGTGCTGTACGGTAAAAGTTATACCATGTATGATTTTTACACGGGTGTTGGGGGTAATGATGTACCGCCAATTACCATAGAAAAAATTCTCTATAAGATCAATAACCGATCTACCGGAGATGCATCGCATTTAAACGAGGTGAATTGGATCGATATCGAACATTGAAATAATTGAAAATGAGCATGGAACCGTTATACGATTTCGTTATAAAAGATGAAAAAGTTCACCCGGGAGCACTAAGCTGCCGCGGATGCGGATGGTCCCTCCTGGTTCGTCACCTGGCAAGTATATTGGGTGAAGAGACCATTTATGTTATTCCAGCATGCTGTTTTTCTATTATCGCCGGCCCGTACCCATTGAATGAAATAAAAGGAAGTATTGTACATACGCTATTTGCGGCTTCTCCTGCAACTGCTACAGGAGTTAGGGCAGCATTGGACAGACAGGGAAAAACAGACGTTCTGGTTGTTGTTTTAGCCGGAGATGGCGCAACTTTTGACATCGGTATTCAATCTATGTCAGGGGCAGCCTCTAGAGGAGAAAACATCCTGTATATTGTTAACAATAATGGTGCTTATATGAATACTGGAATTCAGACAAGTACCGCTACACCCTACGGAGCTGTTACAACGACTAATCCCGGCGCAGCATATAAAAAATCCTGGCCCAAAGATCTAATGGGAATTGTTGGTGCACACAACATCCCCTATGCGGCTACCGGTTCATTGGCATTTATGGAAGATCTCAGGGCTAAAATGGCGCGTGCAAGGGATACTGAAGGATTTAGACTATTGATGATTGATGGCCCCTGCCCTCCAGGACATAAAACCGATCCTGCGCTTTCAATCTCAATTGGAAGACTTGCCGTTGAAACAAAAATGTATCCTCTTTTTGAAATAGAGCACATGAAATATAAAATCAACTATGTTCCTGAGCGAAATTATCTGGTTACAGAATGTATGAAAGTACAAGGAAGATTTCGGCATTTATTCAAGGAAGGGAATGAACATATTTTGAAAGATATACAGGAACATACTGATAATACCTGGTCAAGATTACTTGAAATGGAAAAAATGAGTCATAATTAACCAGCTGACAGTATTTAGTATTAGCAGTAAACGCTCACTTATTCTTAATAATTTCAGAAATCGCAAAATCGCCAATTCTATCCTTTCTTTCCTTCCCTCCTTTTTATTTGCCTATTTTCAAGTTTTACTGTCATCCTTTAGATCTGAACCATGAAACATATTGTATTTGACCTTCTTTTCATTCCACCTTTTACGCGCATACTGCCGCATATCTACGATCCTGTCTCTTTCATCCACGATTTCTAATCCCAATATGGTTTCAATGATGTCCTCCATGGTAACGATGCCAGCCATTCCACCATATTCGTCAACAATTAACGCAAAATGCTCTTTTTTTATAAGCAGAGTTTCCCACAAATTCATGACGGTTTGGAACTCATGACCCACTACGATTTCTCTCCTGATATCACGAAGTTTTAGGTCTGTTTTCTTTTCCGCCAGCTTTTCAAATACGGTCTGACGAAAAACAAACCCTGTGATATTCTCCTTGTCCTTTGAATAGATAGGAATTCGCGAATAATACAGGAATTCCTTTTTTCTAAGAAATTCATTCAACGGCATATTTCCATCTGCAATAGTTACAACTACCCGGGGAGTCATTATTTCCGAGACTTTCACAGCCTTCAGTTGAACCAAATTTTGAATAATTCTATTTTCTTTTTCTTCAAGAACACCTTGTTTCGTCCCAATTTTAGCTATAGCTGATATTTCTTCTCTACTCATTGGTAGAGATTGGATTTTCCCGGAGAAAAGCCTGGTGATATAATTTAACATGATCACCAGAGGGTAAGTAATGATTACCATGATGTTGATGATTACACCCGAAACCAGGGCCAGTCTTCTCCAATATCTTGCGCCAATCGTCTTAGGAATTATTTCGGAAAAGACTAAGATCAAAAGTGTCAGCACAGCAGAAATAATACCAAAATAAATGTCGCCAAATATCTTTGTTGCCTGGGCTCCAACTCCTGCTGCGCCAATTGTATGCGCAATGGTGTTCAAGGTCAAAATTGCTGATATTGGTTTATCTACGTCTTGCTTTAGCTTAATAAAAACTGATGCTGATTGATGGCCACCGTCTTCTTTGACTTTTAGGAAAGATAAGGTCGTGGAGAGCAAAACAGACTCCATTACGGAACACAGGAATGAAACAACCAGGGCAAGACCTAAATAAAATAGTAGCAGTATCATTGTTGCTTACTAAATAGATTTATACTCTATCTATTAATACGTAAAAGTCGCCTTTTTCAAGTCTTTCAAGCCACAAAAAAATTAAAGAGTATCAGCCTCTCACATCTCCCTTCCAAAATCATTAAAGCCTTACTCGAATCACTCCATTAATTGAGGTACGGATTACATAATGTTATAAACCACCCCATCTAAACTTTATTGCCTAACCCTGAACTAAAGCAACATTAACATCCTATGTTTGATTGAGGAGAACAAGTGGAGTAAAAGCTATCTTTTGAATTGAAGATAAAAAGAGGGAAAGGAGTAAGACCGATACTTAACAAGGGTGTTCGAAACCGAGTGTTATGGTAGTCACCTTTCCCTGCTTCTT
>JANQEU010000008.1 GCA_028278225.1 Cyclobacteriaceae bacterium
AGGACTCCCACTGATAACGAATGGTCCCTTTTCCCCCTGAAGCATCCCCCACGGAAGACAGTGTGATATCCGCACCGGAACAGATCGAGCCGGAAGGCAGTGCCACCGACCCGGCAGTGAATTGCGGATAGACCGTTACAGTTACAATATTTGAATAATTTATTCCGCAGGTCGTATTCTTGGTCCTGAATTTAGTAGTTTGAGTCAAGCCGGTCTGTGACGCGGTGGTCGTGGACCAATTGGTATCGGAACTGGTCGGGCAACTGGCGCTGGTACATTTCTGATAAGTATACGAGCCGGAAGCGCCCGAAACACTCAAGGTGATATTTGAATTGTATTCCACCGAAGTTGCCGATGCGGAAATGGTTCCAGGATCACCGGTAAGCGCAAAGGTCGTGGTTACAGGCGAACCTGTGTAGCTTACAGGCTGTCCACCGTCCCAATACGAAAAGGAAATAGTAGCAGTACCCGGAGAATCCCACGTAATGCTGAATTGGTTTGTGCCTCCGATTTGCGATCCACTACCCGCGCTGGACGGGCTAAATGAAATATCAATTTGATATATGGTGTATGTATCGTAAGTCAGAGTATAGGGCGACTCAGTATGGGGTACGGTACACTCTTCAACAGAGATAGGAGATACCTGTGCGGTTTGGGCAACTGATGAAGTCATGCACACAGACATCAGGAATGAGAACAGACCAAAAATTCTTAAAATGTGATTCATTCCGGAAAAGGAGATCTTCATATATAACTTTTTCATATTAGTTGCCGGTTTGAGTTGCGTAATTGTATTCGTACTGCCTGAGGACACGTCCATCATGATCTTTGATCATTTGCAACCGTGAAAATCCGTCGTAGATATAATATATGGTGAATCCGTTAGGATCAGTTATCGAAGACAAACCCACACCGGGCTTGTAAGTGTAAGTGGTGATCTGGATGCCTGGGTACTGAGTTTTGAGATCATCAATCTGATTTTGACTCAGATAATCTCCGGCCATTAATGTAAAACCCTGACCCAAAACACCTTCAATTTCACTATAGCTTAATCCTTCCAGTTGGGCTACCGGGTACAGGTCATTGTAACCCCAAATAAATGACGTGGTAATGCCTGACCGATCAGTTGATTCCATCAAATTGCCAAAATCATCGTAACTGTTAGTTCTGGAGGGCTCAGTTGCATAATAGGTAATGTCAAAGTGACCATTTGCATCATCAATGGATAAAGTGAGGGGTACTGCGCCATTATCATCAATCGGTGAATCTGTTTCAATGTTTGTTATTTCCTTTGGGTACACAATCCCATTTCCTGTTACATCATATTTAACATATCGGCCCCCCAAAACCGAAAGATCCTCAATATCAAATTCACTGGTAGTTGCATTAAATGTGGCTGTGCCCTCCTTTGAAACGGATTCAATTACGGAGTTGTGGATATTGTAGCTATTACTCATATCATAAATTGTCCCCGACAATAATCCTTGATAATCCGGAGAATAATAGTTTTCTGTAACAGTAGCTTTTCCATTATTTTCAATATTAATAATCCTGGAAGGATTGGTATGAACAGGGTCGTATTCATATTGAGTCACAGTTTCTACATATTTGCTTTCATCTGAAGGATCAAAAGTTTTTGTAGATGTGGACTTCATATAGACCCACTTGGATTGAACTTTATATTTGTCATAGTAGAAAGAAATGGAAGTTGGCATTGAATAAGATGATGGGTAATAATTTTTCAGAAGCTTTACTCCATTTTCGAATTGGTAATTGACCAATTCACCTCCATCATCATATACATTATTGATCTCTTTTATTTTTTGATTATCGGCTCTTCTATCTATTTTGGAAATTAGCTGGCCATTCAGGTATTCTTCAAAGGAAGATGGAACGAAAGGAGGGTTGATCTTATACATGGATCCATTGGCAACTCCGTCAATTCTGAATTTATAACTTGTGATACCATTTTCGCCATTCTCACCCTGATACTCATGGACTTCAGGATATATCACATGACTGCCATTGCTGGTGCCTAAAACGGCATAACTTTGAGAGGATGCCTTGAACATGTCGGTATAGCTGTAGAAACTGCAATTCCCTGGGAAAAGCGGATCTTCTTCAACACAAAATTCCTTTTCATATTCATATACATATTCAGGAGTTGATACCAAAATGCCCGGTTCATATGTGTATTTTTTTATCCGGGTAGTAGAGATGCCATCGTAACTAAAGATTTTACTAACACGAATTCCACCAACGTCAATTACCGTAGATTGAATATCATAATCAAAATATTGAAGATCGGCATTAGCCGCAAAATAATCATCAGGAAGACCCGCAGGAGTGTTACAAGGATCCGGGCCAAGACAGTCTTCCGAATCTGTGATCAGTTTATAATTACCAATTGAAAGTAAGATATTTTCATAGAGGGTCTCATCTTCCAGCGAAGGATTTGCAGGTCTCCATACCCGTAACTCATCCCAATCAGTTCCATTGAATTTTTCGAGTCTTACAACCGGCCTTCTGAAGTTGTCAACGTCTCTATAACTATCAAAAAAAATCTGAATACTAGCAGTTTGGTCAATGTCAATATCAAAAAACAGCTCGTTGTATTCTCCGCGGCTTGCATTAATGCCAACTTCCACAGGGTTACTCATAAAGTTTTCAGGGGTGGTAGCCCTATTCACTTCATATTCAATTTCTGTATAGCCCCCCGTCGGGTAAGTGATTCGTTTTAATGACCCTATGTTTGCAAAACCTGAATTTGCGTCTCTATCAGCAAATTGAAAACCGGGGGGGAAAAAAATATTGCCAGAAACAAAATCATAGTTATAAGAAGCACCTAACAGATGTGAATTGTTAGCTCCATTGAAATATCCCCAATAGTCCTGGTTTTTACTAAACCTTTCCGGTAATTTATTTGACACGGTGGAATAGTATTCAAATTGATATGCCGGGATTTCTGATGTTATATTAAGGTTCAAAATCTGCTGAACGCTCTTTAAATAAATTCTCTCATGATGTGATTCTTCGTAATCATAATTAAATGCCCAGTTTTTTATTCTATTCCCATATGCGTCATATGCCAGAATCTGGGACACCAAAACTCCACCTGGCAGATCATCCCTGTCATTTGTTGTTAAAATGTATATTTCTCCAAAATCAGAGCTAATCGTTTCTAAAATAGATTTTCCAGAAAAACTTGTTCCGATTAACTGATAAGCACTCCATTCATTTGTTAATGCCTCTACTGCTGATGCTGTATTAACATTGGGCTGATACCATGTATAAGATTGTGAGTTCTCCCTTTCTGAAACAATAGACTTGTTGCCATATGTAAATATTATTTCCTCATTTTGGTGAGTAACTATTTTTGTAAGGTACCAGGCGGTTACAATATCCGTAGTTTCCAGATTTGGATTGGCATTACTTCTTGAGTATTCAATTCCATTTTCACTCCCATCAGAACTGCCAAAATAATATGTATCTCCATTCCCATCCGATATTATCCATTCCCCATTATTGGTAGTTGATATGGTCTTAATGAATTTCATATTTTGATATGGGATAGTATGAAAATCACCGTTATCATCAAAGAATAACTTCCCGGACGAACCAAGAAAATTATAATAGAATATATCAGGTTCGGTGTCCATTGTGCCATTGAGCATGTCGTTTATTTTGGAATAATCCGGATCATTGGAATCAATAGTTACATCATTCCCCGTCAGCATGGGTAACCCACCGTGATATTCATTAACACTCATGAGGCCATATGAATCTTCATCCGGCAGGCCTTTTACACTTCGGGTTATGACACCTCCGGCGTTTAGTGACCAGCCGGTTCCCACCCAGGAGGAATTTTCCTCAACCCTCACCCCGGAACTATGATAACTCAGTGAGAGAGGAATTGACATCCCTCTTGTTTCCAACTCATAGAGCGGTATTGAAATATTTGCTGTTCCTGTGAAGTGGCTGATTGGTATTTCACCATATTTTCCCAAGCCAGAAGCTGTCGGTGAGGGAGGAATAATTGCATCTTTATAATTATCCCCGGGCTCCTGCCCCAGAAGAACCTGACAGCCCAGAAAGCAAATAATTCTCAAAGTACTTTTTATGCGGTTCATGAACATGCTGCTAAAACTTTCAAAATTGATCTTCAATACACTTAAAAAGGTGTATTCATCTATAAGTAAGAAATTCGTCAATAGGTAAACACTCTTTCAGGGAAGATTGAGTAAAGGGTATAATTAAAGGGATCCATACCATATGGTGTCACTGAAATTGCCTAATAAAGAAAGTCGATCGATAGCCGGTAACGAATATCATTGATTATACTGACTAAAAGCACTCAAATCACAATTTTGATTTGTACTTTTACAGAATCCGTTGTTAATGATCAGACTATTAGACAAATGAACAGGAACCAACTCATATCAGATCTGAAAAAAGGAAACAATGACATTCTCAAGACATTCTATGAGCAATTTGCTAACTACTGCAAACAAAGGCTAACTAACGAAAATCGGTGTTCACGTGAAGATGCCGAAGATATTTTCATTGAGTCCCTGATGAACTTACGGGAAAAATTGATAAATGGTAAAGTCAAATCTATTGCTAACGTGAAAAGCTACCTGTACAACACATGTCATAACATGCTTCTGGTGAGGCTTGAACAAGAGGCAAAACACCAAAAATATGCTTCAGACCTAGAACGATTTTACTACGAATCTGAATACAATAGGGAAGGTATGGAATATGACCCGGAACTAATGAATATTACCAAAAAATCCTGGGATCTTTTACCGGAACGGTGCAAGGATATACTTCATCTGTACTATGTGGACAAAGTTTGCATGAAGGAGATAGCCGGTTTGATGGATCTTTCCAATGCTGATGTCGCCAAAACCACGAAATCAAGGTGTTATAAAAAATGGATAGAAAAAGCTATTGAGTTAAAAACACGCAGCATCCCACGGCAGCATGAAAGCCTTGAGCTTTTAAGTTTAGAAAGTGAGTAGCAGGTTGCTTACAGTGACATCTGAGAATCTAAAAAATCCTGCATCTGCTAATGGTAGCTGTTGTCTCCAATTATGCAGCTATTTCACAGGATAAGACGGATATGATCCAGGCTGTAATCACAGGAATCGAGATAAGTGAGCGTGACAGTTTCGAATTCAGCCAAAATGATTTCATGGTATTGAGATATATCTTTTCTTAGTATTTGATTCCTTCTCCAACCAAAGCAAGGTACACTCCATTGGTCCATCCGAATCCGTCTTGCGTGGGATACTCTCCGCCGCCTGCCAAAAGCGTAGTGTCAACCACGTTGTACTTCTCCATCATTTTCCCCGTATTGAGATAGACTTTTCGATTCATCCGGATCCAGCGATCCCTGATCCCTTCTGCCTGCTCATCCCATCCATAATGTTCCAGGCCTTTGATGGCTATCCATTGTAGCGGCGCCCAGCCATTTGGGTTGTCCCACTGCTGGTCTGACTCATGAACAGTAGTTAAAAGTCCGCCGTCGCTAAGCAAATTGTCCAGTAAAACCGGCATCTGCCGGTCAGCATAATCCTTCCTGGCTGCTTTGAAATACATGGGATAAAAACTGGCTGCTGTTATGTGGCCGGTCCACTCTTCATCTTCCCAAAGTATATCCTGATAGGTGTTTGCCTGCTCATTCCAGAAAAGTGTATTTAAGGCATTGTATCGTTCTTCAGCTTTTTTCAGATATGACCTGTGCAGATCATAGTTGCCGCTTGCTTCATACAGAGATGAAAGTGTTGTTTCCATGGCATACATAAGACAATTCAGGTCAACTGGCAGGATGCTGGTAATCCGGATACTTTTAAAATCCTGGGGGTCTGCAAACCATCTCGAGCTGTAATCCCAGCCCGATTCCGCTCCTGCCCTAAGCTCTCGGTAAAGATCAGGTTTCTCCTCATCCGATAAATGATCCGCCAATTCAATATCCTCCCTGTACGACTCAGGCCTTGGTTCACCTTGATCATCCCAGTATCGATTAAGTACGCTGCCGCGAAATAACACCACCCTTCTGTTTGCGGGATAATCTTCCGATAGTTGGTCAGACCCGGACATCCAGAAATCATATTCTTTTTGAATTGCGGGTAAATATTTCAACCCGTCCTGAATTGAAGTGAGCTGTATATACGTGTTCACCATGGATGAAAAAAATGGTGGTTGACTTCTACTCAGATAGTACGTTCGATTTCCATTCGGAATAAACCCCACTTCGTCAATCAGATATGAGAAGTTATCTAACATGGCCCTGAACAGGTCCAGTTTACCCGAAGCTCCAAGGCCAACCATTGTGAAGTAAGAATCCCAGTAATATATTTCGCGAAAACGTCCCCCGGGAACTATATATTTATGAGGAAGATCTATGAGCGTTGATGGTCCGATTGCAATTTCAGCATCTCTGGTCAGGTTATCCCAGTGATCCTCAATATGGTCTGCCAGTGACTTATTCGTAATGAAACTTGTATCATTCGATTCGGATGGAACCTCGAAATTATCAGCAATAAAAGTTTTCAAACTGAAATTTTTGCTGCCTTGTTGTTCTTGATAGTATGACAGTATTCTTTCCGGATCGTACCTTGGGGTGCAGTCAACAAAAGTCTTGGAGTCTGAAAAAATGCCCGACATCTGGACATCCCTGAATAGTTCTCCAAGGGATTCCCAGGGTTTGTAAACCTCAACGGATTGGGCCCGATCTTTTTGGTCAGTACATGAAAAAAATAGCAAACTGAAAACGCCGGCTATTATCATGATTTTTACTCTAATTGATCTCATTCGGATTTAGCAGATTAAAGGCCGTTGTATTTACATTGCCTGCGACTGACCACCGGACAACTATGAATATGGATAAAACCCGAGGTGAAAATATATCATAAACAGCCAAATCGACAAGATTTCTTATTATTTCCTGAAACAACCCAGGATTCCCTAAATCTAATCTGCAGGAGACATTTGAGAATCTGATACAGCTATCCTCTTCATACTTTTTATAGAATTCAAACAGGGGATAAATTTCAGGATAGGCCTGAAGGTCGATACGAGCTAATCATAGTCGGAAGTCATAAGCGTAACCCGGAGATGCAGGTCACGGACCGGTTTATTTTTTCATCCTGATCACTATAACTCCATTTGCGCCTTCCGAACCCCAAATGGCTGTTTCCGACGCTGTTTTCAATACGGTAATTTTTTCGATGTCATGGACATTAATTCTGCGAGCAACATCCGGCAGCGAATGTCCCCATTTAGTACCATTTACTACAAATAATGGACCCTGACCTCCGGCTATTGAACTGGATCCTCCCAGGATCCTAACCGTTCCGCCAAAATCATCACCACTGACCCTGACTCCCGGAACCCTTCTGAGATATTGACTTAGAGATTGTATAGTTTCATCTGTTTCCACTGAATTGGCCGAAGATGCACTCCCTGAAGCATCCTCAACAGCATATCCAATGTCTACGGTCTTTCGTTCAGCGGACTTGGATCCATCGGAAACTTTGCATGAGAATGTCAGAATCAGGCAAATCGTAAAGACTATGAGACTTTTCATGTAAATGTTAGTTGAGATTATACTATGAGATTATACTAATTATACGTATGTTAATACAACTATTGTTGTGGATACGATGAATCAGTAAGAAAGAAGGATTACCAGGAAAGATGGCGATTTCGAAAAAGGTCTTAAGTTCAATCTTCATTGCGTTTGTCACATTTCACGGAATCTCTCAATCCAATGACATTTTTGAAAAACAATTATTGATCAGGTTTGACAGTATTATCGGAATAGAGAATCTTGGCCTGATCAATGGCTACGAATATTTCCCGGACTTTAAAGGAAGAACCACGCATCCGAATTTTGAATCTCTGAATTGGGAGATCGGGGAGATTGAATACAATGGGAATTACTATCCCAAAGTTTATTTGAAATATGACATCTACAAAGATGTTCTTGTTCTTGGAAATCCACAAAACAATGGCTCATTTCAATCCATTACCGTGCAGGACGACTTTGTGCTAAGATTTAATCTTGTAAATTCCGAATTCGTTAACATTTTGGACCAAAAGGGCAAACATCTTGGTTTTTATCAGGTTCTTTATGATGGCACCCAAATAGATCTGTTGGTAAAACGACGAAAAATTGATAAAGTAAATGAAAGATACGGGTCAGTAGAGTACGAGCCAGCAGACAGATTCTACCTGCGCACAAAAAATGGCCTGTTTGAATTCAGGAACAAAAAAACATTCTATGAATTGTACCCACAAAGAAAGTCTGAGATCAATCAATATATTAAAGAAAAAGATCTGAAGATCAAAAAGAACTCACTAATGCATGTGGCCGACTTAACCGCCTACTGTAATGAATTTTAGGATATCACTAATCATAGCCTTTGTGATAGCCTGTTTGGGTTCCGTATCTGCCCAGGAAAGGTTTGACGGGAGTTTCACCAATACGCCCTTAGCTGAAGTTTTTTCTGAGATTGAACGTCAGACAGACCTGCAGTTTTTCTACCTTGAAAGTTGGGTAGACACTCTTACGGTCAAGGGAGATTTTGATAATGTTGGAATTGAGGAAATACTCGATAAAATACTGGATGATACACGGTTAAACTTTTACCGGCTTGGCAACAAGTTCATTTTATCAAATAACTCACCCATTAGCGGGGATCTACCCGCTAATTTCCTTCAGCTTGAACAAACAGAATCAGAACATGAGAACATAGGTTATGTATTTAGCCGGGAGTACCAATCACCTTCTCAGAATAGTGAGAAATCAGTTATTGAAATCGGAAGGAAAGAAAAAATGCAACTAGGCAGGTCTTCCACAGTTGCCGGCGTGCTTACTGACAAAGCAACTGACAATCCGATAACCGGAGCTTTGGTATTTATTGAAGACCCTCCAACAGCAGCGACTACAGATGCTTCCGGATTTTACAGTCTGAACATCCCAAATGGCAAGCATGAACTCAGGGTTCAGTTTGTCGGTATGGAGAATATAATCCAGGACATTGTAGTGTTTTCGGACGGGACATTGGATCTTCGCATGTCGGAGGCGGTTGTATCGCTTGAAGAGATTGTGGTTGTAAGTGACAGGGATGAAAATGTCAATCAGGTTGAAATGGGACTCAACCGGATCGATCTTAAAACCGTCCAGTCCGCACCAAAGATTCTCGGCGAAACTGACATTGTTCGTGTGGCCACAACGCTACCAGGTGTCCAGACAGTCGGCGAGGGCTCTTCAGGGATTTACGTAAGGGGCGGAGGAGTGGATCAAAACCTCATACTTTTAGACGGTGCACCAATTTACAATTCCTCCCATTTTCTAGGTTTCTTCTCAGCGTTTAATTCCGACGGGCTGGAATCGTCAAACCTTTATAAGAGTAGTCTGCCCGCTAAATATGGTGGTAGATTATCCTCAATACTGGAAATAAATACAAAAGACGGTAATGAGGAAGAATTTAATGCTACCGGTGGGATTGGTCCTGTTACAACCCGGCTTTCTCTTAGCACCCCCATATGGAAAGAAAGAAGCTCCTTATTGATCAGCGGTAGATCCACTTACTCTAAATGGATACTGAAAAAAGTGCCGGATGAAGATATAAAAAACAGCGATGCCAATTTTCAGGATGTCATAGCGAAAGTAAACTTCAGAGCCACATCAAAGGATAATATTTCGGTTACAGGTTATTATAGCAGGGATGAATTCAGGCTTACCAATGACTCCCTGTTTTCATACCAGAACCGCAACCTTTCACTCAACTGGATCCATGACTTCAATGCCAGTTTCAGCAGCACTTTCACGCTTTATCGAAGCGAGTATTTGTACAAGATCAATTTTGATGGCGTCCCGGAAAACAGATTCGACTTTGGGTATGATATAAAGGAGTCGGGAGGTAAGCTGCTGTTTGGCCTGTTCCTTGGTGAAAAACATGATCTTGAATTCGGAATCGAGGGTAAGCAATTCCAAATAAATCCAGGTTCAATCAGTCCCACAGGAAATGAATCAAATGTCACTCCCGAAAGTATCGAATTAGAAAAAGGACTTGAAAGCGCGGCCTTTATCTCAGACAACTGGGATCTGGGACCGAAAATTTCCATTTCGGCCGGACTGAGATACTCCATGTTTAATGCTTTAGGCCCAGGAAAAATATTCGGTTATTTAAGCGGACTGCCCAAAAGCAAATCGACCATTATTGATACGGTAAATTATACGGGAACCGGATCCATAAAAACTTACCACGGCCCCGAGGCACGCATATCAACAAGATTTTCACTGAACAGCACCAGTTCCCTCAAAGCAGGTTATGGTAATACCAGGCAATACATACACCTTCTTTCCAACACCAACGCCGTTTCACCTACCGACACATGGAAATTATCGGACACCTATATCCAGCCTCAAACAGCCCATCAGTTCTCAATTGGGTATTATCGAAATTTCCCCGGATACGGACTTGAAACATCTGTTGAAACTTATTTCAAATCCTTCAGCAATATCCTTGACTACAAGATCGGAGCCGAACTCCTGCTGAACGAAGCACTTGAAGCTGATGTATTAAGCGGAAAAGGACATTCTTATGGTATCGAGTTATTCATCAAGAAAAGGACCGGAAAACTTAATGGCTGGCTGAGTTATACATTTAGCAGATCATTCCTGAAGCTGAATAGCCCTTTCCAAACCGAACGTGTGAATGACGGGAAGTACTTCCCAACCAATTTTGACAAACCGCACAACGTAAATCTGATCGCCAATTATAAATTGACCCGGCGATATAGTTTCTCCACCAATTTTTCATATAGCAAAGGGCGACCTATAACTTTCCCGGTTGGGCAGTATGATTTGAGGCAGGTTAATGTGATTCAATATTCTGAACGTAACAAGTTCAGAATTCCTGACTACTTGAGATTAGATCTTGCCATAAACATTGAAGGAAATCACAAGATCAGAAAACTGGCTCACAGTTATTGGACTTTCTCATTGTATAATGTGTTTGGGCGCGACAACATTTATTCTATCTATTTCATCTCTGAGGCACAGCGCTTACAAGGATACAGGCTGACTGTTTTTGGCAGGATAATCCCGTCGATCACCTACAACTTCAGATTCTGATGAAAGGGAAAGTACTCATATTATTCCTGCTGATTTTGGGCTGTGCCGAGCCCTTCGAACCGAATTCATCTACTTTCATACAGGCAATTGTTATAGATGGTCTGATCACGGACGAATTCAAGGAACATGAAATCATCCTCAGGAAGTCTTCTCCCATTGATACCAATCAATTCATTCCACTGGAGAATGCTGATGTCAAAATTGTGGAAAATGGTGTTGCTAATTTCGTTTTAACTGAATCCTCACCAGGCCGATACAGGACTTTTCCCTTTCAGGGTTCAATCAATGCTACCTATCAATTACAGATCATAACTGAGGAGGGTTTGGAGATAAGCTCTGAGGTGGTCACACTCAAGCCATCTCCATCCATTGATGAGTTAAGAGCGGTGTTTAACATTTTGGAGCCTGGTGGTATCAGGGGAATACAAATATTAATTGATACCAGGGATCAGACTAACACGAATAGTTTTTACAGGTGGGAGTATACGGAAACCTACCAGATTGTCGCGCCATATCCAAAGAGATTTGAATGGCTGGGAGGTACGGAATTGGAGTCATTTGACCCGGGTGAATTCAGGTTCTGCTGGAAAACAACCGGTTCTTCCAACGTTCTGATTGGATCAAGCCTCAGGTTTGGAAATGAAATATCTTCTTTTCCCATTCGATTTCTGGAAGAAGGCTCCCCGGAATTGGCCGAACGCTACAGCATCGAAGCTAAGCAGTATTCACTAACAGAGGACAGCTTTGAATTCTGGAAGAGTATAAGGGATATAGGCGAACGTCAAGGCTCAATTTACGATAAACAACCCGGATTGGTAATTGGCAACGTTACCGCAGCCAACGGAGATGCCCTGGTGCTTGGCTATTTTGATGCTTCTCAGGTCCGGACTGAGAGGATTTTTGTTTCACCTGTTCAGTTTTACAGTGAGGGGTTAAAAATAGATCGGCAATTCCTGGACAATTGCACGGGCAATCTGGATACCATACCTTTTACCGATCTCCAATCGTATCTGGAACTTTTTCAGGACCAGCGCGTCATTGCCGGAGTACTGACTTTTAGCGGTAGCGGATATCTGATGGCCCCACTTGAATGCACTGATTGCAGGTTTCAGGGTGGTGACCTGGTAAAACCGGATTTCTGGCCATGAAACGTTTCCTATCCATAATATTGATCCTCAATTTCTACATTGGTCATAGCCAGGATGACGAGCAATTTTTGTTTGATCAACTTTCTTCACAGATCTCATCTTATCATAAGGAAAACTTTCGAGAATTGGTCTTTGTGACCACAAATACCCGATTCCTCGTATCAGGAGAGACCTTGTATTTTTCCATTCATTGCCTGAACAAAGCGACTTATCTCCCTTCAGGTCTCAGCCAGTTGGTGTACGTCGTTCTGCTGGATGAGGGAAAACAGGTTGTGATGAAATCAAAGATTTCCTTAAATAATGGGAGGGGGTATGGTGATTTCTTCATTCCCTCAAGTTTATCCTCAGGAAATTATTACCTGGTTGCCTACACGTCTCTCATCCGCAATCAGGAACTAAAGGATATTTTCCAGATGGAGCTAAGGGTGGTCAATCCATTTACCCCGGTTCAAATCCTGGATGGGCCAAATCCCAGGGAAGATGTTGATGTCAAATTATTTGTTGAGGGAAATTCCTACGTGAAAAATCTTGAGAATGCCCTAATCTGCACCATCTCAGGGGACTTTAAGTATCCCGGAACCATGCGCATCACAAAGGATAATGAGGTGATCAACACATTCCGTGTAGAAGATCCTGTCTCCAGGATCAGTTTAACGCCAACAGATGGAAATTATCGGTTAATTCTTACAGACAGCACAAGGAAAAACTATTTTCCGGATTTACCGGAAAGCGAGGCCGGGGGATTCGTTCTCAACATTGAAGATTCTAATGGTTACTTCGCCATTAGCTTAAGATCCTCGTCAAAGGATCCCGTCTTTCTCATTGGTGTAAATAAAGGATTAATGATCCACTTTGAAAAAGTAGAAATTGACGGAGAAAAAGTGCTGGTTTTACCTAAAGAAAAAGTCCCTGCCGGCATTTCGAATTTCATTCTTGTCGATTCCAAAGCCCGGAAAATCGCGTCTCGTTTGATCTTCAATCCCCCGATTGAAGAGAAATACTCTCTGATTTCGGACAAACAATCTTATGGAACCCGGGAGAAAGTCAGACTACAGGTGCGCTCATTACTTGAATCAAACTTCTCTGTTACTGTCCAAAAGGATGACAATACAGTCAAAAGGAAACATCCCTTGTTTTCCAAAACATACTTTCGTTGGAATGAACTGGATGCGGAGTGGAATCACATTGAATTCGAAAATCTGCACCATTATTTAGCGACTTACGGTATGCGGGAATTCCCTTGGAAATCCGGTATATCAACAAACCTTAAATATGAATATACACCTGATTTTCATGGCAACTTCATCACAGGAATCTTAAAAAGTTCATCTACATCAAATCCTATCGCCGATACAGAAATCCACATGTCTTTACCAGGGATCAACTTCCAATTCCTTTCTGCAAAAACAAACGAATCAGGTGAATTCTATTTTAATATCAGTTCTACATTTGAAGACAAGGATCTCTATATTCAGGCTTTCACTCCGGAGGAATATGATCTGGAACTGGTAGATGGCTTTCTTGAAAATTACGATTTTATAGAAACCACCTCATTCGATCTTGATACTTCACTTTTGAAGCTTATCGAAAAAAAGAGTCTGTATTCCCAAATAGAAAACGCGTACTATGATGTAAAGAAGACCATTTACTCTTCCGGAGTAAATCCCCTGTTCTACGGTCAGCCGGACAAAGTGTATATTCTTGATGAATACACCCGCTTTCCAACCATGGAAGATGTCTTTAGGGAGATCACTACAAGTATCATGATAAGGAAAAGAAAGGACAGTTACAGCTTACGCATCCTTGATACAGAGGGTGAATTGGAGCGATTTGATCCTATGGTCTTAATGGATGGAGTACCCATAAAGAACATCAATGACCTGGTAGAATACGATGCGATGGAGGTAGACAGAGTCGAAGTGATCCGGAAGAAATACTACTACGGTCCTGTTGTGTTTTATGGCATTATCAGCATCCGGACGAAGGAAGGAAATCTCAGGAAGTTTCCGATAGAAGACCGTCTGAGAAAAATCAGCTACACCTCCATGCAGCCAACCAGAACTTATTATAAACCAGACTATGAGAAAGACCCGGCAAAACGAATTCCTGATTACAGGGAGCTGCTGTATTGGGATCATGACCTGTCAATCGAGCGAAACAGGCCAGCTATTATTGAGTTTTTCACCTCGGATATCCCGGGATCATACCGGGTATGGATGGAGGGATTTAATGAAGCAGGAGACCCCGTCCTTTTAACGCACGCATTCGAAGTTAAGTCTAATTGATAACTGGTTTGAGCACCTGAGATGTGTCTTCATTTTTAGCGAAAATAAACGCTACCTCCCCATCAATATCCACAGGCAAGATCTTCCGAACCTGATTCTTTATTCTTAGATCACCTAAAGGACTGTGTTTCATCAATCCATTTGGACCAATACTCAGCAGATTGCCAAAATTGCTATCGTACCTCCCCATTTCAATGTTGCACTCGTAAAAATTACCTCCCAGGATTACTCCACTTTCGTTACCGGAATCAAATAGGGATGCAGTTTCAAGTGTACTGAATTGCAGCTCCACCGGTAATAAATGAGCCTTGAACTCCATATCACCGATGTTTTCGAAATACAGGCTTTCAAATGTATTTGCTTCACGAACTACAGCTTGCTTCAGTTTATCTCCAAATATTTCATGCAGACTGGCACCGGCGAGATCCTTGGAAAAAAGATATTTTTTCTTGAGTGATACCAGCTGCTCGGTTAATTCCATGTAGTTGGCAAACGGAATTTCCCTTCCGTCAACATAGTATGTCAGTATTTGCTCAGTCTGGCCGTTGTCATCGAAATCTTCGACGTACAGCCTTACCGGCTCCTCTTTGGTTGGCTTGAGTTTTGAATTTTGGCCGATATTCCCTGCCAGCAAATCCACATCACCATCCCGGTCAAAGTCTGACGGAAGCACAAAATTCCACCAGCCGGTTTGATCGGATATCTCCTTTCTGATAAAATCATTTCCGGAGTTTTCCATAACGATCACAGGCTCCCATTCGACCGCCAGTATGAGATCAAGATCATTATCCATGTCAATGTCGGACCAGATACCATCCTTAACCAATCCCGGATTTCTTAGGTCAGGATATTTGTCTGACACATCCTCAAACTTACCATCTCCCATATTCCTGAAGAGATAGGAATTGGGGGTCAATCCATAACTCTTCGGAACGGCTCTACCCCCGAAATACACATCCAGCCATCCGTCATTATCATAATCCCCCACCAGAGCACAGGATGCTGTCATAAACGCCTCCGGGAAAACATCGTTTCGTGTAAATTCTCCTTCTCCGTTGTTGAAATACAATCTTTGCTTCAGATATTCACTTTCCCCCCAATATTCATTCCCGCCTGAGGCCACTATCAGATCAAGATCACCATCATTATCCATATCCCCGAGCTGCGCATCTACATCCTCATAAATGCTGTCTTTTTCGATGACCCATGGAGTATTCTCTTCAAACCTGCCCCCTTGAGTCTGGTAGTAGATTTTGCTCTTTCGCCTTTTTGCACCTCCAAAAAACACGTCTTCCAGTCCGTCACCATTTATGTCTCCTACCGCCAGTGCAGGTCCCTCTCTCGAAACCATATGAGGTATCAGTTTTTCACGATTGAATTCGACAAACGGATTTTCGTCATGATAATAGTTTAATCCCGATGATTCTGTTATCTCCTTGAAATCAACCGGATAGCCCTTTTCTTTATTAAGCTGATTGAAGTCAAATTCAGGCAGGCCCTGTTCCCATCTGACCGTGGATCGGGCATTGAATTCGGGGGTAATGGTTGTAAAGGTGCGGTCAGGCCAAACGACCAGAACCCGCTCTACTTCCTCGGAATTTCCTAATCCCATGTGTATTCCCGAAAGGACGCTTGACTGATAGCCGCGGGTGGGATAGTTCTCAGAGATCAGTATTTCATCATCTTTAAAAACAACGAGGGTAGCACCAATTGCCTGCTTATTATTTTCGGTCCCGATCAGCCTCAAATGGATATAGTCATTCACCGATCCATCATTTTGCTCCTCGATCTCCAGATTCTTGTAAATGAACGGTTCGTCATCAATGTTATTCACCACAATGTCGAGATCTCCATCATTATCAAGGTCAGCGTAGGCAGCACCGTTCGAATATGTCGGTTGGGAATCTTTGACATCCGCCCCTATATCGCTGAAGGTCAGGTCCTTGTTGTTTTTGAAGAACTTATTCGGGAGCTTTATCTCAGGCATTAAATCGATTATAGTCAAATCTTCTTCCTCCAGGTAATTATTAGCTGTTTTCCACTTCACATCCTCACTTGAACTCCGGAAATTGACATAATCAATATCATTCATTCGTTTTGGGATGCCATTACTTACAAAAATGTCCTTGTATCCATCATGATCAAAGTCAAAGATCAATGGTGCCCAGGACCAGTCTGTAGCGTAGATGTCAGCAAAAAGTCCAATTTCCGTAAACGTTCCATCTCCATTGTTAAGCTGAAGGTTGTTTCGGGCATATTGGTGATTATATCCATAGCCAATCTTGAAACTGAAAATTCCATAAGCATCTTCACCAAGAGAACTCTTCAAAATGAACGGATCCTCGGGAAGCATGTCAAGCGAAAGAATTTCATTCTGAGCGTCGTTATTTATGTCACCCACATCCACACCCATGGAAAACCGGCTTGTATGCATTAACTGCTCCGTCAGTACTTCATCAAAGGTTCCATCCTGATTGTTCATGTACAGATAATCATTTTCATGAAAATCGTTTCCTATGTAGATGTCTGGCCACCCATCCCTGTTAATGTCACCAATGGCAATGCCAAGCCCATAGCCAATTACGGTGCTGTTTATGCCGGCATCTATTGTGACCTCCGTGAATCGCGAACCATCATTTCTAAGCAACTTATCGCCTGACAAAGGATGCTGCGTGTTTTCAAAGGATTCTTTCTGGCCAAATGTCCCGTTCGCATGAAGAGAATAATTGAGCTGAAACATGTCCAGGTCCCCGTCAAGATCATAGTCAAAGAATGCGGCCTGGGTTGCAAACCCTACAAGATCCAGCCCCAGATCGGCCGCCCGATCCTCAAAATAGGGAATTCCATTTTCAACCCCCGTACAGACAAAAAGCTGATTTTGGCCTGAGAATATCTCAAAATCACCCATTTGACTGACGTAGATATCTAGAAGTCCATCACTATTGATATCCACAACGGTCACCCCTGCCGTCCATCCGATTATGCCATCAACCCCTGACTCGATCGTAACATCATTGAACTTTAGATTGCCTTCATTCAGAAAAAGCTTGTTAGAGCCCATGTTACTGGTAAAATACAGGTCTTCCAGCCCGTCCTGATTAAAATCACCTACTCCAACACCACCTCCATTGAAAAAGTACATGTAATTGAAGACATTGAAATCCAGTGATTGCTTCAATACATTTTTAAAATCCAACGCAGTATGGTCTTTTTTCAATAGCTGGAATTGTGCATTTCGACCGGAAAAATCCGTACAGGTTGATAGTATTAAACATGTAAATGCCAATCCTAAAGTCCTTCTCATTTCCTAACTAACTCCTATTTGTTGATTTTATATAATAAAGGTTTGTCATTATTTAAGTTGACAAGGAGATGTGGCTGATCCTGGAAATCAAACTCCAGGAACTGTTTTAAATCTCCTTTTATCAATAATCCGGCTTCTTCATTTCTGATTCGATCAAAGCTCCCTGATCCGTCGTTCAATAAAACGTGTCCAAAACTGGCATCCAGCCTTGAGAACTGTGGCAGGAAGCCACTGTCATTCCCTCCCAATAAAACATCCGGATAACTATCTCCATTCAGGTCAGTACAATAGATGGCACAAACACATGAGAATTGGACATCCCTTGGAAATTCCTTTATCTCAAAACTTTCGTTACCGAGGTTGATGGCCACTATTGATTTAAACCAGGTACTCTCTTTGACTTCTACTCCTTCCATTTGCTCATCGGTAAACAGATCCTGAATACTCATGGTTGCATATTCATTGTGCTTCAGGTTTTGCTTCTCGAGGCTTACAACTTGGTCGGTGAGTTCTCTTTTCAGTGTTACCGGTTTATCCGTTCCATTCACTTGCCTGGTGATAATCTTTTCAACAGTTCCGTTGTTATCAAAGTCTTTCAGCCATAATTTGGCCGGACGATCCTCATCCCCGGTGAAGTAAAAATTTTCACCCCTGTTTCCCAATATCAAATCTTTATCCCCATCACCATCCAGGTCGGTCAGGTTGAGCGCATACCACCATCCTGTGAGCGCCTCCAGATTGGATGGCAATCTTATGAACTTACCCTCACGGAGCTCAAATATTTTCGGGCTCATCCATTCTCCGACAATTACCAGATCCGGAAGTCCGTTTCCATTGACATCTGATACGGCTGCATCCGTGACCATTCCTACGATCCTTATCTCAGTAGAATATCTGGTGGTTACATCTCTAAATTTTCCATTGCCATCATTCTCATACAAATAACTTCGGGGGGAGGTTCCGTAATTGCCGGGAATGCTTCTGCTTCCTACAAAAAGATCCAAATCTTTATCTCCGTCAAAATCGAATGGTATGGCCACCGAAGTATTAAAGCCATTGGATGGAAACGCTCCCTTCTGCAAGGCGTAGTTTCCAAAACCATCATTTAGATACAGTCGGTCCTGCAGGAACCTGGCGCCAGGGCGATAATTGTTGCCTCCGGAGCCCCCAAAAAGATCCAGGTCGCCATCACCGTCCGCATCAAAAAGCTTGATGACGGTATCCTCATAGTAAGCATCACGCACAAAAGGCTCCTGCCTCGAATAAACAAATCCATCCTCGTTTTGGAGGTAGATCCGGGCCTCCTTATTATTTGCACCACCTATTAAAATGTCATCCAGGCCATCGCCATTCAAATCACCTTTATCCGCTGACGGCCCTTCCCTGGAGAGCATTTTCATGACCAATCCTTCCTGGAAAAAATCGACAAAATTATCCTCCTGATGAGGCTCAAATTCATTCTGAACTTCCCTGAACAATTTCCTGCCCCAATCATCAATCGTTTCCGGTTCCGCTGGTCCCTCTGATCGAGCATAATCCACAGTCAACACGGTATCAACCGGCTGCTCATAAAGCTTCGATAGTTTGCCATCCGGCCAGACAACTACCAATGAATCTATTATTTTAGCCGACCCGACTCCCAGTATTACCTTGTAGTCTACTGATGACTGAAATCCCCGTGTAGGTATTAATTCGAAGTTGACATTTGCTCCTTCGGTGAAAGCTTTAATTTTTGAGCCGATTGCAAATTTATTTTTGTCCGGACCTTTCAGCGTTATTCCAATGAAATGGTGATCCGCGTCTCTCGGAGTATTGTTCCGATAAATATATGATTCCTGATTCAAATTGCTTAACACGAGATCCAGATCGCCGTCATTGTCGAGATCGCCGTAAGCTGCGCCATTCGAAAATGTCGGTTCATCAAAGCCAAATTCGACACCGCTATCCTCAAACTTAAGGCCTCCCTGATTCCGGAAAAACTTGTTTATTTGCGGTTTTGAAGGCATTAAAGACACTACTTTTCCCAATTCTTCCTTCTTTCCTGTCATCGCCATTCTTTGGAGGACGTCACTGGCAAAAAAATCAATGAAATCCTGGTCCGTAACATCCTGATAAACACCATTACACACGTATAAATCCTTCAGGCCGTCGTTATCTGCATCGAACATCAGGGCTCCCCAACTCCAATCGGACGCGGAAACACCGCTGTACCAGGAAATTTCACTGAATGTATCATCCCCGTTGTTATACTGCAATGTGTTGTGCATGTACTGATGATAAAAATCCAGGTTAAGTTTCAGAAGGTAAGTATTGTAATTTTCGAAACTAGTGGTGATCTTAATTCGCGTATCATTGTCCGGGAGCATTTCCGTAACAAAAATTTCAGGATTGCCATCGTTGTCGATATCAGCCATATCTGCCCCCATCGAGGATAAACTGATGTGACCCATCCAGACTTTAATTTCCTCGGTAAAAGTTCCATCCCCCTGGTTGACATACAAATAATCCCTTTCAAAAAAGTCATTTGATATGTATATATCAATCAGGTTGTCATCGTTTACATCCCCTAAAGTAACCCCCAGTCCAAATCCAATAAGACTTCCATAAATTCCCGCTTCCTTTGTAACATCTATAAACCGGTTATTATCGTTCCTGAGCAGTTTATCACCGCCTCCTTTAATGAAATCTTTTACCGGCCAATCCTCTGCGTATAATTCTCGTTGGTTGCTATAATTCAGGGTACTAACCGGTACAAAACTGTTATTGAGGATATACACGTCCAAATCCTCATCGCCGTCATAATCGAAAAAGGCAACATGAGTCGTGTACCCGGATTCATTCAACCCGTACTCAGCCGCAGCTTCCTTAAAAGTCAGATCTCCCTGGTTGATGAATAACTCATTTTCATGATCATCACCTTCTATATAGCCTGCATTACAAACGTAAATATCCAAAAGTGCATCATTGTTGATATCAACAAAGACCACCCCGGTGCTCCAGGCCCTGGTACCGGTAGTCCCCGACGATTCGGAAATATCTTTGAACTTGAAATTTCCCATGTTGAGATAAAGCTTATTATCTCCAAGGTTGCTGGTAAAATATACATCGGCCAGGCCATCATCATTGATATCACCGATGGCCACTCCACCCCCATTATAAAAGTTGCGATAATTGAAGATGTTAAAATCTTCCGTGTTCTCAACGGTATTGATAAAATTGATACCAGTTTTTCCGGCAGGCAGTCTTTCAAACCTTTTTTCTTTGGAACTCCGCTGTTCGCAAGCAAAAATAAATCCAGCAAGAAGTGAAATGAGCAATACTTTATTAGTCATGATGACCTTACGGAAATGAGACTGCAAAATTCTGGAAAATAATATAAAAAAAGGTTACTCTGAACGAGTAACCTTTATGCGTATAAACAATTATTTACTAATAACCGGGATTCTGTGCCAGATTAGGATTAACTGCTAGCTGAGTAGCCGGGATTGGGAATAACAACCTTTCTTCGCCTGAAGCTGCTTTCTCCTGCCATGCATCCAGAAATGCTCCGAATCGGATCATGTCCTGTCTTCTCCATCCTTCCCAATACAACTCACGACCTCTCTCAGCAAGAAGCGTTGCTTCATCCAGAGAACCTAATGCAGATGCTCCACGAGCAGTTCTGATGTCGTTTACAATTGTAAGTGCTCCTGCGGCGTCACCTGTTCTCAATAATGCTTCAGCTTTCATGAGAAGCACATCCGCGTATCGGAAAAACACATAGTCATTATCAGCATTATCCCCACTATTGTAATCAATAGGATACTTGATAACACGGATTCCCGTGACTTCCAGGTTATCGCCGGATTCTATGAGCGCAACGTCCCTTGTGAATGAAAGCGGGAATCCTTTTCTGTCCTGAAGGTCCGCTCCGGTTTGGTCCGTTTGCTGACCAATCAGGAAACCATTGTTGATACCACCAACGCTATGTATGCCTGGATATTCCGTATAAGCCCGTACATCACCAGCTTCAAAACTGTCATAGAAATCACTAAGAGTAGTGAAACCATTCCATCCTGACGGATTCTGATTATAATGAAGCGTGCAGAACCATCGGGATCTTACATTACCGCTACTTGTTCCACCCTCATTTAATCCGGTCCAGATGTTTTCTGAAGATACCGCATCATTGTTGGGAGCAAAATTATCGAAGTAGCTATCTTCAAGCGTATAGCTGCCGCTACCGATAATCTGATCAGCCAATGTGATCACCTGCTGCATGTCAGCCGCATCAAATGTTGGAGCTGAGCGATTAGCAAACGTGCCTTTGTTCAGGAAAAGCTTCATTTTCAGTACCCGGGCAGCGTCCTGGTTAGCTATGTTCGCGGGACCTGTGGGAAGGTCATTTTGAATAGCGTCTAATTCTGAAGCGATCAAAGTGACAGCTTCCTCACCGGAAAGCACCTCAGAGGGATCAATTAAGTTACCGCCAGCTTCCCTGAATGGAACCTGGTTCCAACCATCAGCAACTGCAAACATCACAAAGGCCCGAACGAATCTTGCCTCCGCCTGCTGCTGAGTACTCAGGACTCCTTCAAATGTCAAAGCATTCGTAGCCGTAAATACAACTTGCAGTAACTCGGTAAATGTATCGCCCATGAAACTATGATCCGCACTCCATGTGTGGTCATGCAAAACCCTCCAGACACCGCCATCATCCCAGTCCGGTCCCCTAGTCGGTCCCAATGTTTCATCAGATGTATGCTGCTGTAACGCCCAGAACCTGGACTGGTCCATGAAGGGCAGTCTCAGACCATCGTATATTCCCTTGATAAGGGCATCCGCATCCGTACTCTCATTGAGGTAATCGGAAGCTTCTTCACTGGTGAAATCTTCTCTCAGTTCTTCATCCAGATCGCACGCCGAAAAGCCGAACATCAACAATGCGATAAAGAATATTTTATAGATTCTCATTTCGATTTTATTTATATAATCTAATTATCAATCAATATGGTTTAAAATGTAATTGATGTACCAAACATTATCGTCCTTGCTGAAGGATAAGGAATGTACTCAATACCGTAAGATGGCAATCCGTTTCTCGTATTCACAGTGTTGACCTCAGGATCAAATCCAGTATAATCTGTGATCACAAATAAATTACTACCTGTAATATACACTCTCGCATTCTTAATGACATCACCTATTGCACCAATATTATATGAAATTGTCGCGTTGTTTAACTTTGTATAGTTACCATTTTCCAAATATCTGCTTGAAGGTGCGATAGGGTTAGCCGTACTCTCCTGGTTACTGCTCAGAAGATCTGCAGCAATATTTCTCGTGCCCAGGTTACCGATCGGTACTACTGTATTCAATGTATTGTTATAGATATCGTGACCATACGCTCCGTTGAAAGCAAGATTCACACTGAAATCCTGATATTCAAAATTAATGGTAGCGCCCATAATTACGTCCTGGTTAGGATCGCCAACATATGCTCTTTCACCATTATTCTTAAGCGTGGTTACACCGTTTTCTATACCGTCGAATTCAGAAAGATAGAATGCATTCAAAGGTTGTCCCTCTTCCAACCTGTGAATTGTAGCGTTTGAAATACCCTGTCCAAATAACTGGCCATATTCCAGATTTGCACCGCTATACTCAGTCAATTCGTTGCTCAGGAAAGAAACATTCGCTCCGATTTCGAGGAGCATATCATTGCTATTTAATGCCTCATAGTTCAAAGCAATTTCCAGCCCGCTGTTAACAACTTTTCCATCCAGGTTTATCCAGTACAAACTGGAAGGCCCAGGAGAAATAACTGTCTGCTGGAATAGCAGATCAACCGTTTCCTTTGTGAAGTAGTCTATTGATGCGGTCAAAGTATAGTCCAACAGTGAGAAATCGATACCGGCATTGATCGTTGTACTTGTCTCCCATTGGAGATCAGGATTGGCAACGTTCTCAAGGAAAATTGACTGCTGACCGAATGCCCATCTTTCCTGGGCTGCACCAGCTTCAAATTCGGAATTACCTGTCTGACCCCAACCCAATCTCAGTTTAAAGTCATTGAAAGGTGTTGAGAAGAATGATTCATTGTGCAGGTTCCATGCGAATGCAACAGATGGGAAAAATCCGTACTGGTTATTCTCACCAAACTTACTGGAACCGTCAGCTCTGAATGAAGCAGTTATCAGGTATTTGTCAGATATGTTCACAATACCTCGGGCAAGCCAGGAACTAAGCTTCTGCTCCGGAGGAGCGGTTGAGAACACTCCCCTGCTGTCCGTTGTGGAATTCTGAAAGAAATTTGTGTAATCCGCATCCTGCATGATAATGAAGTCCTGGGCTGAGAACCCTGTTTCAGTTTCTTTTTTGCTCTGGAATTCATAACCGGCCACCACCTGAAGATTTACACCATCAGCAATTTCCTGGTCAAAATTCAACGTGTGTGTTACAATCTGATTAATGTAATTCTTCTGGTTGAATGCTGCAAGTCCCCGATTTTCAATCCCCTGTATATTCAGGAATCCTTCGATTCTGGCCCTGCGCGTACCGCTACCCTTTGTTACGTTGTAGTTTAACCGATAAGTTAAGTTGTCAGTGATATTGATAAACGGTGTAATACTTGCAATGATATCAGTAGCATTAGCCCTGTCATGGTATGCATCCAATAATGCCACAGGGTTGGTAAAGTTTCCAAATTGAGGGATAACAACAGGAGTGCCGTCATTATTGTATAATGGGTGCGTAGGATTCCACTGAAGGGCGTTACCTATCAAACTACCCCTGAAACCGGCATTTGTCGATACGGCTGGTCCATCTTCAATAGTATTGGTTGCTATCAGTCCAAGATCAACTCCGGCGATGTTGTCATTCAGGAAATAATAAGTTCCGGAAAGGTTGGCCGTAACTCTCCTGAGGTCGTTTTTCTCAACAATACCTTCCTGGTCAAAGAAACCAAAAGAAGCCCTGTAAGTACCATCTGCGTTCCCGCCACTAAATGAAACATTGTGGTTTTGAGTGATACCGGTCCGGGTGATCTCATCAAAAGCATCAACATTGTCACCATAGTCGCCACCTGTCAATCCGTAATCGCTCAAAGCAGCCCGGTACTCATTGCCATCTAATATGTCATATTCATTCAGTACGTTACTGAAGCCCACCTGGGAATTAAGATTGACCGAAACCGATCCTTCCTTTCCTTTTTTGGTGGTGACAATTACTACACCATTGGCACCCCTTGAACCATAGATTGCAGTAGCAGAAGCATCCTTAAGGACCTGGATGGACTCAATGTCTGCTGGATTGATAAAATTAAGAGGGTTAGAAGTAGGAGATGTACCTAAATCACCTGCATTTGTACCAGGTTTTGAGGAAATCCCGGTCAATTGAACTCCGTCAACCACAAACAGAGGCTGGTTGCCGGTACGAATTGAGGCATTCCCTCTAATTCTAACAGTTGTAGCACCGCCGGGCTGACCACTATTGTTGATGACTTGAACGCCGGCCGCTTTGCCCTGGATCAATTGGTCCGGCGCCATGACGAGCCCTTTGTTCAATTCACGTTCGCCAACCTGAACAACGGATCCTGTCAAATCCGATTTTTTGACCGAACCATACCCAATCACAACCACCTCCTGAAGAGCCTGTACATCAAGTGCTAAAGCCACGTCGATCACGCTTCTTGAGCCTACAGCGACCTCCTGGGCAGCATAACCGATAAATGTGAACACCAAAGTGGCTCCGTCACCTACTGTTAATCTGTAGTTGCCATCGAAATCACTTACCGTACCGTTGGAAGTTCCCTTCTCAACGATGTTTACGCCGGGAATCGTCTCACCGGTTTCCGCATCCGAGATTGTTCCCGTTATCGTTCTTTCCTGCGCCATTAGGAATGACATAGTAAAGACCGATAACAACATTAGTAAATACTTCTTCATACTATTACAATTTGTTATCTGGTTTAAAAAATATTCCGTTACGGATCTGTCAAAATATAAAGATTTTAACGTTTTTCCAAAAACAGAATATAAGCAAGTAAAAAAGGATTTACTATAAAAACAACTCGAATTTACATTTATTCTAATGAAAACGTTTGCAAGTCTTTTTATGTTAAGAAATAATGAAAGTTTCACTTTTCCAAGAATGGTAAATTCCTGTCGAATGTTGTAGGGCACATTTCACACGATACGGCTAAGATTGGTAACTTTGGATCACATCTTTTTCCATTCTTAATGAAAAATGGTCCGGTCACAATTAAAGATATTGCAAGGGAATTAAACATCTCCGCATCCACCGTTTCCAGGGCTTTGGCAGATAACCCTTTGGTGAAGAAAGAAACAAAAATTGCAGTTAAGGAACTTGCCAGGAAATACAGTTACAAACCTAACTATACGGCGCTAAGTCTCAGGAGCAGCAAAACCAGTACTATCGGGATAATCGTACCTCAACTTGTTCATGAATTTTTTTCCTCCGTGATCCGGGGCATTGAGGATCATGCCTACTCCAACGGATACAACGTAATTATTTGTTCGACCAATGAGTTATATGAACGGGAGGTGATAGACGCAAATGCGCTGTTGTCCGGAAAAGTTGACGGTTTACTTGCATGTATTTCCCGAAACACCGGGAACTTTGACCATTTAAAAGCATTTCAGGAAAGAGGTATTCCACTGGTTTTTTATGATTGTATTTGTGACGAGATAGACACCCATAAGGTGGTAATCGATGATAAAAATGCGGGATATGTTGCCACCAATCATTTGATAGACCAGGGCTGCAAGAAAATAGCATATATCGGGGGTCCGGCTAATCTCTTTATCAACAGGGATCGGTTTGAAGGGTACAGGAAAGCCATCACTGATGCGGGGCTTGAATTTGGTGGAGATTGTATCGTTCATTGCGACTCCGGAGACTACAATGATGGCTTTGAGGCAACAGCGGAAATACTTGAACAATGTGAAATTGACGGTATTTTCGCATGCACTGATATGCTTGCCGTAGGTGCTATCAAGAAACTCAAATCACAGCGGATCAGGGTTCCCGAAGATGTTGCTGTCGTAGGGTTCAGCAATTGGTCAATCTCATCGCTCTACGAGCCGTCGATTACAACTATTGACCAGCCTGGTTATGAGATGGGCAGGCAAGCCACAGAAATGCTTATCAACCAAATAAATGATCCGGGTAACCGCAAATTCAAAATCTGTACATTGCAGAGCAGTTTGATAGTAAGGGAAAGCTCAAATAGACTAACTTCGAATCATTAATTTGAATAGAGACATTTTTTGCGCTTTTTAATCCATCGGTAATATAAAATTGGCAATAGACAAAAAAAGTACCATAACCATAAAGGATATAGCCGGGGAATTGGGCATTTCGGCGTCAACTGTTTCCAGAGCTCTGGCAAACAGCCCGTTGGTCAAACCTGAAACCAGGGAAGCTGTCCAGGCGCTGGCAAAAAAATATAACTTTCAGCCCAACTACACGGCACTTTCCCTGAGGAGTAATCAGACCAAAACAATAGGTGTCATTATCCCTCAAATAGTTCATAACTTTTTCTCACTTGTGATCCGTGGGATTGAAGACTATTCCTATTCACAAGGTTACAGTGTAATTGTAAGTTCTTCGCAGGAGATCTATGAGAGAGAGGTCATGGATTCCCGAACGCTGCTGGCCGGTAGAGTAGACGGACTACTGGCTTGTATTTCAAAAGAAACCGGAAATTATGATCACTTAAATGAATTTGTAGATCGAAACATTCCGCTGGTGTTATTCGATCGGGCTCCCGAAAAGGTGAACGCCACCAAAGTTGTTATTGATGACTTTCAGGCAGCCTATCTGGCCACCTCCCATCTCATCGAAAAAGAATGCCGGAAAATCTCATATATTGGAGGACCTGAAAACCTGAACATCTACAAAAGAAGGTTCGAGGGTTTCAAAGCCGCTCTGAAAGATCAAAATGTTGCGTTCCACCCGGAAATAGTCGTTCACTGTGAATCCGAAGATTTTGATGAGTGCGTCGATGCCACGGCGAAGGTGACCGGGAGCACTTTCGATGGCTTATTTGCCACCACCGACATAATGGCGATTGCAGCTATTAAAAACATCAAGAAGAAAGGCTGGAAAATTCCGGAAGATGTGGCAGTAATAGGATTTAGTAACTGGCCAATATCTTCTATTTATGAGCCATCTGTTTCAACTATTGATCAGCCGGGGTATGAAATGGGGAGGCGATCGGCGCAACTGCTGATCGAACAAATAAAGGATAAAGAAAACATTAGCATCAAAAAAGATATCCTACCCGTGGAACTGATTGAACGGGAAAGCTCAAAAAGAGCCTGAAGGCCGGTATTCGGTCAACACACCGTTGTCTTTATATTGATACAAAGACCTGTTGACAAACACAATTTGCCTGGAATTACCTTCATCTATAGACTTTAGCACTAGGTTGGGGCTTGTCATGTCCACGCGATAATAGTTTACGGTCATTTCTCCTGTCGCCTCAATGAGCATCTCATAATATCTGTCAATAATCGGATCATGTCCGATGAAGCCGGTTCTCATCTTTCGCCTGTCCTCGTATTCTTCAAATGACAACAGGTACTCTGTCTGTCTCTCCGTAAATCTTTTTTTATTGCCCGAAACATGTTCTCCCAGTAACAGGTCGAATATCATGTTTTCATTTTTTTCCGGATCATAGAAATTCCGGATATTCGTTGCGAACTGGACTATTTCCTGTAAAGAAGCCAGTATGCCTTCGGAATAACCCGGTATACTGTCTTCCAGGTACTGAGGGATAGAAAAATGTATGTATGACTGGGCAGTGGCCGGTTCGCCGTTGATTGTTTTGCCGATTAGTTTTTCATGCTTCACAGTTTCCAGGCGAATCAGTTGGCCCCTTACAATTAATCCCTGGTTTTCATTGACAGGCTCTTTCGTGATCTTGTACGGATTTAGATCTTCCAGCTTAAAATGTCTTTCAGTATACTTTTTCCCGATGACCAGCATCGGTTTTTTTGAAGAGGTACTTTTGAACCTGATCATTTGCATTTCTCCATCATAGCTGAACCTGTTTATATACCAGGTCCTCTGATCCCTATTGTAATAAGTGTATGAGAGTTTTTTCTCCAATTCCTCTATCTGCTGAAAGTATTTGGCAGTGTCCATCTGAGCAAATGCACCATTGGAGAGTATGAAAATAAGTACTGACAGAATAGTGGTTGGTTTCATCTTATAATAGGGTCTGCTTGCATGAATCCAATTGCTGTGTAAAAGGTAAACGAAAAGAAACGAATAACTAAATTTTATTAACCAATGACTTTAAAAATTATTGTTCTACTAATTTAGATTTTAACTTACATTGTTTCCAAAGACTAAATTACAATAATATAGTAAACCCCTCTTTTTGGAAAATTTATATAACCGGTTAATGAGATGATTGGAAGGTCAGGACAATACGCGATAAGAGCATTGCTCTTTTTGACTACAATTGAAAAAAACAGAAAAGCGGGAATTGATGAAATAGCGGAGGCTATTGGCTCTCCCAAGCATTACACGGGCAAGGTCCTCCAGATCCTGAGTAGAAAAAAAATTGTTAGTTCCCAAAAAGGACCTTCCGGTGGGTTTTATCTAAATCAAACACAGAAAAAAAACAACCTGCTGAAGGTACTCAGCGCTTTTGATGATGACCGAATCCTTGGTGATTGTATTCTGGGACTGAAGGAATGTTCTTCAACGAAACCCTGCCCGGTTCACCATGAGTATGAAGATATCCGCGACAAACTCAATATCCTGTTTTTGAATACATTGATTGAAGATCTGAGCGAAGAATTGATCTCTCAAAATGTTTTTCTGAAGAGTTAAATCCATCCCAATAAAAGATATAGAGGTATTTATATCCACAGTTATATCATCCAAAAAAGTGATTAAAGTCATAATAATCGACTTTACCTCCCCATACTTTAGCCTTTCAAATAACCTTAAATCAGATGAGACTAAACACATTAGGATTAATTATCGGAGTACTTCTCCTATTTTCCTGCGGCGGAGGGCAGAGTAAGATTGATCAGATCAAGGAACAATCCAAAATGGCTGAACCGACCTCGTTGGAGGAAGCTGAAGCCAAGTGGAAGGATTATTACGGGGTTGGACCTATCACGTCGTCTTTCTCAGTGCCGGATGAGGTAGATCAGGAACTTGCGGCAACAGGGAAACAAATTTATGATCTTAAATGTACCGCATGCCATAAGGCTGATAAAAGATTCATAGGTCCTGCGCCGAAAGATATTCTGACCAGAAGGACTCCGGCCTGGGTCATGAATATGATACTCAACCCGGAAGAAATGGTACTAAAGGATCCTCTGGCCAAGCAACTTCTTATTGCATATAATGGCTCACCAATGGCTAATCAAAACCTCACCGAGGAAGAAGCAAGAGCTGTATTAGAATATTTCAGAACGTTATAAAACCCAACAAAACCATGAAATCGACATTTTCAAGAGTTCTTACATTGTTGAGTATTGTCATCCTCATAGGAGGATGCAGTACATCGTCCCAGACAGGGGAAACGGAATCAGCGGCCGTGACGCATCCTTTAGGACAGGCTTCAGTGTCAGATGACGTATCGGATGCCAACATTCTTCAGGTAGCAATCGGCTCGGAAGCTCACTCAACTCTGGTTGCCGCTGTTCAGGCTGCCCAAATTGAGCATGTTCTTGTCAATGCCGGCCCTTTGACAGTATTTGCGCCTACGAATGACGCCTTTGCAAAACTGCCGGAAGGAACGGTAGAAGACTTGTTGAAGCCGGAAAACAAATCCACACTGGCAACCGTTCTAACCAGACATGCAGCACCCGGATCCTTTAATCCGGATGCATTGAAGAAAGAAGCCCAGAAGGGCAGAAAGCTGTACATGGCTACCGGAGACTACCTTGAGGTAACCACTGAAGGCGATGATGTCTTTATTAATGGCATCAAAGTCGTCGCTTCCATTCAGACTTCCAATGGTATTATCAATGTCATCGAAGAAGTGATCCTTCTTTGACCTAACCTATTTAGCAATTGCAAAAATTATCAACTATGAAATCACATATTAAATACCTAACAATTTTCACCATCGCCGTGCTCATGGCGTTTAGCTGCGG
The DNA here is from genome assembly GCA_028278225.1 of Cyclobacteriaceae bacterium. Classification (GTDB taxonomy): domain Bacteria; phylum Bacteroidota; class Bacteroidia; order Cytophagales; family Cyclobacteriaceae; genus JANQEU01. The sequence goes on from JANQEU010000008.1 coordinate 31,017, forward strand.
ACAGACCGGTGGCACCAGCGGAGCACTTGGTGGCGATCTTGCTTCAAGGTCTTTTGTACCTCCCGGTGAGCATGACGAATTCTATGCTTTCATTTCGGGAGGATTCAGTGGTCAGTTGGCCATTCATGGTCTTCCGTCAGGTCGACTTTTTAAAGTTATCCCCGTTTTCTCCGTAGATGCGGAAAAAGCATACGGATTCAATGAGGAAACCAAGCCGATGCTGGAAACTTCCTATGGTTCTATTCCCTGGGATGACTCACACCACCCGGATCTCTCACAAACCAACGGGGAAGTAGATGGTAGATGGTGTTTCATCAATGCCAACAATACTCCACGTATTGCAAGGATCAGCCTCTCTACTTTTGAAACGGAGGAGATCATTGAATTACCCAATAGTGCAGGAAATCATAGTTCCTCATTTGTAACCGAAAACACCGAATACGTCGTTGCGGGAACCAGATTTGGTGTTCCATTCCCCCAAAGAGACATTTCTATCGATGACTATAAGGGGAATTTCAAAGGAGCTATCTCATTCATCAGTGTTGATCAGGAAACCGGCAGGTTCAACCTGGAATTTCAGATCATGATGCCTGGTTTTGACTATGACCTGGCGCATCCCGGTAGAGCAGCCTCCCATGGATGGATGTTCTTCTCTACATATAATACGGAAGAGGCCAATACATTGCTTGAAGTCAATGCTTCACAAAATGACAAGGACTTCATCGCTGCAATTAACTGGAAGAAAGCTGAAGAATATATTGCACAGGGCAATTTCACTGAAATGCCTTCAAGATATGCGCACAATGTTTGGGATGAAAGTACCCAGATGGCCACTTCAACCATGAAGACCTCAGTGAGAGTTCTTGATCCCGAGAAGTGCCCTGGACTTGTATACTTCCTCCCTACTCCCAAGTCTCCTCACGGGTGTGACGTGGATCCAACTGGTGAATACATAATAGGTAGTGGAAAGCTTGCTGCTGCAATGACAGCCCATTCATTCACCAAGATGCTGGATGCTATTGAAAATGAAAAATTCGATGGCGACGCTTACGGTATTCCAATCATAAACTATGATGATGTTGTAGCCGGTGTTGTTCAGCAGGCAGGTCTTGGACCATTGCACACTGAATTTGATGACAAAGGCCATGGATATACCACTTTCTTCATTAGCTCTGAAGTTGTCAAGTGGAAAGTAGGTACATGGGAAGTTGTTGACAGGCAGCCCACTTATTACTCAGTTGGACACCTTATGATTCCGGGAGGAAACTCTCAGAAACCATTTGGTAAATATGTGGTGGCAATGAACAAAATCACCAAAGACAGGTATCTGCCTACCGGACCGGAATTATGTCAGTCCGCGCAGCTTTATGATATCTCCGGTGAGAAAATGGAATTGTTGCTGGACTTTCCGACAGTGGGTGAGCCCCACTATGCTGCCGGATGCCCTGCAGATCTGATCAAGCCAAATCAGATGAAGTTCTATCCTCTGGAAGAAAACAATCACCCTTATGCCACTAAGACTGAAGCGGATGCCAGGGTCGAGCGTGATGGTAACGAAGTACACATTTATATGACAACTATCAGAAGTCACTTTGCTCCTGATAATATCGAGGGAATCAAGGTAGGTGATAAGGTTTATTTCCACGTAACCAATCTTGAGCAGGATTACGACGTGCCTCATGGCATAAGCATGATTGGTGCAAACACTTCTGAATTATTGATCATGCCGGGACAAACGGAAACATTTGTATGGGAGCCCAAGCAGGTGGGCGTATGGCCGTTCTACTGTACTGACTTCTGTTCTGCTCTTCACCAGGAAATGCAGGGCTATGTCAGAGTATCGCCACGATCATCCAATATTGGTCTCAGTTGGAGTCTTGATGGTGAATAAACACGGAATAATTTCAATTTATAACAATAACGAGATTGCCGGACTAGCTCCGGCATCTCGCTTTTTAATCCATATACAATGAAAATATCCAGGATACTCATGATCGTTGGGGCGTTGCTCCTCCTGTCCTTATTTGTTTTTCCTCTTTGGAATATTTCTTTACTGGCGCCTCAGTATCCCGAACCTATTGGCATGGATATCTGGATAAATAAGATCACGGATCATAATCCGAATGATATTCAAAACATAAACATTCTTAACCATTACGTTGGTATGCAGGATATCCCGGAGGAGATGGAGGAGTTTCGCATATTCCCGCCAGTGGTCATAACTATGGCTGTACTTGGAGTGATCTTTGGATTAATAGGAAACAGAAAACTGTATTTGGCATGGTTCATAATAATGGCCATGCTTGGAAGTGCCGGAATGTATGACTTCTATCTCTGGGAGTACGACTACGGACATAACTTAAAAGATACCGCGGCCATCAAGTTCACAGATTCCGAAGGTAACCCTATGGCCTACCAGCCCCCATTGATAGGCTCAAAAACAATCTTAAACTTCAAAGCCATCTCTTCCCCGATGATCGGAGCTTATCTTATGTTCCTTGGTATGGCTTTGTCTCTTTATGCATTTTTCAAGGGAAAGAAAGAGGCTGAGCATGGCTAGAATTTCTGTAATACTTATGGTAATCGCCCTTTGGGGATGTGAGGTGAAGCCCAGTAAAATCAACTATGGCTCTGATGCTTGTCATTATTGCAAAATGTCAATAGTTGACGCACAACATGCCAGTGAAATTGTCACAGTGAAAGGTAAGGCCTTCAAATATGATGCGATAGAGTGCATGATGAATCATCTCCAGGAATGGGATCAGGCTGAGCCAAAACTATATCTGGTGTCAGATTATGACAATCCCAAATCCCTGATCGACGCAACAAAGGCACATTACGTTATATCACAGGCCATACCCAGCCCGATGGGCGAGTTCCTCACTGCTTTTGAAAATCCCACATCCAGGGACAGTATACTGGAGAACAATGAAGGGTTGGGCCTGACCTGGGAGGAATTAAAGGAAGAGTTTAGGAGAGATTAGGTTCTCCTTTTGATTGAAGTGTACTATTTTTTCGCCGTGGTAAAACAACCTGTAGTATTCCTCTGCTTTTTTTTGCTTGCCATTTGCTCCCAGGCAAAGGTGATCACCGTTTGTGAGGACTGCGAGATTGATAATATTTCAGTGGCAGTTGCACAAGCTCAGCCTCACGATACAATACTTTTTGAGGCAGGCAGGTATAGTGCGGTCAACATCGAACTGGTAAAACCGGTGACACTAATTGGCAGGAAGGGGGCGGAACTGGATGGGGAGGCCAAAGGATACATTCTCAAAATACTGGCTGACAGTATAAGTGTACAAGGATTGAGGCTGCTCAATGCCGGCAAGAGCTATACCAAGGACTTTGCCGCTATCTACACTTACAGAGCCGAACACTTCACCATCAGCAAAAATGAAATAGTGGGTCCGTTTTTTGGTCTCCTGATCGAAAAATCGTCAAATGGTTTGATCAGTAACAATACCATCTACGGTCAGTCGATCAGGGAAGACGACTCCGGTAATGGTATCCACTTGTGGCACTGCAAGAATGTCCTTGTGAGCGGAAATGAGATCTATGGATTGCGGGATGGTATCTACCTGGAATTCGTTGAAAATAGTACAATCAGGGAAAACTTCAGCCATGACAATATACGGTACGGGCTTCATTTTATGTTTTCCAATAATGATAAATATATCGGAAATACTTTTCAAAATAATGGATCGGGTGTGGCTGTAATGTTCTCAAAGTTTATTGTGATGAAGAATAATCTGTTTGTCAAAAACTGGGGGACAGCATCATATGGATTACTTCTCAAAGAAATATATGATGCTGAAGTGCAAGAGAATCAATTCATAGAGAATACCATTGCAGTTTTTACAGAAGGATCAACACGGGTAAACTATTTGAATAACCATTTTGAGCGCAATGGCTGGGCCATCAAGGTTTCCGGAGGATGTTACACAAATATCTTTGCTATGAACAATTTTCTGGGTAATTCATTTGACGTTTCATACAATAGCAAGATGAACGACAATAAATTCGAAGGAAACTACTGGGGCAGCTACAATGGATATGATCTGGACAAGGATGGCCGTGGCGATGTACCTCACAGGCCTGTGAAACTATTCTCTTATGTTGTCAATGAGACTCCGGAAACCGTGATCCTGCTCAGAAGCCTGTTTGTAGATATCATTAACTTTTCAGAGAAAGTATCTCCCGTCTTCACCCCGGATGAACTGGTTGATCTTAGCCCCTCAATGACCCAATTCTGAATGATTAACACTGAAAATCTAAGTAAACGATTCGGCCAGGTCCAGGTACTTGAAGACATAAATTTTACCGTCGAAAACTCAGGAGTAATTGCGGTCCTGGGCCCTAATGGGTCAGGGAAAACAACAATACTTAAAATCATCCTGGGAATGGTGATCCCCCAAAGCGGAAGCGTTGATTTCGGTAATGCCTCCATACTCGGACAATGGAAATACCGCAGGCAGATCGGCTACCTGCCACAGATCGCAAGGTTCCCCGATAATCTAAAGGTCAGGGAATTGATAAATATGATCAAAGACATAAGAGGCGAACCGGCAAACGAAGATCACCTTATAAACCTGTTCGGGTTAAATAAATTTTTGCAGAAGAGGCTGGGAAACCTCTCTGGAGGGACCAGGCAGAAAGTTAACATTGTACTCACCTTCATGTTTGATACGCCGTTACTGATTCTGGATGAACCAACCGCCGGCCTGGATCCGGTATCGCTCATTCACCTGAAGGAACTGATAGAAAAGGAAAAAAAGAAAGGAAAGACCATTCTGATCACCACCCACATCATGAGCCTTGTTGAGGAAATAGCAGATGAAATTATTTTCCTGCTGGAGGGGAAAATATACTTTCAGGGAACTGTGAAACAATTAGAAAAAATGACAGGACAGAATGATCTTGAACATGCCATTGCCAAAGTTTTAAGAGAGGATGATTAAGATCTTAAGATACAGTTTTTATGATCTGGCCAGGAGCAGGTGGAGTTATATCTACTTTCTTTTTTACCTCCTGCTGGGATTTGTGTTGCTGTTTCTCAATAGTAACCTGTCAAAAGCCATCATTACGTTGATGAATATAATTATCGTTTTGACGCCAATGATCGGAACGATATTCGGAGTTATGTATTTCTACAGCTCAAGGGAGTTCACGGAACTGCTGCTGGCGCAACCTATAAAGCGGGGAACCATTTTTTTGGGTCAGTACCTTGGTATTGCCACTTCATTGTCACTCAGTCTGCTGGCCGGACTGGGGATACCTTTCCTGATCTACGGTGTCTGGCAGTCATCGGAAATCTGGAATTTCGGTATGCTCCTGGTGGCAGGGACATTCCTTACTTTCATTTTTGTGGCATTGTCGATCAATATTTCGCTAAAAAATGAAAACAAGATCAAGGGTTTTGGTTATGCAATTCTGCTTTGGTTATTTCTCGCGGTGATCTACGATGGCATTTTTATGATTTCCCTGGTGGTATTCGACGATTACCCACTGGATCAGTTCACCTTGCTTGCCAGCATGCTTAATCCAATTGATCTCTCACGCATCCTCATACTGCTCAAGCTGGATATTTCTGCCCTTTTAGGATATACCGGTGCTGTCTTCAGCAAATTTTTCGGGACCGGGATGGGAACGGTGATCTCTTTTACCGTACTGGTGATCTGGACCTTTATTCCGGCCTGGTCGATGCTAAAAATCGCAGGGAAGAAGGATTTTTAGTTCCAAAGCCCGAATCTTAATCTACCCGGTACTTTCTGAAATATTAATTATTTGAAAAAATGATATGTACTCCCCTACCTTTGTAAAGTCCCGAAAACTACTTTGACCGAAAAATAATCAGCAAATCAAGTGAAGAGCTTATTCCTTCTGATATTCCTTTTTTTGATCGTCAGCTGTTCGGTAGATGAAAATGCATCTAACGATCGTGGTCAAAAAAATATATTCCACAAAGTGGATGCTAATGTTTCCGGGATAGATTTTGCCAATTCAATACAGGAAAATGTCGAGACAAAAGAGAATATTTTTGATTACGACTATTTCTATAATGGGGCTGGAGTTGGTATCGCCGATATTAATAACGATGGGTTGAGCGATATTTTTTTCTGCGGAAATCAGGTGTCCAACCGGCTATACCTGAACAAGGGAAACCTGAAATTTGAAGATATTTCTTCAACCTCGGGGATCGATACAGGTAGTGGCTGGTCCAATGGTGTAACATTTGCCGATATCAACGGCGATGGATGGCTAGATATCTACATTAGCCAGGGGGGACCCTACGAACCTGCCAGGAGAAAAAATCTCTTGTACATTAACCAGCAGGATCTGACCTTCGAAGAGAGGTCTGCGAATTACGGTCTTTCCGATAATTCGATCAGCACCCAGAGCGCATTCTTTGATTTTGATAAGGATGGAGATCTGGATTGCGTGGTGATGAATGAAAATCCCTTATATGGCTTCGGCCCGATTGAATTTAACAGACGATTGGAAAACGATAAGGATTTACTGCACATGAGCAGTAGTCACCTTTATAGAAATGATGACGGACAATTTCAGGATATCACTGAGGATGCCGGATTATTAAATCCCTGTTTTGGCCTTGGGTTGGTAGTAAGTGATATCAACAATGATAACTGGCTGGATATTTATATTGCCAATGACTACTATCTGCCTGACGTGATCTATCTAAACCAGGGGGACGGGACCTTCACCGACGGAATCCAATCCCTGACCAATCAGATTTCATTTGCCGGGATGGGTGTTGATATCGCAGACATTAACAACGACGCTTTCCAGGACATTTTCGTTCTCGACATGGCCTCAGATGATCATTACAGGAGCAAGACCCTGATGGCTACCATGGACACACGGAGTTTCGATTTGTTTGTAAATGAATTGGACTACCAGCACCAGTATATGTTTAATTCGTTGCAGTTGAATAACGGTAATAGAACATTTAAAAATATTGCTCATTTCTCAGGGCTGGCAAAAACCAACTGGAGTTGGGCCGTGTTAATGGTAGATTTTAATAATAATGAGCACAAAGACATTTTCATAACCAACGGATATCGCAGGTATTCGACCGATAACGATACCAGGATGGCAGTAGCCTTCGCACAACAGGTATTCAAGAATAATGTCCCGATGGATGTTAAAAAGCGGATTTACTATGCAATGCCATCGGAAAAGCTGTCGAACCTGATGTACGAAAACGAAGGCAATTTGTCATTTTCCGACAGGTCCGTAGAATGGGGCCTTGATGATTTATCGTTCTCTAACGGTGCCGCCTATGGAGACCTGGATAATGATGGGGACCTGGAACTGGTGGTAAACAATATGGATGAGGAGGCCTTCCTCTACAAAAATCTCTCCGTTGAAAATAAAACAGGAAATTTCCTGAATGTAAGGACCAAAGGAGACCTTAGTGAATCTTTTCCCAAAGTGACCATTGTCAGCGAAGGCGGAACCCAAACTATAGAAAACAAGAGGGTTCGCGGATATCGGTCATCGGTGGGTGAGCTGATCCATTTCGGATTGGGCAACGTCGTCGAAATTGATACTGTCCGTGTAGAATGGCCATCGGGTAAACGGGAAGAGAAATACAATGTAGCAGGGAATACAGTTGTCTTTTTCGAAGAAAAAAATGCCTCCTTGAATACTTCTAAAACTGTTTCAAATGACCCAAAATTTGAAAACATTGAAGCCATACAGCTGGGTTTGGACTACAGACACCGGGAAAATATTTACAATGATTTTGAGAGGGAGGTGCTGCTCCCGTACAAGCAGTCCACACTTGGGCCATTCCTTTCAAAAGGAGATGTGAATGGAGACGGTATCGATGATCTTTACATTGGCGGCGCTTCCGGACAAAGCGGACGGCTTTTTCTTAGTGAAGGGGGGACGTACAAAGCGGCGAACAGTAAAGTTTTTGAGTCCGATGCTCATTTTGAAGATATGGAATCCGTTTTCTTTGACTCGGACGGTGATAACGATCTTGATCTATTTGTAGTAAGCGGTGGAAATGAATTTTCTATGGATTCGGAATATTACAGGGATCGCTTATATGTCAACGACGGTCAGGGTAAATTCATTACCGCCCCTAAAGGGAGCTTTGGCAATTATGCATTTAGCGGAAAATCAGTATGTGCCGTTGACTATGATAATGACAATGATCCGGACCTTATTGTAGGCAATAGAATTATACCTCAGCATTATCCAAAGGCTGCTCCGTCCTTTATTTTTGAGAATGATAACGGCAGATTCACGGATGTAACTGCTGATGTGTTCCCGGAGTTACAATCTTTTGGAATTGTCAACAAAATCGTTCAATCTGACTTTGATAATGATGGATGGACAGACCTTGTAATTGTGGGTGAATGGACGAAAATCGGACTCTTCAAAAACGTGAATGGAGTTTTTCAGGAAATTTCTGCAGATAATGGTCTCAACCAGGAATTGGGCTGGTGGTATACCGCTGAGGAAACTGATGTCAACAGGGACGGACTGCCGGATTTTATAGTGGGTAATGTTGGACTCAATACTAAATATAAAACCACACCGGACAAACCCCTCAAAGTGTTTGCGAGTGATTTTGATAACAACAATACTTTTGATCTGGTATTGAGTACAAAGTACCAGGGAGACTATGTACCGTTCAGGGGCAAAGAGTGTTCAACTGAGCAAATGCCTTTTATCCGTGAGAGGTATCCAACTTACGATTCATTTGCGAGAGCTTCTGTTATAGACATTTTTGGAGATGGGCTGACAACTTCCTACCAGCGTGAAGTAACCACCTTTGAATCTGTACTTTTACTAAATCAGGGTGGCAATAAGTTCCAGCGTATTGCATTGCCAACAGAAGCTCAGCTCTTCCCGATAATGGATATTGAAACCTACGACATCAACAATGATAGTTTCGAAGATTTGCTCCTGGTTGGTGGAATTTACAATACCGAGCCTGAAACACCCCGATTTGATGCCGGTTCGGGTCTGGCATTAATATCCGACCAAAAAGGTGGTTACTCTACCCGGAAGAAATATAACTCGGAATTTTACATCGACGGAAACTCTAAGTCAATTGAGATCCTGGAACATTCTTCAGGAGATGGTTATGCTATTATTGGCTTGAATAATGATTTCCTTTCGGTTTTTCGTATCAATTAAAGCTGTTAACCACGGATCCTGTCCTTTCTTGTGAATAATTTTAACGAAACACTATCTCAATGCACAAGGATAAGATCGAGTCCGATGTATACCAGTGTCTGAAGGACCTTTCAATTGATTTCAAAGAATATAAACACCCTCCTGTAAGAACGGTGGATGAGGCTTCCCGGTATTGGCAGGCAATTGACGCTATGCATTGTAAAAACCTGTTTTTACGTGATAATAAAGGAAGGAGACATTTTCTTGTTATCATGGAGCACAATAAACCCTTCGACATCAAAAAGTTCGGTCATCAATCAAACCTGGGCCGTCTGAGTTTCGCCTCAAAAGAGAGACTAAGCAAATTCCTGGGTCTCGAACCCGGATCGGTTTCACCTTTCGGGCTGATAAATGATCGTGAGAACAGCGTTGAAGTCTATGTGGACGAGAACATCAAAGACACCAGCCATCTCGGATTTCACCCCAACATCAATACAGTTACCATTACCATCAGCCCCGATGATTTCGACAGGTTTCTTGACTGGGTTGGGAATGATTACTCATATGTGCAATTTTGAGCAAAGTCAACGGATCTGTGAAAGAGGTAACGATGGTCGGACAGTTTCTTTTACACAAATAGTTCAATACACATGTAACACCAAATCAGACATAGTCTATATTTGGATCCTGGTAATCATTGCTGGTTTCGTCAAAATTATTAATGCTTCGAATTTTAACCCTCCGGGGAAGCTTATTCATTAGCTCAACTATCTCCTTTTCAGTATTTGCCCAGACAAAGCAACTATTTGAGGATGTAACTGCATCAGCAGGCATTGATTTCAGATATACCTTTGGTGACCGTTCATATGAGAATATTCTTGAGAGTAGCGGTTCGGGGATAACAATTCTGGACTATGACAGCGACGGGGATATGGATATCTACATGTTGAACGGCGTTTACCTGGAAGGAATTAGTGATCCTGAAGGGAAGGAATTTGCCGATTTCACAAATGAACTTTACAGAAATAACGGCGACGGGACTTTCAGCGAAGTTTCTGAAGCAGCTGGTATCAATAATAATCAATGGAGTATGGCGGCGGGAGCACTTGACTATGACGGAGATGGTGACGTAGATATTTACCTGGCAAACTACGGCCCCAACGTTTTTTATCAAAACAACGGTAACGGCACTTTTTCAGACATTACGGGAAAACTGGGGCTCGCCGGACCTGAAACACTTAACGGCTACACCAAGTGGAGTGTAGGCGTTGCATTTCTCGATTATAATCGTGACGGAGCTACAGATGTCATGGTAGGAAATTTTCTGGCCTTTGACCCTGAGTATGTATCGCCAACCTCACCTGAAATGATGCCTCATCCGGCCGAGTACCGGGGGCAGGCAACAATGATGTATGCGCAACAGCCGGACGGTTTTTTTAAAGATGTAACCGAAGAACTCCGGTTATCATACCCGGACTCAAAATGTATGGGTTTGACGGTATTTGATTATGACGGAGATGGTGATATGGACATATTCCAGGGTAACGATCATCAAATGAATTTCCTGTTTCGAAATGATGGGAATGGTAATTTCGATGAGACCGGAGTAGCAAGCGGCGTTGCAGTCAATGACCAGGGAAATCCCACCGGATCCATGCATGGTACAATCGGTGATGTGGATGGTGACGGATTAATTGACATGCTGGTGACAGACCTGAGATACGGAGCTTTGTACAGAAACCTCGGAAAAGGGATCTACGAAGACATAACACGTCGCAGTGGAGTTGCTCGTGTTTTTTCGGGAAAAGGTCAGTGGGGCGCGGCCCTGTTTGATTATGACAATGATGGAGATCTTGATATTCTCGCGGCAAATGGGACCGCTGAGGAGCTTGTCACACAGTTTCCTTTGTTACTGGAAAACGATGGCAAAGGGAACTTTACGGATGTCGGGGCTGAAAAGGGAGAATATTTCAGGGCGAAAAGATCCGGTCGCGGTGCTGCAGTTTTGGATTACGATAATGACGGGGATCTTGATTTCATCGTTTCACATCTGGATGAAAAATCCACTCCGGCCCTTCTAAGAAACAACCTGGAAAATAATAATAGCTGGCTAGGTGTAATGTTAATCGGCGAGACCGGAAAAGCTTCAGCAATTGGGACTACTTTGACATTGGAGGCAGCAGGTAATAGATTTGTAAGAGTGAATCAGTGGTCGACGAGTTATCTTTCAAACAATGACCCGAGAATCCATTTCGGACTGGGAGAACATAAAAAAATAGACGCTCTGAAAATTGTCTGGCCGGATGGACAGGTTGAACATTTGACAGATCTCGAGGTAAATCGATATATAACCATTGAGCAAGGAAAAGGAATAAATTGAAGTATAACATAGTGACATGAAAATGAAACAGCACCAGTACATTGAGAAGGTTGTGAATCTTTTGGACCCGGATAAGAACACGATATATAATATGTCGGTTGAGGAGGCCATCGAGGTATTGAAATCAGGTCAATCTGAGTCAGTCAGGAAAATTGACGGACAGTTTGCACTGGTATCGGCGGAGGGAAAGTCTGTAAAGCTGGCACGATCCATCGGCCGGCCATTGAGGTATTTTATCGCGAAACTTGAGGCGGGACCCTGCCTGGTGATCGCAGAGCGTATCGAAACCATATATGATTATCTGAAGTCAAGAGGACTGGACGACCAGTTCCACCCTTCATATACAAGGATGGCTCCGGCACATTACATTACAAAAATTGAATTACTTGGTTGTCCTGATCCTAATCCGGAATATGAGCGATTTTTTACCCCTGAAAGGAATAGTTTCAGGTCAAATGATTTTGATCAAATAGGCGAAGCCTATATGACAGCACTGTATGATGAAATCGTCAAGTGGCTCCGGCTCAAAGCAAATAAGGGGCCGGTAGGCGTTAGTTTCTCTGCGGGGATTGACAGTGGTTCGGTATTTCTGCTGACATATCATGCACTAAGACAGCTTGGTGAGAGCCCTTCAAGATTAAAAGCTTTTACCCTGTCGGTTGATGGGGGCGGCTCAGACCTTGACCAGGCCAGGGCCTTTCTGGATAAGTTAGGAATGGAGTTATTCCTGGAGCCCATTGAAGTTTCTTCAAATGACCTGGATTGGAAGAAAACAATAAGGATAGTTGAAGATTATAAACCCCTTGACATTCAGAGTGCTACGATGAACGTTGCCCTCCTGGAAGGGATAAGAAAGAGATATCCGGACTGGAAATACATGCTGGATGGCGATGGTGGCGATGAAAATCTTAAGGATTACCCAATCGAAGAAAATCTGGAGCTGACCATTCGAAGTGTTTTAAACAACCTGATGCTGTATCAGGAGGGATGGGGAGTCCACTCCATGAAGCACTCACTCACCTATAGCGGAGGACTTAGCAGAGGCTACATGCGTACCTGTGCCCCTATGGAAAAGCTGGATTTTGTAGGATTCAGCCCTTACACTTTGCCAAACGTAATCGAAATAGCAGAAAGCATTCCATTCATCGAAATGACCGAATGGGATCACAACAAGCTCTATGACCTTAAGGGCCGGATCGTTTCTGCCGGGGTGAAAAAAATAACGGGATTGGATATGCCTGTCTACAAGAAAAGACGTTTTCAACATGGAGCAACCACTGAATCTGTCTTTGACCAGCATTTCCCTAAATCCGATATGGCATACCGTAAAGTATTCCAGCAGGTATATGATTAAACCCCCGGGGTATGCTCTTGGGGACAAGTGGATTCTCTCACACCGCGGTCCGAAGAATCCCGTTGACCCGCTCAGACCCTATTTGTTTTTCCAGGAAGAAGAAATATCACCGACCGGTAATGTAGAAAAGGTCAATACCATTTTCCTGACCAATGCGGAATGTCCCTTCAAGTGCCTGATGTGCGACCTCTGGAAGAACACAACCAACAGTAGTGTACGGCCAGGAAATATTCCACAACAGATCCGGTGGGCAAATTCACAACTTGGTTCGGCCGAAAGCATCAAACTTTATAATAGTGGTAACTTTTTTGACCGAAATGCCATACCGGTAGAGGATTATGAAGAGATAGCCGGATTATTGGACGGTTTTGACAGGGTAATCGTCGAAAGTCATCCAAAACTCGTTGGTGAGCTTTGCCTGTATTTTAACAAATTGATCAAAGGTGAGCTTCAGGTCTCCATCGGCCTGGAAACCGTCCATCCTGATGTCCTGCCATTACTCAATAAGAAAATGGACCTGAATGATTTCCGGAAATCAGTCCGATTCTTAGGCAGTAATGGGATCACGTCAAGAGCTTTTATACTTTTGAAACCACCCTTTCTCTCCGATGATGAGGGAGTGGAATGGACAAAGAGATCCATAGATTTTAGCATTAGCGCGGGAGTTGAATGTAACGTTATTATCCCCACCAGGGTGGGGAACGGAGCAATGGAGCAACTGCACTATGAAGGATATTTTGACCCGCCTGTCATCAAATCATTGGAAAAAGTGCTGGAATACGGCATTCAATTGCAGAAGGGAAGAGTGCTGGGTGACCTTTGGGACATTGAAAAATTTTCAACCTGCAGTGAATGTTTGGATGACCGGATCGCCCGTATCAATGAAATGAACCTAACGCAGCGTATTTTGCAGGAAATCAATTGTCCAGGCTGCGGGAAATAAAACCAGGAAACTGAAGTTTTCATGCTCACTCACCGGTTTATCGCTTTTGGACAGAATCCTCGCTTTACAAAAATTATGGCAAAAAAGGAGTCATTTTCAAAATGACAAATGATGATTAAAATCATAAAAAGTTTCAATCTCTCTTCCTAAAATTGGAATAAACTACTGGCGTGGTATAATTTAAATACAGTTCACATGGCAGAAAATAATACTAAGAACTCCAAACCGGACGAGTGGCGTCACAAATTACTTGTAGTTGTCACCGGAATTCTTGTTTTCGAAACCATAACGGGATTACTTATCTATTTCCTGCCATTTAGTATTTCAAATCAGGTTAACGTCTTGCTACATACGATCGCTGGTTTGATCTTGGTAATTCCTTATACCGTATACCAGGTGAGGCACTGGATGGTGCACAGGGAGAAAAAGATCAACCACTTCAAGCTTACCGGGTATGTGCTAATGGTATTGACCCTCGCACTGGTGATAACCGGTGTTGTCCTGACCTATCAGGCTTTATTTACGACCAAGATCCTTCCAGGCTGGCGTTTAATTCATATCGTGGCAACCTTTGCCTTCATAGCCTTTTTGATCCCTCACATTGTTTTCGTATTGATCAGGGATTACCGGGCGCGGGCGCTTGAGGCAATCAGGCCAATTCTAAGTGCTCAAAAAAAATACGGATGGCAGCTTTTGGGAGTCGTTGCATTCTTATCAGCATTTTCAATAATCTGGACTTTAAGTTATGAACCGGTTGCATTAAACAATGAATTCCCGGAAGATTACAGTTATTTATATGGAGATGACAGGCCTTTTGCGCCCAGTTTGGCCAATACCTCCACAGGAAAAGCCTTTGACGCAAGATCCTTAAGCGGGTCGGCCAGTTGTGGGACAGCCGGCTGCCACCAGGAGATCTTTGATGAATGGAATGTCAGCGCTCACCGTTATTCAGCAATGGACGTAGGCTTCCAGACAGTTCAGTCGGTCATGGGGCAGCAAAACGGACCCGAATCCACCAGGTACTGTGGTGGGTGTCATGATCCTATTTCACTTTTTGCCGGTGTAAAAAATATTTATACCGCCGAAGATGATCTTACTTCCATTGCAGGCTACCAGGAAGGTGTATCATGTATTGCCTGCCATGCCATCAAAGAGACCGATATCAAGGGCAATGCAAACTACGTTATGACCCAGCCCAAACGATATATGTATGAACTAAAAGATGGAGCTACCAATAAACTGATAAGTGATTTTCTGATACGGTCATACCCGGACTATCATCAGCAGAGCTTTCAGCACAAGATGTTTAAGAGTCCTGAGTTCTGTGCGGCATGCCATAAGCAATTTATTGATGAAGAGGTAAACAATGTGGGCTGGGTGCAGCTTCAAAACCAATATGATAACTGGCGAAAAAGTCGATGGAATACCCCGGGAAATCCCGCTGAAACCATTGAATGCAGGGAATGTCATATGCCCCTTGTGGAAAATTCAGAGGATCCGGGGCGAGGAGATGATTTGGATTACAACAGAATGCCGGATGATGGCAAGCACAGGAGCCACAGGTTTCTGGCCGCCAACCAGTTTATGCCAGTGGCTTTGGGACTGCCAGGCGCTGAAGAACATGCCGAGCTGACGGTAAAGTGGTTGAGGGGTGAATTGGAAATACCAGAGATAGCAGATAAGTGGGAGCAAGGGCCGGCGGTGCCAATTGAATTGAAAACTCCGAAAGAGGTGCGCGCAGGTGAACCGGTCAAAGTACAGGTACTAATTACCAATAACAAAGTAGGACACGACTTCCCTACAGGGCCACTTGACATTATACAAGCCTGGGTAGATCTGACTGTGACTGACCAGGATGGAAACGAGATATATCGTTCCGGAAAACTTGACGAACGAAAATTTGTGCAGCCGGGATCATTTATATTCAAGGTGGAACCGGTCGATCAGTATGGCAACTTGATAGACAGACATAATCTTTGGGAAATGGTAGGTGTACGATTCAGAAGGGCCATGTTCCCGGGGTTCTCAGATCAGGCGGAATACACTTTTGAATGTCCGACTTTTGTTGAAGTAATGGATGAAGATGTTGAAACAAGCTCTGACTTCGAGTTTGTGACCCCGAAAAACAAAGTCACTGAGTTGAATTTCACCGCTAAGCTCAACTACAGGAAATTTGATCAGTACTTGCTGAATTTCCTTTTCGGGGAGGATTCCGGCATCACCTCAACAGTTACTGTAATTTCAGAAGATCAAAAGAAAATTAAGGTAATTTGAAGTGAATTTAGGCCTGTATGCTTAATAAATTATCCAGACGTCAGCGTTCAGTGCTGTTTACCTCCATCGCTGGTACTTTGTTATTCGTCATTTTGTCCATAGTTTTTTGGCCATCCCGCTCAAAGCAAAACTATATCCCCGGAGAAGATATTGAAGGATTGACCTCTGACCTGAGAAGGGCAATACCTGAAAACCATCCAAATGTTCAATTCAGGGATGCGACCAGGGAAACAGGAATAATGTTTCAGCATTTTCATGGTGAGAGGACAAGTCAGCTCCCTGAAGACATGGGCTCAGGAGCGGCATGGGCGGATTATAATAATGACGGATGGGAGGATCTGTTTGTCGCAAATGAAGCCGGCCCCTTATCCATGGAGCGAAATGAACTTGACCTTTCCCCGGCACATTCTTCCCTTTATCACAATAATGGAGACGGCACATTCACCGAAATCAGTGAAAAGGCGGGCGTTAATCTTCGAGGTACGGCCATCGCCGTAGCGTGGGGCGATTACGACAACGATACCTGGCCCGATCTGATTGTGACCAATTATGGTGAGAATAAACTTTTCCGAAATAATGGAAACGGCACCTTTGATGACGTCAGCAGTAAGACAGGTATCGGTGGAATAGATGGATTCTGGGCGGGAGCTTCATGGGGGGATTTTGACAGGGATGGAGACCTTGACCTTTACATTTGCGGATATGTCAGATATGAAAAGCCCGAGACATCCGAAGCTACGACCCAGTACAATGTGGAGGTCCCCGTAAGCATCAATCCATCCTCATTCCCACCTGAGAGAAACCTGTTATACAGGAATAATGGAAATGGAACTTTTTCGGAAATTGGCAGGGCTGCCAATGTAGATGATCGAAATGGGAAAAGTCTTTCTGCGGTATGGTGTGATTTTGACCATGATGGATGGCCTGATCTCTATGTAGCAAATGATGTTTCGGACAATGTCATGTTCAGAAATATTGAAGGGCGGGCATTTGAAGAGATCAGCCGGTCCGCATTTGTGGCAGATTACCGTGGCGCCATGGGTATTGGCATTGGGGACTGGGATAATGATCAGGACATGGACATGTTCATCACTCACTGGATGGCTCAGGAGAATGCCCTTTACAGTAATTTGCTCGCTCAAATGAAATGGTCTCCTCAAAAACCGGTTAATAAGATCAGATTTATGGATGAATCGGATCGATTTGGTCTGGGACAAATTGCGTTGGACTTTATAGGATTCGGTACCGTTTTTCTTGATTATGATAACGATGGGATGTCGGATATCTTTATCGCGAATGGCAGCACATTTCAGCAGAATGAAAATCCGAAACTACTTGTTCCAATGAAAGACCAGCTCTTCTGGAATAAGGGAAATCGCGAAGGGTTCTACGATGTTTCAATCGTTAGCGGTGAGTATTTTAATAAGGAGTTTGGGGGCCGGGGTGTGGCTTCTGCCGATTATGATAATGACGGTGATGTTGATCTGTTCATTGTAAATAATGTGGGGCCCGGTATCCTATTGAAAAACGAGGGTGGAAATGAAAACAACTGGGCTAAAATCCATCTCATTGGAACAAAAAGTAACAGTATGGCGATTGGAGCCGCGATCCGTTTGGTCGCCGGTGACCTGGTACAAATAAGGCAAATAGGAGCTCAGGGGTCCTACTGCTCACAAAATAGCTTCAAGGAGATATTTGGACTGGGCAATCGATCCCAGGTGGATACACTTCAAATCGCCTGGCCAAGTGGGTTGCAACAATCGTATTTCAATTTACAAGTGAACGAGCTGATCCAAATTATCGAGGAAAATCCGGATACATGAAAACAATTCGGTTTCTAGGAGCTATTTCGATATTACTGGGCATCAGTTGCTCGCGAGGACCATCTTCTGAAGCTGAAAGTAGTGTGGCCGGAAGTTCCGATTCTTTAACCCTGTCTGAAAAAGAAGAGATCCAAACCTTCTGGACACACTACAGGCAGGCGACCAAGGATCGCATAGCCGGCTCATGGCAAGAGGCTGCTGCAGGATACACCAGGGCTATTGAATTAAATGATCGGCATGAGGATGCACTTTATTATCTGGGCAATATGTATCTCGAACTCGCCGAATATCCGCAGGCTGAGGAATGCTGGAGCAGGCTTTTGGAGGTAAATCCCTCCAGTCCACGGGCACATTTCCAGCTGGGGAAGCTTTACCTTAACCTCGATGCTGAAAATTTCTTTAACCTGGATCAGGCCGCTGATAAATTTCAGAAAACTATTGAGGTGAACAAAGATTTCCTTCAGCCTGTACTCCATCTTGCCCAGATCTCATTGATCAGGGGAGATTACGCCGATTGCAAAGAGAAATTAGAGGTCGTTTTGGGCTCGAACGAAAAAAGTATTGAAGCTTTATTTCTCCTTGGATACCTGGCATTTAAGCAAGGGGATCCGGAGAGAGCTGTTTTAAGTTTCAAAAAAGCCAGGGAATTATCCAAACCCCAGGCCCCGACACAGGATGTAAAGGGAGAGGGTGACACTAAAACCGGAAAATCCTTGGAAAGAGCTATTAACCAATCCATTTTTTCTGAATATTTTAAGGACCTGAAGCTGCAAGACGGAGTAATAGAAGATGAAATGAAATTAAGTTACTCCAGGTTAAATGACTTCATTACCCAACTGCAAGATCTGTGAACAAGTAGATGAGATTTATTATGAAAATTAATCCTGTGTTTCTGGCTGGTGCTTTATTGGCAGTAGTACTGGCCGGTTGCAGCGAATCAAGAGAGGCGAAAGAGAAAAGATCCCGTGATATATTGGTAAGTACGGTCTTGGGCCTGGGATATCTGGAAGAAAATAGTCTTGAGGCAGCTGAAACGGAGTTTTTGCGATTAATAGAACTGGCACCTGGTGAGTCCGTCGGCTATACCAATTTAGGTCTTGTTTATCTTCGGATGGGGCGGCTTGAAGAGGCGGAAGCACAATTGTTAAAAGCAATAGAGATTGATCGGGATCTGCCGGATTCCAGGTTGATGTTAGCCAAGGTGTATGAGTTAAATCAACAACAGGAAGAATCGGTCAAAGAATTATCAAAGATTCTGAAAACTGATCCTGATCATGTAAAGGCATTGTATCAATTGATCGATCAGTATTCTGCGGAGAGCGCTGAACGCGGGGAATTTTTACAAAAACTGACTTCAAAGTTACCTGGCAATATTGTTCCAAAACTACAACTGACTGAATATTTTCTCCGGACCGGCAACTCGGATCAAGCCTTACGGATACTTGAGGAGTTGCCAAAGATTTTCCCTGAATTCCCGGAGGAATCCATTCAATACTACGAATCAACTACCGACCTGTTGCGAGCAGGAAATGCGACAGAGGCTTTGATATCATTTATGATGTTTTACAATTACATGAAAACATCAATTGTCTATCAGTCCGGTTTCTCGGAACTGGAAGGACCAAGTGAGAACCTGGATGGATTCCCTGTTATTTCTTTTGATCCGATGCTCCTGTCGGGAGAAGTGGGGGCAGAATCCTCAATTTTGGAGGTAATGAAGTTTGTAGATATATCATCTTCCATTGGACTGGGAATAAGTGAAGGTTATTCCACTTTAGTGGTTTCGGACTTTTACGGTGATGGTGATTATGATCTGTACCTTGGAAACTCAGCTCAGTCGCAAGGGTCAAAGTTGTTCCGAAACGACTTTGGTTTTTATGAAGACATAACCACATCCTCCGGGCTTTCACATTCCGGAGAGGAGACGGCAACAGCATTCGGCGACATGGATAATGATGGTTTTCTGGATCTGTTCGTAGGTATGGCAGGAAGTAATGTCATCTATAAAAATAATGGGGATGGTAGTTTCGAAAATATGACAGACCGCATGCCTGTTTTGAGGCAAACAGAAACAAACCAGGCCGTTTTTTTTGACATGGATCATGAAGGTGATGTTGATCTTGTAGTTGCAGGCCCGGAGCAGAATATGATCTTTCGTAACAACGGTGATGGATCTTTTATGGACCATACTGACAGGTCCGGGATAGTTTCACAAGGTGTCGGCAGTTCGGATATTTGCTTTGGAGATTTTGACGGGGACGGCACAACGGACTTTGCGGTAGCAAACAGGGTTGGAAACAACCTGATCTACAGGAACCTGAGGCAAGGTCGATATGAGGATATCGTAACTGGCAACGAAACATCCATAGGTGCCAATGCAAAAACAATAACGGCAGGAGATTATAACAATGATGGTTATTTGGATCTCTTACTGATCAACAGCGAGGGGGAGCCTGAACTGTATCGAAATGAAAGGAACAGTCAGTTCGAAAAAGATGAAAAAGCCGGACAATCCATAGCTCTGAAAAACGCTACTACACATGATGCCATATTTCTTGATTTCGACAATGATGGTTTGCAGGATATCATTGTGGCAGGAGAATCTCAAGATCTTAAATCCAGGGGAGTCCAGCTATTTCACAACACCGGCAGCGGCGTATTTGAGGAGACATCAAATCTACTGCCGGATGACCTGAACGCCAGGCAAATCGTAGCTGCCGATCATGACGATGACGGCGATCTCGACCTGTTTGTTTTAAATGAAAACGGGGTCCGTGTTCTTAGAAACGAAGGTGGGAATACCAATCATTACCTGAAGATCAAACTCGTTGGATTAAGAACCGGGAATAGCAAAAACAATTACTTTGGAATAGGTTCCAAAATTGAAGTTCGGGCGGGCGATCTCTATCAAATGAAGATAGTGAACGAACCCATAACGTATTTTGGTCTGGGCTCCCGTCAAATAGCAGAGGTTGTGAGAATTCAATGGACCAATGGGGTACCACAAAATATTTATTTCCCGGAAGGAGACGCGACCATGCTTGAAAAGCAATTGTTGAAGGGGTCCTGTCCGTTTCTTTACACCTGGAATGGTGAAGAATATGTGTTTGCCAAGGACATTTTATGGCGGAGCGCTCTTGGAATGCCATTGGGCATAATGGGAGAGGCAACCGCTTTGGCTTTCCCGGATGCGGCGCAGGAATATGTGAAAATCCCCGGTGAAATACTTCAACCAAAGGATGGCTCTTATTCTCTCCAGGTAACGAGTGAACTATGGGAAACCATATACTTTGATAAGCTCGAACTAATAGCTGTAGATCATCCTGCCAGCTTTGAAATATATGTGAACGAAAATTTCACGCCACCACCTTACCCTGAGCACAGGATCTATAAAGTACGGAACAGAATAATACCCGAGTCAGTTAAAACCGGCAGTGGAAAGGACCTGACAGAATTAATATCGGAAAAAGATAACAAATACATTACGGACTTTGACCTTGAAAAATTTCAGGGAGTGACGGAAGTAACGGACCTGGAGCTTTACCCGGGTGAAAAAATCGATACAAGAAACCTTCACCTGTTTCTGAATGGTTGGATTTTTCCTACAGATGCAAGCATCAACACTGCCATTTCACAATCGGATAATATCGAACTACTATCCCCAAGACTGCAGGTTGTGAATGCCGAAGGATCATGGCAAACGGTAAATGAGGAGATCGGTTTCCCAATGGGGAAAAACAAGACAGTGATCATTGATCTGACCAATGCATTTCTGACGGACAACTACCGTATAAGGCTACAAACAAACCTGCAGATCTACTGGGATCACATTTTCTTTGCGAATGTCAAACCTGAACTTACCGTTCGCACAAGTAATTTGCCACTTTCTTCGGCCGATTTACATTTCAGGGGTTATTCGGCGATGGAAAGAAAAGGAGGTCGATACGGTCCGCACTGGTTCGACTATTATGATGTTACAACCGGACAAAAATGGCTGGACCTGACAGGACTTTACACAAAATTCGGGGATGTCCGGCCGCTATTGACGGATGCGGATGACATGTATGTGATCTCGAACGGTGGTGACGAAATGACCCTGACATTCGACAGTGAGAATCTTCCGGAACTGCCGGAAGGTTGGAAAAGGGACTTTTTGATTTACAGCGAAGGATGGGTCAAAGACGGAGACCTGAATACTGCCGTAGGAAGTACAGTCGAACCTCTACCATTTCATGGAATGTCAAAATATCCATATGATGAAGCATATGAGAGCTATCCTGATGACAGCTTGCATCGGAAATACCGTAAGGAGTACAATACCCGTTTGATAGATGCTCAACGTTACAAAAGAGCAATCCTTGATTTTTGAATTATAAGGGCCATTCCTTATCAGCCGCTGCATAATGGGCTGAATTATATATTTTATTTTGAGCTGATTAACTATTGGTTGTAAATCAATTCCAACAATTAAGAATTAACTTAATCTCCGGATTAAATCTACATTATTTGACAAGTTACACTTACCGGTTTCGTAAAATCTCACATTTAAACTATGTAAAATTGTATGAATCAATTGTCCCTCATCAGTACGCCTGCCTCCTTATTCCCTCCTTATTACTATTATGTCACTTCAATACGGAAGCTCAAACTATTTCAGGAAAGGTACTGGACCATAAGACGAATGAGCCTATACCATATGTAAATATTTATTTCAATAACTCTTACAATGGCACCAGCTCCGATATTGATGGCCACTTTGAATTGAACATTGGTCAAAATCCGGGTCAGGATATAGTAGTGAGTTGTATGGGTTACAAGTCACAGCTTATCCAAGATTATATTTCAGGCGGATATTACAAAGTGTACTTATACCCTCAGACATATTTGTTAAAAGAGATAGTCGTATTGGCAGATGATGTGTCACGCGAGAAAATGGAGAAAGTATTTCTTGAAGAATTTCTGGGTAGGACAAGAAACGCCAAACAATGTGAAATAGAGAATTTAAATGATGTGCGTTTGGGCTATGACAAATCTTCAGGTACTTTGGTTGCATTTTGCTCAAAACCATTGATCATATCGAACAAAGCACTTGGATACAGGATCAAGTATTTTTTAGAGGAATTTGAGAAAAGCAAAGAGAGAACTGATTACCTGGGATATTCAATTTTTGAAGAAAACACATCATTCTCCAAACAGGAAATTGTAAGGATAAAAAAGAGAAGGGAGAAGGCCTATTTCGGTTCCAGAATGCATTTTTTCCGGATATTGTGGAAGGATGAACTCCACAGATCAAAATTTAATGTAATTGACTTTGGACAAGAAAATGAAGCTAATCTGGAAAGCAGTATCGAAGTTAAAAATCCGAATGTAAAGTCTCTATTCTATCCAGATACGCTCAAAATTTTGTACACAAAAAACCGCGTAAGCTATCTCTACTTTAGTAGCATAGTCATTTTCACCAGGAAAGGATATTTTGATCCTGAAGGACTATATTGGCAAGGCGACATGGCTAAACAACGCGTTGGTGACCTATTACCATATGAATACATACCAACTAGTAAAAATCACTAATAAACGGAAAAAATAGAGTTGGGCCTGTATTATGTTGAAATACGTAGTGACTTAATCATCCATGCAATAATACCGATATGTATCACACTTTCAGGGTTAGTGAAGCAATCGCCGATTTCAAAGAAAATGCTGTCTGGCAAGCTTGTACCCTCCATTATAATTCTTGCCTTCACTCTCTTTAATTTTTCCTCATCCATCAACAAGCACGAAAAGTTCTCCAACAAAACTGAGGTTTCAGGTATATGTCGTTATAATTTCAACATCTTTATATTCAAATGGAATCGTCCCGAACAAGTCTTAAGGAAGTCTAAAATCAACCTTTCTTTCTCTTTACGGCATATTCGATCAGGTCAATCATCGTCGTACATCCAAGTTTGGTCATTATATTCATCCGGTGACGACTTACAACATCCTGGCTTAAGGACAATCTCCGGCTGATCTCCAATTCACCAAGTCCCTTGCCTATTAGTTTCAGGGTTTCCAATTCCTGAAAGTTCAAGCCGGAAATCTGCTCTTCTTTTTCATTTGTCTTCTCCTCGGCAGGTATTTTGAATATTTTATCGGCAATATCCGGATGGAAATAGATCTCGCCCGTGTGTACGCGCTTGATTGCGTCAATCAGGTCTTCATGCTGAATCAATTTTGGAAGATACCCCTCCACTCCAAGTTCAACCGCAGTAGATATGGTATTCCTTTTAATTTCCATAGTCAAAAAAATCACTTTGGAAGGAAATTTCCTTTCCTTCATCTGTTTTGCTGCCTCAAGTCCATCCATTTCCGGCATATTGATATCCATCAGGATAATATCCGGGTTGAAACTCTGAGCCAGTTCAATAGCTTCTCTACCATTGGAAGCCTCCGCTACTATTTCGATACCTGTTTCATCCTTCAAAAGTGAGGAGATACCTTCCCTGACAATTGCATGATCATCAACTACCAGTAATCTGATGTGGTTTGCAGGATTTTTCATGAATCAACATATTGGACCATTTTGTGAATCGCTTTCTCATTCCATTATTCTTAAAATTAACCACTCCTGATCACCTTTTGGTACAAAAACGCTAATCATTACAGAAATTTGTTCTACTGCAATTCCGAAAGCGGTGTACAAAGTCATGCACAAGGGTTCTTCCTATCATAAATCACTCCGCTCTCAAGGAATCAACCGGACTTGATTTTGCTGTGGCGTATGTCCGATATCCTACTGTTAAAAATGAAATCAGGATCAAAATCAACGCAGGGATCGGAAATAAATCAGGGCCGACGTCAATCCTGAAAGCATAATGTTCCAGCCAGGATCTTGCTCCCAGGAGAACGACCGGAATAGCCAGGAAGAAGGCAATGAACAGGAGCAACAGAATGATGAATAATCAGATTGGTTTTGAAAGTTTCATATTTTGACATCAATGTCTCCCTGTCTTCGTTCAAAATTGCACGGGGACCCTGGAGCATACAACCATTGATCAACCTATGTCAACCAGTTAGGTTGACAAGGGATGTCATCAAAAAAGTCATTTTCCGGGGCTATGAATTTCTCAGATCCACCAAGGTAATTCAACTATTGTCAACCATTTTTGTTGACATATACTAACCTTGCACAAGTTGATTTCGTGGTGCTGTCATTGGTCAACTTATGTCAACCGGTTAGGCTGACACTGGATGTCATTCAAAATCCTTTATTGCGGCTATGAATTCTTCAGGTCTACAAAGCAATTCAACAAATGTCAACCATTTTTGTTGACATACATTGCGATTTGAATAAGTTGATTCTGCAATGCTGCCATCAGTCAACTTATGTCAACCAGTTAAGTTGACATATTCTCAATACCAATGATCAGATAGTCAGATTCCACCTCGAAATATTGAGACCGTCCTTCTTTCTCAGCCGGTTTTATCAGGTTATTTTCAACCAATGGGCCAATGCACTTGTCACTTACATATTGCCTGGATTTCCCGATCAATTTAGCTAACTGACTCGCAGTGAACTTTCTCACTTTAGTTGCTTCAATAAATACCTCCTTAATGGAGTTGTTAATATTGATATTGTCCAGTGTTTCCAGCTTAATTTGTTTCAGACTGGACAGTGCCTGGTTTTTGGTTATCGGACCATGGGAACCCTCTCTGTCACTCACCAGGTTTACGATCTCATTCATTATTGGCCGTAACTTTCCTTCAAAGAATGTGTAAAGCGTGTCGATCAATTCCGTTTCAACGGGTAATATCCAATTTTTAGCCAACGCACAAACTTCGCAGCGACGGCGGATGATCTGATGAACTGTTTCCAGACTCAGCGCATTTACGATGACCGGATTGGATACAAATATGCTTTTGACCCTTTGTTTCGGAAAAATACTCTTTCTGAAAGTACCAATGCCGCCAACAAAAACAAAATAGACATCCTGTATCTGAAGGTAGTCCCTGACAGCGTCTATCAAATTCAGAAGTACATTGGGCTCTACTGTTTCCAGATTATCATAATGTAAGATCAGTCCCTGATATCCGTTACTTTTCACCATCTGAATAAGCAAGCCCAGGTAGGAAAACAGGAGATCGGAAGTGACGCTTCCAACCGTTGTGCTGACTGAAACTTGTCTCTGTGCGGAGATCCCTGCAATTGGATTTTGAACACCGAAACCGAATCCAAGATGCTCCTCCCTGTATGCAGCTACCGCAGATGCGATCTCTTTTAAGATCTCGTTTTTATTGAATTCATCTTCACCAATGTCAAATCTGATCCTGGAAATAGTGTGGTAAACCGAGCTGAGAAGAAATTCCTTCGGCCTCCAATTTTCCTGCACTTGAATGGCGTTGAAAGGTGAAATCAGTTTGTCCTTTGTCCGGTAGCCCCACTGATAACGGAACGCATTTACAAAAGTGGTTTTTCCTATTCCTGATTCACCCTCGATCACAATTCTGCCACCTCCCGGATTCCTGAAGAAGTTATTGAATCTCTGGGCTTGCCTATCAGGCTCTTCGGGTCTTATCACATATGCATTCTTGATGGAAAATGTGATTTCCGGGATGATCGAAAGCGCGTTGGTATTGAAAGGATTTTCCTTTAACCCATAGACTTCCCATAAGTTTTGAGTGCTTTCCAAAGCAGTTAGTCAACTAATGTCAACTAATTTAGTTGACTTAAATTGACATAGCAAATCCGTAAAACTTTCCCTTTCAAAAGGCCATTGAAATTATTCATCTTTTCATTTGCTTTAAGATGAAACAAAGCTACTTTTGCAGTCCTTTTCTCCCCGACGTTTGTTCTGTCGGTATAGGGCGCTTAGCTCAGTTGGTTCAGAGCACCTGCCTTACAAGCAGGGGGTCACTGGTTCGAATCCAGTAGCGCCCACATCAGCGGTTACAAACCGCTTTTTTTATGTCTTGTCATTTCTACATCCTTCATTCTCAATCTCGCGATAAGTATTACATCGGGCACAC
>JANQEU010000012.1 GCA_028278225.1 Cyclobacteriaceae bacterium
AACAAAATCAACAGAACGAAAGGCTGGCATTACGCTTTCTTTATCATGAAACTTACGGCATTGGTCGTCACTCCCAGTTGCCTTCCAGTTTCTGCCAACAATAAACCGTATTCGTAAACACCCTTTCTGGCGAGCTCTTTTCTCATAGAAGGCAGGATTAGGGGCTGTTTATATGACATTTTTTAAAGCACGGGATCGCCGTGTTTTCATGCTTATTTATGCGAGCGGGTGATAGAGGATTCGAACCTCTGAAAAAAATCAAGTATAGCTATCTTTTAAACCTAATAGGATATCCCCTAACCCGCTGCGTCAAGGACTGAGCATTCATAATGCGTTCTGATTATTTGAACATGGTCGTTGTTTTACTTATTTTAAACCAATAAATTTTCTACACAATTTTGGTTACGTAACAACATCTCCATTCCAATATCAATTGTATCACTTTTGTCTCTCATAACAAGAGAGACGTATGCCAGCTGATATTATTTTGTATTGTTTAATTTCGAAAACTTACAATCTGGCAAATCGCAATTCCCCTGATACACTGAATTTTTTGATTAAGATTGTGCTTATAAGATCTGATTTTTATCTTTTTAGCATTTTTTCTTTTGTTCACGCGCTTCTATTTTTCATATATTTTCAATCATATCAACTGATCTTAAAATAAAGAGACATCATTAAATTGTAATCCTGTTTTTCATATATTAATGATAAATACCCGAAGGGAAACATTATGATCGATCTAAGTGTGTGGCCAATGTGGCATGGGGGCATATCAGATCCTATATGCGGGAATTCAGGAATTCAACTTGAAAAAATTGTACCGTATAACCTTCAGAAGGTGAATGCGGCTAAAAACACTGAGTATAAGATTGAAATCATCAAAGACAGTGGCACTACAGGGTATTATTTTAAGTTATACATCAAAAAACCCGGGCAAGGCTGGGTTGACATGGATGTATTAGGAGATACATCTAAATGTTTTCTCGCTCCTGATGAGACATTCATTATATTGCAAAAAATATGGTCATTGGATTCTGGTTCATTTATAAAAAACTGGAGCGGTATTCCTGAGCCTGGACAGGAAATATATTTTACAATTACTGCTGATATGCAGCCAGTGGGAGTTATTGCTGACATTTATGGTTCTTCTTATCGATATAACGCACGTTTTCATACTGGTGTAGATATTGCTGTTGTTGCCGGAAGCGCGGTTTACACTATGCAGAAAGGTAAAGTACATCTTTTTGCTAATCGTGACAATATGTGTGTAGAGTCCAACGAACTTCGATATCAATATGGTCATATACATCTTTCTCCTGTCCTGCCCGAAGCCGGAAAGGATATTGAAGCTCATACATTTGTAGGCACCATTTCTGAAACAATCAAGTTCAATCACCTGCATTACTCTATTTTACAAGGAGAGAAACCCATTGCCAATCCGCTTCGACACGGTCTGGCATTACGCGATCCTCAATGTGAAAAGAAGGTCAGAGCGGTTGACCGTATTTATTTTAAAATTGATGATAATGATGGGAATGGAGAGATAATCGAAAAGAATAATCTCTGGTATGTTCGCGGAAAGGTTGATATTGTCTGCGCGGGAGAAGATCCTGTTGAAATAACTTGTGGCAGCTATAAAGCTGGCGCCGGTGTCGGTGCCGCTGAATACATAATTTCACGTATGCCAAATAAGGACCGTATTCTGCATAAGTGGATGTTCAAGCATGATACCTTTAAGACAGAATTACCGGATAAGAGCAGCTATGACACTTTCTTTAGTCTGACTGATCCTGCAACAATTGATTATAAAATCAATTATTATATTTTGACCAACAATGAAGATAAAAATGGAGGTATAGAAGGAATAAGTAAAAAAGGATGTTGGGATACGACACTATTGAAAGATGGGCGTTATGAGGTATCGGTAAGATTCTGGTCCGGCATCAATGTTAAAGAATGTTCCGATTGGATAACTGAAGAAGTAATCGTCGATAATACTTCTCCGGAAATAATCGATTTTGATATAATAAAAGACTGGAAATCCAATGACCTTTGCTCACATGTCGGCAAAACAATAAGCTTAGAGATTGAATGGGATCAGCCAATGAATTCCGGATTGAACCCGGTGGTCGAGATCGAAACCCGCATTGACACCTGGACTAAATTAAAGCCAGAGAAAGGAGAATGGCATACTTCAAGTTACGGGATCGAAAATGCGAAATGGAAGGGTGTATTTGTATTGCCGGAAGTTAAGGATCAGCAGCTATTCAAGCCAACCATTAGAGTAAGCAAGGCTCGAGGTATCGGGATTTTTTCACATGACAACATGTCAAATGACATGATGAAGCCCTATGATTCGTATTTTTCTTCTCCTACATTGATACTCAAAAAAAGCAATGAAAGCTGGATTGCTTTATCTAAAGACAAGTATGTACCGCAAGAGCATATTGTAATCAGGTACAATAGAAACAAAGTTGTGTCTGATGGAAAATTTTTAGTCGCATTTTGTGATAAAGGTTGTGCGCCTGATATTACAGAGGGTTTTACCTGGGCAAGTAACTTATGTGGAAACATAAACTGGGTTGCAGATGAGCCTCCTGGTCAATATGAGGTAAGGTTATTGCAAATGTTGAAAATCGAAGGAAAAACTGTTTATAAAATTCTTGCAAGTTCTTCTCTTGAAATTGGATGGTAAGAAAAAAACACAGAAAGCACGGAGCAACCGTGCTTTCATGTTTCTATATATGCGGGTGGGTGATAGAGGATTCGAACCTCTGACTTCTACCATGTATATCCGAACACATCAAGCTAAACAGCAATAAAATAATGACTTATAATGGCGTCTAAATTTTTCGAGTAACAGTCGCGTCACAAAAATTTTATCAAAAACAATTAATAACAATCAATAAAAACAACTCCTGTAAAGCGCTCACCGCTCTTTGAGTACCTTCAACTTCTCCTCTGTCCTTTGCCATGCCTCCCCTGGTATCAGCGGAGCAAGGACTTCAAGGACATACATGCCAGCCGCCTTCGGGTTCCATGAGGTTAAGCTGGTCAAAAGCGGCTCCATGTCACCCCAAAAACGGGAATCGTCAAGCTTCTCAAGCAGGTTCATCTCGAATCCCGCCCGGCTAACCTTATGCTTTTCATGTTCCATGTACCGAAAAAAGCAGGACACAACAGATTCAGGGTTGACTGGAATCGTCTGCGATGCATACCACAGATCAAACAGATCTCTGCCTTTTTTGCGCTGAAAAAGTTCTCGTAGCTTCGTGCCAAGCAGTTCATCCCTGTTATAGCTGGTAATCGACGCACTTCCTGTATGCCATCGCGAGGTCATCGTGAATGGGATCTGCTGATAACCCAAGACAGTAAAATGCTCTCTTGAATTGATTTCCACTTTCAGCTTCAATGGCAATCCCTCTTCTGATTCAACCCGCCATGTCAGTGTCACTCGTCCTTCCGATTGCTTTCGCTTCGGCTTTCCAAGCCAAGGGTTGAGTTTTTCCTGGGCAGCATCCATAATCAGGCCGATCGAGCCCGGCGCTTTTTGCACCAGGTCGATATCTTCTGAATACCTCACTGGAGGAAGATGGAGCTTGAACAAGGCAGTTCCTCCACGAAACACCAGATTTTCAGCTATAACCGGATGGCTGTAGAGTTCAACCAGCGCACGACAGATTATCAGGTCCTGCTCAACCTGGGAAAGCTGCTGCCATGGTGCATTGGGCCGCCATTCGGTGATGTAATCAAGAGGAATCATAGATCAGGGGCAACCGTTTCATTTGGCAGCAGTCTCCATCGGGACACTTGCCGGGCACCATGATGTGGCAGTGATGGTGAAAGAGGAGCGGGAACTGGTTTTCGCTCTGCAACATATGCGGCCAACCCTTTTGCCAATCCGGTCTCACCGATCAATTCCAGCAAGTACCCCAAGCGCTGAGACCAGGTGATGGGTGATAAACCGGCTATATCAGCCAATCTTACGGCATCGAGGGATTCCGCTAATTCAGCTAAAACGGTCACTGTGTTGTCAAGCCCTCCGGTGTGATGTGGATACCCGATCAGATCAAAAGCAGTCACCTCGGAGGCAGATACCTTCAGATACCCGCGCGGTGTTTTGAAGTCCTGGGTCGGCATAAGGGCAGCATTGTTCCGCTTGATGAAATCAACCCTGACCGAACCACAGATGATTCCTGGACGGGAATGCTCTACAATTACCTGAAAAGCCTGCGGTCGTTGATGGGCTGCACCGTAGCATTCAGCCGCGGAGAGAATCCCTGCGTAATAGGGTTCTTTCAAATATTCCATCAATGACGGTATAAACTGGTTTGCCGGCAGACATCCCATCTGCCGGTATTCAGGCGGAACAATAACATAAAACCCACGGTACGGCATGGCAATCGCACCATGGTGCTTCAAACGGCGCAAGGCTGCTCTGGCAGCCAGAGTGCTTGACTCAAGGGCAGCAACAGCGTCTGTCCCACTGAAACAGTACACCCCTTTTGCTTGCAAACCCTCTATGTATTGGGACAGGTTCATACTGATAAGCACATGAATCAATCGAGAAAAGCAACACTTTTCGATACTTTTATCCACTGTTTCATGCGAACCAGAACGTCATCTTGCCATCCATATGCATTTGAAATCATATTTCCCATAACCCAATGGTTTACTTGTTCGGCTCACGTCTAATGTTTCTGATATTTAAATAATCACGCTTTCCCCCGGCTCAGCGCTCAGTCTGAAGTCTGCAGTTCACGGTCCCCGGTTCTCCGATACTGGCTGTTGGTTATCTCACTCATTCTCTCGTCCGGTCCCTTTACCGATTGCACAGCACCTATCACCTCTACACTCTCTCAACTATTGCCCAATTCCTATTTTTTCCTTACACTTTTCGTCTCCACAGCACAAAGCTCCAGAGGTCACTGCAACAATGATCATATCACGAAAAATCGAGATTGATTACGGCCACACGCTGCCGAACAGCTTTTCATTCTGCAACCAGTTGCACGGCCACCGGGGCACCGTGGTTGCCACGGTCGAAGGAAAGATTAATGACCGTCAAGGCGATCCGCAAGAAGGCCTGGTAATGGATTTCAAGTTCCTCAAGGACATCATGATGCTGCATGTTCATGATGTGCTCGATCATGGATTCGCCGTCTGGAAAAACGACCATGAAGACCTCGACTTCATCACCAGACGCAACACGCGCGTGGTCATCACCGACGAGCCCCCGACCGCCGAATGCCTTGCGAAATGGGCCTTCAACCAGATCCGACCCCACCTGCCCGAAAACGTTACCCTCAAAAACCTCCGCTGGTACGAAACCCCGAACAACTGGGCGGACTACACTGGCGATGAATAAACAGCTTAGTTTTCGGGCACAGATTAATTCTACACAACCATCATATTTAACAGAGGAGACTGAACATGAGCGAACATGAAATCACAGCACTCTTTGATGAGTGGAATTATGCCCTCCTGACCGGAGACCCCAAAAAGGTGGCAAGCCTTTATGCAACCGACGGCATTCTGCTGCCGACAGTG
>JANQEU010000051.1 GCA_028278225.1 Cyclobacteriaceae bacterium
TAAAGACAGTGTTGGCGGATTGCCATCCTCACTGCCGGTCGCGAAATTTTCGTAAAAGTCAGGGTTGTTTAATTCACGATAACCGAATACATCGGTATCCCGGCTTTGCTTTGGAATGATAAATTCCCGCTGGCCTTGCTTATTTTGGAAATCATACTTGTAGGCAATACTATCCCCATCGGGATCAAAGGCCCCGGGGTTATGAATGAACCTTACACCGGGCGTTCCCTCATCAATCGGCGGTACCGTCAGCACAGGTGAATTGTTGAGTCCGAAAAAAGGATCAATGATGATTTTGGATTCGGTGTAAAATGATGTGTTTACCGAATTTTCCATATTCGAAATACCCGCGTTACGAAAATCCTCAGCGTAACTTACTATGTATTCGCTGGCGGCAGCATAGGTATGTACCACCCTGAATTCGGCTTTGACGATGATTGGTGTAATCTGCGTTTCGATGATATTGAATCCGTCAGTCCCTCCGTTAATGCTCGTATTGTCCCCAAAGTCAAAAACTCCTCCTCCAAACTGGATGCCGGACTCAGTGTCCCTGTAGCCTATAAAAGTGAACTCATAAGTGTAGGTGAGATTATCTATTCGGCGAACAATGATTTCACCGGCTCGAATATGGGTAGCATAAGAATAATGACCCGTTAGAGCTAAAGTAAACACCAGAAAAATATGGTAAAACCTTTTCATCAATCTTTGAAATCCTAACTACTCTTCAAATAACGCCTGATATCCAATGAAAATTGAACATCGGTCGTCCGGTTTAACATCTTCCGATATATTAAAGTGGTAAAGGTATGAGAAAAGTTCTCTACGAAGTGTTATTATGTCATTATCGGGGTGGATCATCGCTTTTTCCGTTACTTAAACAACTGCACCCAGCCTTTGTAGGTTTGATTCCTTTTTGCGGCATCAAGTACATCAAATTTCACCTCTGCGATGTAATAATATATTCCTGCGGGTAATTCTTTTCCATAATTCGTCCTGCCGTCCCAATTGATCAATATTCCCTTTTCTTTTTTCTTGTCTAAATCGAAAACTTTGACTCCGGATCTATTGAAGACCTTAAAATCCACATCAAGCACAAATCTTGGGCAAGAGGTATTATCAAAGTCACTTACAGGATTCGATACTCCGCTATAGAATGGCGTGAATGTGTCGTTGTAGCCATCTCCATTTGGTGTGAAAACATTCGGA
>JANQEU010000057.1 GCA_028278225.1 Cyclobacteriaceae bacterium
TCCGAATGTTTTCACACCAAATGGAGATGGCTACAACGACACATTCACGCCATTCTATAGCGGAGTATCGAATCCTGTAAGTGACTTTGATAATACCTCCTGCCCAAGATTTGTGCTTGATGTGGATTTTAAAGCGTTTGACAGAAATGGTGCGCTGGTTTTTGATCTTTCAAAAGAGAAGGAGCGGAGCACTTTGATCAATTGGGATGGTAAAACAAATAATGGAAGAGAGCTACCGGCCGGCGTGTATTTTTATATTGCGGATGTAAGATTTGATGTGTTGGTGTCGTCCAACGCGAAAAGAACCTACAAAGGATGGGTGCAAATTCTAAAATAGACCAGTCAAAGGATCTGATATTGTTTGATGGCGTTTGCAATCTCTGCAATGGCGCCGTAAAATTTGTGATCAAACGAGATCCCGGCGCCATTTTTCAATTCGCTTCCTTACAGTCTTCAATTGCCCGTGACATACTTTCCAGGTATGAGATCAGTTCCGATAAATTGGATTCAATCGTACTTGTTCGACATTCCCGGCTATACGTTAAAAGCGATGCCATTCTTGAAATAGCCGGGGATCTCAGCGGATTTTGGGCAGTTTTGAAGGTATTCAGGTTCCTTCCAAAGGGACTGAGAGACAGCGCCTATGATCTTATTGCGGGAAACAGATATAAATGGTTTGGGAAGAATGATTCGTGCCTGATCCCAACCAAGGAACTTCAGTATCGGTTTCTGGATTCATAGGATGTTATCTAGTTTTGCATCCACCATAACTCAGAACTGATAATATGCGAGCATTTGTTTTTCCCGGTCAAGGGGCCCAATTTCCCGGAATGGGTAAAGATCTGTACGAGTCTTCACCGAAGGCTAAAGAACTGTTTGATTCATCGAATGATATACTGGGATTCGACATTATTAAAATAATGTTTGAGGGGACGGATGAAGATCTCAAACAGACAAAGGTCACACAACCGGCTATTTACCTTCACAGCGTTATTAATGCTATGGTCCATGATGATTTTAACCCTGAGATGACAGCCGGGCATTCGCTTGGAGAATTTTCCGCCCTGGTCGCTTCAGGTGCACTTAATTTCCATGATGGTTTAAAACTGGTTTCACAAAGGGCAATGGCTATGCAAAAAGCTTGTGAAACAACTGAGTCGACGATGGCGGCCGTATTGGGACTGGAAGATGAAGTGGTTGAAAAAATTTGCCGTGAAACTGACGGTATAGTTGTGGCGGCAAACTACAATTGTCCGGGTCAACTGGTGATTTCCGGTGATGTTTCAGCAGTGGAAAGGGCCTGCGAGGGAATGAAATCTGCCGGGGCGAAAAGGGCGTTGATCCTTCCGGTTGGAGGGGCTTTTCACTCGCCGCTGATGGAGCCTGCAAGGGAAGAATTGGCCCAGGCAATAGAGAACACCCATTTTAGCGAACCTCAATGTCCGGTATACCAGAATGTAGATGCATCTGGTCACACGGATATTTCCAAAATAAAATCTAACCTGGTCAGGCAGCTGACTTCTCCCGTCAGATGGACACAAAGCGTTCAGCAAATGATCGCTGATGGTGCTACTTCCTTTACTGAGTCCGGGCCCGGCAAAGTCCTTCAGGGACTTGTGAAGAAAATAGATCGTGAGACCGAAGTAGCCAGTCTCTGACAAGCAGTTATGAAATTTTTAAGAATCATAATCATCGGACTGATATTGACTACTGCTTTCGGATTAGAAGGTTGCAGGAAAAACCCGAGCAGGACGTACAAAGGGAAAGTTAAAAAAGGAAAGCCAATACCTTGTCCGGTTAAGGATTGCTAGTGAAGGACATCGTTATCGCCATAGATGGGTACTCGGGGACGGGTAAAAGTTCCACGGCAAAAGCTGTGGCCCGAAGACTTCATTACATATATGTGGATTCCGGTGCAATGTACCGGACAGTGACCTTGCACTTTCTAAAAAATAAAGTCAACCTGGACGATAATTTATCAGTTATTTCACATCTATCGGAACTGGAACTTGAATACCGTTTTGATAATTCAAAAAATGACTTTGAATTATTTTTAAATGATCTGCACGTAGGGGACCAGATCAGAACGCCTGATGTCAATAGCAAGGTCAGCGCAGTAGCAGCCATTAAAGAAGTGAGGAGAGCGTTAGTGAAAAAACAGCAGGCTTTAGGGGAACAAAAACGGATAGTAATGGACGGAAGAGACATTGGAACCATAGTGTTTCCGCAGGCTGAGTTAAAAATCTTCATGACCGCGGGTATTGAAGTCAGGGCTGCCAGGAGATATAGAGAATTACTTGAAAAGGGGATAAATTCCGATCCTGATGAAATTTCCCGTAACCTCAGGGAGCGGGATCATTTTGATTCGACACGGTCAGATAGTCCGTTGGTCAAAGCGAAAGATGCTATCGAAATTGACACAACTCACTTGACTTTTGATCAGCAGGTTAATAAAATTGTTAAACTGGCAGAAAATATAATCAGTGAAAATTGAGATAGATAAGAATTCCGGGTACTGCTTCGGTGTGGAGTTTGCCATTCAAATGGCAGAAGATGAAATGGGGGGCGGTCAATCTCTTTACTGCCTGGGTGATATCGTCCACAACAGGATGGAAGTAGAAAGACTGCACAACCAGGGATTGAAAATTATCGACAGACAGGCACTTAAAGATCTGTACAATTGTAAAGTCCTGATCCGTGCACACGGCGAACCACCGGAAACCTACCGGATAGCGTTGGAAAACAACATTGAATTGGTGGACGCATCATGTCCTGTAGTTCTGAAACTTCAGAATAGGGTGAAGGGTTCCTATGATGCCTTAATGGAAAAAAACGGCCAAATTGTAATATATGGGAAGCCAGGCCACGCGGAGGTTGTTGGGCTCACCGGTCAGACTTCAGATCAGGCAATCGTCATTACATCTGAGTCGGATCTGGACCAGCTCGATTTTTCCAGACCTATCGTTTTGTTTAGTCAAACCACAAAGAACACCGATGGTTTTTATAAAATAAAATCCCTGATAGAAGAAAGGATAATAGATGAAAAGGGTGAACTGATCGATGGAGATTTCAAAGCAAATGATAGTATCTGTCGCCAGGTCAGCAACCGGGAACCTCAGATGGAAAAATTTAGTACCCGGCATGACGTGATCCTTTTTGTTGCAGGCAAGAAGAGCTCAAACGGACTGGCGCTCTTTGGTGTTTGCAAGCAATTCAACCCGCGGAGTCATTTCATCGAGAATGAAGATGAAATTGATCTGGAATGGATACAGCCGGATGACTCCGTTGGAATATGTGGGGCCACTTCCACGCCCAGATGGCTGATGGAGAAAATATCAGATTTCCTCAGAGAAAATTATCAGGCCGTTGAGATACCCTAAAAAGTCTTTTTCCATTAAATAGACGGCCATTTTACCGATTGTGGATCTGGATTTCTTTTGAACAATTTTTTGTTATTTTTGTGCCGATTTTGAAGTAGACGTCCAACTAACACACATGTCTCAAACCATCAAGTTAAAGAAGGGTTTTGATATAAACCTAGTGGGTAAAGCCGAGAAGAAAGTAACAGAAATTGAGCAACCGGAAACCTTCGCAATTAAACCTACGGATTTTGTAGCTATCAGTCGGCCGAAGCTTTTGGTTAAGGAAGGCGACAATATCAAAGCAGGAACCCCACTTTTTTTCGACAAACTTGCTGAAGATATCATGTATACTGCCCCGGTCAGTGGGGAAGTGGCTGAGATCAGGAGAGGCGAAAAAAGAAAACTATTAGAGGTAAAGATCCTGGCAGACAAGAAGCTGGAATATGAAAGCTTCAAAAAGTTGTCTGTTTCTGACATTGTGAAGATGACCAGGGAAGAGGCGGCGGCTCAACTCCTGAAAAGCGGGGTGTGGCCAAATATTATTCAAAGACCATACGGAGTAGTTGCGGATCCTGCCACCAGCCCAAAGTCTGTTTTCATTTCGGGATTTGATTCTCATCCCCTTGCACCGGATATGAACC
Source organism: Cyclobacteriaceae bacterium (assembly GCA_028278225.1). Lineage (GTDB taxonomy): Bacteria > Bacteroidota > Bacteroidia > Cytophagales > Cyclobacteriaceae > JANQEU01. The sequence goes on from JANQEU010000057.1 coordinate 4,004, forward strand.
TGCTGATCGATGGACAGGATCAGTATTTCCAGGCTGGAATTGATGTATTGCGAAAATTCACATCCGGGGAGATCCATCTCAGCATCAATAATAATGATGAGATCAGTCAGGTCTTCGCACATGCAAAAAACGTTCGTCTGCACAAAATTGCGGGGCCTCATCCGGCTGGTAATGTCGGCATTCAAATAGCTCACATAGATCCCATTAACAAAGGTGATATTGTCTGGACCGTTCATCCCATAGGAGTAACGCAGATTGGCAAATTATTCCTGGAAGGCATTTATGACGCCTCCAAAGTAGTCGCTTTAACGGGATCGGAGGTCAGGAACCCTCAGTATATCAGGACATATACCGGAGCCTGTTTCAGCAAACTGCTGTCAGGTCAGTTGAATGGCGGTCATTCCCGGTTTATTTCGGGTAATGTGTTAACCGGTGAAAGTGTGGGTCCTGACGGATATCTGGGATTTTATGACAATCAGGTGACGGTGATACCCGAAGGAGATAAGGAAGAATTCCTGGGTTGGATCCTTCCATCCTCAAAGAAGATAAGCTTCCACCGGTCTTTCGGCCTGTCGATATTGAAAAGCCGCAAAAAGGAATACAAGGTTAATACCAACACCCATGGCGAAAAGCGAGGATTTGTGATGTCCGGAGCTTTTGAGCAGGTTATGCCTATGGACGTCCTTCCGACCTACCTTTTCAAGGCAATTATAGCTCAGGATTACGATGAAATGGAGGCACTGGGAATATATGAATTGATCGAGGAAGATGTTGCATTGTGCGAATTCATAGATGTGTCGAAAAATGACCTGCAGCAAATACTGAGGGAAGGAATTGAATTAATCAGAAATAGTTAACAAGGGGTATGAAGTTTATCCAAAAAGCGTTCGATAGCATCAAGCCAAACTTTGAAAAAGGAGGTAAGTGGGAAAAGTTCCATACTTTGTATGAAGGACACAGGACCATCCTTTTCGCCCCCGATATAACCACAAATAAGACGGGCGCTCAAATCAGAGATGCTGGGGATCTGAAGAGGATGATGATGACTGTTATCATTGCCCTGATCCCGTGCCTTATTTTCGGCATATGGAATACCGGGCATCAGCACTTCATATCCACTGGTGTTGACGCCACCACACTTGACAAATTCCTTATCGGCGCCACAAAAGTGATCCCTATCATAATTGTTTCCTATGCGGTAGGACTTGGTACGGAGTTCACCTTTTGTGTGATCCGGCAGCATCCCGTGGAAGAGGGATTTTTGGTAACCGGCTTGTTGATACCGCTGGTTATGCCACCTGCAATTCCGCTATGGCAGGTAGCCATGGCCACTGTTTTTGCCGTAATTATCGGCAAGGAGGTTTTCGGAGGTACCGGGATGAATATCCTGAATGTGGCACTCACTGCCAGGGCATTTTTGTACTTTGCTTATCCCTCCCAGATCTCCGGAGAAGTATGGACCTATTTTGGGGATGTTCCTCCGGTTGATGGATATTCAGGTGCCACAATTTTGGCCTATGGTGCCAGCGCTGTAGCAAACGGCACAGACCTGATGACCGATCTTGCCGGTCACTGGCAGGCAGACATGTTCTCCTTCAAAAACATGTTTATGGGGATCATGCCGGGTAGTATCGGCGAGACATCCGTTTTGATGTGCCTGATCGGGGCGTTGATCCTGATCGTGACCCGTGTGGGAAGCTGGAAAATTATAGTAAGTGTATTTGCCGGCGCATGGATTATGGGGGCGGCGTTTAATCTGATCGGTGCAAACAGCTTTATGGCAATGCCTGCACATTATCATCTGGTCATCGGTGGCCTGGCTTTTGGAGCTGTCTTCATGGCGACAGATCCTGTTTCGGCTGCGCAAACCGAAACCGGAAAGTGGATATATGGGTTTTTGATAGGGATCATAACGGTGATCATCCGGGTGATAAACCCTGCATATCCAGAAGGGATTATGCTGGCCATATTGTTTATGAATGTCTTTGCGCCCCTTATAGATTTTTATGTCGTGGATGCCAACAAAAAACGAAGATTAAAGCGTGCAACAATCTAACACCTATATCATCATTTTTTCAGCCATTATGACCATTGTCATTGGTGGCTTGATGTCCTTAACCTCTGTAGTGCTGAAACCGATGCAGGACAAGCAGGTTGAGCTGGACACCAAGAAAAAGATCCTGGGGGCTGTGATGGATATTTCAGCCATCAAGGACCCGGATGAGATCTTAGCTGTTTATAACAAAAGGGTCAGGTCGGTAGTTGTTGATATTGATGGTAACGATATTGAGATCGATGGGAAGGGGAATCCCGTGGTAGCCGAAAAAGTGAATATCCAAAAGAATTATAAAGTGGATCCTGAAACCCGCAGCTATCCTGTGTTTATGTTCATGGCTGAAAACGGGGAGGATGTCGACTCTTATATTTTCCCAATGTTTGGAGCAGGACTTTGGGACTGGATATCGGGATACATTGCACTGGATAAAGATCTGAATACGGTCAGAGGTATAGCATTTGACCACAGGCAGGAAACCCCGGGGCTTGGTGCAAGAATTACCGAAGACGAGGTTCAAGGCCGCTATGTAGGGAAAAAGCTCTTCAGTGAAACCGGAAGCTTTGAATCCATAAACATGGTAAAAGGTGAAGGGAATACGGGGTTATCCCAGCACGAGGTGGATGGATTGTCAGGAGCTACCATGACCGCAAAAGGCGTCAATAAAATGCTTGAGCATTATATTTCCTGCTATGACGCGTTTATTGCAAAAAGAAAACCAGATAACAAAATTACATTAAACTACTAACTCAGGAGTTATGAGTAACGAAGCAGCAGTTGTTGAAAAAGTTCAGGAGGTGGTAAAAGCACCCGCCGAACCTTTGCTGTCAAAGAGGCGAAAAAAAATTGTCTCCGATCCATTGAGTGAAGATAACCCGATCACGGTACAGGTATTGGGGATATGCTCGGCTTTGGCAGTAACTGTAAAAATGGAACCTACACTGGTAATGTCGGTGGCTGTGGTTTTTGTGATCGTGTTTTCAAATCTTATCATTTCACTTCTCAGGAATACAATTCCCAACAGGGTCAGAATAATAGTTCAGCTGGCAGTCATCGCAACACTTGTAACATTAGTCAGTGAGGTCCTGAAAGCATACTATTATGACATGTTCAAGGTGCTCAGTGTTTTTGTTGGACTGATCATTACAAATTGTATTGTAATGGGCCGGCTTGAAGCATATGCGATGGGCAACAAACCTTACGACTCAATACTGGATGGATTGGGAAGTGGATTTGGTTACGCGTGGATCATTCTCACCGTAGCATTTTTCAGAGAACTGCTGGGATCTGGTTCTATTTTTGATTTCAAGATATTTGAAGCCGTCGGATGGTATAGTTTTCCAAACAATGGCCTAATGGTAGATCCGGTTGGTGCCTTTATGGTACTTGGAATTTTGATTTGGGTGCAAAGGACCAAAACAGGGTACGTAGAACACTAAATAAGATGGAAGCATTTAATATCGCATTAAGAGGAATATTTATTGATAACATGATCTTCGCATACTTCCTGGGTATGTGTTCATTCCTCGCTGTTTCGAAAAAAGTGAGTACAGCTCTGGGCCTGGGTCTGGCGGTTATTTTCGTTTTGAGCATCACGGTTCCTGTCAACTGGTTGTTGCAGGAGTTCATCTTAAAGGAGGGTGCCTTGTCATGGCTGGGTGCTGATTTTGCTACCATTGATCTGACCTTCCTGCAATTTATCATGTTCATTGCCGTGATTGCTTCCATGGTACAGCTGGTAGAGATGGTGATCGAAAAGGTATCTCCCGCGCTTTATGGTTCATTAGGTATATTCCTGCCCCTTATTGCAGTGAACTGTGCAATTCTCGGGTCGTCACTTTTTATGGTCCAGAGAGACTATACCATTGTAGAAGCCACATCGTTCGGTTTCGGATCGGGTGTGGGATTCTTTCTGGCGATAGTAGCCCTGGCGGCCATCAGGGAGAAACTGAAGTATTCACGCGTTCCCAACGGTTTAAAGGGTCTGGGCATTACCATGCTGATTACCGGATTGATGGGACTGGCTTTCAAATCCTTTATTGGGATTGCACTCTAGCCTTCCCTTTGAAAACATGCTGTGATCTGTCGGATAACCAGGATCATTTAATCCTATTCCTCGATCAATACCCCCATTTTCCCCATTTGATAATCCCGCATAGCTTCCAGGATCTGGGTTTGATTATTCATCACGAATGGTCCGTGGGTTGCCAGTGGCTCATTCAAAGGATTGGCTGAAAGTAATAAGAAACGTGAATCCTTTTTGGAAGTTAATCGAATTTCATTTCCCCCTTTTTCGAAAACTATTAAGTTGAGCTTTTCTACCAGACCATAGCCCTTTACGGACAGTTCACCATCTAATAAATACAGGATCGTATTTGCATTTTCCGGAACCAGAAAGGTATGATAAGCATCTTCTTCCAGTTGTCCCATAACCGATAATAGGGGAAAAGGAGTTTTAACATTGCCTTGTACACCATTCATCTCGCCAGACACCAGTTGAAGGTATCCATCTCCATGATCAGGATCAAAGTGTGGCATATCTTCTTTTTGAACAGCCAGGTAATAAGGCTGGTCCATCTTGTTCGCTGCAGGGGTATTTACCCAAAGCTGAATGATTTCCTGAAATCCACCCTTTTCGACAAGTTCTTCCGACGGACGCTCGCTGTGAATTATTCCCATGCCCGCATTCATCCACTGAACACCCCCTGCTTTGACCACACCAACATTACCTCTGGAATCTCTGTGCTTTACCCCCCCTTCGAATACGAAGGTCACGGGTGAAAACCCACGGTGAGGATGGGGACCTACACCGGCTGAACGGGCGTCTGTTCCTGCCTTCACTTCAAACCTCCCATGGTGTAGCAGTATAAAGGGATCAACCTGTTCTACCTTTTGGGTGGGGATGGGTTGACGAACCGGGATCCCACCCATATCCACCATATGTCCGTATAGCAATTGCTTAACCTTTTTCATAACAACTTGAATTTATATGTATATACATATTTTATTGAAAAAAGTTCCTGCTCCGGGATCCGGCCGGACCAGTTTAGAAATACGGGAAGTTGTTTCAGAGTCGTTGAAAAGCCAAAACCAATCAGAAGTTGCAAAGGGTATTAAAAAAATAAATTATTATTCCTCACCCAGTTCTTTTTCCATTCTGTGCTTGCCGAGAATTGAAAATATAACAAAGAATAAAATAATTAAACCGGTAATAACAATTATTATTAGCAGTTTGTTGATAAGTTGATCGAAGGAAAGTCCCGGACTCTCAAAAATATTGTACTTGTAATATGTGAATAAACTGCCGAGAACAACGATGACCGCATAGATGATCAACAGATTCCTGATTCTTATTTTTTGTATAGGTATCACACCGAAGTACAGAAGAGCACTTATCAGGAAAAGTTCGTTTACCGTCAATACAATTGCAATATCTTCAAACTCGCTGATCTCCTGGCGTAAGCCGAACTGGCGGTAAAGTATAATTCCCAGGATAGCCAAAATAGTTAAGAAATACATGATCGCAATTATTTTGTAAGCGATCAACTTGTTTCGTTCATCCATTACGAAAGGACCGTGGTTATTTTTTTTCTTCATCCCAGAATAAGTCATTGAGTGTTTTGTCTAAAGTTGTTGCGATATTGATGCATAGATTTAATGTGGGATTGTATTTCCCTTTTTCAATCAACCCGATAGTCTGTCTTGTGACGCCTATCTGATCAGCAAGATCCTGTTGTGAATACCCCTTTTCTATTCTTGCGACCTTAAGCCTCTTATTGTCCACACTTCAAATGTAATATATATATGGTAAAAAGACAAATATATATTGCATAATGTTTGTTATATATTGCATTTGCTGTGTTAGGATCTCGCATTGAAAAATCAGGCTTCATATCATTCGGAATTCTCCATACCATACTTCGACATGATATCCGTCATAGTTTGATAGTAAATACTCATGTTCCTTTGTGCGAATTATTCATCTATTTCAATCTCCTAATGTCAAATTCTCACATTTCCCATTCTTTCCATATCCCTGTTATGGGCATTGGATACACCATCGACACACCCATAAAAATTGGAAAGTACGGTGTTTCATCAGCCATTTCTGTTGTGCAGGATGATGTGATCGAAAAAGCGCGTAAGTATTATAGTCACAAATATGGTTTTGATTATGTGCCTATCAGCAGGAAAGAATTTGAGTTCCGGAGCAGGCGTATTACAGCCTATCTCAATCTCGTCAATGAGATCGTACGTGCAGAGTTTGAAGCGTTAAAACGGAACCCTGATGAGCTTGAGAAGTATTTCAGTCTGTTGCCGGACAAACATAATATGACATTAACTCAGATGCAGGAGAAGATCGAACACATGGGTCCGGGCTCGATAGATGTGAACATCATGACCAAGCTGGATCGTGAAGTTCCGGAATCAGCGGATGTTCTGACGGAGGCGCGGTCCGCATTGAAGGGATATGCCGAAAGTAACCTGAGATCTTCAATAATACTTTCGGCGGGGATGAATCCCGGGTTATTTGAATATATGAGGGGCTTTGAGGATTTCTTCCCTGACGAAAGCGGACAGATCAGAAAAAAAATAACCGTAAAAGTCAGCGATTTCAGGTCAGCATTAATACAGGGGAAAATGCTGGCAAAAAAAGGGCTATGGGTTTCTGAGTATCGCATTGAGTCCGGTTTGAATTGCGGAGGTCACGCCTTCGCAACGGAAGGGCATCTCATTGGCCCTATACTTGAGGAATTTAAACTGAACCGGCAATCTATGAGAGATGAGCAAAACATGCTCTGCCATGATGTATGGCTGGAGAAAGGATTACCGGCAACACCACATGATCAAAGGATCACGGTTCAGGGAGGCATAGGTACCTCCAGTGAACGGACATTTTTAGAGGAGTATTACAAGGTGGATGGAACGGGATGGGCCAGTCCTTTTCTTCTTGTTCCGGAGGCGACATCCATCGATGATGAAACATTGTCGGAATTGAAAAATGCCGGGGAAAGAGATATCTATACCAGCAACGTCTCGCCATTAGGCGTAAAATTCAATACGGTAAAAAACAACTCCGCCCACCGTTTGAAGCAAAAGAGAATTGCAGACCAAAAACCGGGAAGCCCGTGTCACAAAAAACATCTGGCGCTTGTGAAAACTGACGATGGCAAGACACTTTGTACGGCTTCATCAGCCTATCAAAGGAGCAAGATCAAAGCGTTGAAGGAACTTGGACTTTCAGGGGAGGATCTGCAGCGCAAAATGGATCAGATCACCGAAAAAGAATGTATTTGCGATGGTTTGGCCGTATCATTCCTCAGAAAATTCAACCTGACTGACAGATTCAGTAATAAGGGAGTCTCAGTATGTCCCGGACCAAACCTGGCATATTTCAACAATACCTATTCATTTAAAGAGATGGTGGATCATATTTATGGTAAAATAAATATCATCGATTTGCCCCGCCCGAACCTCTTCCTGAAGGAACTGGGACTCTATGTGCAGCATCTGCAGGAGAAAATCGAACAAGTGCAGTCTCCATTATCAAAAAAAGCGGAGAAGCATCTTGTAACATTTAGAGAAAACCTGGAAAGAGGGGTCAGCTACTATGAGCAACTGGTCGAGTATATGCATTCGGAATGTGAGTCCTTCAAAGAGAATTTCAAAGAAGAACTTCAGAAGTATCTCTTAATGATCCGGGACCTGGAATTGCAGACTGTGAAAACATAATCAGGAACTTGTTGATCCGGGAAAGGCCTGCTGAAACTTTTATAAGTTTACTCCAGGTACTGTATCTTATTTGATTTATGATTTTCATCATTTGCGGAGTAGCGGGAAGTGGAAAAACAACTGTTGGTAAAATGCTATCGGAAAAATTGTCCTTACCATTTTTCGATGCTGATGATTTCCACCCTATGGAAAACATCGAAAAAATGAGGCAGGGCCAACCACTCAATGATAGTGACCGCATCTCATGGTTAAGGGCGATATCCACCCGGATAGTGGATTGGGATGAAAAAGGCGGGGGTGTTCTGGCCTGCTCCGCATTGAAAGAATATTATCGACAGGTTCTGGTACCCATCTCTTCCGAGAGCGTGCAATGGATTGTTTTACATGGAACGAAAGAAATGATAAAAAAACGGATAAGTGGACGCAAGGACCATTTCTTTGGGAAGGATTTAATTGATTCGCAATTCGAAATATTTCAAATACCTAACTACGGGTGGCATTTTAATATCGAGGATTCAAGTGAGCGTATTGTAACAAGAATTTTGGAAAAACTGGATTACAAGTGAAGTAACCGAAAAAAGTGAATGGGAAACATATCTTAATCCCTTTTCATTCGATACTGAAAACTGTATCAAAATCGTACAATAATGTCCTCACTTACGAACAGAAATACTTAAGAGAAGGTCATTCCGGGTAATATAACTATCTTCATGATTATGGCATGGGAATTGAATTCCTGGAGGGACTGAGTGAGTTTAACCTAATCAATCCTTGCAATGAAGAAGCTGTGGCTCATCTGTATCCTGCTATTACCGTTCGCAAAAATATTGGCCCAGGAAAAGTTTGTCATAGCCGGAACGGTAACGGATGAAAATGAGGAACCTCTGATAGGGGCAACGGTCCACTTGGTGGAGACTTTTCAGGGCAATATCACCAATCTTAATGGCCACTATCAAATTCCGGAGGTATTACCCGGTCAATACCATCTTGTGATCTCAGTAATCGGGTATGAATCCGATACCATCGCCATTGAGGTTGTTGAGGAGGACTTGACCATTCCGGCACAATTGAAAGTTCAGGTAATGGCGTTACAGGATGTGGAAGTAGTTGTCGATCGGATCATTGAACGAACCTCAATCAGTAATATTTCTTTTGGAAAAAAAGCGCTCCAGACCAGCCAGGGTTTGACTGAAGATCCTTTAAGAACGCTGTCTGCCCTTCCGGGCGTAGGTAGGGACGGTGATCTTTTCAGCCCCTCACAGATTTACGTAAGAGGTGGCGCGCCTGAGGAGAATCTTTTTCTGATAGATAACAATAAAGTATATTTTCCATATTATTTCGGAGGCCAAAAATCAATTTTTAATACTGAAACCACCGAAAGTATTGAATTGCTGACTGGTGGGTTTTCTGCAGCCTATGGCAATCATATGTCCTCCGTAATGAATGTAAAGACGAGAGATGGTAGTTTCATCAATCCCGGCGGGCATATTTCTTTGGGTTTTTATAATGCATCTGCCCTCTTTGAAGGACCAATAAAAAAGGAAAGGAGTTCCGTTCTGGTTGCATTCCGCCGTACATATCTGGACTTGTTTCTTGATGAATCGGCGGAGTTTCCTGTTCCTTACTTTGGGGATGTGACCTATCAGATAAGCGCTATCTTAAATGAGAACAACAAACTTTCCTTTAGCGGACTGAGCTCCGAGGAAGCTATAGATTTCATAGCGGCAGATCCCGAACCCGGATTACCGGATAGACTGGACACTGAGGGAAAAAACCATTTTCAGAGCCTTCAACTGCAGACAGCATTCAGGTCAAATTGTTACAATAAACTGTCGGTAACTAACACCCTTAACAGAAATACAAGCCAGGTTGGCAATAATCTTTTCCTGGATATTGATGCCTGGCAAATGGGCTTTAGGGATGATTTTACTTGTTTCCTCACTAACAGGCATACATTGAAGGCAGGGCTGGCGTGGCAATACGGAACCTTCGATTTCAATGGAAACTTGCCTCTTGACCCTCTTCAAACTGACCTCAATGATACCACGATTGTTTTGCGAAACCTGGATATTCACGAAGAGGGGGAGATCATTCGAAGTGCTTATCTTTTATACGATGGAAGTCCGATAAAGCGAATAGGTATTAATGTCGGTTTACGTCTAGATCAAAATCCTGGAAATAAATATACGGATCTCTCACCACGGTTTTCTGTAAACTATCAACTGGCAGAGCAAAGCAAAATACGATTTTCTACCGGCCTTTATCACCAGTTTCCAGGCAGCGAGGGTGGGAGTGATTTGGTATCAAGCCTTGCCGTACACTACATTTTGGGATATGAATACCGTTTTTCGAACAGTATTTATGGTTGGATAGAGGGTTACTACAAAGATTACGAGGATCTGGTGTATTACGATGAAATGCTTAACTACTCCAACGAGGGGCACGGAAGTGTCCGCGGAGTAGAATTACTGATCAGAAAGGAGCGGGGAAACCTGAGAGGTTGGATTTCATATGCCTTGTCTCACAGTGAACGGAGAATCCCGTTGCTGGACAAAATAAGGGATTTTGAATTTGATCAGAGACATATCTTCAATCTCGTTGCCGAGTACCATATTCCCCGGGGTGAGAAACAATGGTATATTCCAGCCCTTGTACAGATGAATTTCAGATATGCCGATGGAAGACCTTATACTCCTGTCACCGGTGCGGTAAATGACGGTACAGGTTGGACCGCAGTGCGGGGAGAGCCATTGTCTCTGAGAAACACGGACTACCATAACCTGAATGTCAGGGTAGAATATCGATACAGTGAAACAAAACGTATAAGGATAAGTTCATTTTTCGAAGGATGGAATTTAATTAATGCCCGGAATATCCTGGGAAGAGCATATCGATATGGAAGTGAATACCCGAACAATGTGAAAGAACAACCTTATTACACAACACCTATTTTAATGGGTGGAGGATTTAGAGTGGAGTTTGGCGGTGAGTAGCATCATTATGTCATTATTGTGGAATCCTTTGCAAGTCACAACATAGCTTTTTGGCCAGCCACAAAGAATTCCTATTCTGACGGAGCTCAGGTTGTTTCATTCCGTTACTTTACAGCGACAAGAAAATTCATGATTCATGTCAGGTCCGAAGGAAGATCTGGGATTAATTTGGTATCTTATATCAGCTTAAAATCATGAAAAAATGATGCATACTGATCAAGTTAAAGCCGATACCAATTTGGCATTAGTGAAGGAATTCTTCAAGTACTATGAAGCTGAGGACATCGCCGGGTTAAGGGTTGTTCTGGCTCCGGAAATCGAATGGAAAGTTCCGGGACATCATCCACTGGCAGGAGTCAAAAAAGGAATTAGCGAAGTACTTTCGTATATCATAGAACTGAAAAAATCTAACTTTCACGCCGATGTTAAAATAGTGGCCTCGAATGATAACTTCGTCATAGATTGCCATCGCGGCTGGGGTTCACACAACGATCGTTCAATCGACATGAGCTGGGTCCTGCTGTATGAGATCAAAGACAATAGGATCATTCGGATCCAGACCTATCCCGAAGACCAGTACGCGATGGATGACTTCTTCTGGTGTGCGTATAAGTTGAAACCGATCCCGGACAGGTTAAATCCCAATTGACAGGATCACCTGCGGGTGTTGACGGCGAAGGGACAATGAAAACCATTGGTAAAGGTCCATTTCATCAAGCCGTCAGCTCATTTTTAAAGCAATTCTTATTCCATAAATTGATCGCCGGTTCCCGGCTGACCTGACAATCAGAGCAACGCCCAATTTCACCACGAAATTTGAAGGTGGTTGGCAATTTCCCTGTTTATCACGCTACAAGAATAAAATGGAGAAAGGCCATGCAAGTGGTTTGAAAGAACTTATATTTCTGAATCAAAATAAAATTTTTCATTATGGCCATTCAGCGAATCATACAATACTTTCTCCGGGGACTGCTTTTGGTGGTTCCGGCAAGCGCTACCATCTACATCATATTCATAACCATATCATGGGTTGACGGATTACTTCCGATCAGCATTCCGGGGGTAGGACTGGTAAGTGTTTTTATCATAACTGTGTTGATCGGCATGCTGGCTGACAGCATACTGGCCCAGCCAATTTTCAGACTAATTGAAGGTGTCATTAAGAAAGTGCCGGTAGTAAACTTTATCTATACTTCCTTCAATGATGTAATTGGAGCAGTAGCCGGGAAAAAGAAAAAATTCAATCACCCTGTGCTGGTTCCGTTTGACGATAATAACCACCTGTTGAAGCCGGGCTTTGTAACCCACGACGATCTTTCGGAGAGTAATCTTGAGAAATACATTGCGGTTTATATGCCACATAGTTACAATTTCTCAGGCAATATATTTTTTATCGATAAGAGTAAAATAATGACCCTGGAGGGCTCCAATAGCGAAATAATGAAATATATCGTCTCTGCAGGAGTGACAGGTAATATTGGAATAAAAAAGTAAAAGTGATTTTGCGCTTTATACTAATTATCCTTATTGGTTAAAATATAAGTAACTAACTTCTACCACACTAATGTCAGATTTCGAAGAGTTTTCCGACCATGTCAACACTGCCCTGATTTACCGCGAACTGGGATTAAGTGATGAAAAGCTCAGGGAATCACTAAAGGAAGATGGACTGAAAGACGATGTAAATGTGGATTTTGTGATGAAGACCATCGACATTGTCCATAAAGAATGCGAGAAATACTCGGAACCTCTCACCGGAATCCTTACGGATGAAAACCTGCAGGATGATGGGTATGAAGATGTCCAAAAATATCTTTTGCAGAATAATGTCAGCGAAAAGCTAATCGACATCATCCACACATTTATGATTTTCAAAATAACTCTGACGCAGGCCACTATGATAATTCGGGAATCGACGAGTCAGGGTAAGACTGAAGACCAGATAAAAAATGAGTTAAGCAAATTGGGATTAGACGGACCGATGCTGGATACTATTTATATGGCAGCAGTTACTAAAATCGGCAATCAGCCCGAATCAAAGAAAAGTTCGTCCTGGATCAGATCAATAATTTGGGGTATCATATGGCTTGGATTGGGGCTGTGGGCGACCTCAGTGATGGAAGGTGATGTTATTTACTATGGGGCTATGATTGTAGGTGGCATTATGATCTTCAGAGGATTGCTCAAAATGGCCTGAATAACATTTATATAACCGGAATCTCCGGAGAGAATGCCGGAAGTGATCTTATTAATAGATATTTTTCTTTGATAATTCAACTTTAGCCCTATACTTTGCGTTTCAATTAATTCGATGACTTCTGTCACAGACATATCAAACATCAGGTTCAGGCCCCCGTTCCCGGGCAGGCGTAGGCCTGTGATATAATCTTTGTACCACCTACGTGGTGGTCGTTTTCCGCAAGTACTTCTTATTATTTTATCTCATTTTTTACAGACATGAATTCATTTTCAATTCAGGTCGCTTCTTCGAAACATCTGATATATGCCGAAGAAATTTGCAAAATGATCGAAGAAAGCGCCAAACAAAGGGGAACAGGAATTGCCAAAAGAACCCCGACATACATCAAACAAAAGATGGAGGAACATAAAGCCATCATTGGCCTGTCTTCATCAGGTGATCTTGTTGGGTTTTGCTATATCGAATCCTGGGGAAACAAGCAATATGTTGCTAATTCCGGATTGATAGTTAATCCCAAATTCCGGGGGACAGGAGTAGCTAAAAGGATAAAAAGGAAGGCTTTTGAGCATTCTCAAAAAATGTTCCCGGGCGCCAAGCTATTCGGATTGACAACCTCTTTGCCGGTGATGAAGATCAACTCTGACCTTGGATACTACCCGGTCACTTACAATCAGCTCACGACAGACGAGTTGTTCTGGAGAGGATGTCAAAGCTGCGTGAATTATGAGATCCTGCAAAGCAAAAATAGAAGTAACTGCATCTGTACGGCAATGCTCTACGATCCGGGAGCGAAAAAACAAAAACGATGGAACTTCATAAAGAAATCCAGGATCTATGCGAGGTTCATGGAACTGAAAAAGAAACGCATGAGTAGAAAGGAGGGAGTTAGAGTATGAAAAAGGTTGTATTAGCATTTAGCGGTGGTCTTGATACCTCATATTGTGCAAAATATCTGTCGGATGAACTGGGTTATGAAGTGCATGCCGTAACCATAAATACGGGCGGATTTGACGAGAAAGATCAAAAAGAGCTTGAGGAGAAGGCGTTGCAGCTTGGCGTCAGCAATTTCCGGTTCATAGAAGAGACTGCAAACTTTTATCAAAAAGGAGTGAAATATTTACTTTTTGGGAATGTGCTGAAAAATAACACGTATCCGCTTTCTGTCAGTGCCGAGCGGGTATTCCAGGCGCTGGCTATTGCCAACCACGCAAATGAGATCGATGCGGATGCCATTGCCCATGGAAGTACTGGTGCCGGAAACGACCAGATCCGTTTTGACTTGGTCTTTCAGTCCCTCTGCCCTGATAAAGAGATCATCACTCCGATCCGTGACCGGACACTCTCACGTCATGAGGAAATAGAATTCCTGAAATCCCATGGAGTGGAAGCAAACTGGGAGAAAGCGTTATATTCAATTAATCAGGGCCTCTGGGGGACCTCCGTAGGTGGAAAAGAAACGCTTACATCGGATCAGTTCTTGCCAGATGAAGCCTTTCCAACACCACAGTTGAAGGAGGAGCCCGAAACAATAGAAATTGAATTTAATAGGGGGGAACCAGTCACCGTCAATGGTGAAAAAGGTGATCCGGTCAAGGTTATTACAAAACTCAATCGAATAGCCGGTGGTTTTGGTATCGGAAGAGATATTCACGTTGGTGACACGATCATTGGTATCAAGGGACGTGTCGGATTTGAAGCTCCCGCGCCGTTGATCCTGATCAGGGCCCATCATACATTGGAGAAGCATGTTCTCTCAAAACATCAGCTCTTCATAAAGGATAATCTTGCGCAATGGTACGGTAACCTGATGCATGAGGGACAATACCTCGATCCGGTAATGAGGGACATTGAGTCGTATCTTAACAGTTCGCAGCAACATGTGACAGGTAAGGTTTATGTGATGTTGGCCCCTCATCGTTTTCAGGTCCTTGGTATTTCCTCGAAATACGACCAGATGCAATCATCCCTTGGCCAGTATGGTGAAATGAATGTAGGCTGGACAGGTGATGACGCCCGTGGGTTTGCAAAACTTTTTTCAAATCAAACGAAAATCTATAAATCCATTCACGATGAGCATGTATAAAGTAGGGATCGTGGGTGCGGCCGGTTATACCGCGGGGGAGCTGATCAGAATTTTGGTAAATCACCCAAAAGTTGAGATCTCGTTTTTGCAGAGTGAAAGCCAGAGTGGAAGATCGGTCTTTGAAGTTCATAAAGACCTTGCGGGAGATATGGACCATGTTTTTACCGGCAAAGTGCAGGAGGCGGATGTTATATTCCTGTGTAAAGGTCATGGTCAGTCCGGTGAGATGCTCAAATCGAATCCTGAACTGCTAGAGGACAGGATCATTGATCTCAGCCAGGATTTCAGACTGAATGGAGATCATGATTTTGTTTACGGACTCCCTGAAGTTAACCGGGAGGTTATTAGTGATTCCTCTCACATTGCCAATCCCGGATGCTTTGCAACCGGCATTCAGCTGGGACTGATACCTGCAGTTAAATCGGAGGTGATAGAGAGTGAGGTACATATCTCCGGTATAACCGGATCAACCGGCGCTGGTCAGACACTCTCCGAGACTACCCACTTTACATGGAGAAACAATAACACAAGTGTGTACAAGGCCTTTACACACCAGCATCTTCAGGAGATAGGAGAAACCCTTACCAATGTAAATCCGGATTTTTCGTCTGAATTGAATTTCATACCATACAGGGGAAACTTTACCCGGGGCATCATCATATCTACCTATTTTGATACTTCCACCCCTGAAGAAGAACTTACAGCTATCTACAGGAGATATTATCAGGATCATGCATTTACGCATGTAATTGACAAAAATCCGGACATCAAAATGGTCGTGAACACCAACAAATGCCTCGTATATATTGAGAAACAGGGAACAAAAGCACTGATCATATCAGTCATTGACAATTTGCTTAAAGGAGCTTCCGGGCAGGCTGTCCAAAACATGAATATTATGCTGGGACTGGAGGAAACCGAGGGTCTCAAATTGAAGGGAAGTTCATTTTAATATTGGAATTATGAGTAATAAGAAAATATCAATTATTGGAGCTGGAAATTTAGGAATATCCCTGGCGAAGGGCATCGTTCAAAAGGATTTGTTGCCGGCTTCCAATGTCATATTAACGAGGCGCCACCTGGAATCCATCGAGTGGATGCGGAAGGATGGCTATACTATCACGGATCAAAACGTTGACGCTGTTTCGAAGAGCGATGTTGTGATATTGTGCGTGCAGCCCCAGCAGCTCAATATGCTGATGGAGGAGATAAAAGATTCAATTTCGCGTGATCAGACGGTAGTATCGGTGATCACAGGTGTCAGCCTTGAAGAACTGGGGAAATACTTCGAAAATGATGTTACGATCATCCGGGCAATGCCAAATACCGCCATTGCCATTGGGGAATCCATGACATGCCTGGCCTCCGAGAACGGTAGTGCGGGAAAGATGGCATTTGTAGAATCAGTTTTCAATTCGCTGGGGGAGACCATGGTGATCGATGAGAGACTCATGCAAGCGGCCACGGTTCTGGGAGCGAGTGGGATTGCCTTCTTCATGCGGTATTTGCGGGCGGCAACGCAGGGCGGTATCCAAATGGGATTTCATCCCGAAGAAGCACAGAAGATCGCGGTCCAAACAGCGAGAGGAGCGGCCAGTTTGGTGATTCTTGACAAAAGTCATCCGGAAGTGGAGATTGACAAGGTTACAACTCCCCAGGGCTGTACCATTGAAGGATTAAACGAAATGGAGCACCAGGGATTCAGTTCCGCGCTGATCAAAGGGCTTATGACTTCATTTCATAAAATTAAATTGATAAATCAGTGAAACTGTTTGACGTATATCCGAGATATGACATTAACCTCGTGCGGGGAGAAGGTTGTTGGGTTTACGACGACGAAGGAACCAAGTACCTTGATCTTTATGGGGGGCATGCCGTTATTTCCATAGGCCATTCTCATGTGAGATATGTGGACAGGATCACCAACCAGTTGTCCGCCCTTGGTTTTTACTCCAATTCCGTTCAAATGGATATTCAGGAGGAGTACGCACGGAAATTAGGAAGGAGTTCCGGTTATCCTGATTATCAGCTTTTTCTGTGCAATTCAGGAGCAGAAGCAAATGAGAATGCCATGAAACTGGCTTCCTTCCATACCGGCCGGAAAAAGATCATTGTTTTTGAGGGGGGGTTCCATGGCAGGACATCTCTCGCAGTGGAAGCAACAGATAATCCCGGGATCTCGGCGCCAATAAATGAAACCAAAAACATCATCCGTCTTCCCTTCAATGATATTGAGACTGTCAGATCAGTCTTTAGCGAGGACGTTGCAGCCGTGATGATAGAGGGAATTCAGGGTATCTCCGGGATACACATTCCGGATGATCATTTTCTGAGGGACCTCCAGTGGCTGTGTCATGAGAGAGGGGCGCTATTGATATTGGATGAGATACAGTCCGGATTCGGTCGAAGCGGTGAATTTTTTGCACACCAATACGCTGATGTCCGCCCGGATATCATTTCAATGGCGAAAGGAATGGGAAATGGATTTCCTATTGGGGGGATATTGATTGCACCACATATTGCATCCCGGCCGGGTATGTTAGGGACTACATTTGGCGGCAACCCATTGGCCTGTGCAGCGGGACTGGCTGTGCTGGAAGTTTTGGAAAGTAAGAAATTACTGTCCAATGCGATGGAATCAGGTGAACATCTATTGAAGGAACTGGAAAATATCCCCGGTATAGAAAGCGTACGGGGACGAGGACTGATGATCGGTATTGATCTTATTCTGGATGCTAAAGAGGTCCGGAAAGAATTGCTCTTCAAGCATAAGATATTCACGGGATCGGCTACAAGCCCTAATACCCTGCGGGTCTTACCACCTTTGAAGATCGAAAAGGAACAACTTGATCACTTTTTGGAAGCATTAAAAAAAGTTCTGAAAGATGAAACAATTTCTATCGGCAAATGATGCGGATGATCCCCTCCAACTTGCACGGGAGGCGATTGAGATTAAAAAAGATCCCTATGAGTTCAGTCATCTTGGTGAGAACAAAGTGCTGGGATTAATTTTTTTTAATCCAAGCCTGCGAACCAGGATGAGTATGGTCCGCGCTGCTTATAACCTGGGAATGAAGGTAATAACCCTAAATGTCACGAGTGACTCCTGGCAGCTCGAAACGGAGGAAGGCGCTGTTATGGATAAAGGTCATGCGGAGCATGTCAGGGAAGCGGCAGCTGTTATGGGAAGTTATTGCGACATTCTGGGCGTGAGATCATTTCCGGGTTTGAGAAGTCGTGAAGAAGATTATGCTGAAAAGCTTATAACATCTTTCAGGAACTATGGGAACGTACCTTTGATCAATATGGAGTCCGCCTCATTGCACCCTTTGCAATCACTGGCTGATCTGATGACGATTAAAGAGTTTGCAGGAAATGGTAAGCCCAAAATTGTTTTGACCTGGGCTCCTCACGTTAAGTCCCTGCCTCAATCCGTCGCCAACTCCTTTGCTCAGTGGATCATCGCGTCAAACATGGACCTTACCATCACTCATCCTGAAGAAATGGAATTGTCATCGGAATTTACAGCAGGAGCTACCATCGAGTACGATCAGGAAAAGGCCTTTCAATCTGCAGATTTCATCTATGTGAAGAATTGGTCTTCCTACAAGGACTACGGGAAGTTACATAAGGATTCCTGGTGGATGGTGGATGAGAGAAAACTGGCACTCACCAACAATGCCCGGTTGATGCACTGCCTTCCGGTTCGCAGAAATGTTGTGATAACCGACGGGGCACTGGATAGCAACCATTCAATTGTGATCAGGCAAGCAGAGAATCGCATTTATTCGGCTCAGGTAGTTCTTAAGAAAATACTGGAAGCTTTATGAAACCGGATTTGAAAGTGGTAAAAGTAGGTGGAAAGGTCATTGGACAAGAGAAAATGCTTCATGAATTCCTATCAGCTTTCCGGGGGTTGGGTGTTCCGAAAATCCTGGTGCACGGAGGAGGTAGTATAGCCACCGAAATAGCCTCAAAACTCGGATATGAAAGTCAGTTGATCGATGGCCGCCGGGTGACGAACGATGACATGATTGGGGTAGTCACCATGACCTACGGCGGATTACTTAACAAGCGGATCGTAAGTCATTTGCAAGGTCTGGGTGAGAATGCCCTGGGCCTTACAGGTGCTGACGGAAACCTGATCAGATCCAGGAGAAGGCCCGTTGTAAATAATATTGATTACGGATGGGTGGGGGATCCCGAATCGGTTAATTCCGATCTGGTACATGCACTGATCCGGAATGGCAGTGTCCCTGTAATAGCTCCGCTTACGCATGATGGCTCAGGTCATATGCTTAATACCAATGCGGATACCATAGCTAACCAGGTTGCTACATCGATGACCGGGTTTTATAATGTTCATCTGGCGTACGCATTTGAATTGAATGGTGTGATGAAAGATATCCAACGGGAAAACTCCCTGATCAGGGAATTGGATGAATCGACCTACAACCTGCTTAAAAAAAACGGTGTCATCAGCACCGGAATGATCCCTAAGCTGGACAATGCATTTCAGGCAATCAAGAAAGGTGTCAAAACTGTGACTATTGTGAACTACAAATCAATTGGGAGATTAGATGACGAAGAATACCATGATTATACAAGAATCAGCCAGTAAGATTTTGGAACAATATTTCAATGAAGCAGTAGTACTGCTCAAGGATCTCATTGCGATTCCGAGTCTCAGCAAAGAAGAGGATAAAACTGCAGCGCGAATTACTAATTTCCTCGGATCAAAGGGGATCGCATCTAATCGGTCCGGAAACAATGTCTGGGCATCCAACTACCACTACGATCCGACCAAGCCTTCTTTGTTGCTAAACTCTCACCATGACACGGTAAAACCAAACAAGGGTTATACAAATGATCCATTTCAGCCTGTAATAAGGGATGGGAAGCTATACGGGCTGGGCAGTAATGATGCCGGCGGGTGCCTGGTTTCCCTGATTGAGACATTCATTCATTTTTATTCAAAGGATGATCTTCCCTATAATATTGTCCTTGCCGCGACTGCAGAAGAGGAGAATTCCGGAAAAGATGGGGTAGAATCAATTCTTAACGAAATCAAGCCGTTAGCTTTTGGCATAGTTGGAGAACCGACAGAAATGAAAATGGCTGTTGTGGAAAAGGGATTGATGGTTTTGGATTGCTATGCAAAGGGAGAATCCGGACATGCTGCCAGGGATATGGGCAAAAATGCAATTCTGGAGGCGGTTACGGATATCGAATGGTTCAGTAATTACCGGTTTCCTAAAGTGTCAGATCATCTCGGCCCGGTCAAGATGACCACCACGATGATCGATGCCGGTTACCAACATAATGTTATCCCTGACAATTGCCATTTTGTGGTTGATGTCCGTACAACAGATAAGTACAGTAATTCAGAGGTTCTTGAGATTATCAACAAACATGTGAACTGTGAGGTAAAACCCCGATCGATCCGGTTGAACCCGTCAAAGTTGCCTGAAGATCATGCAATTTCCGTAGTGGCTGATGAAATGGGCATTGAAAAATATGGATCCCCGACAACTTCGGATCAGGCCGTAATGGATTTTGCCACATTCAAAATGGGACCTGGGGTTTCGGAGCGATCACATACGGCGGATGAATATATTCTTCTGGAAGAAGTTAGAGAGGGAATCAGAGGATATATTAACCTGTTAACAGCCTTCTTTGAAAAAATTTAAAACAGACCAATATGAAGCTTTGGCAAAAAGGAGAGGAAATTGACAAGCTATTTGAAAGATTCACAATCGGGGATGACCCGATCCTGGACCTGGAGATAGCGTTTTATGATGTTCTCGCCTCAAAAACACATGCCAGGATGTTGGGTAAGATAGGATTGCTTACCGGCGAGGAAGTTGAGCAGTTGGAGAGAGGACTGGATAGCCTGCAGGCCAAAATTGAAAAAGGGCAATTCACAATAGAAGAAGGTATCGAGGACTGCCATTCGCAAATTGAACTGGAACTGACCAGGATGCTCGGTGAGGTGGGTAAAAAGATCCATGCAGGGAGGTCAAGAAATGACCAGGTTTTGACAGCCCTAAAGCTTTTCACCAAAGACGAGCTGAAGTTGATTGCGAAGGGTATTGATCAGTTTTTCGAATTATTACTGGAAAAAAGTGAGGCGAATAAGGATGTATTGATGCCGGGTTATACCCATATGCAGGTAGCCATGCCATCATCTTTTGGAATGTGGTTCGGATCATATGCAGAAAGCCTGACCGATGATCTCATATTATTGAAAGCAGCTTATGAGATCGCAGATAAAAACCCATTGGGGTCTGCAGCAGGATACGGGGCGTCATTTCCATTGGATCGTGACTTTACTACAAAGGACCTGGGTTTTGCTCATGTTAATGTCAATTCAGCTTACGCCCAGATGACAAGAGGAAAGATGGAAAAAGTGGCAGGTTATGCCATTGCCGCGCTGGCATCGACACTGTCAAAATTTGCCATGGATGTTTGCTTATATGCAGGTCAGAACTACGGATTCTTTAGCTTCAGTCCGAAATATACCACAGGCTCCAGCATCATGCCCCATAAACATAATCCGGATGGTTTTGAATTGGTCCGCGCAAAATGCAATAAGCTGCAGGCGCTTCCAACCGAGCTTTCATTCATTCTGACCAATTTGCCCGGTGGATACCATCGGGATCTGCAGGTTTTAAAGGAACATTTCATTCCCTCCATGAAAATCGTACGGGATTGCCTGGAAGTCACTTATTATATGACCAAAGATCTTACAGTCAATGATTCGATCATCAATGATCCAAAGTACAGTTTACTATTTACCGTTGAAGAGGTGAATAAGCTGGTTTTGGCCGGAACGCCATTCAGGGACGCCTACAGGCAAGTTGCGGAGAAAATCGGATCCGGAAGTTACCAACCTGATTATCAACTCAGACATACCCATCTCGGCAGTATTGGTAACCTTGGGAATGACAGGATCAAAGCCGCATTTGAAGAAGTTTATAAGTTTTTCAAGTAGGACTTATTTCAGGTAAAGACGCAAAGATCTGATTTAAGCAAGGTTGAGATTCCTGAATCACTCCTGCGCAATGACGCTCATGTTGGTTCTTTTGATTGTTCTTATCCGAGTTTCAGGTCAATCTGAAACCTCAAGCGTCTATCTTTGTTCACTTAGTGAGACGCTTAAGGTTGTTCCAAAAGTTATAAATGTAGTTTTCAAACACTCGGTGACGCTTGCGTCTGCTGTTAAAAAAGATATTAATACAATAAAACCGCAAATGAATTACATGTGGAAGTGATTAAAGGCGATATTACCAGGGTTGAGGCAGATGCAATTGTAAATGCCGCAAACTCATCGTTACTCGGCGGAGGCGGGGTAGACGGAGCTATCCATCGGGCAGGTGGTCCTCAAATTTTAGCAGCATGTAAAAAGATTGGCGGTTGTGAGACGGGCCAGGCTGTAATCACGACTGCTGGCAATCTCCCGTTCAAAGGAGTGATCCACACAGTAGGACCCGTTTGGAGGGGAGGAAATTCAGGTGAATCTGAGTTGCTTGCCAGCGCCTATCTTGCCAGTCTCCGGATTGCCAAGGAGAAAGGGTTTCAG
The DNA here is from genome assembly GCA_028278225.1 of Cyclobacteriaceae bacterium. Classification (GTDB taxonomy): domain Bacteria; phylum Bacteroidota; class Bacteroidia; order Cytophagales; family Cyclobacteriaceae; genus JANQEU01. Next base: position 26,648 of record JANQEU010000057.1, read on the forward strand.
TCATTAGCTTTTCCAAATATCAGCACCGGGGTCTACGGATTTCCAAAAGAGCTTGCCGCAAAGATCGCAATCCAAACCGTACAGGATTTCCTCAGGTCTGACCCGGGTTTAAGTGTAATGTTCGTATGTTTTGATGAAGAAAACTTCCTGATCTATAAAGAAATGATCCAGCGATAGCTGCCAGTCATTATCTTTATATTCAATGTCAGACAAACCGTTTCTTATCTATCGATCCTCTGCCGGTACCGGCAAAACATTTGCACTGGCCAGGGAATACCTGAAGCTGGCTCTGAGGCATAGCGAAGGCTTTAGATCCATACTGGGAGTGACCTTCACGAATAAAGCCACCGAAGAGATGAAGAGCCGGATAATCAATGTTTTGAAGGTTATCTCAAACGGTGAGCCTCACCCAATGAAATCAGACCTGATGGAGGCTTTGAACATGAGTGAAACGGTTTTGCAGCAAAGGTCGAAAGAAGTTTTGACGACTATTCTCCATCAGTATGGCCGTTTTGCCGTCGTTACCATAGACAGCTTTTTTCACCAAGTGATTCGATCATTTGCACGTGAACTGGGGATCCAGGGGTCATTTTCCATAACATTGGAGACGCAGAAAGTAATGCAGGAAGTTGTGGATAATCTGCTTTCTGAATTGGGTGAAGAAGACAAGAAAGAAATCAGGCGATGGTTGACCCAATTTGCTGAAAACAATGTGGAAGAGGGAAAACAGTGGGACTTTCGCAGAGATATCGGATCGTTGGCTGATGAAATACTGAAAGACAACTTTAAACTGCTAGGGAGCAAAGTCTTTTTACTGGATGGGGAACCTGATTTTTTTTCAAAGTTCATCAATGAGCTCGACGCTAAAAAAAGTGAGTTTCTTGATCAAACGGGGAAGTGGTCCAGCGAGGCACTGGAGCTTATAGAAGAGCACGGAGGTGTGGAAGCATTTAAAGGAAAGGGGAGTGGCCCCGCAGGTTTATTCCGGAAAATAGCAAACAGGGAATTTGAGATCAGCAGCACACGTCGTAAAGCTGCAGATGACCTGAGTAGCTGGCTGACGAAGCAAACTATTTCTAATCCCGCACTTGCATCCCTGGTGGAAAACGAAATCCTTCCGGTTTATAAAAAGCTGATTGATTTCATCGACAGTAATTACATCGATTATAAGTCGGCCACCGAAGTTCAGCGGTATTTCTATACATATGGCGTACTTTCGGCAATCAACCAAAAACTGCTGCAATACCGAAATGAACATGATGTACTGCTTATCGCTGACCTGCCCGATTTTCTGCGGCAAATTATTAATGATAGTGAAACACCCTACATTTATGAAAAGGTGGGATCCGTTTATCAGCATTATTTGATAGATGAGTTTCAGGATACTTCATTATTTCAGTGGAATAATTTCAGGTCATTGGTTAAAAATGCTACGGATGCTAATCAAAAAAGCATGGTTGTGGGTGACATCAAACAATCGATTTACAGATGGCGGGGTGGCGATTGGGGATTGTTGCAGAATAGTGTTAAAAATGACATAGGAGATTTCCTGGTGGATGAGAAGGATCTCTCAAGGAACTGGCGTAGCAAAAGACTTGTCGTAGACTTCAACAACAATTTCTTCAAAGGCATCTCTGAAATAGCGGGAACGTATTTCAGTGATTTGGACCCAAAATATGACGGTTATGTCAATCATGTTTTGGAAGCTTATGAAAATGTTGAACAGGAAATCACCAGCAATGACAATCTTGGGCATGTCGAGATAGAATTTATACCATCGGACGAAACAAACTGGAAGCAAAACGCTATCAGGAAGACCATCAATAAAGTTGAGTCACTCCAACAAGCTGGCTACAGGTTGCACGACATTGCGATCCTGACACGTACGCAGCGGGAGGGGAAAGAAATCTCCGATGCCTTTTTTGCTTATAAAAATACGGAGGAAGCGGATCCCGGCCTTAAGTATGATGTTGTCAGTTCGGAGTCGCTTTTTTTATACTCCAGTCATGCCGTGAAGTTCATTATTGGCCTGATCAAATGGCTCCATAATGAAGAGGATGACATTGTCAAGTCAGAATGGCTATATGAATATCAGCGATTTATCCTGAAACAGGATCAGCGTACGGATGATACGATCTTTCAAAGCAGGGAGAGCTGGCATAAGCGCGTGCCCGGAGCCTTTGTCAGACAAAAGAACTACTTTAAATCGTTGCCGCTATATGAATTGGTGGAATCGATAATCGACTTGTTTGATCTTGACAAAATGAATGATGAATACACCTATTTGCAGGGGTTTCAGGATGCGGTTTTAGATTACACCAAGAGTGAGAGGGGAGACATCACTTCCTTCCTGTCGTGGTGGGAGGATATCAGGAAGCAGAGAGCCATACAAATTTCCGATGAAAATGATGCGGTAAAAGTGCTCACCATTCACAAAGCCAAAGGGTTGGAATATTCCGTGGTGATCGTTCCCTTTCTGAGTTGGAAACTGGATCATGATACATACAGTAAAGAGGAGATCCTGTGGTGCACTCCTCCGGAGATAGCACCGTATGATCAGCTCCCGGTGATACCGTTGAAATACAGTTCTTCACTTCGCGAAACCTATTGGGCATCTCAATACTGGCAGGAAAAGATCAATGCTTTCCTGGATAACCTTAATCTGTTATATGTTGCTTTCACCAGGCCGGTTGATGCCCTGTTTGCTTTTGGCGAGTTGCCCAGGAATGAAAGAATATCAACGGTGGGCCAATTGACCTATCACCGCGTAAAAGGATCCGGGAGCTGGGATGAAGAAAAAAACCTGTTGAAGGTCGGAGAACTGAGACCAGGATCTGATTCCAATGAATCTTCAAATGAATATGGATTAAAGGTTTATAACACACGGCCGTGGCGGGATAAAGTGTCTGTGCAAATGAAGGGATCACAGGACCTGAGTGAACGGGTATTCAGTGCTCAGAAATGGGGAATAGAATTTCATCAAAGTCTCGGCAAACTAAAGCGGCTCGAGGATCTTCCACGGATAAAAGATGATACTTTAAAGAGAGAACTTAAGATGATTGTCCATCACGAGGATATTGAGCCTTTTTTTAAGGACGTTGATGAGGTGAGGGTAGAGGAACCAATACTCCTCCCGGGCGGGGATTACAAAAGGATTGATCGGCTCGTGAGAAAAAAGGATCAATGGCTGGTGATTGATTACAAAACCGGAAAAAGAAAGCAAAGAGACCATCAACAGGTCATTGAATACATGTCAATATTGGAAGAAATGGGCTATAAGAATGTGAAAGGATACCTTGTTTACCTCGAACCTTTACTGGTCGAATCAGTTGCTTAGAGAAAAACCATTTCCTCTTCACACGTTCAGATTGCCCTTATGGTGGTAATTATACCCGTTTATCCAATTCCTGTGATACAAAGCGTGCAGTTAGTAGTAATTTTGCGGTTGCGTTCGAAAGCCGGTGAAAAAAGTATTAATCATATTCTCAATTCTGTGGGCATCGGAAGGCCTCCTTGCCTCCGGGGACAGGCTTGATTCATATTTTGCGGAGACAGCCCCCGAATTAGATGGCAATCTTGATGACCAGATCTGGTCCGACGCGCCTTTTGTAACCGGTTTCAAAACTTTTGTGCCCGATTACTCAAAAGACATGGATTTCGAAACCAGGGTGTACTGGTCACATGATGAGGACAACATTTATTTTGCTTTTCAATGCCAGGACCAGTCTGATCTGATCAAGACGTCCATCGCCGCGCGGGACAGGATCGACGATGATGACTGGATATGTATAAACCTGGATTCATTCAATGACAGGCAGACGCTCTACGCCTTTTACGTCAATCCAAATGGGATACAAATGGACAGCAGGTATACGGCCGGAAGAGAGGATCCCGGAATTGATATGGTTTGGTACAGTGCAGGCAGGGTTACGGAGCAAGGGTACAATGTAGAAGTGAAAATCCCATTCAAGAGTATTCGATATGCTGTGAAGGATGGGATTGTAGACATGGGGGTAATATTTGAGAGGAAGATCAGTCGGCTTTCAACACAGGGTACTTATCCTGCATTGGATCCCGCAAAAGGGGCAAACTTCCTTACTCAGACAATGCCGATCCATTTCGAGGGAGTTAAAAAAACAACTTTGATTGAATTGCTACCCTCATTAACTTATGCTAATTCCGCCATACAGGACGAGGGAGAAACCATAAAAGACGAGCAGACGGAATTAAGTCTGACGACGAAGTTTGGCATTACATCGGATTTAGTTCTTGATGCAACCTACAATCCGGATTTTAGCCAGGTGGAAGCCGATGCGGTACAAATTGAAGTGAATCAGCGTTTTCCCGTATTTTATCCCGAAAAGAGACCTTTCTTTCAGGAAGGTAGTGAGCATTTCCGGCACTCCGGAGGATCCGGACGGTCAGAGATCAGATCAATCGTAAATACGCGATCCATAGTAAATCCCCTGGCAGCAGGCAAGATTACCGGTAAGGTGGGTAAAAAGAATATTGTTTCCGCTGTTGGAGCTATCGATAGACTGGATACAACCTACAATGCAAATGTTGGAGTTTTCAGATATAAAAGGACCTTTCAAAAGGATAGCTACCTGGGTGGATTCTGGACGGGAAGAAGCGAAGAAGAGTTTTATAATACGGTTTACGGCCTCGATGGCCAATACAGAATTGGTGATGCAAGCCTGTTGAGTGGTTTTTACTTCAAGGCCAATTCAAAGGAAAGTGAAGTGTCCGATGTAACAGATAAATCGGCGATGGCGGGAAATTATTCCTATCGCAACAGATCACTTTCCACGGGTTTTGGATTTACTAATATCGATACTGATTTTGCGTCGGCGGTTGGGTATGTTACAAGAACCGGCATCACAAAATACAATGTATATTTCAGTCCGAAGTTTTACCCCTCGGAGAGTTTGATCAAAAGAATTGATCCTTTGATATATGTGTCTCTGACAGAGGATAAACCGAGTGGCTTGTTTGAGCACAGCATATACACCAGGGTCGGGGCCACACTACCCCGGAATACTCAGCTGGAAATTGCAGGGAATGCTTCCAATGAAATATATGAAGGGCAGAAATTTGATCGGGGCAGCCTGGCGGTTGAGGCGGAGTCTCAGATCACCAAAAGGATCAATCTGGAGGGTGAATTCAGACTGCGATACAGGCCCTACTACGATGAGATGGCGCAGGGTGAAGGGAAATCGGTGGAAGGAAATGTCATCATTCAATTCTCAGACAATTTCAATTTCGCGCTGGATTATAATTTCTCTGATCTGTACAGCAAAAATACTGGCGAGAAATTCTATGATATTCATATTATCAGATCGAAAAATACGTATCAGGTCAACCAGTATCTCTTCATCAGGGCTTGGGTTCAGTACAACTCTTACTCAAGAGTCATCACCCCGAATTTCCTGGCATCCTTTACCTACATACCGGGTACTGTAGTTCACCTGGGTTACGGATCAGTGATGGAACGTGTGAAGTGGGATGCAGAGGCAGCGGATTATGTTGACAGTCGCAGATATATGTCGACCGCCCGCGGATTATTCTTCAAGGCATCCTACCTGTGGCGTTTATAAAAAAATAGCTACTAAAAAATAGCAGCTATTGTTAAATCTTTACTGGCTGGAATACCGGCGGGCTACATTTCCAGTGCGATCCTTTCCGTGAACAGCCTGGCAAGCTCATCCGGCTCCTTGATCTTCCATAGTTCGCTTTCAAGCGCTGCAGTATCCTGATACCTGATATTGAGCGCAATATTCAAAACGTTATCAAGCAGGTTAAAAGCCTCCGGTTCGGAAATGTTGCCTTTCTTGATTGATTTTTTCAGATGCTTGCTCAGTTTACGGACTGAGTTGTAAATTGAAGGCTTCTCAATGACAGTATTTTCCGTATTTGAGATCTCATTTACCTCCTTGTATGTATAGCTCTCTTTAAGCAGCTGCATTTTCATGGCGATATCCTGTCCAAGAAAATGGTCTTTTACATCGTTCTGGTTTTGCACTTCATTTAACTCTTCCATATTGTACTGAAAGGTGAAATCCTGTGCCTGGGCTACCGAAATGAACAGTGCCATGCACGCTGCACTTAACATCTTTGCTTTCATGTTCATCTAGTATTTTCTTAACTCTTTTTGTTTATAGCAATCACAAAAATAAATATTCATTATCGACAATTTCAAGAGGAAAAGCAATGTTTTTGTAAATGGCAATGTGTTTTTGTAATCCTCTTCAAAATTTTTACAAACAACACAGCAAAAAGAAAACTCTGAATCTGTAATTTTTTGTGTGATTCTCAGACTAATAGTTTAAAACAAAAAAACAGTGAGAATCCCTTATTCATGCCATGACTGACCCGGAGCAATCTGAATTTTTGGATCAAATCCGTCAAAACCGGGGATTGATTTTGAATATCTGTAAGATATATTCAAAAACAAGGGATGAACAAGAGGATCTGTTTCAGGATATTGTGCTTCAGCTTTGGAGATCACACAACAGGTTCAGGCACCAGTCGAAATACAGTACATGGCTTTACAGAATTGCAATCAATACAGCCATTACCCATTACGGAAAACAAAAGAAAAGAAGTTCGATTGAGGTTCACCGTGAAGAAACCCACCTGTTACCTGATGATTATAATAAAGATCAGGAGGGATCTTTTGGCACTAATGTATAAGGCAATTGATCACCTGGAGAAAGTAGATAAGGCTATATTATTCTTATTTCTTGAAAAACGGAGTTATGACGAAATAGCAAGTATTATGGGAATAACCAAAAGCAATGTCGGGGTCAAACTCAATCGGATCAAAAAGAAAATAGAGAAACTGATCCCACAAGTAAGTGACTAGAACGGATACACCATGAAATTTGAACAATTGCCTGACATATGGGAAACTGAAAAAATCTCCGGAATAACTCCGGATTATGATATGGAACAATTAGTGTTATTTCTTGAAAAGAGATCTACCAGCATAATGGCAAAGGTCTCTTCGGGTATTGTAACAGGGATAGTGATCAACGCACTTTTGATTGCAGGAGTAATTTTCATTCTCTCTTCCTTCAGTGCTGATCCTGTCTCATTGATCACAGGAGCATCCGGTCTGTCGGTTCTGATCATTTTTGAAATCATGTCACTGCGGAGCATTCATCTGTTGAGTGAGCTTGACACTTACGACGGCAATCTCAGGGATAACCTTTTGATGCGGCTTGAATTTTTTAAGAACAGCTATGCATGGGTGATATGGTCGCTGGGCTTATCCGGAGCTTTTTTCTACATCATCGGTGGTCTAATCTACCATAACCTCAAATACGGCGGTGTCTATCTGGATGGCAGTGATGTTGTCGTCAATTTGATCTTTATTTCACTAGCCTTGGTGATCGGATTTGTTTCACACACTTTTCATCATACACAGTACCGGAAAGAGCTGAAAAATTGCCTGGATGACCTAAGCCGTGGAGATCTTTCTGAAGATCACGACAAGTATGCCCTGAAAATCCAGGGAGCCCGGAAAGTGTCGATGATCCTGGTCCTTGCCGGTCTGATAATTCTTATGCTGATTTTATTTTTTTACAACTTATTTGGCAGTCCCCTAGTCCATTAGAATATGAGAAGTCATGTCTCAAGATGGTCATTGGCATTTGCAGCTGTTGGAATATTCTTTGTTACGGCAGGCATGCTCATGCAAAACTTAATACAAATGCATGCAGGAATGTGCGGGCTGTTCATCGCAGCAATAGCCTATATTGCCGGTGAAAGGAGGCCCTGGTCGATTTATCAAATGTTTTTGATTGGTGTGTCAGTTTTGGTCCCATTCGTCATGGTGTACTACGGACCACAATATGACCACTCTGATCAATCTGTCTGCTTAAAGCTGAAAAAAGGCCTTTTCCTCGGTACAGTTATTTATGTGATTTGGATTTTATCACTTTTGACCGTCAGATACTTCCAGTAATTCCTGAAGGCATTTCAGTCAGCTTTAAGACCCTTGATCATCAGCACAACGATTGCAATGGCTATCCAGACAAGCCCAAAGAGAATTTGGAAGCGATCATTCATAATAATACCAATTACAATGAATGCTATCCCCAGCATGGAAAAGGGCATCGATTTCCTGAATATTTTTTTCAGCAAATATGTCATTACCATAGTATTAGTCTGGTGTGCACTGGGAAAATTACACGAACAGGGATTTTATTTTCGAGGTGGATTTGCGTAGAACATGATCCTCATTCATATTTCAGACTATCAACCGGATTCAGCAAAGCCGACTTGACCCCCTGGAAACTCATTGTGAAAAACGAGATCAAAAGGGCTAATACACCACTTCCGACAAACACCCAGATACCTAAATCAATTCTATAACTGAAACTTTCCAGCCAGTTCCGGAGCAGAATAAAAGCGATCGGCCAGGCGACGACATTTGCAACCAGCACCCACTTTATAAAATTGTTGGACAACAACCATAGTATAGCGGTAGTTGGTGCTCCAAGTGCTTTCCTGATACCTATTTCCTTGGTTTTTTGTTCCGCAACAAATGCTGTTAAAGCAAACAATCCCAGGCATGACAGCAGTATTGCCAGAATCACGAATGAAAGAACAATTTTCTCCAATCTCTTTTCAGCTTCATATTGTCTTCCAAAACTTTCATACAGAAAATCGTATTCGAATCCTACACCAGGACTAAATTCCCTGTAGATCTCATCAATATTGACAATTGTCTGGTTAAGATTACTTCCGGACAGCTTTATACAGGCGCGGGTCGTCCACCAGTCCCAAACAATCGCAGATGGCTCGATCCTTTGGTGTAGCGAATTGAAATGGAAATTCTTTACCACCCCGATGATCTCCATCCTGTTCGATCCCTGGATGAGGATTGTACCAATTGGGTTTTCCAATCCCATCACCTCAACGACCTCTTCGTTGACAATGAGCTTTGTATCCATATCGGATTGAATTTCATCCGAGAAATTTCGCCCATACAAAAGTTCTATATCCATCAGGTCAAGAAAAGAGGGATCTGCATTGATCACCCGGAATGGCACTGCCTGATCTTCTTCTGTCAGGCCGAAACTGGCAGTATTCGTAATTTTCCCCGGAAGCTGGTTTAAGAATGTGACCCCCTTCACATTGGGGTTTTGCGTTAGCCGTTGAGTAAATGCCGCTTTACTGGCTATCATATTGTCCCGGCCACTGGCAAACTTATCACCCTTCATCCGGCAGGTAAGGATCTGTTCATTGCTGAATCCAAGATCCTTGTTTTGCATATAACTAAGCTGGCGATTTACCGTGATGGTGGCAATTATCAGGAAAATGGAGATAGCGTATTGAAACGAGATAAGGAGCCTGCTCAGGACAGCCGTTTTGCCACTCTTTCCGAAGCGTCCTTTTAATATGGATAGGGCACTGACCCGTGATAAATAAATAGACGGATATATTCCGGATACAAAAACTGTGAATAAAAGTACTCCAACGAAGACCAGCAACATTTCAATCGATATGTTTTGTAATTGCAGTTGCTCACTCACCAGGTAGTTGAATGTTGGCATAAACAGATATGCCATCAGGATTGAAAGGGCGAAAGAGATAATTACAACGATTAATGTTTCACCGAAGAATTGATTTCGTATGGACGGAGCTCCGGCCCCTGTGACCTTCCTGACTGCAATTTCTTTTTCTCTTGTCCTGGTTTTTGCAATGGTCAGATTGATGAAATTGATACAGGCGATCAACAGGATCAGGACGCCAATAGCCGCAAAGGCAATTACCAGATTGATATTGCCATGTTTGGTGTTTTTCTCATGTGCAAGATTCCGGGCGAAATAGATATCATTAAAATCTCTGAGTATCAGCGGTACACCCCCATATTGATCTACTTCCACTGCCCGTTCATTTATTTTCGCGATAAGGCCTTCCTTATCAACTAACGGTTGTAGCAATAGATAAATTGACCAGTTGAAGTTCCTGGAGGTCAGAATATCTCTGCTTCCCATTACCCGTGCAATGTCCTCCGTGGATACTAGGCCATTAATATCCATATGAAATTTCCTTACATCATCGATAACCGCCGTCACCGTAAAACGGTCCTGCCCACCCATCAATACGGTTTTTCCTATGGGGTTTTCACTACCAAACAATCGATAAGCTATGCTTTTTGTCAGAACGATGGAGTTAGGCGCATAAAAAGCGGTTTCTGCACTGCCCGCCAGAAAATCAAAATCAAACACTTTAAATATGGTGCTGTCAACTACCCCGAAATTCTCAATGGTGAAAACATTTTCCTCATATCTCAATGTTGGCTCATACCAGAAATAGAACCTAACGACATTTTCAACTTCCGGAAAAACTTTTACCGTCTCGCCGAGGTAAGGGGGCATTATCACCCAGGATTCACTTTCCAGACGGACTATTCTATCACGATGCTGATGGTCCTTGTCATAGCTTAATTGATTCTCGACGAACAGCAAAATAAGCAGGGTACAACCCATGCCCACGGCTAACCCGAAGATCTTGACAAACGAGATCCCTTTGTGCCGGATCAGGTTCCTGATTGCGATTTTGAAATAATTACGGTACATATCGATTATTATGAGTTTTGAACTTTTTTCTGAGTTTCGACGGATGGCAAAGGGCTGGAAGAATAACAGGACATTCCAGAAGTAGAGGAATTGAGCCTGCCGGAGCCCTTTGTATTTGACGTTGTATCTAAACTGCTCATACAGATCACCTTCAATAGCATCTGAGATCTCCGGGTTACAAAACCAGCGGAAGAATCGTGTAATCCATCTGGGAGGATTGGGAGAGGTCATCACTATTTACTGTCCCAGACTATTTTAGGTATGGAATCCCACATGTGATTTCTCAGATCCTTGACCTGATTGACAACCTCTTTTCCGGTTGAGGTCATGATATACAGCTTTTTGTTTCTTCCACCTCTTTCCCTGGTGGCTCCTCCTGCATATGAAGACAAATATCCCTTTTTCTCCAGGCGTATAAGCACCTTATGTACGGCGCTTAATGATACATTTCTACCGGTTTGCTTTTTCAGCTCCGCTACGATAGCAAGGCCATAGGCATCATCATATAGCAGGCCTACCGCCAACAATACCAGTTCTTCGAATTCACCAATATTTGTTCCTTTCATGATATTTGTTTCACCTTTGTCTATTTCAACGCAAGATAATTTATAAAGGTTTTGAAAAACGATCTTAGGTTCTGATTTTTATCAACTTCAGGTTTTAAAACTTTCTAAATTGTAAACAGGTCAAGTCCGGGTTTAAATTTGGTATTCTTTAACTCCCCAGGATTTGGCGTACGATTGTATTTATGATCAGAATTGAAGTTCGGAAAGCTTTAACGTTAGTCTTATCACAAATAATTCTCCCGGCAATCAGCTTGGGGCAGGATTTCTCCGCGAATTATGACAACTACCAATTAAGAATAAAAAAAGCATCCCGGGAAATCATAATTGATGGCAATGAGCAGGATGTGGATTGGCAGTTGGCAGATCGAACAAGTCCTTTTCATCGGGTTCTGCCTATTGATTCCGGACTAGCCACTACGAAATCAGAGGTTCGAATGACTTATGACGACAAGACACTGTACTTCTTGATAATATGTTATAAAAGACATCCGACTGATTATGTCGTAGAATCACTTCGCAGAGATTGGTCCTTTGGAAAAAACGACAACTACCTCATATTTATTGATACCTACAATGACCAGACCAACGGCTTTTCTTTTGGAGCCAATGTAGCAGGGGCTCAATGGGACGGATTGATGGAGAATGGGGCGGCAGTTAACCTGAACTGGGACAACTCCTGGCACTCCAAAACAGTCAATTACGATGATCGATGGGTTACTGAAATGGCTGTGCCATTCAGGATACTTCGTTACAAACCGGGAGTTGACAAGTGGGGAATAAATTTTGGAAGGCTGGATGTCAACCACAATGAGAAATCCAGTTGGGCGCCGGTTCCAAGGCAATTTCCAACCGCAAGTTTAGCTTTTACAGGAAGCCTGATCTGGGATAAACCTCCTCCGGCGCAGGGGACGAAGGTTGTGCTGGTACCATACGGGTTAGGCTCAATCTACAATGATTACGAAGGAGGTGTTAACGACAAGATTGATGGCGACATCGGTCTTGACGCAAAAATATCCATAACTCCCACCTTGAATCTCGACCTGACGCTAAACCCGGATTTCTCCCAGGTTGAAGTTGATCAGCAGGTACTTAACCTAAGTCGTTTCGAGATCTTCTTTCCGGAAAGAAGGCAATTCTTCCTGGAAAACAACGATTTGTTCAGTGGTTACGGGACTGATGTCAGCAGACCCTTTTTTTCAAGACGGATCGGACTAACGAATCCGATTCTGGCGGGCATGAAATTGAGCGGAAAACTTAATAGGAATTGGAGAACGGGTTTCCTGAATATGCAAACGGGCAGGGTGGACAGCATCAATTCGCCATCTTCAAACTTTACGGTTGCTACCTTGCAACGACAAATCTTCAGCAGGTCCAATCTGTCAGCCATTTTCATAAACAAAGAAGGCATGGATCTTACCGAAGAGGATAAGGCTGCAGGAGCCACTAGCTACAATAGAATAGTCGGGCTTGATTATAACCTTGCCAGTTCCGACAATATCTGGCTTGGTAAGATTTTTTATCATCATTCATTCACTCCCGATGTTGCTTCCAATTCATCGGCCCATGGTGTAAATCTGGCCTGTCAAACGCAGGTGGTTAATGCTCAGTGGAATCATGAATATATTGGTGAACATTACAATGCAGAGGTAGGTTTCGTTCCCAGGACCGGTTATTTCAGGATGTACCCTTCACTTGGTTTCCGTTTTTATCAGAATTCAGAAGTTGTTAACTGGCATGGTCCGGGTGTTGAAACCAATTTTATCTATAATGAAGAAAACGAGTTAACGGACAAACGGATCTCCGGCGAATATGCACTCTGGCTTCTCAATACCACCAAATACTTTGTATCCGGAGATTACAGGTCAGTTTTGCTGGATCGTGATTTTGATCCTACAAACACCGGGGGAGACTCATTAAGACAGGGGACCACTCATCGATGGACCACAATAGGTGGAGGATTTGAATCCGACAAACGAAAATTATTAACCTGTAATATATCCGGATTTGCCGGAACTTACTACAACGGGAAGATCCATGGGGCAACCACCGAACTTACTTATCGGTTTCAGCCTTATGGCAGTGTTACCATCCTTACAACCTACAATAATATTAACCTGCCAGATCCTTACAGGGACGCCAGGCTCTGGTTAGTCGGTCCAAAATTCAATTTGACATTCACGGATAAGGTATTCCTGTCAACCTTTGTGCAATTCAATAACCAGACCGACAATTTGAATGTAAACGTACGTTTTCAATGGCGATTCAAGCCTGTATCTGACTTTTTTATTGTTTATTCAGACAATTATACGGACGCATTCACCGTCAAGAACCGGGCGTTGGTGGCGAAGCTCAGTTATTGGTTTGCCCTTTAAACAAAAACTCATTTATCCCGATTGTCGTCTATTTCAAAGTTTTGGTAATACCATTTGTTTCCCTTTTGCTAACTTGGTCAACGATTTAAACTACAGCAATCTATGACTAACCTGCTCTTGAAAACTACCAATCTATTTGCTATTGCTTTCTTGCTTGTTGCATGTACACCGAAAAGTTCCGAACAAGGCGAAGAAGCAACATCATCAGAATCAGATACCACATCTGTCGTACCCACTTTGCCAACATATAATATCACTGAGGATATGAGTGTGAGCTTCGTCAATATTGAAGATGGTGCGGAGGTTACCAGTCCGTTTACAATGGTGATGGGCGTCTCCGGAATGGAACTTGAGCCCGCGGGGGAATACAATGAGAACAAGGGGCACCATCACCTGGTGATTGACGGGTCATTTATACCCATGTACGAGGTAGTACCGGCAGACGAGAATAACATCCATTACGGGGATGGCCGAACTGAAACAGAAGTGGAGCTTTCACCCGGGGAGCACACCCTTACCCTGCAGTTTGCCGATGGATTACACAGATCCTACGGAGAGCAGTTGAGCGCTACAATTACAGTTACTGTTTCCCAATAAGTTTCCCCCTTTTCGATACATTATTTATATCCGGGTCCCTTTATAAATCTTCCCGGTGTGGCCCCGGTATGTTCACCGTCTTTTAGTACCTGCGTCCCATTCACCCAAACGTGATTAACTCCAACCGCATACTGGTGAGGCTCTGTGAAGGTAGCCTTGTCACTGACTTTATCGGGATCAAAAACTACAATATCAGCGTAATATCCGGGTTTCAGCAGGCCTCGCTTTTTAAGTTTAAGGTTTTGGGCAGGAAAGGAAGTCAGCCTTCTGATACCGTCCTCCAGCGGATACAGCTTCTCATCCCTGCAGTATTTACCCAAAACCCGGATAAATGAACCATAGGCTCTTGGGTGGGTACTCTGCTCAAGGAAAATCCCCTCGTTGGCGTATGATCCTGCGTCTGAACAAAAGCTGACCCACGGCAGGGCAATTTTCTTCTTAATGTTCTCCTCGGACATTGAAAAATAAACGACCTGTATGCGGCTATCATCTTCTACAATGAGGTCGATCATTGTTTCCGCAGGAGATTTGCCCAATTCCTCTGCTACTTCATCCAATCGCTTTCCTGCGTGTATCCTCAGGTCCGGATTCTTAAACCCCACAAGCAATATCCTGTCCGGGCTATGTTCGAAGCTGACGTCATCCAGGATCTTTGACCGTAGCGACGGATCAGAAAGACGTTCGATAGTGGCATCCACACCCCCTTCCCTTACCCAGTCCGGTAACTGGACATGTAATCCTGTCGAACTTGCCGGGTAGGTGTAAATATCTGCAGTGATCGGGACGCCTTCAGCTCTGGCATCTTCGATCATCGCAATGGCTTCATCCAGTTTTGCCCAGTTCTTTTCTCCGGATGCTTTCAGATGATATATCTCAGCTGAAAGTCCTGCGTTTTTGGAAATGGAAATAATTTCATCAATTGCTCCCAGCAGATCATCCCCTTCACTCCGGATATGGGAGACATACATACCATTATATTTGGCAGCAACTTTGGCAAGTTCCGTGAGTTCTTCGGTATCGGCATAGCCGCTTGGCGCATACAGGAGTGATGACGATATGCCCACTGCACCTTCCTGCATGGCCTGTTCTGTCAGCGCCCTCATCTGATCCAATTCTTCATCCGTGGCCTTTCTATTCTCATATCCGATCACGTACCTGCGTAAAGTGCCATTTCCTACGAAAGAGGCGATATTTGTTGAAACACCTTTTTTTTCCATGTATTGCAGGTATTCTCCCAGGGTATTCCATCTTATTTCGTATTTGATATCCTGCTGGTTTTCCAGGACTTCCGCTTTGATTTCATCATTCCATGGTCCCATACTGCTACCTTCTCCCATGACCTCCAGTGTTACTCCCTGGCGTATATCACTTTGAGAGCGACCGTCTTCAATGAGACTCACGTTGGCCCAGCTCAGCATATTGATAAAGCCCGGAGATACGGCAAGCCCGTTTACATCCACTTCCTGTCCTCCTTTGTATTCCGAGAGGTTGCCGATTGCCGCGATAGTATCTCCCTTGACGCCGATGTCTCCTTTGACAGCAGGACTGCCACTGCCGTCATAAAGCACTCCATTCCTGATGATCAGGTCGTATTTAGGTGCTTTTGAACAGGAAACAATTATGAAAACTGAAAGTAAAAGGAGTGGTTTCACGGGTGTCGTATATTGGTGCGATGACTAATATAAAGGATACCGACCGAAACCATAATTTGTATAATTGTTTTGGTGGAGTGATTGTTATCTTCGACTCTCAAATCCAATATTATGAATTACCGTTATTATTTGCCATTTGTTGTCCTCTTCATTGTGAATGAACTAACAGCACAAAGCTTACCGTATTACGAAATTCCACCATACCCGGAATCGTTTTCAGCCGGAACTGTAGCAGGCAGAATGGTGGATGGACTGGGATACAGATACTATTGGGCTACAAATGGGTTGAATGAGAACGACCTGGATTATCGACCCTCGAAGGAAGCTCAGAGCGCCCGGGAAACGATCAATCATATTTACGGGCTTTCACTGACCATCGTAAATGCCCCTCAGAATATTCCAAATGGTCCCAGGGAAAGATCGGAGATGACTTTCGAAGAAACAAGAAGAGCTACCCTGGAGAATTTCAAAAAAGCCAGTGAACTGCTGAAATCAGGAAAGGAGGGAGATATGGAGAACTACAAGGTAATTTTCCAGCGGGGTGACAGCCAGTCGGAATTTCCATTCTGGAACATGATCAACGGTCCGATTGCCGATGCGATCTACCATACCGGTCAGATTGTTTCATTCCGGAGGACGACAGGAAATCCTATCAATCCCAAGGTGAGTGTCTTCATGGGCAAGAATCGGAATTGATAAAATACATAGCGCTTTTCGTCAACCGGAGAGGTGGGGTTAGGATTGTTGCAGGAATTCCTTCAGGTTTTTCTTTATAAAGTATTCCCAACCAGCAATGCAACTTTCTCTCGTAAACTCCGGAATATCCCTGGGAAAAGTCTCTAATCCTTCATTGATAAGTCGCAGGACCGTTTGCCCGTCCTTTTCATTTAATTCAAACGTAACAAAGCCATCACCGGGATATTCCTTATAACTCCAGTGGTATGTGATCTTTTTTAATGGCACTACTTCTGTTAGTTTCCATATGTGTTGAAAATTGCGATCCCCTGACTGTACATCAAATTTTGTTTCAAATCCGACCACCGGATCAAAAGACGGGATGTTATCAAAGAACCATTGCTTCATTTGTTCCACTTTGGTAATGGCATCCCAGACGACATTTGCGGAAGTGTTGAAGGCCTGTTCGACGATTATGGGTTCGTTTGTTTCGCTCATTGAGGTAATATAACGTGAGTTCGGGTTAAGGAATACAAGGTTTGGTCCCAAACCTCAAAAAAACAGTCTTTTCGACGAAGGAAGTGCTCAACAGAGAAATCTTTCCAGATCATAATATGCTTGAAATAATGATTTCAAACTTATAAAAGTGAAAAGATATCTCATTTCATTCGATATGACTGTTTTTTTGAGGTTGTTATCTACCTGCTCAATGCCGGCACAATATATTTTCTAAGGACCCTGAATTGCCGTACTCTGGAAGTGTAATTACCCCCGGTAAACACCACGACTGTGTTCAAATCCGGGATCACAACAATTTTCTGACCTCCCCAGCCTCCTGCTTCCAAAGCGCTGATCTCCTTACCCTCCGCTGTGAATTGTGGGATCCACCACGAATAGCCATATCCCAGGTTCTTTCCATCGGTACCCGGTACATTGATGCTCTGGTTGTTGTAATTGACTGCACTCTTTCTGACCCAATCCTTCGAAATGATCCTTTTTTCCTTCCACTTGCCATCGTTCAGAAACATTGCACCAATTTTCACCATTGATCGTGGTGTGAGCTTCAGGCCTCCGGCTGCTTCAATGACACCATTGTCATGACGGACCGCCCAATCCGCCGTATCTATTTCCATGGGTTTGAACAGATACTCTTTTGAAAACCTGTCAATATCCATACCTGTAGCATGCCTGAGGACCTCCCCTAATAATACTTGCGAACCGCCATAGTAGGCAAAATGCGTTCCAGGTTCATGGATAACCGGAGCATCCAGGATAAAGCTGACAGGGTCTTTGTCAGTAAACCAAATTCCGATCACCGGATTTTCAGGACTGCTGTACGGTGCCCCCCACTCGTACCACGAAAGTCCCGATGTCATGGTGAGCAGATGTCCAATGGTCATTTTCTCCCGGCCATCAGATTTAAAATGTTGGTGGTCAGGCAGAAAATCGAAAATCGATTGATCCGAACTTGCAATAAATCCCTTATCTATGGCAATTCCAATGCAGGCCGAAGTAATGCTTTTCGTGACAGAGTGGACAGCATGCTGCTTTTCCATACTCCAATTCGTCAATTCACCATAATGCCTGGGGCCGTCCCATTTGTATTGATGTCCGGGAAAATATTCCTCCAACACAAGTTTATTGTCTTTGTAAATGAGCAGGGAATGGATCTCACCAAACTTTCCGTTTTTTGTCCGGTCAATTCCTTTGCTTAAGATCGAGAAATCGATATCAACTTCATCCGGTGTTCCTACCTCAAGACCGTCATTGATATATTCAGGAGGTTGATAAGCGTATTGTCCGCTGGATGTGCAGCTAAGGAAAAGCGATATCAGTATGGAGAAAATGTGTGTCGTTCTTTTCATGACTAAAAAGTTCCAATTTTAAAAATGATTTGTGCTGATACACCACGAAGGCTTGTGTCAGTGATGATCCCGTGATCATCTCTTAAAACATATCGAGATCCGGGGTCATAATCGATTCCGTTTACATATCGATAGGTTACACCAGCGCCAATTCTGAACATTTTGGTGACATTGAGATTTACATTGATACCAGGCTCCATAATGAAGCAGGCATCACCTGTATACTCAAGTGGGTCGTGTCCGGCTGTGTAATTTCCCACGTCATTATACACACCACCTGCGCCGACCATATTTTCAATGCTGAAATGGATGAGTTTATTGGAGGCAATCATGTATTCAAAAAGAGCTCCTCCTCCAAGGAAACCAACCACGATATTGTTTAAACCTTCTACATCCGTGGGATTGGCCAACATGTAAAATTTGCCGCCAACCACCATACGATGGTTGATGATCCATCCGCCTTGTCCGCCGAAAAAAATACCGGTTTCGCCATTTATCGATCCTGTCTTCAATATCGGACCACCGTATCCACCACTTTCAATCTGCCCATCATACAGGGTTTCTACCTGCGCCATTACCGAGCAGGAAACGAAAGTGAGAAAAAGTATGATTGATAAAGTTTTCATGATTATTGATCTAAATGTTCAAAATTTATTTGGGTATAGTTTGTGACTCATTGTAGCATCTCTGCAATTAACGGTCGGGTAGTTTCAATCTGCTCATAGTCCAGGGTTAAACCCATGGATCCATATACTGATCCGAAGTAATCATAGTAACCTTTCACCATTTCAAAGGGAGCGGTGACTGATCCCAGGGCGGTTGACCCGCTGTTGTTTTTTATGCTTTTATCCGCGCCTTTTATCAGCAACACTTCAACAATCTCGGTCCGGCAAAAAAATGCTGCAGTATGAAGTGGGGTTGATCCTTCATTATTTTTGAAGTTGACATCAGCTCCCGCCTCGATCAATACCAGGGCTGCCTCGGTCTTGCCGAACAGTGCGGCGGTAATGAGCGGACTGGATCCACCGGACGGCTCCCTTTCATCCGGGTCTGAACCGGCTTCAATATTGAGCCAGATAGCTTCTATATCTCCCCTGATCGTCGCCTCATGAAGCCCGATATTCGGTCTCGTTTCAAGAGTGGATCCTTCACCACCAAGACTGATCGCTGTAAAAAGTACGACAATTAAAGTAGTTGCGGTTGTGACTTTCAGGATGATGTTCCTTGCGAAAAACTGCCTGTAAGCACCTACAAGGGCATTGCTGACTGCAAATGTTAGTAAGGTTAATAACAAATATTTAATAAAGACCGGCATACTCAGGTCGACCAATGCCAGGGCAACTCCGCCCAGCACTACCATATGAATGATGTAAACGTTGTATGAGTTATTGCTCAGCTGACGCGACACCCAGTTGCTTTTATTGAGGTTGAACCGGAAAACATGTATTAGAATGTATAGGAAAGCCAGCATGGACAGGAGAACGGACATGTAATAGATCATCCTGTCAATTGGACCCGAAACGAAGAAGAAATTTCTTTCCGGATTGACCATGTTAAAAAAGAAGTTCAGAGCGACAACCGTGTAAACTCCCAGTGAGAGCGTCAATATCACATTCGATGCTATGTAATACTTCCTGTTTTTTGGAGTCGCAAAAACATCAAGCTCATAGCATAAAGTACCCAGCAGGAAGACCATAAAATAGATCAGCAGTCTTTCTTTTTGGAAATGAAGAAGTGCAGAATGAAACCAGCCTGTGAGATCTGTGGCTGAAATCACCATACTGTAGAGCAGTCCGATGACAATGATGAGGACCACTGCACCTTTGAGTGGGGTCTTAAATGATAACAAGTTCAATCTTGACAGGGCCAGATAGGCAAGTTGAAACAGGAATAATACCGGTAAAAACCACAACCAGTTCTGAACCGGGTTATTGGAAAAGCTACTCAGATCGGTCCCTGTCCGTTCAAACCAGTGAAAGTAGGAAAACCATTCCTCCTGTGGCAAACCCCTGGAATACAGAAATATTGCCTTATACGCAGGTATCAATGTGAGTACTGCCAGCATCCATGGGAGCATAATTCTGTTGAATTTGGCTCTGATATAATCCCATGCTTTCTGACGCTTTAATGAATGTGGGAGGAAGTACCCCGAAATAAAGAAAAGCGTAAACATCACGAATAGATCAAGGTACATGCCAACCAGACCTAGTGATTCGTTTTTGACGGGGTCAACGACTATCCAACCACCCGCCAATGCCGATTGATAAACGAATCCGGCATGATACAGAATGACGAGAAAAATCATAAATGTTCTCAGATTGTCCAAAAAATAGATCCGCGTTTTCATCACATTATTGTTTTAAGTTTTGTCATTTTTCAATGCTGTAAAGTTCCTGCAGGTGATGACGCGGGACTAATCAGGAATGAAGCAAATCATATCAAGTTTGATGCGGCGATTGTAACTATGACCAATGGATATAAATTATGGTGCAGGTGATGAAAAATGCCGGCATGTCAAGGATAAATTGTGTGGATAATGCGGACTTGCAGCAATAGGCAATTGGAATATTCCCTCATCCACTGATGGATGCAACATCCAAATATCCTGACTCAGGATAAAGAACGATCAATAGAATCCACAAGAGCGTCACTGCGAAGTTTTTTGTGCGAATCAATGAGATAGAACAAGATTCCTGAACTCCGCTACGCTCCATCAGGCCTTGCCTGCTTCCGGGCGAGGTATTACGCAAGAGTGAAGCCGGACAAAATACTCCTCTCCTTAATTTAACGTGAGTTCGGGTTAAGGAATACAAGGTTTAT
Source organism: Cyclobacteriaceae bacterium (assembly GCA_028278225.1). GTDB lineage: Bacteria > Bacteroidota > Bacteroidia > Cytophagales > Cyclobacteriaceae > JANQEU01. Next base: position 47,787 of record JANQEU010000057.1, read on the forward strand.
GTCCCAAACCTCAAAAAAACAGTCTTTTCGACAAAGGAGAAATCTTTGCAGATCATAATATGCTTGAAATAATGATTTCAAACTTATGAAAGTGAAAAGATATCTCATTTTATTCGATATGACTGTTTTTTT